>CAVRDM010000022.1:0-146081 GCA_963719845.1 uncultured Acidobacteriota bacterium | reverse complement strand
GTTTGGCCGTCATTCGTTAGAATCCGCGGAGCCCTTGACCTCCCCTTGAAATTTCACGAGCGGATGCGGCAGCGAGCCGAAGCACCTCGGGCCCACTGAGGCGTGGGCGAATACCGCGATTACCGGATAGACTTCTTCCGTGCCCCACCTTAGAAGTTCAGAGGAGGGAAATATGTGTCCAGCATGTATCGCAAGCGCAGCAGTCATGGCCGCTGGAGCGGGGTCCACGGGAGGAATTCTGGCCCTGTGCATCGGCAAGATTAGAAAAGTTTTTAGGCCACGTTGTCCCGGTCTGCTTCAGAGAAGAAAGGAGAAATAAGATGGCAACAGGCACGAAGAGAGAATTTGAGAACCCGAAAGGACACCTCCCAAAGAACACGCCCCCGATCGTATCGGCGCAGGAGTGGGAAGCTGCGCGTCAGCAGCTGGTTGTTAAGGAGAAGGAGTTGACCCGCGCTCGTGATGCCCTGGCCGCGGAGCGTCGACGCATGCCGTGGATGGTGGTGGAGAAGAAGTACGAGTTCGACGGAGCCAAGGGCAAGGTGAGCCTGCTCGATTTGTTCGAGGACCGTCGGCAGTTGATCGTCTATCGCGCCTTCTTCGACCCCAGTGTCTTCGGCTGGCCCGATCATGCTTGCCGCGGGTGCTCCCTGGGCGCCGATCAGGTCGCCCACCTGGCCCATCTGAACGCCCGCGACACTACCCTCGCGTACGCCTCGCGCGCGCCACAGAAGGATATCGAGCGCCTGAAGGCACGAATGGGTTGGAAGATGCCGTGGTACACCATCACAGATAGCTTCGACAAAGACTTCGGCGTGGACGAGTGGCATGGCCACAATGCATTCATCCGCGACGGCGAGCGGGTGTTCCGCACATACTTCATCAACAGCCGCGGCGACGAGGCGATGGGGACCACCTGGAGCTACCTCGATATGACGGCGCTCGGTCGTCAGGAGACATGGGAGGACTCGCCAGAGGGTTATCCCCAGACCGCGCCATACAAGTGGTGGAACTGGCACGACAACTACGACGAGGCCTCGCCTGACCCGAAGTGGGTCGATATAATCACCGACCCTCAAGAAGCCGCCCGAAAGCGCGCCGGAGAAGCGAAAGCATGACCGACATCTAGCAAGGAGAGAACGACGAAGGACAAGTCGCGGTGTCGAGGTGATGAATAACAGCTATCGGTTCTCGGCTGACAGCCTACGCGTGCGCCGGTACGACCAGTATTGAAGCACACGGCTGACAACCTGGTGCACCATGGGCAGTGCGGATGGGGCGCTGCGGGCGCAGCCGTGTGTCTTTGTTAACGAATGATTGGCAATCTGGAACTAACCCACCAGGCAACCACCCCATCGAAAGTCGGGTAGGGCCTGATGAGTTCTATAAAGTCTGTCATGTCGCTTCGCGACACCCGCAAAGCATGAAAATGTGCTTGAGATCGGTTTAAGATCCAGCTCGACCTGCGCGGGACGAAGGCCGATCCCCCTTGGAGCACAGAGCCCGCTCTAAAGTCTGGCCTGGACATCGCTCCGAACCCCCAATTGTCGCCTCGCTTCGGCGAGAGCACGCGGAGCAGATTGTTTCACCTTTCGATGTCCTCTCGCGCAGGCTGAAAGGAGAGGATGGTGGAGAACATTCTTGCTTGCTGTGCCGGTTTGGATGTGCATAAAGAGTCGGTCGAAGCCTGTGTGCGGCGAATCGAACCGCACGGTCGCGTGCATAGTGAGACCCGCCACTGGGGAACGATGACGCGAGACCTCCTGGAAATGGCCGACTGGCTGGCGGCCGAAGGAGTCACGAATGTGGCCATGGAGTCCACGGGAGTGTTTTGGAAGCCGATTTTCAACATCTTGGAGAGTCGCTTCACGGTGCTGCTGGTGAATGCACGACATCTTAAGCAGGTGCCGGGGCGCAAGAGCGACGTTCGGGACTGCCAGTGGATCGCGCAATTGCTGCAATGTGGACTGCTGAAAGGGAGCTTCATTCCCCCACGTACACAGCGCGAGTTGCGAGACCTCACGCGGCACCGGACGCAACTGGTGGAAGAAAAGACGCGCACCATCAATCGGATTCAAAAAGTTCTGGAAGATGCCAATATCAAGTTGGCTTCGGTCGCCACCGATGTACTGGGCGTTTCCGGACGGGCCATGATTCAACGATTGATCGAAGGCGAGACCGACCCCCACAAGCTCGCCGATCTAGCGCAGCGCCAATTGCGCGGGAAGATTCCCGAGCTGGAGAAAGCCTTGGAGGGAAAGCTGACCGATCATCATCGCTTCCTGCTGAAGCTGCTGTGGAAAGAACTGGCGCAGCAGGAGGAAGTAATCGCCGAGCTAGAGGCGCAAATTGAGGAGCACACGCGCCCTTTCGCGGCTGAGATTGACTGCCTAGATGCCATCCCCGGGGTCGATCGGCGCGTGGCCCAGGTCCTGCTGGCAGAAGTGGGAGCCGACATGAAACCGTTCCCGAACGATCAGCATTTATCCTCCTGGGCAGGGATGTGTCCAGGCAATGAAGAAAGTGCCGGAAAGCGGACAAGAAGACGCATTACCCCGGGCAATCGCTGGCTCAAGAAAACCTTGGCACAAGCGGCTTGGGCCGCGAGTCACACGAAGAACACCTACTTGGCTTCCCAGTATCGCCGCGTGGCCAGTCACCGCGGGAAGAAACGCGCCCTGATTGCCGTAGGCCATTCGATGCTGGTGATTTTCTATCACATGATGAGATCAAGGGCGAGCTACGCCGACTTGGGCGGCGACTTTTTCGACCGTCTCGATCCTGAGCGTCGGTGTTTTATGGGTGCACCTGCCATTTTGGAGCGGGTTCAAAGTTCATCGCCTCAATCGGGCTAATCCGCTACGGCGGCGCTTCTAACCAGCTTCGGCCTTCCGGCCCACCTTGTGATTCGAAATTCCTGTTGACACCTCCCATTAGTAAGCATATGCTTACGGTAAGTTATGGCTAACGCAGCTATCGCCTGGCAAGCTTTGGGAGACGCGACGCGGCGGAACATCTTCGAACGCTTGGCGAAGCGTCCGATGGCCGTCGTCGAAATAGCCGACGAGCTTCCTGTGTCCCGTCCCGCCGTATCACAGCACCTCAAGGTATTGAAGGATGCTGGACTCGTCGTCGTCTCCCGCGACGGTGCCCGCCGCATCTACCACGTGGACCCCAAGGCCGTGGAAACGATGCGGCGCTACTTGGATCGCCTGTGGGGCAGGGCCGTTGAGTCCTTCAAGAATTTTGCCGAGTGCCAGGAAGAACAATCCGATTCGAAAGGAGAGAAACAATGGCCACGACTCGTAGCACGCTCACTTCCGTCCGCAAAGAGTTGACCATCAAAGCTTCCCAAGCACGTGCTTTTCTGGCCTTCACCGAACTGATGGACCAGTGGTGGCCCCGCTCCCATCATATCGGAAAGGTGGAGCTAAAAAAGGCTGTCCTTGAACCCCAGCAGGGCGGCCGATGGTACGAAGTCGGCGTGGATGGCTCGGAGTGCAGCTGGGGGCGAGTGCTGGTTTGGGATCCCCCAGCCAGGTTGATCCTGGCCTGGCAAATCAACGCTGACTGGCAGTACGACCCAAATCTGGTCACTGAAGTTGAAGTCACTTTCGCCGAGCAGGGACCCAATCTCACGCGCTTCACGCTGGAGCATCGCGATATCGAAAAGTTCGGTGTTAAAGCGCAGGAGATGTGGAAGGCCTTCGACTCCGACGGCGGCTGGACGGGGCTGCTCGACGCCTTCACCAAGCTCGCGGAGTCCTAATCAAATCCGGGGCCTTGCCCGTTTGGCTCCCTTGGCAGGAAGCAGGGTTCTCGTTTGAAGCGCGGCTCCGGCCTTTTGGTGTATCAGACTAGTCTGCTGCTGCGGTGCTAGTGATCGCTAGGGTGATGTCTTCTTGCCTAAAACTGAATGCCGACAGGGCGAATCTTCCCGGCGATGTCACATTTTGAACCGCCAGCCTGTGGGCACCCGTTTCCTTTCAGGCGGCTCGCTTTTACTTGGCCCGCTCGTGGAGTAGACTCTCTCATGCCACGAGGCGCAAAGTCCCCGGCTCCCAAGTCCTCGCAAGTGCCGCAAAGCCTCCTTGCTAACGTAAACGGCGTGCGCCTGCACTATCTGGTCGCAGGCAAAGGCGATCCAGTCGTACTTCTTCATGGCTATGCCGAAACGAGCCACATGTGGCTTCCACTGATACCGCGACTCGCAAGCACTTACACCGTGATAGCTCCGGATTTGCGCGGAGCCGATCAATCGTCCAAGCCAGCCGATGGTTACACAAAGGCAGCTATGGCGCGGGACATCCACGGGCTGGTGAAAAAACTCGGTTATGAACGTATTCGGATTGTGGGGCACGATATTGGGTTGATGGTGGCGTACGCCTACGCGGCGCAGTTTCCGAGCGAGGTGGATCGGATTGTGTTGATGGACGCATTCCTCCCGGGCGTAGGGAACTGGCGCGACGTTTGGCTAATGCGGGACCTTTGGCATTTCCATTTTTACGGCAAGACGCCGCTCGCACTCGTACACGGTCGCGAGCGAATCTATTTTGAGCATTTCTGGAACGATTTCGCCGCCAACCCCAAGCATTCGATCCCGGAACGCGATCGACGGTTTTATGCGAAAGCCTACGCACGGCCGGGCGGCATGCGTGCAGGATTCGAGTACTTTCATGCGTTCGAGAAAGACGCGGAAGATTTCGCGCGTTTCGCCCAAACGCCTCTGGCAATGCCAATGCTCGTTCTGACGGGAGAAAAAGCTTCCGGCGAGCGCCTGATTCAGCAGGCCCGGCTTGTGGCTACTAACGTGGAAGGCGTGATCGTTCGCAATTCCGGACACTGGCTCATGGAAGAAGCGCCTGATCAGGTCATCCCTAAACTCATCGAGTTTCTTAACGGCTAGTCCGAAAAGATCAGAGTCATCGCCCTAGCTAGGCAGAATGAAGAAATAGCAGGGAGCAATCGCCTTTCACTCTGTTGGCTCATAAGAATAGCTTGGAACAAATTTGGAGCATTTGAGGGAGAAGATTGGCTTCCCAATAACTCTAAGCGACGGCTGAACAGCGACTTATGATTTTGAAATCGAACCTGTTAACCGAAGGGTTACAAGTTCGAATCTTGCCCGGGGAGCCAATCCTTACGTTTTTGCGAACTCGGCCTAAACTCCTCCAGCTCAAAAATCTCCAGGTCCAGCTTTTGGGGGCGAACAGTCACGCCTTTGAGGGCGCACTGCAAAGCTTCCGATTGCTCGGGTGGCGTTAGAGCCGTAAAGGTAGTTCGAAAGTCCGCGAGAGTCCGCTGCAGAAGTTCTGCGTTATAGTCCCGAGCCGCTGACTCATCTATCTTTCTCTGGAGGTCGTCATATTGTTGTTTCAGTGCGTGTTGGTCGGCCCCCAAGGCGCCAATCTCGGCCTCTAGCCGCCCGATGGAAAGCGTCCCTTGCCCAAGAGCCTTCACGTACCGTTGGATTTCCTTCTCAATTTCTTCCAACCGTTTTCTGATTTGCCCGCTTCCCTTTCGAGGGGTAGGGACGTCGCCCGTACCCGGCATTGGCCGCTTTCACTACGATTCGTTGGGACGGACGGGCAAGCTTCGATGGGCTAACGCTGAAGGTGACGCGCCGATTCACGCGCGGCCTGTCATTTGACCGGGAGTACACCTTGCCTCAGTCGATGGATGATGCATCCGACATCGGCACCACGAACGCCGAATACAACGTCCCGCAAAACGTCTACAACCCAGGTCTAGAAGAGGCACCTTCGAGCTTCGACCACCGCGACCGGTTCACGGCAAACGCGGTCTATGATCTTCCCTTTGCGAGGGGATCGCACGGTGTGCTGCACACCCTCGCAGGAAGCTGGCGGGCCAGCGGGATCTTGGCGCTGCAGAGCGGCGCTCCGTTTACGGTGAACCTATCTTTGGGGGCAGACGTAGCAAATATCGGCCTCGTAGGCGGAAACAACCTGGAGCGTCCCAATTTAGTGGGTGATCCCAACGCCGGCCCCAAAACGCCGGGGCAGTGGTTCAACACCTCGGCCTTTGCCCTCCCGTCTCAATACACTTTCGGGACCGCGGGGCGCAATGTTGTCATCGGGCCCGGGCTAGAAAACCTTGATTTGTCGCTCCAGAAGGAGTGGACCTCACGCGAGAACTTCACGCTGCAATTCCGCTTCGACGCTTTCAACGCGCTGAATCATCCGAACTTTAATCTTCCAGGCCGAATTTTCGGGGCGTCCAACTTCGGCGTGATCACCAGTGCGCAAGACCCGCGGGAACTTCAGTTTGCGTTCAAGTTGGTATTCTGACGAGGTGCCAACGTCAGTCTCCTCAAGGTCGACCCCTCGCTCCTCAGGCGCGTGGTGTTTTTCTAGAGATGAGGGGAAATTGACGGGTGTGGCTAAACCGTGCAGTTTTGGCAGGGAGTACAGCTCCCACACGAGCCGTTCGAAATAAGCAGATTTACAATCAATCACTTATGGATACGTGATTTCGGTACACCGTCGCAAAGAACTAGGACCGAGGGGATTCGCCCCAACGGTATTTAGACACGACAGAACGCGCTAAAGTGGAAACAACATCCGCTCCTTCTAGGTATCAAGCATGCCCCAATCATCGCCAGGGATCCACTGAAGAGCCGATAGTTTCCCGTTTATCATTCCCCATTCAAACTAACTCGATTTGACTTCACTTCTGTTCGATTTCGGTGTATAAACTCGACATTTGGAACCTCGTTTGGGGGGAAATCCGAGTAACGGCCCACATCGTCGCAATTGTTCGGCGTGCGATGGCAGCCAGCTCTTTTTTGTGGAGGAGATCAACGTGCGAAATCTAGTGCGAGGCATATCCGGGGCCCTTTTGATCGTACTTTGCGTTGTGACGTGGTCGGCTCACGGCCAGCGTGATGCGGCGGTAGGCGCCGCCTTGCGCGTCGCTGTGCCAGGCGTAAAAGTCGATAGCCGCAGCATTGGCGGCGTGGTACTCAATACCAATGGCAATAAGCCTGAAGCTGGCGTCTGGGTGATCGCTGAGACAAAATCCTTGCCGGCACCGTTCCGCAAGATTGTCGTCACCGACGATCAGGGACGGTTCCTGGTTCCGGACCTGCCGGCAGGAGACTACGAGCTGTGGGTGCGCGGCTACGGGCTGAAGGACTCGGAGCGCGTCAAAGCGGACTGCAACGAGAGCGTGAAGCTGCAGGTTGCCAACGCCGCAACCCCGCAAGAAGCGGCGAAGATCTATCCTGCCAGTTATTGGACGTCGCTGATTCAGCCACCCCCGATGAGCGAGCTTCCAGCCAAATACTCGAGTCAAGATGAATGGCTTGCGACCCTGAGGAACGGGTGCAACCACTGCCATGAACTCGGCATGGCCCCCACGCGCATCTATACCACTCCCAAAGATTGGGACGCGATGTTCCTGCGCGCTAAGTCGATGCACCAAGAACTCGATGGGATGGGCAGACAGGTAGTAGAGAAAACCCTTGCGGATTGGGGCTCTCGGATTGCGGCGGGAGAGGTTCCTCCCGCTCCGCCGCGGCCAACCGGCATCGAACGCAATGTCGTTATCTCCCAGTGGGATTGGGCCGCGCCAGAGTCGTTCGTTCACGATTTAATATCTACAGACAAGCGCAATCCGACGTTGTACCCGTACGGGAAAGTCTACGGTGGGGATCGAACGGGCGGAGGCAGACTGGCTGTTTTGGACCCGGTGAAGAACACTGTCTCATTGCTCCAGGTGGAACCACGAAGCAAGGACCATGGTTACTCCCTGACAAAGGACTACTACCACGGCGCGGAAGAAAACCAAGCCTATACTGGGGAAGACCCGGAATGGATGGCCAGCCCGCACAATCCTATGATGGATGAGAATGGCAGAGTCTGGATGACCGTGCAGGTTCGCGCTGGGGGGAAGAATTTCTATCCGGCGTGGGCGAAGAGCACGATCGCCACGGAGACCAATGACCCGGCGGCGATCGATATCGCGTACAATTTGCTGGCTGCGCGCGGTAACAACATGATGCTCGGTTACTACGATACGAAAACCAATAAATTTGTTTCGGTCGATACCGCATACAACACCCACCACCTGCAGATAGATTGGCAAGACCGGATCTGGACCGATGGCGGCGGTTCCGCGGCGGGTGAACTCGACATCAAAAAGCTGGATCTTAACAATATACCAGGGACTGAGGCGGGTGCTCAGAAGACCTGGATGCGGATCGATATGGACACGAAGAAACCGGTTCCAGGAGGGAGCTACGGAGAGGCTGTCAGCCCGGTCGATGGCACCGTCTGGTATACGTCTCCTGTAGCGGGAGGGCCTGGGAACAAGCTGTATGTGATCGATCCAAAGACTGGGAAATTCAAGGATTACCCGCTGCCTCCTCCAGGACGTTTCCCGCACGGTATTGACTTCAGCTCGGACGGGACTGTTTGGGTGTCATTGGGCAGCGGCCAACTCGGGCGCTTGAACCCCAAGACCGGCGAGTGGAAGTTCTGGGACACGCCCGGACTAAAATTTAAGGGCACCGGCAAGGAAACCGGCAGTACCGATTTCCCCTACTACCTTTGGGTGGATCAATTCAACGCGTCGGGGCTCGGCAAGGACACCGTGATCGAGACTGGAACCACTTCGGACGCACAGTTCATATTCGATCCGAAGAAGGAAACGTTCTCTGTGTTCCATGTCCCTTACCCGATGCCGTATTATGCTCGTGGTTTGGATGGTCGGATTGACGATCCTAACGCGGGTTGGAAGGGCCGAGGCCTTTGGATGACCTACAGCTCTTACCTTCCTCGATTCACGGAAACGCGCAGCGGCTCTGTGAATCATATGCAAATCCGACCCAATCCATTGGCAAATTAATCAGCTAGAGATAGCTGGCGAGGAAACTGCCACGACGCTCGTCGTGGCGGTTTCCTCAGCCAACAGCGAGAGGCTGACAGCGATCTAAACCGACAAAGAGCGCACAAGAACAGACTGTCAACAGCGTCGGACATAGGCCCAAAAAATCCCTCTGGTTCGTGCACCTCCGTCCATCGTTCCGCTTTTCATCCCCTGCTGATGATCGCGCATGCTACGAAGGGTCGGATACTCCCGGATATGAAGATGCCATCGGTCCACGAGCGCAATTACGGTTGACTTGTATTTACACATCCGCGATCAGCGTGTAGATTGTTTACCTATTTTGCCCAGTTGATTTTTTGGCTCGGCAGAGGTCTGCAGTTTGAGCCCGTGCGGGCCTGCCGTCTGTTTCAGAAATTGTCGCAGCTCAGGGGGCCGGAAGGAGATTGCCATGAAGGGCCTGATATGGGCGGTTTGCCTTTTTGCAGTTGGAGGTCTGGCCCAGCTCGCGGCGACTTCCGCTAGACCGCGGCCGAAGCAAGATCCCCCCACGGCGGGCGGACACGTGCGCACCTACTACGTTGCGGCCGAAGAGACCGAATGGGACTATGCGCCGCTCGGGGTCAATATGGTAACCGGCAAACCTTTTGAAGGAACGGCGGCGGCGTACACCCAGTCGGGACCAAATCACATCGGGCACGTCTATCGCAAGGCGGTCTACCGAGAGTATACCGACGGTACGTTCACAACGCGGAAGCCGCGCGCCCCACAGGACGAATACCTGGGTTTGCTGGGGCCGGTCCTGCGCGCGGAGGTCGGCGATACGATCAAGGTCGTTTTCAAGAACAACGCCTCGCGGCCCTACAGCATGCATCCGCATGGAGTCTTCTACGACAAGGCCTCCGAGGGGTCCATGTATGCCGACAATGTTCCCGACGAGCAAAAGACCGGTGCCATGGTGCCGCCCGGTGCGACGTTCACTTACGAGTGGGATGTACCGGAACGGGCTGGGCCGGGGCCGGACGATCCCAGCTCGATCGTCTGGGTGTACCACTCGCACGTCAACGAATACAAAGATGTGGCTTCCGGCCTGGTTGGGGCCATCGTGGTGACCCGGCGCGGGCAGGCTAACCCAGACGGCACGCCCAAAGGCGTGGATCGTGAAATCTTCGCTCTCTTCACCGCTTTTAACGAGAATCAGAGTTGGTATGTGGACCAGAACGTTGCCGCCCACATCAGCGCCGCCGACCAGAAAGCGTTAAATAAGATAGACGCCAAACTTTCCGATCCGCACATGTACGTCACGTTCACCGGCAGCGGATTTGCCGAGACCAATTTCAAGTTTTCCATCAACGGATACCTCTACGGCAACGGGCCGGTGATGACCGTGAAAGAGGGCCAGAGCGTACGCTGGTATCTATTGGATGTGGGTGATGTGGTCAATTTCCACACCCCGCATTGGGAGGGGGGCAACTGGGTGACCTTCCACCACGCTCGTAAGAATGTGTTCGATCTGTTGCCGGCGGCAATGGAAACCGCCGACATGGTTCCCGACACCCCTGGCCTCTGGCAACTTCATTGCCAGGTGGACGACCATATGCAGGCGGGAATGATGGCGCGGTATGAGGTCCTGCCCGCGAAGGCCGCCGGCGAAAAAACCGGGCGTGTTGGCGCCGGCTTCTGACGTTGGGTCCGTGGCCCAGCGCGTTTAGGCCGCTTCGCTGTGCTGCAGGCCCCGGAATGGAGGCCGCTGCGGGACCCGCGAGCGTCGCAGCTCAAGGATCGGGAAGGAGATTGCCATGAAAGGCCTGGTATGGGCGGTTTGCCTTTTCGGAGTCGGAGGTCTGGCCCAGCTCGCGGCGACTTCCGCCAGACCGCGGCCGAAGCAAGACCTCCCCGCGGCAGGCGGACGCGTGCGCACTTACTACATTGCGGCCGAAGAGACCGAATGGGACTATGCGCCGCTCGGCATCGATATGATGACCGGCAAACCTTTTGAAGGAACGGCGGCGGCGTACACCCAGCCGGGACCAAATCACATCGGGCACGTCTATCGCAAGGCGGTCTACCGGGAGTATACCGACGGTACGTTCGCAGCGCGGAAGCCGCGCCCTCCCGAGGACGAATACCTGGGTTTGCTGGGACCGATCCTGCGCGCGGAGGTCGGCGATACGATCAAGGTCGTTTTCAAGAACAACGCCTCGCGGCCCTACAGCATGAGTGCGCCCGACGACGTCTTCCGTCCGCGGCACTCTGCTGGGACCGGCAGGGTTCTCGATGCCGAGGGCGAGGTCGTTAGCGAGGGGGAGCCTCAGGATACGGTGGCGCCCGGGGCGACGTTCACTTACGAGTGGGATGTGCCGGAGCTGGCGGGGCCGGGGCCGGACGATCCCAGCTCGGTCGTCTGGCCGTACCAATCGCACGTCAACGAATACAAAGACGTAGCTTCCGGCCTGGTGGGGGCCATCATTGTGGCCCAGCGAGGCCAGGCTAACCCAGATGGCACTCCCAAAGACGTGGACCGCGAAATCGTCGCTCTCTTCACCGCATTTAACGAAAACGAGAGTTGGTATGCGCAAGAGAACGTTGCCGCCCACATCAGCGCCGCCGACCAGAAAGCGCTCGAGGGGCAGGGCGCCAACTTTTCCGATTCGCAAGGATACTTCACGTTCGCGGGCACCGGATTCGCCGAGACCAACTACAAGTTTTCCGTCAACGGATACCTCTACGGCGATGGGCCGGTGATGACCGTGAAACAGGGCCAGCGTGTACGCTGGTATCTGTTGGATATGGGTGACGTGGGCGCGCTCAATTTCCACACCCCGCATTGGCACGGCAACACGGTGCTCTCCCACGGCACTCGCAGGGACACGCTCTTTCTGTTGCCTTTGGGAACGGAAACCGCCGATATGATTGCTGACGCCCCTGGCCTCTGGCTATTTCATTGCCACCTGGACGACCATATGGAGGCGGGAATGATGGCACGGTACGAGGTTCTACCCGCGCCTACAACGACTGCCGATACGAAGCAACGCACTCGTTGAAGAGGGCGTCGGGACGCCGGACACGCAGGGAATCGCAAACTTCATCGCCACTGGAACCGTCGTCGCGGTCCAGGTCGTCGTGTCCGTGCGCCCGCGCAACGAACGTGGCACCGAGACGGAAGCGCCCGCCGCAACGCCACACTGATGCGCCCGTCGACGCACCCGCCTTGCACACCCACTCACCACGCCATGCGAACGACACTGACACTCGCCAAGTGAAATCGCCGTGCCCGTTGGACTCCGGAACGTCAACTTGGACCAAAACGCGACGCAATGGGGTAGGGGGCCGGTTTCGAAGCGCGCCGTATCCTATCCCAGAAAAACATTAGGCTTTGAAACTCCGGAGAGTAGACTCCAGGCCAGTGTTGCATCGACCCCTTGAGACCACCCCTCTTATCGGAAGGTGGCTTTGAGGCTCGCGGCCCGGTTTCAAATCCTGCTAGACAGTTACGTCGGAAGCTGCCACCTCGTTTTGTGGGCTCTTCAGGGTTGATGGCTGGTGGACTATTTTTCCAGCCCTATCAGCCATGGCTTTTCCTCCTCTCAGGGTCACGAGGCCGACTCCTCGCGCAATCGCTGAGTGACTAGATCAAAAGCCTGACAGGGCAATTCTAGAGCGAACTCTTCTCTGCAGAGCCGAAGAAGAATGCCCGATCACGCGGTGGCCTAAAGCCAGCGTGACGTTCGCACAGGCTCCTTCACGCAACATGAACTAGGGTCACCATTTCTTCCGAAGAAATTCAACAACGAGATAACCGATGAGCGCGGCGATCGCAGCAATTGCAAAATTGACCTGGGTAAAAATATCTTCGATAGCCCACGCCAAGCCCCTTCCCCGCCCCATACCAGAGTGCGTAAATTCTCCCATCAAAAGATTGGAATAAAATAGGAAGATTATGAAACCAATCTCGGTTGCGGCTCTCCAGATATCTTTCTTCATCCCTGCACCTTAACGTCCTCTCAGAGCCATGACAAGAATTGCGGTTGTTTTAGAAGGGTCCTCTGCGACCCGTGACAGCGCTTTCGCTTAAGTATTTTGCCTTCTGTCAGGATCCTCGAATTCGGCGGTCACGCGCGGAGCATCCGGCTGAGCATCGAGCGCAAACAACCTCCGCAGGAACTGCGGCCATGCTGGCACGGCTAGGTCCAGATCGACCTTCTCCGGAAAGAAGTTCCAGAGCTGTGGATGGTGCCAACACAACTCATGCCCGGTTGCTGTCGCGATGCCGACGAATTCCGCCGCACAGTTGGTAGTGTCCTAATTCGCTTTATTAAGGCTATGATACGAATTGGGCCGCCATGAAAACCATCCTACTTCTTATTTGCTCGAACATCTTCACGACAATCGCCTGGTATGGTCACCTGAAATACCGCAAGACCCCGCTTCTTACGGATATTTGATGCGCGCTTGTCTTCGCGTTCTGAGTTCATGAAGGCGGATTATCGCACAGCCCGGCTCTAAGCGTCGCCTGAACGGTTGGAACTCACTTTGATTCTTTAGGGTCTGTTTCCGATAAAGCGCGCCTGGATTCCTCTACGATCCGTTGGAGTTCGTTAAGCAGCGCCAATTTCTCCTCGGCCCCCTGCGCTAGCCGGAGGCGTTTAGTAGTTGCAAAGAACTCCTCTTGAAGTTCGCTGAATCGCTTTCTGGCCACAGGCAGGACCTACCTTACCCAGTTGGATAACGGCCGCGTGAAACGGTGACATACTTGCCTGCGCCCCAAGCCCAGAATCGCAGGCTTCGGGCACTCCACGTTCGGCTTCCTGTTCGTGAAACTGCTCCAAGCGCCCGAGGCAGACAAGATCCCACGTAGCAAAACCAGGTGTTTTTTGCAGTAACCGTAACCTTAGGACGGATCACGGAATAGCGCCTCGACCTGTTCGCGCGCGAGGGCACGCTTCGCCGGATTGTGCGCCTCCAAGCGATCGCCCACCTTCCGCGCAGCCCAACATCCGCGATCGCTCTGTTTGTAGAAGCATTCCGCGTTTTCGCCGCCCGCCATCATCCCGCTCCAATGCTCAAGCGCCATGTTGTTCCTGCTCGCGGAAAAAATACCGGATTCCCCCGTCATCAAAATGGAACGGCGCCGAATCGGCTGAGGTGGATTTATTTGGCTCTAAAGCGTTCAGCGCAAACATGGGCTGCAAAGTCTTTGTCGCGCTGCCGCTCGTAGTTCTGCATCATTTCAGCGAGCGATTCGCCGATGGGTGATCCCGAAGGGTTGAACACCCATGCGCATTCGGAGCAACCCCAGCCTTTAAAACGCTGTTCTTCGATCCATACCAGTTTGCGGCGCATAGCCCCTAGCACACCTCGCGATTTGGTGCGGTCATGCTCTTGTGAAGGACTGCGTAGCATTGGTTTTTTCGAACGCAACTGCGAGTACAAAAAACCGCTTTTCTCCGAGGTTCTGCACAAATCGCCACTCTTTGAACGCCTATCAAACTCGAACTGAATACAAAAGGGCTCTAAAGATTACCGATAGCGAAGGGCTGCTGTCTGTGGGGTATCCAACGCCGGCGAATTTGCTATCTCAATCCGAGGTCATCCTCGAACTGCTGAATGACGCCGTAGCACTCACAGGCGGATTTTTCGAGTTTCCTGCGGTTCACAATCTTCACTGCACCTCGCGCATATTCTATGATTCCCTGTTTTTGCAGTACTGACGCTGCCAAGCTAACAGTTGATCGGTCGGTACCCATCATGGTCGCAATGAAATCGTGGGTGATTGGAAGCAATCCGGAATCCACTCTGTCCTGAGTCATCAGCAGCCACCTTGAGAGACGCTGCTGTATATCGTGCAGACGATTGCACGCCGCGGTTTGTGCGACTTGCATTCCTTGAAGCCCCGTATGCCTGTTCAATATCACCTGTAACTGCGGGGCCGACCGCAGAATGCGTTCTAGCGCATTCCCCATCATTCGAAAGCCATCGCCAGCGATTTGGATAATTTCACGCACTGAACTTCTGCTCAAGCCGGCTGCCAATCCTGCGCCAACGTAGCCCTCGTTACCCACTACACCCACTTCCACGGTTCGACCGTCTTTGGTCACTACAACTTGAGAAACCATTCCTCGATTCAGGAAATAGACGAACTCTATTTTTTGCGCCGGCTCATGGAGGCTGAGATGATGCGGCAGGTCGATATACCTCAAGTCGGCGCGCATCAACTCGTATTCACTATCGGGCGTTGCCAACAGTACTTTGTTTCTTACTGGTTTTCCGTCGACGTTGGTCCGTTCGCTTGCCTGCGCGACTCGAAAGTTTTTCCCACTCATGTCAATCCTGAAAGGCACCACAAGTGCCTTGCATTCACTTTTATGGGCCCTGAGAATGGAAGTCGTGGCCCTTCTGATATTTTATGTCTATTCGCCCAAAGAGGAATCTAAAAATCTGCGCAAAAGGGCCTCGTATCCCGGTCGGGTTCGTGCCGAAACGAAACACCACAGGCATGATGCCATAGGCAATCCGAAGACCGGCGAAGGGCATATGCGTGTTCAAAGGTCCAATGGTCTCTGTATATTTCCTACGAATGATCTCTCGAAATTGCTCTTCAGTCATCGGCACCGGCATTGGGTGTTTCCTCTGCCTGTTGAGGCTCTGACCTTGCTTGCAGTCTGGCCAACTTCGTCGCTTTTTGTGGCTTGATACCCAGAGGATTGACTTCACATCGTGCGGGTTCACAAAAACATATACGGCCAGCATGGCTCGGGACGCGGGGCGTTTTCTCTGATAACGAACAGCCTCACTTCGTCATTTCCTGCGGCGCGCCTTGCTGGGATCACTCGTCGGGGGTAGCGCTTCGCTTTCGGGCTGCGCCGGAAGTGGGGGAAGCGCACTCACTGGAGAGGGAAGCAGTAGTGGTAGCAGGGGTGGAGGAGGCACCAACACCCCGACCATCTCTCTGGTCGCACCCTCCCGCTTGATGGTTCTGGCAGCCCAAAGCTTGGGTCTGTATCAGATCTACGGTTCGAATTTCACAAGTGGATCCGTTGTAATGATTGACGGCTCGCCCGTCATAACCGCTTACCAAAGCCCGACACAACTTTTGGCGGAAACGAACGGGCAGTTTACTGCACCCGGAACGTACTCGGTCACAGTGACCGGTCCCGCAGGCGATTCAAACGCGGGATCATTTACGGTCTATTCACCAGCCCAGGGCTTGCAACCGTTTCTTGCCCTACTCGTCGCCAAAGCAGTTGCGACCAATCCGCAAGATGGTGGATGAGATTTTGAAGGAAATGTCGCCGCATTTTGCGAAGTTGTACTCCGAGGTCGGGCGCCCATCCATTGCGCCGGAGCGACTGTTTCGGTCTCTGCTGTTGCAGATCTTCTATTCGGTACGCAGTGAACAAATGCTGATCGAGCAATTGCCGGATGAACATTTCACGATGGACCGGACACTGATTCTGCATCAAGTCAATGAATCGAGGAACGGTTGGCGGCCTTCAGCCTTGTTAACTGCTCATCGGCCCGGCTGCATCTTGCTCGCTCTGTACGTCGCGTCTGCCTCAGGCGAAGAGAGATATGTCAGGAGCTCCTTGGCTGCTGCGGGATCCTTCACATGGGATGAAACGAACCCCATCATAACTGTCGGAGGAGAGATCTCGGGCGGCATCGTCCCGACGATGTCGATGCCCGGATCGACCATTCCAGGGAGAAAGGTGAATCCAATTTCGACCTCGCCGTTGGCCACCATGGTCATTGAACCGGCGCCGCCTCGACCGAATTTGGTCTTCGGCATCATCTCCTCCGCGAGACCGAGCTTCTTAATTGTGTCATTAACGCTAATTCCCGAGGCCGGAAGAGCGGACAAGTCTGGATAGGCGATGGATTTTGCTGCGAGCAGCATGCGCTTCACCGCCTCAGGAGTGGAGATGTCTGGCTTAGGCGCGCCCTTGCGCACGGCAACGCCAACAAAAATCTTGGCGACCGGCGTGGCACTGCCAGCCACGATGTTGCCTGAAGCGGTCACAGCCTCAATGGGCGTCTTCCCAGTCGTTTCCAGAAGCGGCACGTCAAACGGCTCGCCTTTGATGATCTGCTGCTTCGTTCCGTCTTCGTTGCCGAATGTTGCCTTGACCTTGTGGCCGGTCTTCGCTTCAAAGCCTTTGAGAAGCTGTTCAACCGGCTCCTGCATGATGCCCGGAGCGAGCAGGGTGATCTCTTCCTGCGCGTCCTGTGCGCGAGTGGTGTGCGCACTGATTAGCACGAGGGTGATAGCGACGATCGCGGAAAGCCAACGTTTCACAATAATTTCTCCTAGTTCACCGGCAGATGGCTGCGGCGAATGAAGGCCGATTCGCACACCGCAGACGGCGGGGTTTTTGCATCACCCGGGATTTCGTTTTGGTGCCCTGACAGGCAATCGTTATACACTAGATGTCCTCCCCAAGTGAACCAAGTTATTCGGCGTCGCGTATGAGACGAATTTGACTGGGCAAAATGGACGCAGTTGCTGGTGGGTGATGCGGAGCCGCCGCAGCGGCTCTCTAAGAGCCGCGAGGACGTCAGTCCAGGCGTCGGAATGTCTCTGTTACGCACGACCGTTCTATCGATCACATCGAAGGCAAGGTAGATCGAACGGCTCCATCGCACCACGGCCTGAGCGATCCGTGCGTTCGGCCGGCCGCTCTTGGCTGGCTCTACAGTAACGGTGATACGCGAGAATCCGCCCGCACTAGAAAAGCAGCTGAAAAACCAGGTGTCCCTTGACCATAATACGCGAGGCACCTATGACTATTTTGCACTAGGTTGTCCGGCTTCGCTCAATCCTGCGCAAGCACTCTAGCAGCACCCGTTATTGCGAGAATTTCACCAGTGCAGGTGTTCTCCGTGCGACCTGAGAGGGCAAATGGGCGTACCTCGCGCATTTTTCTCCGACGTAGTCATACGTGGTAGTCGAGATTCGCACGGCAAACGCAACCGACAGTTCGCATTGACTACCGCCAGCGAATCTCGCTACGATAACGCCGTTTTGCAGGGGCAAACCCACATTCTGCTCAGCATGAAGAAAATATTTTTGATCACCGTTGCGGCGACGATGCTGCTCGCCCTTAACGTCGGGGCGCAGAACGCGGACTCGGCAACGCAGAAAGAGATCGACGCAGCATTGTCAGCCATGGGAACCGCGGGATTGCAGTCTATTCAGTACAGCGGCACTGGATCGTTCTATGCCGCGGGCCAGGCGTACCTGCCGGGCGGGCCGTGGCCGCGATACAGGGTGACAAAATATACGATGTGGGTGAACTACACTGCGCCCGCGATGAGACAAGAACTGGTGCGAATCGATGACGAAAGGCCTCCGCGTGGAGGCGGCGTAGGAGGATACAACCCGACAACGTTTCAGGGAGGGATCAGGCCCGCCCCCGGCGAAATGATCGAGAACCAGAATACGGACGGGCATACGCAAGTGGGCGCGATGCGGATGTGGCTGACGCCCCACGGCTTTCTCAAAGGGGCCGCTGCAAATGCAGCCACCGCGAAGACTTCGATTGTCGACGGAAAAAAGGTGGTGTTATTCACCGCGTTCGGAAAGTACACGGTGAAGGGGACCCTTAATGCTCAGGGTTTAGTCGAGCACGTGGAGACGCTGATGGACGTGCCCTACACAGGCGACACGCTCATCGACGGAATTTACTCGGACTACCGGGACTTCGGTGGCGTCAAGTTCCCGATGCACATAGTGATGCGTGAAGGCGGATACCCCACTTTGGACCTAACCGTGGCCGACGTGCAGCCGAATAGCCAGAGCGCCCTGGATGCGCACGGGGCGACTCTCACCCAGGGAACTGTGGAGGCCGGAGGTCGCGGGGCAGCAGGCGGAGGGGGCGTCCGGGCCGGGCCTCAACCGGAAAAGATCGCGGATGGCGTCTGGTTCCTAACGCCTGGCATCGAAGGGAGCATTCTTGTCGAGTTCAAGGATTATGTCGTCATCATCGAGGGGCCCGCAAATGATGCGTACACAATGGCGGCATTGGCGGAAGTCAAGAAGATTGCGCCGAACAAGCCGATCAATTGCGTGGTCAACACCCACCACCATGCAGATCATGCTGGGGGGCTTCGAGCCTACGTGGCGGAAGGCATCCCGATCATCACTCATGAATCGCATAGGAAGTATTACGAAGAGCAGATTTTCAAAAATCCCCACTCGCTCAATCCCGATCGACTCGCGCTCGCCCCGCGAGCGCCAATTCTGCTGACGATGAGGGACAAGCGCGTGTTGAGCGACGGCAGCATGACAGTCGAGATCTACCTGATGCGAAACCATCCCCACGCTGAAGGCCTGCTGATGGTATATCTCCCAAAGCAGAAGCTGCTGATCCAAGCAGACTCCTACATTCCCCGTCCGGGCGCGCCGCCACTGCCAGCTCCGAGTCCGTACACGATCAACCTGGTCGACAATGTCACACGCCTGAAACTGGACGTCGCGCGGGTTGCGCACATACATGGCGGCATCAGCCCCTATAGCGACCTCGTGGCTGCGGCCGGGCGATAGCAGACTGGAACCTCGATCGATGGGATCCAAAAACGCCTTGGGGCCCTCTACGCGCCCGCGGAAGGTCTCACGTCCGCACTCAATTGCGGCTGAAGCCGGTCATTGGTCAGCAATTTTTCGAAGTGCTCGGGCAGCATTGGGCGATCAAAATAAAACCCCTGCCCCTCATCGCAACCCTGCGCGCGCAGGAATGCAAACTGTTCCGGAGTCTCCACGCCCTTGGCGATCACCCGGTGCCGCAAACTCTTGCCCATGCCGATCACCGCGCTCACTACCGGCGCGTCGTCGCTGCTGGAAACGATATTTCGGACAAATGATTGGTCGAGCTTGAATGCGTCAATCGCGAAGCGCATCAGGTGGCTCAAGCTCGAGTACCCTGCCCCAAAATCATCCACCGCCAGGCGCACGCCGGCCCCTTTCAATTTCTGGAGTGTGCGTTCGCTGGACTCGGCGTGCCACATCAGCACCGTTTCGGTCAGTTCCAGTTCGAGAAAGTGGGCCTCGAGGCGTTCATTCTTCAGCGCCACGGCAATGGATTCCAGAAAATGCTCGCCCCGAAATTCTTCCGAGGAAATGTTCACGGCCACCGGCACCGCCGGGAGTCCCGCGTCCATCCATGCGCGCGTTTGCCTGCAAGCCTCGTGCATCACCCAGCGTCCCAGCGGAAGCATCAAACCGCTTTCTTCGGCGATCGCCAGGAATTGCCCGGGCAGGAGTAGTCCGCGCTCCGGATGCTGCCACCGTACCAGGGCTTCCGCGCTGGTAATCGCCCCCGTAGAGAGGTTTACCTTGGGCTGGTAATGCAGCAGAAATTCGTTGCGCTCCAGGGCATATCGCAGCTGGCCCTCGATGGAATGGTGCTCCGCGTTCCGCAAATTCATCTTCTTATGAAAAAACTGGTAATTATCGCGCCCACATTGCTTGGCGTGGTACATGGCCGTATCGGCATTCTTGATCAGGGCTTCCGCGTCTTCGCCGTCGTATGGATAGGTGCTCAGCCCGACGCTCGTCGTCATGTTGACGCGACGTTCCCCGATGTGGTGCGGCCTTCTCAACTCGTTGATGATTTTGGCCGCGCTGATCGCTGCATCCGTCGCATGCGTTACTTCCGGAAGCAGCACCACAAATTCATCACCGCCTTGCCGGCTGACCGTATCCGATTTGCGGAGGCATCCTGATATCCGCCCGGCGACCGACTGCAGCACCTTGTCCCCGATGAGGTGCCCCAGCGAATCGTTCAGCTGCTTGAACCCGTCGAGGTCCAGGAACAGGACGGCCAGCAGGCCTCGATTCCGCTGGGCCCAGGCGATTGCCTGTGTCAGGCGGTCGCGAAACAGCACCCGGTTCGGCAGGGCGGTGAGCGCGTCGTGCTGCGCCAGGTGCGACATTTCGAGAGCCAGTTTTTGCGCGATGCTCACGTCGTGGAATACCAATACCGTTCCCGTCACCCATCCGTTCCGATCGCGTATGGGAGCGGTGCAATTTTCGATTTCCAATACCTGACCGTCCCGGCGGACGAGCTGGCAGCTGGGCGTCACTCCCACTATGTGATCCTGCCGCAAGGCCGCCTCCGCCGGATTGGGGCAGGCCTTATGCGAGATGCCGTCAACAATTTGAAACACTTCGGCCAGGGCTTGCCCCGCCGCTTCGTTGGATGTCCACCCCGTCATCTTCTCGGCCACCGCGTTCAGATAGGTCACGCGGCCCCAGATATCGGTGCTCAACACGCCGTCGCCAATCGAGTTCAGCGTTACGTGCGCCCGCTCCCGCTCGAGCAGCAATTTCCGTTGCGTCCTTTCCCGCTCAAACACATTTCGCGCCGCCCGCGCAAAAGAATAACTGTCGAGGTGGCCTTCCAGCAGGTAGTCATGCGCCCCGCGAGACATCGCTTCCGTACACATCCCCTCATCATCGTCGCCGCCCAGCACGACAACCGGCGCGCAGGTAGCCAACACGACCTGGTCGAGCGTGGCCATTCCGCGGCTGTCAGGCAAAAAAAGATTTAGAAAAACGGCCCCTATTTCAGGGCCGCCGAGTCTCGCAAGCCCGCTCGCCAGCGTCGCGGCGCATTCGATCGTCGCGCGCGCGCCGCCAGTAATAATGGCGGTTCGATTCAATGCCTCGGCATGTTTCGGATCGCCGTCGATAAGGAGAATTTTGTGACTGTTCACGGCTGTGAGCGCTCCATGCACAGTCTGGCATTTAAGGAGCGCGTTTCACATGTTCAATTCAGTACCCATGGATAACCGATTAGCGATATTCCCATTCGGGAATGCCATCCCCGTCTTGGGACAAACTCCCGCCACGGTGTCGGCAGCTTCATGGGACCGCAAGAAGCTGGCGCCCATTTATGCATGCATTGAGGAGCGCGATACGATGCAAAGCTTAGACATGAATCCATTCAATTCAGCGCCCAAACAATCTGGCGCTAAACAGCGCCCCCCCGTCGCCAAGACATCCCAAATTGCTAACAAGCTTATGCGAGGATATCGAGCCGCGCAGGCCAGGCGGTGTCAGCGCCACGGCATCGTAGCTGCTGAGTCTTTTTGGTCGCGTTCATTACACCGGCGGTGCATGTTTGAGCAGCACAGGCCAGTTATTGAGGAGGGTCAGCGGTTGCGGTACCTGTGGCTCAGGCAAGACACGGACTAGGAAGCGTCGCCCGTCAGGAGCTACTTCGTAGGAGTTGTAGCCGTTCCAAACTACAGGCGAAGCAAACAGTTCGCGCGGAGCGGAAGCCTCGATGACATTCTCCTTGGTCTTGAGGCTCACCACCATGAGTTTCGAATCCAGCGAGAGGTAAAACAGCTCGCGTCCGTCGGGGCCCCATTCTGGAATGCGGCCTCCGTCTGTCGTAAACTTAGTCGGAAAGCATCTTCATCGTTGAGGAACTAGACATGCCACGTCAGTTCAATACGATACTTTGCTGCCGTGGTAGGTCAGCTAGGCGCTTGCTGCGCTTGGTACGTCTCGGGCATCAAGCGTTTTCATGAGATCCAGAATTATATGCAGGACAGCCTCGTCGCCAAGCGCGGTATTGATCATGGTGTGGTAGATAGCGCGGTCAGGCCATTCGACATGGAAATACTTCTGGATGAAATCGACGCGCTCGCGGTCAACGGTATCCACGAGTTGTTGGGCTTCCTTCTCACTCTTGCCGCGAGCCAATAGCCGCTGCACTTTATTTTCTCTCGGGGCGTAAAGAAACACGCGCAACGTGTCTGGGCGGTTCCGGAGAAAATGCTGCGAGCCCCTGCCGACGATGACGCAGTTTCCCTTCTTAGCAGCGTGCTGCACGACTTGCTCGGTAATCTTCAAAATGCTTTCGCTGTCGACGAGGTTGAGCTTGTGCGCGTTAAGGCTGCCTTCGTAACTTCCGCGCAAAAAGGATTTGAACAGCCGGTAGTAGAGCGGATCGGTGCGTTCCTCGCGAACCTCGACGACGGCTTTGGGGCAATTCGCAAGCCTGGCGATCTCCTCGGTCAGCAACTGATCCCAAAGCTTCCAGCCCAGCCGCGTCGCCAGCAGCTGCAGCGATTTCGCCGCCGCCGCTTCCGTATTCCCGTTCGATGGTGATGATTTTGATCATCTCCAGCCCCTGACGCCCGCTAGCCTCTGCCACGACCGTCCTATCGCACATCATGCCACTTCAATCAGCCCACCGCCGCTTCGCCGCCACCGCCCGGATCATTTTTCTTCAAAACAAAAGCCAGAAAGAACATGATCGCTGCCCCCACGGCAAGGACCATGAAGGTATCGATATAGGCCAGGCTCGCAGCCTGCGCCTGGATGCCTTGGTAAAGCCTGGCGTAAGCCTGCATTTGCGCCTCATGAGTTGCCAATCCAGAGTGAGCGAAGCGCTGGCTAAGGCCGTTGACCGCGTTTTGGAAATTGGGATTGTCAGACCTGGCGTAGTCGACCAGAATCTCCTGATGGAATTGCGCGCGACGCGCAATTAATGTGGTGACCAGCGACGTTCCTACGCTGCTTCCCATATTGCGCATGAAATTCACGATCCCGGCAACGGCATTGTTCTTCTCCGGCGAAATTCCGATGTAAGCCGCCAGCGTGATCGGCACGAACAGGAACCCCAAACCAATCACCTGGGTGACGCGCAGCCACACTGCGGCGCTGAAGCTGATCTGCAGGTCGATGCGCTTTGTGGAATAGAACATGGCAATGGACAAGCTTAGCCAGCCGAAGGCGATCAGGTAGCGGGCCTGAATCTTGCTGGTCAGTTGGCCTATGATGGGCATTTCAATCAGCAAAACAACGCCTCCGGCCGAAAGCGCCAGCCCCGCCAGTTCGGAGGTGTACCCAACAAGCGTCTGGAGGAACTGCGGCATCAAGACCAGGCTGCTGAACAACAAGATTCCCAGGGTGAACATCATCAAGCTCGAACTGGCGAAGTTAAAACTCTTGAACATGCGGACGTCAATGATCGGCGCCTTTTGAAACCACTCCCAGATAACCAGCGAGATCAGGCAAACGGTGGCGACGACGACTAATGTGGTAATGAAGTGCGAACCAAACCAATCATCTTCCTGGCCTTTGTCGAGCAGCACCTGCAACGCCCCGATACCCAGCGTCAGAAGAGCGATGCCAATGTAGTCCAACTTAACGCCAGCCGCTTTGAGCTTGGCTAAATACGGCGGATCTTCGACAAAGCGCCGAACAAGAAACCATGTAATGACCCCGACCGGGAGATTGATGAAAAAAATCCACCGCCAGGAATAGTTAAAAGTGATCCATCCCCCCAGCGTTGGGCCGATGGTGGGCGCCATGACGGCCGTGATGCCATATAGCGCAAACGCCAACCCTCGCTGTTGCGGCGGAAAGGTGTCCGCAAGAATGGCCTGAGCCATCGGCTGCAGCCCTCCGCCCCCCGCGCCTTGCAGCACGCGGAAAAAGAGAAGCATGCCGAGACTTGGCGCCACCCCGCAAAGCAAAGAGCTCACGGTAAACACGCCCAAACAGGTCATAAAAAAGCGCTTCCGTCCAAACGCGCCGGCGAGCCAGCCGCTGATGGGCAGAATGATGGCATTCGAGACCAGATACGAAGTCAGGACCCACGTGCTCTGGTCGTTGCTCGCTCCCAGATTCCCGGCCATGTAAGGCAGGGCCACATTGGCGATGCTGGTGTCGAGGACCTCCATGAAGGCTGCCAGCGCCACAACCACAGCAATCAGCCAAGGATTGTACTTGGGCCGCCAAACGTCCTGGTCAATTGCGGGAGCAGCGGAACTCATTGGAGGTATATGTCCGGTACGACGTTCATGCCGGGCCGAAGCTGACGATCCCGGTTTTCGCCCGGCTCGAGAACGATCTTTACCGGGATCCTTTGCACGATTTTTACGTAGTTGCCGGTGGCATTCTCCGGCGGAAGCAAACTGAAGAGCGGGCCCGTTGCACCGGCGATGCTGTCCACGTGGCCCTTCAAGGTCTGGCCGGTCGAATCCACATGGATTTCCGCTCTCTGCCCGACGCGCATGTGCCTGAGCTGCGTCTCTTTGAAATTGGCGGTGACCCAGACTTCATCGAGCGGCACGACCGTGAGGAGTTGCTGCCCGGGTTGAACGTTCAGCCCGACGACCACCGTTTTATTCACTTCACCGGTGACCGGCGCAACGATTTTGGTGTATTGGAGATTCAGCTGGGCCTGCTCGAGGAGTGCGCGTTTTTGCTCCACATCGGCGATTGCCGCACGCACGCGCGCCTGCGTGGAGGACACCTGCTGCGGCCCGGTTTCCGCGTATTGGTGATTCGCATCCGCTTGCACCGCGCGGCTCTGGGCCTGCTGCACGAATTGCTGCGCGGCGGACTCATTGGCACTGGCTGCCGCTACCGCCGCGGTACTGGATTTGGCTGCGGCCAATGCCTGATCGTAAACCTGCTGGGCCACTTCCTGTTTGTCGACCAGCAGCTTGTAGCGGCGAAGATCGTCTTGCGCCCTTACATCGTTCGCCTCGGCCTCTTCCAGTTGTGCATGGGCGGCGGCGAGCTGTCGCTCGGCGGCGATGATTCCGGCGTTGGCATTTTCGATGTCCGACGCAGTGGACTTCAGTTGGCTCGACGTGTTCACCGAAGTAATCGGAACCGTGATATTCAGCGATTGGGCTGTCGCTTCGGCACTTGCCAGGTTGGCTTGCGCCTGCGCGACCGCAACCTCATAGTCTTTCGGGTCGATCTCCACCAGAACGGTGCCTTTCTGCACCCACTGGTTGTCGTCCACGTTGACCTTCACGACGTAGCCGGAAATACGCGCGCTGACCGGATACAGGTGAACATCCGCCTGGGCGTCGTCGGTCGATTCATAGCTGCCGAAGTAGCGCCACAAAAAAATGCCCCCAACCAGCACAACCAGGACGGCGAGCAGAATCACGATGTTTCTCCGGCGCTTGGAACGCCGGTACGCCGGCGGCGCAGGCCCTCTGTCCTTCAAGGGCGACGGCTCGCTCGGCGATTCTTTGCCTGCATCGGGTACTGCCTGGGATGGGTTCTCGTCCGCCATGTTCATTTTCCTTTGAAATATTCCTTGACGCCCTCTTCCGCGACGCCTAGAGCGCGAGCCAGGGAAATTTTCGCAAAATTGTAGCTGTAGAGACTCGAGATGTACTGTTCATGGGCGCTGGCTACCGCCTCCTGCGATTGCACCACCTCCACCGTATCGGTGACACCCGCGCTGAAGCGATCGCGCGACTGCGCCAGCGTCTCTTCCGCCAAATCAATGTTGCTGCGCGCCACGTTGACCTGCTCGGCCGACGACTGCAGATTCAGCAGCGCGGCGCGAACGTCGGAGTCGATCTGCGCGCGGAGATTGGCCAGGCGTTCGCGGCTCTGCTCGAGCTTGGCATCGGCCTGCAAAATGTCACCGTGAACGCTGCCCCCTTGAAAGATAGGAATCGACAGCGTTCCGCGCACGTCGAATACTTGCGTGGCCGTGGAGGGATGCGCTCCGGCCGTGCCATAGTCCGCGTTAAACGCAAGCGACGGAAGATAGCCGGCGCGCGCAGCCTTGCGGGAGAATTCGGCTGCGCGGATGTCCGTCATGGCCGCTTGGTAATCGGAGCGCGAAGCGTATGCGCGTTTCAGAGCCTCATCAACGGACCATGCCTTCGAACGGCTGGTAGGGCGACTTGTCCGTCAATTCGAATTCCTGTCCGGGAGCCAAGCCGATCACGCGTGCTACGGTCAGCTTTTGGATGGCGAAGTTGTTCTTTGCTTGAATCAACTGTTGCTGGCGGGTCTGGAGCTCTACCTTGGCGCGCAGGGCGTCGATGGCGGGCGAAGTGCCTGCCGTCACTTGGTCCGTTGCTTGATCGTAGAGCGCCTGCGCCGTCTCGACTTGCGCTTGCGCCGTTTCGATGCGGGCCTCGTCGGCGATGGCCTGCAAATAGGTATAGCCGACGGCGAGCACGACGAGATCGCGCGCGTCTTTATAGGTATATTCGGCGGATTTCACGCTCTGGCTGGCCGCGCGCGCAGCGTTGATCGATTTCCAGTCAAACAGCGACTGCGTCACATTTGCGCGTGCATCGAAATAAGAAAAAGGGCCCACGGACGGTGGGCAGGCTGAGTCCAGGAACACTGACAATACCGAGCTCGGAAAGATTGATCTCCGAGTCAGCCACATAAGGCGCGGCGTCCACGTGCGGCAACAGCGCGCTCAATTGCTCCCAGCGCTGCCCGCGGGCCGAGCGGATGTCTGCATTCGAAAGCAGCAGTCCGAGATTTTGTTTCAATCCGCGGTCGATGGCTTCCTGCAACGAAAGCGGCATAACCCCGGAACGAGCTTGGCCGGCACGCTGCCCGCGAACGGGCTTACTCCGCTTGTTCCCGGTATCGCTTGGCCAGGAGTGCTCGGGCTGGGCGTGATCGCGGTTTGTGCCAGGGATGTGGCTGCTCCATACAACAAGACTCCGGCCAGCAGGAACGTGCAGCAGCCGGATGCGTAACTGAGCCTCAAGGGAGCCTCCTTGGCCGAGAATTCTTGCAGCCGCGACGTCGATAGCAGAACATTTTAGCTCGGATTTATTCCCGCTCAACGAGAACCTGCCAATAGCACGGGCGGAGGCGGCTCTGCCGTACTCCCAATAGCGATTCGTGACGTTTGAACGGCACTGAGCAGTTGTCAGATGATGTGGACTTCACAATTGATACAGCAGGCATGTCAAAAAAAGAAAATTGTGGTGGCGCTCAGTTCAACTCTGAGGCTGCCGAGCAGAAGGGCGAGAATTTGGAGAGGTACACACCTTACTGGGAGGAGACTGCAGTAACCAGCAGGGCAAACAGGTTGTGGGCAGTTCCGAATAGCGGCGTACAAAAATAGCCAGGGGCGAAAGTGTCCCTGGCTATTTTTCTGAGCGTCGCCCCAGATTGTGCCGCTAAGAGGTACTTATTCATTTCCGAAGTGCTTTTGTTCACTACCATCCTGACAACTGACCCTGGCTAATCCGTCTTCGAAACCTTATTGCCGAGCAGCTTCACAAACTCTTCGTTGGTTCCAACGCGTCCGTGAATCGGGACGTGCTGCGTCACATCGAGTTTGTACTTGCGCATGTTCTGGTACAACGTCAGCATCGCGGCCGTTGGAGCAGCCGGAGGCTGTGCACCGAGCGCCGGCGGCGAGTACAGATCCGCGTTGATCAGCATCTTTTCTTTCGGCAAATAGGCCATCAGCATGTCGTTGCTGTGATTGCCCTGGGCGTACGACGGATCTCCCAGCTCATAGTTCATGTCTTCCACGTAAAGAACTTCCATCATGCGGTCGCCATCGGTCACGACATATCGGGTGCTGCCGCTCCCGCCGGTGCCGGGACCGCCGAAATCCGCGCTGCCCACCGTCTCGATCGGCGCGGGTCGCCGGCTGACCATGTACATCGGGCTGTACAGCGACATCCGGTCGGGCTGCAACTCCCGCGGAGCGGGGTGGAACATCACGTCGAGGTAATACTGCTTGTTCGACGCGTGCGTGATGATCGTGGTCCCCTGTGACAAATATGTCCGCAACCCGCCCGCGTGGTCCATATGATGGTGCGTATTGACGACGTATTTGATCATCTTATTCGGGACCAACCGGTTCACTTCGTCAATCACCGCCAGCGAGCGCGCCTCGTTGTTCGGCGCTTCGACCACCGCCACAAAATCTTTGAATTCCATCAGCACGCTGTTGTGCGTCCCGCCGCCCATCAGCCACACACCTTCGGCAAGCTTCTGGCTCTCCACCTTCACGGGCGCCAACGTCGCGGTGCGCACGGCCTCCGGCACCGGCACCGGCGTTACGGGTACGTTCACCTTCACGTCGGTAATATCGTACTGATAGTAGTTGTGCGCCGGATTCAGCCTCGGGTCACCCTGGTGCACGTGGACGAGCATGGGGAACATCACTCCGCCGAAATTCTTATATCGCGTGTAGCGCATCTCGTAGTCCATGTCGCCATACACCGGGTTGGGAAACCACGTATCGGTTAACTCCACGAGATTCTGATCGTTGATCGTTCCATTCACCCGGTACTTCCCGATCGTGAACGAAACGACCGTCACCTTCCGGCCAAACTGCGACAGGCCGAAATCCGACGGCCCTACAATCGGCAGCGTGATAGCCGTCGCATCCTTAGCCGCCAGAGCCATTTTCAGAAAGCCGTGCGGAGTAATCGCAATCTCCAGCAGCCGCAGGTCGGCATAAGGTACACCATCGAGATACAAGCCGGTGAAGGGTACCGGTTTGTCACCTTGCATGTCCCACGCGTAGTTGCCGCTCAGAATCGCGGTGACGTGCTCCTCAGGCATCGGAGGCCTGCCCAGCAGCGGATATTTTCCCTGCCTGCGCGTGTAATCTTCGCGCGACCACTTCGCGTCATAATCAATCGTTCGCGTATAGTTCGCGACCTCATATTTCGGCCAGTCTTCGTTAAGCCCGTACGTCTGCCCGATTCGCGACGACCACCCGCCGCCCGAGTACTGAATCGTCTTCAAATCCGTGCCGCCCATCGCCTTGAGCGACGCCTCCAAAACCGAGCGGACATCCTTTACCTGTTGCGCCGATGCCGATACTGCTATCAGCATGAATAATGCGACCAGAACTGCCCCTCTGCGCTTCATGATGAGCCTCCTGACTTACGCCCGCATGGACAATGGTGCCCATGCTATTGCCGCCCGCCAGATGTGTCAATGATCGTGCACGATTTTACAAGCATGCGATACGGGCGAACTCGCTGTAGGAGAGAGCGTGCTTGGAATCTCCGGTGACTCTGCTATTTTGAATCGGCTTCAGGACTGATCCATCTCACGAAATTCTTTTGCGAGCCGCGAAATCTAGCTGTTTCCCGCAA
Organism: uncultured Acidobacteriota bacterium; assembly: GCA_963719845.1. Classification (GTDB taxonomy): domain Bacteria; phylum Acidobacteriota; class Terriglobia; order Acidiferrales; family UBA7541; genus Palsa-189. The sequence continues at coordinate 116,360 of CAVRDM010000022.1, read as the reverse complement.
GCAACAAGAATTGCTCCTGGATAAGGGCTCCCCTCCTTGTCGGAGTCCCATCGAATTTAAAGGCCCGGTGCCGCGAATGCTGATTCTGCCAAAAGTAACCACCCTACAGAGTGAATCGATTGCGTTGGGTGAGAGCGTTGCAGGGGATCCGCGATGCGAATGGTCAAAAGATTTTGGGTAACATCCAGTGCATGAAACTCACTAGGTAACAGTTGGAAGGTGGTTTCCCCTGAATCAAAGCACGATGCGGACGATCCCGGCTAGCCAGCTAAAACCGCGTCGCCCGAAAAAAAAGGAGAATGAACTATGACAGTGAAGACGATGCGACAATCAGTCAAGGCAAAACTGTTTGCGGCCGTTGTGTTAGCAACTGGTGTGTTTGCGGTCTCGGCGTACGCACAACCCAACTTCGAGGGCAAGTTCAAGCTGCCATACGAAGTCCACTGGAACCATGCGGTGCTCCCTGCCGGAGAATATTCAATCCGGATGCGCTCGACAGGCCCGGTGATCGTGAGCTCGGCGAGCGGCGACCGAACAGTCTATACGGCTGCGCCGATCATTTCCGATGGCGAGAAAGGCGCTACCTGCCTAATGATCACAGTTAGTGGAAACGAGCGTAAAGTTCGTTCCTTGAACTTGCCGAACCTTGGCCAGTCCTTGACTTTCGAACCGCTCACCAAAACTGAACGGGAAATGCTCGCCAAGGCAGGCCAGATAGACACTGTGCGAGTGATCACTGCCAGCAAGTAGCCCGATGCCCACCGCATTCCGCGAAGAGAGGGGGATGAGCCTCCGGGTTCACCCCCCTTGATTCTCATCAATACGGCCACCTCTCCGCCTCTGCAGTTTGGGCCTTTCGGCGTGGCCAGTAGAAGGAATATCCGCACGAGCTCAGCGTGGTCAGTTAGCGCTAGGAGCATCCTCCTAGCTTCAGCGAGACCCTTAGGTCGGCCAGTGGTGATGCTCAAAAAATGGTTTACAGGACCGTGGGTCCCATATACTGAACGACTAGCACCGTCAGGTCATCGGTTTGCCGGCTGCCACCGCAGAAGTGGCGAACCGTGTTGATCAGGCTCTCTTTGATTTCGACGGGCCGCTGGCCGGCCCGACCACGCGCCCAATCCAGAAGACACGCTGTTCCAAATGGATTGCCTTGTGGATCCTCAGCCTCCGTCACGCCGTCGGTGTACAAGAGAAGCAAATCGCCAGGTCTCAACTGCACCGATCCCTGCGGGTAACTGGGGTTCTCGAAAATGCCCAGTATTGTGCCTCCCTCAGCCAATTCCGTCACCTGACCATTCGTTTGTATCCATAGCGGACGCGTATGAGCCGCATTGGTGTACTGCAGGTGCCCGCTGTTGTCGAGGGTGGCCGCAAATGCCGTTACGAAACGTCCTTCCAAGGATCGAGACATAATGCACGCGTTCAAAGTCTCCATGAGGGAAGACAATTCTGGGCTGCTCCGCGAGGCAGCGTGAACGATCCCCTGCACCATGGCCGCTTGCAGTGCGGCCGGCGGCCCTTTCCCAGACACATCTGCAATTATCAGCATGCACAGATCAGTGCCGATCGGAATCAGATCGAAGAAGTCTCCGCCGATTTCGTAGCAGGGTTCGCTGACTCCGGCGGCCTCCAAAAAATCGATGCACGAAAAATTACGCGGTAGCAGCGACTGCTGGATGCTCCGGGCCAGTTCCAATTCGTTCATCAGCCGCCGCTTCTCCAGCTCTGAGCGCTGGAGTCGAACGTTTTCCAGTCCCACCGCCATTAGCAGTGCGACCGCATCGCTCAGTTTCTGATCCACCGAAGTGAATGGGCGCCTTTCATCTCGACGTCCTAGGCATAAGTAACCGAGCGAGCTCTCTCCGACGGACAACGAGGCTGCCAAGAAAGGAGCCGGGACATCAGCCTGGACGAAGGGGCAATACTCTTTCAGGGAGCGCAGCAAGGCTTGGTTGGTTCCTCGGAAACGGAGCGGCTCGAGCACTTCACGATTGATCTGCTCTACGGTTTGCGTTTCGATCTGGATACAGCACCCTGCCGGTACCCGTGGCGTTCCACCTTCCCACAGAACTACCCAACCGCAATCGGCCGCCAGGATTTCCATTGCTTTCCTCAAGGTCACAAGTGCAATCTGATCTCCATCGGCTAGGCGAACAATTTGAGGCCCCAGGGAATACCAGAGGTCCAGCTCCTCATACACCGCGAGCAGCTCTACCGTAAGGCTCTGCACACTGCGACGCAGCGAGTCGACGTTGTGATGTGGCGCTGGAGCGGGCATGGATCAGTCCAGCAACTCGTGAAGTCTCTTGCGAAGACTACTAGGGCTGAATGGCTTCGTCATGTACTCATCAGCTCCGCACCGATAGCTCTCCTGCATATCGCGTTCTTGACCCCTGGCTGTCAGCACAATGATGTACACCCCTCGGGTGGCCGGGTCGGATTTCAATTCCCGGCAGACTGCATTACCGTCCTTTCGTGGCATCGATATATCCAATATCATTGCGTCCGGCAATTCGGCTCGGGCCAGCCGCAAGGCGTCCTCGCCATCCTCCGCTGTGAGGATGTCGTAGCCTTCTGCCCGAACCACGTAACTGACCGCCTCCAAGATGTAGGGCTCATCGTCACACACTAGCACTCTCTTGGGCATTCAAGCCTCCCTTCCTGCAGATTTCGAGGCGCGCGTCTCGGAAGCTCCAGGGGATGGGCGCAGAGGGATGGTGAAGTAGAAGGTGCTGCCCACGCCGGGTTCGGAGTCCACCCAAATCTCCCCTTTGTGGTGCAATACGATTTCCCTGGATATTGCCAGGCCCAGACCTGCACCCGATCCGGTCGAACGGTTCCTGGTGCCCTGGTAGAACTTCTCAAACACCCGTTCGCGCTCGTCGGGCTGTATCCCCGGGCCGTTGTCCGAGACCGCCACCTGCACGTAGTCACCGCACACGTCGCTGTTCGGCCCACTAGTTGTTGTCTGTTCTACTTTGACTGCAATGCGCCCACCGCGTGCGCAGAACTTTAAGGCGTTACCGAGCAGGTTTGTAATCACCTCCTGGATCCTATCGGCATCGGCCCAGACAGTTTGGGGGCCCGATGCTGTCACGCCCAACTCAATTCCCTTTTCGGCCGCATTAGGAGCCAGGACCGCCACAGATCTTCTGACAATCTCTCTTAGATCCGAATTGCTCATAACCCAGCTTGCAGTACCACTCTCAATTTTGGTCAGGTCCAGCAGGTCTGAGATCAACCGCGACATGCGGTCCGTCTCCTTGTCGATGATACCCAGGAAACGTGTTTCTGTTTCCGGATCCAGATGCGGCGAATCGAGCAGGACCTCGGCGTATGCTTTGATTGAGGTCAATGGCGTACGCAATTCATGTGAAACGGTGGAGAGGAAGTCCGACTTCAATTGATCCAGTTCCTTTAGTCTGCGATTGGCCTGCTCTAACTCTTTGGTTCGTTCCCTCACCTTCTCCTCCAGCCCCGAGTAGAGCACATTCATTTCCTCCCGATTCTCCTCTAGCCGCGTGGCCATTCGGTTGAAGTTGCGCACCAAGTCACCCACTTCGTCCTGTAGGTTGCCCCCTCGTTGTACTCGCTCGGAAAGATTGCCGGTAGCAATCTGATTCGCTGCCCTCCCCATAAGGGTGATGGGAGTCACCATCTGCTTGGCAAACACGAAGCTGAGCCCTACCGCAAGAAGGATCAGCGTAGCGGCCAATGCTACATTTTTCCGCACCAAAACATTCACGCCACGTTCGAACTTCTGCCGGTCCACTCCGACACGGACCTCGCCCCAAGTAGGGTTCTGAGCGGCCACTGCAAACAATGTCCCTAGGTCTACGTTCATACCCGTACCGGAAGTGGAAACGGGAATGCCTAGCTCGAAGTAACGGAGACCTCGGGCGTCCTTCATCTCCGTCCAGCGCATCCCGCCGTTGGGCACGCCAGCGGTCGGATGCTCTTCGGCGACGCCTTCCGGTGTACCAATTGCGGCCCGCTGCCGACCGTCAATGTCCAAAAGAATCACGTAAGCGATTCCCTCCCGTTTCTTGAGCTCGCCGACCAGCCGGTCGAGCGTTTGGGGACTGCCGGAAAGAATGATTTGCGAAGTGTTGGCCTCAATCCAGTTGAGCGTCTGAGCCTCGACACGTTTGGCCATCTCTTGATATAGAGATCCCCGTAGCTGGGAAACCGAATACCAGGTCATGATTAGTCCCAGCCCAGTGAGGATGCAGGCTGAGCTGCACGCGAGTTTTGCGGCAATGCCCAGTCTTTTCACGGCGCCCTCGCACCGATAGCCGGTGCCAGAATGTCCGCGCGCAAATCGGGTGGGAATTCGATACCGAGTCGTTTTGCCATCTCTCCATTGATGGTCACAAGAACTTCCGCTGGCGAGACGGCTTGAAAATTTCCCGGCTTTGCTTGGCCTCGCAGCACCTGCTGCGCCATCCCAGCGACTTGCCGGCCGGCCTGTTCGTAGTCGGGCCCGACACTGATTAGTGCCCCCGCTTCAACAAAGGGCCCTGCCGGCGCGATCAGTGGCACCTTGTATCTCAAGCTGAGTTCCACCAAGAGGCTGAAATTGGCAGGATTTGCGCATACCGAGTCCCACAACAACCAAAACGCGTCGTTGCCACTTAGTACGTTACTTAACAAGTCTTGAATCTCGCGGGCCGCCTCCTGAGGCGTGTGCACGTCCCGAGCCACCAGTTGGACATTTGCTCCAAGGTGTTGCCGGAGTTGCCGCACCAGAGGACCGCTGGTTAGTTCGTCGTAAACCACTCCAACACGCCGAAGTTTAGGAAGGGCTTTTTGGATAGTCTCTAATTGCCGGGAGAGGTCGATATCAAGAGCGATGCCGCCGATAGTGGTCCCTAGTAACTGATTTTGAGCGGGACGTAGAGCTAGACAGTAAAGGATGGGAACATTGGGCAAGCGCTCTTTGGCAGTCTTGGCGGCTTGGGTGCCGATCGCCACGACCAGTCGGGGCGGGTTGGCACGAAGCGAGTCCAAACTTGTTCCCAGAGGTCGGCCAGCCGCGTCGATGTAGATTTTATCGATTTCGTCAGTGCCGGAAAAAGCTTGCTCGAAACCCATCGCGGCCTGCTGGTAGATCGAGGGGGCACGCTCCACAAGTAGCACAACTTTGGCCGACGCGGCCGGCGTCAGGGCAAAACACAAGAGCACCGAAAAAGCGGCTCGGCGATAGGATGCCACCCCGCGTGGGGGCCATGATCTCACGTTGTCCGCCTGACTCCTCGGGTGATTTCCGGCTAGTTGGGTGGGAGCCTCCACTCATTCATCCCACTTCCTCCACTGACCCGAGGGACCGAGTTGGGCCGGTCGCGGCTTCAAAACTCAATCCTCAACGCTAACTGGATTCTTCGCGAGGGGCTCGCCAGGGAAAGATCTCCGAAGCGGGAGAATGTCGGATTGAGCCCATAAAATGCTTGTCCAAAATTAGGCGCCGTAAACAAGGAGACTGGCGTGGATAGGTTAGCGTGATTAAACAGGTTGTAGAATTCAGCTCGGAATTGCAGCCGGGCGCCGCTCTCGGTTAATGAAATGTTGCGGAGCAAAGCAAAGTCGTAGTTCCAGAAGCCCGGCCCAGGTATCGCCCCGCGGCCTATGTTACCCACATGATCCAGAGCCGGCTGGAACAAATTGGGATCCAACCACTGCACACCCCCGGCAACAGGTATTGGGTTGGGGGGGTGAGAGGTTGCCCCGGGCTTCCCACGAAGTCCAAGCGATTGTTTTGCAAAGTGGTCGCAGGATCAACTGAGAAGCCGATGGCGGTCACTGGGAATCCTGACCTGTGTGCTCCGATTACGCTGACCGTCCACCCTCGCAAAAGCGGATTCGCCCATCGCGCGCGGAAATTGGCCGCAGGGATATCCCAGATGGCATTGAGCACCAAATTGTGCCGCTGGTCAAAGTTGGCGTTGCCGCGGTCCAGCCGCGGGTTGAACTCGCTAGTAAAGGTAGTTAACGCAAAATCTCCACTGCCTGGACCGGTGACTACTCCTTCGAAAAGGTCACTTTGGTTGTCAATGGCATGGCTGTAGGTGTAAGAAGCCTGGTATTGCAGTCCCCGGCTGAATCGGCGGCGCAACCCTACGTCCAATGCCAGGTAACTGGAATTATCGGCGTTGGATATGTAGGTGTCATCTCCAATTTGCGCATTCGCCGGGGGAACGCTGAAGGAGCTACGATTAATATCGTCCCGGCTAATCAGCTTTCGGCCCATCGAACCCGTATGCCCGACCACCACCAGGAAGTTGGGGGTTATGTTCTGCTGTATTCCCGCATACCAGTTTTCAGCATAGGGCGTGCGCAGGTTCTCATCCAGTTGCACCACGTTCCCGGGCGCCACTTGGCTCGGGTTCAACTGGGGCAACATCCCCGCGGCGGGAACAACGAAGGAAGGCGTACAGCCCGCGAATATCACGCACGTCGCCACGGCCAGAGTATTTGATCGCAGATCTCGGAGCGTATCAAATATCCGATCGAAAGCTACGGCGTACCCGGCGCGCAGAACTGTCCGCCCCTGCCCAAACGGGTCCCAGGCAATGCCGATCGACGGAGCGAAGTTGAACGGATTGGGGTGATAAAGTAGCCCCTTGAGGTCCCCGGTATTCTGATCTGTGCTCCGTAGGACGCCACTCGCCAGCTGATCCTCGGTCGTCGAACCCGCACCAAAGTAAAAGTTTACATCTTGGGAACGGTCTGTACTGTGAAGCACTCCGAAATACTCATAGCGCAGGCCCACATTCAGCGAGAGCCGGCGGCTCAGCTTAATGTCATCCTCAACAAAGCCGGCGAAGTCGTTGGATCTATATTTCCTACTGAGATTCGGCAACTGCAATTGCCCGGACGAGAACCGATCTATCCCTAAATTGAAGCCCAGAGGTTGACCTAGCCCGAACGCGGTCAGGTCCTGGAACGCGTACAAGCCGTCGGGAAATCCAGGGAAGCCCCCCAGAGCTTCATTTTGCAGGCCCAGAGAGACCCCGTCGGACAAATTCCTGTGGTAGTCAAAGCCCGCGGTCCACGCGGAGCGGCCCAGCCGAGCGGAGAAAATGTCAGACACCTGAATGACATTGTTGTTTTCCTGCACCGTTAGCTGGCGGGGGCTTCCAGGCAGCGAAACACCATCGAGCGCCTGAAGGATCGGGACATTGGCCTGCGGCCGGGGCTGATCGATCTGTTCCCGGCTCCACCCTATCCTGAGATCATTCACGCGGCTAGGGTCGAAGGAGTGGGTCCACCTCAGCATGCTGTTGTATGCTCGATAATGGTCGGTCGGCATGAGGTTAGGGTAGCCGGTAAATTCGTCTTCGCCGTCCTGTGCGGTGGTGGAAGATAACGTGAGGCGACCAATCAGGCGGTCTTTTGCGTTCCTGAAGTTCTGGTCCAATCGCTCGGTGGCTAGAAGAGTGTCGACTCGATTCGGAACCTGGTAGTTGATTGTTCCAATGTTGGGGTCGGCCTGTGAGGGTGTGACCGGAAGCGGGGGAATCTCGGTCAGCAGAGTCCGGGCCACCGAGTTTACCGGCAAGTTCGCAATGAAGGAGGATGACGGAAGTGTGAAATCCATCGGTGTCCCGAATCGCAAGCGCGACAATTCCAGGCCGCTCCAGAAGAATGTGCTGTTTTTCCTGATGGGTCCCCCGAGCGAATAGCCGAACTGGTTTTGGCGAAGCGGTGGTTTGGTCGCTCCATTCGCGTTATTCGCGAAGGTGTTGGCATCCAGCACGTCGTTGCCCAAGTACTCGAACACGCTACCGTGAAACCGATTGCTGCCCGAGCGAGTGACTACCTCAGCCACAAATGCCGTGGCTCGTCCGTTTTCCGCCGAAAAGCTGCTGTTTACCATGCGGAATTCCTGAACGGCATCGGCCGAAACCGCTGCCACCGGTCCCGTCAAGATGATGTCGTTATTGTCCACGCCATCCAGCTGGTAATTGCTGCCTGAGACGCGCTGCCCATTAACGGAAAAGGTCAACCCTCGAGCGCCGACCGCCCCCGGCGAAGTGACCCCAGGTTGCAGGAGAAACAGGGAATAGATATTGCGGCTCGCCAACGGCAGTTCCAGAATCTTGCTCTCATCCACTACTACCGACACAGACGAAGCGATAGTTTCGGCCGGTAGGGCCGCTGCTGGCGGGACAATCTTGAAAACGCCGCTGACTGCCGTCTGCGCCTGCTCTGTCGAAAGCGAGGTGAGCGTAAAGCTCTCTTCGTGCTTGGCGCCGACTGCTAGCTCAATGCCCCTTTTCTCCAGCCCAGCATGACCGGGCATCTCCACCTTCAAACTGTACAGCCCTCGGGGCAGTGATCCAAAGTAGTATTCGCCTTGGGAATCGGTCATTGTCGTCTGGGCAAAGTTGGTCTCCAAGCGGGTTGCGGTGAGCTTCGCGCCTGACACAGGTAACCCCTCGCTATCACTCACCACGCCGCGCATCACGGCATCTGGAGCTTGGGCGCGCAAGGGAATGATCCAAAATAGCAAGTGCTATCGCGAGCCAGGGCCGCGGACCCAAGCGGCCCTGCCTTCGGCGGTTCGTTACTTTGGAGCCTGTCTTCAAGCGATCCTCCAAAGCGGAGGGATGATCGGAGGCCCATCAGCAGCAGTAGTACATCCAGTTCATCGGGTCAAGACAGTATTTTGTACAGGAACGTCTCCCCAAATTGATTACTTGGATTCTGGAACTTAGCCCCTAGGCTTTCCTGAAACGGAGTTTGCCCCGCAAATCCTGGGTAGGTCTTTACAAAATCCTTGAGGTCTTCGAGAAACTTTATTTGAGTGTCCGTGAGATGTTCGTATACTTCAGGGTTTTGTGGCGTCTTCTTCTGTGCTACTGCTCCATCTGTCATTGGTCTTTCTCCTTTTCCGTCGCGTTTGATATGCTAGACTTGCCGGACGTGAGCTGGGCTATGGTTGCAAGCCTAACCTCAGGGTTGGACCGACCCTCCTACACTAGGTGATCGGAGGGGGCTATATGTTACTGCAGACGACCCTCCCTTGGTCGAGATATTGAACCCGTTGGGCCGATTTCCGAAGCACATCGTTAGTCCCAACGTTACGCCGAGTTCGTTGGTGGATACCCCGACCCGCAGTATAATTCGCGCCATATCATGGAGTTAGAGCTGGTGGCGATCGATCCCGATATTCTCGCGCGGTACCGGCTTAAGCTCCGCTACAAGGTCTGCTACCATCTGGGCAGCTTTTGTCCGGATGTGGATGACGTGGTGCAGGAGACCTTCACCCGGTTCCTGTGTGCTGTTCGAGACGAGAAGATACGCAATCCGGAGAGCACAGCCGCTTTTCTGAGCGGGATTTGCAACAACGTCATTCAAGAGTACCGGCGTCGCCTATGGAAACAGCCACTCAGTGATAGCGACTCTCCACCGGAACGCGCGGCAGTTCCCGAAGCCGATTTGCTAGAACTGCGCCAAATCATCGGTGTCGCCATGACTCAGTTGTCGCAACGCGATCGAGATCTCTTGCGCGCCTTCTTCCTGGAAGAGAGAGATAAAGAAGAAATTTGCCGTTCGATGGGTCTCTCCGATGCCCAGTTCCGCGTGGCCCTATTCCGGGCCAAGAAAAGATTTAGGACGAGCTATCATCAAAGTGTGAAACGAACTGCTCTGGAGAAACACTAAATGGCTGGAGCCGAGAAAAAAATGCAATTTCATCAAGACCAATTGTTTCGCGAAGAACTGATCCGAAATTACCTGCTCAGAAGGCTGGATGCCGCTGCGGTGGAGACCTTCGAGAGCCATTACCTGTCTTGCGATAGCTGTTTTGAAGAATTGCGTTCGAGCCAGGCACTGATGGCAGGACTTGGCCAGCGCAAGATGGAACTTCGACGAGTCGAAGACGTGCTGTTCCTTCAATTTGCGGGACCGGCGCAGTTGACTCGGGAATCCTTTGATCTCGCGGAATTCCAGAAGGCGTTCCAACAAAAGGATACCAAGGTGCTCATCGATCTCAGTCAGGTCACCAAGATCGATAGTGCCGGTCTGGGCCAGTTGATCTCCTATTATTCCCATGCGGTCAAGAATCGGGGTATGCTCAAACTGCTTAATCCAACCGCGGAAGTGCAGACATTGCTTCGTTTGACGAAGATTGACTCCGTGTTTGAGGCCTACTACGACGAGGGTCAGGCGTTTGAGAGTTTTAGGAGCACCTGAACGATTCCCTTTGGGCTCTCGTTCCGGCATCGTTGTGTTCGAGCATTGGGTGCCAGATTGTCGTGAACAAACGGCCTGAATTCAGGATGGGCTACAGGCCTTCGGTTTAGACACGCTGGAGACCTCTCTCCTTTGAAAGCAATTGTAAGCGCCTTTGTGCGCCTGAATGTATGACGGCTGGGAGGCAGCCCATTCGAAAGTTTCAGGAAATCTCGAGGAATTTCAAGCAGCCAGAGGCGAATTGAGGTACCTCCCCGTGACCCTCCAAACTTCTTTTACTGCTGCACTGTCGCTCGCAGCACCACTTGGTCCGAGGGGGTTCTCGTATGCGAGTCAGTCTCCGCGGTGATAAACACATTGAAACTGGTGAGAACAGTCGTCGATTTTATTTCACCCTTGAGATCGTCTCCGACCTTCATCTCGCCCTGACTTTGCGGCTGAGAACCTTCCTGCTGCAACCAGACAACATACGTGTTCGCACTAGGAGTGAGCATGCCCGGTTTCGCCAGGTGCTCAACCTGTACATGGACCTGCATGTTGCCATTCTTCTCCTTTGCGACATTAACTTCGCCTGCCGCCGCCGGAACTTCCTTCATGGAGGTCATATGGTATGTTTTTGCCCAGCCAACGGTGGCCAAAGCTAACACGACCCCGCACAACAACGCGCCGCGATAAAATATTTGTCTGTTCATGTTTTGCACTCCTTTTGGAACGGCCAATCTAGACGACAGTCCATTGGCTTCCAACCCAACAGCATGCTAAAGCAAGCGAACATGGATATCTGTCCAATTGCGCACACATTCTCGCTTGCGTGAAGGCTCACCCCAAATCAGCCCTTCAACCGAGTCTCCAGAAGTCTCTATCGCTACGCGATTCCCACTTTCCACCGCCACGACGGCGACGCGGCCCTCATCTCCGCCTCACGCGAATCTCTGTCTTCCGACGAGAGAAAGAGTCGAGCGACAACCTAGCCTCGTCCAGGCACTGGCGATATGTGCGGCTTCTTACGACGGTCGATTCCTGCGCGGTGTGGTAGACACTCACTACAGTTCCAGTGGCGTTTTCACGAGCGGAGCGATGGCAGGTCCGAACCTTGTAAAATCGCGGACGTTCCAGGTCAGCAAAGTATCTGCTCCCGCCTTCAGGGCGCAATGAGCAATCAGTGCATCGTAGGCTGCGGCACCGACGATGGTCCCAGAGGAAGCTAGCTCAAGCGCGGAAACATATTCCTGCTCACTGAGCGTAACCGGGTCCGGGCTCTACTTGGAGCCCGCGCAATTACAGGGTGAGCCTTTCGCGTATTTGCTTTACGACGCTTATGCCCTCCTGTCCAGTGATGCGGGGCCGAAGTGGCAGGCCAGTGAGAGTGGCATAGACCTCGCCGAGCGTCCGAAGCGCGCAGAAGCCGTCTTTTCCTGCGTCAAGGAAGAATTTTGTGCTGGATGCGTGCTGCGGATGGTCAGCGTAAAAGACCGGAACCAGAACGGAGCTGTCAAAAAACAGCTTCAAGAAGGCTTGCCCAGGATGTGCTGCGCCCTTTCTTCGCGAACTTGGCGGATAGCATCATCGACTATGCCCAATGCCAGCGGCCTGCCGGTACGGTAGACAAATAGCCCGTTTTCCCAAACCATGCCACTGCCCTCTAAACGGGTGCCATCCTCTGGCTTAACCGGCAGCTCTTTTTGCACAAGCTGGTCAAGGTAGTCTTCCACAGACAGCCCTTTGGCAGAAGCCAGCCAGGCGGCGGCGGTTTCGGGTTTTACATCCAGGGTCATGAAGTACTTCTCCGCTTACCCCTAAGTTTAGGTGAGGTATCGCTACCTGTCACGCGGAAATACATTTATGCCAGAAAGCGATGGCGGAGAGGGTGGGATTTGCAGCCACGAGCCCGCTCGAAAACTACCCCTTTATGATACGCGGCTCCTTACGACGGCCGATCCTGCGCGGTGTGATAGACACGTAAGATTTCAATACTCTGTTCCTTCACGCGATAGACGGCAACGTAGGGCGCGGGAGGAAAGAAAAGTTCTCGGGTTCCTTCCTCACGTCCGAGCCGGCCACGGTGCGGCATGTCTTTCAGTGAACGGATAGCCTCATACACCTTGCGAATAGTCGGCTGTCGGTAATGCGGGTGGTGTTCCTTAAGGTAGTTGCTGATTTGCTCTAAATCCGCCGCGGCTGCGGGCGTCCAGCGAATACGCATTTATGAGCGAAGCATCTGCTCGAGGCGGGCGTCCATTTCTTCTTCTTCAATAAACTCGGCACGATCGGCCTGCACGATACCTTCCCGCACGGCGGCGTGAAAACGCGCATCTTCCTGAAGCAGGCGCAATGCTGCGTCCTTTACCAGTCGCTCGGCGTCGGTGCCGGCACTGGTAGCAATCTGCGCAAGCTGCGCTTCCTGCTCCGGCGTGAAATGAACTTCCATGCCCCTCAAAATACGCGAAAATTGAATGTGATGCAACTAACGCAGAGAAGTCCCAGGCTGCTTTTCTGGCGGGAGGAACACGTGAATAGAAAGGGATGGCGGAGAGGGGTGGCCTCACGCGCTGGCAGTACCTGCCATCCGTATAGCGAGCTTTCGCCTTGTCTTCGCCTTATATTCATCATACACTGTGTTCGCCCCGTCATGTACGCCGTCGGGGACCACTTCTGGCCCGTGCTACTCTGCTCCCCGCCGAGGTTTGAAAAATGAACACGGATGTCGCCGGACGCGTTAGAAACGTTCAACTTCCTACGAGCAAGCCTCTTCTACCGCTATTTGAGGCGATCATAAACTCAATCCACGCGATTGAGGATGCGAAGCCACAGGACGGCAAAATCGAGATCGAAGTCTTCCGCAACACATCAAATCTTTTTGCGGAGTCAGATCGATCTCACGCGGAGATCAGCGGCTTTTTGGTAAAAGATAATGGCATAGGATTTGACGACCAGAATTTCGAAGCCTTCAGCACATCCGATACAACGTACAAGGCCGCCCGTGGCGGCAAGGGTATCGGCCGCTTCATGTGGCTTGCTGCATTCGACCATGCAGAAATTGAGAGTGTTTTCCGGTCGGATGCGCAGACGAAATGTCGCCGTTTCACGTTCAATCCTCGTGGAACAGGCATTGAGAGTGCAACTTGTATCGAGGCTCCTAATGGAGAGCCGATGACGATTGTGCGCCTGTTGGGGTTTAAGGAGAAATACCAAGCTCAGTGCCCAAAACGCCTGCAAACAATCGCTGCCTTCATTGTGGAAGAATTTCTGGAGTATTTCATTGGCCCGACCCCTCCGGTCATCATCCTACGAGACGGCCCTACCGGGGAAACCATTTTACTCGACAGTTTTTTCGAAGACGAAATGGCCTCGAAAATTACCACGAAGAACTTCACGATCAGAGGCAAGCCGTTTGAGATTCTGCAGGTGCGTCTTTACTCGACCCACATTAACGAACACCGTCTATACCTCTGCGCCCACGGCCGGGCAGTCGTTTCGGAAAAACTCGCAGGACGCATACCCAATCTGGTTCGCCACCTGGAAGATGACAAGAAAGAGGAGTTCATCTACGCAGCTTACGTAAATTCCTCAATTCTCGACGGTGCAGTGAATGCTGACCGAACAGCGTTCAATCTCCCGGAAGACGCAAGCAGCTTGCCCCTCCTAGAGATGACTCTTTCAGAAATCCGCGAAAGCGTCCTCGAAGCGTGCAAATTGTTCCTCGCGCTCTATACGGCACCGATCGAGGAGAAGAAACGTACCCGTATCGAGGAATTTGTGCAGAGAGACGGTGCTATGTATCGGCCGATTCTTGGACGACTCGAATACACGATTGCGAAGATCGATCCAGAGGCGACCGATGACGAGATCGATCGACATCTTTACGAAGGCTACCACGAGTTGCAAGTGAAGCTACGGGATGAAGGACAAGAGCTACTGGTGGCACCCGTTCCAACTGACACAGAACTTGAAGGGTTCGAGGAGCGCTTGAACAGGTTTTTTGGCCCGCTACGTTTGTCACCGGAAAGCGATCATTGAGTTCTTGCAGAAACAGTTGACAATTCAAGACGATGGGAAATATCGGCGGGAAGGTAGAATTCACAACATCATCTTTCCACGTGGCAAGACTTCGGATGAAGTGCTGTTCGAAGATCACAACCTTTGGCTAGTCGATGAACGGCTGGTCTTTCACGCGTTTCTTAGCTCAGACAAACCCATCAAACGGATCGCAATTTTGGACAATTCAAGCAAGAAAGAGCCAGATATACTCGTCTTCGACAAGACTTTTGTATTTTCGGAAGCACGAGATGTTCCTTTCTCGTCAATCACAATCGTCGAATTTAAGAAACCGCAACGAAACGACTATTCTGAGACGGAAAATCCATTTACCCAAGTGGCGAAATATATCGACGATATAAGGGCAGGCAAGGCTAGGACGGTTTCCGGTCGGCCCATACCAATACCCCAAAACCTTCCGTTTTATTGCTACATAGTTTGTGACATCACCCCGAATCTGAAAGAATGGGCGCGGCATTTTGAATTGCAGGATACGCCGGACAGCTTGGGATTTTTTGGCTACAAACGAGCCTTCAACGCCTATTTCGAAGTAATCTCATATTCAAAATTAGTTGCAGACGCAGAGAAAAGAAACAAGGTCTTCTTCCAGAAGTTGGGACTGCCGTAGACTGCGAGCGTTCCGGCCCCCTTCGGAATAGTTCTCCAATAATTACGGTTCGATTAACGTTGCCTTTAAGGGCAAAATGTGCTACTATGGCTCGTGATACTCGCACAACCCCTCCTGCTCTCCGAACCGCATTTCCCCTCTCAGGGTAGGCTCCTCCAAGCCCGAAACCTGAGCCCCCGCTGTATCTTATTTAATTTCAATAACGTGCCCGCCTTTAATTTGAATAACCTGTCCCCGTTCTCGCAACTCCTTTGTCCTGACATGCTTGTAGGTTTGGAGCGGCCATCCGTCTTGTTTTCACATGCTTGCAAAAAACACGGGGGGTGGGGGGCTGAACTTGAGTCTAGACTCAGACAAGCACGTGTTCCGGCGATGCACTCTCCAAGTCGCTGTGCCAGTCCGTACTCAGTCGATTCGTTGGTCGCCGCCATGCAGAGTCAGGTCAGGCAGCGCCCGGGATTCGGCATCAGGACGAGGGCCCAGGGTTCGGCGTCAGAAGGAGAGCAACTGTTCGGACGCTCGAAATGTCGCACGATGCGGTTCTTGCGCCCGCCAGTCACTGCGTTCGCTGGGCTTGCTGCGATGAGCCAGCACGCTTGTCCTTGTCACGCAGTTTTGAAGTAAGAACTCTATCGGGTATAGAAACGCTCGGTTTTGTTGGCTGCAACTTGAATCCGGACCCTTCGGGGGCTACTGGAGCGATCCGCCACTAACCGACCGCTTCTGGTACCCACTTTACGAAAAGATGGTCGAACTCGATCTGCCTGCGATGGTCCACGTCAGCGGCTCCTGCAATCCGAACTTTCACGCAACAGGCGCGCATTATCTGAACGGCGACACGACGGCTTTCATGCAGTTCCTGACCTCGGACATCTTCAAAGACTTTAAGACACTGAAGTTCGTCATACCCCATGGTGGCGGAGCGGTTCCTTACCACTGGGGCCGTTATCGCGGCATCGCGCAAGACCTGAAACGTCCTCCGCTGGGAGAACTGCTGCTCGGAAACGTATACTTCGATACCTGCGTGTACCATCAACCCGGCATAGATCTCTTGACCAAAGTTATTCCCGCCGACAACATTTTATTCGCTTCGGAGATGGTGGGCGCCGTCAAAGGCATCGATCCCGAGACCGGCCATTATTTCGACGATACGAAGCGGTACATTGAGGCCGTTCCGTGGCTAAACGATGAAGACCGGCGCAAGATTTATGAAGGAAATGCTCGAAATGTGTACAGCCGGTTAGGTGCAAGATTGTTTGGCCGGAAAGGCGGAGAAACCCTCACCGACATTCCCAATTCGGCTCGCCTGTGATTTTTCGAAGCTCTTCATGTTATCGTTTTGTCATGGGTTTGAACGGTCACCACCGTATTCCTGGCCCTGAGGACGTGAACCCGGCGCACATCGTACCGGTGCAGGATTTCTCCTCCAATACGTTGCGCAGCATCATCGACCACCTCAAGGTATCGACCGATTTTGAGCATCTGGTTTATCGCGAAGCTGAACTCGATGCCCTCTGGACCATTACCGGTTTTTTTCTGGCCAATGAGGCGGATTCGATTCGTCGTGAAGCGGTGAGGGACCTCCACGCCTGCGTGCATAAGGCACATGATTTAGTCGCTGACCGCCGCCCCGCAGCTGCAGCCATGCTTCTGCAAGCGTTTGTGTAAACTTGAGTTGGACGGCGCCACCATGCTTTCAAAAGAGGAAAACGAACGACTGACTCAAACCGATGCGGGAACTCCCGCGGGAGAATACTTCCGCCGCTTTTGGCTACCCGCGTTGCTGCCCGCTGAGGTGCCAACTCCAGACTGTGCCCCAGTCCGGGTGCGGCTCCTGGGAGAAAATCTCATAGCCTTCCGGGACACGAAGGGCCGTGTGGGGCTGGTGGATGAGTTCTGCCCCCACCGGCGAGCGAGCCTTTTTTGGGGCCGCAATGAGGAATGCGGCTTGAGGTGCGTTTACCACGGATGGAAATTCGACGTGAACGGCACCTGCGTCGACATGCCCAACGAGCCGCAGGAGTACGGATTCGAAAACAAGGTACGCATCGCGGGATACCCCACGTGCGAGTATGGAGGCTTAATCTGGGCTTATATGGGGCCTCCGCAGCACCAACCCGAGTTGCCCAAACTCGAGTGGGCGAGGGTTCCGGAGAGTCACCGCTATATTTCCAAACGCCTCCAGGAAACGAATTACCTGCAAGCCATCGAAGGTGGTATCGATTCGAGTCATTCAAATTACTTGCACGCCACGGTGGACGCATTTCGTGTGACCGATTCCTACGTTGAAAAAGTAAAAAATAGCAACAACCTCCGAGCTAAATATCATCTGCTGGATAAGGCGCCTTGGTTCACCGTGAAAAAAACCGACTACGGCCTGGTGATTGGCGTGCGCCGTAATGCCGAAGAGGACCGATACTATTGGCGGCTGACTCAGTTCCTGCTGCCCAGCCATACCATAATTCCGTATGAGAAAGGCTTGGCGATTCATGGGCACTGCTGGATACCGCGAGACGACCAGACTTGTTGGACCTGGACGATAAGCTGGAATCCCGATGCGCCGCTGTCCGAGGAAGAGTGGGAGTCCATTCGGAAAGAGACGTTTGTGCATGCGCGTGTCGATCCCGTGACCTTTCGCCCCATCCGTAATAAGGATAATCAGTACCTGGTGGATCGGGAGCAGCAGCGCAGCGCGACGATGACCGGCATCCACGGCTTTGCCGCGCAGGATCAGGCTTTGCAGGAGAGCATGGGCCCGATCGTCGATCGCACGCGGGAGCGTTTGGGCACCAGCGACACGGCGATCATTGCCATGCGCCGCCTGCTGCTGCAGGAAATCCGCGAACTCCAGGAAGCTCGCCAACCGTTTGCAGCGCAGCATGGAGAGGTCTACTGGGTGCGCTCCGCGTCGCTGCTCTTGAAGCGGGATGTGGACATTAGCGAGGGCGCGCGCGAACTCATCAAGGCTGAAGTGTAGTGAACTCTCAAGCGGCCTGCCAGGAGGCGCAAGTCCACGAGGCGGCACTCCGCGAATCGCTTGTTCAGGCCTGCAACGTGCTACGCCCTCAAAGCAACGGGCGATGGCCTGGGCGGCATCTGAGCGTTCGGCTCGACCGCGAACGAATTCTCATCAAGCCGCGGCCAGTAAGCTGGCGACGGCTGCAGCCTGAAGATTTTCTAGAACCTGCCGGACGCGGAACCATGGATCAGGAGCGGTGGAAGATGCTGTGTGACTACTGCTTGTGACAGGCGCCGAATTTGACCGTAGGCTCTGGTCCGAGATGAGTCCATTCCGCAGGATGCTGGCATTAGCCGCATTACTCGTGTTTCCTTTTTCTGCGCGGGCGCAGGAAAACACCGATCACTATGAAGGCCGGCGTGTATTCTCCGAGATTGGCAGTGGGGTACGCGCGATTCGCCGGGGCCCGCAAGGTCAATACTACATTCTGGTCGCTCCCAGCCGAGTGGTGTTGATTTATGACGCCGCCGGAAAGCGCATCGGCCAGGTGCCGACAAAACTGGAAGGAGCGGCGGCCATCGTATATGGTACAGGCCTCGATGTCGATCAATCAGGTCGCCTCTATGTAGCAGACCGCGGAGGCGAGGCCGTGAATGTTTATGCCGCCGACGGTTCTCTCCAAGCTCACGTTCATGTTCCGGCGCCGATGGGCGTCGCGGCCCTGCCCGATGACACATTTGCCGTTCCCAATGCCGGCGGCGACACTCTGCTTGCTGTATATGATTTCCATGGCACATTGCTGCGCAAGGTCGGCGAATTGATTCAGTTGGTGGACGATACTGCGCTCAATATTCGCTTGAATGTCGGTCACCTCGCATCGGACAATGCCGGCAATCTCTACTTCGCTTTTACCTATCTGCCCGAACCGACAGTGCGAAAATATGACAGCCTGGGCTATCTGGTTGATGAAATGTCTTTTGGCAAGTCCGATGAATTTCGTTCGGCCGCTCAAGCAGCCCAACGCGAAATCGCTCGTGCCAACAAAGGCGCCGCTATTTCGCCTCACGAGATCATTTCGGCGTTCGGTGTTGACCCGAACTCGCAGGAGATTCTGGCTGGCCTTCGGCGATCTGCTGCTCCATTTTGATCGCGATGGCCGCACGATTGACGGCGATCATACCTACATGGTTCCGCGCACACCCTTGGCGCCTTCTTTCATTCTTGTTGAGCCGGATCGCCTGCTCCTTGGAAATGATCCTCTTGGCATCTATGAATTGTCTCGGGTGATCCCCACCGCGCCGGCCCCACATCAATCTCATTGAAATAGGCCGCCAGCCTCCTCGGGAATTCTTATGAGGTAGATCGATATGAAATTGACGTGGGTTCTAGATTATGATCTAACAGTTTTGCGCAAAATTAGATTTGTTGATTCCGATGGCTATCCGCCGGACGCCGATGAGTGTTCGATAACGTGGTGGCTACTACCGAACAAACAGCCGGCGCACCGCCAGCAATAACTCGCAGGTCTCCCCCAAAACGGATCGGCTGGATTATCTCGCTTGGCGTGCCCATCGCCTTATGGTTCGCGCCGATCCCCCTCGATGCATTGTCGAAGCACGCGCTGGCCGTGGCTTCGTTCATGATTATTGCCTGGATCACGGAGGTGCTCCCGCATGCACTGACGGGGCTGGTGGGATGCTACCTTTTCTGGGTATTGAAGGTAGTGAACTTTGAGACCGCCTTCAGTGGATTCGCTGACCAGACACCTTGGTTCCTCTTTGGCGCCGGCCTAATCGGAATGATGGCCACGAAATCGGGCTTGGCGCGCCGTCTGGCCTATCTGGTTATGCGGCGGGTAGGAACCAGTTATTCGCGTCTTTTGCTGGGTTTGATCCTGTCCTCTCTGTTATTGACTTTCCTGGTTCCCTCCGGCATCGCCTGCGTGATCATCATGGCCGCAGTGGCGCTGGGGCTGATGGAAGTGTTCGCACTTGCCCGCGGCAGCAATGTCGGACGAGGAATCTTCATCACCTTGACCTACACCGCAGGTATGTTCGACAAAATAGTTCTCGCGGGTGCGGCCACGATCCTGGGACGAGGGCTCATTCAAAAAGCAACTCATATCGAAATTTACTGGAGTTTGTGGCTGCTGGCTTTCTTGCCTGAAGTTCTGGTCACGATTTTCTGCATCTGGCGCCTGGTGGTATGGCTTTACCCTGCCGAGGAGCGAGCGCTCGAAGGCGGCAAGGCCTTCCTCGACGAGGCGGTGGAAAACATGGGCGTTTGGACGCACATGGAAAAAAGGGCGCTGTTACTGATGCTCGTCGCCATCGTTTTGTGGGCCACCGACTTGATCCATCATATTTCTCCAGCGATCATCGGCATTGGCGTGGGTCTGCTTGCCGTGGTACCCGGACTGGGCGTCCTCGACCAGGAAGATCTGAAGCGGTTCAACTATCTGCCGGTATTTTTTACGGCAACTGCAATTAGCATGGGCGAGGTCTTGCAACAGACAAATGCTTTGCGCGCGTTAACTTCCGTCATGTTCGCCTGGATGGGACCGTGGATCACCAACAGATTCGCGCTCGCGTTCGTCCCTTACTGGACAGCCTTTTTCTATCATATTTTCCTGGGCAATGAGATTTCCATGCTGGCCACCTCTTTGCCGCCCCTGATGAACTTCGCCGTCACGCACGGCATTCATCCGTTACCTCTGGGGCTGATTTGGACGTTTGCAGCAGGTGGCAAGATCTTCGTATATCAGTCGGGGGTTTTGGTCACTGGTTATTCCTACGGCTACTTCGATTCCAAGGACTTGCTGCGAGTCGGTTTATGTCTGACCGTGGTGGAATCGCTGGTCCTGCTGCTGATCGTGCCCTTTTATTGGCCGCTGCTTGGAATCCGCTAGAGCGCGCCTCCGTTACCGCGGCGTCCATTGCGGATGGCTGGTGAATAATCCGCTGACAAATCCAATTTGATACGCCAGGAACAGGCCAAATAACAAACTCAACACACCGGAAGCTACCCTCAACCCCACATTCACTCGCGGTAAGCTCTTTTCAGCATATATAAACGGCATGGCCATCGCGGCAGTGATCAGCATCATGCCCGCGAGCGTGCCGACGCCAAACACGAGCAGGTAGGCCAGCGCCCATTTAGGATTCCGAATGGTGGTCATTACCAGAAGAGCCACTGCCGCCGATCCTGCGAGCCCGTGCACCAAGCCGATAACGACTGGACGCACCAAGTGGTAGACGCCAATCTGCCCGAAGCATTTGTCGAACCAATTCATGGTCGTCTCGCCCGCCTCGTGCGTATGAAGTCCGCCATCATCCCCGTGTATATGGGCAGGCAAGTAGCCATCATGGCTGTGAACATACGAGCGCACATTGCCAGAGTGAACAACGCCGGGAGCAAATCGTTCCGTTATCCATTGGAATATTCCGGTTAAGTTGAAAATCCCGAGCAAGATCAGCATGAGCGCCACTGAAAATTCCATGGACAGGCCAATCCGGTTGGGAATCACCCAGTCAAACAAAATGATGCCCCCGCCCACCGCCAGGATCGTAAGCGTATGTCCCAAACCCCATAGACTTCCGATCAGCGCCGCATGACTGACACGACGGTAACGAGAAACAATGGTGGTAATAGCGACTACGTGATCGGGGTCGGTAGCGTGCCGCATCCCTAGGAAGAAGCCCAGCATGATAACGGACAGGAGGTTTACCAGGCTCATATTTTAGAAAATGAACTAAACGCTCCGCCGTTAATGGTCGAAAAGCGCAAACTCAAACTGAGAACCATCCACTGCGCCGCGGTGTCGACATACGAGTCACTTCAACCATAAACAAATAGACGTCGACGGCCATTTTGCTTGGCAATGCCCGTTTGCCCATCTACACCTCGTGCGAGTGGTCGCCATCGTGGGCCTGACTGTGCGTATGGCCGGGACCATGAGAATGTTCGTGACCTGGATGGTCGCTCTCGTCCAGGTTATGGTGCACCTCCGCCGATTTAACCCCGGCTTTTTTCAGTTCCTGCTCAAAGCGCTGCTTGACACGAGGATCTTCTTGATTCGCCTCGATTTGCTGCACATCGAGCGGTATACCCAGGCGCTTGGGGAAGTCACCTTCGGTCATCGCGAAATATCGAGCGGCAGAGTCCCCGGTATTAAAGTGCTGGTGCCACCAATAATAAGCGATCCTCAAGAAGATACACTCAAGGTGCCCCAGAAAACAACGACATGTCGATAGGTTATCTCTTTTTCGCGGCCAATCGCTGCGAGCATATATAAGTTCGTAACCTGGGGCTGCTACCCAATCGAATAATATGCAAAAGGATGAAAGCGGCCTTTTTAGGGAATGAATACTGGGCCTGCGAACAGCTACAATCTCGCTTCGGCAGTCTTAACTCAGGAGTTTATCTCGTCTATGCCTTCCAGCACGCAGCCAATACCTGTTTCAGAAAAAAATCCAGGTTCGTATGAACTCAAGGAGAGCCTGCGCCGGCTGGATCGTCACGAGTCCAGAAGGAAGCGCAATGCGACGCTCATCATAATACTGCTCGTGATCGCGATCGGTGCGCTTTCGTTTCCCAAGCTTCTGCAGAACCATGATTCGTCGGCGGCGGTTTATCCCAACTTAGCCTTGCGAGGATTTCTTGTCGTGGCGCTGCTCTTAAACGTTTACGGCCTTTATCAGCAGCATCTTCTTAAGCACCTTCGGGACGCCTTGGAGACGCAGTTGGAAGTAGCTAGCGAGGAAAAAGCACGGGCCGAAGCTTATTACGAATTGTCTATTCTTGATCCCCTTACCGGTTTGTACAATCGACGTTTCAGCCAGGAGCGTCTGGAAGCTGAGATCGCGCGCGCCAACAGGCATAGTACGCCTCTAGCTGTAATCCTTTTCGATCTCGACAAATTCAAGAAAATCAATGACCGTTACGGGCACGCTGCGGGCGATTTAGCACTTAAAGAATTCTCCCGGCACTTGAATAAAGCTATCCGCGGGTCTGATTTCGCCGTGCGGAATGGCGGCGACGAATTCATGGTTGTGCTCCCGGAATGTCCGCCGGAACACGTGCAAACGGTCCTGTCTCGTGTGGTCCCGTTTGAAATTGAGGTGGCCGGGGATCGCATCCCGATTGCGGCTTCCCGGGGTTTTGCACAATACCAACTGCCGGAGACGGCTGAAGAAATTGTGAGGCGAGCCGACGCGGCGCTTTATCAGCAAAAGGTAGCGATCTTGAAGCCAGTTCGAGGGCATAAGTACGGCCAGCCGCAAGCCGAGTCGCCGGCCCGGATCCGTCAACGCTCGTAGGCCCGCATCAGGAAATTGCGCCTCCCAAGACAGCACTCGGCTTGCCGGCAGCTTGAGTTGCTATTGGGGGTTTCAGGCTGAAATGTAGGAAGCGCAAAAAACAAAACACGAATGGCCCCACGCTTCGAGGCCTATTTGTTTCTGGGCGGATACTTCTCGAAGGACTTCCTAACCGTCTCATCGAGTTTCCTGGCGTCAAACACCATCTGCAGGCGCTATCGACCTTTCGGTGCGCCCAGCTTGAGGGCCGGCGCCGGCGCGGGCTTGGCGAATTGATATTCGGATCAGCCGATGGGGACAGGACCGGCGCTCTCACGCAGTTCTTTGCGCGCCTCCGCCGACGATAGCACTGCATTCCTGGTTTTTTGCAGGATGGCCGTCATCGCCTCCCGCGGCAAACGTTGCATCAACGGACGGATCAGCCACCCGACCGACGAAGGGATGTCCCGGGTTAATCCCACCACTTCAAGTTCGGAATAGACGCCACCATCGCGCTGTTCAAATCTCGCGATGGTGTAGATGCGCCAGATGTACCCATTGCCTTCATCTGGAGGTAGTTCGCGCTGCCCCGACTGGCCGTACTTATCGATTTGTTGTACACGCGTGCTTTGGGTGACGACGTACCAGCGTTTCGCGCCGGCCTGCACGTATCGCGATTCGTAATCGGTATCGATTGCCGCCGTTACGAAAAGAATTTTCCGCACCCACAGCAGCGAGAATCTTTGATCCAATGTTTCAGGAAAGGGAGTGCGGCCCAGCCTCTTCGCATTTGTCACGTTGGGCGTGTAAAAATCCTTGTAGCGGTCATAATCTTGCACTACGGCGAGCACGTCATTCACACTGACGCCGGGGATGAATGCAGCCCCAATCCAGTGGTGAATCAGGCCATGAGCCACCTTTTCCGTGCAGTTATCCCCGGCGGCCGAAACCAGTATTTCCCCGCTTCGAAGGCGTTCTGCGCGGTCGGCTGCCTCATCCGTCCACAAGAACGGTGCGCCGCCCGTGGCACGGGCGTGCCTGCTTGCGTCCACATGCTGAATGTAAAGATCCCAAGCTTTGAGGGTTTCCTGCTCGAGGGTTTCTGCCCTTGCGGTCCCAGGCAGAATCGCCAAGAAAAGCAACGCGATCACTCTGACCGAGCTGTGTGAGCATTTCATCCCGTGTAACCATTGGATGATTGAAAGTTAGCGCGGTGTGGCCTTTTGGCAATCAGGCGTTCCGGTTATTTTTGTCGCGAACTTACGTCTTCGCCCTAGGCCCACAGTGTGAGGTTTAACCATCTGAATACAATATGGTTGCAGACGGTTCGGAATATGGCAGGCAGGCGGCGCCCGTCCTCGCGCTACAATAGAGGCCGATTTTGGGAGCTAACGCGATGCGTAAGAACATATCCACGGGCACGCCATGGGAGCCGATTATTGGTTATTCCAGGGCGGTGCGCGTCGGAAACATCGTCCACGTGTCCGGCACCACCGCGACCGACAGCGACGGTAAAATCGTCGGCGCTGGAAATCCCTACCAGCAAACGCTTCAGACCCTCCGAAATATTGCGTCAGCTCTCGAACTTGCCGGAGCGCGTCTGGAGGACGTGGTGCGCACCCGAATCTACGTGACGCACATTGCCGAATGGGAACAAATCGGCCGCGCGCACGGGGAAATATTTGCGAAAATCAGGCCGGCAACGGCGATGGTCGAAGTTAGCCGCTTGATTAATCCCGAAATGCTGGTTGAAATTGAGGCGGAAGCCATCATCAGCCCGCGCGGGGATCCGCGCAGGGGAAAGTCCGCCGCGACATCAGGCGTCGGAAAATCTTCACTATCGCGGAATCGCACCGCGGCAACAAAGACAAAAGGAAGAGGCAAGTAATGCCTGCGCAATCAGCATGTACCTGACAAAAACGCGAAGCACACCCAACGCGCATCGACGAGGGCCCGCGCTTGGCTCAGTTTTATTCGCGGGGGCCCGCGTTTTGTTCGCGTGCGCGTTGTGCTGCGTCTGCGTCCTTCCGGAAACTTCGCTCCAGGCCCAACAAAGCTCGCTGACTGTTGAGCGCATCTATGCCCCTCCAAGTCTGAGCGGCGAAACGCTGCGCGATACGGTATGGAGTCCCGACGGCAAGATGTTTACATATCTTGGTACCGATAGCGACGGAGGAGCGGCGATCTGGGCGGTGGACGCAGCGACAGGCAATCGACACGTGCTCGTGGATGCCGCCCATTTGCGCGATGTGTTGCTGCCCGCAGCCTCGCGAGGCCAGCAGACCGGCCTGGGACGAATCACCCCGCCTCGTTACCTCTGGTCGCCGGACGCGCGTGCCCTGCTTTTTATTTCCGCACGCGAGCTTTTTTGGTACGACCTTGCTGGCAAGACGAGACAGCTTGTAGCGGCTCCGCCGATCACGGCCAAAGGGACCGCAGCCGGCGTCGCGAATATTGATGACGCCAAAATCTCCCCCGATGGCCGCTGGGTTAGTTTTCTACGCGATCACGACTTGTGGGTGGTGAGCGTCACCAGTGGCGAGCCCCGGCCATTGACGACCCGCGGCACCGAAGATGTGCGGAATGCGGAACTGGACTGGGTTTATCCCGAGGAACTCGATCTGCACACCGCCTATTGGTGGTCGCCCGATTCATCGAAAATCGCATTTTTGCAACTGGACGAGCGCGCCGTCGAAAAATATCCGCTGCCCGATTCACTTTCCTACCAGGGAGCGATGATTGACGAGCGCTATCCGGTAGCCGGATCGGCTAACCCCGTTGCGCGCGTCGGCGTAGTGGGAATCGCCGCCGGCGGTGAGGCGAAATGGATGGAGACGGGCGCTGATTCGAGCGTACTCCTCGCGCGCGTCGATTGGCTCAGCGACTCTAAACGTGTGGCCATCGAGCGGCTAAACCGCGAGCAGAATCAACTGCAGCTGCTTTTTGCGGACACCACAACCGGAGCGGCCCGGACCGTGCTCGCCGAGCAGGACAAATACTGGATCAACCTCAGCGACGATCTCTATTTTCTGGCCGATGGTCGGCGGTTCTTATGGTCGAGCGAGCGTTCCGGATTTCGGCATCTTTATTTGTACGACCTCGACGGGCGGCAACTCGCGCAGATCACTCGCGGCGATTGGGAAGTAGAAAGCGTTGCCGGGGTAGACGAAAAAAAGAACCAGGTTTACTTCACCTCCACCAAGCAAAGCCCGATCGAACGGCACTTCTATCGCGTGGACCTGACCGGCGGCGATCCCGTCCAACTGACGCGCGGACACGGCACCCACGAAGCCAACCTGTCGCCGGACTCGGCGCATTTTCTGGACACCTATTCCAACTCTTCGCAGCCTCCGCAACAAACACTTTTCAATTCCGACGGCAGCTCCGTTCGTGCGCTGGAAGAAAATAAAGTACCTGAGCTGGCCGATTATCATTTGCAGCCGGCGGAATTCTTCACCGTTCCCGGCGCCGACGGAACGCCGCTCGACGCGGAGATCATCAAGCCTCCGAATTTCGACGCCTCTAAAAAATATCCCGTCATCGTCCATCTTTATGGCGGCCCCCAGGCGCAGGAAGTGCGTGATGCCTGGGCGGGATCGACCTATTTGTGGCATCAACTGATGGCCCAGAAAGGCTTCGTCATTTTCGTCCTCGATAACCGCGGAACCAGCGGGCGCGGGCACGCCTTTGAAACGCCCATCTATCACCATTTCGGGCAAGTGGAACTTGCCGACCAGCTTGCCGGCGTGGCCTGGCTTAAGCGCCAGTCGTTTGTGGACCCGGCGCGTATCGGAATTTGGGGCTGGAGCTACGGCGGCTACATGACCTGCGTGGCGATGTTGCAGGCCGGCGGGGTGTTCAGGGCCGGCTTTGCCGGTGCGCCGGTCACCGACTGGCGGCAGTACGATACCATCTATACCGAGCGCTATATGGGTACGCCGCAGGATAATCCCGACGGCTACCGCGACTCCTCGCCCGTAAATTTCGCCGCGAATCTGCAGGGCCACCTGCTGATCGTGCATGCCACCGGCGACGACAACGTGCATTTCGCCAATACCGTCGAGTTGGCCGAGAAATTCGTGGAAGCCGAGAAATATGCCGAGTATCAGATTTACGCGGGACGCGGCCATGGCATCAGCGATTCCGCGGCCCGCGTTCACATCTTCAACCGCGTTACGCAGTTCTTCGTCGAAAATCTCGGGAAGTGACGCATCGCCCCCCACCCCTCCGCGCAGCGAGACCGCTTGGCGGATGCTTATGCCGTCACTGATTGACCGTGCAATTCCGAGGACAGCAGCACCGAAAGCGTTTAATAGTTTTCGGCTTGAGATTTTTCCGCAACCGCCAGAAAGGCTCCGCACTCAAGAACCTGGCTGAGGTGTTGCAAACTGAGGCGGTCAGGGAATAAATTATCGGTCGGCCGGGAGGACAAAACGGAAATCCCGGTTGAGTCTCTTTACGCCAATTCTAATGCGCGTTCAGCGTCACTCGGGCTCTGGTAAGGTGCATATCGCGGTTCACGACAGGCCGGAAGTACGTTCTCTATGTGCAAGAAGCCAACATCGCTGAACAAGATTGCTTACCTGGGCCGTAACCTCAGGGGGTCGAAATGTACGAGTTAAGATTGCATATCATTCCGATGACCAACGCGGAAAAGGACCCGAGCGGCAACTTCGTCAAGCCCTATTCCGTAACTCCGCAGGAGTTCGCCCAAGTCGTAGACCGCGTCAACCTCGTCTATTCCGGCACAGACATCCAATTCCGCTTTGATCCGGACTTCGACTGGGCGCCGCTGGCCAATACCGAGATTAATACGGACGGCGCTAACCAGCGCACGCTCTGCAATAACATTGCCGCCGGTTTTCCTGGTGAGATCGTCTGCTTCCTTCGGTGGGGCTCTGGTACAACTCCAACCGGGAATGGCAACGCCTATCCTCCGCCCGGCGCGGGTACCAAGCCACCATCGGTGAACGATATCGAACAAAACTACGTGGCCCTGCCAAATCTGATCGGCCCGAACTTCAGCTTTCTGACCTTGGGCAATGGCTCATTCGTTGCCCATGAATTGGGCCATTATCTGGGGCTTTACCACACGTTTCCCGGCTGGACCGATTTGAACGGGCCGATCTATCAGCAATTCAACGGCTCGATGCCCACTGCCGTTCAAGCAGATCAGGCTGTGATCGACTATATAGCCGCTAACGGCGGGACCATCGAAGCTTTGGACGGAGATGCCCTCTCCGATACGCCTCCCGACCCGTCGCCGGTCCTCTACACCGCGCATAACAACCAGAACATTTGCGTGACACCAAGCATCACCGTGCAGGGCAAGATCGCTGGCAAGCCGGCCTCGTTCACGGTTTCTCCCGATCCCAACAATGTGATGAGCTACTTTGGCAGTTGCCCGCCCGCAAGCTCTGGGCCACCGGCATCCCACTTCAGTGCGCAACAGATCAAGCAGATGGCCAAGACGCTGCAGCATCCTTCCAGGCTCGCCCTGGTGCAATCGCCAAGCTTTGGCGCGCGCTCCCTCCAGGTCGGAAATGCGATCGCGCGGGCATCGGATCGTCTTGATGTTTTGGCGGCTGATGTGAATGGCCTGCTATGGTTTGGCCACTGGTCCCAGGCCGCGGGTGAATGGGATCATTGGCGTCCAGTACTCAACGATATAGCGGCCTCCAACGCTCCGGTCGGAGTTGTCTCCCGCGACCCGAATAAACTGGACGTCTTCATGCCGGGCAGCGACAGCAAGACCTATTCAGGCGCCTGGGATCGGAACTCCGCCAGCGGCCAGTGGGGCGGCTGGTGGAACATCCTGACGGGCGCCATCCCGCCAGGCGGCGCCGTCACCGCGGTTGCGCGCGATCCCAACAAGTTGGACATCTTCATCGTCAGCACGGATGGTGGCGTGTACACTGCGGCCTGGGATCAGAACGTTGCCAATGCGCAGTGGCGCGGTTGGTGGCGCATCGGTAATCTTGTCGCCAACCCGGGCTCCTTTGTGGCGGCGGTTGCGCGCGATCCCAACAAGCTGGACATCTTCGTTGCTGGTAACGATGGCAAGACCTACAGCGCCGCTTGGGATCAAAATGTCGCTAACGCCCAATGGCGCGGTTGGTGGAATATCCTGACGGGCGCTATCCCGGCTGGCGGTACAGTTACGGCTGTTTCGCGCGATCCCAACAAATTGGACATCTTTCTCGTGAGTATTGACTCAGGCGTTTATACAGCCGCTTGGGATCAAAATGTCGCTAACGCCCAATGGCGCGGTTGGTGGCGGATCGGCGATCTAACGGCGAAGCCCGGCACCCCGGTCTCCGCGCTCGCGCGCGATCCTAACAAGTTGGACATCTTTGTGGCCGGCGCTGACGGAAAGACGTATACGGCTGCTTGGGATCAGAACGTCGCCAACGCCCAGTGGCGCGGTTGGTCAAACATCCTGACCGGCGCAATTCAGCCAGGCTCACCGGTCGCGGCTGTTTCGCGCGATCCCAACAAGCTGGACATCTTTATTGTCAGCACGGACGGAGCCATCTACACCGCTGCTTGGGATCAGAACGTTTCCAATGCACAGTGGCGCGGCTGGTGGCACATCCCGGCTTAGTACACCGCGGCGGCTCCGCCCTCAGCGGCGTACCGTCGTCCGCGAATTGGTCGCCACGCGCCGTCACGCACGCCGCCATATGCTTGAAGCAGCGCATTTTTGCCATGGCGCCCACTTACGGAGCATTTCTAATTGAGCGCCTCGAGAGGACGGCCCTGTGTCCGTAAACCTGCTTCTTAATGTGCCAAGTGAGCCGACTCGGTTCAATTGATTCGCACAGCATCAGCGACGGCGTGCGCAATTGTGGCCGAATCAACATCCTCAATATTGGCCATGATAGCCACGGCAAATCTACGGCTTGGAATCAGAAGTAATGTGGCGGAGGCGCCTTGCTGACTCCCGGTATGCGCAAGGGCCAACTCGCCATGATCGGACAAAATGCCCCAGCCCAAGCCATAACCAGTCGAACTCCCAGTTGACGTAGTTTGTGCGGCCCACATCATTTTAAGAGCCACCGGCTGGAGGAGCCTGCCGGATTCTAGAGCCAGCGCAAACTTGCACAAGTCCTCTGCGGTAACGAGAAGACCTCCTCCGGGGTACTTGTCGCTCGAATCAATGCTTGCACCGTTCTGTAGCGATCCATCCTTTGCGCGAGCATAGCCTCGCACACGATCGGGAATGATCATCAGAGCGTCGTCAACAGTTGAGTGATCCATCCTTGCCGGTCTAAAGACAAGATCGAGAAGAAGATTTGGAAAGGACTCCGCGGCGGCGCCTTCGAGCACACAGCCGACCACCGTATAACCGAAGGTTGAGTAGAGGTAAGCCGTCCCTGGTTGAGACACTAGCGGATCGTTCGCGAAGAGCGAAAAAGCATCACTCAACTTCGCGTAATGATAGGTGCTGCTAATTTCCGGATCATCCGGACTATTGGATTTGTAATGACGAATGCCGCTCAGATGCCCCAAAAGCTGTCGTGCCGTGATCGGCCAGGGTTTTTCGGGGAAGGCCGGGCAGTAAAGCTGGATCGGAGCATCCAAGTCGAGTTTGCCTTGTTGCCATAAGATCGTGGCGGCGGTGGCAGTGATGGGCTTCGCTACCGATGCTGTTCGGAACAGGGAATGCCTGGTGACGGGAACTTGATTCTCAAGATCCGCCATACCATAGGCCTTCGAGAATACGATGCGTTCCTTGCTCAGGACTGCGACGGATAGACCAGGTATCTCCTGTCTTTTGATCTCTGCCTTGACGACCGTGTCAATTCGAGTCTTTAACCTACCTTTGGGGGCCTGGGCCTGAGCGGCAACGCATAGGACAGGCGTGACAACAATCCCGATAACAACCTTCGCAGTCGAGCTGAGAAAATTCATTTGTCGCTGACGAACTATACCAGGAACAGGTAATCTGGCTAATGCCTGAATGGGCTGCCGCGGCCCTCTCATCTTGCTCTGTCATATGAGCACCCGTTTTTGTGTACTTCTTCTCTGACACCGTATCCGCATTTGGATGTCCCCAGATCGAGCGTGCTGCAAGGCATTAGCTCGTCGCCATAAGTCGACAAAGTGTGTTAGCCGGCCGCACTGCATGGCCGTGAGTGGCTGGCACTGTGTTGCCGGAGCAGGCGGGTGGCCGGTGCTTAGTTTCTTAGAATTGTTCTTGACGATGCTACGTGGCCAGAGGATACCACTTGTGTATTTTGTTGAGGTGATTAGCGACGAGTGTGTTTTGCGGGTGCCCTGTCCCCGGTTTTGGGGGGCAGGGCTTTTGATGTGTCCCATGCCCAAAGGCTTAAAGCGCTATTACGGGCAACGGCATCTACATTTTATCACGTGCAGCTGTTATCGGCGATTGCCGCTGCTGCGGTCCGCACACGCGAAAAATGTTTTCGCGCGGATTCTGGCAGAGGTTCGCGAGGGCTACGGCTTTGCGCTAGTGGGTTACGTGGTCATGCCCGAACATATTCACCTGTTGATCGGCGAACCCGAGCACGGCACACCGTCGACGGTGATGCAAGTGCTCAAGCAGCGCGTCTCACACCGGTTGCGAGGCAAGCGGCGCGCCTGGGCCGGGCAGTTGCGGCTCCGATTCGATCATTCCGATGACTTGCTTCCACGGTTCTGGCAGTTGCGCTTTCATGATTTCAATGTTTGGAGCCACAAGAAACGCGTCGAGAAGCTGCACTATATGCACTTGAATCCGGTGAAGCGCGGCTTGGCGCTTCATCCCCAGGACTGGCCCTGGAGCAGTTTTGCGTTCTATTCCAAACGGCAGCCGGGCTTGGTGCCGATTGATCCAGTCCAGTAGAACGCGAATGCTCAAAGACCGCAAAGCCCTGCCCCCGATGAAGCCGGGGACAGGGCACCCTCAAAACCTCCTCGTGCGCAAAGGTTCGGCCACCCTCTATGACGTTGTCGGCTCTGTCAAGAGACACGTAGAGTGTACGAGCTGCGGAGCACTCGTTTTTGTTCTTACTTAAAAGGGCCTTTGCTGTTTCCTTCATTTCGACCAAGGCTCGCTGCGTGAATCTAGCGGTGGAATCTGGTTCCACCAACCATCTATTCGGTCACTGCACTTCCGACCATGATTCATTTTTCAGACGCCGCGATCGCTCGCGGGAGCAAGGCGCCCAATCAGCCTAGCGATGAACTTGCGTCCACCAGGGTGGCCCCCGGGCTGCCTTGCCTGCGAACCAGCTGTGCGTACTCTGCTCCACTACGCAGCATCCAGTACATACGCACAGCCAACTTGCGCGCGATGGCCACCTTCGCCACCGCGTGTCCTCGACGGAATTTCAACCGTTGATAGTCCTGCCGCAGTGCGGGATCGTAGCGCACCGCGGGTGCACGGCTTCGATCAGCAGCCAGCGCACCATGTGTTGCCCTGCTTGCTGATGGCCCCGAGCCGCCGCCGTCCGCCGCTGGATTCTTCGCTCGGATTCAGTCCCAGATAACTGGCGATCTTTTTGCTGCGGCGAAACGAGTGATCGGACCGATGGCCAGAACAAAGGCCAGCGAGTTCACCGGACCGATGCCCGGATGGGTCATCAAGCGAGCACCGCATCTTCTCGGCGTTTGGCTTCTTCCATAACCGCGCGATCCAACTCCGCGATCGGAGGTTCGAGTTGGTCGAGCAGTTTCAGAAGTTCTTCGCGCCGCCGGCTGGCCCAGGGCGCTAGAGTCAGACCTTCCAGTTCCCTGCGGCCTTTCTTGGTGAACAGCTTTCTCTTGCGGCACAGTCCCTCGCTCATGGCCAGTGCGTGCAGTTGGTTGCCCAGCATCGTGCGCATGCACACGAGCTTGTGACGATGCCAGAGCAACTGCCGGAGGTCGCGTTCGCTCGGCGGTGGGGACCCAGATTTTCGGAAAGCGTTTCGCCAGCAGCAGATCGAGAATGAGCCGGGCATCGCGTTCATCGGTCTTCTGCTTGCGCACTTCGCTGGCGCGAATCTTCGCCGAGTCCCCGATCCAAAGTTCGTGACCCAGTTCCGCCAGCAACCGCTCGAACCAGTGAATCGGACCGGTGGCTTCGATGCCCACCCGCACCGGTCCTGCAAATCGCGGTAGAACGCGTGGGCCTCGCCGCTCTCGTGGTCCAACCGTCGCTCGATCAACTCCCCGGTGGCCTCATCCATCATCGCAATCTGCTGATAGCGTGTGTGAAAATCACATCCTATAATCATCATTGCTCGGCTCCTTTCTTCCGAGCCTTGGTCGTTCACAGCTACCAAGTCTACTCGCCCGGAAGGAGCCGACAACGTCATCTAATCACCCTAGTGCGGTAATGGGGCCCGGCGCATTTCGGCCTTGAACTTTGCCCTGCGCCTATCGCTGCCTCTCGGTCGGCGCGCGAGGGTTGTTCAACCCGCACAGAATCTCATTCATCCCAGAAAAATCTTGCGTTGTGAGGAATGACGCGCGTACAGTCGCCTTACAAGGCTCGCTGCACCCGTTTCGGCGCAGCCGGCGTTTTTTGACTTACGGAAGAAAGCGGTTGAGCGTTGAACAATCATCGGCGGCCCTCCTTACCCATTGTGCTCACCATCGCGGGCTTCGATCCCTGCTGCGGTGCGGGTATCGGCGCCGACTTAAAAACCATTTCGGCTCATAACTGTTACGGCGTCGCTGCGCTTACCGCCTTGACCGTGCAATCCACGCAGGGAGTTAAGGAAGTGCACGTCACTCCAGCCGAGACTCTACGCGCCCAGTTGGACAACCTCGCAGAGGACGTTCAGATCGCCGCCATCAAGATTGGCATGCTGGGCAATCGCGCCAATGCCGTTATCGTCGCCGAATTTCTCGATCGGGGGCGCTTTGCCAACGTGGTGCTCGATCCCGTGGTTCAGCCCAGCGCCGGGGGGACCGATTTGCTGGATGCCGCCGGCGTGGAGTACCTGCGCGACGAATTGATGAAACGGGTGGAAGTCATTACTCCCAATCTTGCCGAAGCATCGATGCTTTCAGGGCTGGAGATTAAGGACGTGGCCGGCATGGAAGCCGCGGCGCGGAAACTCGTGCAGCAAGGCGCCCGCGCCGTGGTCGTTAAGGGCGGCCATCTGGATAAGGCCGTGGATGTGCTCTTCGACGGCGCCAGCGTCCTAATCTTGGGTGGCGATCACGTCAAGACTGAGAACACCCATGGAACCGGCTGTACCTTCGCTTCCGCGGTTGCCGCTCTGCTCGCCTCCGGACGGCCTCTGCGCGATGCCGTGGTGCTCGCAAAAGCTTATGTAACCAAGGCCATTGAAAATGCGTTCATAATTGGCAAAGGCCCCGGCACGCTCGACCATTTTTACCGCACGCACCACGAACCGCCTCCGCGCGGCATCCACGAAGTCCCGCAACACGGGATGCACCCGGCGTCCGAACCGGCTACCCGCTAAAGTTACCGCCCCGCAATAGAGCCCTTCGGCGCACCCCGCTTGGCCACTTGAGGCCGAACTCGCCCGCCGCGAAGGCCGTTCCTACGAATCCCCTTCCGCCCTCTTGCCCCACGACCGTCTTCGAAACAGAAACTATGGTGACAGTTACTTGCCCGACATTCTTCCCTTCTTGCGGAAGTTCATTCGAATGCCTTTAAAGTAAATTGTTGAAATTTAGTTACTCATGTGATACCATGCGCCATGTTTGAAGTCGGTCACGCAATTTGCCGCTCCCCTTTGCGTTGCCAGTCTTTCGGCGGTTTTTCTACCCCCGGCGAGCCCAAATCCCACGATTTAACCGCTTTACGATTCATCAAGTTACCAACGCCTCAGCTTATAAACGCCCCATTTTGATATGCTTGCGATTTTCGCGACTTCAAGTCCCATGGATTCATATCCTTGCGCAAAAAGGGGTGGGGGCCGGGAGTAACCACAGAGTTACCCCACCATCACGCGTATGGCGCCGGCAGGCCGCACTTCAGCCGGAACTGCCGCATTTCCGTCTGCACGTGCGTCCGGATGCGCAGGTTCGAGCGAGGCTTGGCCGTACACAGCAGGATGTATCCGGCTTCGCGGTCCTGCGGAAAATACGATACCGCGTCGGACGAATCGAATTCGCCGGGAGCCAGCAGTTGGCCCGCGCAGGTGAGGCAGCGGCCCTGGTGGCAAATGGCCGGCAGAGTTACTCCGCCACGCTTGGCTTCGTCCCAAAGGTGCTCCGTGGCTCGCGCAGTAATCACGCGCGGACCATACGGCGTAACCAGCGTCACCTCAAAAGATTCGTCGCTAGCCATTCGGCGCTTGCAGACAATTCGGCGTGTGTATCGGAGTCATCGGCCGGGCTACCCTGGGTGTCCCATACGCCGTACTTGCGTGTGGGGTTTTTGGGTTTCTGTATCGCAATTGTCGAGCTTAACGGAACCAAGACAAATCAGGTCGGGCGGCTGCCGAAAGAGAGAAAAGCCCTTCGGCAGCCACTCGGCCCTGACAACAACTCTCTAGGGATTGTAGAAGCCGCGGTTCTTGCTGTACGGCGCTTCGCCGGGAGTGCCGCGCCGGAAGTGGCCCGAGGGAATCGATTTCCCGTCGCGTTCGTGAGCGAGCAGTTCGATGAACCACGCTTCGTGTTCGATCTCCTCGTTCAAAATGCGCGCGGCCATGTCGTACGTCCGGGGATCTTTGCCGAACGTCATGTCGCAGATCTGGATCCAGCTGCGGATCGCGCACCGCTCGGACTCGAGCAGCAGCGTCAGGATGTTGACGGCCGTCGGCGGATCGGGCAATCTCGCCGCGACGCATCCGGCCTGATTGTGGAACGCGGGCAGATCGTTCGGCAATTCGCCGCCCAGCTCGTAAATTCGCGGGACGATCAGTTCCCAGTGCGCGCGATCTTCCAGGCGGGCGTCCTCGCAAATCTCCTTGTAGTCTTCGTGGCCCGCCAGGTGCATGCGCAGGATGGTGTAATAGTAGTAGGTGCTCGCGAATTCCGCGGCAGCGTTGGCAATGAGCATTTTAATCAGTTTCTCGACGTCCACGCCGCGCGCGCGAATCACTTCCACGCCCACGCGCTGCGTCACGTCGCCATGCTTTACAACTTGATTGTCAGCCATCGTGATTTGGCCCTCCAGGCAACGAAGAGTAGAAGATCGCCAGCCCAAGGTCTAATATATGGAAGCTATGGCAATCATAGGGAAAAGACATCGCAACAATCGCGCGTGCCGGTCAATTCGTGGGTCTGGGCGTTAGCTCGTGGAACTCCACCAGCTGCGCTATTTCTGCGCCGTGGCGCGCGCCGGAAATTTCACCCGGGCCGCCGAGGAGCAGCACGTCGCCCAGCCTTCCCTCTCGCAGCAGGTGCGCAAGCTCGAGGATGAACTCGGCGCTAAACTTTTCGACCGCTTCCCGCGCTTCGCCCGGCTCACGGAATTCGGCCAGGCGTTTCTCCCGAAAGCGGGAGAAATTTTGCGGCGCGTCGGCGAGGCCCGCACCGAGATTCAGGAAATGTCGGGAGCCGAAATCGGCACCGTCGCCGTCGGCGCCATCCCGACCATCGCGCCATATTTCCTGGGCCCGGTGATCGCTGCTTTCGCGCGCCGCCATCCGTCGATTTCGATCAGCATTGCCGAGGAAATTACGCCGGTGCTGCTCGAATATCTCCACCACGGCCGCGTGGACCTGGTAGTGCTGGCCCTGCCGGTTCGCGGCGACGAGCTCGTGTGCGAAGAACTTTTTCGCGAGCCGCTTTTCGCCGCGCTCCCCGAAGACCATCGCCTCGCGTCACGAAAATCCGTCGCTCTGGCGGAGATTCGCAACGACCCTTTCCTGCTCCTCAAGGAAGGCCACTGCTTCCGCGAAAATATGCTTTCGGCCTGCCGACGCTCGCGCGTGCATCCGCGCGTGATTTTCGAGAGCGGGCAATTCTCGACCATCTTGTCGATGGTCGCCACCGGCATGGGCGTTTCGGTGGTGCCGGCCATGGCGGTGGAGAAGCAGGCCAAGTGCCGTTTCGTGCGGGTGAGCGATCAGCGCGCGGCGCGCAGCGTGGGGGTGGCGCATTTGAAGCACCGTTTTCCCACGCGCGCGCAGGCGGCGCTGGTCGAGCAGTTGCGCCGGCACGCGCAGGCGAAATTTGCTTCTGCGGCATCCGCGCTGCGGCCGCACTGAGCCAGAGCACCGCTAGTCGCGCGCATCTTTGCATGAAGGTGAAAGTCGTCGTTGCTCTCGTTCTCGGCTTCGCAATCGGGCGGATTACCACGGGAACAGTGGGTGGGACCGCAGTTTATTTTGCGGGAGCAACGACCAATCGCAATCTCGGCGGACCCAATAGCGTTGTGAGCGGAGCAAAACTGACAGTTTGGGCGGGAGACGGAGACGACACGGTGAAGGTGGCGGACGCGGACCCTTCCCGTTGGTTATCGATCTGCATGGCTCCGAAATCGGGCCAGGAATCACTCAGGTAGGCGGCGGGGACGAAGTGAATTACAACCCCGGCGACGGCAGATTCATCGTGTCCTCGAACATTGGCGGCAACTCGGCGAATCCCGTGGTCCTCGGGGTTATCAGCGCAGAATCCGGCCGCTGGCTGCAAAACCTTCCACCGGCTGGACCCCAGCCCGGCAGCATCCGTGCGGGGAACCTGGCAGCCTTTGGCGAAAATAATCATGTGTTCGTGATTGTGCATCCGCCCGCTGCCGCTATCTCTCCACCTGCCGATCCCACTGTGTGTGCGTCCTACGGTTGGGTAAACACGGGTTGTGTCGCCGTTTTCACTCATACTGGTGAGGAGCGAAACGAGAACCAAGACAAGCGAGACGAACGGTAAAATGCCTTATGGCGTCCCGGGGCACCCACGTCCACGGCGCCCCGGGATTCTCCACCAGAAGTATCGCGAGGAATGCTCCGCTCGAGCTACCAAGCATTCCGGCAAAACGTATGGCTTGGGAGATTTCACTTACCCGCCGCTTCCGCTTCCTCGCCGGGCGGCAAGCACTCCCCAGCGCTTCCCACTGATGCATTTAAATTTGCAAAGGGAAGACGCTGTGAGTAGGCCTCTCCCAGAGGGCGGGCGGAGCTTGCCGGAGCGCTTGAAGTAGTGTTAAGTTCGATTACTGCATTGCATGCGGCCATCCTTACACGCGCAGTCTCGTCTCTGGGCGGGAAGTTGAACTTGCGCAAAGCGAACCCTCAAAACGGCAATGGACTCACGCCGAAAAGCGCTACTGGCGCAGGCGTGGACGCAAGCGCCAAGCGCGAAATCCGGCAGGAGGGGGCAGGCGCAGGAGATAGCTGGCCGGTTTTCTGGCGGGTGGAAGGCAGCCTGGCGGATCTGACCGCGGTGCGGCCGGTCGCGTATTTCACCTGGAATGCGCATACGTTCGCGGAGCGCTGGTCCCGGCGGGGCGGATTGTTTCTGCAGGCGCTGGTGCGGCCGGTGCTGTACGCGAGCCATCGCGTTTTAGCCACGCGCATGCTGCATGCTCTGCTGCGCGGAGTAAGCCGCGATCGCCTGGACCTTTTGGGGGAGGAATACTTCCACTACATTTTGAAGCCGCAACTGAAGCCCAAAGGGCTGAAGATGCTGCGCAAGTGGATGGAGGAGCACGGGCAGGTGGTGTTGGTGAGCCAGGGCCTCGATCATGTGATGCGGCCGCTGGCACGGCACCTCGGCGTCGAGCAATTGGTGGCCAACCGGCTGGAATTTCGCGACGGAATTTCCACCGGGCGGTTGCTCGATCCGGTCGTGCGTCCGCGAGGTCCGCTGGCATTCGCGCTGGGCAAAAATCCGAACGGCCGGATCGGCGGGAAGCAATTGCTGCAGGACCTCGGGCTCGAGAAGCAGCCGGAACAACTGGCGAGCGCGATTCTGCCCGCGGCGCGGCGGCCGTCAGATATTCAACACGCACTCGTGGCTTTTCAGCAGCGCCGCCCGCCCGCACGGCTCTCGGTGCGGCACACGTTGCGAGGCAAGCAAATCCTGCTGATCGGGGGGACCGGATTTATCGCCAAGGTGTGGCTGGAACACATTCTTTCCGAGGTGCCGGAGATCGGGAAGATCTACCTGCTGATCCGGCGCCAGCGCACGATGACGGCGCGCAAACGATTTGAAAAAATCGTGGCGGAGTCGCCCGTTTTTGATCCGCTGGAAAAGCGTTACGGCGCCGACTTCGACCGTTTTCTGAATGCCAAAATCGAAGTTGTGGAAGGAGATGTGAGCAAGCCGGACCTAGGAATGGACCCGGCGGCATACCAGCGCCTGGGGCGCTGCGTGGACCTGGTGGTGAACAGTTCGGGGCTTACCGACTTCAACCCGGACCTGCGCGACGCGCTGGCGAGCAACATCGACTCGGCAGCGAACCTGGTGGAATTTTTGCGCGGCTCCAGCCATGCGGCGCTGCTGCACCTTTCGACGTGTTACGTGGTAGGAGGGCGTGACGGACGGATCGGCGAGAATTGCACGGCGAACTATACTCCGGCACGAGTGGCGGATTTCGATGCGAAGGCCGAGTGGTTAGCGCTGCAAGCGACGGTGCGGAAAGTGGAAGCACGCGCCCAGAGTCCCGAGGTGGAGGCCGCCTTGCGCCGGCAGGCGCTGCCGACACGCCGTAATGGAGAACAGCCGCCCGCAGGGGAAATGGATAATTTTATCCGTAAGAACCGGATGCGCTGGCTGCGCAACCATCTGACCCAAGCGGGAACGCGGCGGGCCAAGCATTTCGGATGGCCCAACACGTATACCTTTACCAAGAGCCTGGGTGAATCTTTACTGGCAACGCGCGGCGCGGAACTGCCGATCGCGATTGCGCGGCCTTCGATCGTGGAGACGTCGGTGCATCAGCCATTCCGCGGATGGAATGAGGGCATCAATACGTCGGCGCCGCTTTCCTACTTGCTGGGCACTTTTTTCCGGCAATTGCCGACCAACAAACGCAAGTGTTTGGACCTAATTCCGGTGGACATGGTGTGCCGGGGAATGACGCTGATCGCCGCGGCGCTGATCGAACGGCGGCACGAGCGCGTATACCAACTGGCGACTTCCGGAAGCAATCCGTGTGACATGGGACGGGCGATCGAACTGACGGCGCTCGCGCATCGCAAGCATTACCGCGCGCAGCAGGGCCTCGAGCACTGGCTGCGGATGCGCTTCGACACCATTCCCGTGTCGAAAGAGCGGTACGAAAAGCTTTCCGTGCCGGCGCAAAAGGTGCTGGTCAAGGGCATCAACCGGGCCGCCGCGGCCCTGCAATTCAAACGGCCACCACTGGCGCGGGCCGAGAGGGATTTGGATCGCGTAGCAAAACTGATCGACCTGTACGAGCCGTTCATATTGCACAACGAGCAGATCTTCGAGTCGGAAAACGTACAAATGCTCTCGGCGGCGCTGCCGGCGGAGGAGCGCGAGAGCTTCGGCTACGAACCGGGCACGATCGATTGGTGGGATTACTGGATCAATATCCATATCCCGGCATTGCGAAAATGGGTTTACCCGCTGATCGAAGGCCACGCCGTGGAATCGCGGAGGCGGCGCGAATTCCGCCTGACCGAAAGCCTGCCGCCGGGAGAAATACGCGCGGCCGAGGCGAGTAGCACGCGGGCGACATGGCCACTTTCCTGACCGGCGCGACCGGCTATATCGGCTCTTACCTGGCCGCAGGGTTGGCCGCGAGGCACGGTGAGCGGTTAAACCTGCTGGTGCGGGCTGCGGACGCTCGGGAAGCGGAACAGCGGCTGTGGCGAGCGCTGCAGTTGCAGCTGGACTTGGCCACATTTCGCGAAATTCTCGGGACGCAGATACGGATTTTTCGGGGCGATCTGACGGCGCCGCAATTCGGGCTGGACGCGGCCGAGTACCGGGAATTGGTTACGTCCACCGAGTCGGTGCTGCACGCGGCCGCTTCACTCAATCGAAAATCGGAAAAAAGCTGCCTGAATGTGAATTTACGCGGCACGCTCGAGGTGGTGCAGCTTGCGCGGCGCGCGCACGAAGCGCACGGCTTGCGGCGGTTCAGTCAGATCAGCACGGTGGCCGTGGCGGGCCAGCGCAAGAACGAAGTGGTTGCGGAAGACCGCTCGATCGAGTGGGAGCGCTCGGATTACGATCCCTACGCGCGCACGAAGAAATTCTGCGAGCACATGGTTCGCGAGATGCTGCCGGATGTTTCGCGCATCGTTTTCCGGCCGAGCATCGTGCTTGGGGATACGCAGCGGCCGGAGACCACGCAGTTCGACATGGTGCGCGCATTCGTTTTTCTGGCCAGCCTTCCGGTGCTACCGTTGCGGCCCACCGACCGAATTGACATCGTGCCCGTCGATTACGTTGCGGATGCGGTGATCGCGCTGCACCGCAAGGATCTGCCCGAATACGAGGTTTATCACTTGTCGGCGGGGAAGCTTTCGGAAACGTTTGGCGAGCTCACCGCTGCGCTGGCCAAGGCTCAAGGGAAAATGAAGCCGCTTTTCTGGCCCGGGCTCGAGGGACCATTTCGCAAGGTGGTGGAAGCGCTGGCGGGGCGGCGCGACGAAGTGGGATTGGGCGCTTCGCTACTGAAGGTTTTTTGGCCCTACCTGGTATGGAATACGGTGTTTGACAACAGCCGGGTGGTGGCGGAAATGGGCCGCGCGCCCGCGCCATTTTCGACGTATGCGTTTCCGTTGTTGCGCTTCGCGCGGGATTGCCAATTCAAATACCCTTACCGCGAGTGGCGTGCGGAGATGCCGGACGACGAGAAGGAGACCCTCGGCCCGCTGGCCGGCGCCGCGCGGCTGGGGGCAGGAAGATCCGCGTCATGATGGATACGATCCTCGAGCTGTGGGTCGCCGCGCAGATCGAACGAGCGAAACTGGCGTGGATGCTGGGCGGGGGGTCGGCGTGGCAGCCGGGGCAGCGACTGAAACTTTTATGCGCGGGTTACAACGGCATGCGCAACACGGGCTCGGATGTCCGTGTGGAAGAAATGCTGCGGCAAATAAGATGCGTGCTGGGGCCGGAAAATGTGGCGCTGGCCGTGATGACGCAGGATTTTAATCTCACGCGCGGTTACTTTGGGGACGCGCAGCAGGTTTATCTTCCCGACGTTTTCCCTCCCTTCCTATATCGCGAGGTGCGGCGGCATCACGGCGTCCTGGCGTGCGAAGGCTCGATGTTCAAGAGCAAATTCGCGGATGCCCTGACCACGATGATCATCGGAGCGCTCGGAATCGCCGCGGCTGAAAACAAGATATCGATCGGGTACGGCGCCGAAGCGGGGCACATGAATCCATTCCTGGCGCGGATGTGCGCGTATTACTGCAGCCAGTCGCTGATCCTGACGCGGAATGCAGCTTCGCAAAGTGTTTTGAGCGAACTGGGCGTGCCCAGCGAGCTGGGCGCGGATAGCGCCTGGACATTTGAGCCGCATGGACCGGAAGTGGGCCGCCGAGCGCTGACCGAAGCAGGATGGGACGGCCGCTCTCCGGTGCTGGCCGTGTGCCCGATTCATCCTTTCTGGTGGCCGGTGAAACCATCGCTCGGGAAATTTGTGGCGCACTCGGCGTGGGGCGCCTATCAGCCGAGCTACTACCGCACGATCTACTTTCACAAATCGGGACCCAAGGTGGACGCGGCTTTTGAGCGCTACATCTCGAACATGGCGCGGGCGGTGGCGGCATTCCGGGAGCGGCACGGCGTTTTCGTGCTTCTGGCGGCCATGGAACAATTGGATGAGCGCGCCTGCCGGGCGATGGCGGCGCGGATGGACGGCGAGAGTCCGGGGCGAACGCCGATTTTCGCGGCGGAACGGCACGACATGTACGAAATGGTAAGCATTCTGCGCGCGAGCGACATGCTGGTGTCTTCGCGATATCACGGGATGGTGACGACGATGCCGGCCCTGGTTCCGGCCGCGGGCGTGACCATGGACGAGAGAATCCGAAATTTGCTGCACGAGCAGGGGCGCGAAGATTTGCTGATGACCGTGGAAGACCCCGACCTCGAGGAAAAGCTGCTGATCGCGATGGAAAAGCTGCGGACGGATGCGGAAGCGATTCGGGAGGCGATCGGTCGCACGGTAGTGGACAACCTCAAGCGGATGTCGCGCATGGGAGTTTTTATCGAGCAAAACGTGCAGGAGCGCTATCCGGATTTTCCCATTCGGGGCGGCGTGCGGAGCTGGGAAGAATATTTGCCGCCACTCCATCCGTTACTGGTGCGACTTGTCGAAAAGTACGAGAGCCAGGGCCAGGCGCTGGCGGCGGGATGAACGATGCTTTTCCGCGATCCACAGAAGGCGGGTACAGCCATGGGGAGCGGGTGATCGCGTGATCCGCAGAGTGGGGCTCGAGCGAGAAGACCCCGCGGCTACCGCCGCAGAAGCAGTCCCTCAGGAATTCAGAGCGTGAACTTTCTCGAGAATATTTTTGAGCGCCTGGGCCGTTCGCCGGAGCGGCCCGTGCTGGTGGAGATGCGGCCGGACGGGAATGTGACGGCGACGGCGCGAGATCTTCTGGAGCGTGTCGC
The DNA here is from genome assembly GCA_963719845.1 of uncultured Acidobacteriota bacterium. GTDB lineage: Bacteria > Acidobacteriota > Terriglobia > Acidiferrales > UBA7541 > Palsa-189. The sequence goes on along the minus strand of CAVRDM010000022.1, from coordinate 72,787 downwards.
GGCGGTCCGGACATTCCTGGCGGATGCCGGATTAAAGAAGGGCGACCGGTGCGTTCTGCTCTCCGCAAATGGTATCGCGTGGGTGGCGTGCGATCTGGCGGCCATGGCGGACGGAATTATGGTGGTGCCGCTATACGCGCGGCAGGCGCCCAGCGAGCTGGCAGTCATGGCACGCGATTGCCAGCCGCGATTGATCTGCTGCGGGGATGCTGCGCAGGGAGCGGCGCTGCGCACAGCTTGGAGCGCGGCGGATGGCGCGGCGCAAACGCGGGAAGACGCCGGGGCGAGCCTGCCGCGAGTGGTAACGTACGACGAGGTATTCGCGAATACCGGGAGTAGCGCTATTGCGGGTACGCCAATAGCGCCGGTACGTGCGGCGGGCGGCGATCCTATCGCGATCATATATACGTCGGGAACGTCGGGGGAAGCGAAAGGCGTGATGCTGACGGTGGCGAACGTGACGCACATGCTGGGGTGTACGACTGCGAGGCTCGATGAACTGATGGGCGGGCCGTTTATTGGTTCGCAAAAGGGCGGGACAGAGGAGCATATCGAGGAAGTATTTCACTATTTGCCATTTTGTTTCGCGGCGTCGTGGATTTTGCTGCTGTCGTGCCTTTCGCGCGCGAGCACATTGTATTTGTGCGTGGACCTGGGGCGGCTGGCCGAGGACCTCCGCGCGGCGAAGCCGGAGTATTGCTTGAATGTGCCGGCGCTGCTCGAGCGGATGCGCGCGGCGGTGGAAGGGCAGTTGGCGAGCCGCGGCGGGATTACGCAGAAAATATTCACTAGGGCGAAGAGCGCATGGCGGGCCGGGCGAAACGGAGAGCGCGCGGGTGGCGCGATGTGGCTGGCAGTTGGCGAGAAATTGATTTTTCCGGCGATTCGCAAGAAACTGGGAACAAATCTCAAAGCGCTCATTTGTGGTTCCGCGCCGCTGGCGCTCGAGACGCAGCTGTTTTTTCTGATGCTGGGAATTCCCGTGTTGCAGGGTTACGGGCTCACCGAGACCACCGGCATCTGCACGCTCGACGAGCCGGGGCGCGCCGAGCCGGGCGCGGTGGGCGCAGCCATTCCCGGGATCGAGATGAAGCTGGGCGAGGGAAACGAAATCCTGGTGCGCGGGCCAAACATTTTTGCGGGCTACTGGAACCGGCCGCAGGAAACGGCGAAATGTTTTTCGGACGGTTGGTTTCACACCGGCGATCAGGGCGAGCAAACTTCCGCAGGGAACTGGCGCATCATCGGACGGCTGAAAAACCTGCTGATTTTGAATTCCGGGCACAACATCGCGCCCGAACCTCTGGAAGAAAAGTTGCTCCAGTCGATTCCCGGCTCGCAGCAGGCCGTGCTGTTCGGAAATGGGCGGAGCTACCTGGCGGCATTGTTGACGGGCGAAGTGCGCGCTGAAAATGCGGAGAAACAAATCGCGGCGCTGAATGCGACGTTGCCGCACTACCGGCAAATTCGTGCGTTTCGGATCGAACGGCAGCCGCTGACGATTGAAAGCGGATTACTGACGGCGAACGGCAAATTGCGCCGCGAGGCCATCGCCAGCACGTTTAGCGAGGCTATTGAAGTGATGTATCGTAAGAATGCGCAGTGAAAATGAGGCGTGGCGACGATGACCAGCGTTAACGTGAACGGCGTTCACGGCAAGGCGCTCTCGTGGGAGATGAGAGAAGGCGCGCTTGAACTGGCGCTCGACCAACCGCCGTGTAATGAAATCGGGACGGCGATGCTGGAGGAGCTGGAAGCGTTTGTGCCGGTGCTGGAAGCGGCGGCGGAAAATGCGAGTGCGCTGATCGTGTACAGCAAGCAGCCGGCGGGATTTTCGGCGGGCGCCGATTTGCGGGAGCTTTATGCGGCAGCGCTTTCGCGAACGGCCGAGGAACGCGTGGAGGGCGTGCGGGAATTTCTGGAGCGGATCCATTGGGTGCTGAACAAAATTGATGCCGTGGGGATTACCACCATCGCGGCGGTGCACGGGGTGGTGTTCGGCGGGGGGTTCGAGTTGGCGCTGGCTTGCGATCTGATCGTGGCCGACAAGATGGCGCGCTTCTGCTTTCCGGAACTGCGGCTGGGACTGATCCCGGGATTTGGCGGAATTCCGCGACTGCGGCGCGATGTGGGCAACGCGGTAGTGCGCGATTTGCTGCTCACGGGAAGGAGCGTGAATGCGTCGAAGGCGCTGAGCCTGGGATTGGTGAGCCAGGTGTCGGCGGAGGGCGAGGCGTTGCAAGTGGCGCGCCAGACGGCGGCGCAGATCGCCAAGTTCGATCGCAAGACTACGGCGGAAGCCAAGCGATTCGTTAAACCCATTCCGCGCGACGAAACGCGGATGGAGATCGAAATTTTCTGCGAGCTTTTCGCGCGGCCGGTGGTGATGGAGGGGCTGCGCAAGTTTGTAGAAAGCACAGACGCGCAGCCGTATCTGCCGTAAGCAGCGACGAGAGGTGTAAGTCCCGCAGGAAGCGCGAGCGTCAAGGGCGGCGGCATGAAAACTCTGGACGAGACTACGGAAGAAATTCTTACGCTGGCGGCGCAGCATTTCAAAGTGCCGCGCGCGGAGCTTTCGGCGGGCGACGATTTCTACCAGAAATTCAAAATCGACAGCCTGCAGATGCTCGAGCTGCTGACGCACCTGGAGAATCACTTTGGCGTGGAGCTGCCGGACTACGAGGTGCAAGGCGTGACCGAATTTCGCACGCTGGCCAGCCGCATCCAGGCGCGGCTCTGAAGAGATGCCCGGCGCTCGCCGTGCGCGAACCGCTCGCACACTTACACGCGCACGCACGCGCATCGCCCGCCGCAGAATTCCCCTACCAATGCTCGACCTCGCGCAATACGAATCACTGGGCGCCGCGCTGAAGGCGGCGATCGAGCGCTGGCCCGCGGAGACTTGCCTGATCGAAGCGGATCGCGACCGCGAGCGCTGCCGGCTGAGCTACGGCGATTTTGCGGCGGCGACGGCGCCGCTCGCGGCGGCACTCGAGGAATCCGGATTCGCCGCGGGCGACCGGGCGGCCATTATCATGACGAACCAGTCGAAATGGCTGATCTCGGCATATGCGGTTTTTTACAGCGGCGGAGTCCTGGTGCCTCTGGATTACAAGCTGGCTCCGGAGGAACATCTGGCGCTGCTGGCGCACTCGAAGTCGCGCGTGCTGGTGATCGAGTATGCGCTGTGGCGGGCCATAATGAGCGCGCAGCGTTCGACCGCAATACCGCGCACGCTCGAAACGGTGCTGGTTACTGAAGCTCCCGCGGGCGCGGAACTGGGGTGCGGCCGGCGCTGGGAGGAGTTTCGCGGCGCGGATAAGCCGGAATTTCGCGCGTGCAAAGCGACGGATGCCGCGTGCATCGTTTATTCTTCCGGGACTGGCGGCGCGCCGAAAGGCTGCGTTTTGACCCACGGAAATTACCTGGCGCAGGGCCGCGCGCTCAGCGCGTTTTATCCCTTTGGGCCGGGCGTGCGTTACCTGAGCATTTTGCCGACGAATCACGCCATCGATTTCATGGTGGGATTCATTCGTCCGTTCGTATCCGGGGCGACGGTGGTGCATTTGCGAACGCTGCGGCCCGAATACGTGCGCGAGGCGTTTACGCGTTACCGGATCACGTATATGGCGCTGGTGCCGCTAGTGCTGAAAAATCTGGAAAAGGGGTTGCGCGCGCGCTTCGCGGAATTGCCGCCACTGAAGCGGGCCGCGTTCCATATGCTGGCGGCCATTAATCGAGCGGCGACGCGACGCCGTCCGAAGCTATGGCTGAGCCGCAGGCTGTTGCCGCAGGTTCACCAGGCGTTTGGCGGGGAACTGGGCGCGTTATGCGTGGGCGGGGCCTTCACGGAGCCGGCAACGCTGGAATTTTTCAACGAGCTAGGCATTCAGGTAGTGAACGGATACGGCCTGACCGAAGCGGGCACGGCAGTTACGCTGGGGGGATTTGCGCCCTTTCGGCCCGATACGGTGGGGAAACCGCTGCCGGGGATCGAAGTGCGCATAAACAATGCGGGAGCGGATGGCGTTGGAGAAGTCGCGGTGCGGGGCGAGACGGTGATGTCGCATTATCTCGACGATCCCGAGATGACGGCGGAAACGATTGTGAATGGCTGGCTGATGACGGGAGACCTGGGGCGACTCGATGCCAGCGGGCATTTGCAGCTCGTGGGCCGGAAGAAAAATATGATTGTCACAGCGGAGGGAAAAAATATTTATCCCGAAGATATTGAGAATGTTTTCGAGGGCCTGGGGGTAAAGGAATTTTGCGTGTTCGCGGCGAATTACCTGTGGCCGGAACGCGGGCTGGCGGGCGAGCAACTGGTGATGGTGCTGCGTCCGGAGCCGGGGCAAACGATCGACGGCGCGACGCGCGCCGAACTGGGGGTCCGCAACCAGAAACTGCTTGCGTACAAACGCATCAGCGGCTACGTGGTTTGGGAGGAAGATTTTCCGCGTACCGCGTCGCTCAAAATCAAGCGTGGGGTGCTGGCCGAGCAGATCAGAGGGAAGCTGCACCGCGACGCCGTGAACGGAGTGTGAGCGAACCGGTGCTGGCGATCGTAAATCCCGCGGCCGGCGGTGGGCGGTGCGGAAGACTCGCGAAGGCGGCGCTGGCGAGGCTGCGGGAGGCCGGGGTGGCTGTGGAAACTGCGGAAACGTCAGGTCCGGGAGAGGCTACGCGGCTGGCACGGGCGGCATACGCGGGAGGGCAGCGGCAATTTCTGGCCGTGGGAGGAGACGGAACGGCCTACGAGGTCGTGAACGGGTTATTTCCGGAGGCCTGGGTGGGCGCCGAGGCGGACAAGGGAATTGGAGCCACGCACGGGGGCCGGGCCGCACTGGGCTTCATGCCCCTGGGAACCGGCAATTCTTTTCTCCGGGATTTCACGGAGCGCGGCGCGGAGCATGCGGCGGAAGCAATTGTGATGGGGCGGCGGCAGGCCTGCGACGTGCTGCGGCTTACGCACGCGGCGGGCGAAGTGTATTTCATAAATTTGCTCAGCATGGGCTTTACTGCCGATGTCACGGCGGCGGCGAATCGCCGCTTCAAAGGGCTGGGAGAACTGGGCTACATTCTGGGAGTGCTGTATTGCCTGGCACGGCTCGAGCGCCGCGCCTTTCCATTGCGGTTAGGGCAGGAGGGTCCTTTACGGTTGGAGCCGCAGGCCGAGTTTGACCGGAGGCGGTGCCTATTTCTGAGTTTCAGCAACAGCAAATTCACGGGCGGCAAGATGATGATTGCGCCGGGAGCGTCAACCAGCGACGGATTGCTGGAATATGTGCGCTGGGGCCCGGTGGGGCGGCTGGAATTGCTGCGGAATTTTCCGAAACTGTTTGACGGCACGCATATTACGCATCCCGAGGCCTCACGACAGGGCGCGCGCTGGGTTGAATTTGCGCTTGATGCTCCTATAGATGTGATGGTGGATGGCGAGGTGCTTACGCTCGATTGCCGGCGCGTCGAGGTGCTGCCAGGCGCACTCGACGTGATGGTATGAACGCGGACGTAGTGATGCGTGGGGGCGCAACCCAGTCCGGCGGGGCTCAGAGACCTGGGGGGGGACCTCGGGGAGGACCTGGGGAAAGCGTTCTGCGCCGCGGGTATTTATGGGCGCGCACGGTGGCGCGGTGGACTGCCTGCGGACTGTTTTTTTTCACGGCCTGTCCGGTGCTGGTTTTGCTCGGAATGCTTATCGATCCGCGCAGCAACGACGGCCCGCAGCGCTGGCTCTCCCGGAATATCGTGCGATTGGCGGGCGCGCGGGTAGAAGTAAAGTTTTCTCCGGGCTTTGACACGCGCCGCACCAGCTTCTTCGTTTCGAACCACGTAAACCTGTTCGACCCCTTCGTGCTTTATGGCGCGGTGCCGCAATTCGTACGCGGGCTGGAACTGGAGTCGCATTTTCGCATCCCCGCCTATGGCTGGATGATGAGGCGTTTTGGCAACGTGCCTGTTCCGGAAGGCACGCGGCCCTCCGAGCTCAAGCGGATGTGGCGGCTCGCGCGGGCTGCGGTTAACAGCGGCGTGAGCCTGATCGTTTTTCCCGAGGGGAAACGGACCATTACGGGACGCGTAGGCGGATTCCACGACGGCGGGTTTCGCATGGCGCAGCAGTTTGGAGTGCCCATAGTGCCGGTGAGTATGGTGGGTTCATTTGAGTTCAATCGCAAAACCAGCTGGCTGCTGCGCCCGGCGACCATCGTCGTCTATTTTCACGACACGATAGAAACGGCCAACCTTAATAAGAGCGATGTGCACGGGTTGCGGGAAAGGGTGCGGGAAATCGTAGCCGCGCCGGTTCACGCCGCCATGGAGTCCGGAGCGCCCGAAGCGGAGCGCACCGCGCCGGAAACATGGCAGCCGCCCGCGGCGCGATAAACACGAGTCTTGGATAAGTTCACCCTCGCGGGATAACACCCCGCCTCATAAATATTTTGTCCCGAGCTAAATTGCGGACTGGATTCCGGGAAGTGTGCGCCCAGCTTTGGTTTCCTGCCAGGTATAGACGATACGGTGAATTACCGTGATCGTGGATACCAGGGAGATCACCCACAGGGCGGGCGCCATGCGGTCAAACGTTCCGCCGAGGATGAGGAGCACCAGACGCTCGGGGCGCTCCATGAAACCGACCTTGCAAGTGGGAATCAGAGACTCGGCGCGTGCGCGCGTGTAACTCACCATCACCGAGCCCGCCGTGGCTACCGCAGCGAGAATGACATAAGAGGCTCGCGCGTTTACGGCGTAATAAACCAGAAGTCCCATATATAACGCCATGTCGGAGTAGCGATCCAGGGTGGAATCGAAGAAAGCCCCGAAAGCGGTCACGCGTTTTTCGCGCCGCGCCACCTGCCCGTCGAGCATGTCGAGGAAACCCGGCCAGAAAAATAACGGCCGCGGCGGAACGAAACATCCCAGTGGCAAACAGCACCGCCGCCCAAAAATTTACGAGCATCCCAAAAGCGGTCAAGACATTCGGATTGACACCGGTGGCGGCAATGGCGTCCACGATTTTGACGAGCAGCCAGCGGCTGGCGGCGCCAATGGATCGGGTGATCATGAAAAAAGGAACCTGCGCATGCGCGGCGATAATACGACAGCGCGAGGCGGGGCTCAAGTGCGCCCGGTGATGGCCGGCCCAACACCCACACACAAGAAAGGCGTGTGGAGCAGCCTGCCAGCATTCAAATGATCGAACCACGGTTGCGAGGGGCATTCCACTGTCAGAACGAGGTTCTTTATCGCTTTGCATCTCGGAGCACGAGCACAGGCAATGCCTGCGCTACTGGGGCAGCACTAAAGCGGTTCGCGGCGGCCGCTTTGACACGCGGTTAAAACGTATAGCCCAGTCCGGTGGTGAAGGCGATGTTGTTGTTCCTGCTTCCGGGCGAAGGGTTGCTCAGGTACTGATCGAGAGCGCCAATATTGGCGGTAAACCTGCGGCTGACTTTCAAGGCAAAATTTGCGGAAGCATCGCCATGATATTGGCCACCACGCTGCAGGCCGGGGTAGAAGTTGAGAGTATGATCAAACCGGAAGTAGCGATTGATTTGTACTCCGAGTTTTTCGCCGACCGAGGCCTCGACGGTTGTGAGCGAGGGGCCAATGAAGAACCGTTCATGAAGGAAGTCGATATCGCCAATGGCGCTAAGCAAAGTTCGGTCCGTATGAATGAGGTCCCGGCCCAGCCCGCCACCGTAAGTTTGACGAAGATACAAACCTTGGGCATCGATGTGATCGAGGTCGGCGACGGCAAACACGAAGTCCTGCGCAGTAAACAGATAATCCTGGCGAAGGCTGGTGGTGAGGGTATTTGAAGTCACGGTAGAGGCGCCTTGCTGGGCCTTGGCGAAGAGCATGTTGAAGCCATAGTTCGTGCGCCAGTGGGGGGAGAAAAACAGATCGTGAGGGCGCTCACGCGTCGCGGCCACGGAGGCCTGGAGGGTGCTGGTTTTCTGATCGCCGCGCTGAATCGCGTAGCCGAAATTAGCCGACCCGTTCCAATCCTGCCAAGGCTCTGCAGGCGCTTCGGCCTGCGCGTGGTAGGAATCCGCAGTCAAAACCATGGTTACGTCGGAGGCACTGACTGTTTGCGAGTTTCCGCCGGAAGTCACCTGCCAATTTCCAGAGGCTTGCAACTCGACATTTCCGCGAGTCAGCTTGCGGTTGGGTCCGAGGATAACGGCGGGCTTTTCAATGGACAGGGATTGAACCTTGTCGAGAGGGATGGATACATCGCCGAGTACGTCGGATTTGAGCGCCAGCTTTTTGTCACGCAATTCGACAAAGGCGCCGGTGAGCTTATCGCCATTCTTGAAAACCACGGTATCCGCATGAGCCAGCGAGCCGAACACGAACACGCCAAGCAGGATACCGAAAATGAACTTCATGCATTTCTCCGAAATGAAATACCGGCCCGCAGCGGCAACTTCCAGGTTACCGGACAGGCAGGATCGAACAGGGATATTGTAGGACGGAGCGTGCGGAGCCACCGGACTTGATGGGACGAGGGTTACACTATGCTACACCTTCATTGAACGCGTGGGGCGCGAGGCTGTCACGCGGATTTGCCCGCATTTGCCCCTCGGGGCAGCCCCGGGCGAGGTTGGCGGAATGACAAGTTTACGCCCGGCTGGAAGCGCGCACTTGAAGCTGCCAGCAGGTATATAATTCGTGACTAGAACAGTGGCGCGGACAACCTGGGCATTGCTGGAAGTCTCTTACTTCGATGGAGTGCACGGTCATGAATGAGCATCCGGATGCGGTGGGTAGGAACATCAGGCGAGCGTGTGTCTGGGCCGCCTTGGCGGCGCTTTTGCGTGTTGACGGTGATATTACCGGCGGTCGCAGAGCCCCGGCAAGCTGCCGCGACCCAGGCGCCTGCGGCGCCAGCGACGGGCGCGGGCCAGACTGGAAGCGGGCAGGCGGGGAACCTGCCCATGCCTGTGGATGAAATTATCCGGCGTTTCGCGCAGCACGAATCGGACTTCAAGGTGGCGCGCGAAAACTACACGTATTCGCAGGAAGTGCTGATTCAAGAGCCCGATCAAGGTGGCGGCGAGTACCGCCTGGAAAGCGAGATCGTTTTTACGCCGCAGGGGAAAAGATACGAGAACGTGACCTACGCGCCGCCTTCCACGCTGCAGAGGATCCTGCTGACGCCGGAAGATACCAAGGACCTCGAGAATATCCAGCCCTTTGTGCTGACCACCGAGGACCTTCCGAAATACGACGTGAAATATACGGGGCGCGAGAAGCTCGACGAAGTGAACACCTACGTTTTTCAGGTTGCGCCCAAGCGCATTGAAAAGAATCAGCGCTATTTCCAGGGAACGATCTGGGTGGACGACCACGATCTGGCGGTCGTGAAGACCGATGGCAAGGCCGTGCCCGATATCAAGGAAAACCTGTTTCCGCGCTTTGTTACCTATCGCGAAAATATCGAGGGCAGCTTCTGGTTTCCTACCTATACGCATGCCGACGACGATCTGCACTTCAAGACCGGGGACGTGCGCATACGGATGACGGTGCGCTACAAGAATTACAAGCGCTTCGGTTCGACCATCAAGCTGGGTCCGTCGAGGCAAATCGATACCCCCGCGAATCCGCCGGCGACGCCACAGAAGTAACCGCGATTGTCCTGCAGCGTACGGTGCCGCATCTAACGGGTGCGGCATTGCGTGCGTCTTCGTGCGAGCGGGGGCCGCCACATCATTCCCAGGGAGGCAGCGTGGTATAATAAAACAAGCAAAGCGACGCTTTGGTTTGTTTTCACGATTGCAATGCTGGGCTACGTGACGCCGAACCTGCGCGCGCAGGACAGATTCGCAATCGGCGCGCAGTTGGCTTTCGATCATTTGCCGGAACTGGGCGAAACTGCAACGGGCTATGGCTTTCGTTTCACGTATGCGGCTTACTTGCCGCTTATTTCTTTCGATGCGGAGTTAAACAGCTTTCCCACGCACTCCAGCGGCAATTTTGGTCAGACTCAGGCATTCTTCGGATTAAAAGCAGGAGGGCGAGTGGGGAGGTGGGGCGCTTTCGTTAAGGTGCGGCCGGGGCTCGCGCATTTTTATGGAGGCGCGGCCCCGCAGAGACTGTCGCAGCGGAACAATTTTGCACTGGATATTGGGGGCGGGGTTGAATACTACTTTGTTCCGCACATCGGGCTGCGCTGGGACTTGAGCGACGTGATGACGCATTTCGGCAGCGGCACATTGAGTTTTGGACCCGGCAGTCCGATTGGGGTTCCGCTGGGCACGCACGGAAATTTCCAGACCACGGTGGGAATCGTTTTTACGCTCTAGCGCAGGAGCGCCCTCTGGCGAGGAGCGAGGCTAGCGAGTCGCGGGGTGCACAACGTCGCCGCCGGCGCGCAAACGTGCCAGCAGGGCGAGCGAGTCGACGTAGGGCGCACGCGCAACCCCGCACTCGGTAATGATGCCGGCGATAAGGCGTGCGGGGGTGACGTCGAAGGCCGGGTTGGCCACGGGCACGTCGGGCGCGATGCGTATGCCGCGAAGGTGCGTTACTTCGACGGCGGCGCGCTGTTCAATGGGAATGGCTTCGCCGTTGGAAATGGTCATGTCAAGAGTAGACATGGGCGCGGCCACGTAAAAGGGCACGCTGTTCTCGCGCGCCAGCACGGCGATCTGGTAGGTGCCAATTTTGTTCGCCGTGTCGCCATTGGCCGCGATGCGGTCGGCTCCCACAACCACCGCGCCAACATCTCCGGTTTTCAGAAAATGACCGACCATATTGTCAGTGATGAGCGTGAGGGGAATGCCGGCTTCGTGCAGCTCCCAGGCAGTCAGCCGTGCGCCCTGGAGGTAGGGGCGAGTTTCAGGCACAAATACGTGCAGTTTTCGGCCTTGCTCGACGGCGACACGGATAACTCCCAGGGCTGTTCCGATGCCCGCTGTGGCCAGCGCCCCGGCATTGCATTGGGTCATGACATGGCCATTTTCGGGCATCAAGGCGGCGCCGAAATGGCCGATGGCTTCGTCGGTAGCTTTTTTTTCTTCGTGGATGCGCTGAGCTTCCGCGACGATTGCAGATCGCACGGCGCCGATGTCGGACGTAGCGGCCGCTTCGTCGAAGCAGCCCTTCATGCGTTCAATGGCCCAGAAGAGATCGACGGCGGTGGGGCGCGTTTGCGCGATGGTGGAGCAGATGGTCGGGAACTCGGCGCGCAACTCGGCCAGTGAGCGCGCTGGGGAGCGCAAAACGCCCAGCGCTACACCCATGGCGGCAGCAACACCGATGGCCGGCGCGCCGCGAATAACCATGTCGCGAATGGCGTTCGCGACCTCGCGATAGTCGGTGTAAGTGAGGTGGACCAATTCGGCGGGCAGACGCCGCTGGTCAATCATCACCACGCCTTCCGTGGTCCAGACGATGGGTTGGGCAACGTGCACGTCGGTCTCTCCTGACGGCCCTGGCGAAGACTCCGCCAACGCCGATCTGCAGCCCGCCGAACGCTGGCGGCGCGTCGATCGCAGATTCGATGGCAGCTAAGGGGCGAAAGAAAGCGGCTGCTCGGGCCCCAGTGATCACGACGGGAAGTATCGCAGACCGTGGGTGGCAAAGTAAAAGCCGGTAAATAAGATGGTGTTGTAGCTCACATGAACGAGATAACTGGCAGCGACGGTGCCGGCCTTGGCGCGTATAAAGGTAAGCACGATTCCGACGCAAACGAGCAGGGAAATCTCACCCCATCCGCCCCAGAGCTGTTGGGCGTGCGCCAAGCCGAACAAAACGCCGGTCAGGATTATGCTCCCCGCGACTCCCAGCTTCCGGGCCAGGACGGGGTAGATGCAGCCGCGAAAGATGGTCTCCTCAACAACCGGGGCGACCAGGATGCCCAGGCCCATGAGCAACAGGACATTTTGGCGGCTGCGAAATAAATCTTCCATGGGCAGATTCGTTTGCTGGTTAAAAAATCGGCTCAACCATCCAACCGTCAACGCTAATGCGAATCCGCCGAGCACATACCGGAGAATCGTGGTGAGTTGCGCCGCCAAGCCGGGGGCAGTTAGGCGGAAGGGATGCCAGCCGAGCGCGCCCCAAAAGCCGGCGGCATCCCGGGACTTCACAAGCAGGTAGAGGAAAAGCAGAGTGGCGGCGGAAAGCAATCCCTGGCTCACGATCATGATGGTGGCGCGATCTCCGGTAGGCTGTTCGAGCGCGACGCGTGAAATATGCAGGAAGACTATCGCGCCGGCTCCGACAAAAATGGTGAGCGTCGCTCCGGCGAGGAAGTAAAAGCCCAGCAAATAGAGGAGATCGATGCCTCGTAGCGGGGTCGCGTAATCGAAGGCGGCCACGGGGGGCGGCGTGTTTGGGGTTGGCGCATTTGAGGAAGGCAAAAAGTCGCTGCTGCGCTCGATGAACAAGTTGTTCGCCGGCAGAGTCGCCATCTGCGCGGCGGTGCAGCCACGTCTCGCGCGGTGGCGGGGGCCGCGGCGGACGGCTCCGGGGCCTGCTCGACAGGCAGCGAATCAGGCGGATCCGGTGTCTGATCGGGCGTCCGATCGTGTGGGGAATCATTCATGGCGTCAATTGCGTGCCGCCCGGCGATAACGCATGGGTATCGGCAGCATATGTCACTTCGATGCCGGCCGGGGGCGCATTGTCATACCGCCTGTGTCTTCAGCCAGATCGGCGTCGACCACAGGCAGCAATAATGGCGGGGTAGAGAGCGCTCCCAGTTTGCGCACGGCGGAAACCGATATTGTAAATACTCTTCCAAAACATTTTGAGCAATCGTCTTAAAAAGCGATGGCGGCATTTGCCGCAGAGATATCGGGCGTCGAGGTGGAAGTCACTTTTCTGGCTGCCGGTGCGGCAGGGACTGTTTTCGCCAGATGCAGGTTCAAGTACGCGGGCCAGCGCTTGGCCGGTATATGATTTCTTGTTGCGCGCTACCTGCTCCGGGGTGCCTTGCGCGACGATCCGCCCTCCGCCTTCTCCGCCCTCGGGCCCCAAATCGATAATCCAGTCGGCTTGCTTCATAACGTCGAGGTGGTGCTCGATGATAAGCACAGTATTGCCAAGGTTGACCAAGCGGTTGAGGACGTCGAGCAATTTCTTCACGTCATCGAAGTGCAGGCCGGTGGTGGGCTCATCGAGAATGTAGAAGGTGCGGCCCGTCTGCCTGCGGGAAAGTTCGCGGGCCAGTTTAATGCGTTGCGCCTCCCCGCCCGAAAGCGTAGTAGAGGATTGCCCGAGCTTGATGTATCCGAGGCCGACATCCGCCAAAGTTTCGAGCTTTTGTTTGATTTGCGGGATGTTTTCGAGCACCGGCAAAGCTTCCTGAATGGAGAGGTCCAGCAAGTCGGAAATGGAGTAGCCCTTATAACGGACGGCCAGCGTCTCGGAATTGTACCGGCGTCCCCGGCAAATTTCGCAAGTTACGTAAACATCGGGCAAGAAATTCATCTCGATACGCCGCAAGCCGTCACCGCAGCAGGCTTCACAACGGCCGCCCTTGACGTTGAAACTGAACCGTCCCGGCTTATATCCGCGGGCACGCGATTCGGGCAGCATGGCGAAAAGTTCGCGAATGGGAGCAAAGACTCCCGTGTAGGTCGCGGGATTAGAACGCGGGGACCGCCCGATGGGGGCCTGATCGATCTCGATGACTTTATCGACGAGCTCGCTGCCTTCGATGGAGCGGAACTTACCCGGTGGCTCCATGGAACGGTAAATCTTCTGCGCCAAGGCGCGATACAGAATATCGTTCACCAGTGTGGATTTTCCGGAACCGGAGACGCCGGTGACGACGGTGAGCAAGCCGAGGGGAAAACGCACGTCTATGTTCTTCAGATTATTTTCCTCGCAGCCGGTCAGTGTAATGGCTTTCCCGTTCGGGCTACGGCGCCGGGCGGGGACCGGAATTGCGTCCGCGCCGGCCATGTAGCGTCCGGTCAGAGAGGCGGGGTTGGCGATAATGTCTTCAGGGCGTCCGCTAGCGACGAGGTATCCGCCATCGTGCCCTGCGCCGGGACCAAGATCGACGATGTAGTCGGCGCGGCGAATGGTCTCCTCATCGTGCTCAACCACCAAAACCGTGTTTCCCAGATCGCGCAACTGCTCGAGAGACGAAAGCAGGCGCCCGTTGTCGCGTGCGTGCAGGCCAATGGAAGGCTCGTCGAGAACGTACAGCACCCCTCGCAAGCGAGAACCAATCTGCGTGGCCAGCCGGATTCGCTGGGCCTCGCCACCCGAGAGCGTCGCTGCGGAGCGGTCCAGGCTCAGGTAGCCTAAGCCGACGGCGAGCAGGAAATCGAGGCGTTCGGCGATTTCGCCGAGGGCCCTCCCGGCGATGGCCGTCTGGCGCGGCGTAAGTGTGGCGCGAATGCGGTCCACGGCAGGCCGCGCGTCGCTGATGGCCAGGGCAGTGAAGTCGGCGATCGAGAGGCCACCAACTTTGACCGCCAGGCTTTCCGGCCGAAGCCGGCGGCCCCCGCACGCGCCACACGGCGATGGAGACATGTAACGGGCCAACCACTCGCGATAACTATCCGAACGGGAGTCTTCAAGACTTTGCTCGAGGAAGGGAATAATGCCCATGAAGTGCAGGCCGAAGGCTTTTTGGCCTGCGCGCGACCGGCTTCCCAGTCGGGATCGTTCATCCGCGAAAGTTTTATTACGATTACCGCCGAGGGAGGAGAGGTCTTCGTCAGGATTTGGCGCGGGGGAGTTCCTGGCCTCGGCCCTCAGGGGTGGATAGCCATAAAGAATCAGATTTTGTAGGCGGCGCGGAAACTTATCGAAAGGCGTGGCGAGATCGAAACCGTGGGCGTAGGAAGCCAGCGTAAGAATGCGGGCCAGCTCTGCGGAACTCGCACCTGGGCCCAGCCCTCCGTCAAACAAAGGGCGCGACCAGTTCACGATGACTCGCGCGGGATCGAACTCGAATTTCGACCCCAGGCCATGGCATTCCGGGCACGCGCCGTAAGTGGAATTGAAGCTAAACGAGCGTGGCTCGAGCTGGGGCACGGAGATTCCACAGTCGCTGCAGGCTAGTTTCTCGGAAAAAACCTGCTCCGTTCCGTCCACTACGACAACGGTTACCAGGCCCTGCGCCAGCTTGAGCGCAGTCGTGAGTGATTGCGTGAGGCGTGGTCCGATCCCCGGCTTGACCAGGAGGCGGTCGACGACGACCTCGATCGTGTGATTCTTGCGGCGATCGAGTTTGGGCGGGTTATCCAGCGGGTACAGAACGCCGTCAATGCGCGCGCGAGTGAAGCCTTCACTGGCCAGTTTCTCCAATTCCAGCCGGTATTCGCCTTTCCGCCCGCGCACCACGGGCGCGAGGATCATGATCCGGTCGCCGGGGCGGGCCAGTTCACCGGTAAGCACCGCCTGGACGATCTGCTCGGTGGACTGGCGGGTAATCGCGCGGCCGCAGTTGGGGCAATGCGGGGTGCCGATGGAGCTGTAAACCACCCGCAAGTAATCGTAAATTTCGGTGATCGTCCCTACGGTGGAACGCGGAGATCGGGTGGTGGTTTTCTGTTCGATCGCGATCGAGGGGGAGAGGCCCTCGATTGAATCCACCTCGGGCCGCTCCATCTGGTCGAGGAACTGCCGGGCATAAGCGGAAAGTGACTCGACATAGCGGCGCTGGCCTTCGGCATAAATCGTGTCAAAAGCCAGGGAGGATTTGCCGGAACCGGATAGGCCCGTGATAACCGCCAGCGAATTTCTGGGAATCTCCAGACTGATATTCTTCAGGTTGTGCTGGCGGGCGCCGCGAACAATGATTTTCGTCAGTGCCATGCTGAGGGGACCCGGCTCCGGGTAGGACGCGCGGCCCAATATGTGAGGGCTCCGGTAGGTAGGTGCCCCAGACGGTGGGCAAAACGCGGCCACTGCAATCCATAAAAGTAACAAGCGGATGGGGCGGGGTCAAGACCGCAATCTGGGACCGGTTAAGTTCCCGCGGCATTTTTTTCCCGGGCGTGGCTTTTTTACCGGGCGCGTTATGGGGAAAGCCATTATATATCAGCGGGTTAGGGTTTGGCGAGTCGCGTGCATGAGTAACGCTCCGACGGGGGAAGACGAGCCGAGGATCCCTTTAGGGGATTGAGGGCTGGGCCGGCGTGATCTTCCCCCCGACGTTCGACCCACCTGTATCGCCCCACTTATTTTTTTGGCAGTTGCGCTGTGTGACATTCCTGGTGTCGAGGATGGAATTTCTTCGCGCAATCGCTTTGCGGTACGAGTTTGCCTCCTGCAGGTTGCTTACCGTGCATGGGCAACCCAGCAGGCCCATCGGTGATCTAATCTGACAATCACTCTAGGACACACCCCGGGAAGCAGCTGAGGCCTCGCCGAGGCTGCTTCCACTTTCTTCTCGGCTCTCGTGTTGCAATTCGGTTACATGGTACTTTTCCACCCAGGAATGGGCAATCAGCTAGCGTACACTCAGCACTAGGCTCATTTTCAAGGCCCTCGGGAATGGAGCGGAGTTTGAAGAAAATTTATCGACTGGCATTTCTAATCGTTGGTTCGCTGACCTTCATGGCTGCACTGACACTCTCACCGTCAATTTCCGGAGCACCGCTTCCGTTTCCTGCGGCGGCGAGCATGCCCGCTGCCCGAAAGAAGGCGCGACGCGCCAAGCCCACCAAACATAAGCGCCGCAAGACGCCCCGCCGTTCAAAGTCCCGCAAGACGTCATAGCCCACTTTCACGATGCATTTTTCAGCGAGGGCAACTCTTCCCAACCTGGCGTTTTCGCCCAGCGAACCACGGACCGAGCGCCGCGACGATATCCTGATTCCCGCGTTGCAAGGGGATGTGCCGTGTCACCCAATCAGAACGCAAACTTCAGCGCGAGCTGCACGAGTCGTGGCGGAGCGGCCTTCACTACTTGGCCGAACAGAGTGCTCGAGAAGTCCCCGGACACGGACGCGGGTCCAAAAAACTGGGTGTGGTTAAACACATTGAAAGCTTCCAGCCGGAACTGCAGGGTCTTTGATTCGGGAAGATAAAAATATCGCTGCAGGGCGAGATCGGTGTTGAACATTCCGGGCCCATAGAAAAAGCGGCGCGGCGAGTTCCCGGGTGTCCCCAGCGCGTTGGGCACAAACAGCGCCGTGTCGAAATAAGACTGCCCATTCTGAGGAGTCGAATTCAAATTGAGATTGCCGGAAGTGAAATCTGGCAAATCCACGCTCTTGTTATTCACCCCATTGGGTATACTCCCCTGCAAGGAACGGTCGGCATCCTCGGAAATCGTCACCGGAAATCCGGAGCTGGCGCGAGTAATTCCTGAAAGCGCCCATCCCCGCGTCAAGAATTTCGCGCGTTTGGTAAGCCGTTCCAGTGGAAGCTGATACTCGTAAGTCACCACCAGATTGTTCGTAAGATCCCAAGCCGAAAGTCCGCGTGTGGCGTTGAAGTTGAAGGGGTCAACCGGATCGGCGATGCTCGAAGCCTGGTCTATCGACTTACTGTACGTGTAAGAAAGTCCAAAGGTCAGCCCTTTGGCGGCATGCCGGACACTGGCCTCGAGCGCGTTGTAATTCGAATTGCCGATGCTGGCATCGTAGCTGTCATTTGCGAAATTTGGTCCCAACGGGCCACGAGTGCCATTCACTGTCTTACCGGCGGCGGTAATATACGTTGTATCCTCGCCACCCGGCCCGCACGTAGGCGATCCTGGAGCTACTTCGCTAGATTGGCTGAGCGCCAAGCATAGGGCGGGGTTACCGGGGTTTGCGGAATAGACCAACAGCAGGTGATGGGCCTCGGAGCCGATATAACTCAAGTTCACGACGGTGTTCGCAGTGAGCTGGCGCTCGATCGATAGGAAGTAATTTTCGCTGTAAGGATACGTGTTGCTCGGCGGCGGCGCCGTCATTCCCGCTTGTGGGAGGAACGGAGAGAAGTCAATGCTTGTATTGGGATGCGAGGGGGAAAAGCCGTAGGCCGGAAATGCAAGTGGGAACGGGTTTACGTGAACGGTTCCGGTCGCCGCGCCGATGAAAGGTGTGGCAAATAGCGGCGACTCAGGGCTCGTATAACTCAGGCCATAGGGAGGCTGCGGCTCATCAATCGCAATCGTGTTGCCCTCGATTACGGAATAAAATATGCCGTAGCCCGCACGGATGCTCGTTTTTCCAGGACCGCCAAGAATCTTGCCCAACCAGCCGTCCGATTTTCCCGGCGAATATGCCAAACCTAGCCGCGGAGAAAATCGGCTGCGTTGCGGCACCAGCGTGCTGGGCACCCCCGCGTCCCCGGGGTAAACAAGGCTCGTGGGCGCCGTCGTAAAGACCTTGGACTGCTCGCCCAGGATGAAGGTTGGAATCTGATTGTATTTCTCCGACCAGTATTGCATCAATTCCCAGCGCAGCCCGTAGTTCAGCGTCAGATTGGGCCTGATGCGCCAGTTATCCTGTGCGAAGGCGCTTGCGTACTTGTGGCGCCCGTAATAACTTTCCGAATCCGCCTGGTTGTAATTGTTGGCGACGCCCAGCAAAAAATCCGCAAAATCCGAGCCGGTTTCCTGTCCCGTAAAAAGAAACGAGCCGTTGAACGTCGCGTCCGGGTTGACGTTCACCTGTTCAAAGCTGACATCCGCACCGGCCTTCAGAATGTGCGTTCCCAGCACCTTCGAAATACTATCGTTCACCGTCAGGGTGTTGTTGGCTTGGGCCAGGTTGGTGATAGGAACGCCGATAGTAAAGGAATTGAACCGCACATTCTCGATTCCTTCGATGGCCGGGTCCAGAGGCACGATACCGGGGCTGCCTGCGCCGGTGACGAATCCTTGAGATGCCAGGCTGGGGCCGACGCCGCCCTGGGGTTTTCCTACGTTGGCGGAGTTTCGCATCAGGCTCACGTGAAACTCGTTGACGGTAGAATTGCCGAATGTCTTCACATCCCCAAGGTTGATGAGTTGCGCGCGTCCCAACGTCAAGGCATTAAATCCGGGGACGTTCGCTCCGCCCTGGCCCGTCGGATACGGATTATTCAAGTTGTAGTCGTCGAAATAGTAGTACGCCGAAAGCTCGCCCCAGCGCCCGACCGAACCGTCGATCCGCAAACTCCCTTTATCGTCCCGCAATAGCTGGCTCTGCGCGCCCGTCGAAAACGTGGATGGTCCCGTGTTCGGTGCAGGAATGTACTGCAACAGGTGCTTGGCCGGTGCCGACCAGACACTTTGCGGAATAAAGGCATTCGGAAACACGCACGTCCTCGAAGTGCAGCCTGGAGTGAAGTAAGGCTCATTCGCTGAAACTGGGTAGCCAAGCTCCTGAGAAAGAAGGCCGGCAAGATTGCTGCCGCTTACCCTGCCCGTAAGTGAACTCGCTAGGTCAAGAAGATTGCCAGTCCGATCCACGCTCGACGGCACCGGAATTAACCCCGTATCGATGCCTTGCTGAGTTCGAGTTCCTTGATAGTCGCCAAAGAAAAACACCTTGTCCTTGGCAATCGGCCCGCCTACGGTGCCCCCAAACTGATTTTGATCGAACTTCGACCGCTCCGAAGAAAAATAATTCTTTGCGTCGAGCGCCGTATTGCGCAGAAAGTCGAAGGCGTTGCCATGGAGCTGATTGGCCCCGGACTTGGTCTCCACGTTTACAATACCGCCGCTATAATTTCCATATTCAGCATCGAAGTTGTTCGTCAATATGCGAAACTCGGCAATCGAATCCAGGTCGGGCACAATCGTCGTGCCGCCGTTCATTAGTTCCTTAACGTCTCCTCCGTTCACCATGAAACCGTTGGCGTCTTCCCTCTGGCCACTGATCGATTGGTTGCCGGGATTCAGCCCACCCGAAGGAGCAATCGCCACCGAAGCCCCGGCCATCACGATGGAGTCCGGCTGCTGTGTCGTCATCGGCACGATGCCCGGCTGAAGGGACATAAGATCCGTGAAACTGCGGCCGTTGAGGGCAACCGCAGTAATTACGGCGCTAGCGACGACGTCGCCGACTTGAGTGCTCGCCGTTTCTACTTGGACTGCCGTATCGGAGACTGTGACCTGCTGAGATTGCTCGCCTACCTCCAGAGTAATATCGATCTGCAGCGCCGCATTGATGTCAATAACCAGATCGGTGCGCCGGTAGGGCTTGAAGCCTGGGCGGAACGTTTCGAGGTCATAGTGCCCCACGGGCAGAGTCGTGAAAGCGTAGAAGCCCTCCACGTTGCTGACCGCGGTTTGCTGCATCCCAGTTGCCGTGTTCCGCGCGATAATCGCAATGTCTGGGATCACCAATCCGGTGGAATCCCTCACAGTCCCTGAAATGCGGCCACCGGTTTGTGCGCGGGCGGCCGCACTCGAAAACAAAACCAACATTAGGATCAGCATCTGTAGGGCGAGTCCAACGCTGCGTTTCATTCTCGGGCTACTCCTGCAAAAGTATATCTTCCTGGCTTATCGGAGTTCTGTGAGCTGCGTCACGGCCTCAAAGTCAGAGAATCGCCTGCGAGACCTCCCCATCATGCGGCAAACTGACCCTCAGGAAGCTGTAAAATCGAGGCAAAAGTTTCTTAATGCCGACTTAGTAGAGAAGCGCGGAAATGAAGTTAACGTCGCAGAGATTATGGAAGACGCCCGCCTGACGTCGGGACGTGTTCCCCCCTGCCAGCGGTTACGGTTTTCGAGCAATCTTCTGGCCCTCGGCCGTGACTAGAGACTGCAGCCACATGATACGTTGCGCGTGTCTCCCAGGGCGGCCGGTCATCGTAACTTGATCTCCCGGCTTGATGGTTTCCTTTGTCCATCCATCCCGGATCATATCTGCCGGGGAAAGGAATTCCGCATGCCACTGTTCGATAGTGCCTTTATCTGTCTTTACCGCGACGGAGATAATCGAATGGGGATTCGCCCACTCATACTGGGTCACGGTTCCCATCAGGACGACACTTCCAGGTTCGTACATTGCCGTCGGGTTGTGGTGCGCTGATGCTGATCCTGAAACAATGAGAACACCAACAAGCAGCACCGCAGAAATAAGGTTTCTGGCTCCCATTTCGACACCTCAGCGACGGCTCTTAGAGGCCGTGGTCTTTCGGAAAGACTACCATACCTGCAGCCACCGAAAACATGGCATGTCAAATGGAACCTGTAGTTCTAAACAGACCAACCAAACGGTCAACTTTCTGCCAATCGCTGCGCTCTCTCGCCTTGGATCCAGAGCTCGCTCTACGGCCACGTCTTTTTCGGGACTGTTCTCCAGGCTGGCTGTGCATCTTTCTGGTGAGCCAAGCAACCAGCGCCACCCTCTATTTCGGAGACGCCTTGGGCAAGGGTGTAATCGCAAGCATTTATCCGAACGACCGCAGCGGGCAGCTTGCCTACCTAGAGACAAATGTTCGCTTTTGAGAAGCACCGCCGTGGGCGGCGCTTAGATTTGTGACCTGCGGCCTGATTCTGGGTAACCAGACGGAGTGGAGCTAGCGAGGTTATGTGCTTTGCTGAGCACCTATGGATACGGCGCGATCAATTGCGCCCGCATGTTACAATGCCGTTCCCGAGCCGTCCTGATGCCTGACGCCCCCATCGGCGAAGCAATTCTTGAGGTCGTTGATGCCGATGGTTCGCATCATTCTGTGCGCATTACCGAATCGCCGTTCTTTATTGGCCGAGGCGGCGGTACTGGAAACCATCTGCAACTCGCCGAAGCCTGTGTTTCCCGCCGGGCTGCGGCCATCCTGTTCGTGACTGACCATTTCCATATCGAAGATCGAGGCCAGCGCGGCGGGATTTTCATCAATGGAGAAAAAATCGAAACG
Organism: uncultured Acidobacteriota bacterium; assembly: GCA_963719845.1. Lineage (GTDB taxonomy): Bacteria > Acidobacteriota > Terriglobia > Acidiferrales > UBA7541 > Palsa-189. The sequence continues at coordinate 51,025 of CAVRDM010000022.1, read as the reverse complement.
CGCACATTGGACGACGGCGACATCATTAACTTTGGTGTTGAGAGCCTTTGTAAAATCACCTTCCGGTCGTCAGCAGCTAACCTATCGGTGAACCACCTTCTCACCCGCATCGAAAGCATTTCACACGGCGACTCTTCACGTGGCGGCCTTAGTAAAATCAATCTCCTCCTCGAAGCGACCACGCTTCTACATTCTCAGCTTCCTCTTGATGCGGTGCTGGCTACGATGCTCGACCATACCGTCGCGGTCACCGGGGCCGACCGCGGTCTGTTGCTCGAGCCGGATACCTCTGGGACTCTTCGGATTCGTCTCGCCCGCAGCAGTGGCGGCAGGCACCTGCCAAGTGAAAGTGTGATACCCAGCCAGACGGTCTTGCGTCTCGCACTGGATAAGAAGTCCAGCGTCGTCACCCAAGACCTCAGGGAGGCTGACGTCAACCTCCAAGCTGCCGAAAGCATCATCTTGCAGCACCTACGTAGCGTGATCGCTATACCCCTTTACACCATGCCGCGTGCAAGCTCTGCCGAATCCGCTATTACTCTGAAGCGCGGAGATTTTCTCGGCATTGTGTATCTTGACTCACGCCGGCCCGCAGCTTTTTCGGAATTAGATCGCCAGATATTGGACGTCCTGGCCATCGAAGCCGCTAGCATTCTCGATAACGCACGCCTCGTGGAACGAGAGCGCCAGCGCCAGCGCCTTGAGCAGGAACTTAGCATCGCGCGCGAAATCCAGCAGGCCCTTCTTCCTCGCGGTTTTCGCGATTTTCCGAATCTCGCCGTCACGGGAATTCATTCACCATGCCTTGCAGTCGGGGGCGACTACTTCGACGTTTTTCCACTCGGTGATGGCCGTACCGCATTTCTGGTGGCGGACGTTTCCGGTAAGGGCCTGGGTGCTGCTCTGCTGACTACGATGCTGCAAGGCGCGCTTTCGGGGATGACGATTGGCGCCGACCCGGCGCGCGTGTTCAACCATATCAATAATTTTCTTTGCGAACATTCCGAGGTCGGACGATACGCCACAGTATTTTTCGGAGCCGTCGACAACGCCGGCCACCTGGAATTCATCAATGCGGGCCATCCCTCCCCGTTTCTTCTTCGGCTCGGTCAGATCGTCGAGCCTTTCACCGAAGGATCTTTCCCTGTAGGCCTCATACCTGGAACCGACTACGTGGCGGCTTGCGTGGAACTGCAACCCGGAGACACACTGGTTCTGTTCAGCGATGGCGTCACCGAAGCCATGGACCCCGACGAACAGATGTTTGGTACGTCCCGGTTGCGCGAAGTTCTTGCCGGGCACCACAACACGCCGCTTGATCATCTTCAGAGAAGAGTTCTGGAGTCGGTGCAGACTTTTGCGCGAGGTGCCAGACAGGCGGACGATGTAACCTTACTCTTGGTGCGTTACCGGGCTGCTGCGCTGTCCCCATCTTGATTGGGATCTTTTGCAGGGCGCTTTTTTCAGCGGGGGAATGGGTGTACCCTAACGGCTGAAATCCGAAGGGGCGCCCGATATTGTGCCGCGTCTGACCGCTTAGGAGGTAACAAGATGGCTCTAAAGATCACCAATCGTGAAGTCGATGGAGTAACGGTAGTCGGACTGGACGGGCGTATCGTACTTGGTGAAGAAACTACCGCGCTGCGTGAAAAAGTGAAGAGCCTGTTAGCCGAGGGCAAAAAGAAGATCCTTTTCAACATGGGCGGTGTCACGCAGATCGACAGCTCGGGGCTGGGTGCGCTCGTGGCCGCGTATTCCAGCGCGAAATCTGGGGGCGCATCGTTGCGCCTTTCCAATTTGGCGTCCCATTCCAACCAATTATTGCAGATGACCAAGCTGCTCACGGTGTTTGAAGTGTCCAACACCGAAGCAGAAGCGGTGCGTGACTTCTCGAAGTAGCTTGCGGCCTTGGTACGCCTGCGGTTTGTCGCGTAGGCCACACGATGAAAGCGAGGCGTGCAAATGCTCGGACGTCATCATTTGCATAGCGCTGCAAAATAGTGAGGCTGCGCAACGCGTTAGCTTGCCTGCGAGGATTTTTGCCGCTGCCCTACGCAGGAATCGCAACGCCAACGCCGCCGCTGATCTCGTATGATCCGAGTTTTGTGTTCGCCGCGAGTGCCATCGCTGCTTTCCGGTCGGAACCTTTTGCTTCAATTCTTCAAAGCAGTTCTGCACCGCATTGATTTGCGCCGAAGTCTGTTCTTGCTGTGTCTCCTTCAACCATCGGGAAGCGCTGCCCGTCCGGGAATACGTCATACCCGGATTCGCTTGCCCGGCCCGCTATTTCTGAAGATCCTAAAGGCAAGTCGTTGAGGATTGTTGGGCCGGGCTTCAAAAATCAGATATATCTGGAACCGCGGTTTATAGGAAATGCCGGCAGCTAGGCGTGACGTCATATTGATGGCAGAGGCTGAGTTGAGTATTCTGCGACCTGCCCCGCCTGTGGCGCTCCTGTAATACACTCAATTCACGACGCTGATCGCGTATAAACTAAGTAATTGAATTTTGCGAACAGCTCAATAGCGCTTAGTGGTACAGCATTTACCGGATTGTGTGCCAGTATCTATTGAATTATTCTGTCATTCCGCCCTAGTCGCACGGCAAGACGAAGGAGGCCCTAAATGCTCTTCATCATCTTGGTAGCTCTCCTTTTGTTCGCGGTCTTTGGAAGCCTGCCTCTTTGGCCGAAAAGCAGGGAGTGGGGAAGTTATCCTGGCGGAGATATCAGCTTGGTTCTCTTTATCTTGCTTATTCTGTTTTTCGTCGGTCGCATATAGCGAACCCGACCGACGTCCTCATTTCATCAGTAGGCTGCAAAGCCAAAATGTTTCACGAAGCACCCGCACAATGTCTATATTCAACGGAATTTAACTGCGCCGGCTCGGTTGCCGGCTTCCGCTGGAGATTTTGCGCGACTCACGCTCTACTCCCGAGTCGGCGAACCGGGCTGCGGAACAGCGACAATGGATAGTTTTCCGTCGCTCCCGCGCGCAATTTGGGGTGCGTAAAGTCCGATAAAGGTGCGCCTCCACCAGAGCCCCTCGCGCTTTTCTGCCCAATCCGCAAACCAATACTGCCAGATGACCGCCCGTACCTGGCGTGGCGGAGCACTGGCGAATGGGTTTCCTGCGAAGAGTGCCAGCACCGAGGGCGTATTGGCGAGCAAGCGCTCCTCGGTGTAAACGACGAAGCGGTTTTGCTGCCAGTTGTCGAGTGAGGCGAACCAGAGATTCCAATCAAAGCGCGGCTGGTAGGGCGCGTAAATACCCGGAGCTTTCCGAGGATCTTGCGGCTTATACCGGAAGGGATAGGCCGTCCAATTAGACCCATCAGTCGAACCTTGGAACTCGATCTCATAGCGTCCGCGCGTCATGACGGCAAACAGGCCATAGCTCTCGGCGATCCGAAACGGTTCAAGAGCGACCACCGGCGCGGTGGTCAAAGGCAAGGCCGGAAAAATCAGCAGCAGGAGTTGCGCGGCCGTGGCGTAGAAAACCCAGCTGAGAAACAACGCCGTGAACGTCAAGCGGACGTCCGCCGCCAGGCGCACTATTGCCGGCGTTCCATCACGGCTCGGTGAAGCCGCCGGTTCCGGCACTTCGGCCGTAGCGGATTCCCCGGCGCTCGCCTCAGCAGTAGGCCGTAAACTCCGGGGCAAAAACCGCCAAAGATATTTATCATCGAGCAATAGAACGCCCAACACCAGCACGAGATAGTTCAGAAACGCGTAATTGCTGGTCAAGATGATTCCGATTTGCCAGGGTGTCACAATCCAGAACAGGATCAGGCGGAAAAGTCGCGGCAGAAAAAGCATCCACACCAGCACCAGTTCCAGAAGTAAAACCAACGCTGCGGTTCCGATGTGAAACCAATGGGGCAGGTGTTGCGCGTACCACGCGATCCAGGTGGGCAGCGGGCCATTCTGGTAATACTCCTCCATGGCCGTCAAGTGACGCCACTCCGGATCGCCACTAGTAATCTTCACGACGCCCGACTCGAAATAGATGGTGAACCATAGCCACTGCAGCAGAAACAGGCTTGCGCGCGATGGAGCGTGGCGTTCTCCCCACCCGGGCCGCCATCCCGGAGGCGCGAAAAAAAGACTAAGGAATCCCGCGCCAAGCAGCATGCCGTCGGACTGATAGGAGGAGAAGGCCTGCAGGGCGGCGATGAAAGAGAGAAAAACAGCCACGCAAATCGCGATCATCGCCCGCGGCCAAATATTCACGACCAGCAGCGCTGCAGCGATCATCCCAATCCACACCAGGACCATGAGCGATCGCGAGCCGCTGTTGATCCACAATAGCGTCGGCACATACCAAAAACGCGAAGCGTGCGCGAATTCCTTTACTGCCTGGAGATACTCTCCGGCGGGAAGCAAGCCATCCGGACCGATCAGCCCGCGGACTTGAAAAAATAGCGAGTAAAATGCGGAGAAAAAAATAAGTCCGAGGGCGCGCAGGAAAAGCCAGCGCGAAACCAGGTGGCCACGAGAGGGAATGGGATTGGAGACGACCACCGCCCCCGCGCGGGAGTAAGGGTTATCGCCAAAGAGCCAGCGAGGAATGGCACGCGCCGACGGCAGCATGGTGCTGCCATTATACCGGCGGACCCGGAATGCGAAAGTTTAAGCGTCGGACACGCTGGTGAGCAGCCACTTACGCCGCGGAACGTGTTGCATTAGACGGTGGCGAAGCCGGCCCAAATTTCGATTGAGAATATTGTTGCGAGGCAGGAAAAGCAGCACCGGCGGCCGGCGCACGGTCAGCCGTCCAAACTCCGCGTGTAAGCGAGTGTCGTGTGGCAAGCGGTGCAACGCCCGCGCTAAGGTGTCGGCGGCGGCTCGGCGGCGTCCCGAGGCTAAATACACTTCGGCGAGATTAAGATAGAGCTGCGCTTGGCGGCGGCTGCGGCAAACAGCGCTGTGGCAGAGCCGCTCGGCCGTGTCCCATTGGCCTTCGGCGTGGCCGAGGCTCAGCCCGTAGTAGGAAATGTAATAAGGATTGTGCGGATCGCGTTCAAATGCCTGCCGCAGTTGCTTGACGGCGGCCGCAGAATCGCCTTCGCGTAGCAGCGTGAGTCCCGCGCGAAACTCATGGAACGCATCCATATCGAGCATAACGTCCTCCCCGCGGAGTGTGAGGAGCTGGGACCGCGGACATTCAGAACGGCGCCTCGGATGGATCAGGCACTGCACAACGCTACGCCACCTCAGGCGGCGAAACTATCGACCTGAAGGAGGGGCTTGGTACAGTTACGCGGGGACAGGATGGGCAGGTGGTTCGATACCGGCGACTTTGGCTCGCTGCCTGCGGCCTGTCATCGGAGCCTCCGGCAGCGTTATCGGTCAGTGGAAATCGTGTGAAGCAGTTTCCGCGCGGGTGACGCACAGGGGCCGCACCGTGGCCGCTTTAATGGAGACGACATTTTCCTGGTTCTGCAACTGGCCTGCGATCAATAGAAACGGCTGGTGAACGATCACCAGATGATTTTTCTCGAAGATTTGCGGAGTAAAAATGGCATTGGCAATGCCGGTCTCATCTTCCAAGCTGAGAAATACGAAGCCCTTGGCGGTGCCCGGCCTTTGCCGTGCAATCACCGCGCCGGCAATGCGAACATAGCTGCCATTGGGAAGGTGCGGAAGTTCGCTAGCGGAACGAACCCCTTGTTTTTTTAGTTCCGCGCGATGGTAAGCCAGGGGATGAGGCCCTACCGTCATTCCCGTGCCTCGAAAATCGGCCCGCAGTCTTTCTTCCACGGTCATGGGCAGCAGTGGCGAATCCGCGCTCGGGGTGAAGGCGACCTCTTCCACGTCCGCAAGCCCGCGGGGTGACGCATCCACTGATGAATGAGGCGATCGATGCTGCGCGCGATGAGGCGCGATTTCGGGCGCTTCCAGCAAAGGGCCGGGGCGCCGCGCGGCCCGCTCAATCTGCCACAGGGCATCGCGCCGATGGATGGTTTGGTTGCGCTCGCCATTCGCGGCGTGCTCGGCAGCGATAAAATTCAAAGCACCCACCTCCGCAAGCGCCGTCAATTCATCTTTTTGTAAAACGGGCACGCGAAGCTTTAAATCCTCGATGGAAGCAAATGGCTGAAGATCACGCTGCTGGACGATGTGGGCACCGGCATCGGCGCGCAAGCCTTTGACGTAACGCAAGCCGAGGCGCACGGCCAGTTCCGGCACGACTGAGGAATTGGACGGGAGATCGTGGCTCGATTTATTTTCGAATCGTTCGAGCGTGCACAGCCAATCCGAACGCGTGACATCAATAGATTTGACTCGCAAGCCGTGCCGCTGCGCGTCTTTCACCAGCGTGGCGGGATTGTAAAATCCCATAGGCTGATTATTGAGCATGGCCGCGGTAAAGGCCGCCAAGTAGTGGCATTTCAGGTACGCGCTGGCATAGGCCAGCAGCGCAAAACTGGCGGCATGGGATTCGGGAAATCCATACAAGGCGAACGACGTAATCGATTGCACGATCTTTTCCTGGGTCTCGAGCGATATCCCATTCTTATCCATGCCCCGGCGCAGCTTTTTTTCCACGTCTTTCATGCGCGCCTCCGAGCGCTTAAAGCCAAATGCCCGGCGCAACTCCTCGGCTTCGCCTCCGGTAAATCCCGCGGCAATCATGGCCATGCGCAGCAACTGTTCCTGAAACAGCGGCACGCCCAGCGTGCGCGCCAGCACGGGCTCAAGTGAAGGGTGCAGGCATTCCACCGGCTCGCGGCCCCGGCGCCGCTTCAGATAGGGATTCACCATTTGTCCTACAATCGGCCCCGGCCGGATGATGGCCACCTGCACCACGATGTCGTAAAAGCAGGTGGGATGCAGGCGCGGCAGGCACGACATCTGCGCCCGGCTTTCGATCTGGAACATGCCCACGGTATCGGCCTTTTGCAGCGCCTCATAAACGAGTGGATCGTTCGCGGGCAAATGCCCCAGGTCGACCTCTTCGCCATAGTCCTTGCGAATTATTTTTAACGAATCCTCCAGCACCGCCATCATGCCCAGCCCCAGCAGGTCCACCTTGACAATGCCCATATCGGCGCAATCTTCTTTATCCCACTGCACCACCACGCGTCCCGGCATCGCGGCCGGCTCGAGCGGCACCACCGAATCGAGCTGTCCCTGGCATACCACCATGCCGCCGGAGTGCTGCCCCAGGTGGCGCGGCAAATCCTGCACCTTCAGGCACAACTCGAAAAATTTGCGGATTAGCGGGTGTCGGGGATCGAGCCCGGCATCGCGAAACTGGCGGTCGAGCGTGTCGCTGGGATCCTTGTATTCCCAGGCTCCTACCAGCTTGGCCAGGCGATCAAGCGTTTCGGGGTCGAAAGACAACGCCTTGCCGATTTCACGCGCCGCCGAGCGTCCGCGATAAGTGATGACGTTGGCGGTCATGGCCGCGCCCAGTTTCCCGTAGCGCGCGTAGACGTATTGAATGGCGCGCTCGCGCTGGTTCCCGCTGGGCAGATCGAGATCGATATCCGGCCATTCGCCGCGCTCCTCGGAAAGGAAGCGCTCGAAGAGCAGTTCCATTCCCACCGGATCGATGGCCGTAATTCCCAGGGCGTAGCAAACCGCGCTGTTGGCGGCCGAGCCGCGCCCTTGCACCAGGATGTTGTGCTCGCAGCAAAATCGCACGATGTCCCAGACGATGAGGAAGTAGCCCGCGAGATCGAGTTTTTCGATCAAGGCCAGTTCGCGCTCAATCTGCCGGGGCACGCGGCCATCGCTCGAGGCCGCGGCGGACCCATAGCGCGCTGACATGCCTTCGTAGGTGCGCTGGCGCAGAAAATGCATCTGCGAATTGCCGTCCGACACCGGATATTTCGGAAACTGGTACCCCAGATCATTCAGCGTGAATTGCAAGCGGGAGGAGAGCGCTTGAGTGTTGGCGATAGCTTCGGGAACATCGGAAAATAATTGCGCCATCTCCGCGGGAGATTTCACTTGGCGCTCGGAATTCCGCGCCAGCAGACGCCCGGCGGTGGCCAGCGTGACATGCCGGCGAATGCAGGTGAAGACGTCCAGAACTTCGCGCTGCTCCGGGAGGGCGTGGCAGACTGCATTCGTGGCCAGCAACGGCAGTGACAATTTCCGCGCGATCTCCAGGGCCACCTGATTGCGCGCTTCTTCCTCGCGGCAGAAATGCCGCTGCAATTCGACGTAAACATTTTCATTCCCAAATTGCTCGCGGAGATCGTGCACGCATTGCAGCCCTTCGCGCATTCCTCCGCGGGCCAGCGCGTGCGCCAGCGGGCCTTCCTCGCCTCCTGTGAGGCAAATCAATCCGGCGGCGTGTTCGGCGATTTCTTCGGGGGAAACGTGGCCTTCTCCTTTGCGTGCGCGCAATTTCATGCGCGTGATCAGCCGGCAAAGATTCTGATATCCCGCACGAGAAGCCACGAGCAATGGATACCGCCAGCCCGCAGGGGAAGCGACTTCGGCGCCGATATGCACGCGCAGGCCTAGCTTCTTCGCGGCCAGGTGAAAACGGGGAGCGCCGTAAACGCCATCGCCATCGAGCAGCGCCATCGCCGCCAACTCACGCTCCGCGCACACGCCGGCCAATTCCTCCGGCGTGGAAGCGCCTTCGAGAAAACTGAAAGCGGAGCGCGCGTGCAGTTCGGCATAGCTCAATCGTAAACTCCGCGCACCAACCAGCTTCTCCGCAGCGCATCGTAATAAATGCGATACACGCCCCGGCGAGGCGTGCTCTTCGAATTTTTCGGCGCTCCCAGCACGGGAATCCGCTCGAGGCCGCACGCACGGGGGCCCGCGACGTCCGGCACAGCGGCAAAGCGAATTTCTACATCCCATTCATCCTGCCGCCAGGAATCTTCCCGCCACCAATCTCCCGAAGTGCGCCAAGGCCCGGAAGCGGCAACCACGTCGCCGCGCCAGCCGCGAAAGGAAACACGCACGGGGCAGCCGTCGCGCATTTCCACGCTGGCTGGTGGCGCGGGCCGGAATATTCGAAAACCCGAGGAAGGCTGGCCCGCCGGCAATGAATGCCCCGACGCGTGTGTGGATGCGCCCACACTTTTTCGCCGCCGTGGGGAGGGGCCGGATAATGTGTTGCCCGATGCGCCGTCCGATCCATCACTAGACGTGTTGCCGGATGTGTTGGGGGGCGGCAGGAACCGGCTCATGCGAAATTCCCCGGGACGGTGAGTGTCCACCAGCTGCGGAGTGCCGATGTTTGCATCGCCTACCAAATGCCCGAGCCGCGCGATGGTCAGCTCCAGTTTTTCCGCGTCGGGAAAAGACGGAAGGAATAATCCGCCTTGCGCCACGCGGGGCCGCGCCGGGTCGGCAGCCAGGACGATTTTGACGATGGCTGACGGCGGAGGGTCCCCTTGTAATTGCAGGCGAAGCAGCTTCAGAAGCATTTTGGAGTCCCGCACGGGCACGGGCAGCGCCAGGACTTTCTCAAAGATTTTTGTCGCTGTCTCTTCGGGCGCGATTTTCGGCTGGCCCTTTCTGTGCGCCTGTCCATGCACCGAGTCTTCGCGCAAACGTTCGCCGGGTTGAGAAAGTTCGTTTCCGTCGGAAACTTCCAGGTCAAATCGCAGACGAATGGCGCTGGCGGCGAGCGAACGCGCCGCCAGCCGCGCACACAACTGGTCGAGCAAGCGGCCCAGCAGGAACGACAGCGGCTCGAGTTCCGCGACTGCTTCCTCGAGCTCCATTTGTTCTTCGAAATGCAGAGCGGATTGAGCCAGCACCAGCGAACGCACGCTGGCCCCGCGCGCCCATTCATGCAGGCGTACCCCCGGCTGCCCCAGGCGTTCCGAAAGTTCCAGAAGCGGCAAATCCGCCAGCGCCCCGCACGTGCGCACGCCCCAGCGCTCGAGCGTATCCAGAATTTCTTCGGGGGGTGAAAGCACGCCCACCGGCAGGCTCGCTAAACACCGCGCTTCTTCCCCCGCGGGAATCAGGGTGATACCGGGAAAACCACGCGCGGCATGCACCGCCACGTCGAGATTTGCGGCTATCGCCACGTGCACTGTCAGTCCGAGGCCCGCGGCGATCTGTTCGATTTGCCGGGCGATTTTTTCGTCAGAGCCCAATAGCGAGGCGAGGCCCGCAAGATCGAGGACCATGGTATCGGCAGCGGTCTCTTCCACGCGCGGGGAAATCGACCACCCCAGGTCCAGAAGCGTCCCGTGGGCTGCGGCCTCCTGCGCGCGGGAACGCCGGCGAATTTCCACGCCTAGAAATTGCGCGGCTTGTGATTTCGTCATGCCCAGCTCGATTCCCGCCTGTCTGGCGGCTTCGTTTATCGCCATGACGTTCCACGCGGGAGGCGTGCCATCGACGAGCGCAATGGCCGCGTCGCACAGGCTGCATTCGCCGCGCACCACGGCCTGTACCGGGAAGTGGGGAACGTAAATGGAAGCAAAAGCCATGGAAAACGTATTCCGGATCGCAGGCCCTGCGGCCGCGAAATCCTCATCGCCAGGTTTAGTGTCATCTCGGTTTTAATTTGTCCGGCAGGCCGTCGCGATAACCCCAGGCCGTCTTTATTTCAAAGCTGCCCGCATCACCGCCCGTGTCACCGGCTGTGTCACTCACGGTATAAGAGCGGCCGATCCGTGAACGAAGCACTTCGGCATGAATCTCGAAGCCCTCGAGCAGCCGCGCAAACGGAGTCCTGCAAAAATGCTCCACATTATTTTGCAGCGCCTCCGTCGTTGCCCATGTGGCCGGTTCCGCTTCCAGACGCAAAACCAGCGAAGCGCAGGTTTTGGCGTTGGCCTCCTGCTCGAGAAGCACCAGAATCGTGGGCGTATCCTCCACCGCGCGCCGGAAACGGAACCAGGCATTAAGCGGCACATAGCGTACCGTTTCGGGAGGAATATCGCTCAAATCAAGCGCAATCAGCCCGAAGCCGCCGCCCTGCAAAAGCAGGTCTGTAGCGCGAAGCGCTTGATTGATGTCCCGGCAGCGTACCCATAGCAAGTGGTTCAATTCCACGCCGGCAGCTTCCGCTGAATAGGGATCGAAGCCATCCTGCCCGTCCACCAGCGCGCATACTTCGGCCTGCGCTGTTCGCGAAGCCAGCGCAGAAAGAAGCAGGCTGGTCCGTCCCGAGCACGGCGGCCCGCAAATTTCCGTCAGGCTTCCGCGCGGCAAGCCTCCGGCAAGGGAGTCAATCTCCGGAATGCCGGCGGAAACCGTTTCGATCAGCCGGTGGTCGCGATAGCTGAAGGGCGCGGAGACGCCGCGGCGGGCCAGCGCCGATTCGGCATAAAAGCGCACGGTAGCGAGGTTTGCAGACATAGCCGAGCATAGGAGGCGAGCGAAAATCGGGTGTCATTATATTCGCTTTTTATTCGCCTATTAAGATTTTCTACCACTCCCCCCCGCTTGTCAAGCTTCATCAGGGCTTCATCAGTTTTGACGGAGGGCTCGGCCACTCGATTTAATAGGGCTCTAAAAGCGGAAGAACGCATTGCGGGTTAACACGGAACCAACTGCGGATCACGGAGAGGTAAATTAATCCTCAACGACTGTTGGGGGCGGGCCATCCTAGTTCGTTGATGTAGCCTTCTGGTCTTTCACCTGCAATTCGTTCACAACCTGCTGTACGTTGGGCACGCCGGCAGCTATCTTTTCCAGTTGTCCACGGGCTGACTGAGAATTTACCTGGCCTTTGAGCGTCACCACGCCGTTTTTGACGTCATACCGGACGCCCTTGTTGAGCCGCCTTTTAATGAGCGCGGCATCGAGGTTCTTTTCGATGGCTTTGTCGAGGTCGGCATTAACGTCTCGCGCCTCACTCCCGCTGCCCGGCGGAGTCACGGCAACCTGGTTCGCGACCACTTGTCCGCCGGACACAGACTTGGCGATGGACTCCGCCTGTGCCTTATCGCCGTCGGCGGGCACATGTCCACCCAGCGTTACTACGCCTTTATCGCGGTCCTGGCTGACCGACACATCCTTCAATCCCGCTTGGTCGAGGCCGTGCCGGATATCTCCCGCTACGTCCGGAGATTTTCGCGGTGACGTCGAACAGCCGCCCATTACCGCCGCCAATGCACCAACCGCCAGCAGAGTCAACAAATTGTGGATCGGCCTGATGGAATGCATCGGTTCACCTCGCTCTTGAGTATGCCGATCTGGAAGAGGCTCCTTTTAGTGGGCGCGGCCTTTGCATTCCGCGTGCCCGCAGCGGCAATCGATATCGGATCGCTTTTCCACGGCTTCGCACTCGGCACTGCAGTACTTTTCTGTCGTCATGCACGAGCAAACCGGGTGCGCGCACTTATTGCCTTTTTTTGTGTCCATGCTTCTCTCCCTTAGCGCTTAATTTGGGTGCCTGGCCCGATCGACACGATATCAGCTATTTGTCCCGCGCGACACCGGGCGATCCGATTTTGCATAATCCGCAGCTGCTTCTGAGGTGGACGAGACGTCTTCGGCTCCGGTGGCTTTCAAGGTCTCCTCGGCCTTGGTTACCCATTCCGAATTGTCGCAATGGATGGACACGAGGATACCGCCCTTTCTGACGCGGCCTTCATAGCGCTTGGCTTCGTATTCTGGGATGCCCATGCCCACCAGCGCACCCGCGAAACCGCCGACCGCGCCTCCCACTCCAATCCCCGCCAAAGCGGCCATGATGGGCCCTACCGCGATAAAGGGTCCCAGCCCTGGAATTGCCAGCGAACCAATCCCCACCAGCCATCCCAGCGCGCCGCCAATCACGGCTCCTGAGCTCGCTCCCGCAGCTGCTCCTTCCGGCGCTTTCGTCGATTTTTCCATGGCTAAATCCTTGGAGCCCAGGTTTTCGGGTAGCAAAACAGAAACGTCTTCGTTGCGGAAGCCCGCCTCTTTCAATGCTACCAGGCTGTCTTCCACGGCTCCTCGAGTGTTAAAAATACCAAACACGGAAGTATTTTTTCCGGCCATCTCAATTCCTCCCTCTTGGCGTTTTTCGTTTGTTGCCCAGGCCCTTTATCGAAGGCTCTATAGCCGGCGTTTTATAGCCGTTCCGCGGGCAAATCTTGCGGCCCGCGTGGGACATCGGGTTCAGGCCTGTTTTTCCGCGTTTGTGGATCTTCGGGATCGACGACTGGCTGCCCGGGCTGCTTCCCGGGGAATTTAGGATCTGCTGGGGAACTCGGACCGGAAGGTCCATCCCGCTTGGGAATCGCTCGCGGATCGATCTCAGGTGGGGTGGACATTGGCGTCATCTCCTGACGATTTCCGCCTGGGTCTCGATAACCTCGTCAATCACACCTTCTCCAATTCGTACGCGCACCTTGGGACTCAGCACGCGCAGCCATTCGGATCGTACATCTAAAGAGTCATCCGCAAATATTGGAAGCTGGCGGTCGCGTTTCGGCAATTCGCAGGTGGGACTGGAATTTTTCATCGTAGTCCTGATTTTATGGAATCCTATTTTTAACTGTCGGGACTTTAGGCGCATACGGCCTGCTGAGCTATCCAGAACATGCTGTAACTGCCCTCAAAAATTTCTGTAGGCTCACCCGGAAATTACGAGGAAAACAAGGCTTCTAAAATCGCCTGCTAGCCCAGCAGAATGCGGATGTTATGCACGGCACCGTCATCGGCTAGCCGAATGTTTGCCGATCCCGCGAGCATTTTTCCGTCTAGCTCGGTCAACGCTACCCCGCGCGTTACATTCGAGGGGTTTTCTACCTTAATTTTGTAGGTCGCGGAGTGATAGCGAAACTCGATTCTATACCCTGGCCAGTTCCGCGGGATGCATGGATCGATCGATAGCGTCATGCCGCGCAGCCGGAATCCCAGCAGCCATTCCAGGCCCGCGCGATACAGCCAGCCTGCCGCCCCCGTGTACCAGGTCCAGCCGCCCCGCCCCGTATGTGGAGGCTCGGCGTAAACATCGCCTGCCACGACGTAAGGCTCCACTTTGTATCGCTGCACATTGGCGCGAGAGCTAGTGTGATTGATCGGGTTCAGTATGCGAAAGATTTCGGTCGCCTTGTCGCCATTGCTGAGCTCCGCGAAAGCGATAAGCGTCCACACGGCGGCATGAGTATACTGGCCGCCGTTTTCGCGGATACCGGGAACGTACCCTTTGATGTATCCGGGATCGTGGTCGGTATGGTCGAACGGCGGCGTTAGCAGCAGCACCAGTGCGTCAGTTCGCCGCACCAGTTGCTCGTCCACGGCCGCCATGGCCCGCGTTCCCCGTCCAGGCTCGGCCGCACCGCTGATAATTCCCCAGGACTGCGCGATCGAGTCGATGCGGCACTCCGCATTCTTGGCAGACCCCAGTGGAGTGCCGTCATCAAAGAACGCGCGCAAGTACCAATCTCCGTCCCAGGCCTCTCGTTCGAGAGCCGCTTTCAAAGCTGTGACCCCTAGCCGCCACGTTTCCGCACGCTGGCGCTCGCCGCGAGCATCAGCCAGCTTGGCAAACTCCCACAGCACCGTATGCAAAAACCAGCCCAGCCACACGCTTTCGCCTTTGCCCCCCGATCCCACCCGATTCATTCCGTCGTTCCAGTCGCCGGTGCCCATCAGGGGCAGTCCGTGGCTGCCGGTTTGCAGGCTGCGATCGATCGCACGCGCGCAGTGCTCGAACAGCGTCGCGCGCGCATCGGCAACCCGCGGCTCGAAATAAGCCTCCTTTTGCCCTTCCGCGAGCTGCTCGCCTTCGAGGAACGGCACCTGCTCATCGAGCACCGTCATGTCGCCGGTGGCCTCTAGAAATTCAATCACCGCGTAGGGCAGCCATAACAAATCGTCGGACACGCGCGTGCGTATGCCGCGGCCCGACGGTGGATGCCACCAGTGCTGCACGTCGCCCTCGGCGAACTGGCGCGCCGCCGCGCGCAGCAAATGCTCCCTCTGAACGTCCCGCTTCGCCACGCTCAGAGCCATCACATCCTGAAGCTGGTCGCGAAACCCGTAAGCGCCGCTCAATTGGTAAAATCCCGCCCGTCCCCATACCCGGGACGAAAGTACTTGGTACAGCAGCCAGCGATTGAGCAACAGGTCCATGCTTTGCTCGGGCGTCTGTACCTGCACCGCGCCCAGGACGTTATCCCATTCCGAGGTGGCGGCGGCCAGCGTCTTGTTTATATCCGCGCCCCGATAACGGCCCAGCAATTCGCGCACTTGTTCCCGGTTTTCCGCCTGACCCAGGAAAAATACGATTTCGACGCGAGCGCCGTCTCGCAGCTCGATTGGCGTCTGCAGTGCGCCGCACGGATCGAGCCCGGCGCCCACCTTTCTGGAAAGCGGGCCGCCGCGCTCAAGAGCGGCAGGGCGCTGCGCGGATCCGTTGCGTCCCAAAAATTCCGTGCGATCACCCGTGTAAGAGGTTTGCCTCCCGCCCAGGTCGGCAAATGCGATGCGCCCCCCGAACTCTTCGTTCCACGCGCTACGCGCCAGCAGCGCCCCGGTGCCCGCGTCGACCTCAGTGATAAGGTAGGGAGCCGTAGCGCTCCTGGAGCTCCCCAAAACCCATTCCACGTACGCCGTCACCGACAGGCGCCGGCTGCGCCCCGAATCATTCTGCAGCGTTAGGCGCGATATCTTGATCGGGTCGTTAGGCGGCACGAATTGCACCAGATCGAGCAGGATTCCGTGCGATCCGTTCTGAAAGCGGCTGTATCCTTGCCCGTGCCTGACCACGTAGGTGGCCGTTTCATCCCGGATGGGCAGTGCTGTGGGCGTCCACACATCCCCGGAGCTTTCGTCGCGCACGTAAATGGCTTCCCCCGGAGTATCGGTGACGTGATCGTTCGACCAGGGCGTCAGTTGGTTCTCATGGCTATTCTCCGACCAGGTGAACCCCGAGCCCGATTCCGAGACCAAAAAGCCGAACGACGGATTCGCCACAATGTTTACCCACGGCTCCGGCGTGCGTAAACCCTCGCTCAGCACCGTCACGTATTCCTTGCCGCCGTCGGCGAATCCGCCCAGCCCGTTAAAAAACTGCAAGGCTTGCTGCGGCACCGGCGCATCCGGATATTTTGTGGTGCGCGCCGGCCGCGCCTCCGGAGGCTCGAGCGGCTCGCGGAGTTGCGACCGCGTGATCTGTTCGGAGAGGGTGCCGCGCTGACTCAGGAGCACGGCGCGCGCTACGGTCTGTAGTTCCGCCCGTGTTTGCGCGCTGATCAAGTCACCCCGCAGCAACACGATTTTGCCGCTCACGCCGCCGGTATCCGGCGACAGGCGCAACTGGCTCCCGCGCACCAGCGATTCGAGAGAGCTTTGTAGGTCCTGCACGTAGGAGGAGCCCTTCTCGTTCAAAATCACCACGTCCGCCGACAGTTTTTTCATTCGCCAATATTCATGCGCCCGCAGCAATTGCCGGATGATCTCAATGTCGTCGCTGTCGTCGATTCGCGCCAGCACGATGGGCAGATCTCCCGAAATCCCCTGGGCCCACAGCGTGGTGCGCTCCATGGTGTTGCGGCTTAGCACGTCGGAGGTGGGGCGCAGCGAGGCATCGGAATACAGCACGGCATTCGCCAGCATCTGGAAAAGGTGCGCTTCGTCCGCTCCGATGCCCAGATGGTGCAGCTCTACCTGCGATTGCGTCCAGGCCAGCGTTCGCGTGCGTTCAAACGTTCGTTCGTCGCGATATTTATCGGCGAGTTCGAGCACCGCCGCACGCGTCGGCGCCACAATGGTCGAAAAGACTAAATGCGCTGTTTTCCCCGGAAGGATATGCACGGTACGCCGCAGACTCATCACTGGATCGAGCACCGAGCCCGCCGTGCCCGAAAGCGGCCTCCCGTCGGCCACCGACACCGGGTTCGCCGCGTTCTGCGTTCTACCCAGGAAGCGCGCGCGGTCGGTTTCGAATTGCAGCTCTCCCACGGTGTCGGTATCGGAATCCACGACCAGAACGTGCGCGGCCCACGCCGGGGTCTCCTCCTCACGCTTGCGCCGCGTCGCCAGCACCGCGCTCACTTCGGGGACAAATTCCGTCTCCACGAACAAATTCGAAAAAGCCGGATGCGCCGTATCGGCCGCCTGCGCCGCCAGCACCACCTCGGCGTAGGAGGTCACCTGAATGTCCCGCGGGCGTGCTCCCAGATTCGTCACCGACACGCGCCGCATTTCCGCGTCGTCTTCCGAGGACACCACCACCTCAAGCGTCGTGCTCATCGACCGATCGCGCCGCGTAATCTCGCCATGGTCCTCGAAGAAAACCGCTTCGTAGCTGTCGGGCTCGACGGCCGTCGGTTGATAACCGGCGGACCAGACATTCCCGCTCAACTGGTCGCGGAGGTAAAAATACGTTCCCCAGCAATCGCGCGTGAGATCCTCGCGCCACCGCGTGACCGCGATGTCGCGCCAGCGGCTGTAGCCCGAGCCTGCGGCCGTAAGCATCACGGCGTACCGCCCATTGGAAAGCAGTTGCGTGCGCGGCGTCGCGTCGTGCGGGGTTGTGAACCGGCGCACCATTGGCGGAACTAGCTCGCGCACCTGCGCCGCGGCCGACACTTCCTCGGCGCGCGGCCGCGCCACCAGCACGTCGCGCGGCGTGCGCTCCTGCAAAAGGAGTTCGGTGGCCTGTACGATGGGCGTCGCGTGGAAGCGCCTCCGCATTACCCCGTCGGTCAAAACGTTGCCCAGCGCCAGCAGTGACATCCCCTGGTGGTGTGCCATGTAGGCGCGCACCACCGCGACATCGGCGCCTTCCGGCACCCGCCCGCTCGTATAATCGAGCGCCTCGTAAAATCCGTACGCTCCGCCCGCCCCTGCCTGAGCGAGACGTGCGAAGTTTTGCCTCGCCGCCGCGGGATTGATCATCGCGGCCAGCGCCGTGGCATAGGGCGCGATCACCAGGTCTTCGCTCAATCCGCGTTTCAGCCCCAGCCCCGGCACCCCGAAGCTCGAATATTGATAGGTGAAATCCAGATCGCGCCCGCTATATGCGGATTCCGAAATCCCCCACGGCACGCTCCGCTCCGCTCCGTATTCGATCTGCCGCAGCACCACTTGCTCGTAGGTCTGGCTCAGCAGGCTTCCAGTCGGCGAGCGCATGACCAGTGCCGGCATCAGGTATTCGAACATCGATCCCGACCAGGAAATCAGCGCCGAGCCGTGCCCTACCGGCGTCAGCGCCCGGCCCAGGTGGAACCAGTGCGATGACGGTACGTCGCCTTTCGCGATGGCGATAAAGCTCGTGAGCCGCGCTTCCGAAGCCAGCAGGTCATAGCAATTCGGATCCAGGCTTCCGTCCGCGCCCCGGTAGCCAATCGAAAACAGCTTGCGCGTCTTGTCGTACAGAAAACGGAAATCCATCGCCTCGAAAAATTTGGCCGAGGTTTGCGCCAGCCCCAAGAGGCGCCGCTGCAGCGCAGAAGCTTCCGTTGCGGCGTCTTGAATGGCCAAAGTAAGTGCGTCGATTCGGGCGCCCGCGGGTGTCACTGCCCCGCCGGCCATCCCGCTGCCGGCTACGCGCTCGCGCACTGCCGCAAGTTCGCGCAGGGCCGCTTCAAATCGTTCGGGCGCATCCGCCAGGGTGGGTAATGTGCGAAAAAATGGTTCGATGGCCGCCCACTCGGGCGCCTCCTCGGCAGAACGCCCGGCCAGGGCCTGAATTTCTTTAGGCTCCAGCCGCAGCCACGGGATCAGAATTCTCGCGTCCCGCAAATGGCTCTCGACGCACGCTCGCGCCGCATCTCCCCAGAAACGCAGTTCCGCGTCGGTCCCGGCGCCCAGTTCCTGCGTGAGTGTCTGGGCGATATCGGCAACCGTCTGCGACCGCTCGCGCAGTTCCACAAACCGCATGGCCCAATCCACGGCGTCGGTGGGCACGGTATCGAGCGAAACGGCGAGCGCGTCCACGGCATTGCCGAGCTGTTTCCGCGTCACCGTGTGCGTGCGCTTCGTATCCGCCACCGTGGCCAGCGCCTCGCGCAGCAATTCGATGGCATCGCGCGTTCCCTCGATCACCCGCAGGTCGATCGAGGATTCTTTGATCATCTCGCGGCAGCCATTTTCCAACGCCAGAAAATGGCCGGCTATATTTCCGCTGTCGACCGAGGACACGTAGGTGGGCCGCAGGGGCTGCAGATTGGTCGTGTCGTACCAATTGTAGAGGTGCCCCTCGAACTGTTCGAGCTGCCCTAGGGTGTCGACAGTGGCTTCCAGCCGGTCGGTGGTCTCGAGCGTTCCCAGCCACCCCAAGTCACGTGCAGCCACCGCCGATAGCAGGTACAGCCCGATATTCGTCGGCGAGGTGCGATGCGCCACGATCGGTTTGGGAGTTTCCTGAAAATTATCCGGAGGCAGCCAGTGATCCGCAGCGGTAACGAAAGTCTCGAAAAACCGCCAGGTCCGCCGCGAAATCATGCGCAGCACTCTTATATCGCTGGCCAGGACCGGTTTACGGTCGGTGGGGGGCGGCGTTTGGCTGATCCACCGCGCGGCTGCAGGCGCGGCGATCCACAAGATCACGAACGGCAGGGTCGCGTGCAGCGCCGCAGGCCGCTCGTGATACACGATGGCGAACGATCCCGCCGCCAGCAGCGGGCTCGCCAGCATTCTCTTGAACATGCTTCGCAGCTTCAAATCCACCGCATACTTGGCCTGCGCTGCGGTCATCCATTCCAGCAGATCTTTGTGCGTAACGCACAACCGCGAAAGCGTGCGCACAATCGCGTCGGTCATCAGCCATGCCTGATAGGCCAGGAAGGTGATGGAAAACGCGGTCTGCAGTCCCCCGAGCGATAAGTCGGACAGCACCGCGCGAAAATGG
Source organism: uncultured Acidobacteriota bacterium (assembly GCA_963719845.1). GTDB lineage: Bacteria > Acidobacteriota > Terriglobia > Acidiferrales > UBA7541 > Palsa-189. Next base: position 31,295 of record CAVRDM010000022.1, on the reverse strand, counting down.
CTGCGCTTGGAGATTCCCCCCATCCGGGGGTTCAACCCGGCCAGGAACGGGATCAGCGAGGGAATTGCGAGCACCGTCAGGATGAATCTGGTCCAGAGCCAGGGAGAGACCCCCGGCGTCAGCCATCCCGCCACCAAGGTGAGAAACATGCACGGCGCTGTCAGCGTGCGCCGCAAATTGTCGATCATCTTCCAACGGCTGATCGCCGGAATGCGCACCTTGCGGTGTTTATCCCCGCCGGACCCTCCGCCGTATACCCTGCTTAATCCGAGGACCCACGGCAGCAGTTGCCAGTCCCCCCGCGCCCATCGATGTTGCCGCGCCGCCGCCGTTTCGTAGTGCGACGGGAACTCGTCGAACAGTTCGATGTCAGTCGCCAGCGCCGCCCGCGCGAAGATGCCTTCAAACAAGTCGTGGCTGAGCAGCGCGTTCTCCACTACTTTGCCTTCCAGCGCCTCCTCGAAGGCGTCCACGTCGTAAATGCCCTTGCCGGTATAGGAGCCCTCGCGAAACAAGTCCTGGTAAACATCGGAAACTGCAGAGGCGTACGGATCGATTCCGCTTGGTCCGGAAAATATCTTCTGGAAGCGCGAGGCTTCCCGGTCGGTCGGCAGCGAAGGCGTGATGCGCGGCTGCACCAGGCCGTAGCCGTCCACCACCCGTCCCGCGCTCGCGCTGTATTTCGGGCGGTTTAGCACATGCGCCATCGTGCCTACCAAGCGTGCCGCCGCCCCCCGCGGCAAATGCGTGTCCGCGTCGAGCGTGATCACGTACCGCACGCCCGGAATCGGTTGCAGCGGCGTTCCCGACAGGGGCAGGAACGTGGTGTCGGCGGACCCGCGCAAAAACAAGTTCAGCTCGTGCAGCTTCCCGCGCTTGCGCTCCCATCCCATCCATTTCCCTTGGCACTCATTCCAGACGCGCTTGCGGTGAAACAGAAAAAAACGATGGCCTCCCCCGGGTCCCGGCCCATACCGCTGATTCAAGCTCTCGATCCCCGCCACCGCTGCGGCCAACAGTTCGTCGTCGCCCGCCACGGCCTCGGTGTCCGCGTCTATCCAATCGGAGAGCAGCGCGAAACGCAGATCGCCATCCGAATTCGCCAGGTAATGCACCTCCAGCCGCTCCACCTGTTCCCGTATCGTTTCCTGCGAGGTCAGCAGCGTCGGAACCACGATCATCGTCCGCAATTCCTGCGGCACCCCATCCTTCAATTCCAGCCGCGGAAGCGTGCGCGGCCCGAATAAATCGGTTACGGCGCGATTGATCAGCGTAATGGCCAGATCCGACGCCGGTACCAGCGCCACCAGGCCCAGCAGAATCAAAATCGGCGTGCTCACCCCTAATTCCTGCGAGCGCGCCAGCGGCAGCGCCAGAACGATCGCCGTCAGCACTGCAATAGTCCCCAGATAACCCGGCACCGCGGCTGCGACGTACATCCGCAGCAGCTTCCGTCTCCACGGAAGGTGAAATCCCAGTTCCCGCTCGAACGGCCGCCGGCCCAGCCCCATCAGGTAGTATCCCGGATCGGACTGCCGGTCTTCGTGCGGATGCCCATTGCTTTGCGTGTCCACCCACGATCTTTTCGCCCGGTGCACCGCGCGCTCGGCCACCTCTATTTCCGTGTGTTCGGACCCGCGCGAAAGATCCTCGATAGCCCGCCGGTAGTGATCGCGCGTCGCGAAATCCATTTCCGCGAAATTGCTGCCCTGGCGCAGCACCGCGTCCACCATGCTGACGCCCTCGAAAAACGAATGCCAGTCGTACGCCGAAGTCAGCCGCATGCTCGTGATGATGTTGCGCACGGTCACGCTCATGGCCGCTTGTTGCTGGTGTTCCTCGCGCACGATTTCGTCCGCGGTGGTGTTCTGCGCCGCCAGCCGTTCGTCGAGCCACAGCAGTATGGGGCCCACCTTGGGGTCCAGGTCGCGCAACCGTTGCACCAACTGCACCGCAAAAGCCCGTTCGAGCGGCTCGTTTTCAAAACGCCGCAACACCTCCGCCGGAGCCACTGGCGATTGCCCCCCGGCGCCCAGCAGGCTATCCGCCAGCACATCCGCTTCGGCGCGAGCCTTGCGCCCGCTCACGATCCGTTCCGCAATACGGCGCAGGTTCTCCACCAGCACCACGCGCAGCGTAATCGCTACGGCCCATAATTCGCCAATGGTCAGCGGCTGTACGCGCTGGTACGCCGCCACAAATCGCCGCAAAACATCCGGATCGAATCGGCTGTCGGTGTGCGCCACATAGGCCCACGCCAAGCCATATACGCGGGGATAGCCTTGCAAAGGCCCGTCGGCCAGCTTAGGCAGTTTCCGGTAATAACCTGGAGGCAAGTCGTCGCGAATTTCGCGGAGTTGTTCCTCGACGATATAGAAGTTGTCGACCAACCATTCAGCGGCGGGAACGATCGCGTGTTCGCTCTTGATCGCCCGCGCCACCGCCCGGTAGCTTTCCAGCAGCGACCGGCCATTGTCGGCCACGCGGAGGATCAGCGGGCGTCCCGCGGCCTCGTGAGTGACCATTTGTGCCGCCGCCAGGCTTTCGGCGTGCTGCTCCAAACGCTCGACGCTGAATAACTCCGCGCGAATCGGCTCTTCGATGGCAGGGAAGTCGCTTACTGCGACCTGGGTCGTTGTCATGGTTTCGTTCAACTGGCTGCCCTAAAACGCCCCCAAGTGAAACCGTTGCGCCCCGCATGGCGCCCGCTCACCTGACGGCTCCTTTAGTCTACAAGACCACGCTCCATTTTGCCGTATCTCGCGAACATAACAATTAGCAGAATCGCGTAGCTTCGCGTGACGCGCAAGTCTCGCCGCCCGCTCCCCCCCGAAAAATCCGTGCTGCCACTTGGCCCTCAATCCGAATTTTCCTGGTTGACGCCCGGCTCGTAGTCAGCTTTATAATTGAGCCCATCGAGGATGCTCTCGAGAAGGAGGTGATCCCTGAGGTACACGAAATCTTGATACATCTGTAGGAGAGGCGCTTGGATTTGCTCCCACGCGCCTCTCTTTTTTCCGCTTCCCTTCCCTCCATAAGTTACTTCTACGAACAACCTCCCGCATATCTTGTTGCCGTGCTTTGTAACGTGGGAATAAAGTGCTGGCACGCCTTTCCGAGCCGTGACAGTTGAATTTGAAGGTCCCCGGGTGAGGGCAGCCTGGGGATCAACCAGCGTGGAGGCCCAATGTGGGGCAACAAGAAACCCGAGTCTGAAGTTCCGCAAGCTGCTATGCCGCCAGCCTTCAAGGCTGCGGAGTCGAGTCCCATCAATCCTGTCTCAAAACCCGTGGAGGGTACTTCTATGAGCACTGATACCATTCGCCCGCTGGCCTCATCGCCGGTTGGCTCGACCGCTCGCCTGGGCGCCAGCCTGTTCGTCAAGGGTGAGATTACTGGCAATGAAGATCTGCACGTTGACGGCAGCGTCGAGGGATTGATCCAACTCGACGACCGCAAACTCACCGTCGGCGCCAGCGCCAAGTTGACCGCCGACGTCGTGGCCCGCGAAGTTGTCGTCTACGGCAGCGTCAAGGGCAATCTGCGCGCCCGCGACCGCATCGAGATCAAGAAGGATGGCTCGGTCATCGGCGATTTGACCACCGCGCGCATCATGATCGAGGACGGCGCGTACTTTAAGGGTTCAATCGAAATCGACCGCAACGCCGAAGCCGGCGCCGAACTCGAAAAGCCGGCTTACGCGCAGCGCAGCAGCAGCGGCACGGCGCCCGCGCTGCAGCCCGCCCACGTCAACTCCGGCGCCAACGCGAACATCAGCACCCACGCAAACGTCAACGCGCACAAGAGCTAGGCGAAGCCGCGACCCTCTGCGGCGCCCTGTAGGTCCTAGTAGGATATGACCGAGTCGTCCCGCGTTTAGGGCATCGCTACATTTCGGGCGCGGTGCCTTAAACGCTGCGTTTCGCACCCGCTGAATTTGCTCGCTCGGGTCCAGCCCGACAATCCAGCGTGACAGGACGGCCCCGCGGCCGTCCCTCACGCCCGCGCAGTAACGGGTGTGGGCTCTACCGGGTCCGGGCTCTACTTGGAGCCCGCGCAATAACGGGTGTGGGCCCTCACGAAGCCTTTGGTTTTCTCGCTTTAGCTTTAACGCTGTCATTCTGAGCAAAGCGTAGAATCTCTCAGCATCTCTGATCCCCAGGCCTCATCTGTACATCTGCGGGCTGTACTGGGGGCCGGCGCAATAACGGATGCGGGCTCTAGCGGCGCCAATCGCCGCCCCGAAGACAAAGCGGGAGACCTGAGCTCCTGAGCACAGGAGCAAACTCAGGAATGAAGGCGCGCTGCGCGCTTTCAAAAACAGGAGCGTGGTTTCGCTCCTGATAGGGCTCAAGTCGCGATATTACAGCGGTGTTCTCGGCGGTGTTTTTCCAGGGCCGCAAGCGCCGCCTGGCATTGCGCGTGTATTTGCTGGGCATGCTTCTGCGCGACTTCAAATTCGTCATGCGAGCCGACACAATTGGATAGCTTGTCGGCAGCATCGAAGTATTCATTCGCCGCTACGGAGTAGTTTTCAAGAAGCACCCGAGCTGTCTGGCATTCCACCATTGGAACTCACTTTGATTCTTTAGGGTCTGTTTCCAATAAAGCACGCTTGGATTCCTCTAAGATCCGCTGCAGTTCGCTAAGCAGCGCCAATTTCTCTTCGGCCCCTTGCGCTAGCCGAAGGCGTTTAGTCGTTGCAAAGAACTCCTCTTGTAGCTCCCTGAATCGCTTGCCGGCCACAGGTAAGACCTACCCTTACCCAGTTGGATAACGGCCGCGTGAAAAGGTGACATACTTGCCTATGCCCTAAACTCAGAATCGCAGGCTTCGGGCACTCCACGTTCGGCTTCCTGTTCGTGAACCTGCTCCAAGTGCCCGCGGTAGACAAGATGAAGGAACTGCTCGAGGTGATTGCGAAGGCACTAGTGGATGACCCTGAGCAGGTTCAGGTCCATGCGATCGAAGGTGAAGGGGCTGTCGTGCTTGTGTTACGCGTCCATCCAAGCAACCTCGGAAAACCGATCGTCGGCAACGTCCTGTAGTGGATCAGCAAAGGGCCTAGCGCAGGCTTTCATAGCGGTACCGATTTGGAGTCCTATTTCTTCGAAAGCTCGCTTTTGAAATGACTTTCAACATCCTCGCGACTCAGCGGATTTCTTGCTTCGGTCAATACGATCGAATAGACGACCTCATTGCCTGCAAGTTGCGCTGTAATAAACGCCCCGTCCTCGGCGAATGCCTGGTAGCTAAATTTCACTTTTCTGCCGTCTTCAAGTGTTTTGATCCACTCTTCGTCTGGAGTTTGCATATCGTCTTAAACCGAGGTCGAGTTCCGGGTCAGGATCGTAGCATCATTGCCATTTTTTTAGAGGCCAACTCCTGAGAAGTTCTAAAAAGGGGGGAGTCAAGAAAAAACACGTCTCCGGCGGCCGGAGTTTTTCTTGCTTCCCAGTCCAGGCGATCAGTTCTGAATCCCGCAAAGCAGGACGGTGGTCAGGTGCCGACCCTGGCTCTGAGCACTGCTTCCATTCGCCCGCTGGCCTCATCGCCGGTTGGCTCGACCGCTCGCCTGGGCGCCAGCCTGCACCTCAAGGGTGAGATTACTGGCAACGAAGATCTTAGGCCCGCGCGGTCCTTATGCCCCGCGAACGGCTCTTGTAAGCGGCGGCTATGGCCGCTGCCCCGTCGCGCCACCACCAGGCAAACGATCCCGGCACCAGCGCCGCAAGCACGAGCGAGACTATTTTCAACTTCGCCGGTTGCCGCAGCGCATTGCCGGCCAGCGCCGCCAGCGGATAAATTTTCACACCGATGCCGCACACAACGCGGCCAATTGCAACACAGCGGCCGCAACGCTGCTGCCGAGAAAAACCAGAAAAAAGATCAGCAGGTCGGTGTTCCCCAGCTCCATGGCCCACAGCGGCGCCAGCGATAGAGCCGCCGGCAAAAGTATCACGGCATCGAGCGCGCGCCGGCAGCGCAGGATCAGCGCCGACATGCATCCCAGGTACAGGACGCAAAATGCAATTCCGGCAGCGTAAATTTCCCCGGCATCAATTCCCAGCATCGCGAACAGGTACAGCCAGATTCGCGGATAGTTCATCGGCCGGTTCCGCGGATCGGCAGGATTGGCCAGCAGCGGGTCGCCATGCTTCTGCAGCGTTACCACCGCGCCGGTAATGCTGCGCAAATCGGCAAAAGCCAGCGCGTCGGGCCGGAACTCCCACCGCCGCCCAAACCGCATGCCAGCCAAAACGAAACGCCAAAAACAAAAGCAGGAACGGCACCAGCCACAGAGTTGCCAGAATCGCTAATTTGACTATTGCTGGTTTGATGCCGCGGCCCAACGGTTCACTTTCCTTGGATCAGTGGAGGTGCTGGTGAGCAGCGAATACCGCGTATCCGCGCTAAATCATCCCATTTCGCTCAAGTTTTATGCCGCGGCGATGGCGACGAGCAGCGTAAAAGTTACTTCGTCAACGAGAGCGGCGGCAGACTCGACACCCGCGTCAAACAACCTCGACGCTTGTCAAAGCCCTTCCTTAAGCCGGAATTAAGCAGTAGCCCTATAACACAGTCGGGGCGCTGGGCACCTCGGCTGCGAAAGCGGTGCTCCAAAGTAGAATTCCGCGAGGCTTTCCATGCGACGATTCATGATGTGCATGAATTCATTTTTCGCGCTGCTGTTAATGTCTGTAAGTATCCACGCGCAAAGCTTAACCAATCGCCTCGATGCGTTGCTGGCGAAGTGGAATCACAAAGACGAACCGGGAATGGCTGTGCTCCTGGTTCGCAACGGGCGGATCGCGTACCGGAAGGGCTTCGGTCTTGCCGATGTTGACGCGCATCGGCCAATCACGCCCAACACACAGTTTTTATTGGCATCGGTTACCAAACAATTTACCGCGATGGCCATCATGGTTCTCGCGGAACGTGGAAAGTTGCAATTCGCCGATACCCTCGCCAAGTATTGTCCCGAGTTTCCCGCCTACGCCCGGACGATCACCATTCGCAATCTGTTGAATCACACCGGCGGCCTCACGGAGTACCATGAGCTTCTGGTAGGGAAGGTAGAGGACGAGAATTACGAGCGTTCCTCAAAAAGCCCGCCCGCGAGTCACGAATTCACCGCGTTTGAAGCACTCCAAATTCTCAGCCGCCAGCAAACACTACGTTTTGCGCCCGGCGAAAAGTTCGAATACAGCAATTCGGGCTACGTCATCCTTGGCCAAATCATCGAGCGCGTCACTGGCCAGCGCTATGCCGAGTTCTTGAAAGAAACCATCTTCGATCCGCTCGGTATGCATGACACGCTTGTCGTGGACGAACGCAACCAGAAGGTGCCGCGCCTCGCCCTGGGGTACGAAAAACGGAATGGCGAGTGGCGGGACATTACCTATACGCCGGAAAACCACATCTATGGCGAAGACGATGTTGTCAGCACCGTAAACGATCTCTATAAGTGGGATCAAGCCCTTTACACCGACCGCTTGGTTCGCAGCTCCACGCTGGAAATGGCGTTCACGCCCGGCCACACCAATGATGGTAAGGAGATTGCCACGGACATATTGAAGCGGCCAAATTCCTACGGGTTCGGCTGGTTCATCAGCTCACTGGATGGCGACAAGGATGTCGAGCACAGCGGCGGCTGGTCAGGATATCGCACAGACATTTTGCGGGTGCCCAGCCGCCGCGTAACGGCCATCGTTCTCACTAACTCGTCAAATGACGAAGTCACTGACATCGCCCAGCAAATAGTAGAAGTGGCCGGTAAATTACTGTAGCGGAGACGGTGGATTATTTGGGCACCGACGGTTGCAGTCCCTTCGTAAACCACCGACAGCGCGATCACCGCATCGATCAAATAGGGATTGCTGCGTACATGCCCAAAAACGCCCAGCAGCAGCGTACTGCTGTGCCCAGCGTAAAAAGACTGACGTACTGTACGATGTCTTTCAACCGGTACGAAAAGAAGATCACCCCACCAGAAACAAAAGATGGTCGTACCCCCGTGACCATGTGTTTCGTTCCCAGGTACATGGCGGCTCTCCGAAAATACCCATTTGTCCTCCTTTGGCTCGCTTTTGACCGTCCACCGGTCTGCACCCTTTTCTACGAGTTTTATTTACTAGCCACCTATTCGAACTATTCGAACTCGCATGCGATAACTATGACGGTGGCTCATTGACTTGTGATTACTATTCTGTTACTATAAATCATGTCTGCTATCGTTCAGTAGAATCTTGACCACCGACATAGCGTCATTAAGCGCGGTTCCGTCTCAAAAAGAGCCAAAATCGCGCTCTGGAAATCCAATAGTTTCATGTACTTACAAACGCCTAATTTTGCAACCGGCCCAGAATCATGCACATGCCAACTGCCCGGGGGGTATCGGCCCGAATTCTCAACTGAAAGTTCGAATGGCAGGGAATCTACTCACCGGACCGTGTCGAGAACTGTCGTTAGAGCGGGGAAAAATTATGGAACCAAAACAAACGCCAACCCCGCGTTGACAAATTTGCCTCAATCCCTTAGGGTTATCGTTTGTCTCTGAACGGAAGGGTGTGACTGAACGAAATGGCGACGCATATTCCCAAAGGCCGGGAGGCCGAAAGCTTGATGCGGGGACCCCACTGGGTCGTCGTGGATGCTGCCGGACAGGTGCTGGGGCGGCTGGCCACGACCATCGCGCGCGTCTTGATCGGCAAGGATAAGGCCAATTTTACGCCCTATATGGATTGCGGCGACCACGTCGTGGTGATCAACGCGCAGAAAATTCGCCTCACCGGCAACAAAATCGAAGTCAAACTGTATCGCAGCCATAGCGGCTTTCCCGGCGGGTTGAAGGAAGTTCCCGCAAAACGCCTTCGTGCCGGCCGCGCCGATTGGATGGTCCGCGAAGCCGTTCTCGGCATGCTGCCGAAAAATAAGCTCCGCGCGCGCCGCGCCCGCAAGCTGCGCATATACCTGGATGACAAAGGCTTGGCGCGCCATGCCGGCCAGAAACCGCAGCCGCTCGCTCCCGAACACCTCTAGTTCAAAATCGGATAGAGCGCGTCGCAACGCAACAGTTAATATTTTTCTCGTTTCGTGATTGTGGCCGAAGGATTTGAGGAGGGCAGTTGAGTTCCAGCACACAGCCCGTACAGGGCGAAGCGAAAACACATTTTTACGGCACGGGCCGCCGCAAGAACGCCGTGGCCCGCGTCTTTTTGCGTCAGGGGTCCGGAAAATTTATCGTCAATGGCAAGTCCGTCAACGATTATTTTCCTAACGTGGCCTGGCTCACGCGCGCCGTCGAGCCGCTCAAATTCACCAGCACCCAGGATCAGATGGACGTGATGGCCACCGTGAATGGTGGCGGCATCGGCGGCCAGTCGGGTGCGGTGCGCATGGGGCTATCCCGCGCGCTCTCGATTTTCAACCCGGAACTGCGCCCGGGCCTGCGCAAAAATGGTTTCCTGACACGCGATTCGCGCATGCGCGAACGCAAGAAGTACGGCCAAAAGGGCGCTCGCAAGCGCTTCCAGTTCAGTAAACGGTAACCGGGCGCCGTTGGGCTTTCTGTAACGGCGTCGCGTCGCGTGTTTTGAACGAAGAGCTCCGGCCCGGGCAACCGGGCCGAATACACGGCCGGCAAGCTGCCGGCGAAAGGATGCTCCGCCCGGCGAAACCTCGAGCGAGGTGCCGCAACGAGATGTCGCAGCAAAGGATCGCGGCGCTTCGCACCAGTTTCCGCTTCGGGCCGGCAAGCATCCAATTCTAGAGGAGGTCCGTTGGCAGTTGAAATAACGATGAAAGAGTTGCTGGAGGCTGGAGTTCACTTTGGCCACCAGACCCGCCGTTGGAACCCGAAAATGAAGGAGTACATTTTCGGCGAACGAAATGGAATCCACATCATCGATCTCCAAAAAACTTTGAAAATGTTTCGCGAAGCCGGCCGCTTCGTCAGCGAGGTCGCGAGCCGCGGCCGCGTCATCCTGTTCGTGGGCACTAAGCGGCAGGCGCAGGAAGCGCTGGCCGAAGAGGGCAAGCGCTGCGGCATGTTTTACGTCAACCACCGCTGGCTGGGCGGCACGCTCACCAATTGGTCCACACTTCAGAAATCGATCAAGCGCCTCAAGACTCTCAAAGCCATGATCGAAGACGGGCGCATGGCGCAATTATCGAAAAAAGAGGCCGCGCGCCTGGAGCGCGAGTTGAAGCACCTGCATCAGAACCTCGAAGGCGTCGAAAACATGACCATGCCTCCCGACGCCATGTTCGTCGTCGATTGCCACACCGAAGCCATTGCAGTGCGTGAAGCGCGCCGCATGGGCGTTCCCGTGGTCGCAGTTGTCGACACCAATTCCGATCCCGACCAGGTGGATTGGGTGATTCCGGGCAACGACGATGCCTTGCGAGCCATTCGTTTGTTCACTTCCAAGATTGCCGACGCCGTAATTGAAGGACGCCAGGCGTACGAGCAAACGCAGCTGGCCGATCAAAAGGCTCAGGAAGGCGCGGAGAGCGGCGAAAGCGTCGATTACGTGGATACTAGCGCCTATGAATCGTACGAGAAGCAGGAAGGCGATTTCGTAGACGTTCCCGAGGGCGTGGAGCCCGCTGCCGACATAGCCCAGACGGTACCGGCGGAAAACGAGCCTGAACCGGGAAGCTGACGGCCGCCGTTGCGTGTTGGCACCCACGCGACGTAACCAGCGTGACAGAAAAAGCGGCACAGAAAAATCAGCAGGAAGACAAACCAGCCAGCAACCCGGTAAGCACCCGGTAAGGAAAGGAACGGGCGAAATTCTATTCTGAGGATTTGCCAAAGCAATGACCACGAAACCCGAGGAAGTGCCCCCGGCGGCTAAGCAGGTAAATGTCTCCGCGCAACAGGTGAAAGACCTGCGCGAGCGTACCGGCGCAGGCTTCAGCGATTGCCGCGCGGCGCTGGTGGAAGCCGGCGCCGATATCGAGAAGGCCATTGACGTCCTGCGGCGCAAAGGCCAGGCCGCTGCGCAGAAGAAGGCGCAACGCGAAGCCACCGAGGGGTTGATCGGGCATTACCTGCACGCCGGCGGAAAAATTGCCGTGCTCGTCGAGATCAACTGCGAATCCGATTTCGTTGCCCGCACCGACGATTTCCAGCGGCTTTGCCATGATGTAGCCATGCACGTAGCGGCGCTCGATCCGCGTTACGTCCGCCGCGAGGAAGTTACGCCGCAGATTCTCGAACACGAACGCGAAATCTACCGCGAGCAGGCCCGCGCCACCGGCAAACCCGCGCCGGTGATCGAAAAAATCGTGGCCGGCAAAATGGAGAAGTTTTACGAGGAAAACTGCCTGTACGAGCAGCACTTCATCAAGGATGAATCCGTCACTGTCCGAGAGTTGATCAATCAAACCATCGCCAAGCTTAAGGAAAATATTTCCGTGCGGCGTTTTGTGCGCCTCAAGGTCGGCGAAAACTCGTCGTTCCCTCCCACTGTCGGCGACCCTCCCGTCTCCCTCAGTTCGCAATAGCTCCCCACGGCTTCGCCGCGTCTCCGAAATCTCTGCTAGAATGCCTGCCGGGTTATCAACCGAATGCGTACCCCCCTATGATCGCCTCCACGTCTGTGAGCGCCGAAAATGTTGCGCGCCCCGTCTTTAACCGGGTGGTGCTGAAGCTTTCCGGAGAATCGCTGCAGGGGCCGCTCGGCTCCGGCATTGACGCGGAAACAGTGGCGCGTATCGCCGCCGAGCTCAAGGAGGTGAGCGACCTGGGTATCCAGATGGCCATCATGGTCGGCGGAGGAAACATTTTTCGCGGCACGCGGCAGAAGTCGCTCGCGATCGACCGCGCCACGGCCGACTACATGGGCATGCTGGCGACCGTGATCAACGGGCTGGCGCTGCAGGACGCGCTCGAAAAGCAGGGCGCGCACACCCGCCTGCTGAGCGCGATCGAAATGCACCAGGTGGCGGAGCCGTTCATTCGCCGCCGCGCCACGCGGCACATCGAAAAAGGGCGCATTGTGATTTTCGCCGCAGGCACGGGCAACCCTTATTTTTCAACCGACACCGCAGCGGCGCTGCGCGCGATGGAAATCAAGGCCCAGGTGATCCTGAAGGCCACGCGCGTGGACGGCATTTACGATGCCGATCCGGAAAAGGTACGCGGTGCGAACCGCTTCGACCGCATCAGCTACATCGACGTGCTGCAGCGGGGCCTGGCGGTGATGGATTCCACCGCGATTTCGTTGTGCATGGAAAATAAAATGCCCATTATTATTTTTGACCTCAACCAGCCCGGGAACATCAAGCGAGTGGTGTTGGGGGAGAAGGTGGGCTCGCTGGTCACTGCGAGCTAGCACCGCGCCGGCCGCCAAACCGGGACTTTTTCGCCGAGGATTCGCCGATGACCACGATTGCCACCAGCAAAGACGCCCTGGCGCAGGCCAAAGGGCGCATGGAGAAAGCGGTTGAGGATTTCCGGCGGGAACTGGCGGCGGTGCGCACGGGCCGCGCGAATGTCACCCTGCTCGACCACGTGCGCGTCGATTATCACGGCACCCCGATGCCCGTGAATCAAATGGGCACGCTCACGGTTCCCGATCCCATGACCATCGTGATTGCGCCCTGGGATCCAAGCGCGCTTGCGCTGATCGACAAAGCGATACGCAGCTCGGAGCTGGGCCTCAATCCGTCGAGCGACGGCAAAGTCATTCGCGTCCCGATTCCTCCACTGACCGAGGAGCGCCGCAAAGACCTGGTAAAAAATCTGCACAAGGTGCTGGAAAATCACCGTACGGCCGTGCGCAGCGTGCGCCGCGATATCAAGGAGGCGGTGGAGAGCCTGGAAAAGGAAAAGAAAATCAGCGAGGACGACCGCAAGCGGACCATTGAAGAATTGGACAAAGTCACCCACAGCGAGACAAAAAAAATCGAAGACCTGTGCGCGGCAAAAGAAAAAGAAGTTCTGGAATTGAAATAAACTCCGATTTGTCCCGGTACAGACTTAAAGCCCGAAAATTTTCCTCGTCCGTGAGAGTGCCCTTGCGTAACGGAGATGGCGCGCACCGGCAATCCGAGAGAGGGGATACCCACGGAGCGCCCGGGCCAGTCTACTCAGTAAGCCAGCAATTTCCCCAGCTCGCCAAATTCTTCGGCGGGAAAAACCGGCACGCACCACAAGTCTTCGGCTCCTGCAAATGCCTGATCGGTAATAGGTTATCTCTTGCTGAAGAGCGCTAGCGGGACCGGCAGATAGAGCGGCAAAGCGCGGGGGCAAGGGGCCCTATTGGTTTATTGGGGGACCAGATCGGGCAGTGCCAAATAACGGCATTTTTTCTTTTGACACTAAACTCTTTTTTTCCTATACTTACCACTTCGTTAGGGGAGTTTGTCCCTGCTGTTGAAGGGGGAAGGTCTCCAGTCCCGGAACATTATAGGAATGGGACCTGGAGAGCGGCCGGAATGGGGCGCCAGCCCCGCAAAGCCGAGTAAGCCTCTCCGCTATGCCCAGTTAACGTGCAGGCGTTGCTGGAATTTGTGTGGAGACTCTTGTCGGTCCGCCAGGGTTGTTGTTGTTCAACCCTTTCTGTAAACAAACCCGCAACGCCCGCGAAGGCCTGAATCAGTGTCGGCGCGGAATAGCGATGAATTTCTTGCTCGATTGAGGGAGAGCCGTGCCGACGTTTGCGCAACTGGTCCGTTACGGACGCGAGAAAGTACGCACGAAAACGAAATCTCCGGCACTGCAGGGATGCCCGGAAAAGCGGGGCGTGTGCATTCGCGTGTACACGCAGACTCCGAAGAAGCCCAATTCGGCACTGCGAAAAGTGGCGCGCGCGCGCTTGACCAATGGAATTGAAGTGACCACTTACATTCCGGGCATTGGCCACAACCTACAGGAGCATTCGATTATATTGGTGCGCGGGGGCCGCGTGAAAGATTTGCCGGGCGTGCGCTATCACATCATTCGCGGAACGCTTGATGCCGCGGGCGTCGATAATCGCAAGCAAGGGCGCTCGAAATATGGCGCGAAGCGGCCCAAAGCCGCACAAAAGTAGGAGAGGACCGCATGCCTCGCAAAGGATTTGTTTCCCGGCGCACGGTACAACCGGACGCGGTATACAGCAGCGACCTGGTGCAGAAGTTCATCAACTCGATGATGTGGGACGGAAAGCGCTCGAACGCACAGCGCATTTTTTACGGTGCGATGGAACAGATCGGGCAGAAGGCCAATGACGAGCCGCTGAAGCTTTTCAAGAAGGCGGTGGAAAACGTCAAGCCAGTGCTGGAAGTGAAATCGCGGCGTGTGGGCGGTGCCAACTACCAGGTTCCGGTGGAGGTCAGCCAATTCCGCAGGCAGTCGCTAGCAATCCGCTGGCTGCTGCTGCACGCGCGCACGCGGCCGGGAAAACGGATGATGGACAAGCTGGCCGACGAGTTGTTGGATGCGGCCAATGGGCGCGGCGGGGCCATGAAGCGAAAGGAAGACGTGCACCGCATGGCGGAGGCCAACAAGGCGTTCGCGCATTATCGTTGGTAGGGGGCGCTGGTAATAGGGGCGTTGGCAGGGGCCATTAGCACGGCGCGCTGGTAAAGAGCGCCCGCAAGACGCGGTGGTAACGACCGACGGGCACGGGGAAAAGTACAGGGGAGAAAGATCGCTGGGCAATATGGCTCGCAAAGTACAACTCGAGCACACGCGCAACATCGGGATCATGGCGCATATCGATGCCGGAAAGACGACCTCGACCGAGCGCATTCTTTTTTATACCGGTGTGACTTACAAGATCGGCAGCGTGGACGAAGGCACGGCCACGATGGACTGGATGGAGCAGGAGCGCGAGCGAGGCATCACGATTACTTCGGCGGCGACCACGACGAGCTGGAAGCGCAACGACCAGTCGTTTCTGATCAACATCATCGACACTCCCGGCCACGTGGATTTCACGGTGGAGGTGGAGCGGTCGCTGCGCGTGCTGGACGGCTGCGTCGCGGTATTCGACGCGGTGGCCGGGGTGCAGCCGCAATCGGAAACGGTCTGGCGGCAGGCGGATAAATATCGCGTGCCGCGGATTGCGTTCATCAACAAGATGGACCGGGTGGGCGCGGACTTCGATCACAGCATCCGCACCATGCGGGAGCGGCTGGCGGCGCACCCGGTGGCGCTGCAATATCCGCTCGGCAAGGAAGACAGCTTCATCGGGATCATCGACTTCATCGACCAGAAAGCGGTGGTATGGCTCGAAGATATTTTGGGAGCGAAGTTCGAGGTACTGGACGTCGCGCAACTCTGGGACGACGGTTTCTTGAAGAGCCGGTCGGAAATTGCGAACGCGCTGAAGGTTTCGGCCATCAGCAAGGAATTCTACCAAGAGCGCCGCGAGCGCATGGTGGAATATATCGCCGAGCACGATGACGCCATACTGACGAAATATCTGGCGGAGCATGAATTGCTGCCTCACGAACTCCGCGAGTCGGTGCGGCGTTCAACTATGGCGCTCAAGCTGGTGCCGGTGCTGGCAGGCTCGGCCTTCAAAAACAAGGGCATCCAGCCGCTGCTCGATGCGGTGGTCGATTACCTGCCCTCGCCGCTTGACGTGCCTCCCGTGGAAGGCGTGTCGGTGGCAGACGCGGAGCCGGTATTGCGCCGGGCGAGCGATGACCAGCCGTTTGCGGCGCTGGCGTTCAAGATCATGTCCGACCCTTTCGTAGGGCACGTAACGTACGTGCGGGTTTATTCGGGGATCCTGAAGTCGGGCAGCTACGTTTACAATTCGTCAAAAAATACCCGCGAGCGCATCGGGCGCCTGCTGCGCATGCATGCCAACAAGCGCGAGGAGATTGACGCGATCTATGCGGGCGACATCGCGGCCTGTGTGGGCCTGAAAAGCGTAACCACCGGCGACACGCTGTGCGACGAAGACAAGCCCATCGTTCTCGAGTCCATCGACTTCCCCGCCCCGGTAATTTCCGTAGCCATCGAACCCAAGACCAAGGCCGACCAGGACAAACTGGGCAACGCGCTGGCCAAGCTTTCGCAGGAAGACCCGACGTTCCGCGTGCACACCGATCCCGACACCGGCCAAACGCTGATTTCGGGCATGGGCGAGCTGCATCTCGAGATCATCGTCGACCGCATGATGCGCGAGTTCGGCGTGCAGGCGAGCGTGGGCCGCCCGCAGGTGGCCTACCGGGAAACCATTCGCAAGCATGCAGGCGCGGAAGGCCGGTACATCCGGCAGACCGGCGGCCGCGGGCAGTATGGCCACTGCAAGCTCGAAATCCACCCGCTGCCGAGTTCGGGCCACGAAGATATGCACGAACTGTCGACTGACGAGATCGACGCCCTGGCAAAAGGGGTGGCGGGCTCGGGAGGCAAGTGGCGCTTCGATAAAGAGCACCGGCTATTGTTCGTGGACAAGGTCATTGGCGGCGCGATTCCCCGCGAATTCATCGCGCCTATCGAGGCGGGCGTTCGGGAAGCCATGGAAAACGGCGTGCTCGCGGGATACGAGATGGTGGATATCGCCGTGGTGCTGACCGACGGCAGTTATCACGACGTGGACAGCTCGGAAATGGCTTTCAAGATCGCGGGCTCGATAGCATTCAAGGAGGCCTGCAGCAAGGGCCAGCCGGTCTTGCTCGAGCCGGTGATGCGCATCGAGGTGGTAGTGCCCGAGGAATACATGGGCGACGTGTTCGGCGATTTGAATTCGCGGCGCGGGCATCCGCTGGGCATGGAAGCGCGGGGCGGCGCGCAGATCATCCGCTGCGAGGTGCCGCTGGCCGAAATGTTCGGCTACGCAACCGATCTCCGCAGCCGCACGCAGGGCCGCGGCAGCTTCACCATGCATTTCTCGCATTATGCCGAGGCGCCCGGATCGATTGCCGAAGAAGTGATTGCCAAAGCGACAGGCAAGGTTACGAGATAGCGCAATTATTGGCGATTAGCAGGGTTCGAGATCGATTTCGCGCGAGTGGAGGAGTGAAGCAGCAATGGCGAAGGAAAAATTCGAGCGCAGCAAGCCGCACGTGAATATCGGGACGATCGGGCACATCGATCACGGCAAGACGACGCTGACGGCGGCCATCACCAAGGTGTTGTCGAAGAACAATGCCAAGGTGCAGTTTCGCGCGTTTGATTCGATCGATAACGCGCCCGAAGAGCGCGAGCGCGGAATCACCATTGCGGTGGCGCATGTGGAGTACGAGACCGCCAACCGGCACTACGCGCACATCGATTGCCCGGGGCATGCCGACTACATCAAGAACATGATCACCGGGGCGGCGCAGATGGATGGGGCGATCCTGGTGGTGGCGGCCACCGACGGGCCGATGCCGCAGACGCGGGAACATATTTTGCTGGCGCGGCAGGTGGGCGTGCCGGCGATTGTGGTGTTTCTCAATAAGTGCGACAGCGTGGAAGATCCCGAGCTGCTCGAGCTGGTGGAACTGGAAGTACGCGAGTTGCTGAAGACCTACCAGTTTCCGGGCGACACGATTCCGGTGGTACGCGGATCGGCGCTGGGCGCATTGAATGGGGAAGAGAAGTGGGAGAAGACGATCCTCGAGCTGATGGATGCGGTGGACAAGAATATTCCGCTGCCGCCGCGCGAGGTGGACAAGCCGTTTGCGATGCCCATTGAAGATATTTTTTCGATCTCGGGCCGGGGCACGGTGGTGACCGGGCGGATCGAGCGCGGCAAGGTGAAGGTGGGCGAGGAAATGGAGATTGTGGGCTTCCGGCCGACGGTGAAGCGGGTGATCACGGGCGTGGAGATGTTCCGCAAGCTTCTGGACGAAGGGATGGCGGGAGACAACGTGGGACTGCTGCTGCGCGGGACGGAGAAGGAAGAGGTGGAGCGCGGGCAGGTGGTGGCCAAGCCGGGATCGATCACGCCGCACACCAAGTTCAAGGCCGAAGCGTACGTGCTGACGAAGGAAGAAGGCGGGCGGCACACGCCCTTTTTTACCGGATACCGGCCGCAATTTTATTTTCGGACCACCGATGTGACCGGAGACGTGAAGCTGGCGGAAGGAGTAGAGATGGTGATGCCGGGAGATAACGTCTCGGCGGAGATCTCGCTGATCACGCCGGTAGCGCTCGAGAAAGGGCTGCGGTTCGCGATCCGCGAAGGCGGCCACACCGTAGGCGCCGGCGCCGTCACCGACATCCTCGAGTAACCTATGCCATCAGGAGATAGAATTCGCATCCGTTTGAAGGCGTACGACCATCGTATTCTCGATCAATCGACGCGGGAAATCGTGGAAACCGCGAAACGCACGGGCGCGGATGTCGCCGGACCCATTCCGCTGCCGACCACCATTAACCGCTGGACGGTGCTGCGCTCGCCGCACGTGGACAAGAAATCGCGCGAGCAGTTCGAGATGCGCACGCACAAGCGGTTGATCGACATTCTCGAGCCGACGCCCGATACCGTGGACGCGCTGATGAAACTCGATTTGCCTCCCGGGGTGGACGTGGAAATCAAGGCGTTTGGCCGGGAGCACGTAACGAAGTAATACGCAATGAGGTAATCGGTAGATAGCCGGTGGCGAAGGATTGCATGAGATGGCTGTGAACGGAATTCTGGGAATCAAGCTGGGCATGACGCAGGTGTTCGCCGATGACGGCACCTCGGTGCCCTGCACCGTGATGCAAGCGGGGCCGTGCGTGATCGTGCAGCGGCGCACCAAACAGGCCGATGGGTATGAGGCGGTACAACTGGGGTTGGTGGAATTCGTGAAGCCGCAGCGAATTCCCAAGCCCATGGCCGGGCATTTCAAGAAGGCCGACGTGGCTCCCATGCGAGTGCTGCGCGAAATTCGCCTGCCGGAATCGGCGGAAGAGACCAAGGTGGGCGACCGGGTGCTGGTGGACGGATTCGTGCCGGGCGAGCTGGTGGACGTAACCGGCATCAGCAAGGGCAAAGGCTTTCAGGGCGGCGTAAAGAGATGGCACTACCGCGGCGGCGACGAAACGCACGGATCGATGTTCCATCGCGCGCCGGGAGGCATTGGGGCGAGCTCGTTTCCCTCGCGGGTATGGCCGGGACAACATTTTCCGGGACACATGGGGCACGAACGCGTAACCGTAAAGAATCTGCGCGTGGTCAAGGTGGATACGGATGAAAATCTGCTGCTCGTGCGAGGAGCGGTTCCCGGGCCGGCCGGATGTTATTTGCTGATCCGCAAAGCCAAGTCGGCCGGGCGGGCGGGCGCGGCTAGGGCGGTCAGTGGGAAGAAATAATTTAGGGTAACGGCGCAGCGAAAACAACGCAGACGAAATTAGCGCAAGAGGGACGCGACGATCATGGCGGTTGTGGACGTGAGGAATCTGCAGGGGGACACGGTAGGGACGCTCGAACTATCGGACGCGGTGTTTGCCGCGACGGTGAATCCTTACCTGCTGCATGAAACGGTGCGTTGGTATCTGGCCGGGCAGCGCGCGGGAACGCACAAGACCAAAGGGCGCGGCGAGGTGGCGGGCTCGGGCCGCAAACTCTGGAGGCAGAAGGGCACGGGACGCGCGCGGGTGGGCTCGATCCGGTCGTCGCTGTGGCGCAAGGGCGGCACGGTGCACGGGCCGCAACCACGGGATTATTCCTACCGCCTGCCGCGCAAGATGGTGGCGGGAGCCCTGCGCTCGGCGCTCTCCGCCAAGCTCGCGGACGCGAAGCTGACGGTAGTGGAGGGATTTGCGCTCGACACGCACAAGACCAAGGAGTTCCGGCAGGCGCTGTCGCGCCTCGATGGGGAAACGCGAACGATTCTCGTAGTGGAAGCGGCTGGCAACCGCAATCTGGAACTGGCGAGCCGCAACCTCGAGGGCGTCAAAGTGGTGGCGCCTTCGGCGCTGCAACCCTACGACTTGCTGCGGCACGGCCGGGTGATGCTTTCGAGGGATGCCGCGCTGCGCCTGGTACGCTCGCTCGGACCGGAATCGGCGCGCGGCGCGGACGAGCAAGGGGCGGCCGGAATTGGCGCAGGCGCGGGAGAAGCAGCGGCTTCTCGGCCCGCGGCGACGCTCCGGAAAAGCGAAGCAGAAGACGAAGGCTGCCAAGTCCAGTGGCGCGGCGGCTCCGGCAAAGGTGGGGAAGAAGGCCGGCAAGGCGCGCGCGGCGCGCAAGCCCGCTGCGAAATCGAAAAAGGCCAAGGATTGAGCGATGACCAAGAGCGACGTTTATAAGGTGATCCGGCGGCCCATCATTACTGAAAAAGGCCTGGCGGTGAAGGAGACCCAGCACACGGTGGTCTTCGAAGTGTCCAAGGACGCCACCAAGACGCAGATCAAAGAAGCGGTGCAGACGATATTCAAGGTGAAGGTGGATGCGGTACGTACCGCGATTTATCATGGCAAGTTCCGGCGGCGCGGTCGCGCGGAAGGTTTCCGGCGCGATTGGAAGAAAGCGTACGTGAAGCTGGCTCCCGACGAAAAGATGATCGAGTACGCGGAGAATTTGTAACGACGAATTTGTAGTCCGGGGCTTTGATTTGGACAGGGCGGCTTATGCGCGAAGGGCGAGGCAAGGGTACCGACGATGGCACTGAAAAGCTTTAACCCGTACACCGCGTCGCGGCGGTTCATCACCATGCTCGATAAGAGCGAGCTGACCAAGCAGACGCCCGAGAAGGCGCTGGTCGAGCCGAAAAAACGCTCCGGGGGGCGCAACTCGCACGGCGAAATCACCATGTGGCATCGCGGCGGCGGGCACAAGCGGCAATACCGGATCGTGGATTTCCGCCGGGAGAAAATAGGGATTCCCGCGAAGGTGGCGGCCATCGAGTACGACCCCAACCGTTCGGCGCGGCTGGCGCTGCTGCACTACGCGGACGGCGAGAAGCGTTACATTTTGCATCCGGTGGGGCTCGAAGTGGGGATGACCGTGCAGACCGGAGCCGGGGCGGACATTCTGCCGGGCAACGCGCTTCCGTTACGGCTGATTCCTCCGGGCACGCAGGTGCATAACCTGGAATTATCGCCCGGCAAGGGCGCGCAAGCGGTGCGCGCCGCGGGCGGTTCGGCGCAATTGCTGAGCAAAGAAGGCGAGCTGGCGCTGGTGAAGCTGCCTTCGGGCGAGGTGCGGCGGTTTGGCGTCGACTGCATGGCTACGGTGGGCCAGGTCGGCAACCTCGATCACGAAAACGTAACTTACGGAAAAGCGGGGCGCACGCGCTGGCATGGCAAGAAGCCTACGGTGCGCGGCGTGGCCATGAATCCGGTCGATCATCCGCACGGCGGCGGTGAAGGGCGCGTGAAGGGCAATCATCCGCAAACGCCGTGGGGCTTCCCCACACTGGGAGCGAAGACGCGGCACAACAAGCGCACCGACCGGATGATCGCGCAAGGACGCAAGCCCCGGGGCTGATTCCCGGCGGCACGCTGCGGAGTACGGAGAAGCGACGATGAGAGCATCGCGAAACGTACGGACAGCAGGAGGCGGAGCACGAGAGCAGTCGCGGGCGGGCAAGCGTTCGGCCAAGCGTTCGCGCAGCACGCGGCACATCGACGCGCGGTTGCACGCCCGCAAGCGTGCGGTAGTGGCGCGAGCGTCCAAGTTTGCTTCTAAGGCTGCTCCCAAGGCGCCGCCCAAGGCTGCGGGTAAGCCGAACGCTCCCGTGGAGCCCGCACTGCACCGGTTCTGCAAGCCGGGTTGGGCGGTGTTGGTGGAACGGCAGCCCAGCCAGCAGGGCACGCGCTTTGTCTGCCCATTCTGCTCGCAATCGCACCGGGTTTCCGGGCCGGTGCGGGGATTTCGCAAGGTGCGGCGCGCGCAGTGGATCAAGCTGCGCCGCGTGGACGAGTAAGCGCTGCTCGAGTAAGCGCGGTTAGTACGGTCGGAAAGGGACAAAGATGGGTCGCTCGCTCAAAAAGGGTCCGTTCGTCGACGATCACCTGCGCGTGAAGGTGGAAGCGCTCAACGTGCGCAACGAAAAAAAGGTAGTCAAGACGTGGTCGCGGCGGTCGACCATCGTGCCGGAAATGATCGGGCACACCATCGCCGTGCATAACGGAAAGAAATTTATCCCCGTGTATATCACCGAGCAGATGATCGGACACAAACTCGGGGAGTTCGCGCCGACCCGCACCTTCAAGGGTCACGCGGTGCGGGCAGCGCTCGAGAGGGCCGCGGGCGTAGCGGGTGCTCCCGGGGCGCCGGCGCCAGGCGCAAGTGGGCCGGGCGGCGGTCCAGGCGCAGGCGCAGCGGCGCCCAAGGCCTAGCTTATGGGCACAAACGCAACATTACCGTCGACTGCCGCGCCCGCCATCGAGGCGCACGCGCTGGCGCGGTTCGTACGCATGTCTCCGCAGAAGGTGCGGCTGGTGGTCGATTTGATTCGCGGGCAGCGCGCCGAGCATGCCTTGCAAACGCTGCGGTTCACCAAGAAGCGCGCGGCCCGCGACGTGGAAAAGGTACTGCGCAGCGCCATCGCCAACGCCGAGCGCAAGGCCGAGGATGCCGGCGCGTCACTCGACGTGGACGAGCTATACGTCTCGAAATGTTTTGTGAACGAAGGCCCGCGGTGGAAGAGGCTGAGGCCGGCGCCCATGGGGCGGGCGTACCGCTACCAGAAGCGCACCGCGCACATTGTGGTAGGGGTGGCCGAGCATCACGTAGCCGCCGCGGAGCGCACCGCCGCAGCCGCAGCGGCCGCCGCCGCCGAAAGCAAGGGCGTGCGCGGGGCGGTTAAGAAGGCGCGCCGCGTGCTCGCCGGACGCCAGCAGAGCGGGCGCAAGCCCAAGCCCAAGAAGTAACGGCCCGGAAGTCACGGCGAACGAAGTAAACAGAAGAGTGGAGGAATCGTTTGGGGCAGAAGACACATCCATACGGATTTCGCCTCGGCTATAACAAGCCGTGGCGTTCGCGCTGGTATGCGGGACGCGATTACGCCGAACTGCTGCACGAAGACGTGGCGCTGCGGCGGCAACTCAAGGAGCGGCTGCGTTCGGCGGGCATCAGCGCCATCGACATCGAACGCGCCGCAAACAAGCTGGTGATTCGCCTGTACACCGCCCGGCCCGGAATCATCATCGGACGTAAGGGCGCGGAGATCGATAAGCTCAAGAACGAAGTGCAGAAGCGCACCAAGCGCGAAGTACACATCGACATCCAGGAAGTGCACCGGCCGGAACTGGATGCGCAGTTGGTGGCGGAATCGATCGCGCTGCAACTCGAAAAGCGCGTAGCCTTTCGCCGCGCCATGCGCAAAGCGGTGGATTCGGCGCTGCGCTTCGGCTGCAAGGGCATCAAGGTGCGCGTCGCGGGTCGCCTGAACGGGGCCGAAATCGCGCGCAAGGAATGGTACCTGCAGGGGCGCTTGCCGCTGCAAACACTGCGCGCCGACATCGACTTCGGATTCGCGCAGGCCTACACCACCTACGGAGTGATTGGCGTGAAGTGCTGGGTCTACCAGGGCGAAAACGTGCCCGAGCGCGGCATCAAGCGCAGCACCGGCGGGGTTCCTGCCGGTGTAGGGGCTTAGAGGGCGCCTTATGTTAATGCCGAAAAAGGTGAAGTATCGCAAACAGCAGCGTGGCCGGCGCCGCGGCAAAGCCTGGCGTGGAGGCGAGTTGTCCTTCGGTGAATACGGGCTCAAGGCGCTCGAACCAGCGTGGATCACCGACCGGCAGATCGAAGCGTCGCGCGTGGCCATTACCCGCTACATGAAGCGCGGCGGCAAGCTGTGGATCCGCATCTTTCCCGACAAGCCCTTCACCAAGAAGCCTGCGGAAACCCGCATGGGCAAAGGCAAGGGCGCTCCCGAACACTGGGTCGCGGTGGTCAAGCCGGGCCGGGTAATGTTCGAGATGGCAGGCGTGGATCTGGCGACGGCCAGCGAGGCCATGGAGCTGGCTTCGCACAAGCTGCCCATCCGGACTAAGTTTGTCACGCGCGCGGGGAGCCTCTGATGCCGCCGCGGGGCTTCATCGAAAAGTTGCGCGACCTCGACACCTCGGAACTCGAAGCGCGCGAGCGGGAACTCGCCGAGCAGATCTTCCGGCTGCGGTTTCAGCTCACTTCGGGACAAGCGGAGGCCGTGGGCCGCTTGCGGCTGGCCAGGCGCGATTTCGCGCGTGTAAAGACTCTGTTGCGGGAACGCGAATTGAGGAAGGCTCATGGCAACGGAAGCAAATAACCAGGCAGTGAGCGCGACGGGCGGAGCCGAACACGCTCCCGCGGCTGTGGCGGAGCGGCATCATCGTCGCAAGGAACTGATTGGGGTGGTAGCGTCTGCGAAGATGCAGAAGACCATCGTGGTGCGGGTAACGCGCCGGATGAAGCACAAACTGTACGTGCGCTACGTGCAAGTAGTGAAGAAATTCTACGCCCACGACGAGCAGGGCGATGCGCGGGTGGGCGACACGGTGCGCATCGTCGAGACGCGGCCCATGTCGAAGCTGAAGCGCTGGCGGCTCGCGGAAGTGATGTCCCGCAGCACCAAGGTGCGCTAGTACGAGGAGAGCCGGGCAATGATTCAGATGCGAAGCTGGCTGACCGTGGCCGATAACTCCGGTGCGCGCCGCTTGATGTGCATTCTTCCGCTGGGCGGAGACGTGGGCAGCCGGGCGGGTTTGGGCGATGTGATTACCGCCTCGGTGAAGGAAGCTACGCCGGAAAGCCCCGTCAAGAAGGGCAAAGTGGTGCGCGCGGTGGTGGTGCGCACGCGCAAGGAACACCGGCGCAAGGACGGCACCTACATACGGTTTGACGATAACGCCGCGGTGCTGATCAACGATGCGAACGAACCGGTGGGCACGCGCGTGTTTGGGCCGGTGGCGCGCGAGTTGCGCGAGAAGAAGTTTGCGAAGATTGTTTCGCTGGCGCCGGAAGTTTGGTAGGCGGCCCGAGTTCTCTGAGAGCCAGTTCTTTTGAAAGAGGCCAGGTTTTTTTAAAAGGGGAAGGTTACCGAAGTGCCCAAGGCAGCCAAAGTGGATTCCGTCGACCGCGCGTCGACCAACGCCAGCATTCGCAAGGGCGACCAGGTGCGGGTGATGACCGGCAGGGACAAAGGGAAGACGGGCCGGGTGCTGGCCGTAAACCCGTACAAGCGCACGGTGATGGTGGAGCACGCCAACATCATCAAGCGCCACACGCGCGCAAATCCGTCGAAAAACGTCAAGGGCGGCATTGTGGAGAAGGAAGGCTCGATCCAGATCTCCAACGTGCTGCTGATGTGCGTATCGTGCAACAAGCACACGCGCGTGGGGCATAACACCCTGCCCGACGGCAGCAAAGTACGCGTCTGCCGCCGGTGCGGCTCGACGCTCGACAAGTAGAGGCGATAACAGATGCCGGTAAAGATAAGCCGATTGCGAGAACGGTACCGCGCCGACGTGGTGCCGGCGCTGATGAAGCGCTTCGGGTACACGAATCCCATGGCGGTGCCCAAGATATCCAAGGTCGTGGTGAATATCGGATTGGGCGAAGCCAGCCAAAACGTGAAGCTGCTCGACGTGGCGGCGATCGAGCTGGGACAAATCGCGGGACAACGGCCCATTATCACGCGGGCCAAGAAATCGATCGCGAATTTCAAAATTCGCAAAGGCATGCCCATCGGTTGCTGCGTGACGCTGCGCGGCGACCGCATGTATGAATTTCTCGACCGGCTATGCAATGTGGTGCTGCCGCGCGTGCGCGATTTCAAAGGCCTGCCGGCCAACGCCTTCGACGGCCGCGGAAACTATACGATGGGCTTGCGCGACCAGCTGGTGTTTCCGGAAATCGATTACACCCGCGTGGACAAGATCAAGGGTATGAACATCACGCTCACCACCACGGCGCGCAATGACGAAGAAGGGCGCGAACTGCTCAAAATGATTGGCGTGCCGCTGCGCACGCAGGCTTAAAGGAGATCTATGGCGCGAACCTCCCAAGTCGCGAAGATGAGCAAGAAGCTGAAATTTTCGAATCGCCAGCGCAACCGCTGCCGCATTTGCGGGCGCCCCCGCGGCTACATCCGCAAGTTCCAGATGTGCCGCATTTGTTTTCGCGGCCACGCGCTGCGGGGCGAGATTCCCGGCGTGCTGAAGGCGAGCTGGTAACCGGCATGCAAACCGATCCCATTGCCGACATGCTGACGCGCATTCGCAATGCCATGCGGGCGCGGCACGCCCGCGTGGAACTGCCCGCGTCCAAGCTGAAGATTGAAATCGCCCGCGTCCTGAAGGAAGAAGGCTACATCTCGACCTACAAAATTGTCGATGAATCGAAGACCCGCAAAGCGCTGCGCGTCTTCCTGAAATACACGCCGGACAAGCATTCGGTGATCACCGACCTGCGGCGCGTTTCGCGTCCCGGCAGCCGGCGCTACGTCGGAGCGAACAAGATACGCGGCGTGGTCGGCGGCCTGGGCATCAGCATACTGACCACGCCGCGGGGCGTGATGACGGGCCGCTCGGCGCGCAAGGAGCGCATCGGCGGCGAGCTGCTTTGCGAGGTCTGGTAAGCGCAGGCCGACTGATTTCGATCGGATTTGATCGCGTTGTTTAGTGGGGGAGCAGGCGATGTCGCGAATTGGACGCAAACCGATACCGGTGCCCGCGGGCGTTAAGATTCAACTGGGGACCGCCGTCGAGGTGCAGGGACCGAAAGGGAAGCTGAGTGTTCCGGTGCCGCGGGGTATTCGCTTCGAGCAGAAGGATGGCGTGCTGAATGCCTTGCGCGATTCCGAAGAGCACCGCGCTTTACACGGCTTGGCCCGCGCGCTGGTGGCGAATGCCGTGCGCGGAGTGACCGACGGATTCAAAAAAGAACTCGATATCGTGGGTGTCGGATATCGCGCCGAGCTCAAGGGCAAGACGGTAGTATTCGCGCTGGGCTATTCGCACCCCATCGAGTTCCCCGTTCCTGAGGGCATCCTGGTGGCGGTGGAGAAACAGACGCATCTAACCGTGAGCGGCGCCGACCGCGCGCGGGTCGGCCAAGTAGCGGCCGATATTCGCTCGCTGCGGCCTCCCGATCCTTACAAACAGAAGGGCATCCGCCTGGTGGGTGAGCGCTTGAAGAAGAAGGCCGGCAAGGCCGGCGCGGCGAAGACGGCATCGTAACACGCGCTTATGGGCGCCGATGTGCGCGGCTGGTAGCCGCAGGCGCGGGAAGCTAGGAGAACAGTCGTGGCGAAATCGGTTCGCAAGCTGTCGCGAAACCTGCACCGGGACGCGGTTCACAAGCGGGTGCGGCGGCGGGTTATAGGGACGCCGGAGCGGCCGCGCCTGTGCGTGTATCGCTCTCTCGGTCACATTTATGCGCAGGTCATTGACGACCGGAGCGGGCGCACGCTGGTCGCGGCGAGTTCGGTGGACAAGAAAATACGTGAAGGGGCGAAGTCGGGTGGGAACGTGGCCGCTGCCAAAGTGGTGGGCAAGACCGTCGCGGAGCGAGCGCTCGGCGCCGGCATCCAGCAGGTCGTGTTCGATCGCGGCGGCTACATGTACCACGGCCGCGTCGAAGCCCTCGCGAATGCGGCCCGAGAGGCAGGATTGAAGTTCTAAGCGATTATGTCGAAACATATCTTACGAGAAACTCTTGCGGTGCGCCGGCCTATCGAGGTGAGCGCCAATAACTTAAAGGACCAGGTGGTTTCGATCCAGCGCGTCACCAAGGTCGTCAAAGGCGGCAAGAACCTGAGTTTCTCCGCCCTCGTGGTGGTGGGCGATCAGCGGGGGCATGCCGGGTTTGGAATGGGCAAGGCCCGTGAAGTACCCATGGCCATTCGCAAGGCCATCGAACAGGCCAAGAAGAATTTGATTCGCCTGAATTTGAAGGGCGCTTCCATCCCGCACCAGGTGGTGGGGCACTACGGGTCGGGGCAAGTACTGCTGAAACCCGCTTCCGAAGGAACCGGAATCATCGCCGGTGGTCCCGTGCGGGCGGTGATGGAGGTTGCGGGCATTCACAACGTGCTGACGAAGTCGCTCGGCACCTCGAATCCGCACAACGTGATCAAGGCGACCTTCGATGCGCTGCTGCGGTTAAAGGACGAGGCTAAGGTGGCCGAACAACGGTCGAAATCAGTGGAAGATTTGCGGCACTAAATGTCGGCGCTGGCCGCGTGGGCGTGGGCGCGAGCCGCATGCCCAATTAGGGGTCCGGGCTCTACTTGGAGCCCGCGCAATTAGGGGTCCGGGCTCTACTTGGAGCCTGCGCAATTAAAGCAGAGGTTTGGCGGACGAAATGGCAAAAGCGACTTCGGAAAATCCGGGCGGCAGATTCCGCATCAAATGGATACGCAGCTTCATCGGATGCACGCGCGACATGCGCCAGACCATACGCGGCTTGGGCTTCCGCAGAATGCAGCAGGTCGTGGAATGCGAAGACACGCCCTCGGTACGCGGTATGGTGCATAAGGTCCGCCACCTGGTGGTGTTAGTCGATCAGGACCAGGCTGCCGCAACGAACGCGAGAACGAGAGATCGAGGAGAACATGCCGGTTAATCTGTCGAACTTGCGTCCGCAGCGCGGCTCGCGCCACAGGAAAGTGCGTGTCGGGCGCGGCATCGGCTCGAAGCTTCCGAAAACCGCGGGAGCGGGGAATAAGGGCCAGAAATCGCGCAAAGGCTTTTCACGCCGGCCGGGTTTCGAGGGCGGGCAGATGCCTTTACACCGCCGCATTCCCAAGCGCGGGTTCCATAATCCTTTCTCCAAGGAATTCGCGGTGCTGAACATCGAGATGCTGAACGCCTTTGCGGAAGGTGAAGTCGTGACGCCGGAAACTCTGGCGGCGCGCGGCCTGGTGCGGCATGCCGGAAGGCAGATCAAGATCCTGGGCGACGGTAATTTGAAGGCGGCGCTGACGGTGCGCGCGCATGCCTTCAGTCAATCAGCCGAGGAGAAAATCACGCGCGCCGGAGGGACGGTCGAGCGACTGCCATGAACCAGTTTTTTGAAGCCTTCGCCAACATGTTCCGGATTCCCGATCTGCGCAAGCGGATTCTGTTTACCCTCGCCATTCTGGGGGTGTACCGCGTGGGCGCGTATCTGCCCACCCCCGGAATCAATACCGACGTTTTGACGCAGCTGTTCCAGCAGGGTCAGGGGTCGGTGCTGGGGATTATCGATCTATTCAGCGGCGGCAATTTCCGCAAGCTGACCATTTTCGCGCTAGGCATCATGCCGTATATCACCGCATCGATCATCCTGCAGTTGATGACCGTGGCCTGGCCCTATCTCGAGCGGCTGCAAAAAGAAGGGGAGCTGGGCCGGCGGAAGATCACGCAGTACACCCGCTACCTGACGATCCTTCTGAGCATTGTGCAGTCGCTTTCGATCGCCTTCACGCTGCAGCGCCAGTCGGGGCCGAACGGCTCGCCCCTCGTATACAACCCCGGCGTCGGATTTACGCTGATGACCATCCTGACGCTGACGACGGGTTCGGCATTCATCATGTGGCTGGGTGAGCAGATCAGCGAGCGCGGCGTAGGCAACGGAATGTCGCTCATCATTTTCGCCGGGATCGTGGTGGGTCTGCCGCGCGGAATAGCCGATTTGTACACCAAGGTTTCGACGGCGCAGTGGGGGCCCTTCACCGGCCTCGCGGTGATTTTGCTGATCGGCGTGATGCTCGTGGTGATCGGATTCATCGTGTTCGTCGAGGGCGGCCAGCGGCGCATTCCGGTACAGTACGCCAAGCGCGTCGTGGGCCGGCGCGTCATGGGCGGACAGATGAGTTACCTGCCGCTGCGCGTGAATGCCGGCGGGGTGATTCCTCCGATTTTTGCCAGCTCGCTGCTGACCTTTCCCGGCACCATCGATCTGGTAATCGGCAAGCGCTTTCCGACGTTTGATCGCATGTCGAAGGCCCTATCCTGGGGCGAGCCACTGTACACCTTTATTTACGTAGTGCTGATCATCGCGTTCGCTTTCTTTTACGTGGGCATCGTTTTTAATCCCGGGGAGCTCGCCGATAATATGCGCAAGTACGGAGGATTCATCCCCGGAATCCGGCCCGGGCGCAACACCTCCGAGCACATCAATCGTATTTTGCGGCGGCTGACCTTTGTCGGAGGCGTCTACCTGGCGGCGGTTTGCCTGCTGCCGGAATGGATGATTGCCGGCGTGCACCTGCAGCATCTTCCGGGCGCCGTGGGCACCTGGTTCGATAACCATATGTGGCGGTTCGTCCTCGAGGGCCTGAACATTTCATTTTACTTTGGCGGCACCTCGCTGCTGATCGTGGTCGGCGTGGCCATGGATACGGTGCAGCAGATCGAGGCGCAACTCGTCATGCGCAATTACGAGGGCTTCGTGAAAAAGGGCAGGCTGCGGAGCCGCAGATAAATGGCTGACGGGCGGGCGCGAGGATTGGGCCGCGCGGTGATCTTTCTTGGACCTCCGGGGGCGGGCAAGGGTACGCAAGCCAAGCAGATCGCCCAGCACTACGGCGTGCCGCACCTTTCGACCGGCGACATGTTTCGCGAGCTTGTGGCCCTGGACACCCCGCTGGGCAAGCGTGCCAAGCCCATCATGGATCGCGGCGATCTGGTGCCCGACGACATCGTCCTGGAAATGGTAGCGGAGCGCATTTCGCGGCCCGACACCGCACAAGGGTTCGTGCTCGACGGGTTTCCGCGAACCCTGCCGCAGGCGGAGAAGCTGGACGAGATTTTGCACGCGCGTTCTTGGGGCCAGCCTCTGGTGGTGCACTTCGTCGTCGATACGCCGCAATTGGTGCGGCGGCTAACCGGACGGCGCATCTGCGCGGTGGGTGGCGAGATCTATAATATTTACGACCAGCCCCCGAAAGTGGAGGGCCGCTGTGACAACGACGGCGGCCAGCTGATTCACCGCGCTGACGATCGTGATGAAGTGATCGTAGAGCGGTTGGCCGCTTACCAGGAGCAGACGCGGCCGCTGGTCGATTACTATCGCAGCCAGGGTGTGCTGGTGGACGTCGACGGCATGCTGTCGCCTGCGGCGGTTACCGAGAAGGTGCTCGAGATTCTCGCGCGCGGCCAGGAAACGCATAGTTCGCCTGCTCAAATTTCTGCAGCCGCGAAGCAAGTGAGCCAGCAGCACGAAAGATGATCGTTTGCAAATCATCCACGGATCTCCAGACGATGCACCGCGCCGGCCTGGTCGTCTGGGAAGTGCTGAACGGGCTGCGGGAGGCGGTTCGGCCGGGGGTAACGACGCTCGATCTCGAAAATCTCGCGGAGCGCCTCACCAGCGAGCATGGGGCCCGATCGGCGTTCAAAGGCTATCGCGGCTATCCTTGCGTGTTATGCGCCTCGGTCAATCAGGAGATCGTGCACGGGATTCCGTCAGCGTCCCGGCGTGTCAAAGAGGGTGACGTTATCTCGCTCGATT
>CAVRDM010000021.1:0-244483 GCA_963719845.1 uncultured Acidobacteriota bacterium | reverse complement strand
TCTCCCGATTGGCGCGTCAACAGGACGCTGTGCGTGCTCGACGTTCTTCCCCAGGCTTGGCCGCAACCGTTGCCGTCATTTCCCATCTGTACATCCCGCCGCTTTTCTGTCGATTGCCGTAGGCGCAACCGCTGGATCGCAGCCGCCCCAGCCTAGAGCCTTGATTCAGACCCATTTAGCACACTACCCTTGACCCGCCCGTCCTTGACCCAATTGGCGCTTTCGCTTAAAGTCGAAACACTTTCATGCCCACAAAAATCGCCGGGGTTTGCGCGCTGTTTGGCACTGCCGCCGCCTGCTGAGATTGGCCGATGCCGCGCACTCTTTCGACATATCTATTCGTCAAGCGCAAGCTCAACCCGCCGCTGATCACTGAGATCGCGCGCTACGGCGTACAAGCGGTGGAACTTTTCTGCGCGCGCAGCCATTTTGACTATCGTTCGCAAGACGCCGTGCGCGAACTTAGCGGGATGCTGCGGGACCACGACCTCGCTTTGCGGTCTGTACACGCGCCCGGGGAGCGCGAATTGAGTCCGACGCGGGAAAGCAGCGCTCCTCTTTCCATCTCCGACCTCGAGCGCACGCGGCGCCTGGAAGCGGTGGATGAAATCAAGCGCGTGCTGGACATGGCCGAGGACATGCCCTTCCGCTACCTCGTCCAGCATCTCGGCTCCTCGCGCGACGATGCCGATCCGCGGCGCTTCGATGCCGCCTTCAATTCGCTCGAGCACTTGCACATTTTCGCCAAGCAGCGCGGCGTCACCATTGCGCTCGAAAATACTCCCGGCGATCTCGCCACGCCCGCAAACCTGCGGCAATTCATCGCCGATACGCGCCTGACCGATCTGCGCCTGTGTTTTGATATTGGGCACGCGCACCTCGAGGGCGGCGTGCTGCCAAATCTCGAACTGATGCGCGACCTCGTGGTCACCGCGCATATACACGATAATCATGGCGAGAAAGACGAGCATCTGCCGCCCAACCAGGGCGACATTGATTGGAAGGCTGCCCTGGCGGCGCTCGGGGCTTTGCCCAATGCGCACGTGCCTGGACCGGCGCCGGCTGCAGCCGGGCCCGGCATCCCTCTCGTCCTCGAGCTCAAGGAACAGCCGGCCTATGCCGAGCCCGCGCCAGTTTCGGTGGCGCTCGAGATGGTACGCGGCACATTCGAGAAAATCGAGCGGCAAGCCGAGGAAGCCGACGAGTAACCCCCCGAGTAAACAAATGTGCGGTCAGCAAAGAATACCCGCAGCAGGAGCAGTGGGCGCCGCACCCTTCGTTTCTAGGGTGCGGTTTTTCTCGAAGCACAAAGCGCTACCGCGTTTCTTTCTCAAAGCACAAGTCGCTACCGCGCGTTCTTGCACCATCCTGTAAAATAGAACTGTGTCCAAAATGAAGCGCAATCCGACCGCGTCGCCCGCAATAGCCCCACCCGCGCGCCATTCAAATCGCGAGCGCCAAAACCATGCGGCCACGCATTTTGCGTCTGAAAACCACGTGCGCAGCCACAACCGCTTTAGAATGATATCCTTGCGTAAAATGCATCAGCAACTGCCATGGATTGATATCCTTACAAAAAAACACCGGGGGTGGGGGTATGTACCATATTATAACTCCCTGCCCCTCGAGCACGCCGGATGACCATGGCAACTATAGTAACCATCGAGCAAGCCGGGCAGCACGCGGGCGAAGAAGTGACGGTGCAAGGCTGGCTTTACAATCTCCGCGAATCGGGCAAGCTTCTCTTCCCCATCTTTCGCGACGGCACCGGAATTCTGCAGGGCGTCGTCTCGCAAAAAGAACGGCCCGCGGCCTTTGAAGCTCTCCACGGTCTCGGACAGGAGTCGAGCGTCATCGTGACGGGGAAAATTCGGCCCGAGCCGCGCGCCCCCGGCGGTTACGAAATGGGAGTCACGCACGTGGAAGTCGTGGGCCGCGTCAAGGAGTCCGAGCCTTATCCGATCCAACTGAAAGAACACGGGGTCGATTTTCTGCTCGACCGCCGGCACTTGTGGGTGCGCACGCCTCGGCAGGCCTCCATATTGCGCATTCGCGCCGAAGCCATCCGCGCCGGCCGCGAGTTCATGGACGGCCAGGGTTACACGCTGGCCGACGCGCCCATCTTCACGCCGGCGGCCTGCGAAGGCACCACCACTCTTTTTGAAGTGCAGTACGTGGACGATCAGAAGGCCTATCTCACGCAGTCAGGCCAGCTTTATAGCGAAGCGCTGGCGGCGGCGCTTGGCAAGGTCTATTGTTTTGGCCCCACGTTTCGCGCGGAAAAATCCAAAACACGCCGCCACCTCACGGAATTCTGGATGCTCGAGCCGGAAGCCTCTTACGCGCACCTGGAAGACATGATGGCGCTCGGCGAAGGGTTGGTAAGCCACATCGTTCAATCGGTGGTCCGCAATCGCCGCCGCGAACTCGAAACCCTCAAACGCGATATCCCCAGGCTCGAAGCCGTCCTGCCGCCCTTCCCGCGCATCACCTACGATGAAGCTGTCGCTATTTTGCAGCAGCGCGGCAACCCGGCGAAATGGGGTGATGACTTCGGAGGCGATGAGGAAACCATTCTCTCGAGCCAGTATGACCGCCCGCTGATGATTCACCGGTATCCGGCGGCCATCAAGGCCTTCTACATGGAGCCTGACCCGCTCCGGCCGGACCTGGCGCTGGGTTTCGATATGCTCGCTCCCGAAGGCTACGGCGAAATCATCGGCGGCGGCGAGCGTATCTCCAGCTACGATTTGCTGGTGAAGCGGCTGCGCGAAAATAATCTGCCGGAAGAGGCGTTCCAGTGGTATCTGGATCTGCGGCGCTACGGCAGCGTGCCGCACGCTGGCTTCGGCATGGGCCTCGAGCGCACCGTGGCCTGGATTTGCGGAACTGAGCACATCCGCGAAGTCGTCCCATTCCCTCGCATGATCTACCGAGTGTATCCTTGAGCCGACACGCGCGCCGCGGCTGCGATTTAATTTCCGTGTGGTTCTTCGCTGCGGGCGCGACGCAGATTGCATGGCGCAGAAAATCCGCATCATCGGCGTTCCCATGGACCTGGGCCAGAGCCGCCGCGGCGTCGACATGGGCCCTTCGGCGCTGCGCGTCGCCGGCCTGCAATCCCGGCTGAAGCAGTTGGGGCACCAGGTAGAAGACGTGGGCAATGTGGTTGTGAAACAGGCGGAGGAGCAGCCCTACGGCGAGAAACACGCGAAATATTTGAGCGAAATTGCGGAAGCCTGCCGCGGCCTGGCGGCTATGACGGAGAGCACGCTCGCCGACGGCTGTTTGCCGGTCGTCCTGGGCGGCGATCATTCCATTGCGGTGGGATCGTTTTCGGGCATTTCGCATTTTTTTCGCGAACGATCGAAAAAAGCGGGGCTGTTGTGGCTAGACGCCCATGCGGATATGAACACGCCGGAATCGTCGCCTTCGGGAAACGTGCACGGCATGCCGCTGGCCGCGCTGATCGGCTGCGGCCCGGCCGAACTGGCGGAGCTATTCGATTACAAGCCCAAGGTGGATGCGCACAACGTGGTGCTGGTGGGCGCGCGCGATCTCGATCCGAAGGAGCGCCGTCTGATCAAAGAATCCGGCGTGCACGTCTTCACCATGCGCGATATCGACGAACGCGGGCTGCGCGAAGTCATGAGTGAGGCGCTGCGTTTTGCCTCCGACGATACCGACGGCGTGGCCGTCAGCCTGGATATGGATTTCGTCGATCCCGTGGACGCGCCCGGCGTGGGCACGCCGGTGCGCGGCGGCGCCACCTACCGCGAGGCGCACCTGGCGATGGAAATGATTGCCGATAGCGATGTCCTGGCATCGCTCGAAATCGTGGAGATCAATCCGGTAATCGACGAGCACAACCAAACAGCTGCGCTCGGAGTCGAGTTGATCCTGTCGGCGCTCGGAAAGACAATTCTCTAGCGTGCTTTTCCTTTTCTTGGCAAACCACCACCTATGACTGCTCAAAACAAAAAGTTGCGTATCGGCGTGATCTTTGGCGGGCGCTCCGGCGAGCACGAAGTCTCCCTGGCTTCGGCGGCCTCGGTAATTCGCGCGCTCGATCCCGCAAAATACGAGGCCGTGCCCATCGGCATCACGAAACAGGGCCGCTGGCTGGCGGGCACCCCGGCGCAGAAAATGTTGTCCGAAGTGCTGCGCGCGGGGCACGGCGTCATGCTCAACGCCGACCCCAGCGTGGCGGCGCTGGTGCCCACTGACGGCGGGTCCGACGGCGCGTTGCGCTTCGATGTAGTGTTTCCTGTTCTGCACGGCACCTACGGCGAAGATGGCACCGTGCAGGGACTGCTCGATCTTGCGGGACTCCCTTACGTGGGCGCGGGCGTGCTGGGTTCCGCGGTGGGCATGGATAAGGATATGCAGAAGCGCCTGTTTCTGCAGGCTGGACTTCCTGTCGGAGATTTCGCCGCGATTTTGCGCTCGGAGTGGGAAGCCTCGCGCAAAAGCGTGCTGCGGCGGCTGTCCAAACAATTTCGTTATCCGCTGTTTGTAAAGCCGGCAACTCTGGGATCGTCGGTGGGCATGACCAAAGTGCACCGGGCCTCGGAAATGCCGGCCGCTCTCGATTTTGCCAGTGAATTCGCGCAGAAGCTGGTGATCGAACGCGGGATTTCCGGGCGCGAAATTGAAGTGGCGGTCCTCGGAAATGACGATCCTGAAGCGTCGGTGCCGGGCGAAATAATTCCGCATCGCGAGTTTTACGATTACACCGCCAAATATCTCGAGTCAGGAACCAAGCTCGAAATTCCCGCGAAGCTGAGCCGCGCGCAGGTGCGCGAGTTTCGGGAGTACGCCGTGCGCGCTTTTCGCAGCCTGGAGTGCCGCGGCATGGCGCGGGTCGATTTTTTCCTCGAAAACAAAACGGGCCGCATCTACCTCAACGAGATCAACACCATTCCCGGTTTTACTTCCATCAGCATGTATCCCAAGCTGTGGGAAGCATCCGGAGTGTCCTATCGCGATTTGATTAGCCGCCTCATCGATTTGGCTCTCGCAGAGCATCGCGAAAAACAGCGCACGAAATATTCCATCGAGTTGCCGGCAGGCGCCGGCGGCGCCCTGGAAGGCTGATTCGCGGCCTCGCCAAGTGGCTTCCGGCGCGCCGCACGCGCTACAATCGCGAGAGCCCGGGATCCACAAGGAGAGTGGTTTGGTCAGCCTCCTCGAAAACGCCAAAGAAGAACCGCAACCGAAACGGCTGCGCTACGCTGTGACAGGCGTGGCGCTGGTGCTGCTGTTGGGATTTTGGACCTGGCGCACGATGCGCTTTCGTGGCGAGGAGCACACCGTCGACCATTTGATGGACGCGGTGACTTCCGGCAATTTTCAACTTGCTTATCAGATTTGGAAACCGCATCAGGGCGGCAGTTACACGTTTGACGATTTTGTAGCCGACTGGGGCCCGAAGGGATACTACGGGCCGGTGAAAAGCTATCGCCGCGAATCGGCGTCCGAACCTCCTAATGGCGGAAGTGGGGTGATCGTCGCCGTGGAGATCAGCCCATTCGCTCCCTTTCCCGCGAATAGCGATCCGAACGGCGCGCGCAACCGTGAAGTGAAGTTGTGGGTCGAGCGCAGCGACCTCTCGATCAGCTTCCCGCCATAGAATACCGATCATTTTCGCGCGATCCTCATTCCCACGTTGGTCCTAAGGTGCATGCAGCTCGCGGACGGCGGCCAGCAATTCGGCCGGCGTCAGGGTTGCGGTGCCCAGCTTGCCTACGACTACGCCTGCGGCAACGTTGGCGAGGACGATGCCTTCGGGCAGCGGGATGCCGGCGGCGACGGCGAGCGAAAGCACCGACAGCACGGTGTCGCCTGCGCCGGTGACGTCGAAGACTTGCCGGCCTGCGGTAGCGCGGTCGACGCCGGGCAAGCCGACGCGCGCGTAGTTGACCTCAAAACTTGTGGCTGGAACGTGGACGCCGTGCGGCGAACTTTCCTCGAACAAACTCAAGCCGTCTTCTCCAAGAGTGATAATGACGGCGGCGCATCCGAAATGCGCGAGCAGGGCGCGGCCGGCTTCTTCGATCGAGGAGTGATCGTGAAGCTGGCGGGTGACGAAAAATCCCGCTTCCTTTTTATTACAAACGATGGCCCGGGCTCCGCGATAGGCAAACAGGCGCGTGGTTTTTGGCTTTACGAGAGCGGGAACGCCCTGGCGGCGGCATTCATCGAGGACGCGCTCGGCGAGGGCGTCGGTGACGACTCCTTTGTCGTAATCGGAGATTACCAGCGCATGGAGGCGCGGGAGGCTGGCCTTGATAGCGCGAATCAGGGACTGTTCGATGGCGGGCGCGAGCGAGTCGCGGTGCTCGCGATCGACGCGCACCACTTGCTGATGGCGCGCGATGATGCGCGTCTTGAGCGTAGTGGCGCGCTGGGCATCGGCGATCACGCCTTTGGTCGGCATGCCCAGCCCTGTGAGGCAGCGGCGAAGATCGCGCGCGGCTTCATCGGCTCCGGTGACGCCGAACGGCGTGACGCTGGCACCGAGCGCCGCGAGATTCGCGGCCACGTTGCCGGCTCCGCCCAGGCACGAAGTTTCCGAGACGAAATCGACCACGGGCACGGCGGCTTCCGGAGAAAGGCGGTTGGCGCTGCCCCAGACGTAGCGGTCGAGCATCAGATCGCCGACGACGCCGATGCGCCGGCCACGCAAGCGGGCGGCGAGTTTTTCGAGATTGCGCGCGGGGATGGCTTTTGAAGCTGTCGGCGCGCTCATGATTTCGGGGATTCGGGACTGGCTTCGTTGTTCGTGGCGGGGTCGCTGATGGCTTCGTCCTTGATCATGATGGGGAAGCCATCGCGAATGGGATAGACGAGGTGGCATTTGGGGCAGCGCAGACCTTCGCCATTCGCGATGAGGGCGACCGGCGTTTTGCAGACGGGGCAGACGAGCAAGTCGAGTAATTCCTGGCTGATGGGCAAACACTCCTCCGATGAGCGACGTTTCTGTGCGGGAGAAATAGTAACCCGAAGTGGGGGATTGGAATTTACTTTGTCTGGCGGGGCGTATACCCCCGGGCATTCGCATCTCTCTGAATCTAAGTTGGTTGCGAAATTAGGCGTTTGTAAGTTAGTGATTGTGCGGGGGTTGCTGATTCGGTTGTGGGGCCCGCAGCGAGCGTCGAGTAGCAGCATTAAGAACTTGTCCACCAATGCGAGGCGGTTTAGGAAACAATCCGCAGTGCAACATACGATGAGTCAGGTTCAAGAGAATTGCGCTTTGTATGGCTAGTTCGATCGGGTGCAGAAACGCTGAGCTCCACATGCAGCATGATAGCATATTAGTAAACAAAAATCAATACCTGGTAGTGGTGTCATTTGATTTGAAACTTGGTGGCGGCCGGATTCATTCATTGCTGCGAGTCACACCCGCAATGCAGGCTGGACTTTCGCACGAAGTTTGGACATTGGAGCGGTTGGTGTTGGAATGAGGTTAGATTCGATGATGCTTGATAGAAGTCAATTCGTCCGCAATGCGGGTAGGGTACCGTAAGAGAAAAATGCTTGTGAGGTCACTCCGGTGATGCTGCTAGTGCAGTTTTGCGAAAGGCGCACAGCCAGGAATGACTGTGCTACTGGGGGCGATGTACCAGCGGCGCTTTGGCGGCGATGTTACGGCGACGCGGCGTAGGCCGAACGGCGCAATGGGCGGCAGTGCGGACGGTCCCAGCTTCACACGAGAAATGTTGAGAGTGAAGGCTTGCTCAGGCAAGAATGCGTTTGCTGCTAAATGAGCTACTACGAACGGAACTTGCCGCACTGGCATCCTGCGGGGGAAAGTATTTTTGTTACTTGGCGACTGTTTGGGTCGCTTCCCCGCGCGGTCCTGAATCGGATAAAGAAACAGCGGGATGATCCCGGCAAACGATTTCTCGTTTTCGATGCGTGGCTTGATGGGGCGAGGAGTGGGCCGCTTTGGTTGCAGGACCCGGAAATTGCCGGATATGTTCAAGCTGCTCTCATTCGTGGCGTCGAGCTTGGGCGATACCGTCTGTCTGCTTGGGTCATTATGCCGAATCACGTGCACGTGCTTTTGGAACCGTGTGTGCGTCTCCAACGGGTTATGGGCGCGCTCAAAGGGGTTTCTGCACGAGACGCAAACGCGACTCTTGGCCGGGTTGGCAAGCCTTTTTGGCAGGATGAATCGTTCGATCACTGGGTTCGCGACTCATCGCAATTTGAACGCATACGCTCTTACATCGAGCAAAATCCGGTGAAGGCGGGATTGGTGAAAAAGCCGGAGGATTGGCTGTGGTCGAGCGCGCATAAGTAGAGCGGGGTTAGGCTTGGGTTTTAAGCTGGAGTGAAGAGCGCACAGCCAGGAATGACTGTGCTACTGGGGGCGATGCGGCATTGGCGCATCGAGAGTGACGCGGGCGGTATTGGCCTGCGACTGCGAGATGCGGCGGCAGCGATCCGGTGGCGGTGCTGGGGTTCGTCAAAAGCGCGCAGCCACGAGTGCCAGCATCCCTGACCGCAGTTAC
The DNA here is from genome assembly GCA_963719845.1 of uncultured Acidobacteriota bacterium. Classification (GTDB taxonomy): domain Bacteria; phylum Acidobacteriota; class Terriglobia; order Acidiferrales; family UBA7541; genus Palsa-189. Next base: position 235,964 of record CAVRDM010000021.1, on the reverse strand, counting down.
GTAGCGCAGGCGCTCCTGCCTGCTCTTTTCCTCGGCGTAGCAATCTACCGCGATCGCCGAAAGCGGCGCGCGCCAGGCCGTTCCCGCTAACGCCCCACTTCTGCCGCAATGGCTTCTCCCACCTCGCGCGTCCCCGCCTTCCCCCCAATATCCGCGGTCCGCGGCCCCTGGCCCCCGAGCACCGCCTCGATCGCGCGCTCGATAGCGTCCGCCGCCGGGCCTTCTCCCAGATGCCGCAGCATCATGGCGCCCGACCAGATTTGCCCGATGGGATTCGCCACCCCGCGCCCCGCGATGTCCGGCGCCGAACCATGCACCGGCTCGAACATCGACGGAAACTCCCGCTCGGGATTCAAATTCGCCGACGGCGCAATTCCAATTGACCCTACCACCGCCGGCCCCAGGTCCGACAAAATATCCCCGAATAAATTCGAGCCCACCACCACGTCGAACCATTCCGGATGCCGCACGAAATGCGCCGTCAAAATATCGATGTGAAATTGGTCCGTGCGAATTTCCGGATACTCCCGCGCCATCGCCGCGAACCGCTCGTCCCAGAACGGCATGGTGTAAATGATGCCGTTCGATTTCGTGGCCGAGGTCACGTGCTGCTTGCGGGTTTTCGCCAGCTCAAACGCAAAGCGCATCACCCGGTCGCAGCCCCGCCGCGTGAACACCGCCTGCTGCATTGCCAGCTCATCGTCGGTCCCGCTGTAAAGCCGCCCGCCGATATTCGAGTACTCGCCTTCGTTATTCTCGCGCACCACGCAGAAATCGATGCCGCCCGGCGCCACGTTTCGCACCGCCGCCTCAATCCCCGGCAGCAGCCGGATCGGCCGCAGGTTCACGTACTGCCGGAAGTCCCGCCGTATCGGTATCAGCAGGCCCCACAGCGAAATATGGTCGGGAACGCCGGGATAGCCCACCGCGCCCAGAAAAATCCCGTCGTACGGGCGAAGCTGCGCGAGCCCATCCTCGGGCATCATTCGCCCGGTCTTCAGAAACGCTTCGCAGCTCCAATCGAAATTCTCGAACGCCGCCGAAAATCCGAATCTTCGCCCCGCCGCCTCAATTGCCCGGATGCCCTCGGGCACAACTTCGCGCCCGATCCCGTCCCCCGGAATCGCCGCAATCTTGTATTTCCTGGTCTCTGAATTCGTCATTTAGGTTCGTCCGGCGCGCCTCGCATCCGCGTTTAACAGGCGCCGCGGTTTGTTGTAGCTCGGGTCGTCAGGCGCCGATCGTGTAAGCTCGGGTCGTCGGCGTCGTCTTCCGATGACCCGACGCTTTTTCCTTCTTCCCGCCTTGCTCACGCCTCACGGTCGCGCTGCCTCGGAAGAATGAGGGATTCTTCGCTACGCTCAGAATGACAAATTAAAGCTAAGGCAAAGGGAAAGAGCGATGCCCGCTGCCGCCGGTTTACACATGGCCCGTCGTGCCACTTTTCCTTTTCCGGCTTTTCGGTCTCCCGGCCCTCGCTCACACCGTCAACAATGCCGCCAGCCGGCCCACATCCCCCGCATTCTCGAGCGTCTTCACGGACGCAATCATAGCCTCGGCCTTCTCCGCCGGCCACTTCGCAAATTCCGCGCATCCGCGAAATTTTTCCGCCACCTCGTCATAACTCATGGGATTTGCCGGGCTGCCCTTGGCAAATTCCGCGCGCCCGGAAATCGCCTTCCCGTCCTTCAGATGAATCTTCAGGATGCTGGTCATCTTGTCGAACCCCGCCGCCTCCGCTTCCGGATCCACGTAAAAATTGACGCGCTTGATCATCTCCTGCACGTCGGGCCGCTCGACCACCGCGTCCTGGAATTGCGCCGAGCCCGGCCCTGCGCTCGAGCGTCAAAATCGCCACGCAAAATTCCATGCTGAACTTCCCCTGCAATCCCGTCGTCGGATGATGGTGCAGCAGCGTGGTGGTCATGCTGTGGTTGCCGCCCACATCAATCCTTCTCCACCTGCGCGGGCAAAATATTATTTTCCCGGATCAGCCGCGCCATCTCCCCCATCGCCGGATGCGTCAGCGACCCCGAGGGATACGGCTTGATCGACACCCCCGGATTCGCCAGCGTCCACGGTTTGCCCAGGCGGTTCACAATCGACCCCGGATCGAACCCGCCTCCCGCGGCCTGAAAAAATCCCAGCGGCGCTTCCAGAATATCGTCCGCCGCCGTCCATCCCAGCGCCGCCAGGTCCGCCGCTACGGTGCCGTTTTCCGCCGCATGCCCCGCGTGAAACGGCTTGGTCATCGAGCCGAAATTGTCGCGCAACCCGCCACCCTCGGCGGCCGCAATTCCCAGCGCGTATGCGGTTTGCTGCGCATTCAGCCCGCGCAGCTTCGCACAAGCCGCCGCGCTCCCAAACGTTCCAATCGTCCCCGTGCTATGGAACCCATCGTTGTAATGCCGGGGCGAAATCGCCTCCGCGATTTTGCATTCCACTTCCACGCCCACGTGGTAGGCCAGCATCATCTCCTTGCCGCTGCGTTTGCCCAGTTCCCCCAGCGCAAACGAAGAAGTCAGCGTCGCCACGGTCGGATGCGTCAGCAGCCCATACACGCGATCTTTCGCCGAAGAAAGCTGCGTGTCATCGTAATCGTCCGCATGAATCGATACGCCATTCGCAAACGCCGCAAATCGCGCCGGAGCCCTCATGCTCGCCCCAATAATGCTCGCCCCCATCATTCCCGATTTGGCGTCGGCGAATCCCAGCCCCTGCAGGTATCGCCGCACCAGCGGCGCCATCGTAGAAGCCGACCCCGCCAGCGCCAGCCCAAATCCATCCAGTATCGATTTCTTCCCCAACTCGAGAACCTCGCCCGGAATGTCCTCATATCGAGTATTCACAATAAATTCCGCCACGTATTTCGTGAGCCCCGGCGCCTTCGGAAATTCGCCAGCAGGTGAGGCTGCATTAGCAGCAGGCGTCGCCGCAGCCAATCCCGCATCAGGAGGCGTGTCAGCAGACAAATCGCCAGCTTCGGCCGCGCCAGCCGAAACCCCGGCAGCACCCACTCGCGCAGCGCCCAGCGCCGCCACCAGCGTATTCCTCACAAATTCCCGTCGTATCATCGAATCCCCTCCAGCCACGCTTGAGAATCATGCAATTTCATATCCCGAGAACCCTACCGGGCGGGCCTCGCGTGAAACGATCGTAAAATAATCATAACAGGCTCGCGCACGCCGGTTAGCACCCGACAACCACGCCTGGCTGGCGCGGTTCTATCTTATCGGGGCAGGTTTACCTTCACGACACCTGGACTCGAATAATGTCCCATTTTGGTACATTTTCGGTAAGTATCTATGTCTTTACAGCCTTGGAGCTAGGGCTTGGGAGCGCTGGCGAGGGGCGTAACCCGGCGTAGCGGAGCGGGCGGCTAGATCAGGCAACGACATGGCTGCGAGTAAACGCACTATACGGATAGCGGTTGCGGGCGACTACGCGATGTTCCGGGAGGGCTTGCGCGTGCTGCTCAATGCCTGCAAGGACCTTAGCGTGGTGGGTCAAGCCTCGACCGGCGAGGAGTGTCTCCGCCTGCTCGCAAAGTTGAAGCCCGATATTCTGCTTCTCGACTGGCGCATGCCCCGCTTTGACGGACGGGAAGCTCTCGGCCAGATTAACCGGCGGTCTCTGCCGACGCGCGTTATCGCGCTGGTCGACGCCAAAAACAACCGCGAAGTGGCGAGCGCCATGCGCTCCGGCGCACGCGGAATTGTGCAGAAACAATCCGCCAGCCAAGAGCTCATCAAGATCATCCGGAGGGTTTACAGCGGCGAAATCGCGCTCGACGCCAGCATGACCGCTAACGCGATTGATGATTTCACCAGGCCGGCCGAGGCGGCTCCTCCCCATCAGAAGTCGCTTCTAAGCGACAGGGAAAGAGAAATCGTGCACCATGTGGCCCAGGGGTTTCGCAATCGCGAAATTGCCCAAAAGCTTTTTATCGCCGAGCAAACGGTCAAGAATTACGTGCATGATATTTTCGATAAGCTGGGCGTTTCCGACCGCCTCGAGCTGGCACTCTACGCCGTGCACCATCAGTGGTTCGACGAAACTGCGAGCGCACTAATGGCGGAAATCTCGAGCAGGAGCCGGTCGAGAGGATGAGCACGCAAGCTGGTTTCTAGATGCATGACCGGGACAGGCGCCGGTTATTCGCCCGGTCGCGAATGCTTAAAACCGCTGTCACAGAGACGGGGCGTGTCGGCCCTTATGGGAGAGGAAACGCCGATTGTGCGATTATCCCGAGAGGCGGTAAAAAATACCTTATAGTACTTAAGTACTCTTGCTGGCCTTCACGGTTTTGGTAGTTTGGCGCATTGCGGGTTTGTCCGCAAATCTCACTCAGGACAGAGGTAGATGGCTATCTCTGGATCGCCGTGGTTGCCAATGATGAATTCTGAACGCCGTCAAAATCTCAGGACGAAAGTCGAGGCGCTGGCGTATATCAATTTTGAGCCGAATAATGGCGGAATTGTGCTGAACGTCTCCGAGGGAGGACTTGGCTTCCATGCGGTCACTCCCGTGCAGCAAACCGAGACACTGCGCTTCTGGTTTTCGGCGGAGGGGCGCCGAGTGGAAGCGACAGGCGAACTCGCCTGGACGGATGAAACACGAAAAGCAGGGGGCTTGCGGTTCGGCATTCTGCCGGCAGAAGTTCATGAACAAGTCCGCGGTTGGATGGATCAATGCGCGATCCTGCCAATTCCCGAAAAAACATCGCCGCGGATGATCATGCCTGCGCACCAATCTGCTCAATTCCGCGCCGGCCAACTGGAAACGAATACACGGCAGCGGGGAGAGTCGTCAGCCGCAACGTTGATATGGCGGCCTCCGGCGAACTTCTTCCGCGGTTGGGTCAGCGGGCTTCTTACTGCAGCGCTCGTGGCGGCGGCCTTTTTTCTGAGCACCCACCGTCGCCAGTTTGGTGAGTCGCTCATTTGGTTGGGAGAGCGATTTGCCCCCAAAGCTGGTACGCAAATAGCATTGGGCACACCCCCGCCGGCACCTGCGCCGACACCCGCGCCGGCAATCGCCCCGGCTGCAGCATTATCACCCGCCCTAGCGCCCGCGCCGATTGCCTTGGCACGAGCAGAAAGCCCGCCCGCCGTCCGCACAATAAGAACATTAAGAATGGTTCAGCCCCCACGGGCAGAGCCCCGGATGGACAACCGGCCCGGCGCGAATGCATCAACCCTACCGATAAGTTCATCGCCAACGCGTACCCCCGCGCTTGAATCGTCACCGACTTCAGTTGAATCCGGCAAGACGCCGCAACCGGAGGCCGCGGGAGATTCTCCGGCCAACCCGCCGCGCGCGGAAAGCGCATCGGCCAGCCGCGTCAACGTAGATGCCGACGGGAGTGGAATGCCCGAGTTTGGCGTGGCGCCGGGAAAGTACTTTGAGGTCGGTGAATTTAGGCACAAGGCTTCGGCGGACGTGGCGACCAACGACGCGAAAGCGCTGGGTGTTCCCGTAATTGTCGTACACAAAGGCGCCCTCTGGATGAACTTCTACCATGTGCTCGCGGGACCCTATAGAAACCAGAACGAGACTGAATCAGCGCGCAGCAGACTTCAGTCCCATGGCTTCAAGACGCGAGACCTCCCCAATAAATCCCGGCGCGTCACTTTGCCCCTGATGACGCTATATGGCACCGATGTTTCCGTCAACGACTGCACGATTACCTGGGAGCTCTACAGCCCCTATGCCACGGTAACATTTGTGAAAGGCAATACCGTGGTCGCAACCGCCGAGGGACAGTGGGTGAAGCGCAATTTTACCTACAAGACCAATGCCGTGGTCGCCCGCTCTAACGATCGCGGCCTTCGCACTCTCCTCGAGATTCAATGCCACGGCATGGATGAAGCCCTGGTATTCGGGGGATCCGCACCGGTCAGGTACTTCACCCCTCCGCCAGACGTGGGATTGTAGCGTAACCCACCCGCACGCGAACTTCCTGTCGCAAGCCGAGCATGGTGGACAAGGCGCAATGGATGGGTGTATTGCTTCGCCGGAGGATTTCCTTCATGCGTTGGTACAACTACCTGGCTTGTTTTTTCGCGGGCGCGTTTCTTGCCAATGTGGTTCCGCACTTCGTTCATGGGATTTCGGGGGACCGCTTTCCGTCGCCATTTGCGCATCCGCCGGGGAAGGGTTTGTCGTCGGCGACAGTGAATGTGTGGTGGGCGCTGTTCAATCTGGTGATAGGGTATTTTTTGTTTCAGGCGGGGCACGTTTCACGCGCGAATTCAGCGACGGTGGCGGTTTTCTTGGTTGGCGTGGCGGCGATCAGTACGATGCTGAGTGTGCGATTTGCGGAGAAGATGCGCGAATAGTGGTGGAGACGATCCGTTGCATTGCCCCCGATCCTACGCTCCATCATTGTCTGGCTCGTGATTGCTGATGCTTTGATTGCTGCGCAGCCTCTCAAGAATGCCTGTGCTACTGGAGGGGACGCGTGCGGCTTGTGCATGCGTTTGCATTTCGTTAGCCTTCGTCCTGGTATTGGGTTTTCAGGCGGGCGATGACGGCGGGATCTGCAAGCGTGGTGGTGTCGCCCAGGATGCGGCCTTCGGCGATGTCGCGCAACAGGCGGCGCATGATTTTTGCGCTGCGGGTTTTGGGGAGTTCGGAGGTGAAGAAAATATCGTCGGGGCGGGCGATGGCTCCTATTTTGGTGACCACGTGCTGTTTCAAGTCCTCTTTCAGGGCATCGCTTACCGCGATGCACTCTTTTAACGTCACAAAGGCGGAGATGCCCTGGCCTTTTACTTCGTGCGTTTTGCCGATAACGGCGGCCTCGGCGACGGCGGGATGATCGACCAGCGCGCTCTCCACTTCATAAGTAGAAATGCGATGGCCAGCGACGTTCATCACATCGTCGACGCGGCCTAGCAGCCAGAAATATCCGTCGTTATCCATCTTGCAGCCGTCGCCGGTAAAGTAAATGCCCGGAAAGCGCGACCAGTATTGCTGCACGTAACGATCGGGATCGCCGTAAATGGTGCGCATCATCGCGGGCCAGGGCTGCTTGAGCACGAGGTAGCCGCCGTAACCCGGGCCGACAGGGCGGCCATCGGCGTCCACGACTTCCGCGACGATGCCGGGGAAAGGTTTGGTTGCCGATCCGGGCTTGGTGGGGGTCAGGCCCGGAAGCGGCGTGATCATGATCATGCCGGTCTCGGTTTGCCACCAGGTGTCGACGATCGGGCAGCGGCCGCGGCCGATGTATTCGTGGTACCACATCCACGCCTCGGGATTGATGGGTTCGCCGACGGTGCCAATCAAGCGCAGGCTGCGCAGTGAATGTTTGGAGGGAAGCTCGGAGCCCCAGCGCATGAAGGTGCGAATGGCGGTGGGCGCGGTATAGAAAATATTCACGCCGTATTTGTCGATGAGCGACCAGAAGCGGCTGCGGTCGGGAAAATCGGGTGTGCCTTCGTACATGAACGAGGTGGCGCCGTTGGCGAGCGGGCCGTAGACCACGTAGGAATGTCCGGTGACCCAGCCGATGTCGGCGGTGCACCAGTAGATGTCGCTTTCCTTGATGTCGAAGACATAGCGATGGGTGGTGGCGGCGCCGACGAGATATCCGGCAGTGGTGTGCACGATCCCCTTGGGCTTGCCGGTGGTGCCGCTGGTGTAGAGGACGAAGAGCATGTCTTCGGCGTCCATGGGCTCGGCGGCGCATTCATCGGAACGGCGGCGACGAGATCGTGCCACCAGATGTCGCGGCTGGGGTGCATGGTGATGTTCGCGGCGTCGCCGATGCGGCGCAGGACGATTACTTTTTCGATGGTGGGCGTGTCGCGCAGGGCTTCATCGACGCTGGCCTTCAGCGGGACGACTGCGCCGCGGCGCCACGCGCCGTCGGCCGTGATGGCAATTTTGGCTTTGGCGTCGTTGATGCGCTCGCGCAGCGCTTCGGCGGAAAAACCACCGAAGACGATGCTGTGGGGCGCGCCAATTTTGGCGCAGGCGAGCATGGCGATGGCCAGTTCGGGCACCATGCCCATGTAAATGGCAACGCGATCGCCCTTGGCGACGCCGAGCGAGCGCAGAGCGTTGGCGAAGCGATTGACTTCGCGCTCGAGCATGCCGTAGGTGAGCACGCGCGAATCGCCGGGCTCGCCTTCCCAGATGATGGCGGCTTTGTTACGGCGGCCGGAATGCGCGTGGCGATCGACGCAGTTGTGCGCGACGTTCAGCTTGCCGCCGGTGAACCATTTCGCCCACGGAGCATTCCACTCGAGCACATTTTTCCACGGCTCAAACCAGTCGAGGTGCCGGGCCTCGGCGGCCCAGAAGGCCTGGGGATCGCGCGCGGCGCGCTCGTAAATCTCGGGGTCCGCGGCATTGGCCTGGCGGCGAAATTCGGGGGGCGGCGGAAACGTGCGGCGCTCCTCGAGCAGGGCGGAGAGGCTGATTTCGGCCGGCTCAGGCATCAGAGAGAACCTCGCAGTCGAGTGTCAGTTACATGCGCTGGATGGCCGTAAATCTGTCCCGCGCCCGGAGCATGATGTAACGATAGGGCGGCGGACGTTGTCAATGCTTGGGTCGATTCAGCCGCGGATGGCTTTCCAGTACGATAGAAGGAACTTTTCAGCCCCCGATGCACCCTACCCCCCCACGAATTTTGCATGTATGTGATTGTGCGATAGTTGCACCTCGACAGTTTGTAAGCATATGTTTCTGCTGGAGTTAAACGCCGCGAACAGAGTCTGGGCAACGCAAGGTTAGTGTTGGCGCTACAGCGAGGGCAATGGCTAACGACTGAATAAAAGGAGGCGAACACGCTTACTGGACGCACAAACTATGATATCACATGAGGAAAGCGGAAGAGGTATAATTTACTAAATAGTATTCGAACGCTTCGTGGTGGCGTTCGAACAAACGGGACGCTCATGTTACCCAGCAGGAGGCGGATATTTGCACTATAAGGTGTCACAAATCTCGCTCGGGCGGCGTTGTTATGGTGTGAACGCAACAAGCGAAGCGGCTGCCGACGCGAAGACTGGCAAAACTGAATTCGACATCGAGGCCGTCTTTCGCGCGCGATACGCGCACGTCGCCCGCGTTATCGCCAGGATCGTGAGGGATCCTGCACGCGCCGAGGAACTGGCGGTGGAGGTATTTTTAAAATTGTGGCGGAATCAACAGGCACAGGGCGAGAAGGCGGAAGGCTGGCTGTATCGGACGGCCGTAAGAACGGCCCTCGATGAGTTGCGGCGACAGACGCGCCGGACTCGGTATGAACGACTGGTGGGATTTGTCCGTGGACCGACACCTGAGGAACTGCACGCCGCAACAGAGGAACAAGAGCGAGTCCGTTTTGTCGTGAGTTTAATCGAGCCTCGGCAGGCGGAGTTGTTGCTTTTGCGCAGTCACGGCCTCAGCTATGAGGAGGTGGCCGCCGCTCTCGAATTGAACTCTGCATCGATCGGAACGCTTCTCAGTCGCGCGGAGCGAGCGTTCAGAAAGGAGTACGTCAAAAGATATGGACACGAATCGTGAAATTGACCTCGGCAGATGGGTGGATGAGCGCCTGGCCACGCTCACTCCCGCCAAAAACTGGCAGCCGAACCCAATCAGGGGTCTTGCCGTGTTACAGGCAAAACAAAGCACTGCAGCCAGGAGCGTCCGGAGATGGACTTGGGCGGTGGCGGCAGTCTCGGCGGTTTGCCTTAGTGCAATAGCCTTTCCGGCTTCAAGAGTGCTGGCGCAACGCTGTCTAAACTACTGTTCGACGGCACTGCGTCAAAGCGCAGGGGAGCCCGGGTCAGTCCGAACAAACTTGAAACCGGAAATTGGCGAAGTGGCTCCAGATTTCACTCTCACGGATTTATCGGGCAATCCTGTGAAGCTGTCCGATTTCAGGGAGAAAGTGATCTTGGTGAACTTCTGGGCGACCTGGTGCCAGCCGTGCAAGATTGAAATTCCCTGGCTGATCGAGTTCAATCAAAAATATGGGCCCCAGGGACTGGTCATTCTGGGCGTAGCCATGGACGACGAAGGCAAAAAGGCGGTTGAGCCGTTCGTGCAAAAACAGCAGTTCACGGTGAACGGGCAGCCGGCGCAGATGAACTACCCGATCCTGCTGGGGAGCGACAAAATCGCGGATAAATTCGGGGGGTTGATTGGCCTGCCCACGAGCATGTTGTATTCACGCGACGGGAAAAAGATCAAGACCATCATCGGATTGATCAACTACGACGACTTGTCAAAAGCGCTACAGAGCCAGCTCTAGGCGGGGAGTTCGCCGGCTCTGGGCGGGGAGTTCCATTGTTGGACGAACACGATTTTCGCAAGAAATGCGACGAGGCGCTGCAGGCGCTGCTTGGTTCGGGACGTTGCGGGCACGGTGAACTGGCCGCAGGGAATATTTTTATTACATTGGGCACGTCCCACGATTCTAACGAGAAGGATTCACGAGTAAAGCCGCCCCTCCTGCCGCTGCATTCCCTTAGTTGGGGAAGGCACGACTACAGCGAACGTGTCGGATTGATACGCGACTCTAAGGTCGTAAGTGTTTGATGTGAGGGGGTATCAGTGCGCGGAGAGATTCTTCGCTGCGCTCAGAATGACAGGAGCCCTCTGCTCCCCGAAGGATTTAATCCAGATGCAAAGACCCGACTGCCGACCTCCGAAAACTTGGTGTACGTGCTAGCACTCGGAGAGATTCTTCGCTGTGCTCAGAATAACAGGCGCTCTCTACTCCCCGAAGGATTCAATCCAGATGCAAAGACCCGACTGTCGACCTCCGAAAACTTGGCGTACGTGAGTGCGCGGAGAGATTCTTCGCTGCGCTCAGAATGACAGGAGCCCTCTACTCCTCGAAAGCTTCAATCCAGATGCAAAGACCCGACTGCCGAGTGCCGAGCTCCGAAAACTTGGCGTACGTGCTAGCACTCGGAGAGATTCTTCGCTGCGCTCAGAATGACAGAGGCGCCCGCTCCGCGTAAGGTTTTATCTCAGGGCGGCGCTCAATACATCATTTTAAGCACGCTTCTGGCATTAGGGGTGGGTCATGTCGGCGGCGCGCACTAGCGAATCGAATTCTTCGCCGGTCAGGTGGCCTAGCTTTACGCAGGCTTCGCGGAGGCTGGTGCCTTCGACGTAGGCGTGGTGCGCGATTTTTGCGGCCTTGTCGTAGCCGATGCGCGGATTCAAGGCGGTTACCAGCATCAGCGAGTCGCGAACGTAGGCGTCGATTTTCGCGCGATTGAGCTCGATGCCGCGCACCATGTAATCGACGAAGCCGTGGCAGGCGTCGGTGATGAGCGTGACCGAGTGCAGGAAATTGTAGATCATCACGGGCTTGTAAACGTTCAGCTCGAAATTGCCTTGCGAGCCCGCGAAGGCGATGGCGGCGTTGTTGCCGTGCACCTGCACCGCGACCATGGTCATGGCCTCGCACTGCGTGGGATTCACTTTGCCCGGCATGATGGAGGAGCCCGGCTCGTTTTCGGGGATGTGAATTTCCGCCAGGCCGCAGCGCGGGCCGGACGCGAGCCAGCGAATGTCGTTTGAGATTTTCATGAGCGAGCCGGCGAGAGTAGTGACGGCGCCGTGGGCGTAGACCAGCTCGTCGTGCGCGGAAAGCGCGGCAAACTTATTGGGATGCGAACGAAACGGCAGGCGGGCCAGCTCGGCAATTTTGCGGGCGGCCCGCTCAGCGAATTCGGGATGCGTATTGAGGCCGGTGCCCACGGCGGTGCCGCCAATGGCCAAATCGTAGAGGCCATCAAGCGATTGTTCGAGGCGCGCGACGTCGCGTTCGAGCAGGCTGGCCCAGCCTCCAAATTCCTGGCCGACGGTGAGCGGCGTGGCATCCATTAAATGCGTCCGGCCGATTTTCACGACATTGGCGAACTGGCGGGCCTTGGCATCGATGGCCTGCTGCACGCGCTTGACCGCGGGAATCAGCGCGCCGTGGACGCGCTCGGCGGCGGCAATGTGCATGGCCGCGGGAAACGTGTCGTTCGAGGATTGCGACATGTTGACGTGATCGTTGGGATGGATGGGGTCTTTCGAGCCTAGCACGCCGCCGGCTAGCTCGATGGCGCGGTTGGAGATCACCTCGTTGGCGTTCATGTTGGTTTGCGTGCCGCTGCCGGTCTGCCAGATGCGCAGCGGGAATTGATCGTCGAGCTTGCCGGCGATCACGTCGTCGGCCGCCTGGGCGATCAGGCGGGCCTTCTCAGGCGCGAGCTTGCCAAGCTCCTGGTTGACCAGAGCCGCCGCCTTTTTCAGGATGCCGAAAGCACGGATCAGCTCGGGGGGCATGACGTCGCGGCCGATATTGAAGTGCACGAGCGAACGGGCGGTTTGCGCGCCCCAATAGACGTTCGACGGGACTTCGATCTTGCCCATGCTGTCGGATTCAATGCGCGTGGCCTTTTTTGCCGTGGTCTCGGTCATATTCGCTATTTTATCCCTTTTCGATTTCGTCCGCGTTGAATGCCGGGTGAAAATATAACCACACCTTGCGCGCCGTAATCAAATCAGCGCGGTTACTCTTAGGCGTGCCGCATCAGACGGTGCGGGCTTGTGCGGGAGGAACATCATGGTAGCGGGAAATAACCCTAAAATAGAGTTCAAAAAACGGCCGCTCGGTAAGAGCGGCATGGAAATCACCACGGTGGGACTGGGCACCTGGGCCATTGGGGGCGGAGGCTGGTCGTTCGGCTGGGGGCCGCAGGACGACAATGATTCGATGGCCGCAATCCGGCACGGGGTGGAACTGGGAATCAACTGGGTGGATACGGCGGCAGTGTACGGCTTCGGCCACTCGGAAGAGATGGTGGGGCACGCCATCAAGGATATTCCGGCGAACCAGCGGCCCTATATTTTTACCAAGTGCGGGATGGTGTTCGATCCGGCAAAGCGGTTTGACCCGCCGCGGCAGTCGCTGCGCCCGGAATCGATTCGGCGCGAATGCGACGCTTCGCTGCGGCGGCTGGGCGTGGAGCGCATCGACCTGTACCAGTTCCATTGGCCCGATCCGGGCACTCCCATCGCGGATTCGTGGGGCGAAATGGGGCGATTGATCGAGGAAGGCAAGGTGCGCGCGGGAGGGGTATCGAATTTCAGCGTGCCGCAACTCGAAGACCTGGAGCAAGCACGGAAGGCGAACCAGCGGCTGCCGCACCTCGATTCGCTGCAGCCTCCATTTTCAATGATTCGCCGCGACTCGGCGGCGGATGTGATTCCGTGGTGCGCGGCGCACCAAACGGGCGTGATCGTGTACAGCCCGATGCAGGCGGGATTGCTGACCGAAAAGATGACGGCTGAGCGCGTGGCGAAATTTCCCGAGGATGACTGGCGGCGGCGTACGCCGGAATTTCAGGAGCCGAATCTGAGCCGCAATCTGAAGCTGCGGGACGCCCTGCGTCCGATTGCGGAACGCCGTCAGGCCAGCATAGCGGAAATCGCTATTGCCTGGGTGTTGAGCTGGCCGGGGGTGACCGGGGCGATTGCCGGGGCGCGGTCGGCGGCGCAAGTGGATGGCTGGATCCGCGCGGGGGAAATCGTGTTGACGGCGCGAGACCTCGATGAAATTTCGCGCCTGATCGAGCAGACGGAAGCCGGGCACGGTCCGGCGCGTCCGGGGGCGGCGCAAGCGGCGTCGAACTGAAGGGAGCCCGAGTCTGACTAGTGCGGCGGGGGCAGCGAAAAAGCGCGGCTCGCGCTGCCCGCCGTAGAAAAAGAATGAGGGATTCTTCGCTGCGCTTGAATGACAACTTAGGGCTACGGCAAAGGCTGCACTGCCAGGGGCCAAGGCCAAAGGCAAAGGCCACGGCAACGACTATGAACTGCGAAAGGCCAAGGAGCAACGCGGCAAGGACGGAGCAAGGCGAAAAGAATGAGGGATTCTTCGCTGCGCTCAGAATGACAACTTAGGGCTACGACAAAGGCCACGGCAACGACTATGAACGGCGAAGGGCCAAGGAGCAACACGGCAAGGACGGAGCAAGACGAAAAGAATGAGGGTTTATTGAGCGGGCTCCAAGTAGAGCCCACACCCGTTATTGAGCGGGCTCCAAGTAGGGCCCGCACCCGACGCTTGACAAATTAAAGCACTGAACAGCGGCGCGCGCGCCACTACTGGGGCGCTGTTTCCTTGCGCGTGAGTGCTACGAGGGTTGTAAGCTCACCAATCCGGGTGTGCTTAGGTGGCCGGGCTGGGATGCGGGAGGCGATGCTCGTCGGGGCCGCCCAGCGGCGGGGGCGGCACATGCTGCCCGCGCTTGGCTTTGATCGCGGCGTAAACTTTTTCGGCGGTGGCGGGCAGCGAGGTGATGCGCACGCCGACGGCGTTGTGAATGGCGTTCAGAATCGCAGCCGCGGTGGGAACGAGCGTCGGCTCGCCCACGCCCTTGGCGCCGAACGGGCCGGTAGGGTCGTAGTTATCGACGATATCGACTTCGACTTCGGGCATATCGAGCGAAGTCGGCATGATGTAATTCGTCAGATTGGGATTGATCTGGCGGCCGGCGCTGTCGAACAGGATTTCTTCTTGCAGCGCGAAGCCCACGCCCATGGAGATGCCACCCTCGACCTGACCTTCCACCAGCATGGGATTAATGGCGGTGCCGCAATCGTGCGAGGCGACAATGCGAATGACGTCGACGTTCCCGGTCTCGTCGTCGACATCGACTTCGGCGATTTGCGTGGCGTACACGTAGGTGCCGAAGGGCTTGCCCTGCCCGGTTTCAGGATCGAGCGCGACGGTGGCGGGATTGAACGAGGCGCTGCCGATGGGCGGCTCGCCGGTGACCACCCGAGCGTGATTGGCGACATCGGCGATGTGCACGCTGCGCTGCGGATAGCCCTTGACCTGTATGCGATGATCTTTCGCTTCGAGCTGGTGAGGCTTTACGCCCAGCATGGGCGCGGCGACGTCGAACATCATCAGCTTCACTTTTTCGGCGGCAAGCCGGGCGGCGTTGCCGGTGACGTACGTGGTGCGGCTCGCGATCGCGCCGGTATCCATGGGCGTGGTGTCGGTGTCGGCGGAAACCACGTGCACGTCATCGGTGGCGATGCCCAATTCCTGCGCGGTGATCTGGGCCAAAATGGTCAGAGAGCCCTGGCCGGTCTCCACGGTGCCGGTCAGCAGCGTGGCGGTGCCGTCCTCGTTCATCTTGACGACCGCAGAACTTGGGTTAGCGGCTACGGTGAAGCCGATGGGGTACCACATGCAGGCCATGCCGCGTCCGCGACGTTTCATTAGCGCACCGCCGGTTCGTGCGTGGCCGGTTGGTGAGAGGTCCGTTCGTGAGCAGGAAGCTGCTTGGCTACGCCATTGCCATTGCCGGCAGTAATGGCGTTGCCGTTGCTCTTGGAATTAGCTGCGGTGTTACCGTCGGTATTCCAGCCAAAGCGCTCTGCGGCCCGCAGGAGCGATTCCTTGACCACCACGCTTTGCAGCATCTGGCCGGTGGGGCTGATCGAGCCTTCCTCAAAGGCGTTGAGCAGCCGAATTTCCAGCGGGTCGATGCCCAAGGCGGTGGCGATGTCGTCCATGTGAGATTCGTAAGCGAAGCAAACCTGGGGCGCTCCGAAGCCGCGCATGGCGCCGGTCATGGTTTTGTTGGTGTAAACGACGAACGCTTCGGCGTGGAGATTTTCTATATTGTAAGGGCCCGCGGAGAGAATGCAGGCTTTGCCGAGGGTGGTCTCGCTCCAGGAGCAATAAGCGCCGCCATCGAGGACCAGGCGAATTTGGCGAGCGAGGATTTTGCCCTGCTTGGTGACGCCGGTCTTGTAATCCATGATGAGCGGATGGCGCGTGGTGGAGGCGATGAATTCCTCGGGGCGCGTGAAGACTTCCTTGACCGGGCGGCCGGTTTTCTTGGAAAGCAGCGCGAGCACGGGCTCGGTGGTGATTTCGTTTTTGCCGCCGAAATTGCCGCCCACGATGGTGGCGATGATGCGAATGCGGCTCATGGGGATTCCCAGGGTGCGTGCGACATCGGCGCGACCCAGGGTGATGCGGCCGAGCGTGGAATAGATGGAGACGCGGCCGTTGGCATCCCACATGGCGATGGTGGCGTGGGGCTCGAGCGGGACGTGCTCGACCATCTGGGTGCGGAAATGGCCCTCGAAGATATAGTCGGATTCGGCGAAGCCCTTGGCCACGTCGCCCTTCTTGATGACCTTGCTGCCGTAAATGTTGGCGCTGGGCGCGTGCACGCCGGGAGTTTCGAGTTTCAAGGATTCGAGCGGATCGAGGACGGGCGTCAGCGGCTCGTACTCGACTTTAATTTTGTCGAGCGCATCGGTGGCGATCTGTTCGGAGATGGCGGCCACGGCGGCAACTCCGTCGCCCGCGTGGAATACGCGGGTATCGGCCAGCACCGGCTGGTCCTTCAAAGAAGGGCCAAAGGAATTGCAGGGAACGTCACGGCCGGTAATGACGGCGATCACACCGGGCATGGCTTCGGCTTCGCTGGTGTCGATACTCTTGATGTGCGCGGACGCGATGCCGGCGCGCTTGATCCGGGCGAAGAGCATGCCGGGGAAATACATATCGTCGATGTATCTGGTCTGGCCGAGGCCGTGCAGCCGGCTATCGGGCCGCGTGGCGCGCTGGCCGACGGCGGGAGTCTGGTGGCGAACCTCGGGAACCACGACTTCCAGCGGAAAGGTAACCAGCGGCGCAAGCGCCGGCGAGCGGAGTATTCCGTCTTCCTCGAGCAAAGTCTGCAGCGGAACTTTTTCGGTGACTACCGTTTTCTTTTCCATGGCTCGGTCCTCTCCGTGTCCGCTGGCTACGCGGACTTACTCGCAACTGGTTCGATCGACCCGTTCGCAACGGCCTGAATGGCTTCAATCATCTTGGCGTAACCGGTGCACCGGCACAGATTTCCACCCAGGGCATCGCGGATCTGCATCACCGTCGGCGCTGGAACTTCATCGAGCAGTGCCTTCGCCGACATGATGATGCCCGGCCCGCAGAACCCGCACTGCAGGGAGCCAAACTCCTCGAACTTCTTTTGCAGAGGGTGCAACTTGTCGGTGGTGGCGAGCCCTTCGATGGTCAGCACTTCGCGGCCGTCGGCTTGGTTGGCGAGCATCAGGCAGGAGTTTACCGGCAGCCCGTCGACAATTACGGTACACGCACCGCAGTCACCCACGTCGCAGCCGAGCTTGGCGCCCGTTAAATTGAAATTATCGCGCAATAGCCGGAGGAGGGTAGTTTCCGGCGGCACCGAGGCGGTACGCATTTCGCCGTTCACTTTGATCGACACATTAACCATGACAATGTCTCCTAGCGCTTCGATTGGCCCAGCGCGTATGCCGCTTCAAGCGCGCGTTTCGTGAGCACCGCGACCAAATCCCGCCGGTACTCGGCGGAAGCGCGAAAATCGGTGATCGGCCGCGCGTCGGTGGAAGCGATACGGCCGGCCTCGGCCATGGCCTCGGGCGTGACGGTGCGTCCTTCGAGATAGGCCTCGGCCTTGGGCGCGCGGATAACCTTCGGCGCGACCGCGCCAAGCGCGATCCGCGGCGCGACAAAAACATTCTTATCCCAGTCAATCCAAATGCTTGCGGCTACGTTGACCAGAGCCAGCGCCTGGCCTTTGCGCAAGCCGAACTTCAGGAAATGCGTGGGTTTGCCGAGGTTTTGGCGCGGAATGATGATTTCCGCCAGCAGTTCGTCGGGCTTGAGCACCGTCTTGCGCGGTCCCAGGAAGAAATCGATCAGAGGCAGCTGCCGGGGGCCGGCGGCGCCAATGATGTTGACCAGCGCATCCAGCGCGATCAACGTGGGGCCGCTATCCATAGAAGGCACCCCAGTGACCAAATTGCCGCCCAGGGTGCCCAGATTGCGCGTCTGCACCGCGCCGATCGAGTGCGCAGCGTCGACCAGCGCCGGGAACATCTCCTGAATGAGGGGCGAACGCATGATCTCGCTGTGGGTAACCAGCGCTCCGATGCTCAGCCCCTCGTCGGTGATTTTCAGGCCTTTCAAGTCTTCGACGCGCGAGATATCGACAATCACGTCCGGGGAATGGGGAGAAAACTTGAGGTCGGCCAGCAGATCGGTGCCGCCGGCGATCACCTTGACCTTGGAAGTGGCCGTGTGCTGCGCGAGCAGCGCCACCGCGTGGCTCGAATCCTTGGCGGCATAGACTTCGAATGGTCTCATAATCGTCCTATCTAAGTATCACGTCGGGAGAGTTGCCGCAATAGGTCGTTAATGGTGTCCGGCCCGAGCTTGCCCAAATTGCCCAAAATTGAAAGACACGAAGGAGTAACAGACCCTATTACGCGAGGCGGGTTCGATGGAAATGGTAATACCCCGTCAACCGCCTCGTTTTGTTGGAGTTACATCGCGGAACCCTGCCGGAATGACGAACAGACTGGCGACTTGAGGGCCCTCGCGGATGTCTTGCAGCTCAGTGCCCGCCACCAAGGTTGCTCCTGTCAAGACTTCCACCTCAGTCCAAACGTGCAGCTTGGTGTCTACCCAAACCCGGGTCAGCAGTGTTTGCCCCTGGATCGATTAAGTAATCTCCCATCTCTCGGCGCTGCAGCCATTGAGCGCCTCCGTGCCCGCGTCCTTGCAGGTGACGCCCGCCGGAGGACACGGCGACGCGCCCGAGTAGAACTGAAGGTTTTTCTGCGCCTCCGCCCCCGACTGGATCGAGTAGGTTTTTTGGCCGGGGTTCACCGCGGTGCCGGTTCGCTGTGTTAGGTCGAGGACAATGTAGGGTTGCTCGTTGGCGGGAACCCCTTCCTGAGGGTCAATTCTGACCTTGCCGGCGCGCATGTATATTTTACTTTTCACGACATGGCCGGTGGTGTCGCGGCCCGACTCCGGTGGCGCTGAACTCCTGCGCGCCTGTGGGCAGCGCGCAAGCGCCTGCTGCGAGCGGGGCGAAGACTGCGATGCGGATGTCGTGCATAGGCGAGCCTCCCGGAGTTGTTCCGCCGATGTCACGATTCTCGCACTAGGGCCGCGAGTATTCGTTTCATCCGAGAAAACGGTGAGGTATCTTTTACACTCACTGGGGTGGATTTCAAGACGAAAATCCGAGGTGGGGCAGACACTCCAAAGACATCCTGTGCGTGAGGGGTGGTGAAGCCAGATGAGAAAAATAGTGTTGGCCATCGCCGTCGTTTTTTTCGGAGCGGGTTACGGAATTGGCCACTTCCGGGGGAACTCGACGGGATACGCGGCGGGATTTCACGACAGCATCAAGATGATTGAGCCTCTGCAGGAGCACCAGTTCCCCAAATACGGGAATACCACTTACAAGCTGTCCTACCGCAGCGAAAACGAAATTTCCATCGAATGCCTTAACGGCGCCGATCCGGCGAGCCGAAAGGTAGTGGGCGACGTAATGGTTATGACCTGCGGCGAAGCGGTAAAAAGATGAGAAAGCTATTCTCGAACTGTCCAGCTCACCTTTCCGAATCGGTGGCCTGGCTGGGCCGGTCGAGATCATAGAGATAGGCCGCCGCTCCGACGCTTTGGAAGACGTCGAGTCTTGTTCCTCTCTGGTCCATGAAGTACAGAAGCAGTTTCTTTTCATTGTCTCCAGCTTCGCTCTCACCGAGTGACAAAAGAAGCCAGACTCTCTGGTGGCCACGAAGGTTGTCCATATCTCTTTCATAAATTTCCCAATTATTTTCTGGAGTTCCGGAAGAACCTCCCTGGATCAAATGTACGTTCGGGAGATGAAGGCGTGGTGCATAGTATTGAAATGCGGCGCTAGAGTTGGAGTGGATATATAGGAGGTCGCCTTCGCGAGCGTGCGCTTCGAGATAGTGCAGGACGGGTTTTATTTCTTCGCGGAAGCTGGGTTTAATCAGGTGATAGCTGGAAAAAAGCACAGGGTAAAAAAACAGCACTCCAATGAGACACGCCCCTATAGCCGGCGCCTGGGTCCAAGTCTTAGCGCGAATGTACTCCACGCCCTCGGCAATGACGATCAGGAGCGCGGGAACCGCGAATAATAACAATCTTCCACTAAAAGGGTACTTATGAAAGGTGGCCGCAAGCAGGGTGACGAGCAAAGGGGACAATAAAATGAAAAGTGTTTGTCGTTTGGCCGAAAACATGGCGATACAACCGACCAAAAACGCGAACGCCGCAATACCGAGCAAATCCAGGCCCACCGGACTTCGAAACATTTCGAAAAATGTAGTCGCAAACCATTCGACGCCAGCGACAGAAAAAAGACGAGAAGGCGGGAAACTGAAATTCCAATAACTAAGCAGACTTTGGTCAGCGCTCAGATGACGAAGAAAGAGCAGGTAGCAAGCACCCAAGCTGATTCCCCACACGGCAAAGGCAACCGATAACTTTTTGGCCTGTGCCCAGCGATCTTCCGGGGAACAGAACAGGATCAAGCTCACTCCAATACCCGCGAGAACAAAGGTTGCGGGATGGGAAAACCAGATGGACACGGCGCCAAGGACGCCAAAGACAGCGACACGCCCTAAAGTCAATTTGCATGAGGCGTAATAGATCGCCGCCGACCACAGCAACAATGCGATGGCCACGTCGCCCGAGTATTGCTTAACTTCCGAGGAGTAATAGATCAAAGGAGCAGCAGTGGCGAATAGGCCCAGAGCAATGGGGACGGCCCTGGAGGGAAGAGATTGCTTGGCCAGCCGATAGAAAAGTAGCAGCGAGATCATGCCGGACAGGAAAGGGAAAAGTCTTAGAGCATATTCACCCGGCCCGAATAGGTGAAAGGCCGTCCTTTCGAGCATCAGAAAGCCGACGGGCGCGCCCTGGCCATAGTCTAAGGGCTTTAGAAGTTGAACAAACGACCGGTCAACGATGTTTAGGGCAAGTCTTGCTTCATCCAGCCAAAGGGAACGATTGGAAAGATATTGGGTTAGCCGAAGCAGGGCCCCGAAAAGAATAATCAGCCACTCAAAGTTCGTAGGGCCTCGTGAAGCGACGCCTTCGATTGACAGTTCATGCTGATCGATTTGCTCGCTGCAAACAATCATGAGGCTAAAGTCCTCGTTTAGCGGCCGATACACCAACAGACCGATTTACCTTGTGGCGGTGTGACGGTGCACGAATTTATCTGTACCCTGAAAGAGTCCCCCGCCAGCCGTGCAGAGCCACTGGGCCGGCGTTCACAAGTTCAGGTTCGCGCGATTCAGGTTTGCGCGAACTACGGCCCAGCATGAACTGGTAGCATAAATGGACGCGCAATCTGCACGCTAGCAAAAACTGGCGCGGAGCCCTGCACGCCAGCGCAAACTCATGTCCTAAAAGACAAGTGAAGGAAGCTGTGGGAGCCGCGTGGGCTTCGCCAGAGCTAAATGCCGTTTGGTGTGACGATACCGTCCCACCAATGCCGCCGCGCCCCTTCTCTGAGCAGGAAAGTAATTTCATGATGATCGCCCTATCTGAAATGATTGGTCTTAAGGGCATAGTTGCGTCCTGCGCCTCCAACAGCAACCCCAATATGCACAACGGACGTCCACCGCTCAAGGCGGTAATGGCCGGTGCGATGAAACAGGTAGGAAACGCCGATTGATGCAGCGGTCCCCGCGGCTTCAATCCCAGCGAACGCAAGATGATTGTCCACAATAGAATTGTTGAGTAGAACCTCATTCAGGCCGCGGCGACGAATATTCAACGTAGATGAATAGTCGAGGCCGCGAGCCCCAGCCACACCGGCGAAAAGCAAGACATTCTCATAGTCCCAAAATTTGTGAACCTTTGATGAGGCTGCGGGTAGTTGAGGCTGGACCACCTGATCCGGTGAGTGCCGGGTTGCTATCGGGACATTCTGAACCGTATTTATTGTTTGCTCCTGCGCGTATCCGACCTTCGCGGCAAATACTAGCAGCGCAAATAAGGCGAAGCCACGTCTCCATTTCACGTTTTGTATGCTCTCACAGAAGACCGTAACGCTGTTTTCTTATACAAGCCGACTGAAAATGTCACTACATCATATCTGTCCACGCCGGCGGTAGCTATGTTCGGGGATAGTATCGAGACGACAACACGGTGGCACGGCCTCGAACGGCCAACTCCCCACAAACGGGATTATCAGACTAAAATAGACTATGCAGCTCCTTCAACGTCTCGAGGTTGGATTCGTAATCTTGGTGTTCCTTGCTGTCCCCGCCATGTCGAATCCATCAGAGCTGAAACAGGAGACGCTAAGCGCGTGGGAGAACTATCTTCGGACGGCCAGCTTACGAATGCAGCGAAACCTCCGCAGCGCGGAAAACACGAGCACGGGCAATCCCTTCCTGTGGATCGAGGAACAGTCGGACCGGAGCCAGCGGGTGCGCCAGGGTGCAGTTCTGATTGCGCCGGTGGGAGAGGCTAACCCACAGAACGTGCACGATGGGCTCATCCATGACTGGATTGGTGCGATTTTCATCCCTGGCGCCAGAATAAACGAGGTATTCGCCGTAGTTCAAGACTTCAATCGCTACAAGGATTTCTACAAACCGACGGTCATCGAATCCACCCTCCTGCGCCAAACCGGCGAGGAATACGAGTTCTCCATACTCGGACTAAAGAGAGTGCTCTTTGAGAAAGTCGTTCTCGAAGGCCAATTTGAATCGCATTGCTCCGACGTGGATGGGACGCGCCGGTTCTGCATCTCCTCCAGTACTCGCATTCAGGAGATCAAGGATTACGGCCAACCCGACGAGCACAAGCTGCCGCCCAACGAGGGCCATGGTTATCTTTGGCGGGTTTACAGCCTCACAAAGTTTGAGGAGCGGGATGGCGGTGTGTATATCGAAGTGGAAGCAATTGCGTTGAGCCGGGATGTTTCCGCATCGTTCCGCTGGCTCACGAAGTCGGTTATTGAACGCGTATCCAGAGATTCGATGTCCACAATCCTCCAGCGTACTAAGGATGCGGTAGCGGTCGAACATCGCAGATTGTGACGTGACCGCTCTCAAGAACTCCGAACGTTAATTATTATCTGCATGGCGTAGCTCGATTCAGCGCCGGCGCCCTTCACCCAATCTAAGCGGCTCGAAACGTATTAACGGCCGATCCCCGGTTATCTAGAAGGATTTTGGTGACTGTCTTTTTGTGGCCATTGAAACTTGCGCGTGCGGACGCTTTCGAACGGTTGGGGTGTGATCGTAGTGCTCCCGTTATAGAGACCCCAGATCATGCACGACAGCTTTCTCCGGTAGTGCGGGTTCTCCTAGGACTTTCCGGATTACCGCCAAGAGTTCGGCATTGGCCACGGGTTTTTGGAGAAAGGCCTTCGCTCCTGCCTTGAGCGCTCGGTCCATATTTGCATCGCGATCGCGCGCAGACACGACAATCACCGGGATCAAAGAGAGACTGTCGTTTGCTTTCAACCGCTCCATGACGCTAAACCCATCACCCGCCGGTAAGCCCAGGTCCAGGATAATCAGGTCGGGCATGTGTTTCCGTGCTTCCGCGATGCTAGCCATTCCATCCGCTGCAAAAATAACGTTGTAATGATTTGCTTTGAGACGTACGTGCAGGCCCAGCCGCACATCGGGATCGTCATCGACGATCAGAATTGTCTTTTGGCTCATGTCTAGATGCTCCTCTGCAGCCTTATGGTATTGATGCGATCCTGAATTCCAGCAGCTACTTGTTCCACAAAGGTTTCCATCGATTCGTTTTTGACCCTCGATATCGGGGCCAGAAAGCTGTGAGAAACGGCCAGCGTGAGGTCCGCAGGTTTAAGCTGTTCACAGTCCCGGAACTGTCCTTGAATACGTTTTCTGATAACCTCCGCGCCGTGCTCTTGCGTGTAGACCACGGCGAAAAAGAGCTCGCGCACGCTCACCGAATCCATATTTGGAAGTAGTACGTCCGTGTCGGGACGCAAAGATTGTTGCAAAAGCCTGCGCGCCTGATGCGACATTCCTTTTCGCACATCTGGCGAGAGCCAGCCGTCCCGAAAACCCATCTCCACCGCAATCAGCGCGAGGGCATCGCCGGGCTTCTTCTCGTGCATCAACATCGGGGCAATCCAACTCGCCAGAGAAAAAATGGGCACGGTAAAGAAAAAATGGCTGCCTTTTTGCGGTTCGCTGCTGACCCAGATCTTGCCGCCCTGCCTCGTCACCAACTCATTGGCAATGTACAAGCCCAGCCCCAAGCCCTTCCGTCCCGCTTGGCCAGGATCGGTTATCTGGTAGAGGTGCTCAAAAATGCGCTCGGTCATGTCTGGACTGATCCCGCAT
This sequence comes from uncultured Acidobacteriota bacterium, assembly GCA_963719845.1. Taxonomy (GTDB): domain Bacteria; phylum Acidobacteriota; class Terriglobia; order Acidiferrales; family UBA7541; genus Palsa-189. Next base: position 211,775 of record CAVRDM010000021.1, on the reverse strand, counting down.
CCCGTGTCGGAAACCTCCACCAGCAAGAAGCCTGGATTTTCCTCGAACACACGGGCCTGGACCTTCACTGCACCGCCGGTGGGCGTAAACTTGATGGCGTTGTCGACTAAAACGATAAGGATTTGTTGAACGCGTATGGGGTCAGCATTGGCGGATGGTAATTGGCTGTCCATATCAGCGGAGAGAGTGATTCCTTTAGCTGTGGCGGCCCCCTGGAGCGTATTGACGGTGTAGGCGATGGCATCGGAAACCGAAGTACATTGCAGCTCGATCGTCAGTTTACCGGCCTGCACGCGAGTGACGTCGAGTAAGTCATTTATCATTGATTGCAGCTGCTTGACATTCCTCAGAACGATTTGGAGGTACTCGTGCTGTTCCAGATTCAGTTCGCCCGCCAACCTGTCCAGGAGAACGGTCACAAACTGATAGATCGCGGTGAGGGGTGAACGAAGCTCGTGCGAGACGTGGGACAGGAACTCATCCTGAAACTTCATTTGATCGCTACGGATGAGGTCGGTTTCTGCTTGCATGCGGTGGCGCTCAATGGCATGGCGAAGAGCCCTGGGAAGCGCGCGATTTTCGATCTGGCCTTTGATCAGATAGTCTTGCGCGCCTTCTTTCATAGCTTCGGCGGCCAGTGCCTCGTCGTCCAAGCCCGTTAGCACAATCACCGGGACACCGGGGGCCGCCGCGTGCACCCGGCGCACGGTATCGAGACCATGCCCATCCGGCAACCCCATGTCTAGCAGGACGATGTCCACACCGCCTTTCGCAAGATGAAGCACGGCTTCTTTCATACGCAAAAGATGCGTCAATTCGAAACTGCCCGGTTTCTCTTTGCTGAACATCTCACGGAGCAAACGGACATCTCCGGCGTTATCCTCAACCACCAGAACTTGGAGTGTCTTTTCTTTCACTAGCGTGGTTCGCGCGGCAGCTTGACCACGGACAGCCAGAAATTGTCGATGCTCTTCACAACATCGAGAAATCCATTAAGGTCCACGGGCTTGCTGATGTAACAGTTCGCATGGAGCATATAACTCCGCAGGATATCCGCCTCAGACGCCGAAGTAGTCAAGATAACGACGGGAATGCTCTTCAGTGTCGGACTCTCCTTGATTTCCTCCAGAACCTGCCTGCCGTCTTTTTTGGGCAGGTTCAGATCGAGCAAGATCAGGTCCGGGCGTGGAGAATTGACGTGCTGCCCCTCGCGCCCCAGGAAAGCCATGGCTTCTGCCCCATCCGATGCGACGTGCAGGTTGATATGCACTTTGGCGTCTTTAAACGCCTCCCGCGTGAGCCGGACATCGCCGGGACTATCTTCGACTAATAGCACTTCGATAGCTGCTGCGTTCGTTCCAATCGATTCCATCATTTTTAATCTCTTCCCGGCAGAGCGAAGCAGAAGGTTGAGCCCTTTTCGAGTTGCGACTCAACCCAAATCCTCCCACCCACCCGCTCGATAATTTTCTTGCAAATGGCCAATCCGATTCCGGTGCCCTTGAACTCTTCTCGCCCATGCAACCGTTGGAAAATTATGAAGATTCTGTCGAAGTACTGGGGGTCAATTCCCATGCCATTGTCTCGCACGCAAAAAACCCATTCACTGCCAGCCGTTCTTCGCGGCAGAGACGTGTACGTGAGGCGCTTCGGCGGCGCGGTATTTGATGGCGTTCCCGACGAGGTTCTGAAAAAGCTGGACCAATTGCGTTTCGTCCATCGTGATGGCTGGCAACAAATCGTGAGTCACCACCGCGCTGCTCTCCTCCATCGTTGCTCGTAAATTTGTGAGGGCTTCTTTCAATGCGTTTTCGCTGGAAATTTTGTGGAGTGCCTTTCCATTTGTCCCTGCGCGCGAATAGGCCAGCAGATCCATAATTAGCCCCTGCATGCGGTTAGACCCATCCACCGCATAAGCGATGAATTCATCGGCATCGGAGTCCAGACGACCTTTATACCGCTGGGCCAGGAGTTGCGTATAACTGGCCACCATGCGCAACGGCTCCTGGAGATCGTGTGATGCGACATAGGCAAATTGTTGCAATTCATCATTGGAACGCTTCAGCTCCGCGACCGTTTTCACCAGATGCTCTTCGGATTGCTTGCGCACGCTAATGTCCCGAATGGCTGCCGTCACCAAGATGCCTTCGGGGCTTTCCAGCGGGCTCAGCATAATTTCGATCGGAAACTCACTCCCATCCTTCCGCCGCCCACTCAGCTCAATCCCCGTACCAATCTGTTGCGCCAGCGCGTCTTCCACGGATCGCAAATCATCCGCGATAAGCCGTTCCGCGAAGCCCTCCGGAATGATGTTCTTCACCTCCTGCCCTACCAATTCATCGCGGCTGTATCCGAACTGTTTCTCCGCCTGTACATTCAGCAGCACGATCCCCCCGCCTTGGTTTACCACCACCATCGCATCCGGAGCCGCCTCGAGTAGTCCTCGGTACCTGCCTTCCATCTGTGCCAGATGCTTTTCCGCACCCTTGCGCACGCTGATGTCCCGAATGGCTGCCGTCACCAAGATGCCTTCCGGGCTTTCCAGCGGGCTCAGCATAATCTCAATCGGAAACTCACTTCCATCCTTCCGCCGTCCACTGAGCTCAATCCCCGTACCAATCTGTTGCGCCAGCGCGTCTTCCACGGATCGCAGATCGTCCGCGATAAGCCGTTCCGCGAAGCCCTCCGGAATGATGTTGGTGACCTTCTGTCCGACGAGTTCATCGCGGTGGTATCCGAATTGCTTCTCGGCCTGCATATTTAGCAGGACGATCTCCCCGCCCTGATTCACTACCACAATCGCATCCGGAGCCGCTTCCAATAGACCTCGGTACTTCGCTCCGGCCTCCTTGCTCTCGCTGAGATCGTGGCTTATCTCACAATATCCCCGCAGATTTCCGTCCACGTCACGTAGCGCTGTGAAGGTGACACTCGCCAAGAATTGTGAACCGTCTTTCCGTACACGAATGCCTTGTTCTTCGTGCCGGCCTATTGCGGCAGTCACCCGGAGTATCTCCTCCGGCCTTCCTCGCTCGATATCCTCCTGAGTGAAGAAGCAGGAATAGTTCTGACCCAGAATTTCTTTGGCCCGGTAGCCCTTGATTCGTTCGGCGCCGGCATTCCAACTGGCTACCTGTCCCTGCGGGTCCAGCATGAAAATCGCATAGTCCCGGACCCCGTCGAGCAGCAGTTTAAATTTCTCTTCGCTGACTCGAAACCCCTCCTCCGCAAGTCCGCGCCGGGAGTTCTCGCGCTGGACGCTCCAGCCTGCCGCGACCGCGATCAACAGGCCCAAAACGAACCCGAGGATCAGAACAGCTTTGATCTGACCTAGGCGCCGCTTCGCGTCCACATCGCGTAGAACTAGCAATCGCCGCTCTTCGTCCTGCATCTCGTGAACTACTCCCTGGAACTCATCCATGATCGTCTGGCCCGGTCCGCCTCGAATGGCATCCACTCCCCCCTCGAAACCCTTAGCCCGGCGCACACCAATGACCATGTCGCCGTACTGGATGATTTGACCGACCAAGCTTTCGAGGGCGGGAAGGCGGCGATTCTGTTGGGGGTTGTCCACCGTCAAGCTGCGAATGATGGTTTCTTCCTCCTGGGAGTGCAATACGCTACCGTGATAAACGTTGAGGAACTGTTCGTTGCCCGTGATTACAAACCCGCGATAGCTCGATTCAATACTTCGCATTTCCGAGAGTAGGTTCTCGAGATTCTCAAGAACCTCGTGGGTGTGCCGCACCCAGCGGTCGCTTTCGGTGGACACGACGAAGCCGCGATAGGACATCGCACCCATGAAGAGCGAGATCAAAATGGCGGACCAGAATGCGAGTTGTACCTTCCGGTTAAATAGAGGCTTGGTCTTCATTTCACACTGGGTTGCGAATGGAAGTTACGCCACTAGGCTCTGGAGTATTCAATTGCTGGACAATCTCAAGCGCTTCGACAACGATTTCATTAGGACGCTGATTTAGCGTGGCCAGCTCCGCAAAGTTGGGAACTCCGGCAATTTGCGCGGACACTTGACGGACCTGGTGTTGGAAGTTGCCAGGCGGTTCTAGAAGCATTCCGCGAATATAAATCTATGGTCGATCGAGATATGTCGCCTTCGATACACGGGCACGCGCTAACTCCCGTTCCAGGTGTGCGTATGTGTGAGCCAGCCGCGCAAACACTGGCGGTAGTCGGGTTTGCAGGTAGTGTCGAATAGAACACGAGCGAAAGACTTTGGCGTGTAAATGAGGTGGACACCAAGGGAGCCAGGCAACTTTTGCGTGAATGTGGTGTACAGCTCGCGCTCGAAAGCAGCCGACCTTCGTGGTGGGATCAGCTGTCCCCATTTTTCGGCGCAAGGGATCGAAGAAAAGTGGTGCGGGCGGTGGGAGTTGAACCCACACGGGCCTTGCGGCCCTGCGGATTTTCTTACCGGCTACGGCTTTCGCCGCCCTGACATCGCAGGTTTGCGGTCTGGACTATCCCTTCACCTTACTCCGCAACACTGGAGGTTAGGCGCTGCCCGTCTAGTCTCTACACCTTCCTGAAACATTGCTTCAGGCTTGGCTCGGGATCGCCAGTTAAGGTTTCCCCGAATTTGAGCAGTTCTGCATCGCCGGTTTCCCGGCGAGCACTCAAGGTATGTTAAGTCCGCTGCGTATGCCATTCCGCCACGCCCGCGTGGCCGGTCATCTGCAGCTTCGTATCATAGAGCAGGCAGGCCGAATTTACACGCAAGGTTCTGTTGCGGTGGAAACGTGAGAGAGTTGCGTGTCAATCGCCCGCGACGACTTGCTCCGCTGGCGGGGCAACACCGAAAACGGGCGCGGGCCGCGGCGTCGCGGCACGGCGGGACTTCGGCAGCGATGGCTGCGCCGCTGGCGCATCCTGCATTGGCAGCCGGTAACGCCGAATGCCATCGTAAGAGTACAGAGCGCCCGCGACGGCAGCGGCTGTGGGCACCAGTCCTATTTCGCCGGCACCCTTGGCGCCGTAGCCTCCGATTTCATCGGGGATTTCGAGCAGAATGACGTCCACCTTGGGCGTGTCCTTGGCCTTGATGATGCCGCAGTCACGCAGCAGCAGGGAGTCGGGCGTGCCATTGGTCGAAGGGAAATTCTCAGACAGCGCGTAGCCGAGACCCATGTGCACGCCGCCTTCAATCTGTCCCGCGCACGCTTTGGGATTGATAGCGCGGCCGACGTCATGAGCGGCCACCACGCGCTTCAGGCGGCCATTATCATCCAAAAGCACCACTTGCGTGGCGTAGCTGAACGTTAGGTGCGTGGTGGGATTAGTGGCTGCCGCCGCAGTTCCCGGCTTGGTGGTGAAGTTACAGACGTAATCGCCATGGTATTCGCGGCCGGCTAGTTTTTCGAGCGGCAACTGTTTCAAGTCGGCCGCAAGTTCGCCTGCCGCACGCTGCGTCGCGGCGCAACTGAGCGTGGTGCCGCGCGAGGCCCAGGTTTCTCCACACTTGAGCCCGATCTCGCGATCCCAGCGCACGGTGATGACTTCCGGCGGCAATCCGGTCTCCTCACAAACGGCTTGGCGAATCGTGGTGAACAGCCCTTGGCCCATTTCGGTGTAGCCGGCGAGGACTTCGACGCGGCCGCCCTCGAGCACGCGAATCAGCACGTGGCCGCTGTCGATAGTGCCGTTTCCGATGCCGGTGCTCTTGATGCCGCAGCCGATGCCGGCGTATTTCGCGCTTTTGTAGATATCCTTCACCGCTTCGAGCGTGGCGCGCATGCCGCAGCTTTCGCGCATCACCTGTCCGGTACAGAAAGGGTCCCCGGGAGCCAGGATGTTGCGATCGCGAATGTCGTAGCTGTCCACGCCAATTTTTTCGGCGAGGAGATTCATGACCCCCTCAATGGCGAAGTGCGCTTGATTGGTGCCAAATCCGCGCATAGCGCCGCTGGTAGGATTATTTGTGAACACGGCCTTCGACTCGATATCCACATTGGGCACGCGGTAGGGCCCGCAGGCGTGGCAGGCGGCGCGCAACAAACATTTGCCTCCGGTCCCTGAGTAGCCTCCCGTATCGCCCACAATGCGCGCGCGCACGGCGAGCAGGTGGCCCTCGGCATCTGCGCCGACGGTATATTTAAGCGTCATGGGATGGCGCTTGGGGTGCAACTGCGTCGATTGCACGCGCGTCAAAACCGTCTTCACGGGACGGCCAATAAGCAGCGCGGCCAGCGCCGTCTGCGCCTGAATCGAGAGCTCTTCCTTCGCGCCGAATGCGCCGCCACTCGCCGCCAGTTCGACGATAATTTTTTCAGCGGGCAGGTTTAAGACGCGAGCAATTTCGCGCTGATCGAAGATGGAGCCCTGGCTCTGCGAGAAAACCTTGATGCTGCCGTCGTCATTCGGAACGGCGAGGCAAGCCTCGGGTTCGAGAAACGCCGGCTCGATCGCCTGTGTGGCGAAGGTTTTCTCGATGATGTGGGTGGCGCCGGCCAGAGCTGCATCCACATCACCTCGCGCAAAAGCAGTGGCGTCGAGCAAATTGGGATGGACGTAGAGATTACCCGGTGGGTGCACTTGCGGAGCCCCCGGTTCAAGCGCAGCAAAGGGATCGGTAACCGGCGTCAGGACTTCGTAATCCACCTCAACTTTTTGCGCGGCTTGGCGCGCGTGGAAAGGCGTATCCGCCACCACCAGGGCCAGCATGTCGCCCACGCAGCAAGTGGTTTCGCCAACGGCAACGAAGACGGGCAAGTCGGGAACTGTAATACCGGTGCCTCGGCCTCCGGGGACATCCGGCGCCGTTAGGACCCTAACCACGCCTGGCATCGCTGCCGCCGCGCCGGTCCTAATGGCCAAAACCTTGGCGCGCGGGTGCTTACTGAGCGTTGGGGAGGCGTTGAGCATCCCCGGCACGTGCAGGTCGTCGACGAACGGTCGCTCGCCTAACGCCTGATCAAACCCGCGATACCGGGAGGGAGACTGTCCTATGCCATTCTCGCGGTTGGCAAGAGCCGGGTTGCGTCGCAGGCCGTACTCCTCGCCGAAGAAGAAATGCCGGCGAGGCTCTTTACTGGTGAGTTGGCCGCCGTTTTTCCACGCTTCGCCCGCCGATTGAATGCCGTCCAGTATGCGGGCATAGCCGGTGCAGCGGCACAGGTGCCCGGAAAGAGCTTGCGCAACGGCCTCGCGATCGTCCGTAACTCCTTGTCGAATCAGTGAAGCAGCCCGCACGAGGATTCCGGGAATGCAGTAACCGCACTGCACGCCGCCCTCCTGGATAAACGCGTCGCCCAGAACCCTGCGCATGTCTTCCGGGATGCCTTCGAGGGTGACGACATCCCGCCCTTCCATGCTTTCGGGCTTGCGCAGACAGGCGAGCGCTGGGCGCCCGTCCGCCAGGATGGCGCAGCAGCCGCACGTACCCTCAGGAGCGCAGCCGTTCTTAGCGGAAATAACGCCGCATTCCTCGCGCAATACGTCGAGAAAATGCATCCCTGGCTCGTAAGCCGCAACTGCAGGTTTCCCGTTCAATTTGAAGCTTATCTTCGGCATAGTGGCCACCCCGCCCTCCACCGTGCGCCTGCGGTGGACACAATTCCGGCGGGACACTCCAAACTTAATGATATCGCACTTATGCGATGCTTACAAGGCGGATTCCGATCCATGGTAGATTTAAGGCCTTTGAAATTAGGAATTTAAGCGTCCCAGCTGAATCGCTCTAGCAGTCAGGCTAAAATGTAGCCCGCACAAAAATTTGAGTGCTCTGAGAGCGGCATTATAGGGGGACCATCATGGCAAAAGCAGCGGCAATTATCATAACCGGGGCCGCCAGCGGTATAGGCCGCGCCTCCGCGGAAGCCCTGGCCGCCAAGGGTCAACCGCTGGCATTGGTCGACGTTAACGCTGCGATGTTGGCCGACTCCGTGGAATCCTGCCGGGGCGGCCCCGCTTGCGTTTCGGGCTTCCCCTGCGATATCTCGGACGAGCTCGCAGTGCAGCGCACGTATCAGGAAATTCGCAATGCGTTTGGCACACCGGCGACACTCGTGAATTGTGCGGGAGTCGGGCGCTTCGCCCCGTTTCTCGATCTGCCGGCTGCCGAGTGGTCGCGCATGCTAAACATCAACGTAATGGGCACGGTAAATTTCACCCGCGCGGTGCTGGCCGACATGATTGCTGCGCGCACCGGCCTGATCATCAACGTAAGCTCCCGGATGGCACTCGACGGCCTTCCGCATACCGCGGCATATGCCGCTTCTAAGGCCGCAGTGGTGGGACTGAGCAAGTCGCTCGCGGCCGAGGTCAGCAAGCATGGCATCAAGGTAACCCTGCTTTTGCCTGGAGGCGCCAAGACCAACATCGAAACGCCAAAACATGAGGGCTACATGGAGCCGCAGGCCATCGCGGAAGCGATCGTGTACATCACGGAAAATCGCGGTGCCGCGTGGGTGCGGGATTTATCGGTGCTGCCGCTGGGATTTTAATCCGCAAAACGAAAGTGGGCGCCCCCAGACTCACGCGGGGGCTCACGCGGGCAGCGGCTTGCCCTTGGTCTCCACGCCAAACGGCAGCAGCAAAATTCCCACGACAAAAGCCAAGCCCGTCAGTGCCACCGGGGTGCCCAGCGACTGATAATGGCGGATGCCCGCACCTACCAGAAACGTCATGCCCGCCGCCGCAAAGCGGCCGATATTCGTGTTGAACGCGAAGGCGCTGGCACGGCATTCGGTCCCGTATTGTTCCGGCAGCCAGAACGAGTACACGATAAAATTCGCGCCCCCCAGCCCCAGAAGGAAGGCGCACACCATGAACCACCGCACGGCGGCCGTGGCCTCCATGTAAAACACGTGGCCGAACGCGAGCCAGATCGAGAAGCCCATGAGCGCGAAGAAAACCCCCAACGTGAGCTTGCGGCCTACCCGGTCGGCCAGCAGCGGCACCAGCAGCGCGCCGAGCACCGTGCCGATGCCGAGCAGCGCCGTCGAATACGATGCCAATTGCGCCGCCTCCACCGCCGTCTTATTCGCCGCCGCCGCGATGTAGGTCATCGCCGCCGGCACGTACGCTGACCCCGCCCACAGCCCCATCAGCGACACGATCAGGTAGATGGAATTAAAAATGGTCCGGCGGCGATATTGCTTCGAGAACAGCAGAAAAAACGCGTGGTGCATGGTCCATTTGTCGCGCAGTTCCTCGCGCCGGTTTTCCCACCGTTCCGGCTCCTTCACATTGTTGCGGATGAAGGCCACCAGCAGCGCGGGAATCCCGCCCACGACGAACATGTACCTCCAGCCGAAATGGCTGCCGATGAAATAGTTGGCCAGTGCCGCAAACAGAAATCCGAAATAGTAGCCGGTGTGCATCAGGGCGCCGCCCCAGGCGCGCCGCTCTTCAGGCCAGTCCTCGGAGACCAGCGCCGCGCCAATCGCCCATTCCCCGCCGATTCCAATGCCCGCAAGGAATCGAAAAACCGCCAGGCTCCATACTCCGGTCGAAAATGCCGCGAGCAAAGTGAACAACGAAAACGAAAGGATGCTGAACATCATCGTCCGCACGCGGCCAAAGCGGTCGGCGATGGGGCCCCAGACCATGCCAGTCCCCCAGCCAATCATGAAGAGAGCAAACAGCAGTCCGCCATAAAAGCCGACGCTCCCCGTCGTGGCAGGGATGCCGGACTTGGGCAGCAGTTCGCGCAGAGCCGGAACCAGAACCAGCGAATAAATGAACGAATCCATGCCGTCCATGGTCCAGCCGCCCCACGCAGCCCAAAAGCTGCGCACCTGGTTCGGCGTCAACCGCGGCTTGCCCGGCACGATTCGCTCGGAAGCGGGCTTCACCGGCAAAGATTCAGCCGAAACGCTCTTCACGAAGATTTCCTTTCCGCGAGTGCTAGCTGAGCGGCATTATGCCTCGGCGCAGTCTGGCCTGGGGAAATCCACTCGAGCGGGCAGCGGCTTTCCTCCAATTTCACCGGCAAATGGACATCATCCGCTTCTGTCACTTCAGAATCTCCATCAGGTTACTGTAGTCGTCGGTCCAGGCCCGCACGATTCTATCTTTATCTTCGATTTGAGACGATGTTCCCGGCGGCAGAGAAATTCTCGATTCGGCCAGACCGCTCACCGTTTGATTTGGACTCGCGGCCCGATCGAGCAGCATCCAGTCCGACTCGTAAACCGCGTTCGCTTCGTCCTCTGAATTGGTCACCTTGACGGCGCGCGCGCCTACCGCCCGCGCCGCCGCTTCGACCACCGGCGGAAGGTCCAGGAGCCGGTTGGTAACGTGAATCGCGAGAACGCCCTGCGGCTTTAGCTGCCGGAAATACAGCTCGAACGCCTCGCGGGTCAGCAGGTGCACGGGGATGGCGTCCCCCGAAAAAGCATCTACCACCAAGACGTCGAAGTCCTGGGGAGCTTGCCTCGCGAGCGATAGGCGGCCGTCACCGGGAATGATGTCCACCTGCGCTTCGGACTGACTCAGGAAATCGAACAGTTTGTTCGCCACATCGACGACCAGCGGATTGATCTCGTAGAAAAAATAATGGTCGCCCTTCTGTCCGTAACGCGCCAGAGTGCCCACGCCGAGCCCGATTACGCCGACCCGGATATTGCCACGCTGTCGCGCGAACAGCAGAGTGATGCCCACGCCGGAATGCTCTCCGTAGTACGTGGTGGGCACATCGTTGCGCGCGGTGTCCAGGATTTCTTCGCCGTGCACGATGGTTCCGTTGCGAAGCTGGGTCACGGCCGGCCGGATGCGGCCCGGCGGCACAATGTTGACGCGCAGGACGCCATAAAAATTTCGGACCATGACCAGCGCCTGCTGGTTCTGCAATCGCACGACGTAAAAAAGCAGCGCCAACAATAGCACTGTCAGACCCTCGGCGGTAAAAACGGCCGGCCGGCCCAGTCGCGAGCCGGGCCGCTGCGCCTCCTGCCGCCCCTGCGCCCGTCGGCCCCGTGCGTTTGTTCAGCAGCGCGATCAGAACGACGATCGCGCACCCTCCCAAGTGCCAGCGGCAATTCGTAAAATCCGCGAAAGACGTACGGCGCCACTAAGGCGGCCAACAGTCCACCCACTGCGCCACCTGCGGAAACCATGAGGTAAAACACGGTCAGAAATCGCGGCCCGGGCTTCAATGCGGCCATCTCTCCATGGCAAACCATGCAGCAAATGAAAAGCCCTCCGAAGTACAGCAGAAGTTGCAATTCCGGCCCGGCATTTTCGAATTTCGGTGCCAGCGCGTAGGCCATTCCCCCCAAGGCGATTGGCAACAACGGCAGGAAAATCCGCCGGGAATACCAGCCCTGGCCTTCGAAACAAAGGATCAAGGTCAGCAGGTAGAGCGACAGCGGCACAATCCACAGCAGCGGAACCGCAGCAATGTTCTGCGAAACGTAATGAGTTATCGAAAGCAGCAAGGCCGAAGCGCTGGCCGCCAGAGCCAGCCACAGCAGCTGCAGCTTCCAGCCGGGCCGGTCCTCCACGGGCTGCGCCTTCAGCGCGAGCTTCAAGGCCGGCGAGCGAAATGCGAGCGTCAAACAGAGCGCCACGCAAACGCCATATCCCACAGACCAGATCAACGCCTGACGGTGCGTGGACACCAGCGGCTCCACCACCACCGGATAACTCAGCAGTGCCAGCAGCGAGCCCGCGTTTGAAAGCGCGTAGAAGCGATACGGGCGCGCGCCCTCACGGCCGCCCTCATAACGCGAAGCTGTGCCACGTCTGCAACAGCGGGCTTGTCGCCGACAGCAGCAGAAAGGGGAGGCCCACCGTAGCCGCCAGCACGCCCCAAATTCTCCACATCGGCTCTGCACTGCCGCGCGGTTGCCAGAACTCGCTGGGCACGATCGGCAATAGCAGCAGACTGGCCAAAAGCAACAACGCGTGAACGCGGCTCGAAAAACGCGGCCCGCTGCGCCGATCAATATGTGCGCATACAGATTCCCCAGCAGATACGCCAACTGATAGAACGCCAGGCTGATGATCCACACGGCCGCCGCGCCCCCAAACCAAGGAAGAATCAGCTTGGCCAGAATAGGCTGGACCTGGAACAAGAGAAAAGCACTCAGGAAAATAGTCCCGGGTAAAACCATACCGAGAGGTACGGCGAATCTTTTCCGCTCGGCACCAAGCGCTTGTTCGTTGGAGTCGGAGAGCACGGGCAAGCTGTGCAGTGTACCTCGCCTTGCCGCGCGGAAACTACCCAGCCATCTCCGCCTCGCGCCCCACGCAAGTAAGTGCGGTCTCTACCTGCAGCCCACGCAAATACGGGTGTGGGCTCTACTTGGAGCCCACGCAATACGGGTGTGGGCTCTACTTGGAGCCCACGCAAATACTTGTCACCGCCCGCAAAAAACGCTTATGATCCTCGACGGTCAACTCCGCACTGCGAAAGGACACCACATGCGTCTCACTCGAGTTTCCACATTTGCGCGGCTCTCGCGCTTCTCATCCCTTCCTTCATTTCTTGCTACGGCCAAGGCGATGCCGACCGCCCCGTCCCCGGAGGCGGCATTACCGTGCCCGGCTGGGTTGGAAGAGTCGACGGCGAGCAGGCTGGTCAGAAGGTCAACACCGCGAAGCTCGCCCCCGAAGGCCAAGCGCTGCACGTGACCACCGGCCCGGCAATCACCTATTGGAATCCCGCCAACAAAGCCACCGGCGACTACACCGTAAAGGCCACCTTCAACGAGCCGAAGTTCATGAATCTGAATGACCACCCGCATCCCTACGGCATCGTTATCGCCGGCAACGATATGGACTCGCCGCAGCAAACCTATCTTTACTGCGCGGCTTACGGTGACGGCAAATTCATCGTGCGCGGATTCGGTCCCCGGCCGTTTCAAATGAATGGCCGCGAGGGCGCCGCCAACGCTGCCGTACACAAAGCGGCAGGAGTGGGACAACCCGTCACGCAGCAGATCGCTCTTTCCGTCAAAGGCGGCCGCGTCGAATGCGCCATCAACGGCACCGTAGTTGCCGGCTACGACAAAGCTGACCTGGTAACCGCCGGAAAGTTGAAGTCCACCGACGGCGTCTACGGAATCCGCTTCGCCCACAACACCGACGCCCTCGTCACCGGCTTGACCGTCACAAAACCATAAAGCGTCGGCGTCGAACTCGTTCCGTCCGGCCAGTTACCGAGAATCCCGTTCTATAAAAGAGGATGTCAATAAAAATACCTCTCCTGTGACTGGAGAGCGTGTTGCCGTCCAGCCCAAGTCATGTGACGAGATTCTGTGATTTTGCCGTCCCTGCAGATTCATCGTGCTTGGTGACGACGCCTTCGGTTCCTGACGCAGACAAGCAGCGCGGTTGTAGTGCCAACCATGGTTCTATCGGAGACTCGTGGCCTATCGTGTAATCGCAGCGCGATTTATCGTGTTTGAAAAATTAACTTGTCGGAGTAAAAGGACCAGGATTATCCTCTGGCGTCCCCACGTATTCCTCTGTTCACGAAGAAGAATGAGGCAGGCGGCATTTTGCGTTTCAAATGCTCTTGCCCGAAAGGCGAGTGCGGCCAAAATCCCCTAAGTCTAATGTGGAGGCGTCAAATGAAAAAGAGCTACGTCATTTTGTTTGTTCTGGCGTTTTCGCTGGTTGCTCCTGCATACGGAAACGATGCGATCAGCGAAGGTTCCTACAGTTTCAAAACGTTCGAGGTACCAGGGATCGCGTCCGGGAACGTTCTCCAGGTGAACCATATCAGCGACACGGGGACTATCGTGGGTTTTTACACACCTGCGGCAAATTCCAACGAGCGAATCTCTTTCTTCCGGAAGCCGGATGGAACGCTGGTGACTTTCTCCGATCCTCGGAGCAACAATTTAACTGAAGCTGAGGGCGTGAACGCGGAAGGCACGATAGTCGGATTATATTTCGATGTGGCGAATGGCCAGAACTCGGGGTTCTTCTACAATGGCGGAAAGTTCGTTACCTATAACATTCCAGGCTTGCTGCCTCAGTCGACCACGGCGATCATCGGTATTAATGAATTGGGAGCATTCTGTGGGTATTATCAAGCCGCTCCTGCGTTCGTGACAGTTCCCTATTGCAATTGGTTCGGCATTATTGACACCAATTTTCCGATTCCCGGCTCAACTTTCACCGAACCCATAGCGCTCAATAACTTGGGAGAAGTCGCGGGAGCTTGGGTTGACAGTGCCAGCACAGATCATGGCTTTCTTCGCAGTTTCGACGGAAAACTGACTTACATTGACGTCCCGGGAGCTGGATCGATGGGCACGGTAGTCAACGGTGTCAACGATTTTGGCTGGCTTTCAGGGCATTACTGGGATACGAAAAACTTTGAGCACGGATTTGTTCGTAGCCCCGACGGAAAGTTCTATCAGATCGATGAGCCGGGGGCGTTCACCAACGCGAGCGGCAAGGGAACCGGTGGCGGCGGCCTAAACGACGAAGGCGTCGTGGCGGGCCACTATGACCCGAGCAATGGAGGCGTGCAAAGAGGTTACATCGCCACTCCCGCTGGCGGAGACCCAGACTAAGCGAGACGCCGCCGCTCGAATTGTTCAGGGGAGACAAACTCAGAAGACCGTTCAGATTAGACGAACGGTCTTCTGACATATCTTGAGGTCTGTTCGGCAACCTGCCAGCCGTTCGGAATAGGCTTAAGCGGCTCATGTCCCGAGAAGCTTATCGGAAACTGGCCTCATCCCTCGCCGCAGGCGAATCCAGGCATCGTAGGTTGGCTAGCCCCCCGCGCCGCGCGCGGGCAGGCGCGTAATTGCAATTGAACGCGAGCGAAAGAGCGGGCGGCGAGGGGGGAGGGCAGTTTCGAAACCTCCTATATCCTATCCCGCGCCTTCATTGACACGGTTTATCCCGCAGACTAGACTGCGACGCGACATGTGAAATTCAGGGACTGCGATGAGGAGGAGTCATGAATCGCAACGTGACACGGAGCCGGACATTTGCGCTATTGGCCGGGCTGAGCCTGTTGGCGCTGGGGGCTGCTGTGGGTGCGCAGACGATGACTGCGCCGAAGTACAAGTTTGATCCGGACTGGCCGAAGACGCTGCCGAACAAATGGAAGATGGGCGGCGTTACCGGGCTCGCCGTCGATAAGGACGATAATGTTTGGGTGCTCGATCGGCCGAACGATTTGCGGGATATGGAACTGCGCGCGGAGATACCGGGGGCGGATTGCTGCACGCGGCCTCCGGCGATGATTCACATCGATAAGGAAGGCAATGTGATCGGCTCGTTCGATCCGCCGCAAGGGCACGGCATGGCGGTGGACGGCAAAGGAATCGTCTACATTGGGAATGCCGTGCACGGGCTGAATACGGTGCGCAAGTACGATCCGAAGACGGGCAAGCTTTTGGCCGAGGTGCCGCGCGCTCCGGAAAATCAGCCGGGCGGTGGCGGTGGCGGCGATGCTGCCGATGAGGGCGCAGGCGCGGCGCGCACTCCTGGAAAAGGCGGCCCCGGCCCGGTGGGAACATTTCCGCCTCCCGCGCGCGGCGGCGGAGGAGCTGGCGGCGGTGGCGGCGCGAATGCCGAAGCTCGCGCCGCGGCTATCGCGGCGTTCCATGCGAAATATCCGCCGACTACGCCCATGATTGTGGGACAGATCGAAGAGGTTCGACTCGACGAACCGGCGCGCGAGCTCTACTGCAGCGACGCCTACCTGGGCGGGCGCGTCATGGTGTTCGATCTCGACACCTTCGCATTCAAGCGGGGCTGGGGCGCTTACGGCCATGCGCTGTCGGAAATCACCACCGATGACAAGGACCGCGCCTATACCGCGAATGGGCCGGAGCCCAAGGAGTTCAAGGGGCACCTCACGCTCAATATCTCGAACGATGGGTTGGTCTACGCCGCCGACCGCTCGGCCAATCGTATTATCGTCACCACGAAACAAGGCAAGTTCGTGAAGGAGATCGTGCTCGCGCCGTATACCACCCAAGCCGGCTCCACCGGCGGCGTGATGTTCTCACCGGATAAAGCGCAGCGATTTCTGTATATTTCCGATCTCACGAACAACCACGTCTGGTTCCTGAACCGCGAGGATGGCAAGGTGCTGGGGACGCTGGGCAGCATGGGGCAAAACGGCGGCCAGTTTTTCGGGCTGCATATGATCGCTGTGGATTCGAAAGGCGACATCTACACCGGCGAGGTATTTAACGGCGAGCGCGTGCAGCGGTTCGTCCCGGTGAAATAAGAACGGGTGCGGGCTGTACTTGCAGCCCGCGCAATAAGAGGTAACTCGGGTGCGCATTAGGCGGCCCTACTTGCTTGGAATCATTTTCAGGATATGGGGGGCCAGCATATAAAGGAGCCACCGATGAACCGCGATGTGATCGTTCGAAGCCGGGCATTCACCGTGCTGGCGGCACCTTGCTTGTTGGCTTGGGGCTTGTTGGCTTGGGGCGCCGGAGTCGGAGCGCAGACGCTCACACCGCCCAAATACAAGCTCGATCCCGACTGGCCCAAACCACTTCCGAACAACTGGAAATTGGGAGGCGTCACCGGACTGGCCGTGGATAAGGACGATAACGTTTGGGTGCTCGATCGGCCGAACGACTTGCGAGACCTCGAGCTCCATGCCGCAAAAAACCCGCCCACGGGCGATTGCTGCACGCGGCCGCCATCGATGATCCACATCGACAAAAATGGCGACGTAATCGGTTCCTTTACACCCGACGAACCCGAAGGCCATGGCATGGCGGTGGATAATAAAGGCTTCGTTTACATCGGACAGTTTACGGTCCGCAAATACGATCCTAAGACTGGCAAGCTTGTCGGCGAAGCCCCCCGAGCGCCAGAGAACCAGCCAGGCGGCGGAGGCGGTGAAGCGGGTGCGATTCTTTCCGCGGATCCGAGCCATGGCGGGCCAGGACCGGGAGGGACATTTCCGGCCGCCGCCGGCGGCGGTGGGGGCGCAGGCGGTGGGGGCGGCAATGCCGAGGCTCGGGCCGCGGCGGTATCAGCCTTTCGCGCCAAGTATCCGCCGACGTCTCCTATGATCGTGGGAAACATCGAAGAGATACGCATCGACGAACCGGCGCGCGAACTTTACGCTACCGATAGTTATCTGGGCGGGCGCGTAATGGTATTCGATCTTGCGACGCTGGCGTTCAAGCGGGGCTGGGGCGCTTACGGAAAGCCCTTGTCGGAGATCAGCACCGATGAAAAGGACCGGGCCTACACTCCGGGCGGTCCCATGCCCAAGGAATTTCGAGGGCACCTTACGCTGAATATTTCCAGCGATGGGCTGGTGTATGCCGCGGATCGAAATGCCAATCGCATACAAGTGACTACCAAGGAAGGCAAGTTCATAAAGGAATTTGTCCTGGCGCCCACCACGGCCGAGGGCGGTTCCACCGGAGGCGTGGCATTTTCGCGCGACAAGGCGCAGCGGTTCCTGTTTATTTCCGACATCACCAATAATCACATCTGGTTCCTCAACCGCGAAGACGGCCAGGTTGTGGGCAAAATGGGCAGCATGGGCCAGAATGGGGGCCAGTTTTTCGGGCTGCACATGATCGCTGTAGATTCCAAGGGCAACATTTATACTGGTGAGGTTTTCAACGGCGAGCGCGTGCAAAGATTCGTGCCGGTGAAATGAGGAAGCGAGACCCGCCGACTCCGCCAAAAAGGTCGTTTGTCGGGGCGCTCCCCGGGGCGCTCCCGAAAAAAATTGATGTTGGCGATTTTGTCCCTATGAAAAGAAATGTGATTTGCCTGGCAATGGTGTGCTTGCTCGCTGCAGCTTGTTTGGGGGCGCGGCAGGCGGCGACGGATGACACGCAGCGTTTCAAGGTCCTGCGATCGGGCCGACTGGTGGCGCCGTCGCAGTCGGCGACCAATGCCGACGCCCACTGCGCGATCACCGGTTCAACCGACGAGGCCACGATGAAGTGCAAGCCCGAGGCCGCGACACAGGCCACCTCTTACCACTACCACACGGCCCTGGTGGTCGACGCCAAAGGGATGGGGTACGTGATCGCGTGCCGAATTTCACTGGTCAGCAATTTCTGGTGCAAGGCGCTTGCTCCGGGAACGGCATTTCAAGGCCGCCTCGCGCAGGGAAATCTGGCGATAGTGGACGGAGACAAGTCGCACGATTACAGGCTGCTCACCTCAGCGTACGTCGGTCCTCTGCCGGGAAGCCAGCCTGCTGCGCCTGCCCAAGGCGCGGGGTCTTCTGCAAGCGGGTCTTCTGCAAGCGGGCCCTCTTCGAGCAGCTCTGTGGGCCCGGCGCCGGTCCGCTCTGAGGCACCCGCACGGGCAACCGGCAGTGACAAGGCGGCTGCTGTCAAACCAGAAGGCGCGTCTCCAGACTCGAACGCCAGTTGCGCGCCCGCTGCCGGCGCCTGCGTGACGTTCGTCTCCGAACCTCAGGGCGCGGATATTTACGTTGATGGAAAATTTGTAGGGAACACGCCTTCCATGCTCAATCTCGCGATTGGCTCGCATGAAATCCGGATCGAGTCCGAGCATTTCAAGCCCTGGACTCGCACGCTGGAGACCAACGCCGGGAGCAAGATCACGATTCGCGCCCAGCTCCAGGCCTCCGCTCCCGCCAGGTAGGCTAATTCCAATAGGTTAATAGAAGAGATTGCTGCGATACCGCTTTCCCCTTATCAATTCGCGCGCAAGTTGGTCGCGCGCACAAGCTGGAAGCGCGGCGTACGTCTGCGACACCGCGCTGGCTACGAGGTTTGCTACCACGCCGCCTTGATCGGCTTGCCGACAAGAAAGTTTGGATTCGCGCCAGCTCGCGGGTGGAACTTCTGAACGCCGCCGTAGCCCACCATCGCTAGGTACAGATTACCTTCCTGGTCCACGCTGATGCCGTGCGCGCCCCACAGCGCCCCGGGGAAAGTGCCGAGCGAACCCCAGGAATAGAGCAAATGCCCATTCAGATCGTACTGCGCGAGCTTCTGCGTGGAATTATCGAAGACCCAGGCCTTCCGGTCGGTGCCAATGTAAACGAAGTGAATGTTGGACGGCTCTGAGTTGATCTTCCACTGGCGGAGAAACTTCCCGTTCTCGTCAAAAATCTGGATGCGGTGATTGCCCCGGTCGTTGACATAGACCTGCCGCGTTTGCGGATCTATGGCCACGCCGTGCACGTTATTGAAGTAGTTCGGGCGCATTTCCTTGCCGCCCGCTTCTCCCTTTTCGCCCCAGGCCGTCAGGTATTTGCCGTCCTTGTCGAACTTCACCACGCGTGTATTGGCGTAGCCGTCGGCCACGTAAAAGCTGCCGTCCGGCTGCCAAGCCATGAACGTCGGCCGATAGAAATGCTTGTCGTCGGAAGCGTGGACATTCGGCACTCCAAGCGTCTGCAACAGGGTCTTACCGTCGTTGGTGAACTTAAAGATCGCCTGCCGGTAGTCGTCCACGATCCACACGTTCTTTTGCGGATCGTAAGGGCTGATGAACGCGGAATGCGGCCGCCGCAGTATTTTGTCCCACTGCGTCCAGCGCTCGGTGATATTGCCGTCGGCGTCGGCTACCACCAGGCAGTTCTGCCAATTAAAATCGACGCCGTTTTTGCCTTTGTCAGAGTCGTCGCCGACTTTTCCGTTGACCTCGAGCGCGCCCGGCGGGCTGGCCTGGGTATCATTCCGCACCAGATCCATCACCGGGAAAGAGAGGCTCGGCGCAATCTGCGGAAGCGGCGTCTCCTTGATCTTGGCGAGAACCGGCAACTCACCGCGCTCGACGATGATGACGCGGTTGGGACTCTCGGCGAATACGCCTTCTCCGGCGCCCCAGGTCCATTTTTCATTTCCGGGCAAAGTACTCAAGTCTTTCGGCCAACCCTTTACAACGTCGTAGGGCCCGGTCAGGTCCATCGCACCCACTGCTCCCGGGACGGCCGCGAACCCGGCCCCCGGCGCGGCTTGACCTTCGACTGCCGATTGCCTCGCAGAAACCAGGTATCCCAGCACAAAGGCAGCTACAACGATGGAAACCATGGCCAAGCGTTTAAGCATGATGCTCCTCCTGAAAATGTCGGACGAATATTGCCAGCCGCCGTTCTGTCCTCTCTTACGCCAACGGTACCGAAGGGCATACTCCATTTTGCGTGGGAAGTCATGATCTTTTTGCGGCGGGCCGACGGCGCCATTTGTGCCCCGTGGCCATTGGGCCGGTGAATCGCCTCGTGGTTTGTTATGCTGGACGCGGTTCGTGGAACGAGCGCAAAGCTGATTAGTGAGCGCGCGAATGATATTCGACTACAGTAGCGAACGGCGGACCCAGGAGCGGGCCATGCGCGAAGCGGGAAGGTTGCCGCCGGGCCAGTCGCTGACACTGAAGTGGCCCGTATTGCATGAGGGGAGCGTGCCGCGATTCGATCCGCAGAAGTGGGATTTTCAAGTCACGGGACTCGTGGACAAGCCGCTAAGGCTGACTTGGGAGGAATTTACAGGGCTGCCAATGAAAGAGGTGGTTGCGGATATGCACTGCGTGACGCGTTGGAGCCGGTTCGATGTGCGCTGGCGAGGCGTGCCATTCACCGAGTTGATGAAATTAATCACTGTAGAACCGGAGGCAAAATACGTGATGGTGCTTGCGGAACAAGGCTACACGTCGAACGTGCCTCTCGAGGATTTGCTGCGGCCGACGACGTTATTTGCGCTGAAGGAGAATGAAGAGCCGCTGCCCCCCGAACATGGCTATCCGGCGCGGCTGGTTGTGCCGCATCTTTATGCGTGGAAAAGCGTGAAGTGGGTGCGAGGGATCGAATTCATGGCCCAGAACTCGCCGGGATTCTGGGAACAGAATGGGTACCACCTCTACGGCGATCCGTTCCGAGAGCAGAGGTTCAGCGGCTAATCTCAGAAAATGTTCTGAATACCTTCATGCAGAAGGCCCCCTCAGCAAACCGCGTCAGCAGAATGGTGCAGCCCACCGGGTAGCGCATCGGGCAGTGGGGGGAAGGATTCGCCCCCCCTCAATCATCGGTGCCGCGCTTCCGTTCGGATGTTAAAACACCGATCCAGGCCGCGTGTTTGCTACTTCTCGAAATTCTCAAACCTTAGATTATCCTCGCAAACGTCTTCCATAATGCGCCAGGTCGGCTGCAGGCGGAATTGCATCACCGCCGTCCAGGGCTTGGGATAGCTCTTGGGGTCGTCAAAAGTGAAGTCGACTTGTAAAGTCTTGTCGTCCGCGCGGTGGATGCGTTCCCCGATATGCATCTGATCGCTGTCGGGATGGCCCACGCGATCGAGCCACATCATGCCGTTCAGCCCGACCGTGTCCACTACCAGGGTGTCTCCTTCCCAATGACCGATGGAGTCGCCGTAGTAGGTGGGCGTGACGTCGGCGGGATGTTGCGTCCGGTCGAGGAATATGTGGCGCACCGTGTGGTCATATTCGAAAAGTTCGATAACTTCGCTCGGCGTCTGCACGATCTGCATGGGGAAAAGTTGCAGATAGATGTAGGGCAGTC
This sequence comes from uncultured Acidobacteriota bacterium, assembly GCA_963719845.1. Taxonomy (GTDB): domain Bacteria; phylum Acidobacteriota; class Terriglobia; order Acidiferrales; family UBA7541; genus Palsa-189. The sequence goes on along the minus strand of CAVRDM010000021.1, from coordinate 190,357 downwards.
CCGGCGGGAAGCACTTGTAAACCATATCGTTCGTTTGGGCGAGGGTGACGCCGCGCGGACCCTGCGAGGGTTTCGCCTTGTCGAACTGCCCCTGCCCCCACGGCGTCATCGGCGGATTTCCTTTGCTGAACGAGGCAGTGTCATAGTTGCTGCGCATCGCATTCCAGACACCGGAAATGTCATTGCCGGAGGCTGCACTTTGCGCCTTCGCCGCAGGCGGTTTGGCCGGTGGCTGATTATTGGTCTGCGCCAGCAGGCCGGAAGATATGGACAAAACTGCCGCAATTGCCGGGAATAAAACCGCATGCCGAATACTCATCACGACGTTTCTCCTCATCCCGACTTTCATTCGTTTTCCTAGCTTGAAGAAAATATACTCTTTTGTCTCCACGGGCAATGCCCGGGCCCCTATGCCCGAGCCCACGTGGGCGCCCGCATTCGCCTTACGGCTGACGCGTTCCCCCCCGCGCAAGCCCTGCCAAGCGAAAGCATATCCGGCCCCCTTTCTTTTTGGCGGCGGACATTTCACAATTGATCTTGTTATATAAATAGCAGACGAATTTCCCCAAGCGGCCCTATGGAGCGCGTTGCCAAAATGATTTCTGTTGATCTTGAGCGTGAGTTTCCTCGGAAGTTCGTCAGCCGCACCGCGAATATGGGCGAATGGACCGACGTCGAGCCCGTGTTCACGGAATTGTTAGCACGCCATCCTTCCTCACCCGACGCTTTGGAACAATGGCTTCTCGATCGTGATGAACTTAGCTCGGCGCTTTCCGAAGAGGAAGCCAAACGCTACATCGCCATGACCACGCGAACCGATGATCCGGTTCGCGAAGCGGGTTACCAGCATTTCGTGGAACACATCGCCCCGAAATCGAAGCCGCTCGCGCAAGCGGCTGAGAAAACCTTCCTCGAAAATCCCCACCGCGCCCGCCTGTCCCCCGATCGCTATGCCGTGTTGAACCGGAAATGGGCTAATTCCGTGGCCTTATTCCGCATCGAAAATGTTCCGCTGGAGACGCGGGATGAATTGCTGGCACAGAAATATCACAAGCTAATGGGCGCGATGACGGTATCGATCGATGGAGCGGAACGCACTCTTCAACAGGCTTCTAAGCTCCTTGAGCAGGCCGACCGCAATCTGCGCCAGATGACGTGGGAGCGAATGGCCGCTCGCCAACTTGTTGATAAGGAATCCCTGGAGCAGACTTTCGACGAACTGGTTGCGCTGCGAGCCGAAATCGCGGCGAACGCCGGCTTTGCAAACTTCCGGGACTACACCTTCAAGAAACTGGAGCGTTTTGACTACACCCCGGAAGATTGCTACCGCTTTCACGATGCCGTGGAGAGCGCCGTGATGCCACTGGTGCGCAAGATCAGGTCGCGGCGGCAACAGTTGCTGAAAGTTGATAAATTGCGGCCTTGGGATCTGGCCGTAGATCCTCTCGGGCGGCCTCCGCTCGCTCCATTTTCTACGACGACGCAGTTTGTGCACGGGGCCAAGAAAATATTTGCCAGGATAGACCTCGAATTGGGGGAGCAATTCCAGTTCATGATCGATCGGGAACTGCTCGATCTGGAAAATCGCAAAGGAAAAGCGCCCGGCGGGTATCAAAGCTCGTTACAGGAGCGCCGTTTTCCGTTCATTTTCATGAATGCGGTAGGCCGGGATTCCGATTTGCGGACGCTTATTCATGAAGGCGGCCACGCGTTCCACATGCTGGCGGCCCGCAACGAACCGCTTCTGGAATATCGCCACGCTCCCATGGAATTTTGCGAAGTCGCGTCCATGGGTATGGAGCTTCTCGCCTTGCCCCACCTGGGCGTTTTTTACGAAAGTCATGAAGACTACCAGCGCGCCTATCGCGCCCGCCTTGAGGATCTGGTTCTATTGTTTCCGGCCATCGCCTTGGGCGACGCCTTCCAGCACTGGATCCACACTCATCCGCAGCACACCCGCGAAGAACGCGGCCGGGCATGGGTAGATCTTGCCAACCGATTCACAGCCTTGGTTGATTGGACTGGCTACCAAGAGCAGCGAACTTTCCAGTGGCACGGCATCCTGCATTTTTTTGCCGTGCCCTTCTACTACATCGAATATGGAATCGCCCAGATTGGCGCGCTGCAGGTATGGATGAACAGCCTGAAGAATTACCGCGACGCCGTCGAGCGCTACTGGCAAGCCCTGTCCCTCGGCGGGTCGCGTCCGCTGCCCGATCTTTTCGCGGCTGCTGGCGCTGAATTCCGCTTCGATCGCACCGCCCTCCAACCCTTGATGGATACAATTGGCGAGAAGCTCGACCAACTCGGAAGCTGACTTTTCGGCTTGTTGGTTTGCGCGGACAGACTATTCAACAATTACGCATTCAAAGTCTGTTTCGGGTTCACGCATCCATCTCGTCCAGCCGCTCTTTCAGGTATTCCTTCCAACTTTCGGGGAACGCGGCAATTTGAAGTGCCCTGCGCACCACGCCTGCGTCTTGCTCAGTGTGGTGTTTTGCCGACATACAGCCGGGTAATTTCCGCGATGGACACGCCCTGCGGATCTCGTGCCAGCACCGCAATCTCGTCTCCGGCGCCCACTTCTCCCTCGCGCGTCACGCCGAGATAGAAGCCCGTCCGGCCGCTGGCAAGGAACAGCTTCACCATCTCGTCCGACTCAAACCGTATGCCCAGTTTGTAACAAGGAAGCCGAGGCTGCGTCACGATCACTTCTGCGGACCCTACTGAGAACCGGTCGCCAAGATGAACTGCATTCTCCAGCAAGCCCTCGGTGGTGAAATTTTCTCCGAAGATAGCCGTGGGCAACTCACGCCCTGGCAACTCGCCCTTCCAATACTCGTAGTGTGCCGACGGATAGCAGTAGACCGCCTTATGCTCGCCGCCGTGCACGCTCAGGTCCGCCTGACGGTCACCGTCCAGATTCAGCCGGCGCAAAGCGATCCGGCCTTCAACAGGCTGCTTGAAAATACCCGTGGTGACATTTTTACCGTGCCACACCACCTCGCGCGGCAGCCCGGTGTTCACTGAGACGACCCTCATATCCGTATTGGCGTCCTTCCCCGGATTTGAACTTCGATTTGAACCTCGAAGGCAAATTATGACATCGCTTCAAGATGGCGGTTATCAATATCCTGAAATTACCCTGTAGATTATTCGCTCTCCTCCGAGGTAGAGTCGCTCTTTCATTAGACGGCCAGCCGAGGGCGCACCATGTTCGGCAGTTTGTTAGCGTGGCGCAACCCCGGGACCGTAAACGGAATCTGACCGTAAGTTGGTAATAGGCTCCGCCAAGCCTGGCTCAATCCACAGCAACTCAGTCGGGGGGATTGAAATGACCAAACCTGCCTTCTCGCAAATTCTGCTCACGCTGGTAGCAGCGCTTGTCCTTGCTTGCATACCCCTGCCTGCGTCCGCTCAGAACCACGGCGGCTCGCACAGCGGCGGATCGCACAGTGGCGGCAGTTCCCATGGAGGTAGTTCCCGCGGAGGCAGCGGTTCTCGCGGTGGCAGCAGCTTCCATAGCGGTGGGCATGCCAGCGGCGGAAGCGGACATTCCTTAGGCAACTCTCGCGCCAAGGCGCCCAAGTTGTCCGCCCGCACGAGCAGCAGTTTTACGGACCGTGGGCACTCAACCTTCAGCGGAACCGGACATTCCTTCGGCAGCTCTCAAGCCAGGGCACCGAAGTTGACCGCCCGCATGAGCGGTGGTTTTACGAACGGTGGGCTAGCAAACAGCGGGCGCTCGCCCGACCGTTCCTACGCCGGGAATAGCGGCTTTTCTTCGCGGTCATCCGGCAATTTCGCCGGCAGCAATTTCGGCCGCAATTCAGGCGCGGGACGCGGAAGCTTTGGCTCCGAAATGTCCTCCGGCAATCGCAATCTCGGCCGGTCCGAAGCTTCCCCGGCGGCCGGTCGCGATTCGCAGGACACGCGTGGGTGGCATTCGTTCGGAAACTCGGCTGGTCGGGAGACGCCCGCGTCGGCTCGCACGTTCGGCAGGTCCGCTGGCGACGGGTGGCACTCGTTTGGCAATGACAACCGTGGCGGCGGGACGGAACTGCCTCACGGCGTGGGGAGCGTTGCACGAGATGGCGGCCAGTGGCATTCGTTTGGAAATGCAAGAAATACTTCGTCGGATGCGAATGGTTCGAGATTTTCGTCGTTCTCGTCTTTTTCGTCGGGGCGAGCGCAGGCAAATTTCGGAAGTTCCCGCTTCTCCAGCACCGGCTTCGGCGGGTCCGATTTCGGAAACTCGTCCGCCGGCTTTTCGGGATTCTCCAATTCATTCCTCGGTTCGAATATCTCGCTCATCCCGAGCTTACTGCTCAATGGCTTGCTTCGCTTCGGCACATCAGGCTTCGGAGGGTGGGGCTTGCTCGGAGGAAGCGCTCTTTCGCTGGCAGTGCGCTCGCTTGATTCGCTCGTAGGTGCGAATGAAGCGGCCCAGTGCGCGTCCCCTGTGGATGACTCCGGTTGGGGTTCCGGTGGAGTCGGCTCCGGTTATGGAGTCGGCCCCGCGTTTGGCCCCAGTTACGGATTCGGTGGAGGTGCAGGTCCTGTTTCACCGGATTGCGCTGCTGGCACGGAGTTCTGAAGATGCGGCTCGTACCGAACCGTTTTGAGGCAAACCAATTGCTTCTGGGGATGCGCGCGCCACTGGCCGTTTAGTCAAATTCCACGCCGTGTTCACCCGGCGTTCACGTATCCTTCACAACGCCCGGCCCGCCGAAGCGCCCGACGCCCAGGCCCACTGGAAGTTATGGCCCCCCAAATGTCCGGTGACGTCCACCACTTCGCCGATAAAAAATAATCCCGGTACTTTCCTGCTTTCCATCGTCTTGCTCGATAATTCCTCGGTATCCACACCGCCGGCGGTTACCTCCGCCTTCTGATATCCCTCAGTATCGGCAGGCTGCAGCATCCACTCATGCGCCTGGCGTTCGAGTTCCGCCAGCGCTTGGTTGGTCCAGGCCGGCGGCGCGTGCAAATCCAGCCAGCGCGCCGCAAAACGATTCGGCAGGAATCTGCTGGAATGCGGTCACGCGCAGTGGCCAGTGTTCTCACCTTGCCCTCCCGGATTGCCGCCGTGATATCAATGCCGGGCGCGAGGTCAATGCGTACCGGCCGGCCCTTACTCCAATAAGACGAGATTTGTAAGATGGCCGGGCCGCTCAAGCCCCGGTGCGTGATCAGCATCTTTTCCCGGAACGACTGGCCGCCGGTGGCTGACGTCCACCTCCAGCGAGACCCCGGCCAGATCGCAATATCGTCTTTGATCCGGCAACATCGAGCACCAGCGGCACCAGCGCCGGCCGCGTCTGGACGATGTTCAGCCCGAATTGACGCGCCACCTCGTAGCCAAAGCGCGGTCGCCCCGATCTTGGGGATCGAAAGTCCCCCCGTCGCAATCACCAGTGTTGGCGCGCGAAACTCATGGGACTCGGTGCGCACCACGAACTCCGCTCCGCGTTGCACTTCACGAATGCGGCTGTGCAGAAATATCCGGACCCCAGCCGCCCGGCATTCCGCCTCCAGCATGTTCGTAATATCTTCTGCGGAGCGGTCGCAGAACAGCTGTCCCAGCGTTTTTTCGTGATAAGGGATGCGGTGTTTGTCCACCAGGGCAATAAAATCCGCGGGCGTGTAACGCGCCAGCGCGGATTTCGCGAAATGCGGATTCGCGGACAGGAAGTTTTCTGGCTGGCAATAAATGTTGGTAAAATTGCAACGCCCGCCGCCGGAGATCAGAATTTTCTTGCCGATACGCTCGGCACGCTCGATAACCGCGGCGCGGCGGCCACGTTGGCCGGCTTCGATCGCGCAGAGCAGCCCCGCCGCACCTGCGCCGACAATCAGGGTGTCGAATGCCTCGGCCATGGAGTGTCTTCACTCAGTATCAAACGGCTGGCGTGTATCGTGCCGCCGGAATAACGAGAAACAGCGAGGCGGGAAGTCCTCGCTCTGTGCCAACTGTTTCTGAGACTCTTCTATGGCCACAGTGCGCGACGTACCTGAGGATCGAACAACTTGGCTCCGATAATTAGCGCGCAGGGACTTTTCAAAAGGTTCGGCGTTGCTCCACTCTTTCAAAATATATCCTTCACCGTCTCCGAAGGCGCCCGCATCGGCCTGATCGGCCCCAATGGCTCGGGCAAGTCCACCCTGCTCGGAATCCTCTCCGGCCGGATTCCGCCCGATAGCGGGACCGTCGCCATCCGTAAAGGCACGCGGTTCAGTGAAGTCGCGCAGACCTCCGAATTTTCGCCCGGCGAAACGATTCAGTCCGTGCTCGAAAGCGCCCTCGACCGTGCCCAGGTTCCCGCTGCGGAGCGCCGGTCCCGGACCGCGGAAACCCTGGGTCGCGCCGGTTTTCCCAATTTCGAAGCGGATACCGCCGCGCTTTCCGGCGGCTGGCGCAAGCGCCTGGCGATTAGCGCGGGACTTGTGCAGGGGCCCGACGTTCTGCTGCTCGACGAGCCCACCAACCATATGGACTTCGCCGGCATTGAATGGCTTGAAGCCGTGCTCCAAAACGCGGCGTTTGCGTGCATCGTGGTCAGCCACGACCGCTATTTTCTCGAAAATGTGGTCTCCGAAGTGGTCGAGCTGGATGCCCTCTACGCCGAGGGCTATCTGCGCGTCCTCGGGAATTACAGCAAATTTCTGGAGGCCAAAGAAGCGTATCTTCACGCCCAGGGAAAGCGGCAGGATGCCCTCGCCAATCGCGTCCATACCGAAATTGCCTGGCTGCGCCGCGGCCCCAAAGCACGAACCACAAAATCCAAGGCGCGCATCGACAAGGCCCGCGGAATGATCGGCGAACTCGCAGCGCTGAATGCCCGGACCCGTACCTCCACCGCCAAAATTGATTTCACCGCGACGGGCCGCCAAACCAAGCGGCTCATCGATCTGCTTGGCGTGACCTATGCCATCGGTAGCCGCACTCTTTTTCAAAACCTCGACTTCACCGTGACCTCGGGAATGCGCGTCGGCTTGGTGGGCCCCAACGGCAGCGGCAAGACCACGCTGCTCCGCCTGCTGCAGGGCGACATTCAGCCCGCCCGCGGCGAAATACGCAAAGCGGCACTCCTTGCGCATTGTCTCCTTCGAGCAGCACCGCGAGCTCGATCCCGATCTTACGCTGCGCCGCGCGCTCGCGCCCGATAGTGATTCCGTCATTTATCAGGATCAGGTGATTCACGTGGCCTCGTGGGCCGCCCGGTTTCTTTTCTCCGGCGAGGATTTGAATCAGCGCGTCGGCCGGCTGTCGGGCGGGGAACGTGCCCGGGTATTGATCGCCCGCCTGATGCTGCAGCCTGCGGACGTGCTGCTCCTCGACGAACCCACCAACGATCTCGATATTCCCACGCTGGAAGTCCTGGAAGAGAGCCTGCTCGAATATCGCGGCGCCTTGATCTTGGTTACCCACGATCGCTACCTGCTGGATCGTGTGTCGAACGTCGTCCTCGGACTCGACGGCGAAGGCGCGGCGGAACGTTTTGCCGATTTTGCGCAGTGGCGCGTGTGGCAGCATTCGCGTCGCGCGGAAAACAGATCGGGCGCAGCGTCTCCAGGCCTACGCCCGCCCGGACCGGCCGAAATCCAGTCAGCGCCCTCCAGCCCTCCGGTAAGAAAGAAGCTCTCCTATGCCGAAGCTCGCGAGTTTGCAGCCATCGAAGCGCGCATTGCCCACGCCGAGCGGGAAATGAACGCCAGGCGTGCCGCGCTGGAAAATCCTGAGGTTGTGGGCGATCACCTCGCGTTTCGCGACAGTTGCGCACAATTCGACGAGGCGCAAAAACTCGTCGATACGCTCTATGCGCGATGGGCCGAACTGGAACAGAAAAAAAGTTGAACCCTCCCCCCAAATTGTCTCGATGCCGTTTCGCAATCAGGTTTACCAAGGGTTTGGACTCCGCATAGGTCCGCGGCAAAAGATAGCCGGCTACCCAACCATCAGACCTCGATCGCGCTTGACACCAGACCCTCCCTGCCATTAGGTTTTGCGAATCGACAGCTCTAGAATCGTAAATCCCGATCTCAGCCATTTTCTGAAGAGGAGCAAGCCATGACGGACGAGAAGCACGATCCAAAAAAAACCGGTGAGACTGCGCGCCGAGATTTCATCGCCATGTCCGTGGCCGCCGGCCTGGTAGCGGCCGTCGGTTCGGCGTCCGCAGCCGCACTGCCCGTCGTCGAGACAGACGTCACGGTGAAAACGCCCGACGGCACATGTGACGCCGCCTTCATCCATCCGAACACGGGTGCGTATCCCGGTGTCTTGATCTGGACCGACGCGTTCGGCTTGCGCCCGTCGATGCGCGACATTGGCAAGCGCATTGCCGCCGAAGGTTACTCCGTCCTGGTCCCCAACCCCTTCTATCGCCTCGCCAAGGCTCCGGTCATCGACAACGCCGCCTCCTTTAGCTTCCAGAATCCCGCGGACATGGCGAAACTGCAGCCGCTCATGGGCTCGGTAAACGCTCCGGGCAATGCCGAGAAGGATGCCGTCGCCTACATCGCCTTTCTCGACGCGCAATCGCAAGTCAACAAATCCAAGAAGATCGGCACCCAAGGCTACTGCATGGGCGGCCCGCTGGTGTTGAAGACCTGCGCTGCGCGTCCGGACCGCGTGGGCGCGGGAGGTTCCTTCCACGGCGGCGGTCTAGTCACCGACAAGCCGGACAGCCCGCATCTGCTCGCGCCGAAGATCAAGGCGCGAATGTATTTCGGTATCGCGTCGAACGATGACCAGCGCCAACCCGACGCGAAAGACAAGTTGCGAGAGGCATTTGCTGCCGCGAACGTTCCGGCGGAAATCGAAGTCTATCCGGCCAAGCACGGTTGGTGTGTCGCGGACATGCCCGCAGATAACACTGGTCCGATCTACAGTCCCGCCGATGCCGAGAGGGCCTGGGGCCATCTCGTCGCACTGTACAAGACGGGCCTCGCTTAATCCCGCGCGTCCATTTTCCCGGCCGTCGCCGCGCGGACCTGGCCTCCGCTCCTGCGCCGCATGAGAAACGCCCAGGTGCCCGTGTTATCCTCGGGATAGGTATATTCCACAATGGGTGCCGGCAAAATTTTGTGGCGGTCATGTTGCCTGTTTGTTTTTTGCGGAATCCTGTTCGGCGCCTTCTTCGGCGCGCTCTACGCCCAGCGCCCCTTCCGTGAATATCCTTCAGTCGAATACGGCGAATCCTTTCCCCTCCCGGCAGACTGGCAGCGGCAGGCCGAGTGGGCTTTCGCACGCCTGATGTATCCGCCCGGCCCGTTGGATGGCTACCGCGGCAGATTTGATGGCGACTGGCGCCTGGGTCTTTCCCTTTGGACGCAGGACTATCCCCGCGCAGACCGCTCCTTCGCCCAGGCAGTCCGGCGTTTGACGCGCGTCGACGCCCGCTCGGTCGAGCAATCCGTGAACCTCGACGATGGCGATGAGGTTTACAACTGGCCTTGGCTCTACGCGGTCCAGGTAGGCGAGTGGGGCCTCACCGAACCGCAAGCGCAAAAGCTTCGCGACTATCTTCTTCGCGGCGGCTTTTTCATGGCCGACGATTTCCACGGTTCCGAGGAGCAAGCCTATTTCGAAAAAACCATGAAGATGGTTTTCCCCGACCGTCCTATCGTCGATATCCCCAACAACGATCCGATCTTCCACACCGTTTTCGATTTGGACGACCGCTACAGGATCACCGGAGCCGAACACTTGACCCTGGGCTACAAAAAAGATGGCAAGGTGGCCCGCTGGGAGGCCATCTATGACGACAAAGGCCGCGTCATGGTGGCCATTTCTTTGAATTCGGATATCGGCGATTCCTGGGAGTGGTCGGACACTCCGCAGTACCCCCTGAAATTCTCGGACTTAGGAATGCGAATAGGCGTCAACTATGTCGTCTACGCGATGACCCACTAATCCGCCACGGCGGCATAGCGTCGATTGCGTACCCCAGCGTTCCCTGCTCCGCCGAATCCCCGGCGCCGCCGCGCCGTCCGCCGCATCGCTTCGCGTTCCGTACCTCGCCGTGCAGCCACGGCGTAATATCCGTGTGACAATCACTCGGCCAAACGGCCACGCTGGCGCCGAACGGGGGAACCGAAACCCTCTCCTACCTCCCGGCACCCAAGAAAATTTCCGTGCCACAAGGAAGCTTGCCCAGTTGAAAGCTGCTGGACTTTGCCGGGGCGTCGTCCGCAAACAGCCTGCACGCGATTTTCATTCCCTGGGGTATGCCCACCGCACCCCGAAGCGTAGGCATGGGCTCGAGCACCTCCAGCGGCAGGACCACCTCAAACCAGAAATTAATCTCCATGCCCGGGTATATCGCATCTTGCATCTGGAAGAAAATCGTATCCCGTGTCGCCGCGCGCCGCGCACTGACCACCGATTCGTCAAACTTGTCGAAGAATGCTGTGGGCTCAGTTTCGATCTGTACGCAAGCCGTGCTGGCCTTCACCGTTCCGATGTTCTTCAGGTTGATCTTCACGCGGCAGCCCAGACTGTTGCAAAGACTTTTGCCTGGACTTGGGGCAGCAGCAATTCTGGAAGCCTCCAGGCGGGCCAGAAAAACGTCGACCAGCGCCAGCCCGGTGACGGAAAGATTGGGTTGCCGCACGCGATTCCGGATGTCCTCGATGGTTCGGTGCGAGGCGGGTTGCGATTGGGCGCCTCGCCGCACATAGTAGAGCCGGTCGGCCGCCGATTGGTGCGGTGCCCGCTCGCTGTCAGGCACATGCACGACATAGATCGCCTTTCCTTCGGATAGAGTGGAATTGTGGGCCTTGGGCAGAACTTCGGAGACAGTTACTCCGGCAATCTCACTCTCAGTCGATGCCGGGATCGCCATCTCCAGCCATTCCTTCGCGGTTTGGCGTCCCTTGATCAGCCGCGTTACGCCGCCCTGGTCCACGGTCCCGTCATTTGCAAGCCCGTAAATGATGATTCCGCCGCCCGTGTTCGCAAAAGCGGAAAGCTGTTTTGCGAGTTCGCTCCGGTTTCTTTTTTCGTCAGCGCCAAATAATGTTAGATCGAGTAGCCTCGCTCCCTGCCTTTCTAGAGCGGTGTTTCCCAACGGCAGTGACAGAACGTAATCTTCCTGCCACTCCGGAATCAAACCTTGCGCGCCGTCTGTCGCCGCCATCACCGTCTGCCCATTCACGCTGAATAAGTTGGACATGCTTCTCTCCGCTGTTCTTAAGGTCATTGAATCGGGGAATTTATCTGTCGTGCGTTCCATCACTTTTGGCGCCGTGTCACCAAGCACCCGCAACTTGCCAAATCAGTGAAGATTGAAGTTGACGCTGACTTTTATGTGCGTCGCAATCGGTTGGCCCGCTAGCCGCGCAGGCTCGTACTTCCACGCGCGCAACGCCTCCATAGCGGCTTGCGTCAGACTGGGTGGCCCCGAGATCACCTTCATCTCCGTCACTTTTCCGTTTTCATCCACTAATGCGTTGATAACCACCACGCCCTGCACCTCTTCCAGACGTGCTCGCGGCGGATAGACCGGTGGTATTGACGACACCAGCTTGGGTAGCTGCAGCTGCCCCCCCACCCTCATCGCGGGAGGCGCGGGACCCGGAACGGGTGTTTCGAGCAAGCTTTTTTCGGTCTCCAAATCCTTTGGTGGCATCCCGATAATTGGAGGCTCAACGGAAGTTGATATGCCGGATGGTTTAACGACGGGCCTCGACAGCGCCTCGACCACAATCTTCGTACGGGGCGGCAACGGTTCCGCTGGCGCCACGGACTTAGGCGGCCCGCTCCCGAGCTTGGGCGTTGGCGGACCCACCGAGCCCGCCTCCAAATTCCTGGCCGAGCCGGCTTCAGCAGGTCGCAGCGCTGCGGTTTGCTGCGCGGCTGGCTGCCCGGCCGGTACAGCCGCCGGCGTATTCGGAGCCTGATGCTGCGAAGCAGCCACGCCCGTCGAACGGCGCGCCATAATCGCGCCCGTCACCAGTACCGCTGCCAGGATCGCGATAGCCCCCAGCGCGAGAGAAGCCCGCCGCAGAGGTTTAAGCCGTCGGCGCATCCGGGACAGCGCTGCGCGATATTCCAGCGGCGATTTGGACGTCAATGTGGGGAGCGCATCGGTCACCGGGTCCGCCGTTAAGCGCGCCGGTACAGCCAACGGCGGTCGGCTCGCGGGCGCGGTTTGCCGGGCACGTGCTGCGGCCTCCGTGGCGGCGCTTTCCTCCCGATTCAGTGCCTTCCCGTTCAATGCTCGGTTCAGTGCCTCGCCGCCATGGACGCGCCCAGCCTCGCCACCTTCTTTATGCTCGATGTTTTTCTGCTCGACATTGTTCTGCTCCCACGGGCGTTCGTGGCCGGCTTCGTCAATATTCCTGCCCTCCTGCGAAGCTCCGGGCCCGATCGGAACCGAAATGATTGGAAGCGCCGAGGGCGCGTCGCTATCGTTGCCTGCATTTGCCGGCTTGGCGTCTCTAATGAGCTGGGCAACTTTACCGGACGCGACATTTGCTGCCGGAGCGTTCTGCGGGAATTTATCCGCTTCATAGTCCACTGGGGCCGCGGATCGAAAACGCTTCTCTGTTGGTTTGAGATTGCTGGCCGGGTTAAGCCGAAAATGAGCCGCGATTTGATCGATAACTTGCACCGGAACAACGCGAACCTTCCGATCGAAGGCGGCGATCAAAGCCTGATCGCAAATACTGTTCACCAGCCTCGGAATACCCAGCGAATAGCAGTAAATCGCGTGTACCGTTGCTGGCGGGAAAATCGCGGCCGCTTGTTCGCCCGCACCCGAAAGTTCCAGGCGGCGTTCTATGTAGCTCTGAACTTCTTCCTCGAGCAGCGGCTCTAGCCGGCAGCGGGCCGCGATGCGCTGCTTCAAAGAACGCAGTTCCACCGAATCTAATTTCGTATCCAACTCCGGCTGCCCCACTAACAGGATTTGCACCAGCTTTTGCTGCGCGGTCTCGAAATTCGTCAGCAGCCGGATCTCTTCGAGCACGCTGTGCGGCGTTTGATGCGCTTCATCGATGACCAATACGGTCGTCAATCCCTTTTCGAATTGCGCCAGCAAAAACCCATACAGCGCGCGCAGCAGGTTTCCCTTGCTGGGTTCGGCGACTTTAATTCCCAGCTCAAAGGTGATGTAGCTCAAGAAATCCATCGTGGACAATCTGGGTCCGATAAAGTACGCGTAGGGAATTTGCTCGCGTTCCCACAACTCAAACAGGCAGCGCAGCATCAGCGTCTTCCCGGTCCCCACCTCGCCGGTCATCACGATAAAACCTTTGCGCCGGCATATGGCGTAGTACACGGACGCCAGCGCGTCCTTGTTCCTTTCCGACGAAAACAAAAAGAAAGGATCGGGCGAGAGCTCGAAGGGGCTCCGATTCAAGCCAAAAAAGTCGTTGTACATAAAATTTTACCGATCTCGGGTGCGGACCCTGCTGTGGCCCGCTCTATACGGGTGCCGGCTCTACGTGGAGCCCGCTCTCTATATAATGACCCGCGCGTCTCAGCGCCCCGCGCGCACCTTGTTACGCCGGGCGAATTACGCGCAGGCCTGTTCGTCTTCGCTCGCCGGAGTGGCGTGTATTTCGCCCGTGGCCCAGAACTGCGGCGCCGGTTCGGAAAACTCAAAACCCACGTCTACCCCGCGCGCCAGGCGGGCCCCCAGGAATTCCACCACGCATTCCTGCGAGCACTCATTTTCCTTGTTGGTGATCAGTAGTCGCTGCCCCGGCTGCACTGGGGCCTGCAGGGACATCAATCCGCCGCGTGCGTTCGCGGCAATCGTGTACGCCTGCTCGTAGAATGGCGCGCCGTCCGGCCCGTACCCGTAGACGAATAGCGGCAGCTTCACTTGCGTAATCCCCCCAGGCTGTCCTGCGGGGCTATCCTCGCCGTTGCTCCTGGAATTTCGGCGCCCGTTGGTTCTTGGCACCTGCTTGCGGCTGCGTCCGCTGAACCGCCGCGTGGGCAATACTTCGGCCGTCACTTCCGCCTCATCCAGCTTGAAATCGCGGGCCACCTCGTCCACGATTTCCGCCGGAACAGGTTTTCGCTGTTCCAGAAACGCTCGCACCAGTGCGTGCTCGCTGATCATATTGGTTACCCGCGGAATTCCCCGCGCATGCCGGTGCACCGCTTCGATCGCCTCCGGGCTGAACACTGCTTCTCCGTTGCTCCCGGCAATGCGCAGACGTTCCAGGATGTATCCGCAGGTCTCTTCCGCCGTCAGCGGAAGCGTCTGCGCCCGGAGCGCGATGCGCTGGCGAAGCTGCCGCAGTTCCCGCTGGTCCAGTTTTTGTTCCAGTTCCGGTTGCCCCGCGAGCACGATGTGCAGCAGCTTCTCGGTCGAGGTCTCCATATTCGTCAGCAGCCGAATTTCTTCCAGCGTCTGCCGCGATAAATTCTGCGCTTCGTCCACCACCAGAACCGTCTGTTCGCCGGCTTGGTAGCGGTTCAGCAGCCACTGGTGCAATGTGAAGAGTACCTGGCTCTTCATTCGGGACTTACACGCAATCCCAAAATCCGCCAGCATATAGTCGAAGAATTGCGATTCCGTCAGCCGCGCGTTAAACACAAATGCCGTTGCCACGCCTTGCTGGTGCAGCGACTCGAGCAGCTTGTTCAAAAGCGTGGTCTTGCCGGTTCCCACTTCGCCAGTCAAAAGGATGAAGCCTTTGCGCGATTCGATCCCGTACGCCAGGCAGTTCAGCGCCTGCTGGGTGCGCTGGGTAAGATACAGATAACGCGGGTCGGTGTTGATGCTGAATGGATTTTCTTTTAGTCCGAAATAAGTCTTATACATTTCACTACCCTCACTTTTTGCAATATGTCCTTGGTCATCACGGGAGTGTTGGCTCCCTCAGCTCACCCGAGCTCAGCTCAGCTGAAAATCGAAATTCGTCCGCATTTGTGAGTCCACCGGTGTTCCATTCCGCCGTGCTGGTTCATAGCGCCACGTGGCCACGGCATCAATGGCCGCTTTCGCTAGAATCGGCCAGCCCTTCAACGATTTCACGTCATAGACGCGGCCCTCGGGACTGATGCGGAATTGCACTTCGACGCTCCCCGATATGTGGCTTTGCCTGGCAATCGCCGGATAAACTGGATCGGTGCGCACGATCAGCATAGCCGGCTCGATCTCGTCGTCTCCCTCTGCGAGGTCGGCGCCCCTTATGGGAGGACCAGATATGGAAGAACCAGGTACGAAGAACCAGGTACCGAAGAAATCGCCTGCGGATATGCCGTCCGTAACAGCGACCGCACCATTGGCGCTTCCGCCTGCGCCGTCTCGTTCCTCATTCCCGTCCCTGGCGCCCACGCGCCGCTGGAACGCGCGATGCGCCCCACACCATTTTTGTCTGCGAGCGGCGCCCGCAACTTCTCCTCCGGCAATGACCGCCCGGCAGTTCCGCCTGCGACCACCCGCACAGATTCGCTGAGCGCCTCCTCCGGCTCCGCCCTTATTATTTCCAGCCGGAAAAATACTTCGTTCGTCACCGGCGCGTAGACAACGCTCCCGTTTCGCAGCTCCGCAATATCCAAATCCAATTGCTTGTGAGCGGCGCCGTCCTCGATCCACAGGCGCCCCCGAATGGCATTCACCGCGCAATTTCGATTCCACCGCAGGCGCCAGTCCATGGTGCGCCGCTCCGCCCTCAAGTCCACACCGCTGCCGCTGGAAGTCTCCGGACCTCCGGCAACCGCCGCTGCCGCTGCCGTCCCCTTTGCTGCCGCTCCGATCCCCTTTGCTGCCGCTGCGATCAATGTGTCGTTCGGCTTGGTGGCGGGCCGAGCGGGCCCATTGCCGGCGTTGACGCTGACGTTGACATTCTGCGGATCATCCCCTGACTCAGGCGCCGTGCCAGGCGATTGCGGAGTTCGCGCGATGGCCTCGCGCGCACGTTTTGACCGGTCGGCGTTCTTTCGTGCGTCAAAGACGATGCTCAATACCGTTGTCCCCGAAAACACCCTCTGCTGCGGAATTTATGGCAACAGATTCAACTCATCGAGCGGGTCGATGAGTCATTGGCGCGCGGCGCGCGGGAAGACTGCGATACTAATGGGCCTGCTGCGAGAGTCAACGGGATTGTCACGCGAAGAGATGTGGAAATTGATGCGCAGTGTGGAAAAACTTTGCGAGACATCGCTGAACGTGCACGCCCATGCCATCTCTCCAACATTTCCAGCCCAGCGATCGAACCATCCAGGCGCCCGGCGATCGAACCCTGCCGGCGCGGACGCTACACTCGAGCCGCATCGCCCGCCGCGCACCTTTTCGCTTCGAGATTCCGAATCCATCTCCACTTACACGCCGTCGGTTCTCCCCGCCTGCGCCTTCGGCCGCCTGTATTTTCTCCTATTGAACGTCTATAGGAATCCATCTATACTCCTACAGCAAGCCTATAGGGGACGCCTGTGAGCCCGGAACCTACCGATCTTTTGCAGGGAACACTCGACATGATGATCTTAAAGGCCCTGGTCCTCCACGAGATGCCTGGCCTGGGTATCTCCCGCCGCATCGAGCAGATCACCCAGGGGACCTTCCAGGTCAAGCCGGGCTCGCTCTTCCCTGCACTGCACAGAATGGAGGAGGAAGGATGGATCACGGGAAATTGGGGAGAGTCGGAAAACAACCGGCGCGCCAGGTATTACCGCTCACCAAGGCAGGACGGCGTCAGCTCGAAAAGGAGACCGAGAGTTGGAGCCGGATTTCTGTGCCCATCGCTCGCGCTTTGGAGGCGTCATGAGGTCGGACGAGGGTATGTAGATGTTGGCCTACGCCCACAGCCTGTTCCGAAATCTCTTCCGCAAGTCCCGCCTTGACCGGGACCTTGATGACGAGATTCGCTCGCACCTCGAACTAATGACGGACCAAAACCTTCATCAAGGGATGAGTCCTCACGCCGCCGCTCGCGCTGCGAGGGTCGCACTGGGTGGCGTCGAGCAGGTAAAAGAAAGAGTACGCGCAGTCCGCGCCGGCGTATGGCTCGAATCCCTGCTGCAAGACCTGGGCTTCGGCGCGCGCCAGCTTCGCAAGAACCCCGGCTTCACGTCCGTCGCCGTGCTCACGCTGGCCCTCGGTATCGCCACGAACACCGCGATTTTCTCGGTGATCAACACGGTTCTCTTGAAACCGTTCGCCTATCCTGAACCCGAGCGGATCGTGATGTTCCAGAACACCTTTCGCCAAGGCTGGACCGGAAGCGCGGCGCCGGCCGAGTTCAATTGGTGGCGGCAACAGACCGAGGTCTTCCAGTACATTTCAGCTTACGACTTCAATGTTGCCAATTTGACCGGCGAATCCTTGCCGGAGCAGATCCCGACGATGCACGCCAGTGCGGATTTCCTCCGGCTGTGCGGCGCCCCTACGCTACATGGCCGAATATTCACGGCCGAGGACGACCTGCCGAACGCGCCCAAGACCGTGGTGCTCGCGTACGGTTTCTGGAAGCGGCACTTCGGCGGCGATGCTCAGGTAATCGGCAAACGCATGACGCTGGGCGGCGAGCGCTATGAAATCATCGGCGTGCTAGGCCCCCAACCCCAAAATGGTCAGCTCGCGGAACGATCCTCATTATCCGGGGATATCGAAATCGACGCGCCTCCAGACGCCTATCTTCCCTTTCAACTTGATCCCCACAGCGCAAGTCACGGCCATTACTTCAATGTCGCCGCGCGCTTGAAACCCGGAGTCACTGTGGCGGCCGCGAATGCGCGCTTGAACGCCAACTTTCCGGAGTACGCTCGCATCTGGCCGGACGATTCCCCGGAGGGCAGGGGATTCCGCGTACAGCCTTTGCAGGACATCATCGTGGGGGGCGTGCGGAATTCGCTGCTGATTCTCTGGGGCGCGGTCGCCTTGGTGCTCCTGATCGCGTGCGCGAACGTCGCCAACCTCCTGCTGGCACGCGCGACCAGCCGAAAACGTGAAATTGCGATTCGCGCCGCCTTGGGCGCCGGACGCGGGCGGATTGTCCGGCAGCTTCTGACCGAAAGCGTGCTGCTGTCGCTGGCCGGCGGTGTTTTGGGTCTTGCCACGGGCTATGCCGGCATCCGCGCAATTCTAAGGCTCATCCCCGGCAACATCCCGCGCATAGGCACGGACGGCTCGAATGTGGGTCTGGACTGGCGCGTTTTGGGGCTCACCATGGGCTTGTCGATTCTGACCGGCATCCTGTTTGGACTCGTTCCCGCTCTCGAATCGTCTCGCGCGGATTTGAGCGGTACGCTGAAAGAAAGCAGCAATCGCAGCGGCACAGGCTTGCGGCTCAATGCGACCCGCGCGCTGCTGGTGACCGCCGAGACGGCATTGGCTGTGATGCTGTTAATCGGGGCGTCGCTGCTGATCCGCAGCTTCATCGCGATCCGGCGAGTGAATCCCGGCTTCGATCCTCACAATGTCTTGACGATGCACGTGTCGTTCACGGGTCCGCAGTTCGAAAAACTAACGGGCGTGACCCGGGTGATTAACGAGGGAGTTCGCCGCGTCCGCGCGCTTCCGGGCGTCGAGGCGGCGGCGGCTACCTGCTGTTTGCCGCTGGAGGATCGCTTGTACGGTGTTTTCCAAATTGCGGGGCGTCCCGAAGGGCCGGCTTCCGAGACCCTCACGGGATGGACTGTGGTTTCCGCGGGCTACTTCGAGACCTTCAAAATTCCTCTCCTCCGCGGCCGCACCTTTACCGAGCGGGACGAGAGCGGGCCACCGGTGGTCATTATCAATCAGACAATCGCGAAGCGCTTCTGGCCGAATGGCGACCCGTTGAAGGATCAGATCATTACGGGCAATGATCCTCCTCACCAGATCATTGGCGTGGTGGGCGACGTACGCGAGGAATTCCTCAATCGTGACCCACGCCCCAACCTCTACCTGCCTTCGGTCACCGACGCCGGCATATTCCAACTCCAGCCGTGGGTTTGGGTGATCCGGACTCGGGTGGCGCCGCTTTCGTTGAGTTCCGCGATTCAGAACGAACTGCGCGAGGCCAGTGGAGGCCTGCCAGTTGCCCGCGTTCGCACGATGGAGGAAACCTTAACGCGGTCCACGGCGACCGGGGACTTCATTACCCTGGTGTTGACGATCTTCGGGTGTTTGGCCCTGTTTCTAGCGGCGATCGGGATTTATGGATTGCTGGCCTACTCGGTGGCCCAGCGCGCCCAGGAAATCGGTATCCGGCTGGCTCTCGGAGCCGAATCGAGCCACATCCGAAACATGGTCGTGTTTCAGGGCCTGCGGCTGGCTCTGGTAGGAGTGGTTTGTGGCCTCGCTGCAGCTTTGGGGTTGGCACGCTTGATCGCCGGCTTTCTGTTTGGCGTGCAGCCGTGGGATCCCCTGGTCTTTTTCGTGGCCCCGGTAATATTGCTCGGCGTTGCGCTGGTAGCAGTATGGTTGCCGGCGATGCGCGCGAGTCGAGTCGATCTCATTCGCGCCCTGGGGCACCAATAGTTTTGGCTTGGTTGTCTAGGACCCTACCAGGGGGGGCCGGTAGCTCATAAAGTTGTCTTATTCACTATCCGCCCTTATAGATGCCCGCCTCGAGACTTCTATTGCATCCCAATAGGTCCTTATGATACTACTATTGTTAACCAATAGGAGTACGCATGCCCCACAAAGCCGATGTCTGGCAAGGAACGCTCGCCCTCATGGTGCTGAAGACCCTCGAAGCCCTGGGCCCACTCCACGGATATGGGATTGCCCGCCGCATCGAGCAAACCAGCGGCGATGCCTTGTCGGTCAACTATGGGACTTTGTATCCGGCACTTCTCAAGCTCGAGCAAGAAGGCTACCTCACCTCCGAGTGGGGCCTCTCCGATAACCATCGCCGGGCCAAATACTACAAGCTTACGCGGGCAGGCCGGAAGCAACTCGCACGAGAAGCGCGGGAATGGGGCCAGACCACCGCAATCCTCGCCCGGTTCTTGTCGCCCGAGAAACCCTGATGAGAACGCTACGCGCCTTATGCCTGCGACTAGCGGAGTTCTTCCAGAAGACGCGCCGCGACCGCGAGTTCGCAGACGAACTGGAAAGCCACGTCCAGATGCACATCGCAGACAATCTTCGCGCGGGCATGACTCCCACAGAGGCCCGCCGCAACGCGCTCATCAAGCTCGGCGGCATCGAGCAGGCCAAAGAGAAATATCGCGACCGTCGCAGCATTCGCACGCTGGAATCACTGGGACAGGATGTCCGCTTCAGTCTGCGTATGCTCAGGAAACATCCCGGCTTTACCGCCATCGTTGTTCTCACGCTGGCCCTCGGCATTGGCGCGAACACTGCTGTCTTCAGCTTGATTGATGCTGTCATGATCAAAATGCTGCCAGTTCGACAGCCGAGAGAGCTAGTGCAAGTTGTGCACCCGGATGCAGAGCCGTCTGGTTTTGAATTGCTCTCGCAATTTCTCTCGAATACTTCTTGGGAAGCACTCCGTGATCGGCAGGATATTTTTTCTGGCATCTTCGCATGGTCCGAAAGGATTTTCGACCTTGCGCAGGGTGGCGAAGCCCGCAACGCAAACGGGATATTTGTCAGCGGCGATTATTTCAATACTTTGGGTGTGCATCCTGCTATGGGGCGCTTACTCACCACGAACGATGACTTCCGTGGCTGCCCTGGTACAGCGGTACTCAGCTACGGCTTCTGGCAAAACAGGTACGGCGGTGATGCGAACGTCGTCAGCAGTGTAGTCAGGCTGGATGACCACCCTTTCCAAATAGTTGGAGTGAGCGCTCCTGGTTTCTTCGGGGTCGATGCAGCCGACAAATTCGACGTAGCGGTGCCGCTATGCTCGGACGCAATTCTCGAAGGTAGCTCCTCTTGGCTCGACCAGCCAGGTTTGATGTTGCGCATCATGGGACGGCTCAAGCTGGGTCTAAGTGCCGAGCAAGCGAGCGCGCGGCTCGAGACTCTCTCTCCATCCATTTTTTCTGTTTCCTCCGCCCCGCGGGGCTGGACCGGGGATACGCTGCGAGATTTTCTTGCCACCCGCCTCCGGGCGTTGCCGAGCGCAATGGGAGTTTCCTGGGTTCGGGATAACTACGCCCAGCCATTGCAAGCCCTGATGTTTGTAGTGGTGCTGGTGCTGCTGATTGCATGCGCGAACATCAGCTGCCTTTTGCTAGCGCGAGCAACGTTCCGGAAGAAAGAGATGGCGATACGAGTTGCCATGGGCGCTTCGCGAATACGAATCATGCGTCAGCTTCTAACCGAGTGCGTCCTATCGAAGAAATCGACGGTCGCCGCGGAGCAATTGGCCATTAAACAACAACTTGGCCAGGAACAGCTAAAAATCGCGGGTGACGCGGCCACGGCCCAAGTCGCCGCGCAGCAAGCGCACGTGGATCAACAGCGCGTGCTGTACGAGCTAAAGAAAAATCAGCTGGACGCGCTTCACGTGCGCGCCGGACTCCATGGTGTGTTGTCCGCAGTTGCAGTCGCAGGTCGGCCAGCAAGTAACACCGGGAACGAACCTGGTGCGCGTCGCCGACCCGTCCCACCTTAAAGCCACTATCGAGATCCCGGAAACACAAGCCAAAGACGTGGCGATCGGTCAAAAAGCAGCCATCGACACGCATAACGGCATTGTCGAGGGCCACGTCACGCGAATTGACGCGGCCGTCGTGAACGGAACAGTCGCAGTGGATGTCGGTTTCGATGGCCCGCAGCCCGAGGGTGCGCGCCCCGATCTGAGCGTCGATGGCACGATCGAGATTGAAGACCTGCAGGATGTCATGTATGTGGGACGGCCGGTCAACGGCCAAGCCGGAGGGAACGTAGGAATCTTCAAGCTCGCCGACAACAACGAGGCCGTGCGCGTCAATGTGAAGCTCGGACGCAGTTCGGTCAACACCATCGAAGTGGCCCAGGGTCTGAGCGTCGGCGACAAGGTGATCCTCTCGGACATGTCCGCCTGGGACAACTTCGAGCGCATTCGACTGCGATAGCGGGAGAGAGCATGACCAAAGCCAACGGAGTGTTGATCCGGCTCGAAGCCATAACGAAAGTGTTTCACACCGATGAAGTGGAGACGCACGCGCTGTCGCAGGTCAACTTGGAAATAAAAACAGGGGAGTATATTTCTATTTCCGGGCCGTCGGGCTGCGGCAAATCCACGCTGCTCTCTCTGCTGGGCCTGCTGGACTCGCCCACCTCGGGCAGGTACTGGCTGGACGGCAAGCCCGTGGCCAATCTTTCTGCCGCAGAACGCACGCGTATCCGCAACTGCGAAATCGGATTCATCTTCCAGGCATTCAATTTGATTGGCGACCTTTCCGTCTATGAAAACGTCGAGCTGCCGCTCACCTACCGCGGCATGCACTCGACAGAACGAAAGAAAAGAGTTCAGCAAGCCTTGGAACGGGTCAACCTGGCGCACCGTATGCGCCACTTTCCGTCGCACCTCTCGGGCGGCGAACAGCAGCGCGTGGCCGTCGCTCGCGCGCTCGCCGGCGAGCCCTTCATCCTTCTGGCGGATGAGCCGACCGGAAATCTCGACTCGAAAAACGGCGAAGCCGTGATGAAACTCCTGGCAGAGTTGCACCGCGAGGGTTCGACCATTTGCATCGTCACCCACGATACGCATTATGCTGGATTCGCTGAGCGCACCATCCATCTCCTCGACGGCCGGGTGGTCGAGGAGAACATGGCTGCGAATGCCGAAGCGATGTAATCGATATCTCGTGTCAAGTTCATAAATTCCCCCTGAACTACGGCCGCCGCGCACCTTACTGCTTCGAGATTGCGAATCCGTCCACTTGCACCTCGAGATGCCGTTGTCAGTCCGGACGCGGCGCTGCGCGGAACGATAAAACGGCTGCGCGCACGGAAGGCCGCGGTGGGCGAATCTGGTATCATCAAGCGCTGTCATCGAGTGTTATCCATGCGGGCTCGTGAAACCCGGCTTGAGGTTGACCATGCCTTGCTTGCTCCTGTTCGTCATCCTGCTTTTCCCCCGCATTGCGCTGGTGCTGATGTGGTTCTCTTCAACGTACCTGCAGCGCGCCTTCCACGGCGAGCTGCTATTGCCGATACTCGGGTTCATTTTTCTGCCGCTCACCACCCTGGTGTATGCGTGGGAACTTAATAGTGGCATGCCGACGGCGGGAATCAATCTCTTGTGGCTGCTGCTCGCGGTGATCATCGATCTCGGCGGCCTCGGAGGCGGCGCGCATCGCCGATCGCGGCGCTGAGTCGCGCAGCACTCATGAAGCGCCTGAATTCCTATCCCGATCGGCAGGACCTGAGCGCAGATTTGCTGCAACTGGCCCAGACAGCCGGTTGCCGAATTTCCCGGGGCACCGATTCCCACGGCCCGGCGCAATTGCGATTCATCGAATTCCGCCTCGCGGCCGCAGCCGGCGCCGGAATCAAACGCGAGCGTATCTTGAAGTTCATGTCGCGAGAAAAACTCCTGCAGTGGGTCGCGAGCGTTCGCGAAACAGCGCGCCACTAGCCAGGTGAATCGGCGAAGAGTTAACCCTGCTTGCTGGTCAAATGCCACGCGCCGCAGTACAAACAGCGATAGGTTCGTAGCTGGGCTGTCGCCTGCTCGGACATCCGGTGGGCGGCGGTGGCCTTGGCTTCGGCTTCGCTCGGGTACATGCGTTTGCCCGAGGTTGGGCAGGTTTTGGGCGGCTCGAGGCGCGCGTCGTCGGATTCGCGAGGAATGAAGATTTTGCGGTGTCTGGCAGCCATCACGAAACCTCAGTGGGCATCTCTCAGAGAGCCCCTGCCATTTTGGCACGACGCCGGAATATTGGCAGTCTACCCCATACCCCCCTGGTATTTTGTAAGGGCAATAATATACTTGACTGACTGAAACCTGTAAACTTGCTCATGTGACAGGCAGGCTCGCCTTCGTCCCCGTTGCTGGTGAATTTCTTGAGTTTAGCTCGCATCGTGTAAACGTGCCTGAAAAACTCCCGCGAGAATGCTATCAGAGCTTCCGCGTGCTCTTTGGTGGGTGCTTCCGCCGCTTGTTCTTCATTCTTCGGCGCGTGCGCACCACGGTTTCTAGTTAATCTTATTCTGTGAGCCAAATCCTTAAGTGGCAGTGAGATCAGGCGCTTATTCTCTAAATCGTCGATTTTGTCTTCTAGCGTCTTGCCCTCGGCTTTGAGATCAGAACAAGCAGATTCGAGAGCACGCCCACACATGCAAACCGTAGCTTTGAAGGCATCGACAAACATGCAACGCAATGCCTCCTTAAAGTCGTTTCCAATCTCCTCGGGGATGCCTTCATCTATAGAATCGTCAGGCTTTCCCAGGGGATAGTGAGCTTCGTATACGATTGGCTCATGGGAAAGTTGATTGAGGTTTTGCGGATTCGGTCTCCTTGTTACAACTGCTAGAACAAATTTCTTACAGCCCTGACATTGCGTAGCAGCAGCATACCGACTATATTGCTCCGTTCCGAGCCTGTCTCTTATTACCTCGCGGAATGACGGTGTGACCATCGTGAAAACTGAATCGCGATTGCAGTGTGGGCAAATTCCGCTAAGACTGAATTTATTTTGTTCTTCGTTAGGCTGACTGAGAGCCGTAACTTGCATGCTCATCGGATAATCCTTCCATAAAACCGAAAAATAACCGAAGAAGTCAAAGAGGCTCGGCGCAACCTGATTTTCACTGCGTAACCGGCCTTGCTTTTCGCACACCACTGCGTCACACTCCGTCCTACGGAGTGCACGGCAGTATCTTTATGGGTAGTCACCCCAAACCTTCCGCCAAGAATGATTCGGGTGAGTACGCCAAATTTGAGAACTTCATGAAACGGCTCGTGGCCGTTCCGCACTCTGAGATCAAGGCGAAGCTGGACGCTGAAAAACGAGCTAAAAAGCGGAAGAAAGCTAAGGTTTCTTCCGCTTCCCGCGTTTCAAGCGACAGTCGATTAGTTGGCCGCTAGTCCCACCTTCCCGGTCACCTCCGCAAACGTGAGTCTCTTGCCGACGATCTGTGACATTGCCAGCTTGAACCGATCGCCGTCATTCATTGGATTGTCTTTCGTAGCGCGGTTGTTGTAGCGCCATGTTTGTTCGTCCAGATAGCGGAATAGATGGAATGGCTCGACGCTGATATAGGTTCCCTTCAAATCCGCGCTTAAGTAAGCTCCAAAAGTTTTCGAGTCCGTTCGTGTGAACCTTGCCGTGAACGTATCGCTTTGCGTGGTCTATAACGCTGTGATCGAAATGCTCTGGCAGTCCGACGTAGGACATAAAATCATCGGTGTAGATTGCGCTCCCCGGCTCGACATGCTTTTCAATTTCGCCGTGAAGTACGGGCCGCTTGCGATTCGGAATTACGGTAGCACGGACTTCACCTTTACGGTCGAGTAGTACCAAGGACTTCGGTCTTGCCACCAATCCCGCGAGGGTCGAGCTTCCGACGCCGTGCGCTCCCGACATGCATGTTACGGGCCTTGCCGCCGATGAAGGTTTCGTCCACTTCGACTTCGCTACCGGGGCCGCCGAGCTTTACGAACGAGCCGCTCTGTGTCGCAAGCCGGATGCGATGGAGCATGAACCATGCCGACTTTTGCGTGACTCCAAGAGCGCGGTGAATCTCGTAAGAACTAACGCCGTTTTTGCAATTCATTAGCAGCCAAACCGCAGGCAGCCACTTCTCCAATGCGATGGGTGAATCCTCGAAAATTGTTCCCACTTTCAGGGAGAACTTCTGGCGCGGGTGAGCGCCATAGCAGCGATAGAGCCGCGCGTTTTCAAGGTAGGTAACTTTGTCAGCGCCGCACTGAGGGCAGCGCACCTTGCCATCCGGCCAGCGAACGGCGATCATGAACTGGCGGCAGTTCTCGAAATCGCCGAAGTATTGGATGGCTTCTTGAAGTGTCTTTGAGTAATTTCATGCTGTAAATCTAACAGAAATGCGGTAGTCAGTCAAGTATATTATTGCCTTTGTAAGGATGTGATTTTGCGGCACTTAGCTGTGGAGATGTTCGTAAGGATATCAATCTAAGCGGGTTGTAACGCGCGCGCGCAACACCCGGCATGGCCGCGTGAGACGATATTCCAGAGGTTTGGGCGGGACCGACAGGTATCGCTAGACCCATGCGCCACGTTATCACATTTATAACTATCTTTCAACAATTACTTTTCAGTATTCGAATAGGCCAGCCGGGATTCGCCGCGTTCGAAGGGTGAGGCATTGAGCGGGGGGCTCTCCCGCGCCGCTCTCGTGTCCGCGATTAGCTTCGGAAGAGTTACAAAAAGGATCGGCGAACGAGCTTCGAACAGGTTGGAGATCGAGCACCGCGTGCCTACTGCGGGAGTCGTGGAGGGGTTGAGGTCCGCACCAAATATAAGCACTGCATTACGAAGTGGAGATCCCTTCGCGGGTGGTGCGCAAAGCGTGGTGCGTTGAGAAAATCCGCACCCTTAAAAAAAAAGCACAAGGGATGCGGCACCCGCAAACTCAAAGTCGTTCAAAAATATACAACAAAGGGCCTGCCACCCGCCCAAGTGTGCAACGGCTGGAAAGCTGAGCAAACCAGGTCGTTGGGACCCATCCACTCCGCCTCCGCCGTACTCTGAAGTCGCGCACCATAAGGTCAAACAAACACGATTGGATTCGTTTCACTAGCTGCCGTACGAATCAGTTCTTCAATACGGTCAAGGAAACTCCGCAGTTCTGTTGATGCCTTACCAGTATTGCGTACCGAGCGTACCTCGGCCAGGAGTAAAGTCAATTGGTCAACTTGAATGGAATCTCCTGAGTGGAACCCGGAATATAGAATCTTCTCGCACAGAGTAGGGGTTGGCACGGCCAGTCGGATAATCTCGTCCCGTAATTCGGCAATCTCTGCAGTATTACCGAGCCTCGCCTCGTACGCTTTAAGGTAGTCGCTGTGCTTCTTGCCAACTTGATCATCCTCAAAGTAGATTTCACCCGTCTCTGGAATCAATTTGGCCGCCTCCGTGTCCTGCCCCAACTGGAGATGCGCCCGATTCCTGTAGACTACTGCGTCCAGACCCACAGTTTCCTCACAATCGAATTAGAATGTAATGGCTCCGTTTTTCGTCAGGACGGTGACTCTTCCCGCAAGATTTCCTATGTTGCCTTGAGCACGCGCAATCTGGTTTGCGGCCTGGTCTGCCGTCATGCTGGTTCCCCGTGCGTCTATGAGAATTTGGTCTCCCTGTTTTGCGGCGGTTTCAATCGCATTCTTGAGGGTGTTTGGGCCTTCTCCTGTCAGAGTTTTCAGTTCAGTCTTCACTCCGTTAACGAGGAAGTCAGCAGTCTTCCCAGCCCCTCTGGGTATCTGTTCAACAACGTTTCCTGCCCCTCGCAGTCCTCCATCATGGAGGCTTCGGCTGGAGTCGGTTTTGCCACTATGGCTGCGCTTTCTCCAACAGCAGCCGCACCACCAAGCGCAGCCTCAAATGGAAGCCCCATAAAGGCGTTTACGAAGTTGTCACTTTGTATCTGTCCGCCGCAGCAGGCAGGTCCGACGACATACTGATAAGTTCCTACTTGTGTTTGCTGTCCATTAACTGTCGCGAAAATCTGGCCGCTGTTCTTGTCCCCTTGAGAAGAGGCCCCAGCGGAGCTATTCACGAGGCTGGTTACATCCTTTTGGGTGGCGACGATAAAACAATTCTTGTTGTCGGGATGATCGGATTCGCCCGCGTCAACACACACCTGATAATCCAATCCATTCGGGTCAGTCAGGGAAACTGGGTTGTTGCGTACGTAGGCGTATGCATTCCACGACTGAGGATCTTCTGAGTGCGCGCCCGCGTTATCCGGGTCCGGTGTCATGAAGCGCCCATATTGGGACGAGTCGTACCTAGCGCCAAAGTTATCAAGGCCGATCTCGCATCCCTTTCCTTGCCGGTGAATTCGTAATTGGGATCGCACGAGTCCGCATAGGCTCGCTCGCCGCCATAAGGATACGAATCCGCATCGTAGCAGACGGTCCCGTCTTTCGTCGTGATCACTCGCGTGGATCCCAAAGCGTCGCCAAAATAA
Source organism: uncultured Acidobacteriota bacterium (assembly GCA_963719845.1). Classification (GTDB taxonomy): domain Bacteria; phylum Acidobacteriota; class Terriglobia; order Acidiferrales; family UBA7541; genus Palsa-189. The sequence goes on along the minus strand of CAVRDM010000021.1, from coordinate 162,392 downwards.
TAATAAATGTCCGAAGTCGTGCTCCCTCCTGAGCCTGTCACCGTAAAATCCGCGCCGTTGCTGTTGACACTCGACACGTTTACGACGATATCGCCAGTCGCTGCTCCCGTAGGCACGCTCGCGGTGATGCTCGTGCTCGTCCAACCGGAGGTACTCGCGCTCACCCCCGCAAATTGTACACTGCCGGACGAACCAAAGTTATTGCCGGTAATGGTCACCGAGGTCCCGACCGGTCCCTGCGTAGGAGTTACCCCCGTGATCGCAGGGCCGGAAGAAGTGGAAGTCACAGTGAAGGTGTGCCCGTCCCCGGTGGGTACCCCCGACACGGTCACCACCACGTCCCCGGTCGTAGCCGAGGATGGTACCGTAGCCGTGATGCTCGTCGCGCTCCAGCTTGTGGCCGTCGCCGTCACACCGCGAAACGTCACCGTACTCGATCCTTGAGTAGACCCGAAATTGACGCCTGAGATTGTCACGGAAGTGGTGCTCACAGGCCCTTGGTCGGGCGACAGGCTACTGATACCGGGGCCATTCGGTATAGTATTGGCCCCCGAAAACAGTACGACCAATGAGGCCCAGGTGCCGCTTGCGGTCGTTGTCCATGAGGAATTTGTCGTGGATGAAACAACTTTGTACGAGGAGGCTAAGCTGTATCCATTGAAAGGTGCGGCACCTACCGCTCCTGCTCTCGACCATTGCGCTCGAACGATATACTTTGCGCGTCGCATGAAGAAGGATTTGTGTGTGTCACCGCGCCCGATTTGTCCTAGCGATTGTGCTTGTGCCACCCGCATTTTTCATAAATGGCAGCACAACGCACTTCATTTTAGTCAAATTGGTCAAATGATTTCGAAAGAGATTGTGTCCTAAACTGCACAGACCCGGGTCACTTGAACAGCCTACAGTAGAACTCGACGCCGCATTTCAAAGTGCTCGCATATTCAAGATCGGAGGCAACAATGTTTGGATACGGACTGCTGGGCACCATATTGTTCATCTGCTTGATAGTTTGGCTTATAAAGAGAGTGTAAGGACGAACCTCAAGTTCTGAACTGAGCTGTGGCATTCAAGGACGACAGGGACTATCCGACAGACAAGATGTGGCATATCGATGGGAGTGGGTTGCGATAGTTGCTTATCGTGGCCTTGCCAAACACCGGCGTGCCCTGAGCCTAGTAAAACATATTTCATTCGCAGCAAACTAGTTCCTTTCAAATCGAAGGCTCCCTTCGACAGCCGAGCCGCGACGGCTCTTGGATTCAGGCCTAGGAATCGAGCCAAAACTGGAGGCACGTCATGAACCTATCAGAGATAAGCACGACGCAAATATTCATTGTGATCGCAGTCGCCGTGATTGTGGTCGCAGGCATCGCCATGTGGCTGGTTCTAAGAAAGCGCCGTACCGCAAGACTGCGTACTCAGTTTGGCGGCCCGGAATATTCCCGCGCCGTCCGAGAAGGCGGGAACCAGCGTCGCGCGGAAGCCACGCTCGAAAAGCGCAACGAACGAGTAGAGAGTTTCCATATTCAAGCGCTTAGTCCGGATGACCATGCCCGGTTCAAAGAATCGTGGCGCAGAGTCCAGGCACGGTTCATAGACAGCCCTGGAGGAGCGGTAACAGAAGCCGACCAACTGCTGGGCGATGTGATGTCACTACGCGGCTATCCGGTAAGTGACTTTGAACAGCGTGCGGCAGACATCTCAGTGGACCATCCACTGGTCATGGAAAATTACCGAGCAGCCCACGGAATCGCGCTTCGCCAGGCACTGGGACAAGCCAGCACGGAAGAATTGCGCCAAGCGATGATTCATTACCGGACTCTTTTTGAGGACCTTGTCGGTGAGCCAGAGATGGCCCGTGCGAAAGCTGCGTCCTGAAACGCGGGTTGTCGAATTGATTTGGCTTGCGATGCTGGGCGCGGCCAGTTGTTGACTGCTCGTCTTCTGCGGGTGCGCCAGGCGTTCCAGGGAATTTTCCGGGAGGTTCATGAAAAGACGGCGATGGCGAAGCGGGATGAAAATCGCCAAGGACGAATACTGGCGGCGTGAAATCACGCCGCCAGCAGGCGCGTGGTTGAGTGGAACGGGTCGGCCTAGTCTCCGAGCGTGACGGTGGGTTGTTTATCTTTGGGGGCCGTGGCTATGACTGTGTAGCGCTTGACCTGTGCGAGGTCCTTCTGATCCGTGGCCGGATAAAGGAATTGGTGGCCAGAGTTACGGCCAGGATAGAACCAGAGCACCATGATCTCCGGCTGCATTCCGCCACGCGCCGCGAAGGTGATGGCCGTGTCGCCGCTGGTGGTGTTGGGACGTTGAGCGTCTACGGTGAAGACCGTGGCATAGAGCCTGGTGCGGTCAGAGTTGAAAACCTGGACTATGTTGCGGGCGTCGTTGGTATCCGCAAGGACGAACCAGTAGGTTCCCGCAGGCAAAACTCGCCCAGGAATTTTGACAGACTGATTAAAGGTGAGCTTGGTAGCCTGATCGTAGTCGCTGGCTCGTGCGGCAGGCAGCATGAGCGCCGATGCCAGCGCCAGTCCCAAAATGATAAACGTTTTTTTAGTTTTCATAAGTTGCTCCTCACTCTGATAGACAGCGTTCGCAGCGACGCTATTCCCACGGAAAGAAAAAAACAGGGGTGCGGGGGTGCATTCCGTTGCCGGACGAGACGGCGCGCTTTTTGGCGAGTGCGAGCGCGGTTCACTTATTGCGCTTGACAGCGTCAGACAGCGAGCATTTTTAGACCGGGCAAAAAGAGCGCAGGCAGGAGTGCCTGCGCTACTGGGGCGGCGTCGCCAGTCGGGAGGGGGCTTATTCAACGGTGGCATTCGAAAAGACAATCCAAAAGTTCCGGGGCGAATAACGACCAACAACTACAAGTCCACCAACAGGGATAACGCCAGCGGGAGGAACGACCCATGTGTATTTGTACATGGGCGCGAAAAGACGGGGGTCGCAAGAGGGGAAGAGAATCGACGGGAAAAATGCCGGCGGTGTGCGATCACACCGCCGGCAGGCGCGTCGGGGGTTGAACGAAGTCGATCGAGCCTAGTCTCCTTCGGTGACGACCATTTGTTTATTGTTGGCCTGTTTATCCGTGGCTTGTTTATCTTTGGCGGCCGTGGCTATGACGGTGTAGCGCTTGACCTGTGCAAGCTCCTTCTGATCCGCAGCCGGATAAAGGAACTGATGGCCAGAGCTACGCCCAGGATAGAACCAGAGCACCATGGTCTCCGGCTGCATCGCGCCCCGCGCCGCGAAGGTGACGGTAGTGTCTGCGATGGAAGAGTTCGGACGGTCAGCGTCTATGGTTAAGATTGTGGCATAGAGCGTTGAGCGGTCAGAGCTGAAAATCTGGACCAGGTTGCGCGCGCTAGTGCCCGCCAGGATGAACCAGTAGGTTCCCGCAGGCAAAACGTGTCCAGGAATTTGGATGGACTGATTGAACGTGAGCTCGGAAGCCTGATCGTAGTCGCTGGCCCGTGCAGCAGGCAGCATGAGCGCGAATGCCAGCGCCAGTCCCAGGGTGATAAACGTCTTTTTAGTTTTCATAAGTTGCTCCTCACTCTGATAGACAGCGTTCGTGGCAGCCTTATTCCCGCCCAAGATGAAAAAATAAAAACGTTCGAGGGCGCTGCCGTTTACCGGACGAAGTGGGACGTTTTGGGGCGTGTGCTAGCGCGGTTCGCTTGTTGCGCTTGATCGCGTCGGTGGCACGGACAGCCGGCATTTTTAAACCGGGCAAAAAGAGCGCAGGCAGGAGTGCCTGCGCTACTGGGGGCGAGACCATGCAAGAGCGGCACGCCAAAGTTCCCGGGGGGAATAACAGGCAACCACTACGGGTCTGTAATTAGGGATGGGAGGAGATTTGTGCCGCGCGTTCGAACTAGAGTCAGGGGCTAAAGCCCCGTGTGTGGCGGGGTTTATGTCGCGCTATGGCTGCGACCCACAAAGATCCTTGTGGCGGCGAGCTGTAAACTGCCACTGATACGTGAACTGTAAGCTGCCAGTGATGAGTGATCGTTTTTTCTAAATCAGCGCGCAGGCGCGCAGCGAATAAGGACACGACTTGAAAGGATTTCTGGGAACGCAGGCGGGGTTCGGCGCCGACCTGAATCTGTTGATTCAGATCGCCATGGGCATGGCCTTAATCGTGGGTGGCTTCTTAGCCCGCGGCAAGCATTACCGAGCGCATGGAGTCTGCCAGACCGCAGTGCTGATGTTGAATCTGGTGCTGATATTTTCGGTGATGTGGCCTTCCTTCCATTTGCAGGTTTTGCCGGGCCTGCGGAGGCATCTCGGGAAGAGATATTACGCGATCGCTACCGTGCATGGCGTGGCGGGCGCGGTCGCGGAGGTTCTAGGCTTGTACATCGTTCTGGTGGCGGGGACGAACATTGTTCCGCAGGCGTGGCGCTTCCGCCGATGGAAGCTGTGGATGCGCATCGAGCTGGCGCTTTGGTGGTTGGTATTGCTGACCGGGATCGGAGTTTACGCGATCTGGTACCGGGTTTGAGTCCATTCAGCAGGCGGCGATTAAAAGACAGGGCGCCGGGATAGTCCAGCGGACCGACTGACCGAGGAAGCGATCGCGGTCCGCGGGCGTTGCCGGCCGCAGCGTAGTCGCTTCCAGGACGCGCCTATTATTCGAAAGCCCGAATCGAAGCAGGGCCGCGCAAACGACGGCTTGGTGGAATGCGATCCTGGGCATCGTTTGGGCGATGCCCAGGATGTGGCGGCGCGCCTAGGGTTCGAAGATCCGAATCGCGGCCGGGCCGCCGGGATTGAAGAAGAAAATCTTGGTGCCGTTGGTGACCATAATAAATGTGGCCATGGCGACGGGATCGGTCTCTGTTCCCGTGCCATCAGGATTAACTACTATGGTGGTGGTGAACGTAAACGCGACGCTCAGGCCGCCGTCGCTGGTGTCCTGAACAAAATCAGCATTCCCCGGGCTGACGACCGACATGGTTCCCGAGAAATTGGCTGTGGAGGAACTGCCGACTTCTTCTTTGTTGAAAAAGAAGTTACCGGACAACGAATTGATGGAGTAGGTGACGCTCGGTTGGAAGTCCGCGAGTCCAAAAAGGGCGTCGGCGCCGGAGCCCATAAGAAAGGCGGAAACTCCGTTGGTGGTGGTGGTGAGATACATGATGCGCGGCTGGGTCCCGGAAGGATTATCCGAGAGGGCCACGCGTCCCGAAGATGGATCGACGGTGTAAGTTTGGCCGGCGACGGTCAGGGTGGCGGCGGTGGTGCTGTCATAAGTCTGCAAGGTGCCGGACGAAGTGCCACTGTTGCCCAAGCCCGGCGTGAAGGACATGATTCCGATGCTGATGTCCGGATTGCCGCTGGCGCGCCCGGTCAGATGGAAGATCTGCTGGCCGGATAGAGAAGCGGCGGTGTAAGAGGCGGGCGTGACAATTGTCCGGCCGCTGGAGATGGGGTTGCTGTTACTGAATTGATCGGTTTGTATGACAAACCATTCCGCGGGATTGATGATGTAGGCGGCCAGGTGGACGGTAGAGCCGGTGGTCAAGGTGAAAAGTCCGCGGCCGGTGGTGGCGGAAATACTTGCGAGGGTTCCGGTGCCAGCCGTGGCAGAAGAGGTTGTTCCGGCGTCATTGGTATCCAACACGGCGTTGCTGACGGCTCCCGTGGTGGTGTTGAGGTTGAACGAACCTGCAACCGCGAAGTGACCGCCGGTCACGTCTCCACCGTCCGCGCCGAAGGCATACCTGAGCTGGAGCTGGCCCAGTGAAAACGCCGACGGCGTCTGCAACCGCATAACGCCGGAGCCGCGGGTCCCCGCGTCAGTGCCGGAAACATCGTCAAATTCGATCATTCGGCCTTGCGTGGCAACGACGCCCGAGCCAAAAGAGCCCAGCGCGAAACGGAATGCGGAAGTGGTGGTGGTCCCGCCGGAATAGGTGAGCGAGAGACAACCGCGATTGTCGGAGCCAACGGTGTAGAAGCCGCCGGTGGGGTTGATGGTCAGATGTTGGGGAGCAAGCGAATTGAGATCTTCTTCGCCGCCGGTGATGTTGCCGTTTCCATCGGCCGCGAAGCTCGCGACTATGGCGACGGGACTCAAATTGTTGGCTCCCGTGTAGCCCTGTAACAGGAAGGCGTATTGGCCGTGCAGGACGGACTCATTTCCCGTCGAGCTGTTGGCGCATAGAGAGGTGGACGGGATCACGGTGGTCGAGTCGGTCGCGTTGGCGGTAACCGAACCTCCTCCAGATACGGATACGGCGTTGACTTGAGGCGAGGCTGCAGAGGAGGTCACGTTTACGGTGGCCGTAATTGGCGGATAAGCCGAGCCACTCGCGAGCGCGTCAGTTCGGGTGCAGATGTTGGAGACGCAGGTCCATCCGGTGCCGGCCATCGATACGAATGTCAACCCGGATGGCACTGTGTCGGTGACCGTGACCACTCCAGAGGTCGCGGCGGTACCCGCAGTGTTGGATACCGTTACGGTGTAGGTGGCATTCGTTTGGCTTTGCGAGAAGCTTCCCTGGTGGGACTTGGCGATGCTAAGCAAGGCCACCGGTGTAATGACGGTGGAGTCAGTGGCGGTGGCATTGGCCGATCCGCCGCCGGATACGGTTACGGAGTTAACTTGTGGCGAAGTGGCCGTACCGGTGACGTTCACAGTGGCGGTAATTGCGGGATAACTCGACCCACCCGCGAGCGCATCAGCACGCGTGCAGGTGCTAGTGAGGCAGGTCCATCCGGTGCCGGCGAGCGATACCAGCGTCAATCCGGACGGGACCGTGTCGGTGACTGTGACCAGTCCACTGGTTGCGCCGGCACCCGCGGTGTTGGACACCGTTACCGTATAGGTGGCATTCAGTTGGCTTTGCGCGAAGGCCCCTAGGTGGGACTTAGTGATGCTAAGGAGGGCCACCTGTGTAATGACAATGGAGTCAGTGGCGGTGGCATTGGCCGATCCGCCGCCGGATACGGTGACGGAGTTAACTTGTGGCGAGGTGGCCGTATGTGTGACGTTCACAGTGGCCGTAATTACAGGGTAACTCGAGCCGCTCGCAAGCGCATCAGCACGCGTGCAGGCGTTAGCGGCGCAGGTCCATCCGGTGCCGGCGAGCGATACCAAGGACAATCCGGACGGCACGGTGTCGGTGACCGTAACCAGCCCAGAGGTCGTGGCGGTGCCCGCGGTGTTGGATACGGTTACGCTAGAGGTGGCGTTCAGCTGGCCTTGCGAGAAGTTCCCCACGTGGGAATTACTGATGCTAAGCAGGGGCACGGTCGTAATGGTGATGGAGTCAGTGGCGGTGGCATTGGCCGATCCGCCGCCGGATACGGTGACGGAGTTAACTTGTGGAGAGGTGGCCGTACCTGTGACGTTCACAGTGGCGGTAATTACAGGGTAACTCGATCCACTCGCGAGCGCGTCGGCGCGTGTGCAGGTGTTGGCCGTGCAGGTCCATCCAGTGCCGGCGAGCGATACCAGCGTCAATCCGGACGGAGCCGTGTCGGTAACCGTGACTGTTCCGCTTGTAGCTGTCGTGCTGGCAGCGTCGGACACCGTCACCGTATAGGTGGCGTTCCGCTGGCCCTGCGTGAAGCTCCCTTGATGGGTGGCGCTAAGAGTTAGCGAGGGCTGTTGTCCTCCGCCACCGGTATTACTTCCATTTGCGGCGCTGCTGCTGCAACCAGCAGCCATAACCGCCAAAATCAGAGCACATACCGCGAACGTCCAGCCACGCACAAGGCGATTGGTTAGCATTGTTTTCCTAAAGGGAGCGAGTAGGAGCCCACTCACCTAGAGCATCCAGGTGAAGGCTCATGATGTCCCAAAACCGCCGGCGTGGAAGAGGTAACGTAGAGGTGGATGCCGCAAAAGTAAACAATGAAAGAGAGGCAGCATTCAGCGACTGTTCGGTGAACGAAGAAAGTTTATTGTGCGGAGGGCGTGTGGGACTGCCGCTTCTCAGCTCTTAAGGTATTGCTCAATCTGTCTTTTTGTAACTTCGCGCCGGAGAACGCCGCTGAATTTCTCCGAGCGGAATGATCTTTTCTCTGCCGGGACTCAAATTCGCACCGTCCCAGCGAGTCCGCAAATGCTCGGGAAGATCGCGGAGATCGATCATATCCTCCTCCGCCATAAGACACGCATGCCCGGCGACATTCTCGAGTTCGCGGACATTGCCCGGCCACGAATACCGGCTCAGCAGGGCTTTGAATACGCGAAGGGCGCCCACCGCGCCGTGGCCGCGAGGGCCGGTATCTCCTTAGCAACTCATTGGCGAATACGCGACACAATCCCCCCCACGGCAGTACAATCAGCCATTGAGGAAAACGGATGATGCTGAAGAGTCCCACAATCGGGATCAGTGATATCAGGCTCGATGGAGAAATCACGCTTTGGGAAGTGATGCGCGCCACGCTGCGCATGAAGGAAGCTCGACCCAGTTCTTCGGTGCTTCCTACGATCCTCATCCTGAAATCCCAAGAAATTGTGGCCGAAGTATATCAGAGTTCTGAAGAACCCCAGGCCCTGGTCGTGCGCACCGTTACCGGCATTCGCAAGATCAACCTCAATTGGTACGATGTGCTTCTGATGCTCTACCGAACATCGCTGTTGACGCTACAAAAGGTGGAAGGCACCGGCGTTATCTTTTTCGGCGAGCGTACAGAGGAAGCCGGAAAAATGGTTCTTTATGCGATGAAGTGGACGGCCCGGCAATTCTTGCAACAGCCCGCGCGCGGCGCAAAATTCCCTAAAACCAACGATTGCATATTTCAGCCCTTCTGTCTCGAAAACGAGAAGGTCCACTGGATATCGGAAGAAAACACGGCCCTCCAATTCTCATTGTAATGGCTGGAGTAGAGGCAGCTCATCTTGCGCCAACGGTATTACACGCATTCTTCACGGCGTTTTTGATGAATCGAGTTCCGCCAGAATAAAGCAACCCCGTGCCCTGGGGCATAAACAGTCGCGCAGCAGCTGCCTCTCCGGCTCTCCTAACATCATTAAGCTGCTGTTTGCAATCTCCCGAGAAAGCGCGTCTTGTTCTAAACCGACGAGCCCGAAACGGCGTTTGGAGGAGGTCTGATCTGACTGAATTGGCAATGGGAAGTCGGCCTCGATCAGGTAAATTTCCTCGAATCGGGGTGGTCTCATGGGTCAGTGCAACACCCCTTTTAAGTGAAAGACGTTATACGCGTTGCCGAGGGCGCAGTCGATCTCACGCAATAACAGCCGAGCCTCAAAACACCGCATTAAATCAGCTCTCCGTGGGAGTACGCTGAGCACATCTCCCAAACATCAGAAAACAGAACCTTTGAAGAAAACAATTTAATGCAGAGGGTGTTGCATCGACCGGTTGAGCTGGCAGGACATTTCGGGATTTGGCCCGGTGGGCTGCACCGCGCATGGCCACGAAGCAAATGGTAAACCCAACCGACACTTTTCAGATGCTAAAGGCGGGGCCAAGCTCCGGACCTTGACGGCGAAAGAGGCAAAGGGGCATAATCGGCACGATTATTTCCTTCCTTTCTCTCTGGAGGTGCTTCGATGACTAAGTTGGCTGCCGGATTGACTGTGGCTGCGTTGGTACTGGCTCTGGGCGCATCGGCATTTGCTGCGACCCAAACCCTATCTGGTCAACTCATCGACCAGACCTGCTACAAGCTGAATAAGTCGAACACTGGGGTTGACCACAAGATGCCTGATGGTCCCACCGCGGGCTGCGCCACAGCGTGCGCTAAGATGGGACAGCCTGTAGCGCTCCTTACGGCCGACGGCAAGGTTTACACTGTGACCGGCGACCTCGCCGCGAATAACAATGCCAAACTCGTGCCTCACCTGAGCCACAAGGTTGAGCTCACCGGCGACGTTACGGAAAAGGGTGGCACGATGACGATTGCCGCCACCAATCTGAAGATGATTAGCAAGTAGGCTCGTTCCCAAGTATTCGTCAAAGGCCCAGCCCCGAACCGCACCGCAGTTCACTAGTTTCGGAGGGGATAACTATAGCCTTATCTTTTCTGCGATAGGCGCATGAAGCTTATTTCCGCGAGCGCCACTTTGTTACCAACCAATTTCCAGATCCTGCCTTGCCGGCCTGCCTTTGCTCCAGAAAGCGCATCTAAAACTTAAAACTATGCAGAATTTCACTCGCCGGCAGCTATTGAAACTCGGAACTGCGTCGGCTGTTGCAGAGTTGGCATCTTGGGGGTTGCACGGTTGCGGCGGCTCTACCACTTCTCCCTCGGTTCCTTCCGCCCAGCCCGCCTGCTCTAAACTAACTGACGTCGAGCATGTGGTGATTCTGATCCAGGAAAACCGGTCTTTCGATCACTACTTCGGAGCCTACCGCGGCGTCCGTGGATTTTCCGATAGAAGCGCGGCATTCCAGCAGTCCGATCCGGCGAACACTACGAAGCCGCCCGTGGGAGCGCTCTTGCCGTTTCACTTGGACACCTCCACGACGAATGCAGCTTGCACGCACGACATCACCCACGACTGGGTGCCACAACATCAGAGCTGGAACAATGGCGCCATGGACGGTTTTGTGACCTCGCGTCTTCCGATTAATTCCAACGACGCCGTACTAAGTATGGGCTACTACACTCGCGCGGACCTTCCCTACTACTATGCCCTGGCGGATGCCTTCACGATCTGCGACAACTATTTTTGCTCTGTGATGGGCCCCACGGACCCCAATCGCCTCTACACAATGGCGGCCTCCCTTGACCCGGATGGAAAAAATGGTGGACCAATTTTGCAGACCATCATCACCAACCGCACGTCCGTTTACGGCACCTTGACGCATACGACGATGCCTGAACAGCTTCAGACTCGGGGAATTTCATGGAAGGTTTACTCGACGCCTGACGTGGCTGTTCTCGGCGGGATTCTCTCGGACAATGTTCTCTCGTACTTCAAAACGTTTCAAGACCCTGCATCGCCGCTGAATCAGAAGGCATTCGGACCACAGTTCCCAGTCGACTTCCTGCTCGACGTGGCATCTGGGAATTTGCCCCAAGTTTCCTGGCTGGTCGGGTCAGTACTGACCTCGGATCACCCGCCTTCGCCTTCGAGTTTCGGCGAGAACATTCTTTCTCTTATCGTCAATGCTTTAACGGCGAACCCGGCGTTGTGGGCCAAGACGATTTTGTTTGTCACCTACGATGAAAACGGCGGATTTTTTGATCACGTTCCGCCGGTAACGGCGCCTCCTGGCACGCCAGGCGAATACGTGACTGCGCCAGCGGTCCCGGATCCAACCGTAGCCGGCAATCCAGCGATTGCGGGCCCCATTGGATTAGGTTTTCGCGTCCCCCTGCTGATCATTTCACCGTTCAGCAGAGGCGGGTTCGTGTCCTCGGACCTGTTCGATCATACTTCCGTGCTGCGATTCCTCGAGACTCGGTTCGGCGCTGAAGTGCCCAATTTGAGCGCCTGGCGCCGCGCCACAACCGGCGATTTGACCACCGCGATAAATTTCAAAACGCCGGACCCATCGATTCCGAATTTACCGTCTACCCTTCCTGCCGCTCTACAGGCTATCCAGCAATGTGCCGCGAACCTCGCGGGAACGACCCCTTACGCAGTGCCGAGCACGCAAACTCTTCCCACCCAAGAATCCGGAACCGCGATCCGTCCCAGCGGAGCGTGCTAGCGCCGCACGCCACTAATTCCACCCCATTCGTTCTCGCAGCGCCGTGATGTGCGCCACGTGATGCCGCCCGTGCCACGCGTAAAGCGCCAGGTTCCTCTCCAGGCTCATCGCGCCAAGCTCAGGATGCCGAAATTTCCGCGGCCAATCCTCATCGCCCAGCGAGCGCAGCAGCACCACCCACCTCTGATGCAGGCTTTCCAGTAAACGCAGCGAAACCTCGATGGGCGTATTTCGCACGTCGCCCAGCCTCGCCCACAAATCCTCATCGTATGGCTTGATCGTGGGCTCCTCTTCCGTCAACGCCAGTTTGAAGCGGATGAAGCTGTTCATGTGGCTGTCGGGAAGATGGTGCACCACTTGCCGCACCGTCCAGCCTTCCAGGCGATAAGGCGTGTCGAGTTGCTCGGGAGACAGTCCGTGCACGGCTGCCCGCAGTTCTGCCGGGGTTCGTTCAATTTGCTCGATGAAATGGTCTCGCTCCGCGGCGAGCGCCACGCCTTCCGTGGTGAACCTCCCAATGGGATAACGCAGGTCGGACATCTCACCCTCCGCATCTGCCGGAAATTCTATCTTCACAGGCCCCGGAACAAACTCCAGAATAACCCCCAGAATAACCCCCACAATAAAAAGACCCTCAGGATTTCTCATCCTGAGGGCCCGTCAATCCTCTAGCAGCAAATCTCTGCCGCCGCTAAAATCCCAGCTTTTCTAACGCCGCCCCATCACTGCCGACTGAATCACTCGCCGCACCATCGGCGCAGCTCCCGCCGGTACCGGCTGCGGCATGGTCCGCATCTGCCCGCCCGTCGAAACGTGATCGCTGATCGCCTGTAGCCTCTTCAGTATCGACTGCCACTGTTCCCAGTCCAGCTGCCGCAAAAACGGCCGCAGCCCCTGTATGAACGGATCTTCCAGCAGCGCCTCGCCATTCGATTCGGGAATGAAGAAGCGGTTCAGCCCCACCCCCAGCGCCTCGGAAATCTTTTCCAGCGTGCCCAGGCTCGGCGTCATCTGCCCGCTCTCGATGCGCGACAGGTACGATCGCGAAACTTTTGAGCGTGACTGCAGCTGGCTTTGCGTCATCGTGCGCGACTCCCGCAATTGACGGATTCGCTGGCCGATGTTCTCCACCGTTTCCCGGTTTGGCCACTTTTCAAATAGCTGGCGTTCGTCGGCGGGAGCCTCCTGCGGCACCGGCGGAGGAATCAAGAATTCCACCTTTGGCGGCATCAGGCGTAGGCAGCGGCGGCAATTCCCCGCATGGGTGCGGTATTGCACCAGCCCGCAAACCTTGCAGCGGATTACTTCGCGATCTAGATCAGCCGAGTCTTTGGTTCCGTTGCTGTTACTACCGCTATTTTCCGCCACGGGGAGCTCCTCATTGGGCAAATCCCGCTCGGATAGGAGAATCGAGTCGTTCGGAGGGGAAGGCAGAAACCGGCGCGATCGGATAGTGCGCGTACGCGCACCCCTTGTCAAGCTGTTTCTATAGGGTCAAGCCACTGCGCAGCGCAATGTTGATACCTGTTTCCACTGCCCATGCCATTTTTCAGCCCTATCTATGCGCCACGATCTACAATCACCGGAATACCACCTGTATTTACGTTAAACTTCCCATTCCGGGTTAAAGTGGCCGAGGCTGCCAGGGCGCTCGCCGGGCCGGCGAAGCCCAAACCCGAGCCCGCTCAGGCTAAAGAAAAAGAAGACAGGAAGGCCAACAACACCGTCACCCTCATGATTACCCGCGACGCCGCCTGGGACTTGCTCTGCGAATACACCGCCAATGAAAATCTGCGCAAGCATGCCCTCGCCGTCGAAGCCTGCGTGCGCGCCTACGCTCGCAAAGCCGCCGCCGATGAAAATCTCTGGAGCCTCACCGCGCTTCTGCACGATTTCGATTATGAGCGCTGGCCCAATCAGGAGCATCACCCCACCGAAGGCCACCCATCCTCCGGCGCGGCGTTGCTACGCGAGCGCGGCCTCCCCGAGGAGATGATCCACGCCATTCTCGCTCACGCCGATTACACCGGAGTGCCGCGCACCTCGCCGCTCGATCGCACCCTGTTCGCCTGCGATGAGCTGGCCGGCTTCCTCACCGCCTGCTCTTTGGTGAAGCCGGGCAAGTCCATCTTCGAGGTCGAGCCCGATTCCGTGCTGCGCAAAATGAAAGATAAGGCCTTCGCCCGCGGCGTCAACCGCGAAGATCTCCTCCAGGGCGCGCAAGAACTCGGCGTCCCGCTCGCCGAGCACATCGCCTTCTGCATCGCCGCTATGCGTGGCACTGCCGCCGACCTCGGCCTGGACGGCCGCCTCGCAGCGAAGCCCGCATCCTAGCCTGGTTATCGCTGGCAGTTTTAATTATTGCGGCAGTTATAACAATTCGGCATCGGCTAATCGTCTCCCGGCATCAGAACATACCGCCCAATTTACACCTTCACCAGACGGCGTCCATCGACCGAAGCTCGAATTAAATTGGAGAATTAGTGCGCGAAAAACGTAAGCAATATTGGGTAGAGCTTACCCGCAGCCGCTGACCATCACTTCTTAAATCTTATGGCCTTTCGCTCGGCGTCTATCCTCTTGAATTTCCCGGTTACATTCGGCGATTTGATCGTCAATCGCCTTGATTTCGATAGCCAGGTAGGTCGCGTTTGGATCACTCTGCAGCCGCGCAAACAAAGGCCGCCGCTTTTCCATCAATTCTTCTATGGTTGTTTCCTGCTCGCCGGCCGCATGCAACATGAGAGTTAGCCTCTGCCTGTTAGTATGAGGCCCGCGGCCTGTTTATCAAAGCGGCATTAAGTTCTCGGTTGCGCCCGCACGCTCGGGAGGAGTCGGGGCCGGATTCGCGGGCGTCCAGGGGGTCGAGCGTTTCGCGGGCGTCACCGCCTTGTCCACCGCCTTCTTCGGCTTCTTTATTTCTCGCCTCCGATTATCCCGGTTCCCTCGGTTTCCCATGCGTAGCTCCTTCGCATTTTCGATCTCTTATAATAACATCCGCGCTATGTTCGGCGACAGTTAACCCCCTGTCAGCTGCCGCAAAACAATGGTTCGCGCCGATTCCACACTCCGCATCATCCCGCACTTCAGCGATTCGCCCAAGACTCTTTTGCGAGGTAAGGCAGGTCATGCACCCAGTCATCCTCCTTCACCCCGACAGGATAAATCACGTGCGCCAGATTATCCTTTGTGTAGGCCAGAACAAATGCCGCGTGACCCACTTCGTACGCCCCATCGGCCCGCACCGCTGATTTTTTGGCTGGCGAGATATTTGCCGCGATCTGCGCTGCCTGTATTGCCGCGTCGCTTCCCGTCAAGCCTATAAAGCGCTTATCAAAGTGATCGAGCCAGGTCCGCAGCACCTGTGGGGTATCCCGCTCCGGATCGGTGGTCACGAAGATCACCTTGAATTGATCCGCGGACTCGGCCGGTATTCTCTTGAACGCTCTGGCGATCATCGACATCTGGAGCGGGCACATATCCGGGCAATGCGTATATCCGAAGAAAAGCAGCGTCGTGTATCCCTGCGTCTTCAACGCAAAATCGAACCGCCGTCCCGAAGTATCGGTCAGCGTAAATTTCGGCTTCGGCAACGGCGGAGAAACCAGCCCGCCCCGGTACATCCCTTCGGAGCTACCCGCCAAGGCGGGCTCGGTTTTCCTTTTGATTTCCTGAGCCGCTGCTCTGGGAACCGGCCCCGGCACCGCCGCTCCCCACAGCGCCCCCAGCAGCGCCGCCATAAGCAGTTCTCGGCGCCGGAACCGTGACATAAAACTTACTTTCATTCGATACGCCGTAGTCGCCCTTACGGCAAAACGATCACCGTGCCAAGCATGCCGTCGGTGTCATGAATGGCGCAGTGATACTGGTAGGTCCCCGGCTCGGGAAAAGTGATTCGGATTCGCGTAATCCCCGGAGGCAATTGCGGCGTTTCAGACCGGTCTGGGGCCCGCGCCTGAATAAATCCGGAGCTCAGAAAATCATCTGTGGAACTAATCGTTCCAGTCAGTGTGCCGTCATCCTCGGGATTGCCGAGTTTTACTTGAGTCGGGGGCATAAATCCGTTGGGCTCGGTCCCAAACGTGACCGTATGCGGCTCGGTCGGATCCAAGTTCGTCCACTCCACCGATTCGCCTTTATGGATTCGAATCGTTCCCTGCAGGAAGCGCACTCCCGCTCGATACTGCGTTCCTCCGCCCGTGGCCACGATCTCTCCGGTGCCCGCGATCACTTGATTGCGTCCCAATTCGCTGACTTCCTCCTGCTGGTTATCGCGATCCGCCAGTATGTCGCGCGCCTCATCCCGCGCCTGGTCGTCATAAAATCGTTGGCTGTGAATCAGGGCCTCATTCTGTTCGCTATTCGCCAGGACATGCACCGTCCCCGTCATATCCGTATGCACCAGGCATACAAACTTGTAATTACCCGCGCTGCCTTTCGGAAAAGTCACCGTAAACGTGGCCCCGTCGCGCAAGCCGGCTTGGGTCGAGACGCAGGCACTGCCGTCGTAAATGGGCCCCATCCCGCAAATTACGCCCTGAGCTACGAATGGTGGCCCCGCTGGCGGCGGCGCCATCGGACGCACTTGCCCCGGCGTCAGTAACGTAACCGTGTGAACCTCGTTCTCGGGAATAAACGTCCACTGGATACTGTCACCTTCAAAAATCCACAGCTCGTTGGGGAAAAACCCATCCGCCTGCACCGCTTGGTCCTTGGTCTCTGCTCCAGCATTAGCGTGGTACGTTACCTGCGCCTTCGCCACCTGCCCCATCAGCGCACCCGCCAACACCAATACCCCTACCAGTCGAATTCTATCGACACCTCTCATCTTCCCTCCGGTGAACGTGATTTTTCCGCTTTCGAGCAGGGATGGGCTGCGGGGACTCGCGCCAAGGTCTTCCCGGAACGAGCTTTTCTTATACTGGTCCCCCGCGGCCCAGTCAAGTCAATAACCAATTACAGATCCATGCGGCCATAATTATTGCCGGCCGTTTTCGCGCGCGCCGTGAGCAGTTCGGGGATACGAATTCAAAACGCTCTCTGCTACACTCATACCCCGCAGCGCCCTGTGCGCCGCCGGGAATACTAAACGGGTGCGGGCTCTACTTGGAGCCCGCGCAATACGGAGTCCGGGCTCTACTTGGAGCCCGCCTAAACAAAGGAGCGTCTCATCCATGTCAAAGCAAGAAGAAGCCGGCCTGATCCTCAAGCTGTACGAGCTGCGTCGCGAAGAAACCATGCGCAAGGCGCGTGACTGGTATTTCCGGGAGTTTCATCCCCAATCGCTGGCCGACTTTAATAACGCCATGTTTGGCGAACACAGCGCCTATTTGCGGATGGTCGCATCCTATTGGGACATGGCCGCGTCACTCGTCAACCATGGAGCCATCAGCGTTGATCTCTTCAGCGACAGCAATGGCGAGATGATTGGCGTCTTCGCCAAACTCGAGCCCTTGCTCGCCGAAATCCGCTCCGCCTCCGGACCGCACTTTGCCGCCAGCATGGAAAAGCTCATTGACGCCTTGCCCAACGGCCGTCAGCGTGCCGCCGCCAGTCGCGAACAAATGAAAGCCGTCCGCGCCCGAATCGCGGAACGCCAGACCCGCGCCGCGCAGAATTAACGCGCATCCCGGCGCGCAGCCACCGCCGGCTGCCGCATTCTAAGTCGCGGCCCAACGCCGCGATCTAGGCGCCGCGAACCGGAGCCGCTGTTTGGCGGTGTACCGGCCAAGCGTTTCCGGTTGCCTTTTTAACTTGTCGTAGGTGGCGTTTATCGGCGCCACCATCACGCCAACAGCATTACGCCAGCTTCGTCACCAAGGTCCGCGCCGCGAGCGAGAGCATCAGTCGCGTCGTGCCACTGAAGATCATGCTGATTCCTACCAGCGTTCCAATCACCCACTCCGAGCTGTTGGGCCAGCTCCTCCAAATCATTACCGCCAGAGCCAGCGTAACCACCCCGTCAAGCAGCAGCCATCCCCAACCCTGCCGCGGCCGCAACTGCAACGATAGAATCAACTCCAGCAGGCCTTCGGCAAAAAGGTAGATCGCCAGGAACAGTGTCAGCGTCACCAGCCCGGCCACCGGGTGCATCAGCACATACACGCCGACGCCTACATACAAAATGCCCAGCAGCACCTGCCAAACCACGCCGCCCATTCCTCGCAGGTGCCAGCCAAACGCCAGATGCGCCACGCCGGCGATTACCAGCAGCCACGCCACTACAAGATTGACGGCGAATCCCGCCGCGACTGGAAGTCCTATAGCCAGAATTCCCGCGAAAATCATCAGCAGGCTAATCGCAATAGACCAGCCCGTAAGGTGTCTTGCTTCCGTTCCTATGGTGGAAGTATTCATGGGGGTCCTCCACGGAAGAGATGTTAACGGGTCCGGGCTCTACTTGGAGCCCGCGCAATATAACTGTTCGGCGAGCCTACGCCCGCGATACGCCACTGTCAATCGAGCCCCCGGCACGGTAGTGGGCTACTTTGAAAAGAGACCGTGAATCCCTGCCAGCAGCCCTCGGGCCTCTTCGATGCTGCATCCCATACGGGCATGGAACTCACCCTCAAGGTGAATCCCGTTACAGACCTCATTTAGGGCGTTGTTGACGATAACGACCTCATTTTTAGTGAGCTCAATAACAACCCCGCCTTCACTAAAGCTCTGAATCTTCATGCCGCTCTTTCCAACCTCCGCTCTTCGACTTCCCACAAGTCTACTAAATCGCTGACACTCCATAGACGATCAGTGACGCCAGCCGCCATTGCCGGGCTACGCGAAGCGTGCGGTGAATCTTAATGAAAGTAGGAGAAACAGACATTCAACTATGGTACCGCCTTCCAATACCCGTTCAGCAAACCCCAGTCGTAACGATTTGCCTTCCACGAGAGTGCATTGCTTGCACTCCAAAACCTGGGTCCATAGTTCACATCCCGAGTCTCCTGCTGGAGCCGGCTTGGCTTGAGCAAACTATCCAGACTGTTGAACGAATTAATTCCTCCGCCAGAATGGCAATTGACACACAACCGCATGACGGGCGGAAACGACGACGCGTTGATCAGTGCCGGTTTGGGGGATTCGCCAATCGGATCCCCCCAATCGTCTGAAACGTCGGCAGCTCTATTTCGTCACGAGTCGTGGCCCTCAAGCCTCCCTGCTTGCCGGAGAACAGCAGCGGTCGGCTGATCCTGATCTCGAAGAAGTCCTGCCCGCTTCCGGCGAGGCCTGTGGACAAGTCGTGCTGTCGCGCCGCTGTAATTTCCCGGTACACCCGAATCTGTACGCTCTCCGTGATGGGTGACACCGTCAAATTGCCTTGGTTGTCGAATAGGATCATCTGGCGTACCAGCGCCATCTGCGTCCCGGGCGGGAAAGACGGCAGATCCGGGTTTTCTTGCGACTGATCGGTGGATACCGGAGGTGGACCCGGAACCCAAGGCTGCGGAAAGTTCCACAAGGTTTGGAAGTAATTCATCGTCGCCTGGCGTCCTTCCGGGAGCCGCACGAAGACAAGGAAAACCGAGCGTCCCGAAAAATCAAAGACATGAAACTTCGCAACGCCACCGATCGATTCGGGACTGGGCGTGATGCACACCCATGGCCCGCGCGGGTCAAGCAAGTCCGGCGGCAAAAACGGCTGCTGCGGCTGCGCCGGATTGTATTGCGCCGCGAACGCGCCGGAGTCCACCGCCTGAGCATAGTTGTCCGGCAGAGATTTGATCTGCTCCTGCGTAAGCGCCAAGCGCCTCATCACCTCGGCCAGCCGTGCCTGCAACGCTCGCTTCTCGTCTTTATATTGGGGTCGTCCCGGCGCTAAGTATTGCAGAGTAGACCAATCGAATATCGCCCACAGGTCGCGCTGTAACATGGCGCGTTTAAGGGGGTCTTGAATTAGAGTTTCCGCGTGTGTTCGCAGGAACTCATCCATCACACCGAGCGCGAGGCCATGCGAGGGCTGCGACAACAGGTGCTCGGATTCTTGCCATAGCATGGGATCGAGCGAATCTTCCCCGTACCGGTTGCCCTGCGAATCCTCGCGAACACGCAACGCCGCGTAAAGGCGGTTCCAAATGTGTGTGGGCCTTCCATCGTAAACGGCGACCGATATACCTGGGGTTTGCGGAGGGCGCGGGGACGCTTCGGCTGCCCAAAGCGCGATTGGCACAAGGGACGCCAAGGCCACGGCGGCAGCTGGTCGCAAGGGAACCCCCACACGGCCAGATGCTGCGATCGTATTTGAAGTTGTGCGGCTAGGCGGTTGCCTGTGTCACTCCGTACGCCGAGCTTGAGCCGCATGGTAAAATATACCTTTCAGCGGCATTGACATTAGACATCGTCCCGTACGACGCACGCATTCTGCCGCGCAGAGGCGTAATGCTCCGAGCTATCCATCCCCCGAGCTGTGAAAGCAAGGCATACCAATTCAAGCAACGCGGCGCCACCGCCCATCGACGCGCACGCTTTGGTAGCACAGGCACTCTTGCCTGTGTTCATTTCCACGATGCCATAAATAGACCAACCCGATTTCCCGAGCGCCTAGCGGCCCGTCCGCAATGCGCCCACGCCTTCGCGGATCGCGAAATGACTTGCAAGTCCCATAGAATGATATCCTTGCGATACGATGCGCACTCAAATCCCATGGAATGATATCGTTGCAAAAAAAACCGGGGGGCCACCCCCTCTCTCGGAGACTCCCAGCAACCGATTAGAGCCTAACCCATGCTGAAACCCCATCGCCACACCACTCACGCCGTAAAAGTTGGCCGCGTCCAGGTCGGCGGCGGCGCGCCCATCGTCATCCAGTCGATGACCAACACCGACACCGCCAACATCGAAACCACGGCCCACCAGTGCCTCGAGCTTGCCGCCGCAGGTTCCGAGATGGTGCGCATCACCGTAAACGTTCCCGAAGCGGCTGCCGCCGTGCCCGAAATCAAGCAGCGCATGCTCGACGCCGGATGTGACGCGCCGCTCATTGGCGATTTCCATTACAACGGTCACGTTCTGCTTACAAAATATCCGCGCGCTGCCGCAGCGCTCGATAAATACCGCATCAATCCTGGCAATGTGGGAGCCGGCAAGCGCCGCGACGAACAGTTCTCCACCATCTGCGATATCGCCCGCGATAACGGCAAGCCCGTGCGCATCGGCGTCAATGGCGGCTCCCTCAATCAGGAGCTGGTCATGCGCAAAATGCAGGAGAATACCGACCGCCTCCTCGGCCACAGCTCCGAAGAAATCATCAATGAGTGCATGGTGCTTTCCGCGCTCGAATCCACCGAGCTCGCCCTGCAGTGTGGATTGCGCGAAGATCAAATCATCATCTCCTGCAAAGTTTCACGCCCCCTGCATTTGATCACGGTCTATCGCAGTCTCGCCGCGCGCACCCGCCAGCCTCTGCATCTCGGGCTTACTGAAGCCGGCATGGGCACCAAGGGAGCCGTCTGGTCCTCCGCGTCCATGGGCATCCTGCTGCACGAAGGCATTGGAGATACCATTCGCATCTCTCTCACGCCGCGCCCCAATGGCGACCGCCGCGAGGAAGTCTACGCGGCGTGCGAATTGCTTCAGGCTCTCGGCCTGCGCGCCTTCCTGCCCAGCGTTACCGCCTGCCCCGGCTGCGGACGCACCACCAGCACCACCTTTCAGCAGCTGGCCGAAAGCATTCAAGGCTACATCCGCGAAAAAATGCCCGAATGGAAGCTGCAATATGAGGGCGTTGAATCCATGACGCTCGCGGTCATGGGCTGCATCGTCAATGGCCCCGGCGAATCGCGCGCCGCCAACATCGGCATCAGCCTTCCCGGCACCGGCGAAACTCCCAGTTGCCCGGTGTACATCGACGGCCAGCATTTCACCACGCTGCACGGCACCTATGACGAACTCGCCGCGGCCTTTCAAGCACTGGTCGACGATTACATCTCCAACAAATACGCGCGCCGCGAACCCGCCGCGGCGCCGTCAGCCGCACTCTCCATGGCGAAGCCGTCATGAAAATTACCCGCGAAGAAGTTCTCCACGTCGCCGAGCTCGCCCACCTCGAACTCGACGAATCCGACATCGAGTCCTTTGCGCGCCATCTCGATTCGATCCTCACCTACAGCGAAAAACTAAACGAACTCAACACCGAAGGCATCGAGCCCATGGCCCACGTCGCCCCTCCCCAGGCGAATACGGAATCGACCGCCAAATCGCGGGACACCCACGCAGCGCAAGCGGCTGTCATGGGAACGCCGCTGCGCGAAGATATTGTCGTGCCCTGTGAAATCATCGGCGACGTGCTCGCCGGCGCGCCGGATCCCGATCCGCCATACTTCCGCGTGCCCAAGGTGATCGAGCGCTAACGATGCCGGGAATATTCCACCACGCGCATCCCCCGCCGGAAGCGACCAGCCGGAAACGGCGCGTGGACCATCGCCTCGGTTCACGAAGCCCTCACGGCCAAGCGCATCTCCGCGCGCGAGCTCACTTCCGAATTTTACGCGCGCATCGAACAACGCAATCCAGAGCTGAACGCCTTTCTCGCCCTCAGTCCCGAGCGCGCCTACGCGCAGGCGGACCGCATCGACGCCGCCCTCGCCGCGGGCGACTCGCTCCCGGAACTCGCGGGCGTCCCGCTCGCCGTCAAGGACGTCCTGAGCACGCGTGGCGTGCCCACGACTTGCGGCTCCTGCATCCTTGAGGGCTACCGCCCGCCTTACGACGCCACCGCTGTCGAGCGTCTCGAGCAGGCGGGAGCCGTAATGCTGGGCAAAACCAACTGCGATGAATTTGCCATGGGCAGCTCCAATGAAAATTCCGCCTATGGGCCCGTGCGCAATCCCGTCGCGCTCGATCATGTTCCGGGAGGATCGAGCGGCGGTTCCGCGGCAGCGGTTGCAGCCGGCCTGGCCGTCGTGGCGCTGGGCACCGATACGGGAGGCTCAATTCGCCAGCCGGGTTCGTTCTGCGGGATTCCCGGGATGATGCCTACTTATGGACGCGTTTCCCGTTATGGATTGATTGCCTTCGCTTCTTCGCTCGACCGCATTGGACCGCTGACCCGCACGGTCGCCGACGCCGCCACGGTCCTTGGCGTGATCGCCGGCCGCGATCCGCGGGACTCCACCTCGGCCGATGTGCCGGTGGCGGATTACTCCCAGGCTCTCTCCCAACACGTCCGAGGAATGCGCATCGGCATTCCCACTGATTATTTTGGCGAGGGCATGGAGCCCGGCGTACGCGAAAAGATCGAGGCGGGTATTGCCCTGCTCGAGCGGCTGGGTTGCCACCGCGTGCCGCTGCGCATGCCGCATACCGATTACGCCGTAGCCGTCTATTACCTTCTCGCCACCGCTGAGGCCAGCTCGAATCTCGCCCGTTACGATGGCGTGCGCTACGGGCTGCGCGTTCCCGGCGCCACTCTGATGGAGATGTACCGCAAAACCCGGGGATGCGGCTTTGGCGCCGAGGTCAAGCGGCGCATCATGCTGGGCACCTACGCGCTTTCCGCCGGGTACTACGACGCCTATTACCTGAAGGCGCAGAAAGTGCGTTCCCTGATTGCCCGCGACTTCGCCCAGGCTTTCGAGCAGGCGGACGTTATCGTGACGCCCACTTCTCCGGTGGCCGCTTTCCGCCTGGGCGAACGCACCGCCGATCCCCTGGCCATGTACCTTGCCGATATTTACACCGTCACCGGCTCGCTGGCCGGTGTTCCGGGAATTTCGGTACCCTGCGGTAAAACTGCCGAGGGTTTGCCTGTAGGCTTGCAAATATTCGGCCCGGCGTTTGGCGAGTCGCGCATGCTGCAGCTCGCGCACGCGTTCGAGCATGCCGGTGGCGCCGATTTATGACGGCCAGTTACGCATCTATGAATAGACTGTTGCAATTTCGCACTGGCGGGAATCCGCGAAATGATAGAAGCCTTCCAAAAAAGCGCAATGTTTTTCCCGGATCGGATTACCTATCGGATTACCTAGCTCTGCGGGCGTTTCCGCGCGCACGGGCTAACTCCTTTGCAACTATCCTGATCGTTAACCGAAGTACCCGCAAAGTACCGTCGGGATGGAACGGAAGCACTATTGCTCCTCATCTGCACGGCGTCCTAGAATTTCAATATCTTGACGCCGTGTATGGAGCGAGCAGCCATGGGAACAATCACAATTCGGTCCAGCCAAAAGGTCTTTACCGAGGAAGAGGTCTCCAACCTCACCGGAATCTGCCTGGAGCACCTGCGAAGCGCGGCGCGGCTCCGCAATTTGGGGTTTTTGCGGCGAGCGGCCGATGCCGCACAGGTGGCCGGGGTTGAGGCCGGACGCTGGTGCTACACCAACTCCGATCTCGTGGTGGTCATCATGCTCCAGCCGCGTTGCCAGCACTAACTCCAGCTCAATCGAACCCCTCAGTTACATTAAACCCTGTAATTGCTTCCATTTGCAGTTTTTTAGCCTTGTTCACCTTACTTCGCGAATGAGCCTGCGGCGTAAAATTCGCGGCACCCTCCGCCGCAGCACCGTCTCGCGCACTATCTGCTGGGGCACCGCGTCCGAGGCCGAACTGCTAATCCCGTGGCAGCGGAAAAACACGCGGCGCTGGGCCCATGCCTGGGTGCGGCGTCACTTTGAAGCGCTGCCGCTCGCGACACTCGATGTCGCCGACGCCGGCTCGGGCACCTCGAACCGGCTACTCGACTGGTATCGTCCCCGGGTGCGGCACGCCTACCTGTTGGATTTTTTAATCGACACGCATACGGAGGGAAATACCAGCTTCGTGCGCGCCGACCTCGAACAAGGCTTTCCGCTCGAGGACTCCTGCGTCGATGTGATCACCAGTGTCAGTAGCGTCGAGCATCTTTCCGAAGCCGGACAAATACTTTTTTTTCGCGAGGCTGCGCGCGTGCTGCGTCCCGGCGGACGCGTGATCATGACGGTGAGCTACCTTTTCGATCTCAATAAAGCCGCGCTCGAAATCCTCGCGCACAGCCCGGCGCTGGTGAATGCCGGATTCGCGATTCAGGCGCGGTTGAACCTGCGGCAAATGCTCGAATCCGCTCCCAATCTCGCTCCGCCGGCGGCGCCGGAATGGCGGAGGTTCCCGGGCTTCGACGGTTTTTGCGAGGAGGAAATCCTGGCCGATCCGAATATCATTCGCGATCGCATCCATTCGGGGGAAGCGGACGAAGTGAATGCGCTGGGGAAACAATGGGCGGAACTGGGCATCTATCTCGTCAAGCAATGACGGGATTTGTAGGGCGATTGCGCCGCAGCGCATGGGGGTCTATTCTGGGGGACGAGGCAAACCTGTTTTAGGTAGCGCGCATCGCAATGGCGGTCATGGTGCAACGTCAATTTCAGTCCGGCTTCCTGGTTGTCTCGCTGCTGCTGATGGCAGCGGAGTCGGGGTTCTATGCCGCGCCTTCAGCGGCGGCGCGAAACCTGCCGGCGGCTGCCGCCATACCCGCGCAGCAGTCGAGCGCCGAGCAGAGCGCACCGAGCGAGACGTCCACGCTTGCCGTTCCGCTGCCAAAGGGCAAGAAATTGGTGCTGAAGGACGGCAGCTTCCAGATCATCCGCGAATACCAGCTGGAGGGTGATCGCGTGCGCTATTACAGCGTGGAGCGCTCCGACTGGGAGGAACTCCCCGCGGCACTGGTGGATTGGGACGCGACGAAAAAGAGCGAAGCGGATGATGCTGCACGAGACCAAGAGCTAACGAAAAAAATCAAGGTCACCGAATTGGCGGCGCGTACCGCGGACATCGATTCGGACAGGAGCTATGAAGCGCGGCCTGGCATCCTGCTGCCCGACAATGCGGGGCTTTACGCGCTGGACGGAAAAGTAGTCGTCACCATGGAGCAGAATGAGGCGGTGTCGCACCTGGACAAAGGGCGCGTGGCCGAGCGCATCGTTACCGGGGTGCCGCTGATTCCGATGAAGGCGCACATCGAAATTCCCGGAAAACACGCGAAGATTCGACTGCACTCGAGCGATCCGGAATTCTATTTTCGCACCGCGGACGGCCGCGATCCCGCGGTTTCCTTGATCCGCATTACCGCCGTCAAGGGCGACAAACGCGAACTCGAGACCTCGACCACGAATATCGTGGGCCAAACCAACTACAAGGGCGATGAAATGCCACTGCTGGTTTGGGACGCGGCCCAGAGCCTGTATCGCCTGACGGTGGAAAAACAGCTCGAGGCCGGCGAATACGCGCTGGTCGAGAGAGGGCCGGAAGGGCTGGCGATGTACGTCTGGGATTTTGGAGTGGACGCCGCAGCCTCGAAAAAATAATTATATTTGTAGATTGCGTTCGCCGAGAGCAGATCAAAACCCTCAGTCGGGAAAGCGATGCGTGACCTGGGACGTTATTCAGCGTGAGCCTCGCCTACGGTCGGCGGCACCACAGCAGTTGGCGCTCCAGGCCGCCGAGTACCAAGCCAGGTCAGGATGACGGCCCCGATTCCCATCGTCCACGCGACGTACTCCGCCAGATAGCCGACTGCGGCCAATGAGCCGGCAACGACCAGACCCAAAACGAAGCCGTCGGCGAGGGCAATAATCCTCGCGATGAGCGTGATGCCGACAACCACCACAATCCCTAACGCTACCGACGCATAGGGGCCACGCTTAATTCCGAAGCGGTCGCTCACGAGGCGGCCAATCTGAAACGCGATTCCGGCAAAGCCGATGAGCATCAGGACGACGACCAGCACGATGCCGAACGGCACCAGAAGCAGCAACGGAATGCCTACGATCGAGACGGCCAGCACCACGATGGTGATGAAGAGCAGGGGCAGAAAGAGCACTTCGGCCAGCAGTCCGACGAGGCCTGCGCGAAGTGGCTCACTGGCGGCGCGATTCGCAATGGATTCAACTAGCCGTCCCCCCAGGGCCACAACCACAAGGGCGCTGAGTAACAGCAGCGTCATACGCAGCACCGTGCCCAGCACGCCACCAACCTGCAAGAATGGCCTGCGAAAAGAAAGTCCTCGCCCTAACCGTCGATTGAACGGAAACTGCGCGCCGAAGGCGACGTTATCGACCTTGCCATAAACGCGCGCGCCGGGCGACCGGTTGAGCGAGCCGCCGACAATCGTTACATCTCCGCGAACAAGCGCCTCAGGTCCAAGATTGAGCGAGCCGCCGACAACCGTGACGTCGCGCGCAACCTCGCCGTTAATATCCGCGGAGCCGCCGATGGCGACCACGTCGCCCTGGACGACTTCGTCGCGGCCGACGGTGACACTGCCGCCGATGCGAACCAGATCGCCGCGGCGCATCTGGGTGCGCTCGGCGGGTGTCGGTTCCGACTCGTTCGTATTCTCTTCGGTGTTTCCGGCTGAAGGCGGCGCGGCGGAATCCGCACGAGCTATTTCCCGCAGCGCTGCGGCGTCCAGGTACGTCCCTCGGAGAATGAGTTCGGCATCCTTACCGAGCCGCTCGCGCGCTTCACGCGCAGTTACGGTGTCGCCGTTGATGGCGACGCCGCCGTTACGAATCTCGATGAGCCTGATATCGCCATTGGGTTGACGCGGCACCAGGCCCAGCCCGTCCTGAAGCGCCACGATGTCGTAGCGCTGGCGGAGTTGATCGCGCAAATTCGTTATATTGGAAGACGCCTGACCGCGCACGAACATCGCGGCGCTGAACATTAGAAGAACGGCACACGCAATTACTAAGTTCCTTAATCGAGATGTCATAGTCGGACCTTCCTTGAACTCACGGCGCTCTAGTCTTCGTGGACCAACTGCTTCAACGCCACGATCGCCAACAGGGCAATCATCTCCATTGCGGCGACGGCGGCGACAAGGGATGGAGCGGCGAACGTGCCGCCGACTGCTGTCCCGATCCGCTCCGCGATCCACCACCATCTGACTCCTGCGCTAGCCGATGTCAGGAGCCACACCAACCCATGCGAGAACATCGGCGGTCCCCGCGCGATGAGACCAACCGCCAGCCCGCGTAATTCATACATCGAGGCGAAGGCGGCGAAACCAATCGACAGCGCAGCTACGACGCCGGCCAAAGCCCTCACGAAGCGGCGACGTGTGCGGGACCGCCAAGCCGCCTGTGCCGTCCGGCCGACGAAATCCGGGCCAGCCTCAATTGGAGGTATTTCGGCCATCAAACGCGCGAACAACATCTCGGCGAGGTCATCTTCTCCGCTGTGTTCGGCCTGCAGCCACTGTCGGTCGTTCGGCATCCGGTTCTCTTGGGTTCTCTTGGGCCGTAGGGGCCACTGCTCCCTATACGAGGTTTTCAGGCGAGGGGTTTCAATCGCCACCCTTTGGCGCGTTCTGCCACCCCTGTTCGGAAAGAATCGCGGCGAGTTCTTTGCGGGCCCGGTACAAATAGATTTTCACCGTGCCGACGGGCACGCTCATCGTGTCCGCAATCTCCTGGACGGAGAGGTCTTCCCGATACCGCAGCACAATCGCCTCGCGGTATTCCGGGCGGATGCGGGGCAAAGCGGCATCCACCGCACGCACTAGCGCGGCTTGTTCCGCCAAGGCGTCAGGCGCGCCGCCCGGTGCAGTGGCGGGAACGCGCGGGTGGCCAGCCTCCTCCAACCCATCGAGCGAAACGATGGCCGGCCGCTTGTGGCGGAGGTGGTCGATCGTAACGTTGTGAAGGATTTGAAAAAACCAACTGGCGAAGCGGCGTTTCTGGTCGTAGGTCGATAACCGCTCGAAGGCGCGCACGAACGCTTCCTGGGCGAGATCCTCGGCCAGCGCACGGTCCTGGACCATGCGGGTTGCGAGATTGACGGCGGGCGTAGCATAACGAGCGACGAGAGCGTGATACGCCGCTTGGGAGCCGCCAAGAGCCTGCTGAACCAATTCGGCGTCGGTGAGTGGCACGGATATTATCTGTACGAGCGAATGTGTGACTCGGTTTCAATACTTGGCCGTAAGAGGTTTCGCGCTGCCGTGGATTAAAGGATAGACGAGCCGGCTTTGCAAGCGAGCGTTAAAAAGGCGGCGAGACGAACCCTCTGGGTTTGTAGGTGCGCGGAATAGCGATGGAGAATTTTAGGGCTTGGTCAAAATCTTCTAAAACGGCGGGATGTGGCGATGAAACCAAATATCGGTTGACACACCTGCCCTGACAGCTTAGTGTGCCCGCAGTCAGGGCCCCTCCGAATCGAAACTCACAAAGAAGTAGCCTTTGCAATTAAAGGAGAGTCGCGCATATGAATCGAGTTTTGAAAATTGGCACCGTCGTCGTTCTGGCTTTATCGTCCTCGGGCCTGCTGGCTCAAAGCAACCCCTTCGTCGGTAAATGGAAGTTAAACATAGCGAAGTCCAAGTACGTTAACTCGCAGGCACCAAAGAGCGAAACGCGGACCGTAGAAACGCAAGGCGATGGCGCCAAGTATAGCTTCGAGGGGGTCGCCGGGGACGGAAGCCGCATCGCTTATAGCTACACGACCGACTATAGTGGGAAGGATTCCCCTTATTCCGGAGTAGGAACACCTAATGGGGCAGATACCAATGCCCTCAAGCGCGTGGACACGAACACTTCAATCTCGACAGCGAAGAAGGAAGGCAAAGTGGTTCAGACAACGAGAACCGTGGTCTCTAAAGACGGGAAGGTCACGACCATCGCGATAAAAGGGACCAACGCACAAGGTCAGCCGACAAGTGCCACGCTGGTCTGGGACAAGCAGTAAGACCATTGCCACGGTGACGTACGGCATGACGCAGGACGGACCGCCCACCTATGCGGATGTGAACAAGGTCGGTCAGGCATATGTGCAAGCTGCGCCAGAGAGGATGGTGTGGGGGAGCAACTGGCCGCACCCGAACGAAACGAACAAGCCAGACGACGCTATGCTGTTCGACTTGCTCACTCAATGGGCGCCGCGCGAAGCGACCCGCCATCGCATTCTCGTCGAGAATCCTGCAATTCTTTACGGCTTTTGAAAAATCCGGCTAGAAACGGTGCGCCATTTCCTTTAATTGCTGCGCCAAATCAAACTCAGTTATTTGAAGGAAATCAGTCGCGGCGGGAAATGAGGATGCAAAAGTGCACGGGCAGGAATGCCTGTGCTACTAAAGACGGCGCGAATTGAGGTGTGGCCCCTGCGCCGGCCATTTTACGCATGGGATCGAATCTCAGCCGTTGGAGTAGGCGCGCTCATTTTCACTGCTAGCCGTCGCCAGTCTTGGAGTCTTACCGTCATCTTGCACAGGCAGGAATGCCTGTGCTACTGGTGGCCCTGCGCGTTTTTCCGGTTGAGCTTTGCTTTTCTTGCACATCCCTTCGCGGCCTGCTGCGGCTAGCCTAGCGGGCCGGGCTTTTTTAGGTAGCGGTCGATTACGGCGTCGGCGGTGCGGTAGGTGAAGGCCAGGACTGTGGGGGTGGGATTTGCCGAGCCGTTGTTGGCGAACATGGATGCGCCCATTACGAACAAGATTTGGCGCCTGCCAGTGCTGGCCGTAGGTGTTGACCACCGAGTGTTCGGGCGACGGGCCCATGATGGTGCCGCCCTGCACGTGGGTGGATTGATAGCGGCGCGTGTCGTAGTGTTTGTAGGTGGCGATATCGGTGGCGGCGATTTCTTTGGCTCCCATGGCGCGGGCGATTTCCACGCCTTTGGCGATGGCGAATTCGACCATCTTGCGCTCGTTGTCTTTCCAGTCGAGCGTGAGGCGTATCAAGGGTCGCCCAGATGGTCCTTGTAGGTGGGATCAAGATCCATGAAGTGATCTTTGTAGGCGATGTGCTCGCCGGCGAAGCTGACTGCGCCGACGCGATCGTACCAGTAGACCGCCGCCTTCTTCCATTCCGCGCCCCAGCGCGCCTTCACTGACGGCGGCACCGTGCCGAAACCGACGATGGGCTGGAAGCCGGTGCCGGTGCCGGCGAATGTGCCGCCGCGCACGAAAGGCACATTGCTGTGATCGAAAGAGTCGCCGTCGAAATCGCCGATGCGCGTGCCGGCGGGCGCGGCGCCCATGAAGCGGTTCAGCTGCTTTTCGAAAAAGGCCTGCGCGGGCGTGAAGCTCACCTGGTGCGTCAGGTTGCGGCCCACCACGCCCTTGCCGGTGTTGGGATCGTAGGGTTCGCCGATGCCGGAGAGCAGGAGCAGGCGCGTGTTGTGTATGGTCCACGTGCCGAGGAACACGAGGTCGGCGGGCTGGAAGCACTCTTCGCCGTTCGCGTCGATGTAGTTGACGCCGGTAGCGCGTCCGCCGTTGGCTTTGTCGTAGACGATGCGGCGCACCCAGCAGCCATTGCGCAGCGAGACGCTTTTCTGCTTCTCGATTAGCGGCAGCAGCGTATTGGTGGGTTGCGCCTTGGCGCCAATCATGCAGCCGAACCGGTCGCAGAAGCCGCAATACATGCAGCCGGGGCGGGAGATTCCGTCGGGATTGGTGTATGCGGCGCTGAGCGTGGCGGCGGGGTTGGGATACGGATGATAGCCGAGCGACTTGGCCGCTTCGCCGAAGAGCGAGGCGTAGTAGGGCTGCTTGGTAGGCGGCGTGGGATACTCCTCACTGCGCGGGCCTTCAAAAATATTACCGCCTGCGATTAACTTGCCCTGCAGGTTGCCCGCCTTGCCCGAGGAGCCTACTAGCTTATCGGCGCGCGCGTAATACGGCTCGATCTCTTTCCAGGTGATGCCCCAATCGACGACGGAATGATCTGCGGGCAGCTTTTTCGCGCCGTACTTTTCGGTGGTGCTCTTGAGCAGCTCGAAAACGTCGGGCACGAAGCGCGGAAACACGGCACCCCAGTGCTCGCCCGCGCCGCCAGTTCCCTGGCCGGGCATGAAGGAGCCGAGTTGCCGTATGGGAATGGCGCGGTCGCGCGTGGTGTAGCGCAGCGTGGCCGTCTGCTGCGAATAGTCCTGCATCATGCGGAAGCGGACGTTGTAGTCGAGCTCGTCCATGCCCGCGACGTAGTCTTCCTTGTGGCGGGGAGCGCCGCGCTCGAGCACCACCACCGAAAGCGGCGTGCGCGCGGCCAGCTCCTTGGCCATCAGCAAGCCGGTCCAGCCGCCGCCGATGATCACCGCATCGGTTTTCGGCAGGTTCTTCACGCCGCGTTGCTCCGAGTCGAGCGTTCAAGATTCATGGTTGGAACTCGATACTGCTTACGCTGAGCATTCTCGTTTCTGGTCCTGTCACTTTTGGTCCTGTCACTTTTCGTCCTCGCTGGGCCGATTCGGATGCGCGGTCACCTGCGCGAGACTCATCGGCTTGGGACGAAACGCCTCGCCGCGATACTTTTCGATCTCGAGGAAATTGCTCATGCGCGGTCCGGGGAAGCCGATCAATTGCCAGCCGACCATGTCGACGTTGCCGCCGTGCTGCGGATCGCAGAACATGCCTTCGATGGTGTTACGGCGGAGCAAGGTAAAGAAGACGCCGTTTTCGATCTGTCTCAGCTTTTCATCCTGCTCGGAGAGAGTGAGATCGTTGAAACCGGCGAGCTGCTTTAGCCCCTGGCGATAGATCTGCGCGGGCGTGGCCGAGCCCTGATAGCCGAATTCGGCCGGCCGCCTTCTCATCGAAGGGCTCGTGCGTGTAGCGGTGCGCGTCGCGACCCCAAGGGCCGGCAAGTTGCCGGTCGATGAAGATGGCCACGCCCGCTTCACGCGCGCCAGGGCCTGCATCGTCGCTGGGCATGATGCGCGAAGCCGCGGCCGCGACGATGAGCGCTTCTTCCGCGGTGAAGAATCGCAGCGGAATCTTGAGGGATTTATCGTCCTGCGCGGAAAGCCGCGAAACCTGGCGGTCCAGGGTGTAGACCAGCAATCCGCCAACGCTAGCCGTGGAAAGCACCAGGAAGTGGCGCCGTTTCATGCCGCGGAGTCTACCACAAGTCGGAATCCGGGTTATCAGGTGGGATGAGAAGGGCGGTCTCCGACGGAAGGCAATGACGTTTGAAGCGGCGCGAGTGCCTGCTGAAGGCCGCAACGGCAATGCCGGGGGGAGAGGGTTATTCGGTTTTTGACGCGGAGCCGTTGGGGGAGGAGGTTGCGGGGGTGCCGAACATGGCGTCGGTGAGGATAGCGATAAGCTCCGAGATGCGGAAAGGTTTTTGCAGCGTGGGGACGCCGGAAGTTGCCAGGTCATCGCTCGTGGGGCCGACAACTAACTCTCCGGTCATGAACAGAAAGAACGGCCGGTGGGCGCTTTGGCCTTCGCCAAGGCGCGCGTAGAATTCGCGGCCCGAAATGCCGAGATCGGATCCGAGACTACTGCGCAAATTCAGATCGCACAATACGGCGTGGTAAGTATGGCGCTTGATCAGGGAGAGCGCCTCCTCCGCGGAGGCGGCGACGTCCACACGGGCGCCGCGAACGGCGAGTCCATCGCGCACCAGTTCGCGAATACTCTCTTCGTCGTCCACCACAAGTACGGCGCAACCGCTAAGGCGTTCGCTGGTCACAGGAGACGGCTCGGCCTGGATGGCGGGGGAGGAGGAATCAGGGAGAAACATTCCGGTGCCATGCGTGATGGGGAGCGAAACGGTGAATACCGAGCCGCCGTCGGGAAAAGGCTGCGCTTCAATCTGTCCGCCGTGCTCGCGAAGGATAGCCAGGCAAATGCTCAAGCCTAATCCGGTGCCGCGGCCGGGGCGCTTGGTGGTGAAAAAAGGATCGAAGAGCCTCGGCAGGATTTCCCTGCGAATGCCGACACCGTCATCCTGGAAGGTAGCCAGGACGCGGTTTCCGAGGTTTCCGACGCGAATGCGGAGCGTGCCGTGGTCGCGCAGTTCGTGAATAGCCTGCTCGGCATTGGCGATGAGATTGAGAAAAACCTGGGTAAGCTGGCTGGCATCGCCCAAAACGGCGGGAAGGCCGGGCTTGGGCACGAAATCGACGGCGACGCCATTAGCGCGCAGGGAATGTTCGTGGAGTTGCAGGCTGCGCTGAATCAAGTCGCTCACATGGACGGAGGACTTGCGCGGCTGGGGCGGGCGGGAAAACGAAAGCAAGCTCTGCACGATCTGAGCGGCGCGGCGCGCCTGACGGTGCGCAAGTTCAAGCTGGCGGCGCATGACGGGATCGACAGCGGAATCGCGCAGGAGTTCGGTGACCCCCAGGACGGCGGTAAGGGGATTGTTCAGCTCATGGGCGACGCCGGCGATCATCTGGCCCATGGCCGCGAGGCGCTCGGTCTGGATTAATTGCTGCTCCATGCGCTTGGCTTCGGTAATATCGCGGGCGGAGGCGATGATCCCTTCGATCTCGCCGGCGGCGTCAAGAAGCGGGCTGGCGGTGGCGCGGAACAAGCGCATCTCTCCATCTTTGCGCTCGGTCAAATACTCGAGACTCCCCTCGGTGGATTTGCCGGAAACGAGCGCGTCGAAAATCTCGCGTACCACCTTGCGGTCGCGCAGATCCATGCGGGCACCCGAGGGGTGTGCCAATCATCTCCTCGGGGGTAAAGCCGAGCAATTCCCGGGATCGCGGACTGACGAACGAATAGCGGCCCTGGCGGTCTGCGGCGATGACCAGGTCTGGAAAGCTTTGAACGAGGCGGCGCGCGAATTCCTGTTCGCGGTGCAACTGCAGTTCGATTTCGCGGCGCCTGGTGATGTCCACCAGGGTTCCCTGATGGCGTTGAATGCGGCCGGCAGTATCCCTGATGCGAGCCGCGGCGTGGAGGCAAGTAATGGCCGAGCCGTCGCGGCGGCGCAAGGTGACCTCGTGCCCGTAGATGGCGTCGGAATGCGCGAGTTCGGTTTGTTCGGCTTCCCACTGACCGGGATGGAGGAGGAATTCGGAAAGAGGATGACCGATGACTTCTTCCCGTTTTTCGTAGCCGAGCATGCGCGCAAGGGCGGGATTGATATCCTCGAAATTGCCCTCGGCGGTGGCGAGATAGACGCCTTCCTGAAGGGTCAAGAAGAGTTCGGTGAAGCGGGCCTCGTTTTCACGCTCCTTGGTGATGTCACGGGCCAAGGCGCAAATACCCTGCTGCTGGCCGTCGCGCACGAGGGTGTGCAGGGTGCACTGGAAGAATCGCGTGGAAGCATCGTGCTTGAGGCGAACGCGCACGACGCCGGTCCAGTGGCGCTGCTCAAGCAAGCGGGGAAGGGCGCGTTCAGCGGCGGCGCGGCCGGTTCCGTCCACCAGCTCAATGAACTCGTCGAGCTGGCGGCCGACGAGCGAGGAAAAGGAGTGGCCCAGGAGATCGGCGACGCTGCGATTGGCGGCAAGAATTTGGCCCTTGAGCGAAATGGAAAAGAGCAGGTCCTCGAAAGTATCGATGAGATCACGATAGCCTTGCTGCGACCGCTGCACCATCTCGAACAGCTTTTCCAGCTGTCCTAAATCGGGGGGAGCCGAGGCGCGTTGTTCGAGACCGCGCACCATACCGCGAAGCTCCGCCATTTGCCGGGTCTTGGAGAGGGCATAGAGGACAAAAAGGACGACGAGCACCACCAATCCAAATGGCAGCGCCTCAAGTTCACGCGGAAGCGAGCGATTCTGCGACCAGGTGACGGCGGCAAATCCGACGGCTAAAACCACCAGGATAAGCAACGCCAAACGCCATAACCTGCTCTCATGGGAGGCCAAGCGATCCAGTGGAGGAATCCGAGGGTCAGGAGGCGTCGTGCCCCCGTTTCCGGGCCAGCAGGATCGCGATCCAGTATCCCCGTGGGCATGAGTTTTGGGCAGCTCCAACTATTTCAACGATTTCGATGATTCAGCGATTTCATTCGACCGGGTCCGGTCGTGGGCAGGCCCCGCACCGTTCATGATGGTAAGTCTAAGCCGGTGGCCGGGGGACGGCAACTGAAAGGAGTGGGCTTATGGCTTATTGGTCACCTCTTTGGTTAACCGTCACTTCTCGGCCAGCAACGGATATGGCAATTCTAGATGATTTAACAAAACCGGTGAAGCGGAAATCCCGGGACTTAACCGTCACTTCTCGGCAGCAACGGATATGACAATTCTAGATGATTTAACAAAAGCGGTGAAGCGGAAATCCTGGGACCGACAGCGGGCACGCTGATCCGGAAGATTTAGCCGGCGACGCGGCACACGGTGTGCGGGATAAAAAAATGGCGTTCCGGGTGTTATTGTTAGGCCGGAACGCCATTTTCGATGGAAGCGATTTACCGCGTCAGAGCGAGAACGCTAGCTCTCGGCAATGGCGTCGGCGTCTTTGCGCAGGAAATCGAGCGCCGCGGCCTCCTCGGCCGTGAGTTCGGGAGCAGGCACCTCGATTTCAGGCGGCGGAGGCGGAACTTCGACCAGAAGGTCGATGTTCCGGTAGCGCTCGAGACCGGTTCCCGCCGGGATAAGGCGGCCCATGATGACGTTTTCCTTGAGGCCGCGGAGGTAGTCCACCTTGCCGGCAACCGCGGCTTCGGTGAGGACGCGCGTGGTCTCCTGGAAGCTGGCCGCCGAGATGAAGGAGTCGGTGGACAGCGAGGCCTTGGTGATTCCAAGGAGCAGCGGGCGGCCGGTCGCGGGACGCTCGCCTTCGGCGATGACGCGGTCGTTCTCCTCGCGGAAGCGGAACTTATCCACTTGCTCGTCGAGAAGGAACTTGGTGTCGCCAACGTCCTCGACTTTTACCCAGCGCATCATCTGGCGCACGATGGTTTCGATGTGCTTATCGTTGATGTTGACGCCCTGGAGGCGGTAGACCTCCTGGATGGAATTGACCAGGTAGGCCTGGGTGTATTTTTCGCCGAGGACGGCCAGCAAGTCATGGGGATTGAGCGGGCCGTCGATCAGCGGCTCGCCGGCCTTGACGTGTTCGCCTTCCTGGACGTTGATGTGCACGCCGCGAGCGATGGAATATTCCTTCTGGGTCATGCCCGGCTTGGTGTCATCGGTTTCGACGTAAATCTTGCGCAGACCCTTGCTGATCTCGCCGTACTTGACGACGCCATCGATTTCGGAGATGACGGCGGGATCGCGGGGCTTGCGGGTTTCGAACAGTTCGACGACGCGCGGGAGACCGCCGGTGATGTCTTTGGTCTTGGTGGTTTCGCGCGGGATCTTGGCCAGCACGTCGCCGGGCTGGACCTCATCGCCATCGGAAACCATCAAGTGGGCGCGCGAGGGCATCAGGTATTTCTTGCGCGCGCGGCCGGCCGTATCGCGAATCAGGATGGTGGGCTGATGCTTTTCGTCGCCGGGCGGCAGCGTAACGACGAGCTGCGCAAGACCGGTGACTTCGTCAACCTGCTCCTCGATGGTGATGCCGGGTTGCAGGTCCTTGAACTGAATGTTGCCGCCCACCTCGGTAAGGATGGAGAAGGTGAAGGGGTCCCATTCGGCAAGAATCTGGCCGATGGTGACGGGCTGGCCTTCATCGACGCGCAGGCGGGCGCCGTACACGACGTGGTAGCGCTCCTTTTCGCGGCCTTTTTCATCGACGATGGCGATCAACCCGGAGCGATTCATGGCGATCAAGGCGTTGTTGCGGCCGTGAACGACCTTGAGATCGAGGAAGCGGACGAAGCCGCTGCTGCGGGCCTCGACCTTCGACTGCT
Source organism: uncultured Acidobacteriota bacterium (assembly GCA_963719845.1). Lineage (GTDB taxonomy): Bacteria > Acidobacteriota > Terriglobia > Acidiferrales > UBA7541 > Palsa-189. The sequence goes on along the minus strand of CAVRDM010000021.1, from coordinate 125,281 downwards.
CCTGAATACGGGTGGCGGTGCCGCCGATGTGGAAGGTGCGCATGGTGAGCTGCGTACCCGGCTCGCCGATAGACTGCGCGGCGATGACGCCCACGGCCTCACCGAGTTCGACCATGCGGCCGGTGGCCAGATTGCGGCCGTAGCACTGGGCGCAAACCCCGCGGCGGGATTCGCAGGTGAGCACGGAGCGAATCTTGACGCGCTCGATGCCAGCAGCTTGAATGGAATTGGCGAGTTCCTCGGTGATTTCCTGATTGATCTCGAGGATGACGTTGCCCTCGTAGTCTTTGATCTTCTCGAGTGAAACGCGGCCGACGACGCGGTCGCGCAAAGGTTCGACTTCGACGCCGGCCTCGAGAATGGGTTCGACGTAGATGCCCTCGACGGTGCCGCAGTCGATTTCGTTGATGATGACGTCCTGGGCCACGTCCACGAGACGGCGGGTGAAGTAGCCGGAATCGGCGGTCTTGAGCGCGGTATCGGCCAAGCCCTTGCGGGCGCCGTGCGTAGAGATGAAGTATTGCAGCACGGTGAGGCCTTCGCGGAAGTTAGAGGTGATGGGCGTCTCGATGACTTCGCCGGAAGGCTTGGCCATCAAGCCGCGCATTCCGGAAAGCTGGCGGATTTGCTGCTTCGATCCGCGGGCGCCGGAATCGGCCATGACGTAGATGGGGTTGATGACGCCTTCTTTATCCTGTTGTTCGAGGGCCTTGAACATCTGCTCGGCCACTTTTTCGGTGACGTCGCTCCAAATGGCGATGACCTTGTTGTAGCGCTCGCCGTTGGTGATGGCGCCGTCGAGGTATTGCTGCTGCACCTTGACGATTTCCTTTTCGGTGGCCTCGACAAGAGGCGCTTTGTCGTGGGGGATGAGCATGTCTTCGATGCCGATCGAGATGCCAGACTTGGTGGCGTAGAGGAAGCCCAGTTCCTTGAGCTGGTCAAGAGCCACGACCGTGCGCTCGAGGCCGAAGCGGAGATAGCAGTAATAGACCAGTTGTTGCACGCCCTTTTTCTTGAGCAAGCCGTTGACGAAGGGCATTTCCTTCGGCAACGAATCGTTGAAGATAACGCGGCCGACGGTGGTGTTGAGGAACTGCCGCTTCAGTTGCACCGACTCGGTGTGCGTGACGTCCTGATCGTCGTAAGCGGTGGTCAGGTCGATCATCTCGCCCGTATAGCGCAGGCGGATGGGGGTGAGCAGTTCGACTTCACCGGCTTCAAGCGCCAGGACCACTTCTTCGATCGAGCCGAACGCGCGGCCCTCGCCCTTGGCTCCGGGCTTGGCCTTAGTGAGGTAGTAGATGCCGAGCACCATGTCCTGCGTCGGAACGGCGAGAGGCAAGCCGTTGGCCGGCGACAGAATGTTGCGCGAGGAAAGCATCAGCACGGTGGCTTCGATCTGCGCTTCGGGCGACAGCGGGATGTGCACAGCCATCTGGTCGCCGTCGAAATCGGCGTTGAACGCGGTGCAGACCAGGGGATGGATGCGAATGGCTTTGCCCTCGACGAGGGTGGGTTCGAAGGCTTGAATGCCCAGGCGGTGCAGCGTGGGCGCGCGGTTGAGCAGCACGGGATGTTCGCGAATCACCTCTTCGAGGATGTCCCAGACGATGGATTCCTGCTGCTCGACCATCTCCTTGGCCTGCTTGATGGTGGTGCAGTGGCCGGCGGCTTCGAGCTTGTGATAGATGAAAGGCTTGAAGAGCTCGAGGGCCATTTTCTTGGGCAGGCCGCACTGGTTGAGGCGCAGCTCGGGGCCCACGACGATGACGGAGCGGCCAGAATAATCGACGCGCTTGCCGAGGAGGTTCTGCCGGAAGCGGCCCTGCTTGCCCTTCAGACGTGTCGGAAAGCGACTTGAGCGGGCGGTTGTTGGTGCCGCGCAACACGCGGCCGCGGCGGCCGTTATCGAATAGCGCATCGACCGCTTCCTGGAGCATGCGCTTTTCGTTGCGCACGATCACGTCGGGAGCGTGCAGCTCCATCAGCTTCTTCAGCCGGTTGTTGCGGTTGATGACGCGGCGATAGAGGTCGTTCAAATCAGAAGTGGCGAAGCGGCCGCCGTCGAGCGGCACGAGCGGACGCAGCTCGGGCGGAAGCACGGGGATAACGTCCAGGATCATCCACTCGGGCTTGTTGCCGCTCTTGCGGAAGGCGTCGACCACGCGCAGGCGCTTGGCGAACTTGATGCGCTTCTGGAGGCTGGGGTCGGCCTTCATTTTTTCGCGCAGCTCGTCGCCAATTTTGTCGATATCGACGCGGCGGAGCAGTTCCTTGATGGCTTCGGCGCCCATTACCGCGCGGAAACGGCCGGCATATTCGGCCATTCAGCTCGCGGTATTTTTCCTCGGGGAGCAGTTCGCGCTCCTTGATGCCGGGAACTTCGCCGGCATCGACGACGACGAAGGCCTCGAAGTAGAGAATGCGCTCGAGGTCGCGCATGGAAATATCGAGCAAGTAGCCGATGCGGGACGGCAGGCCCTTGAAGAACCAGACATGGGAGCAGGGCGAGGCCAGCTCGATGTGGCCGAGGCGCTCGCGGCGGACTTTGCTCAGGGTGACTTCGACGCCGCACTTGTCGCAAATGACGCCGCGGTGCTTCATGCGCTTGTACTTGCCGCACAAGCATTCCCAGTCGGTGACGGGGCCGAAGATTTTGGCGCAGAACAAGCCGTCGCGTTCGGGCTTGAAGGTGCGGTAGTTGATGGTCTCGGGCTTGGTGACTTCGCCGTGAGACCAGGAGCGAATTTTCTCCGGGCTGGCCAAGCTGATGCGAATGGAATCGAAATCAGCAATCAGACTCGCGCGATCATATGGGCTGCTTCGATACAAGGTCGGATCCTCCCTGCCGCGGCTTGCGCCGCGGCGCTCCCGGTTTCCCGGGAGGTAAAAAGCTTACGAAATTCGTGGCGGAGCGGCAGCCTTAGTCGGCTGCCTGCTCCACCTGAGGCTTCTGGCGCTTCATCAGCTCGACATCCAGGCACAGAGATTGCAACTCGCGAACCAGGACGTTGAACGATTCGGGCACGCCGGGCTCGATGCCAGGTTCACCCTTGACGATGGCTTCGTAAATCTTGGCGCGGCCGTAAACATCGTCGGATTTAGCGGTCAGCAACTCTTGCAGGATGTGCGCCGCGCCGTAAGCTTCAAGGGCCCACACTTCCATTTCGCCGAAACGCTGTCCGCCGAACTGCGCCTTGCCGCCGAGCGGCTGCTGGGTGATGAGCGAGTACGGGCCGATGGAACGAGCGTGAATCTTGTCGTCGACAAGATGCGAGAGCTTCAGCATGTAGATGTAGCCCACGGTGACTTCCTGCGCGAACAATTCGCCGGTCATGCCGTCGTGCAGCGGAATCTTGCCGGACTCAGGCAATCCCGCCACTTCGAGCAGATGGCGAATTTCGGTTTCCCGCGCGCCGTCGAAGACCGGCGTCGCCATAGGGATGCCTTCGCGGAAGCTGTCGGCCAGTTCGACGATGGCCTCGTCATCGAGCGAGGAGATGGAGCGCCAGATGACGGTTTCGGAAAAGACTTCGCGGAACCAGCGGCGCGCCGCTTCGGCCTTGGTGCCCTGATGAAAGAGGCGCGAAAGGCTGCGGCCGAGCTCCTTAGAAGCCCATCCCAGATGGGTTTCGAGAATCTGGCCGACATTCATACGCGAAGGCACGCCGAGCGGATTGAGCACGATCTCTACCGGAGTACCGTCAGGCATGTAGGGCATGTCTTCTTCGGGAACGATGCGGGCGATGACGCCCTTGTTGCCGTGGCGGCCGGCCATTTTGTCGCCGACCGACAGCTTGCGCTTCATGGCGACGTAGGCCTTGACCAGCTTGATTACGCCGGGAGGCAGTTCGTCGCCCTTTTTCAGCTTTTCCTTGCGCTCGTCGGTAATCTTGCGCAAGACGTCGATCTGGCGCGAGGTCATCTCCTCGATTTCATCGATCTTCTCGATCAGCAACGGGTCTCTATCGGCCAACTTGAGGCGCTTGAGGTTGCGCGTGGAGATTTTTTCGATGATTTCGCGGTCGAGCGTGGTGCCCTTGGTGAGCAGGCGCTTGTTGGTCTTCTCGTCGTGCAAATCGGCGACCAGCTTCTGATCGTTCAGCAAGTCGGAAAGGCGTTTGAGGCGCTCGTCGGTGAGAATGCGAATTTCATCGGCGAGGTTCCGCTCGAGACGAAACACCTGGGCGGCTTCGATAGCCTTGTGGCGTTCGTCTTTTTCGGCGCCCTTGCGGCAGAAAATCTTCACGTCGACGACGGTGCCTTCGATGCCCGGCGGGCAATATAGAGAAGCGTCCCGAACGTCCCCGGCTTTCTCGCCGAAGATGGCGCGGAGCAATTTTTCTTCCGGGGTGAGCGTGGTTTCGCCCTTGGGGGTCACTTTGCCGACCAGGATGTCGCCGGGCCGGATGGTGGCGCCGATGCGAATCACGCCGCTTTCGTCCAGGTTGCGCAGGAAATTTTCGCTGATGTTGGGGATGTCGCGGGTGATTTCCTCGGGACCGAGCTTGGTGTCCCGCGCTTCGATTTCGAATTCCTCTATGTGAATCGAGGTGTAGTAGTCCTCTTTGACCAGCTTCTCACTGACCAGGATGGCGTCTTCAAAGTTGTAGCCGCGCCAGGGAACGAAGGCCACGAGCACGTTGCGGCCCAGGGCCAATTCGCCGCGATCGGTACAAGGCCCGTCAGCGAGCACTTGTCCCTGACCGACGCGGTCGCCGACGCGCACGAGAGGCTTTTGGTTGATGCAGGTGTTCTGATTCGAGCGCTTGAACTTGGTGAGGGTATAAATATCCGCGCCGACTTCGCGGCTGAGCACGCCGGAATGGTCGGATTCGACACGCACAATGATGCGCTCGGAGTCGACCTGGTCAACGATGCCGTCGCGCTTACAGATGACCGTGGCGCCCGAATCGCGCGCGGTAACGCGTTCCATGCCGGTGCCCACCAGGGGCGCTTCGCCGTGAATCAGCGGAACGGCCTGGCGCTGCATATTGGAACCCATCAAGGCGCGGTTGGCGTCGTCATTCTCGAGGAAAGGAATGAGGCTGGCCGCCACCGAGACAAGTTGCTTGGGCGAAACGTCGATGTAATCCACTTCCTCGCGCTGCTTCAGCACGAAGTTGCCGGCCTGGCGGCAGTTGACGAGTTCGGTGGTGATGCGGCCCTTTTCGTCGAGCGGGACGTTGGCCTGCGCGACCACGTAGCGGTCCTCTTCCCACGCGGAAAGATAGAAGCAGTAGGGCTCCGAGGTGATGCGGCGGCGCTTGAGCTCCTCGTTGATGGCATCTACTTTGTCGCGCTCGGCAATCTCGCCGGCCTTAAATTCGCTATCTCCGGCATTAACCACCTGCAGGTAATCGATCACCCGGCCGCCCTTCACCTTGCGGTAGGGCGATTCGATGAAGCCGAACTCGTTAATGCGTGCGTAGCACGAAAGCGAGCTGATGAGGCCGATGTTCGGGCCTTCCGGCGTTTCAATGGGGCAGATGCGGCCGTAGTGGGTCGGATGGACGTCGCGCACCTCGAAACCGGCGCGCTCGCGGGATAGACCGCCCGGACCGAGAGCCGAAAGGCGGCGCTTGTGCGTGATTTCACTCAGCGGGTTGGTCTGATCCATGAACTGGGAAAGCTGCGAACTGCCAAAGAATTCGCGGATGGCGGCCATGACCGGCTTGGCGTTTACCAGGTCGTGCGGCATGGCGGTGGACATTTCCTGATATACCGACATCTTTTCCTTGATGGCGCGCTCCATGCGCACCAGGCCAATGCGGAACTGGTTTTCGAGCAATTCGCCCACGGCGCGTACGCGGCGGTTGCCGAGGTGATCGATATCGTCCACTGTGCCGACATTTTTGCGCAGCTTGAGCAGGTAGCGAATGGCTGAGACGAAGTCCGAGGAATCGAGCGTGCGCGTTTGCAGCGGCGTCTCGAGACCCAGCTTGATGTTGAATTTCAGGCGGCCCACTTTGCTGAAGTCGTATTTGCGCGGATCGAAAAACATGCCGTTGAAGAGCGCGGTCGCGGTTTCGAGCGTCGGGGGATCGCCCGGGCGAAGCTTGCGATAAATTTCGATCAAGGCTTCGCGGCTGGAGCGAATGGCGTCCTTATCGAGCGTGCGGGAGAGAACCACGCCGGTATCGTCGCGATCGGGGAAGAAAACGTCGGCACCGGTGATGCCGGCTTCCGGCAGCGCGGCCCAGATTTCCGCGGTCATGGGCTTATTGGCTTCGAGCAACACTTCGCCCGTTTGGCGGTTGACCAGATCACCTACGGTGTAGGCGCCTTCGAGGTCGGCCAGCGAAACATGCGCTTGCGTCACCTTAGCTTTGACCAGCTCCTTGTAGAGCGGGTCGGTGATGCGGCGGTGGGCGGCGACGAGTACTTCGTCGTTCTTGGGGTTCTTGATCTCGTGCGAAAGCTTGTGGTCCACCAGGCCTTCGGAGAGGTTCCAGTAGAGCTCGGCGTCGCGCAGGGTGATGCGCTCGGTCTGATAGAACGTGCGCAGAATCTCTTCGTTCGTCTTCATGCCCAGCGCGCGCAGGAAGATGGAGCCGAGAAATTTCCGCTTGCGGTCGATGCGCACGTAAAGAATGTTCTTCGAGTCGTACTCGAATTCCACCCAGGAGCCGCGGTAAGGAATGATCTTGCCGAGGAAATAGGAGCGATTATTGGCCGTTTCGTAAAAGACGCCGGGCGAGCGGTGCAACTGGCTGACGATTACGCGCTCGGTGCCATTGATGACGAACGTGCCGTTCTCGGTCATCAGCGGGATATCGCCGAAGAAGACTTCCTGCTCCTTGATGTCGCGGACATTTTTCGCGCCGGTGTCGGGATCCTTGTCGTAAATGGTCAGACGAATGGTGACTTTGAGCGGCGCGGCGTAGGTCATGCCGCGCTCCTGGCACTCATTGACGTCATACTTGAGCTGCATGTCCACGGGATCGCCGCACTTATTGCAAAAAGTGGGCGTGTTCTTATTGAAGGTGCCGCACTTGGTGCAGATCACATCACCGGTCTGGTAGGGATTGGTGACCACCGAGGCGCCGCAATTGCGGCAAGTGGCGCGCAGGTGATGCAGCCCCTTCAGATTGCCGCACTTGCATTCCCAGTTTCCGATCGCGTAGTCGACGAAGTCGAGCTGCGACAGCCCGCGGAAATCCTGAATCGGAAAGACCGAGCTGAAGACCGACTGCAAGCCGGTGTCTTCGCGCTCCGATGGCAGCAGGTCCATCTGCAGGAACCGCTGATAGGACATGCGCTGAACTTCGATCAGGTTCGGAATCTGGATGGAACTCTTGATCTTCGAGAAGTCCAGCCGTTCACGTTCACGGACAGCATGATTACCATTCTGCATTATATTTTACCTCGCAAAATCGCATGGTTGGACCCGGCCGGCGAAGCGGAGAGACACCTCCGTCCACGGTCCGGGTGGGACAGGGTCGAGAGTTCAAGTTCCCGACAGTCTGAATGCGTACGAATTCCTCATGGCGCGGCTGGCTTCGCGGCGCCGAACGTGCCTTCTCCGTTCACAGCCTGCTTGACACGTCGCTGAAGGCGCTATTTCACTTCGACTTTGGCGCCGGCATCTTCAAACTTTTTCTTGATGGTGGCGGCTTCGTCCTTGTTCACGCCTTCTTTGATCGGTTTCGGCGCGCCGTCGACCAAGTCCTTGGCTTCCTTCAATCCGAGGCTGGTGACTTCGCGCACCGCTTTGATGACATTAATTTTGTTGGCGCCCACCTCGGTCAGTACCACCGAGAATTCCGTCTTTTCCTCGGCCGGAGCCGCACCCGCCGCCGCGCCACCCGCAGCCGCCGCGGGAGCCGCCGCTGCCGCCGATACGCCGAAGGCCTCTTCCATTTTCTTGACCAGGTCGGCAGCCTCGAGCAGCGTCAGGCCCTTGATCTGTTCTAAAATCGCATCCGTATTGTTCGCCATAGCCGTTTCCTTTTCCTCCTCGTTTCGGTAAGAACTCGCTACTGAGAAAACCGTTCGGCCTTTATCGCTTCCTGGACCACGACCGCCACGTTCCGCGATACGCCAGCCATAGCCGAGGCCACCCGCTGCGCCGGCGCATTCACAAGGAACATGATCTTGCTGATCAGCTCCTCCTTCGAGGGCAATTGCGACAGTTGCACGATCTCCTGAATCGAGAGAACCCGCCCCTCGACCACGCCGGCCTTGAAACGGAACGCCGGCACGTCTTTGGCGATTTTCGTGAGCGCCTTGGCCAAAGCGACCGGATCGGTATCCGTGTACGAAATCGAATTGGTACCGGACAAATCCTTGAGCAGCGGCTCAGCCGAGGTTCCGACGCCCGCACGCTCGGCCAGCGTATTCTTCACCACTCGGTATTGGCCGCCCGCGGCCTGCACGGAGCGGCGGAGGCGCGTGTCCTGGGCAACGGTGATGCCCTGAAAGGTGGTAAGAATCACCGTGGAGACCTTCGCGAGGTCACTGCTGAGCGCTTCCACATCTTGCTGTTTCTGGCCCCGTTTTTTCATCCATCCATCTCCGAAAAAGTCAATTCCGGGCTCCGAAAGTCAGTTCCCGCTGCGCCGGGTTTAAGCCGCCAGCGCTGATTCGGCTTCGGCCAAGTCGATGCCGATGCCGGGTCCCATGGTGGAAGTGAGCGTAATTTTCTTAACGTACTTGCCCTTGGAGGCGGCGGGCTTGGCCTTGATTACGGCGGCCAGAAGAGCTTGGGCATTTTCCGCGAGTTTGGCCGCGTCAAAGCTCATTTTGCCGATGGGCGAGTGCACGATGCCGGTTTTGTCGACGCGGAATTCAACCTTGCCGGCCTTGATTTCTTTCACCGCTTTGGCGACCTCAAACGTGACGGTACCCGTTTTGGGATTGGGCATCAGGCCGCGCGGGCCGAGAACCTTACCCAGACGCCCGGCGGCCTTCATCATGTCCGGCGTGGCGATAACCGCCTCGTAGTCGGTCCAGCCTTCTTGAATTTTCTGCACCATGTCTTCGCCGCCAACAAAATCGGCGCCGGCTTCCTCGGCCTCGCGAACCTTTTCGCCGCTGGCGATGACCAGCACGCGCTTGGATTTCCCGAGCCCGTGCGGCAGCACCACGGTGCCACGCACCATTTGATCGGAGTGCTTGGGATCGACGCCCAGGTTCAGCACCAAGTCCACGGTTTCGTCGAACTTCGCGTAGTGCGCCTTCTTGAGCGTTTCCGCGGCCTCGGCGAAATGGTAGGGGCGGGCTTCGACCGCTTCGCGCGCCTTGACGATATTTTTTCCCGATTTCCGAGCCATATTCTTCTCCCGGTTAAGCTTCTACTTCGAGGCCCATGTTTCGCGCCGTGCCCATAACGGTGCGAATGGCGGACTCGAGGCTGGTGGTATTGAGGTCCACCAGCTTGGTCTTGGCGATGTCTTCCACCTGCTTGCGCGTCACCTTGCCGACCTTGTTGCGATTGGGCTCGGCGGAACCCTTGACGATGCCCGCGGCGCGCTTGAGCAACTCCGAGGCGGGCGGGGTCTTCATGATGAAGGTAAAGGTGCGATCGCTGTAAATGGTGACCAGCACCGGGATGATCATGCCTTCGGGCTCTTTGCCGGTCTTGGCATTAAACTGCTTCACGAAATCCATGATGTTGACGCCCTGCGGTCCCAGTGCGGTGCCCACCGGGGGCGCAGGCGTGGCTTTGGCGGCGGGCAGCTGCAGCTTCACGACAGCCTGGATTTTCTTGGCCATGATTTGTAGCCCCCCTATCCCTGAAAAATATCGCCTAGGCGATTTTTTCCACTTGCGCGAAATCGAGCTCGACCGGCGTCGAGCGTCCAAAAATGGTTACCGAGATCTTAAGCGTGCTGCGATCGGCGTTCACCTCTTCGACCACCCCGGTAAAGTTGGCGAAGGGGCCATCCACGATGCGCACCTGCTCGTTGCGCTCGAACACCAGTTTGGGCTTAGGCTTATCCGCCGAAGTCGTCACGCGATGCAGGATGTTTTCGACTTCCTGCTCGCTGAGCGGCGATGGCGTCTGGCCGGAGCCCACAAAGCCGGTAACGCGCGGCGTGGAGCGCACGACATGCCAGGTATCGTCGTCCATTTCCATTTCGACGAGCACGTAGCCCGGGTAAAACATTCGCGGCGAGATGATTTTCTTGCCGCCGCGCACTTCGACCACATCCTCGGTGGGAATCATTACCCGGCCGATGCGGTCGTTGAGGCCGAACGCGGTGACGCGGCCCTCCAGGCTCTCCTTGACTTTTTTCTCAAAGCCGGAGTAGGTGTGGATGATATACCACTGCTTGGTGGTGGCCATCGGCACGCGGCGCCTCAGTGCTTAAAAATATTAAATACGCGCGTCAGCACGTAACCCACGGTGCTATCAACGCCAAAAAAGAAAGCCCCGAAGAACGCCACGGCCACGATGACCACAAAGGTGGTGACCATGACTTCGTGCTGCGTGGGCCAGGTGACCTGGCGCAACTCCACACGCACATCGTGCAGGAATTCACCCCAGTGTTTGGGATGTTCCTTGAGACGTGCCCAAAAAGCGGACGTCTCGGATTCCGACGCGCCGCGTGAGATTTCCCGGTTCTTAATTCGTTCCGCCAAAGCCATTCGGCCTAAAGCCTCTCCGGTTCCGCATCAATCTTGCAGGGTTGGCAGGGGAGGAGGGATTCGAACCCCCACATCCGGTTTTGGAGACCGGCGGTCTACCGTTGAACCTACTCCCCTACGGTTTGTCGCCGCGCGGTGACCTGCACGCCGTTTCCCTATTTCACCTCACGGTGCTCGGTGTGCTTCCGGCACGTATTGCAGAACTTTTTGGTTTCCATCCGGTTGGTATGCTTCTTCTTATTCTTCGTCGTCGTATAATTCCGGTTCTTGCAATCGTTGCACTGCAGCGTGATGATTTCGCGCATGGCCAGTCCCTTCGGTGATTACTCGAGGATGTCGGTGACGGCGCCGGCGCCTACGGTGTGGCCGCCTTCGCGGATCGCGAAGCGCAGCCCTTTCTCGAGCGCTACCGGCGTGATCAGCGATATCTCCGCCGAGACGTTATCTCCCGGCATCACCATCTCTACTCCTTCCGCCAGCTTCACGTCTCCGGTCACATCGGTGGTCCGAAAATAAAATTGCGGCCGGTATCCGGTAAAAAACGGCGTGTGCCGCCCGCCTTCTTCCTTCGTCAGCACGTACGCTTCGGCCTTGAACTTGGTGTGCGGCGTGATCGATCCCGGCTTGGCCACCACCTGCCCGCGCTCCACCTCTTCCTTCTCCGTCCCGCGCAGCAGCAGCCCCACGTTGTCTCCCGCCATCCCTTCGTCCAGAAGCTTGCGGAACATCTCCACGCCCGTGATCACCCGCTTCACCGTCGGCCGGAAGCCCACAATCTCCATTTCCTCGCCCACCTTCACCTTGCCGCGCTCGATCCGCCCGGTCACCACCGTGCCCCGGCCCGAGATCGAAAAAATATCTTCAATGGGCATCGCAAACGGCTTGTCCACCTCGCGTGGCGGCAGCGGAATATTCTTGTCCACCGCATCCATCAGCTCGAGGATCGTCTTCTCCCACTTCTCTTCCCCATTCAATGCGCCCAGCGCCGATCCGCGTACCACCGGAATCGTGTCGCCCGGAAACTGGTAGGTCTTCAGCAACTCGCGTACTTCCAGTTCCACCAGCTCGAGCAGCTCGGGATCTTCCACGCTGTCGCACTTATTGAGAAACACCACAATCGCCGGCACGCCCACCTGCCGCGCCAGCAAAATATGTTCCCGCGTCTGCGGCATCGGCCCGTCGGTCGCCGCCACCACCAGGATCGCGCCATCCATCTGCGCCGCCCCGGTGATCATGTTCTTGATGTAGTCGGCATGCCCCGGGCAATCGATGTGCGCGTAGTGCCGGTTGGCGGTCTCGTACTCCACGTGCGCCACCGCAATCGTGATCCCGCGCTCGCGCTCTTCGGGCGCATTATCGATCGAATCAAACGCGCGAAACTGCACCTTGGCATTGTTCTTCGACAACACCTTGGTGATGGCCGCCGTCAGCGTCGTCTTGCCGTGATCGATGTGCCCAATCGTCCCGATATTCACGTGCGGCTTGCTGCGCTCGAATTTTTCCTTCGCCATTACCGTCAAACCTCTCGAAATCGCCTGTGGCAATCGCTGGAGCGGGGGACGGGATTTGAACCCGCGACCATCGGCTTGGAAGGCCGAGACTCTGCCACTGAGTTACCCCCGCCCGGCCTCACCGCGACGCTGGAGCCTGGGACCGGGATTGAACCGGTGACCTCGTCCTTACCAAGGACGCGCTCTACCAGCTGAGCTACCCAGGCAAAATCCACATGCGTGACGCGAAACCTTGTTTCAGAGTTCGCTTCAGAGTTAGTTCCAAGCTCGCTTTCGCACTTCGTTCCGTACGCGCTAAAAGCCATTGATCCGCGCGCGCCCGCGAGAAATGATTGGCCACCGGGATCGACTGAATATCGCGCACCACGCTTTGAGCGGATGGTGGACGGGGGAGGATTCGAACCTCCGTAGCCCGCAAGGAGCGGCAGATTTACAGTCTGCTGGTTTTAGCCACTCACCCACCCGTCCGCACGGGAAATGGCCAGAGGGAACGAGCGTCTCGCCAATCATCAAGAGACACCCGCTCATCTGGGCCTATAGTGCAGGGAATTGCCTGTTCCTTTTTTTGGAGATTCTTTATGGAAATTCGCCGCCCCAAATTGTTTCAAAATCAGCTGGCGGAGGGATTTGAACCCCCGACCCTCTGATTACAAATCAGATGCTCTACCAACTGAGCTACGCCAGCGCCGCGCCCAAACCGGAGGATAATAGCAAAGCGGCATCAAAATTGCAAGGGCCTCAAATAAAAGACACCAGCGCCCTATTTGCAGCCTTTGACATTTTTGATCCTACACCTTCCGGCAAATCCCCCGCAACCCGGATTACAGGTTTTCCACAGTTCCGGCCGCACCCTGTGAGTATCCGTTAATCATCTGATTACTAGGGTGGTTCTTCTTTGATGATTACTGGGGACGACAAGATGCTTGCAACAGACGGCCCGGCAGAGGCAGGTTCGCTAGCCAGCCGGGCTCCAAAATGAGAGAATCACGGCGATGAAACGAAATACCGTAGTTGTCGCTCTAGCCGTGATTGCGCTGCTGGGACTGGCCACGCGTTATGCGCCGCAATTGCGCCACCAGGCCAGTGCCGACTCGCTTCCCGAGCTAATCGAGCTCGCGCCCGCGGATGCGACACTGGTTGCTTATGCCGATCTAGCGGCGCTCCGCGCATCGCCGCTTGTGCAGGTTTTAGCAGCGATGGCTCCGCCGTCGAACGTGGACCACGACTATGCGGAATTTGTTCGCGCGACGGGTTTCGATTATCAGAAAGACCTGGACCGCTTCGTGATTGCTACGCGTGCCGGCACCGCGGCCCAAACGCTGGTTTTCGCCGAAGGCCGTTTCGACCACGCAAGAATCGAAGGGTACGCCCTCCGCTCGGGCACACTGGTGAACCAAAATGGGCATACTGTCTATGTGGTGCCCTCGGGAACGGCCGGGAAAAAAGTTTCTCTGACGTTCCTCGCCGGCAATCGGATCGCGCTGTCGGACGGCGGCGATTTGCGATCCTTGCTGGCTACGGGCACGGCCTCTTCGCTGGACCCCAGTCTTCGCGAACGGCTTTCGCGCGTGGCTGGTTCTCCGCTTTTCGCAGTAGCCAGGGCTGGGGCTATTGCCGAGGACAATACGGGCGCTGCGCCACCCGTCATGGCTGGTACGCCCTTCGCATCCCTCCGCTACGTTAGCCTGGCGGCGCGCCCTGAGGGCGCACAGGTGCTCTTATCAATCGAGGGGGAATGTGACAGCCCGGCAGATGCGCAGAAGGTAGCCGGCTCACTCGAAGTGGTGCGCGGTATGCTCCATGGCGGGTTGGCGGACCCTAAGTCCCGCGGACAGATGTCAGCTGAAACCGCGGCGGCTGCCGACCGCATGCTGCGGGGCGTGCAGGTTTCGACCGATGCAGAGCGTGTGCGCCTGTTGCTAACTTTAACTCCCGAGCTGCTTGCCCGGCCCGCAACCCCTGCTCCAGGACATGGCTCTCCCACCCGGTAGTTAGAACGCCGGTAAATCCACGGCAGTCACAGCCTCGTGACGTGCGCGCCTCGCCCACGCGCAGGCTGCGGACCGCGCAAGCGTGCAGGGAGCTTCAATATTTCGCGAGTTAAGAATTAGTCCGCGGCGGCTGCCGAGGTATATCGCAGGTACCGCATCGGGTTGACCGGAGCTTCATTGATGCGGACTTCGTAGTGCACGTGGGGGCCGGTGGTTCGTCCGCTGACGCCGACATAGCCGATGACGTCTCCCCTTTTCACACGCACGCCAGGAGGCACGGTGAAACTCGAGAGGTGGCCGTACCAGGTGGTGACGCCAAATCCATGGTCCACTTCCACCAAGCGGCCGTACCCGCCACGCTCGGCAGCTTCAATCACCATGCCGTCGGCGGTGGCGCGGACAGCCTCGCCATACGCGGAAGAGATGTCCACGCCAGTGTGGAACGCGCCTTCGCCGCTGAAGGGGTCCAGCCGCTCGCCAAAACGCCCGGTAATGGGCCCAATCACCGGCCACAGCGAAGGTGTGAACGTCATTTCTCCAAGGCCGGAAGTAGCGACCAGGTGCAAGCCCGTGGTCGAGAGTGCGGCTGCGGTGGCATTCTTTTCGAGGAAATTGAACTGTGCCACGGTCTCGTCAAGGGAAGCGTTCGGCTCACCGGAAGAGTCACCAACTCCGAAGGGACTGTTGCGCACGCGTACAAAGCCATAGGTCATGGCGACTTCGGTGGCCAGGGACTGGAGAGAAGAAAGGCGCTGATCGGTGTCGGTGACAGTTTTCTGCAGGGCTTGGAATTGCTTTTGAAGAGTATCCTGCTTGCGGCGGAGAGTATTGTAGTTGCCTACTTTCCAGAGCATCCGCGTGTAGGATCCGATGGCGGCTGCGACGGTAATCCCGCCTACAATTGACAGAATCGCAAGGATATGGAGAGCGTAGAATGGAACAGTGATCTTGCGGATCGTTCCCCCGCGGTTCGAGGCCATGAACAGCGTGTAGGTCTCGGGTTTCATAGTGGAGGCATAACTCCAGAGTACTGCGGTGGTCTAATTTAGCCGCCGCGTTCCGTGCGGGCGGCTGGAGCGTCGAAAATGTTTGAACCGCGAGCCTTGGTCCGAAACAGGACTAGTTTAGAGAACCCGGCTCCGGTCCGTCAACCCCAATCTTGTACCGTTTTGGGGCTCCGGGTCAACCTGGGCAAAGGGCTGATTGAGGGCCAGCTGGCCGGGGGTACCACCTGGGCTGGCCTGGCTGGCACCGTCCAAGTAGGACCAGCGCCTGCCGCGCTGGTCTGATCACCGGGACATCCTTTTAGTTAATACTTGCAAACTTAATGTTTGCGGAGCCGCACCCGTGGAGATGACTACGAACCGTCGCAAAGTTCGCCAAGCGAATCACACCGACCGCACCGGGCGCGAACATCTTCCCGGCGAAGATGCGCTGATTGCCCGGATCCGGAGTGGCATTCCCTCTGCTCCTGGCGGCATTTTGCGGCTCTCTATTGGAGACGATGCCGCCATACTGCGCCCCCGGCGTAGTCGCGAGTGGGTGGTAACCTGCGATCAGTTCATTGAGGACGTGCATTTCATATACGAGTTCCATCCACCGGAAGTGGTGGGATACAAGGCCTTGGCTCGCGCCACCAGCGATCTGGCTGCGATGGGCGCCATTCCCCAAGTTTTTCTACTCAGCTTAGCCTTACCCGCTTCGCTTACCGGAGTTTGGCTCACCTCTATGACGCACGGAATGGCACGAGCCGCGCGGGAGTTCGGTCTAACACTCGCAGGCGGCGACACGGCGCGAAGCCCGGCGCGAAACGCAGTCGTGACATTGAGTCTTACCGTGCTCGGCGACATCGAGACGGGGCGGGGACTGCAACGCAATTCCGCGCTGCCGGGCGACGCTATCTTTGTCACAGGCGTGCTCGGCGCGGCGCAATTGGGCCTCGAACTCGTCTTACGCGGTTTGGCCGGATCGTACCGACGGCTCGTGGCTCCCCATTTCTACCCCAAGCCGAGCCTCGCTGTGGGCCGCTGGCTTCTCCGGCGGCGGATGGCCTCCGCCATGATGGACCTTTCCGACGGCCTTTCCACCGACCTGGCGCGGCTATGCCGAGCAAGCGGTGTGGGCGCTCGCCTTTACGAGAGTGCCATTCCACGTGTAGCCGTGCCGGCGGCGTTGCATAAAAAGTTGCAGGCTAAAGGGACTGGAAGGGGCCGCACAAAAACTTTGGATGAACGCGATCTCGCGCTGCACGGCGGTGAAGATTACGGCCTGCTATTTACAGTGCGCAAGCGAATGGCGTCGCGGGTGCCGAGTGCATTTCGCGGAGCGCGAATAACCAGGATCGGCGAGACGGTGAGCGGCGGCGGAGTGGTTCTGGTGGGAGCAGATGGGTTAGCGCGGCCCCTCGCCCCTAGGGGCTGGGACCATTTCCGCGCCTAGCCCTGCTTCTTGCGATAGCTGAAGAGAGTGGTGATGTCGCTACGATTTCTTCCCTCGTTCAAACAGCAGCGCAAACTGTTCGGGCGTCGCCGCCGGCTCGCCAATCAGCCGCAGATTGGCACGCACGTGCGCGACGCTGCTCATTCCTGCCAGCGCCGTAACCACGGCGGGCGAGGAACGCACGAATTGCAGCGCCCTCTCAGCATGGTTCTCAAGCCCCAAGGCGTCGGTCACGAATTGCGGCAGCCATGCGGCCATTTTGCCTTGCATCAGGCTGGCACTGGCCACCAGCGAAATTCCCAGCGCTTCCGCCGCTTCCACCATGGAGACCTTCGGGCTCTGGGGACCGTTGGCCTGCTGATTCGGCCGCGTGAGCGCTTCGGTCATTCCTAAATTGAGCGGCAATTGCACGAAACGAAAACGATGCGTGCCGCCCGCCACGTCGCGCGCAAGCTGCACGATCTCTGCCAGCGAAAGATAGTCCGCGGCGGTGGCCGGCTGGCGGAAGCCATTCCACGTCGCCAGGCCGTAGAAGCGAATCTTTCCGGCCGCGACGGCAGATTCGAGAAAATCAAAGGCCAGGCGCAGCCTGCGCATGAATTCTTCGCGGGGCACGGCGCCGAGCTGCGTCTCGGGGTTATGCAAGTAGTAGATGTCCACGCAATCGAGATTCAGATTGGCGCGGCTCCGGTCGAGTTGGTTGGCCAAAAAGCTTGGGGACATCGCATGGCAGCCGGCAGCCACGTCCTCGGCGCGCAACACCTCGGGGCGGATGTATTCTTGCTGAAAATACGAGGCGGCATCGGCCGGCATCTCGCCGTCGGGGGTCAGGAATCCTCCTTTCGTGCATATCACAATTTCTTCGCGGCCAAAACCACGCGTCGCCAACTCGCTGAGGGCCGCACCGATCGAGCGCTCTGAGCGCTGAAAACGATAATTAATCGCGGAATCGATGACGTTGATACCGCCTTCCACCGCGGCCGCCACCGCCGCGGTATAGGAACGGTCGGTCGCGGTGTCGGGGGTGCCCAGATAGGTGCCGATTCCGATGGAGGACATCACGGGTCCGGCCTCGGCCGGCGTAGCGCATGAGGCAGGTTCGCGGTAATTTCCCGCCGCGGCTCTGGACGCAAACCGCGCCGCGTAACGCCTCGTGCCTTCACCTGTTGCGTAAGTCGTCATTCGAATGGGCCCCTTTGGTCGCTCAGCCGATGGAAATCGCCGCCCGGCAAGACAACTCACGGCGCGGATATTGGCGGCTTGTCTACGGATTTGTCCGGCAGTGGTGTAACGGCGGGGGGAGGGGCCTCGGAAGCGGGAGGCGCCGGAACTTTCGGCGCCTGTGGGGCCGCTTTCCCTTCGGCATCCTCGGTAGGCGCGGAATCGGGCGTGTCGACCTTCACCTGCTTCGTAAGGGCAACTTTTGCGAGCGGCTCGACGTTGGGGAAATCCTCAATGGGTTGGCCGGCAAGTGCGCCTTGCATAAAGGAAAGCCACACGGGCAGCGCGGCGCGCGCGCCAGTTTCGCCCTTCCCGAGCGACACCTGTTTATCATCAAATCCCACCCACACCCCTGCCGTTAACTGGGGGGTGAAGCCTATAAACCAGGCGTCGGTGAAATCGTTGGTCGTGCCGGTCTTCCCGGCGGCGGGCCGGCCGAGGGCTTTGGCGCCGACACCGGTGCCAAAATTGACGACGTCCTCGAGCATGGCCACCATAGTGCGCGCCACATCGGGCACGACCACATCGTGCACGGTGGGGTGAGATTGCTCGAGCAACGCGCCGTCATAGCTGGTTACGCGGCGGATCATGTGCGGATCGATGCGAATGCCATCGCCGGGAAAAACGGTGAATGCCGAGGTGTGCTCGAGCAAGTTGAGGTCGGCGGCGCCCAGCGTAATCGGCAGGTAGGGAGGCAGCGGACTGGTAATGCCAAAACGCCGCGCCGCATCAATTACGCTCTTGATCCCGATTTTGTCGGCCAGCTTCACGGCGGGAATGTTGCGCGATCCGGCCAGAGCGCGCCGCAGCGTAATCAGGCCTTCGTATTTCTCGTCGTAATTGTGCGGCGAATAGGCCTGGCCGCCGCTCATCACCGTAAAGGGCGCGTCCAGGATCGTGTCGAAGGGTGTGAAACCCTGCTCGAGAGCGGCCGCATAAACGTATACCTTGAAGGAGCTACCAACCTGGCGCTGGGCCTGCACGGCGCGATTGAATTTCGAATCCTCAAAACTGTAACCGCCGACCATGGCCTTGATTTCGCCCGAGCTGTTGTCGAGCGCAATCATGGCGGCCTGCGGGCCGGGATACTGCTCGAGTTCCAGCTTGGCGGAGCTGCCCGAAATGTCCCGGATCAGGAACTGCGCGAGGTCGCCCGGATGAAGCAGTTCGCTCGCCGCCAGGTGTCCGGTCCAGGCGAAATCGGGTTCCGTAAGGATCGAACGATAAGGCCCGATCTTGATGAGGGCGGACTTGGCGTCCACGGTAAGCACCAGACCGTTGACGTAGTCGCCCTTTGCGATCGGGCCGTGCCAGTCTTCGTCGTCATAATTCTCAAGCGTGCCGCGGTGATCGCGCAGGATGTTGGTCAGATTGCCGCGCCAGCCGTGCCGCCGGTCGTAGGTGTGCAGGCCGTCGCGCACGGCGCGGTCGGCGGCGCGCTGCGCGACGATGTTTAGCGTGGTGTAGACGCGCAAGCCGCGCTCGTGCACCGCTTCGGTGCCATAAGCGCTCTCGAGGTATTTGCGGATTTCCTCGACGAAGTAAGGCGCGAGATCGTTGCGCGCAGACTGGATGCTGAGTCCGAGCGGCTGCGCCTGGGCCTGGCGTTCCTGCTGCGCGGTTATCTTGCCGTCCCGCTCCATCAGTTGCAGCACGAGATTGCGCCGGGCCAGGGCCTGCTTGGGATTGAGCAAAGGCGAATATCCGGGCCCGCGAATCAGAGCCGCGAGCATGGCGGCCTGCGGAAGCGTGAGCTGCCCCACCGGCTTGCTGAAATAATATTCCGCGGCGGCTTCAAAGCCGTAGTTGCCGTGCGCCAGATACACCTGGTTGGAATACATCGTAAAGATTTGCTGCTTAGTGTAGTTGCGCTCGATCTGAATGGCTAGCAGGGCTTCCTGGCTTTTCCTGCGGAAGCTGCGGTCGGAACGGTCGAGAAAAAGCCCGCCGGCGAGCTGCATGGTTATCGTGCTCGCGCCCTCCTGGATGCGGCGGCGCGCCACGTTCCTCCAAGCTGCTTCGATCACGCGAGGCAGGTCGACGCCCCAGTGTTCGAAGAAATGCTGGTCCTCGGTCGAGGTAATGGCATCTTTCAGGACGGGCGGGATTTGTTCCCAGGTGAGTAGGATGCGCCGCTGCAACGCGAACGTGCCGATCTGGCGGCCATCGTCCGCATAAAGCTCGGTGACCACGTTGGGCCGGTAATCTTCGAGCGCGCGAATTTCGGGCAATTCGCTGGCGTACACGAAGAGCAGCCCGGCGCCTGCACCCAGCGCGATCACCAGCACCAGCAGAAGGGTGAATGCGAGGCGGCCGGCGAACTTGCGCCCCCGGAGACGCAACGAAATGGGTGGCAGGCTCAGCATGTAAGGCTGATTCTAAGCCTGCTGGTGGGGCGAGGGCATGATGAAAGGCGGAATGGCAATTCCGTCCGATCCTAAACCGTTAACCGCCGGGTGCGGCGGACCAGGAAAGCGCCGGCAGTAACCGCCAGCGCCAGCAACAGGAGGCTGCTGTCGCGCAGCAGGGTCAGGGTGCCGAGCTTTTCATTGTTGCCGAAGCAGCCGCAGTTGATCTCCAGACCAAGCATTTTCGCGCGCCACATTGCGCCGATAAACACCAGCAGCAGGGCGCTGGTGGTGGCGCCAGCCCAGCGGAGTCCCGCACCAAGAATCAGCCACGCCCCCAGGGCCAGCTCCATCCACGGCAAGATGCGCGCCATCCATTCCACCATCCAAAGCGGCAATAGGCGATAGGAATCGATCGCCATGGCGAACAGAAAATAATAGTCTCGCACATGCCAGGCCCCGTCGAAATGCAGCTTGGCATAGGCGGCATAGAGAAAAATAATCCCGAGCGCCACGCGTCCCAGCAAAAGGAGCCGCCCGGCGGGGCCCCTGCGGCGCGGCGTATCTGTCGATTTGGAAATTGTCGAGTTGGAGATGGCGCCGCTCATAGGCTAGTGCTGCTGGCCGAGCATGTCGAGATATTGCTTCAGCAGAACGTAATTTACGCCGCCAGCCGGCAACGGCGTGATTTGCCCGTGATGGATTACGAAGATGCTGGGCGTGCCGGTGACCCGGCGGGAATTTCCCAGGTCGATATCGCGCTGAATCGCGCTATCAATCTGCGGCGTCTCGGTGGACTCGATGGTGCGAATTTTTTTCATGTCTCCCGGTGCCAGCGCCGCCGCCAGTGTCGCCTCGATCTTCCCGGTGCTGCCCCAATCATCCTGCTTGTCGTAGAGCGCATGTTCGGCGGCCTCAAATTGTCCCGCCTCGGCGGCCGCATTGGCCCAGCGCGCCGCCTCGTGCGAATAACTATGCATGGGCAACGGAAAATCCCGATGGACCAGAAATACCTTGCCGGCCGCCACGTAGTTGTCCATTAGCTGCTGGGTCGTGGTCATAAAAAATTGGCGGCATTGGGGGCACTGATAATCGGCGAATATTTCAATGGTGATGGGCGCTTGTCGCGAGCCAAAAGATTTCAGCGCCGTCAAGTCCACCGACGCCGACTTGGCCTGGCCCACCGGCGCTCCGGTGAGCGACGGGAGTGCGGCTGCCAGCCACATTCCGAGGGCCATCGCAAATACTGCCTTCCGTTGCAGGCGAGTCACATCTCCTCCTCATGAATGACGCAACGCGGATGTAATCGTTACGATGTCGTGGCCATTGTAATGGTTTGCGGGCTTGGGAAGAAGTGTTGGCCTGCACAATTACGCTGACCTACGCTCACCGCGTCTCAATTGCGGGAGCCATATCTCCAGGCATGCGGTCGGCGTTCGGACCCGAGCTATTACCGCGGGGGCGACGGCCGTGAGCCCATCGGGATGAGAGGTGACGCAAAGGGAGTTTGGGGTGCGCCGCGAGAGTGGAGCTTGGCCAAGGTGAGCGTTTGCACATATCTGCACAAAGTCATCAAATTACTTGACAATGCGACGCTCAAGTCGTACAATCCGTTTTGCCGCCGTGTTCAGTATTCTGCGTAATGACCCGTGCGGCAGGCGTTATAACCCATAACCCAAGGTGCGAGGCAAGCAAGCGCCAGCGGAGGATTAACCAGCATGAGCAAGATTATCGGTATCGACCTAGGAACGACGAATTCCGTTGTCGCCGTTATGCAGGGCGGCGAACCCGTAGTCATCCCGAACCAGGAAGGGGCGCGCACCACGCCTTCAGTGGTAGCCATCACCAAGTCCGGGGAGCGTCTCGTGGGGCAGGTGGCCAAGCGCCAAGCTGTCACCAATCCCGAAAACACGGTTTTCTCGATCAAGCGTTTCATGGGCCGCCGCTACGACGAAGTGACCGAAGAGGCGCGCCGAGTCCCTTACAAGGTGACTAAAGGGCCGCACGACGATGCGCGCGTGGAAATTTTTGGCAAAGCTTACAGTCCGCCCGAAATCTCCGCCATCATCCTGCAGAAGCTCAAGACTGCAGCCGAAGACTTTTTGGGCGAAAAGGTCAGCAAGGCCGTAATTACCGTACCGGCTTATTTTAACGACAGCCAGAGGCAGGCCACCAAGCAGGCCGGAGAGATCGCCGGGCTGGAAGTGTTGCGCATCATTAACGAGCCAACAGCCGCGGCCCTCGCCTACGGACTCGATAAGAAAAAGGACGAAACGATTGCGGTCTACGACCTGGGAGGCGGCACCTTCGACATCTCCGTGCTCGAAGTGGGTGAAGGGGTAGTCGAGGTTAAGGCTACAGCGGGGGATACGCACCTGGGCGGCGATGATATAGACCACAAAATCGTGGAGTGGCTGACCGCCGAATTCAAAAAAGATCAGGGCATTGACGTCAGCGGCGATCGCATGGCATTGCAGCGGCTGAAAGAAGCCGCCGAAAAGGCCAAGATCGAGCTGTCGCAGGTGCAAGAAACCGACATCAACCTTCCTTTCTTGACGGCGAATGCGTCAGGCCCCAAGCATTTGCAGCAGAAGCTGACGCGTTCGAAGCTCGAACAGTTAATGGAGGACCTGCTGCAGCGCACCGTGGGGCCGGTAAAGCAGGCGCTCTCCGATGCGGCTCTTACGGCGGACAAGATTGACGAGATCGTATTGGTGGGCGGTTCGACTCGTATCCCGCGCGTCGTGCAGATCGTCAAGGACCTGTTCAATGGCAAGGAACCGCACAAGGGCGTGAATCCGGATGAAGTGGTAGCGGTAGGAGCGGCGATCCAGGGTGGGGTGCTCGGTGGCGAAGTGAAGGACATCCTGCTGCTCGATGTGACCCCCTTGTCTTTGGGCGTCGAGACGCTCGGCGGAGTGATGACCGTGCTGATTCCGCGCAACACCACGATTCCCACGCGGAAGTCCGAGACTTTTTCGACCGCCTCGGATAATCAGCCTTCGGTGGAGATACACGTCTTGCAGGGAGAGCGCAAAATGGCGCCCGACAACCGCACTCTCGGCAAGTTTCACCTGATGGGCATTCCTCCCGCACCGCGAGGTCTGCCGCAGGTGGAAGTGACGTTTGACATCGACGCTAACGGCATCCTCAATGTTTCGGCCAAAGACCTGGCTACCAAGAAGGAACAGAAAATCACCATCACCGCCTCGACCGGCCTCAGCAAGGAAGAAGCGGAAAAGATGCGCAATGAAGCCGATGCCCACGCCGAAGACGACCGGCAGAAGGTTGCCGAGGTCGAGGCGCGCAACGCGCTCGATACCCGCGTGTATCAGATGGAAAAACTGATCCGCGAAAATCGCGACAAGCTCTCCGAGGGCGATATCAAGCCTGTGGAGGCAGCGATCGAGAAGGCTAAGAGCGCTCTGGCGGGCGGCAACCTGGAAACCATCAAGAGTGCCACGCAAGACCTGGAAGGGGTCTCGCATAAGGTCGCCGAAGTGCTTTATCGCTCCACCACCTCGGCAAATGCGCCCGGAGCTGGAGGCGAAACCCCGGATGCAACCGGCGCAGACGGCGGTTCCGGGGCCAACCGACAGCCCGGAAAGAAGCCGGGCGAGGGCGAAGTGATCGACGCCGAGTACGTGGACGTCGACGAATCGAAGAAGCCAAATTAAGCACGGCAGCCGCGCCGTTCGCGGTCTAAGCGAACCCGCTTGATCCGCGACCGGCGCCGGCTGAGCATTTAGCGCTGCTACACCATGCCAACTACCACCAAACAGGATTACTACGAGCTGCTCGGGGTCGCCCGCAAGGCCACGCAGAAGGAGATACGGCAGGCCTATCGTAAACTTGCCCGCAAGTATCATCCCGACCTGAACCCCGGCGATAAATCCGCGGAAGAAAAGTTCAAGCAGGTGCAGGAGGCTTACGACGTTCTCTCCGACGCCAAGAAACGCCAGATGTACGACCAGTTTGGCTTTGACGCCGAACGCCGTGGGGCCGCCCCGCCCGCAGAAGCCGGCAATCAGCACTTCGACTTCGGCGGATTCGATTTTGGCGGCTCGGGGGGCGCGAATTTCCGCGATTTGTTCAGCCAGTTTTTTCGTGGGGGCGCGGCAGGAACGTCGGTACAGGAGTCCGAGGCCGAAGAGGGCTCCGATCTCGAATATCAAGTCGACATCACTTTTTGGGAAGCGGTGCGCGGGGCCGTGAAGAAGCTGACGATCACACGCCTGGAGACTTGTGACAATTGCAATGGAACCGGATCGATCGGGGCCCCGCAGGTTTGCAATGTTTGTGGCGGCACCGGCCAAGTAGCCCAAACCAGCGGCCGAATGCGCTTCAACCTGCCTTGCACGCGGTGCGGTGGCACCGGCCGTGTGGGTACCATCTGCCGGGTCTGCGGCGGCGAAGGCCGGGTGCGCAGGTCGGAAACGATCGACGTGCGGATTCCGGCCGGAGTGCAGAGCGGATCACGCGTGCGGGTTCCAGGGCACGGGAATGCCGGCACGCATGGCGCCCCCGCGGGCGATCTGTACATTATCACCGAGGTGCAGCCGCATCCCTATTTTGAACGTCGCGGAGACGATCTATACACAGTCGTGCCGATTACCGTCACCGAAGCAGCGCTCGGCGCCAAAATTGAAGTGCCTACCCTCGACGGACGCTCGCAGCTGCGCGTGCCTCCGGGGACCAACAGCGGGCAGAAGTTGCGGCTGCGCGAAAAAGGCGTGCCCTCGGTCCGCCAGCACGGCAAGCGCGGCGACCTGTACGTCGAATTGCAGGTCATGGTGCCGAAGCCTGTGGACGAGCGGGTGCGTAACCTGTTGCGTGAACTCGCGGAGCTCGAACCCGCCGACCCGCGGCGTGAGCTATTCGCGCGCGCCACGGCTTGAGAGCGAGCGATAGCGTCCCGAGGGTTGGAAAGGAGATGGCCATGTCCATGCGCAGCCCCAGAAAGAAAAGCCGCGCCGGCTATATGATCAGCGCCGTCGCCGACCTCTACAAGCTGCATCCCCAAACGCTGCGCCTGTACGAGCGCGTGGGTTTGCTGAAGCCTTCGCGCTCGGAGGGGAACACGCGCCTCTACACGGATGCCGACCTTGAAAGGCTGGAAGTAATTTTGACGCTCACTCGCGAGATGGGCGTAAATCTGGCTGGCATTGAAATTATCCTTAACATGCGCGAAAAAATGGCGGAAATGCAGCGCGAAGTTGAGGCATTTACGGAATTCGTCCGCTATGAGTTGTCGCGGGAGATGCAGTCCGCCCATGTGAAACCGTCTCGCGAGGCGCTGGCGCGGCTGGCGCCCGCCAAAGCAATTCGCGTGAATAAATAGGCGGACCGGATCTGGTCTTTGATGAGTACATCTGGCGCTGCCGCCGATCGTTATTTCATGAAGTCTTAGGAAATTCTGGACACAACTCGCTCCTGTGATCCCCCCGGACCACGGCACCGCGCATCCCTAGTTGTGTATACACCCCTGGGTGGCACCCGCCTGTCTGCAACACAAATTACTCCCCGCTCGCCTCCCCAAAGAATTTTCACATTTCCGATTTTTCCACCGCGGGCAAATCTTGCGCGCGCGCCTGGCCGCGCCTATGCTCTCTGTCATGGCGCAACCCGATTGCCCCCTGTGCAGCGGTACCGGATGGCGGCTGGTCGAACGCGTGGATGCCAACCAGAAGGCTGAACGCGTGGTGCAGCGCAAGGATGCCGTTTTGGGCGCTTCCGCGGCGGCGCCTAAGTTGACCTGGGCGGTGCCCTGCGACTGCACCGGAGGCGACCGCTCGTCCCGTGCGCTGGACCGGGCGCGCATTCCTCGGCGGTACGAGCATTGCGATTTCGAAAACTTCGATACCGACGTTTGGGATGGCCAGCCCGATGCCGCGGCGTGGAACCGCAGGCTGTCCCAGGCGCGCGTCGTGATCGAAGCGTTCGCGCGAAATTATCCCGCGGGCGGCGAAACCGGAATCCTCCTGATGGGATCTTGCGGCACCGGCAAGACACATCTGGCCGTATCCGCACTACGGCACTTGATGGTGCGAGGCCACGGCGCGCGCTTCTACGATTATCGTGAGCTGCTTAAGGAAATTCAGGCCAGCTATGATCCCGACCACCCGATTAGCGAAATGGGCGTGCTCGAGCCAGTTTTGGAAACCGAGGTCCTGCTGATCGACGATATCGGAGCGAGCAAACCCTCTGACTGGGCGCTTGATACCATGGGCCACATTTTGAACAAGCGTTATAACGAAAAGCGTGTGACTCTGCTGACCACCAATTATCTGGATGGATCCGAAGGCACCGTGGCGCCGGTGAGAATGCCTTCCGGCCAGGCGGTGACCGTACCGCGCGACCAGACGCTGACCGACCGCCTGGGTCCGAGAATTCGTTCCCGCCTGTACGAAATGTGCCGCACCGTCGAACTGATTGCGCCTGATTACCGCCTCGAAATTCGCCAGGCCGGGCGCGTCCGTTCTTGAACGCTTCAGGCAGGTTCTTTAAATTCGGTGCAATTCGGCGGTTTCATTGACATAGGCACTCTCGGCGGGTATCATCCCGCCGATGCAGCTTTTGCAGTTTGCATCCCCTTCCTTGCTCCAGTCCCGGGATTCCGCGAGGAGCCAACCGCAGCAGGCAGGGGAAGCTATTGTTTGGGGAAAGGCTTCAGGATGTTTTTTGAGTTTGAACCGTGGGGAGCTAATCCCGCCGACGCGCAGGCGACCGCTGCGACCACCGCGGAGCAAGCGCCCGAATTGCATGAGCCAGTAAAAAACGATTTGCGCGAGCCTGCGAAAGATTTGCGCGAGCCGGTAAAAGAGGATTCGGGCGAGCGAGAAGTGGATAACCCGCGTCTCCGAGAAACAAGCCAGTCGCCGGAGCCCCAACCGCACCAGCCGGAACCGAGCCAGGCGACGCAGCCGGTGCCCGCCAACGGCGCTGTGGCCGGCGCTGCCACCCAAACTCAACCGGGAGTGGAAACCGAGCACGCCCCTTCATCCGAAGCCGCTCCCGTTCCAGGTGCCGGGTCAACTCCTGCCAATGCCGCTGCGGACACCTCCGAATCGGGGGATGCCGACGCCTCCTCGTCCAGCGAAGATCTCAATCAATTGATGGACCAGTATGCCGCGCCCCAGCAGGCGCCGACCGAGGGAGAAATTGTCGAAGGCCGCGTGATTGCCGTCGCCGATCTCGGGATCGTCGTGGACATCGGCGGTAAGTCCGAGGGACTGATTCCCTCGCTCGAATTTGCCGAGGCCGATCAGCCCGTAAAACTGCTGCCCGGACAGACCATCGAGGTGCAGCTCACCGGCGAGCGCAAAGAGGGCTACGTTCTGCTTTCTTATCAACGGGCGCTCCGCCGCCGTGTCTGGGCCAACCTCGAAAAGGCTTATCACGACAAAACCAACATCACCGGCCGCATTGTGGATCGCGTGAAAGGTGGCTTGGTTGTCGACGTCGGCGTTCGCGCCTTCCTGCCGGCTTCGCAAGCAGACCTGCGCCCGGTGCACGACCTCGAGGAGTGGAAGGATCGCGAGTTCGAAGTCCGCGTCTTGAAGATGAATCGGAAGCGCGGCAACGTGGTCGTCAGCCGCCGCGCAATTCTCGACCAGGAACAGCATGCGCAGCGCCAGAAATTGGTCGACTCATTGGCGGAAGGTCAAATCTTTCACGGAACGGTGAAGAGCATCACCACTTATGGCGTTTTCGTCGATCTGGGCGGGCTGGATGGCCTCCTGCACGTGTCCGACCTCTCCTGGGGCCGGGTAACCAATCCCGCCGACGTGGTGCGGCCCGGGGAAGATATCGACGTTCAGGTGTTGAAGTTCGACCGCGAAAAACTTCGCGTTTCGCTCGGCCGCCGGCAATTGCTGCCCGATCCTTGGGCCAGCGTCCCGGAACGTTTTCCGGTGGGTACGCGAGCCCAGGGACGTATCGTGGGCGTCGCGGATTACGGCTGCTTTGTCGAGCTCGATACGGGCGTTGAGGGCCTGGTACACGTTTCCGAGATGAGCTGGTCGAAGCGCAAACAGCACCCCACGAAGCTGGTGCAGGTGGGCGATCCGGTCGAAGTGGTCGTGCTCGAGGTCCGGCCCGATCAGCGGCGCATCTCGCTCGGCATCAAGCAAGCGCAGCCGGACCCCTGGACCGAACTGGCGAAGAAGTATCCGGTCGGCTCGCAGGTCAGCGGCCGCGTCCGCAACCTCACCGAATTCGGGGCCTTCGTGGAAATTGAGGAAGGCTTCGACGGCTTGATCCACGTGAGCGACGTCAGCTGGACGTCGCGCGTCAAAAATCCCGCCGAAGTCTTTAAGAAAGGCGATACCGTCGAGGCCAAGGTTCTTAAGGTGGACACCGCGAATCGCCGCGTGTCGCTCGGCATCAAGCAGCTCCACGACATCTGGGCCGACTGGTTCGCCGGCCACAAGGTCAACGACGTGGTTCGCGGCAAGGTATCGCGCCTGACGACATTTGGCGCCTTCGTGGAATTGGGCGAGGGCATCGAAGGTCTGTGCCATATTTCCGAAATCGAGGAGCGCCGCCGTGACAAGCAGGAATCGCAACCCCGCGGCGGGTCCACCTCAGTTCTTGCTCCAGGCCGGGAATACGATTTCAAGATCGTCAAGATCAATTCCGAGCAGCACAAGATAGGCCTGAGTTACCGCGCCGCTGTCAAACAGACGGAGCGGCGCGAGATGGAGGATTACCGGTCGTCGAAGTCGTCCCCCACCGCGACGATCGGGGATGCGATCATGGCCAAGCGCGTAACCTCCTAGTGTCGGCGCGCCTCCGATAAATTTAGGTCGGCCTTGCAAGTCAGACGCAAAAGTTCTTTCCTACTGGACGCATTGGTGGTATTCAGAGGCCACCGCTCGTGCGGCCTTACCCGGGTCGGCTTCTCCAGGCGGCCACGGATTTTAGTTCCGTTGGAGTTAAGTGAATGAATGACGCCACCATGACCAAGGCCGATCTAGTCGAAGAGGTCATCCGTATGACCGAATTGCCGCGAAAAGAATCCGAAGCGATCGTGGAAACGATATTCGACTCTATCATTTCCGCGCTGCAGACCGGAGACAAGATCGAAATCCGCGGTTTTGGCAGCTTTCGCACGCGGCAGCGCCGCGGCCGGATCGGACGTAATCCCAAGACGGGTGCGAAGGTGCAGGTTCCACCCAAACGCATCCCGTTTTTCAAACCCAGTAAAGAGCTCAAGGATTTCGTGAATACGAACTCGGCGCATGCCACGATCGCGCCGCCCGAACCGCCTTCCCAGGACTAGTCCACTCGTATGGATTACCTCTGGACGCCCTGGCGATATCACTACATCGTCACCGCGGGCCGTGAAGATCGCTGTGTGTTTTGCGACGCCGCGGCCGCCGGCGACGACGCCGCCATGTTAATCGTCTTCCGCGGCAGGAAAAACTTCGTAATCCTCAATCGCTTCCCATATACCTCCGGCCATGCCATGGTCGTGCCCTACGCTCACCAGGCCACGCTCTCGCAGCTCGACTCCGAAACCCTCACCGAAATGATCGCGCTGGCGCAGCGGCTCGAGGGTGCGCTACAAACCATTTATCGCCCGGAAGGCTACAACATGGGCTTGAACATTGGCCGTGCGGCCGGCGCGGGCATCGCGGGCCATTTGCACCTGCACGTTTTGCCCAGGTGGGTCGGGGACACGAATTTCATGACCACTGTCTCCGAAACCCGCGTGCTTCCAGAGGAGCTCGCGCAGACCTACGAGAGGCTGCGCCGCACCCTCGAGGCACGCATTACCCGCAAACGAAGCGGTGGCGCCAAAAGCCGGCCCGGACGCGTCCGCGGATGAGACCCGCAGGTGAACCTCGCGCTCAGCGAAGAGCAGGCGCTCTTGCAGCGCACGGTGCGCGAATTCGCCGAACGTGAAGTCAAACCCTTCGCGCGCGAAATTGACGAGACCGGCAACTTTTCGCGTGAAACCTTTCGCAAAGCCGCGGCGCTGGGCCTGGCCGGCGTCGCCATACCCGACTGCTACGGCGGAGCCGGCTTCGATCATGCCAGTTACGCCATCGTAATCGAGGAGATTTCCCGCGTGTGCGCCTCCACCGGCGTCATCCTCTCGGTGCAAAATTCCCTGTACGCCGATCCGGTTTGCCGCTTTGGGACCGAAGAACAAAAGGAAAAATTCCTGACGCCATTCGCGCGTGGCGAGCGTATCGGGTGTTACGCGCTTACCGAACCGCAGGCCGGCTCCAATGCCGCCGCGCTGCGGACGGCCGCCGTTCGTCGTGGCGATCGCTATGTCATCGATGGCGCCAAGGCCTGGATCACCAACGGCGGCGTAGCCGACGCCGCCATCGTCTATGTGAATACCGACCCCAGCTCTGTGAATACTGACCGCGCCGAAAAGGGCATCACCGCCCTCATCGTCGAACGCGGCACGCCCGGCTTCCACGTCGGCAAAGAAGAAAAAAAACTTGGCATTCACGCCACCGCCTGCACCGAGCTTTCCTTTACCGATTGCGAAGTTCCCGCCGAAAATCGTTTGGGCGCCGAAGGCGAGGGCTACAAGATTGCCTTGGCCACGCTCGACGGCGGGCGTATCGGCATCGCTGCGCAGGCCACCGGCATCGCCCAGGGTGCGTTCGAGCAAGCACTGGGATATGCGCGGCAGCGCTCGGCTTTTGGTCATCCCATTGCCGATTTTCAGGCGATTCAATTCATGCTAGCCGACATGGCCACGGAAATTGATGCCGCTCGCCTCCTGGTGCGCAAGGCGGCCTGGAAGCAGGACAGCGGTGCGCGTTTTACCATGGAAGCTTCGGTCGCCAAGCTTTTTGCCTCCGAAATGGCCACGCGCGTCACCCACAAAGCGATGCAGATTCACGGCGGCAATGGCTACAGCCGCGAATACCCTGTCGAACGCATGTACCGCGATGCGCGCATTACGGAGATATACGAGGGCACCAGCGAGATTCAGCGCTTGATCATCGCCGCCGGGATACTCAAAAACGTGCTGAAGAATGTCGAAGAACGTGCCGAAGAATTACTAACCGCATCAAGCTCCGCAGCGGCGCAGGTGCTATCCTGCGGCTATGAATCGCTCCTGCGGCGGCAGCCCACGCGCTCGCCCTCATCCCGAAGCGGGCGCCTCATCCCCGATCTCGCCCCATGCTGGAGCTTGATCGCCACAGCGCGTTTGATCCGGCCTTAGCCGCCGAATTTCTCGCGGCGCTTCCTTCGAGGCCGGCGGTCCTGCTGATCGAGCCGCGCCCTGAGCTGCCCGGCGCGCGCCCGCTGCTGTTGCGCACGGCCGACCTTCGCCGCCGGCTCACACTGCTTCTGGGCCCGCGCGATCCCGCTTCAAAGCGCGTCCATCTGCGCGAATATGCCGCCGGTATCCGCTATCGTCTCACCGGTTCGCCATTCGAGCAGGCACTGGTGCAATGGCAGCACGCCCGCGCCCTGTGGCCGCACGCCTATCGGGAAAAATTGCGCCTGCGGGCGCCGGCGCTGGTGAAGCTGGCGCTGGCCAATGCGTACCCGCGCGCCTACATCACCCGCCGCATCGCGGCCCGCAATGCCAATAACGGTACGCACGTCGGCGCTGACTTGCCTGCCGCAAACCCGCCGCGCGGCGGGCTTTACTTCGGCCCCTTCGCTAGCCGCCGCGCCGCCGAAGCCTTTCTAACCCCGCTGCTCGATTTATTTCGCATGCGGCGCTGCCAGATCAGGATTCGGCGCGATCCGCAATTTCCCGGCTGCATCTACTCGGAAATGAAAATGTGCCTCGCGCCGTGTTTTGCGGGCTGCACCGATGCGGAGTACGCCTGCGAGGTCGCCCGCGTGCGCGCTTTCCTTCTCACGCGCGGCGCTTCGCTCTACGACGAACTGTCCCGCGAGCGTGAATCAGCGAGCGCCGTCCTGGATTTCGAGCGCGCCGCCGCCCTGCACCGCCGGCTCGAAAAAGTTGTCGCCGTGCGCCAGGCCATGCCGGACGTTGCCAGGTCGATCGACGATTTGAACGCCGTTATCCTCCAGCGGTCCGCGGAAAAAAGCGCGGTGGCTGTCTTCGCCGTGCGCCGCGGGCTGACCTCCGATCCTTTTTTGCTCCAATTTGCCGAATTAGCTACCCGCCCGCGCTCGGCCGAGCAAATTCTCCGCGACATCCTGCAACCTGAGCCCGCCGCCCCTGCGAGCGTCCACGGTTCCAACTTTCGGGCGACCACCGCCGAATCCGCAGACCACTTGGCATTGCTGGCGCGATGGTTCTACGCTCGCCCCCGCCAGGGCGAGATTTTCTTTCCGGACGCCAAATCCGACTGGCCCTTCCGCCGCATCCTTCGCGCTTGTGCGCGCCTCTTGGCCCCGCCGCCTGAACGCCCCGAGTAAACCGGCGTTTTGCGGAACACACCTCTCCCACCAGGAATGCTGACCGTTAAGTGCCGCCAAACCCCTTTATCATTGCGGTTTTCCTGCTTCGATGCTAGCTTGCTCGGGACCAACGCTCCTTCCGAGGCAAACAGATGGTAAACGGTACCGAGCGCCGCGCATCCCGGCGTTTCACGATGGCCCTTCCGCTTACCGTGCGTGCGAATGGCCCTGCGGGTACGGTCGAAAAAAGCGGGAAAACGCGAGACGTCAGTTTCCGCGGCTTATTTTTCATCACCGATGGCGAATTCCAGCCGGGCACCCAGATCGAGTTCGTCCTGACCCTGCCTAAGGAGATCACCCAGGCCGGGGATGTCAATATTCGCTGCTATGGACAGGTGGTTCGCGTCGAGCCCAGCGAGGAGAGCCGCGGCATTGCCGCCCGCATCGATCGCTACGAATTTATTGCAGCTTGACCGGTACCCTTGCCGCAACCATTCGATTCGTATCCTTCATAACGCAGTACAATAGCCGCAGTAGCTGCCACGCACGATGGCCGGCCGCGATCGTGCCCGCCGGCAGGTAATTCTCGCCGCCCTTCCGCGGGAGGCAGAGGAATGTGATGACCGAACGCTACGATGCCAAGTCAGCCCTCGACGATTTGAATGAAGATGCCGTGTTGCCGCACCCCGTGCGGCTCCGTGACATGATTTTGCGCGTCCGCCTCGGCGCGAACGAAGCGCTCGAAATAAATCGCGAATTTCAGGATTACCTTGCGGCGTTCGGCCAGACCCAGAAAATTGCCCATGGCATCCTCGAAAAATTGGCGGCCGGCGATCCCAAGGACTCCTGAAGCCCGCGTGTTGCGCCTCTGCAACCCCTACTTGCCCGGCCGGAAGACACTCTCATGCGGCGCATGACTCTGTTGATCAGTGCGGACGACACTCTGTGGGAAAGTAACGTCTTCTTCGAAAAGACCATCGAACAGTTTTTCGCGCTTGTCGAACCCTTCGGTTATCCCCAGGATTACGCCCGCCGCATTCTGAATGAAACCGAGCGCCTCAACATCCGGCAGCACGGGTACGGGGTTCGCAGCTTTGGCCGCTCGCTCGAAGAAACGTATATGAAACTGGGCGGCAGCCTGGCGCAGCGCAGTGCCCTGAAGGAAGTGTCCGAGATGCTGAGCGATCTCGAGCGCACCCCGCCGCGCGTGCTCGAAGGCGTGCCCGAAACGCTCTCTTACCTGGCCGCGCGCCACCGCATGCTTTTGTTCACCGAGGGCGAGGCGGCCGAGCAAGCGGCCAAAGTGGAGCGCTCGGGCGTTCAAGGATTTTTCGATGCTATTGAAATCGTCGCCAAAAAAAGCGCCGCCGCTTACCAGGATATGGTCAATCGCCATCACGTGGTGAAGTCGGCCGGCTGGGTGGTCGGCAATAACCCGCGCACGGATATTAATCCCGCGCTACAAGCCGGCCTGAACGCGGCGTTCGTGCCGCATGCTTCCACGTGGGAGAATGACCATGGCGAGCTGCAAAGTGGAATGGGTAAACTTTTAGTGGTCGCCCGGTTTCGCGATCTGCGCGATCATTTCTAAGTGTTCCCTCTAAGGGTTCTGCGATGACCACGAAAATAGATTCCGCCTCGGCCAGCGCCTCGCGGGAAGCCTGGTTTGATTTCGAAGATGCGGCCTATCTCAACGCCGCCGCGCAAGGCCCCATGCCGCGTGTGGCGATTCGTGCCGTGCAGCAAGCGCTCGAATGGAAGAAATTCCCTCACCGCATGTCCGACGACATTTATTTCGCACTGCCCAACCACGTGCGCGCGTCGCTCGCCACGCTATTGGGCGCCGATCCGGAGGACATCGCCATCACCGCCGGCACCTCGAGCGGCATTGCCGCCGTCGCCGCCGGCCTCGATTGGCAGCGCGGCGATGAAGTGCTGATTGCCAAGGGCGAATTTCCCGCGCATTTCGCTGCCTTTCAGCCGCTGGCCCAGGCCGGAATGTTGCGCGTAAAAATTGTTGAGCCGCGCGCGCGATACCTCGACGCCGGCGATTTCGTCGAGCATCTGAGCCCGCAAACGCGCTTGGTCTGCACCAGCCTGGTGCGCTTTGACAACGGAGCGCGACTCGATTCCGCGCGATTGGCCCGCGCCTGCCACCAGCAGCGCACTCTCCTGCTGCTGGACGTCGCGCAATGCGCCGGCGCGATGCCCCTGAATCTCGCCGAGCTGGGCGCCGATTTTGTCGCCGGCACCGGATATAAATGGCTGCTAGGGCCTTACGGAACCGGTTTTTTCTGGGCGCGTCCCGAATTAATTGAACAGATGCGCCCCGCGCCTTCGTACTGGATGGCTTTCGAGGATGCCGATAAATTCCACACACTTTCCGCGGGCGTTTTCCGCCTTGCCCCGGGAGCCCGCCGCTGGGATTCGCCCGAGACCGCGAATTTCTTAAACCTGTCGGCGCTTGATGCGTCCCTCGAATTCCTGCTGCGCACCGGCGTCGAGACTGTCTGGAATCACGTACAGCGTCTCCTTTCCGAAATTGTCGCGCGCCTCCCGCTGGACCGTTGCGTGCTCGCAAGTCCCGCCGAGGCTGCAGCGCGCGGCCCGTATCTCTGCGTGGCCCCGCGCAAAGCGGAAAAAGCGCCGCAGCTCTTCGAGCAGCTTCGCCAGGCCGGCGTATTCGTCAGCTTGCGCGAAGGTGCGCTGCGCATTGCGCCGCACTTGTACAATTCCGAGCGCGACATTGATCGCTTGCTCTCCATTCTGTCGGTCTGATAATAGGGAAAGCCTGCGGGCGCGGAGGAAGGATGCAACGGATCGCGGTGATGGGGGCGGGCGCGGTGGGCAGTTTTTTTGGCGGGATGCTGGCGCGCGCCGGCTTGGACGTTACGCTCATCGCGCGCGGCGAGCATCTCGCGGCCTTGACCCGCGACGGCTTGTTTCTCGACAGCAAGCATTTTCAGGAGCGCATTCGCGTTCGCGCCTCAGGCGATCCCGCTGCGGTGCGGGATGCCGAAATGGTGCTCTTCGCGGTAAAGACCACGGGTACTGCTGACGCGGCCCGCGCTATTGCGCCGCATCTGGCCCCGGGCGCCGTAGTGCTGAGCCTGCAAAACGGAGTGGACAACGTTGCGCAAATCCACGCCGCCGCAGGCATCCCCGCATTTGCTTCGGTGGTCTACGTGGCGGTCTCGCTGCCCGAGCCGGGCCGGGTGCGACACGAAGGCCGCGGCGATCTAGTGGTCGGCGACCCGCGCGGCCAACAAGTCGCGGCCATCGCCGAAACTTTCGAGCGCGCCGGCGTGAAGTGCCGCATCACCGACAATATCGCAGGCGAGCTCTGGAAAAAGCTGCTGCTCAATTGCGCCGGCAACGCCGTCACCGCCCTCGGCCGCGCCACCTATGCGGTGGCAGCGCAAAATGAGTTTGCCTGCCGCGTGGTGGCCGAGGCCCTCGCCGAAACGCGAAACGTTGCGCTTGCCGCCGGGGTCCAGCTTCCCGCCGATAGCGCCGACGCCGCCGGGGTTGTCGATATGTTCAGGAAGTACGGCCCCGCCACTTCTTCCACTTCGCAGGATATTGAGCGTGGCCGGCACACGGAAATCGATTCGCTGAACGGGTACGTGGCCCGCCGCGGCGAAGAACTGGGCGTCTCGGTGGCGGTAAATCGCACTCTGCACGCCCTGGTTAAACTCCTCGAACAATCACTCTAGAAATCGCGCGAAGCCTAAAACGATGTGCGCGTGCAACAAATCGGTTCGCTGATGGACGCGCCTCAAAACGACGGCGCACCTCGAAAGGGGATGTGCACGACCGCTTCCAGATCGATCGCTTCGCCTTTGCGTTCCGCCGGGCGGAATTTCCACTGGGCCAGCGCCTGCATGGCATTCGCGTTGAGCTCCGGGTCTATTCCGCTCACCAGTTGTATGCCGTCCACCGTGCCATCCGCGCGAATCACGGCATAAAGGACCACTTCTCCTTCCACATGTCCTTTGCGCAATTCCGGCGGATACTTCGGATCCACTTTGTGCAGCGGTTCGGGAGCCGCAAGGTCGGCGGGATTCGTGTACGCGTTCGGCTGCGCTTCCGGCGGAGCCATTTCCGCGAAGCTCAGTATCCAACTCCCCGAGGCGCTGGTCAGGTTCGGCATATTGACGCGCAGCGTGTAGACCCGCTTGAGGCCCAGCAAAGCTTCGGGTGCGACGCCGGATTTGATGCGCTCGGACACGGATTTTCCCGCGCTTTCCGGCGCCATTCCCGTGGCCTTCGTCGAGAACTCTGCTGCATTTTTCGCGGGCGTCGCTGGCTTCGTCACTCCCGGCATGGCGCCCGCGGCGATGCCCGATCGCTTGGCGCCGCCCACTCCGGAGA
Source organism: uncultured Acidobacteriota bacterium (assembly GCA_963719845.1). GTDB lineage: Bacteria > Acidobacteriota > Terriglobia > Acidiferrales > UBA7541 > Palsa-189. The sequence goes on along the minus strand of CAVRDM010000021.1, from coordinate 88,444 downwards.
GACTCGATGTGGCCGTGCTTCCGCCGGTAATGCTTAATCCCGCCGGTCCGGAACCCGCCTCGAGCTTCGCCATGCCGGAATTCTTGCCTGGCATGCCAGGCTTTGTCCCCTCTGGTGAGATTGCCACGCGCGAAGAAAGATTCCCCGCCGGGATCGCTGGTGGCGCCGCCGGGGCCGGCGTCGCGGAGAGCGCAATCAACCTCGTACCTTCGGAATCGGGCGCATTTACGTCCGGCGCCGCCACTTCGGTGGCCCCTGCGTCACTTCGGCTGGCTTTCGCGCGTGGCGACGCCAACCGGTCCACAGGCAGCATGGGCCGCGTAATTTCCGGGTCAGGCGCGGCGATGTCTATCGCCTCGAGATCGCGCTGCGGATTTGCTACTTCAGGCGCGGCCACGTCTTGCAAATGCGCCGCCCGGACCTTCGGTTCGAGGCGCGCCAATTCCGCGGGATCGATTTTTAGCGTCGGTGCGCTCGGAGTATTCCACGCTACGATATTCGGCAATTCCGGCAAGATCGTGGGTGGCGCCGGAGCCGAGTTGGGTTGGATCAGGGTTTGCCGCGGATGATTGGGACGCCGAGGAGCATTCAAGATGGTCTGCCGCGGATGAAACGCATCTGCACCACGCTGAGCAGCAGGTGCGGGCACAGGTTCCGGCACCGATGGTTTCGGACGAACCGCCGATGGCTGGGTCTTCACACGCGCCACCGCCGGCAAAATCAGTGGCAAATCGTTTACCGGACCGTACCAGGTGATCTCCGCGCGCTGCCGAAACGCTACCGGACGCGCGACGACAATATTCCAAAGTGGTATGAGCAGCGCCACCATCATCGCGTGCCAGCCGACTGCCGCCAGAAATGCGCCGCGTGGAGCGCGTCCGGATACCCAGCAGTCCCGGAAGTAAGGGTCGCCGCGAAACTCCTGGGGCGCACGCGGTTCGCGCCATAGCGCGTGCCAACTTTCGACAAAATTTTGCCGGCGCTCGTTCCAGGGAAATGCGAGGCGCGGAGCGGCAGCGGGACGGGCGGTGGCGGCAATTGGCAGGGGCCTTGCCGAAATCGCACCCGAAACTTTTTCGGCATCTTCGTAAGGCATAAAGCAGGAGTATAACCGAGCGCGTACGAAAGAACCGCGCGTATCGTGAAGTGGGTAACGTCAAGCTGTTTGTGTAAAAAGGCGGAGGGTGTGGTTCGACGATTATTGCACGGGCTCCAAGTAGAGCCCGCACCCGTATTGCACGGGCTCCAAGTAGAGCCCGTACCCGTATTGCGCGGGCTGCAAGTACAGCCCGCACCCGTGCTGGTTAAATCTGTAAAAGATGGCATAGAGGATTCGCTCCACGGTCTGCATGTTGGTGAACAGGACCATGGGCCGGGTGCGCCTGCGGACTTCGACGAAGCGGGCTCCGCGCCGGGAGTTAACTGGGTGGTTACGGGGCCTACCCCCCTAGGTTTTGTGTAAGGATGTGATTCCATGGGAGTTCCTTCTGCTGTTCTCATAAGGATATGATTCTGCGGCCTTTAGCGCTGCGGCATTGATGGCCGGGATGATTATGGGTGCGGGGCCTACGCCGACGACTATTGCGCGGGCTCCAAGTAGAGCCCGCACCCGTATAGGCGCTCAGAATGCGCGATTCGAGCATGTTCTATTTTAACATCTCGATCAATCATTGCACGGGCTCCAAGTAGAGCCCGTACCCGTATTGCACGGGCTGCAAGTACAGCCCGCACCCGTGCTCGTTAAATCTGTCACACAAAGTTACGTCACCCGTAAGGTGCAGACATTTTCTCCTGGCTCATGTAATCGCCGCGGCGAGAACGCGGCACTGTGGACGCCCCGGTATTGGTTCGCGCTTCACTGGCATGCCCGTCCTCCGCGCGCGGCTCGCATGCCTTGCCGCTGTCTAGGCAATTTGCCAACATAGTGCCTAGCGAACAATTGCGGACTGGCGCGCACGGCGTCTCAATTTTTAATCTGTGCGCGCCCCCGACGTTCAAAGCCGGTTTAATGAGCGACACGCGCCCAAGCAGCAGTTCCACGATGCGTTCGTCACGCCCGAAGCGATCGCACTCACTGCGGATCCTCGCGGGCATCGCGGCTATCCTTTTCCTGGCGGCTCTCGCCGCGCCGTATTTCCTGAATGTCGATCGCTACCGCCCCAACATTGTGGCGTTTCTTGCCGCTGAAACTAATCGGCCGGTTGTAATGGGCGAACTGCGCGCCAGGCTTCTCCCTGCCGTCGGATTTACGGCTGACGGCTTCCACCTGGGTAATCCGCAGGGCTTCGCGCCCGGTGAGTTTATTTCGGCGGCGCAGGTGCGCGGCACGCTGGCATTTTGGCCGCTGGTGTTGCGGCACGACCTGCGCATCAAGTCGATTGAACTGATTCGCCCCCGGCTCGCGCTTCTGGAGAATGCGCGCGGGCAGAACAACTACACGTTTCCCCCCGACGCTGGCCTCGCCTCCAAAATTTGCGGCGCCAAACTCTCCAGAAACCGCAGGCGGGGCGCGTCCCGCGCGGGAAACGCGGACTTTGCTGATCGATCAAATGACCCTGCGCGATGCCGAAGTTATTTTTGGCGGCATCGACGAAAACGGCACGGTTTCCACGACGGTGGACGCCCAAGGTTTTTCCGTCACCCTGCGCCACATGGCGTTGCGCCCCATGCGCGTTCGCGACTGGCAGGTGGACGCCAAACTTGCCGGCGCGCGTTTCACGCTCGCGGGATGGGATGGGCCAGTGACCTTTCACAGCGGCACGGCCACTCTTCGCGGCGGCGATTTGGAGTCGGCCTTTTCCGCCGATTTCGGCGCAGCCGCACGCCTCAACGGCATTTTTTCCGTCGCCGATATCGAGCACGCCGTCGTCAAATTCGATTTGAAATCGGAAGACGTCGATGTAGATGCCATCATCGCCGGCGCGACAGCAAAACCCGCCGCGACATCTATTGCACGGGCTGCAAGTACAGCCCGCACCCGGAAACCAGCCGCCGCTTCTTCCTTCTCCGTAGCGCCCGCGCCCGGCAACGTCCACGCCGGAAACCTCCAGGCCGGCAACACCGCAACCGCAGCCCCGCCGCTAGTCTCGCCGCCGGTCTCTCGGGACCCGAAAACGGCCACGGCGGCCTCCCCGCTCGGAAGCGAACTTCTCGCCGAGGGGCATCTGGCCGCCGACCGCGTCCGCTCAGGTCCCCAAGTCGCCGGGCCGGCGACAGCGGACCTGCGCTTGTATAGCGACCGCATGGAAATATGGCCCGTAACGGTGCGGCTTGGCGACGGAGCTCTGCAACTCTCGGCTCGCACCGACCGGCGGCAAGCGCCGCAGCGGTTTTCGATCAACGTGCAGGCCCGCAACTTGAACCTGAGCCAGATCGTCGTGACGTCGCCGGAATTGCGCGAAAAATTCGCGGGCACCGGCGAACTCGATCTCCAACTCTTCGGCTCGCTCGACGAAGCCTGGGAAAAATCGCTGCTGGGCAAAGGACAATTTGCCATTCGCAACGGGCGCATCGCGGGCGTCAACATTTATGGCGCGACGCAATCGCCGGAGGGCGTGGCCGTCGCTCGCGGCGATACGATGTTTACCGCCATCACGGGCGATTTGACGATCGCCGCGCAGCGCATCGGCAGCAGTGACCTCCATCTCGAATCCCCGCACGGAACCGCCGATTTGCGCGGCACTTGCGGATTCGACGGCTCGGTCAGCTATGCAGGACAGATCAGCGTGCCGCCCAGTCCGGAATCGGCGCCGACCGGAAGCGGCGGCAATCGCAGGCTTGGTTACAACAAGCCCGCTCAAAACAAAAATGTGGTGCGGTTTCTGTTGCACGGCACGCTGGAAAATCCGCAACTGCTCCCCAGCCGGGCAAAAATAAATTTCGCCTCGCCTCCTCCCGGCGCGCCGGCCGGGCAAAAATCAGATTCGTTTCCTAACCTCTTTCAGAAATAATCCGCTTGCCTGCCAATAATCTCAACGTCGAGCAAGGCCTCACGCGGCCAGGACCACGCGGTAAAAGCTAAGCGCGGCATCGCCTTGTTCCACAACGCGGGTGCGCTCGAGTTTTCCGGCGAAAGGCGGCAATCGCCGCTTGTGGCTATGCTCGAGAATGGCCATGCCGGAACGCGACAACAGGCTGGAGTCGCCGAGCAGTTCCAGGACGGATTCGCAGGCGCGAACGTCGGCATAGGGCGGGTCGGCGAAAATGAGATCGGCGCGCGTTCCGCGGGCGTCGAGGCGCTCCATGGCGGCGAGCACATCGCGCATCAGGATTTCAGCGCCGCCGGCGAACACCTTGTTTGAGCTCGAAACGTGTTCGTGGATAGGTGTCGCGAGCGATCCGAGATTGCGGCGAATCAGGGCGGCGCCGGCCGGATGATTTTCGACAAAAATGGCGTGCCGCGCGCCGCGGCTTAGGGCCTCGATGCCCACGGCGCCGGAACCGGCAAACAGATCGAGGAAGAGGGCGTCAGGAATTTGCGGGGCGAGAATATTGAACAGCGTCTCGCGCAGGCGGTCGCTCGACGGGCGCAGCGCCAAGCCGGGCAACGTGTGGAGTCTGCGGCTGCGATATTTTCCCGCGATCACGCGCATGGCTATCCCACCGCCGCCAACTGGTAGCGGCGTTGCCATTCGGGTGTGAGCGAAGCCAGGAGGCTGCGGCGCGCGGCTTCTCTCTCGGGATTGGCGGCAAAAGCGAAAGCTTCGCGGCGCGCGGTCTCGAGCAGTTCGCGGTCGCGCAGGGGATTGGCCACCTCGAGGCTGAGAGCGCCGTGCTGGCGGGTGCCGAAAAATTCACCGGGGCCGCGCAGCTTCAGGTCCATCTCGGCGATGGCAAATCCATCGGTGGTGGCGACCATGGTTTCGAGACGCTGCTTGGACTCGCCACCGGCGGGGGAGTCGCCACCGGCGCCACTGGCGAGCTTGGGCGCGATCAGGATGCAAGTGCTCTTGTGGGCGCCGCGTCCGATGCGGCCGCGAAGCTGGTGAAGCTGCGCCAAGCCGAAACGTTCGGCGTGCTCGATGACCATCACGGTGGCGTTGGGAACATCGACGCCCACTTCGATAACCGTCGTGGATACGAGGATGTGCACCTCGCCGCGGCGAAACGCTTCCATCACGGCCTCTTTTTCCTCGCTGCGCATGCGGCCGTGCAACAGGCCCAGGCGCAATTTTGGAAAAACGAATTTTTGCAGCCGCTCGTATTCCACGATGGCGGCTTTGAGCGAGCGTTGCGCTTCCGCCGATTTGGACTGCTCGATCACGGGATAGACGACGTAGGCCTGGCGGCCGGCCGCCACCTGGCGAGTCAGAAAATCCCACACGCCGGGCAAATGTTCCGGTCCCGACCAGCGGGTCTCAATGGGAGCGCGGCCCGGCGGCAAACGATCTATGACCGAAACGTCGAGATCGCCGAAAAGCGTAAGCGAAAGCGTGCGCGGGATGGGCGTCGCGGTCATAACCAGCACGTCGGGCGACGCGCCCTTATCGATGAGCCGCTTGCGCTGGAGAACGCCGAAGCGGTGCTGTTCGTCCACGATCACCAGGCCGAGCCGGGCAAAGGCGATGGGATCTTCGAGCAGGGCATGCGTGCCGACCAGGAGCTGGACTTGGCCGGCTCGCACACGCTCGGCGACGTCGCGCTTCGCGGAAGCTTTGAGTCCGCTCGAGATCATTTCAACGGTGTAGCGCGAGGGAGCAAAGATGCGCCGCGCGGAAAGGAAATGCTGCACAGCCAGAATTTCGGTGGGCGCCATGAGCGCCACCTGCCAGCCATTTTCGATGACGATGGCGGCAGCCTCGAAGGCGACAATGGTTTTTCCGCTGCCCACATCGCCTTCGAGCAGGCGATTCATGGGCGCGGGGCGCTCGAGATCGGCGGCAATCTCGGCGAGCACGCGTTTTTGCGCGTCGGTGGGTTTAAAAGGCAAGATGCGCTTGACAGCCTCGCGGATTTGCGGCTCGCGGACGCGAAAGGCGATGCCGGGGAGGCGCTGCACCTGCTGCTTCCGCAGCGCGAGGCTCAACTGGTAGAAGAAAAATTCCTCGAAGATCAGCCGCTGGTGGGCCGGCGAGCGAAAGGCGTTGAGGGTCTCGAGGGGCACATCGGGCGGCGGGAAGTGCACGAAGCGCAAAGCGTCGCGCCGCGACGGGAAAAGCGTAGCGTTCGAGAATATCGGCGGGGAGCGGGTCGGGAGGCGCCGAGGACAGGCTATCGAAGAGACCGTAAATTATGCGCCGGATCATGCGCGAGCTGATGCCGGCAATGGCTTCGTAAATGGGCACGATGCGGCCGACTTCAGTGGAATCAGGCGCCGCGTCAGCTGTCGCATGGGGCGTCGCATGGGGGCCGGCACCGCGAGCCGAGACGGAGGATTCGGCGCCCAGCATCTCGAATTGCGGATTTATCATTTCGATGCGCCCGGCCCGCAGGGGATCGAGATCGGCCTTGCCGTATAGCACGATGCGCTGGCCGGCGCGAAATCTTCCGTGCAGATACGCACCGTGAAAAAATTTGCAGTGCAGCAGGCCCGTCGAATCACGCACCAGGAGGTGATAAATGGCGCCGCGCCCGCGCGTAAAGCGTGCGACGCCGGCATCGACGACAAGTCCCTGAAGGGTGTAGATGGCGCCCGGCAAGATTTCCGCGATCGGAGTGAAATGGATGCGGTCTTCGTAGCGAAACGGCAGGTAACCGAGGAGATCGCCCACGGTATGGAGGCCGCGCGTGGCCAGGGTCGCGGCGCGTTGCGGTCCCACGCCCTTCAGGTATTTGACTTCGGTGGAATATGCGAGGGCCATCGAGAATGTATTTATATCACTAGAATCGCGGGCTCCAAGTAGAGCCCGCACCCGAGAATCGCCCTGGGTCGGTCCAGAGGTAGCGAGCCCGGGTTCCCGAGAATCGCGGGCTCCAAAAGTGACGCGGAAATTGGCACGCGAAAAAAGTGTGGCGGGAGTGCAAGCTGCGTTCCTTAGGTAGGGTGATCGGCGAGGCCGGGGATGCCGTGCGCAGAGTGGGCCTGGGCGACGCCGCGAACTATGGCGCGGGCTACGGCTTCAGCGGCGGCGATGCCGAGGGCATTCAGATCGGCACGCGCTTGGCCCAGCGACAGGACAAAGATTATGTCGCCGTCGAAGGTGGTGTGCGCGGGCGAGAGGGTGCGGGCCATGCCTGTGGCGGCCATACGTGCAATGCGGCCGGCTTCGACGCGGGTGAGGAGGGCGTCGGTGGCGACGGCGACGAGCACGGTGTTCGAGGGGAAGCGGGAATGGTCCGCCGGACTGACGGCGTCCACACTTGAGGCAGGCGGATCGCCGAAACGTGCGCGGCCAGCACCGTTGCGAATTGCGGCCGCCGTATTTACGAAATCGCGCGAGGCATCGCTGGTGCGGGCGCCGGCGACGATGCGGCCAGTTGCGGGATCGAGCACATCGCCAAAGGCATTGACGGCGGCTAGCGCGGCCACGGCCAACCCCTGCGACTCCGTGTTTGAGTCGAGGTTGGAGCGGGTGTTGGACTCGGGGTTTGGCTCCGTGCCGTGGGCGGGTCGCAGATACTCGGTCCAGCAGCCGATGCCGGACTTCATCGCGCGGGAAAGTCCGAAAAGCTTGCCGACGGTGCAGCCGGCACCGGCGCCTACGTTGCCTTCGGCAACGGAGGTGTTATCGACGGCGCCGGTCGCGGCTTGCGCCGCGGCGTAACCCATGGCAGCGTCCGGGCGGCGGGTGGCGCCCAGGCGCAAATCGAAAAGAATGGCGGCGGGGACGATGGGCACGCGAGCGATGCCGGTATCGAAACCGATTTCACGCTCGGCGCACCAGCGCATTACGCCGCCGGCGGCATCGAGGCCGAAGCCGCTGCCTCCGGCAAACAGCAGCGCGTCGATGCGTTCGACTATGTGCGAGGGATGGAGCGTTTGGAGTTCGCGTTCACCGGCGGCGCCGCCCAGGACCAGGCCAGCGGCTACGGCTCCTTCTGAGGCCAGCAGGACAGTGCATCCCGTGCGCGCCTCCGCGTCCTGCGCGTGTCCGACGCGAAGAGCGGCGAGGGGTCCGAATCCAGGCGGCATGGGCGGCATGATACAACATTTGTCATAGCGCGCTTACTGCGGCGGCGTTCTGGGGCGTTTACCGGCCGTCGTTTCAAGGGCGCTTACCGCGCCCGGCGTTCCAGGGCGCTTACCGGGTTTAATTTGCGTTACTTACCGCAATTGGGATTGGCGTCGCTTACCGCGACGGCCGCGGCAATGAAGCTGACCCGGCGGCAAGCTAGCGCATATCTATTCATCGTTGCTCACCGGGGATCGGCGGTCATCATTCGGGGTATGGGCGCGGCAGTGGCCCGCACTTTTTGTCGGCTCCTGCCGAGCCTGATCGCGCGACAACCGGAGCGCACCCGGGGGCATCGGTGAGATAATGGATTTTATTAAGAGGCGGTGAACGATGAACGCTCCTGAAGATCTTTTCCCCGCGCCGGAACCCGAATCTGCCGGCAGTCCCGCGCCGGAGCGCCAGAACGAAAGCGCCGGTCGAACCGAGAACGTGGGGGACCCGCTTGCGGCTGCCGTGACTTCCGAGGCCAGTGGCTCGCGAGAAATAAGTGTGCGCGACGAGGCCATATCGGCACGCAGGGAAATACAAGCACGCGCGCATACGGCGGGATCGCATGTGCCGAGCCGGCGGGCGACGCTGGTGGCTCTCGGTTTTGCGGTTGCGGCGCTGCTGGCCTGGACGGCGCTGCAAAGGGAAGGTTTCTTCGATGCGGCGGGTCCCCGTGAAATCGTGCGCGCGCAGGTGGATGACCTGGGACGCGGGCAACTACGTGCGGCGTATGACCTATTTTCGCCGCGGTACCGGCAGCAGGTCCCGTTTAACGAATGGCGCGAGTTGGTGGTGACGCACTGGCGCGTTTTTCGCACGCGGGAATTAAGGTTTGGAGATAATGAGGAATCGAATGGGCGAGCAGTGCTGGAAACGCACATGGTGGCGGAAAGTGGGGACCGCTACGTCGCGCGCTTCACGCTGGTTCGGGCGGAGGGCCGCTGGTGGGTGGACGACTTGCGCTGGAGCCAGGAGACCGAGGAACGGGGGCGTATCTCGACGTAGTGGCGGCGCGGCATTCGATTTGCCAAGCGTAGGCGCGCGATTTGATTTGCTGAACGGGGCGATGTGCAGAGCCGGCGGCGCGCGAAAATTTGAGTTCTAATTTCGCGGTGAGCAGGTTTTTTTGCGCTGCGAAATTATTTTACTGTGGGTTTTTGCAGTGTGAGAGACCAGCCACAAAGAACACAGGCAGGATTTTGCCTGTGCTACTCAAACGCAAAGCGAAGTTGGAGAAGGGTGATGGTTCAGCGAGAGACCTGGGCGCGCCTGATGCTGCTCTTTTGCGCGGGCGTTTTGTTCGGTGGAGCGGCGAGCGAAGCGTTGACCGCAGCACCCGGGGAAGAAAATGGCGAGCAGGCGGCCGTACAAGCTGACCGCGATTGGACCGGGGAGGCTGCGAGGAACGAGGCCGCGGGCATGAACGCTGCGCTGGACTTGCAATTTGCGTGGACCGACGTGCATGGCGCGACGCGGACGCGCGCGCAGGTAATGAAAGATGTAGCGGCGTTAGCCGCTGACAACCAGGGCGAAACGGACCTCAAGACGTTTTACTACGGGCACGTGGAAGTGATCACCGGAGTGCACCAGAATGCGCGGTTCATGCGCGTGTGGGTGGAACGCCCGAAAGGCTGGCGGGCTTTCGCGATTGTGGATACAGTGATGGCCGGCGGCGTAGCTCCTTTTTCCACGGCCGCCAGCGGCGCTGCCGGGGACTGCGAAAATCCGTGCCGATCGATTCCGTACAAGCCGGCCACTGAAGCCGATCGGGCCATCGTTGGGATTTTAGAGCGCTTGAAAATGGACGAGTGGCATCCGAACCCGGACGATTGGGCGCGGTACGTGATCGACGATGTGTTCTACGTCAGCAGCGCAGCTTCGTTAAGCAAAGCCGAGCGCGTGGCGCATCTGGCGGGGCAAAAGAAATCCGGCGAGGCGATTTTGCCTGGCGATCCGGTAATCTCGATGCAGCTGTTTGATTTTGGCCTTGCGAGGAAACCGGATGCGGCGGTGATGATCACCAGGAACGCTCCGTATCGCGGCGGGAAACCGTACTATAGCCTAAGGGTGTGGACGCTTCGCGACGGCCGGTGGCAACTTGCCAACAGCCAGCAGACGACGATCGAAGCGGCGGATGCCGTGGCGGCGGTGCGCTCGCCTTAGCGACGGAGCTGCGGCGCGGGTTAATGGGTGTGCGCGAAGCGAAATAGGAAGGGCCTCGGGTCGCCGTCACAATGCAACGGACGACCCGAGCTACAATGGCCAGGCTGCCGGTGCGGCCGCGCTTATCACGTTGTGCGCAGCCGGCTTCGACCAAAGATGGTCAAGCCAAACAACATTCGGAGTTCGAATTTCGATTTCGGGAAGCGTTTTGGCACGCGATTGACAGTTCGTCGCGCGGCGGACTAGACTTGCTCGACAACTTGCAGGCTCAGGAGCTGGGGGAAGGCCGCGAAAATCGGCCACGGTCCCGCCACTGTAATCGGCCGATAAGGCCGTAAGTCAGGATACCCGCTCACGATATTTGCTTGGGCCGTGGCAGGCTGACACTCTTCGCGAGAAAGGGTGGGCGGCTCCGAGGAGAGTCCCCATTTTTTGTGGGGCTTTTTTTTTTGCGGCGAGGGCGGCGGAGCGAAAGTTTCTTGCGGGGACGGTTGGCGAGCGCGGGCGCCGTCAGAATTGCTTACTTTGATGAAATGTGACGTTCCAGGAAATAGCGCGCGGTTTATCGAGCTCATATCAGCAGGGGCGCTCATATTGGCAGGGGCGCTGGCGATGGGAGCTGGGGCACGCACGGAACCACCGCAAGCGGAGCAATCGGCCGCAGGCAAATCTTCTTCCGTGCGCGTGACCGACGAAATGGGACGCGGGGTAACGGTGCCCCAGCCGGTGCGGCGCATTGTTTCGCTGGCGCCGAGCGTGACCGAGACACTTTTCGCGCTGGGGCTGGGGGACCGCGTAGTGGGCGACACGAATTACTGCGATTATCCCGCGGAAGCAAAGTCGAAGACGCGCGTCGGCGGCCCGGTGGATCCGAATCTGGAAACGATTGCGGCGCTGCATCCCGACCTGGTGGTGGCTACACGCTCGATCAACCGGCAGAGCACGGTGAATTCGCTGGAGCACCTGGGGATCGCGGTGTATGCGACCGATCCGCGAACGGTAGAGCAGGTGCTTACTTCCACCGAGCGGCTGGGCCGCTTGATTCGCGGCGGCGACGGCAAGGTTGCGGGGACTGACAAGGCCGGCAGCGAACTGGTGGCGCAGTTGCGGCGGAGACTCGGCATCGTGCACGACGCAATCGCGGAAGTCGCGCCGAAAAGCGTTTTCTTCGTGGTGTGGCAGGAGCCGCTGATCACCGTGGGGCGCAACACGTTTCTCGCCGACGCGCTGCGCTGGGCGGGCGCACGGCCGGCGCTGGCGCCGGCGCAAGACTGGCCGAACGTGAGTCTGGAAGCGGTGGTCCGCGCGGCGCCCGAATACCTGATCTTTTCGAGCGACGACCGCGCACGGGCGCTGCAGCAAATTGCGGGGCTGCGCAACCAGCCGGGGTGGCGGACGCTTGCGGCGATGCGCGCGAATCGCATCATTGTGCTGCCGGAAGCGATCAGCCACCCGTCGCCGCGGCTGGTGGACGCGATCGAAGAGTTGGCGCGGGCACTGTATCCCGAGCGTTTTGGGGAGAAAGGTGCGGCGCGAGGGACGACCGCGGGGACCCGCCGGAGGCACGACGGCTCGCGTCTTGGCGCTCGATTGCGCGTCACCTTTTACGTCTGCTTTTATGTCGGTTGGCGCGTCGTTTCGCGCACAGGAGCGGCTGCCGGTTTCGGGGGATGCGATCTGCCTCGCGGATGGCGGTGAGTACGCGGCGGCTCACATTCGGACGAATGCTGCTGATCTGCGCGATGCTCGCGGGCGTGCTGGTGGCGGTGATGGTGCTGGCGCTGCGGCTGGGCGCGGTGCCGTTTTCGCTGAGCGACCTGGCGCAGAATCTTTTGTGGCTCGCGAGCGGCCATCCGGAAAAACTTTCGACCGATTTCCGGCTGATCATGGTGGATATACGGCTGCCGCGCATTTTGCTCGGCAGCATCGTCGGCGCGGCGCTTTCGGTGGCGGGCGCGAGCTTCCAGGCGCTGCTGCGAAATCCGCTGGCCGATCCGTACGTGCTGGGAGTTTCGAGTGGCGCGGCGCTGGGAGCGATTCTAGCGTTGCTGGCGCTGCCGATGCTGCCGCTGATGACTCCGCTGGCGGCGTTTCTGGGCGCGACGGCGACGATTGCGGCAGTCTATTTTCTGGGGCGGCGCGAAGGGCAACTTGACAGCGGCACGCTGCTGCTGGCGGGGATCATATCGGCATCATTTCTGTCGGCAGTCATCATGTTTCTGATGATGACGCTGGCTAGCCGCGACGTGCGCGGGATGGCGTTCTGGCTGATGGGCGACCTGTCGGCATCTTTGCCGCCGGGGCTGCTGTGGATTCTGGTGGTGGGATTCGTGCTGGCGGCGGGCGCGATTTTCACGACGGCTTCGGACCTGAATCTGCTGCTGGCGGGGGAACGCGAAGCGATGCATCTGGGCGTGGAAGTCACGCGGGTGAAGCTGGTGGTGTACGTTTCGGCGTCGATTTTGACGGGACTCGCGGTGTCGGTGAGCGGAGCGATCGGGTACGTGGGATTGCTGGTGCCGCACGTGATGCGCATGCTTTTCGGCTCAGATTATCGGGTGCTGATACCGACGTCGGCGCTGGGAGGCGCGATTGCGGTGGTGCTGGCGGATACGCTGGCGCGGACGATTGTGGCGCCTACCGAACTGCCTGTCGGCGCGATGACCGCGATGGCCGGCGCGCCGGTGTTCATTTACCTGTTGCGGCGGAGGCTCTCCTGAACGAGCTCGCGCATAACGCCGAACCCCGGCACATCGAGCCGTGCACTTGCTGCGAGTGGCTACGCAGCAGGCGATGCGGCGAGCGCCGTGGTCAGCGGGCGGCCCGCCGCCGTGCGCGTGAATGTCGAACAAGCAAGCTATGCGTATGCGGGGAGGCGGCCATCGGCGCCACAATTTACTCTGGAGGCCACCACGTTCCAGGCGCGAGAGCGCGAACTGGTGGCGATCCTGGGGCCGAATGCGAGCGGGAAATCGACGCTGCTGCAGCTGACGTCCGGCTCGATTGCGCCGCTTTCAGGGCGCGTCGAATTGGACGGGTTTGAGACCAGCCGGCTGGACGCGCGCACGCGCGCGCAGCGCATTGCGATGGTGCAGCAGGAAAGTGCCCTGGTCTTCCCGACGCGGGCCGGCGATTACGTGCTGCAAGGACGGCACCCGCACGGGCGGTCTTTGTGGTTCGAAAAGGACGAGGATTACGAAATTGCGGCGAACGCGCTGGCGCAAGTGGGCGCGGAACATTTGCGCGATCGCTGGATGCATGAAATTTCCGGCGGCGAAAAACAGCGCGTGGTGCTGGCGCGGGCCCTGGCGCAGCAGCCGCTGGTGTTGCTACTCGACGAGCCGACGCTGCACCTCGATATCGGCGCGCAAGTGGAGCTGCTGGAGCGGCTGCGGAGGCTGGCGGCCGAAAATCGTTACACCGTGATCGTGGTGACTCACGAACTTAGCCTGGCGGCGGAATTCGCCGACCGCATCGTGCTGCTGCATCACGGAAAATGTTTGCGCGTAGGGACGCCTGGCGAGGTTTACCAGCGCGAATTGCTCGAACAAGTTTTCGAGACTCCGCTCGAGATCGAGATTGGGCCGGAGGGACGGCCCCGGGTTCAAATCCAAGGCAGGAGGGCTTTGCCTCTGTCTTAAATCACGCGCCACTGGGCCGATTGCCATGCGCCCGGTGGCTTGGCGAAATTTCACCATGGGTTGCGACGCGGGACCTTGCTTCACTAAAGAAATGTCCCGCGGCCGCGGCCCACACACATCCACCCGCAAACTCCGCGTTCGGGAAGACGGTGCGAAACCGTCGCCGCCGCGCGACTGTAAGGCGGCGCCAATTGCGCGCGAGCCACTGTCCGGCCGGGTCGTATCAGGCCAGCCGGATGGGAAGGCCGCCCGTATAAGGCCGCCAAGCCAGGAGACCGGCGGAGTTTGCAGCCTGCGAAATGCGCCCGTGCGAATTTCGATGGGACAACCTTCACCTCCCGCGCGAGACGGGAGAGGAGGACCATGATGCGACCAAGCACTTTGGGAATTACGCAGCGATTCACCCGCCCTTTGCAACTCCGTTCATTTTTTTTGCCGCTGTTTACTTTCGTGGCGTTCGCGTGCTGTTGCGGTTTCGCAGTCGGAGCGTATGGACAAGAAACCGCTGCGATTGAAGGGATGCTGACCGATCCGACAGGTGGCGCGGTGTCCGGCGCGAATACTGTCGTGCAAGGAATAGCCTCACCCGCAAGCCGCGGCTGAGGCACTTTCAGGGGCCGACGGGCGATTTCGGTTGAGTGTTGCGCCCGGCCGCTACAGGGTGACGATCACTGCGGCGTCCTTCAGGCGCGTCGAGCAAGTAGTGGAGGTGCAAAGCGGAGAAACTCGCGAGATAAAGGCGCAATTGGCGATCGAACCGCTGTCTGCGAATGTGCTCGTGAGCGCCGCGGCGCAGCCTATCGAAACGGAGGCGGCGAGCGAGCCTGTCGACATTATCACCCACGAAGAGATCGAGCGGCGGCAAGCGATTGAGCTGGCACCTCTGCTTGAAACTGTGCCCGGCTTCAGCCTGGGACAAACCGGCCCGGAGGGCGGAGTGACCTCGCTTTTCCTCGACGGCGGGAACTCCAATTTCACCAAAGTGCTGGTGGACGGCGTGCCCGCGAACCTGCCGGGTGGAGCGGTAGATTTCTCAAACTTCACGCTCGACAATGTGGATAAGGTGGAAGTCGTGCACGGCGCGGAGAGCGCTCTTTCCGGATCCGATGCCGTCAGCGGAACGATCGAGATTCTCACGCATCGCGGTTCCACGCGAACGCCCCTGCTGCTGCTCGAATCCGACGGCGGCTCGTTTGGAGCGGGGCGGGGTCTGGCGCAGGTGAGCGGGATGGCCGGGCGGCTGGACTATTCCGCTGCCGCGGCGTATTTCGATACGGCGGGGCAGGGCGTGAATGACCGCTTCCTCAACCGCACGCTCTCCGGCAATTTTGGGCTGCAGCTCGCGGAACGAAATGCGCTGCGGCTGACGGTGCGCGACAACACCAGCGATGCGGGCGAACCGGGGCAAACGCTGTTTACGCCGCCCAATCTGGACGCCCACAACGGCCTGCATAACCTCATGGCCGGCTTGGGGTGGAACGTCGCGACTGGGACACACTGGCAGCACCGGGTGTTTGTTTCGGAGGCCGACGTGCACCAGCTCTTTCAAAATTTGCTGAGCGACTTTTTTCTCTCGCCCGATCCGTTCGGCGAATGCGAATTTGCGCGGTCGCCGCAAGCGGTGCCGTCGGCGTATTGCGACTTTCCGTATAACTCGCAAAATCAGTACAACCGCGCGGAGTTTGAGGCGCAATCGACCTACACGAACCGGCACTTCGCCGCGAGTGCCGGCTATCAATACGAGGTAGAAAACGCGTTCTTAGCCGACCTTAGTGGCCTGCACACGCGGCGGAATAATCAAGCCGGCTTCCTCGAGGGGCGGTGGCAGGCGACAGGCCGCCTGGTCTTGAACGCCGGATTCCGTGCCGAAGACAACGCCAATTTTGGCACGCGCGGCGTGCCGCGGGCGGGCGCCGCGTACGTTCTGCGGTATGGGCACGACTTTTGGAATTCGACGCGGCTGCGATTTGCTTATGGTCAGGGCATCAAGGAGCCCTCGCTCGACCAATCTTTCGGGACCGATCCATGCAATCCGGGAAATCCGAACTTGCGGCCCGAGCAGAGCGACACCATTCATGCGGGCATCGAGCAAAGCGTGGCCGGGGACAAGGTAAACATTTCCGCCGACTATTTTCTGAATAAGTTTCGCAATATCGTGAGCTTCACGGAGTGCTTTCCGGGAGGGCCGTGCCCGGTGACGCCGCCTGCCGGGTGCCCCTTTGGATTTGGCACATACTTCAATACGGATTTGGCGCGGGCGCGCGGCGTGAATCTCAAGGTGGCGGCGCGAGCGAGGCGGTGGCTGGGGCTTAACGGAACCTATTCGTACGATGACAGCCGGGTGCTGGCGGCGCCGAATGCGTTTGACCCCGTCGAAGAGCCCGGCAACCGGTTGCTTCGCCGTCCGGTGAATTCCGGAAGCATCACGCTCGACACCGCGCTCCGGCGTTTCAATGGAAATTTGACCGGCGTATTCGTTGGCCGCAGGGCGGACAGCGACTTCCTGTTTCCGGCGCTGGGGCTGACGAGCAATCCGGGTTATGTACGATTCGATCTGGCGGCCAGCTTTCGCATCACGAGCAGATTAAGCGTCATCGGGAGGGTGCAAAACCTGTTCAACGAGAGTTATCAGGATGCGCTGGGCTATCCCGCGTTGCACCGAGGCGCCTACATAGGCTTGCGATTCCGCCTCGGTGGCGATACGTAAAGCAAGATTCGGTAATCATTCAAGGGCCGAAGCCTGCCGCGCGGGTGGGCACTTTGGCGGCGTCTGAGCCCGTCAACGCGCCGGACCGCCATGCTTGGAACCGGATGCTATAATCCCGCTTGGCCATGGCCAAACCGGCACCGCTTGCATCGCGCATCACCTCTGAACTTGCGGCGGCTTATGAGCCCGTCATTGGGCTCGAGGTCCACACGCAACTGAAGACCGCGACCAAAATTTTTTGCGGATGCGCCACGCGTTTTGGCGACCCACCAAACTCGAATACCTGCCCGGTGTGCCTGGGCTTGCCGGGGGCGCTGCCCGTGCTGAACAAGCGCGCGGTGGAACTGGCGCTGCGGGCCTCGCTGGCGCTGCATTTGAAAATTCAGGAAAGCTCGCGCTTCGCGCGCAAGAATTACTTCTACCCGGATTTGCCCAAAGGCTATCAGATTTCGATGTACGAGCTGCCGCTGGCCACGGGAGGATGGCTCGAGATCGAACGGGAGGGCGCGCGCAAACGGATCGGGATCACGCGCCTGCACCTGGAGGAAGACGCAGCCAAGGGCATGCACGACGGGTTTCCGGAATCCGGCACCAAGACTTACATCGATTACAACCGCGGCGGCATGCCGCTGGCGGAAATTGTTTCCGAACCCGATCTGCGGTCGCCTGCGGAAGCGCATGCCTATCTCACGACGCTCAAGCAAGTGCTGGAATACGCGCAGGTGAGCGATTGCAACATGGAGGAGGGCTCGCTGCGGTGCGACGCGAATGTCAGCGTACGACCGCGGGGCGCGGAGAAGTTCGGCACCAAGACTGAAGTAAAAAACCTGAATTCGTTCCGCTATCTGCAGCGAGCGCTGGAATACGAGATCGAGAGGCATATCAGCGTGCTCGAGGCGGGCGGACGGATTTCACAGGAAACCCGGTTGTGGAACGTGACGGAAGGACGCACCGAGCCGATGCGCTCGAAGGAATTCGCGCACGATTATCGCTACTTTCCTGACCCGGACCTGCTTCCGTTGCGGATCGACGCCGCTTGGCTGGCCGAAACGGCGCGCGCTATGCCGGAGCTTCCGGCGGCGCGGCGCGAGCGTTTTGCGCGGGAACATAAGCTTTCCGACTACGATGCCGGCGCGCTCACGGCCACGCGAGCGCTCGGTGATTTTTTCGAGAGTACGGTGGCCGCTGGCGCTCCATCCAAATCCGCGGCGGGCTGGATCGAAACGGAATTGCTGCGGCGGCTGAACGACGCCGGACGGGGCATCGAAACCAGTCCCGTTACACCCGCGGCGCTGGCCGCCCTGGTGCGGCAGGTGGAATCGGGCGCGATCAACGCGGCCACGGGCAAGAAAGTTTTCGCGACGATGTTTGAAAGCGGCAAATCCGCGGCGGAGATTATTGCCGGCGAAGGACTGTCGCAAATCCAGGACAGCGGAGAAATCGAGCGGCTGTGCCGCGAGGTGGTGGAGAAGAATCCCGATAACGTGGCGAAGTACCGGGCGGGAAACGAAGGCGTCTTCAAGTTTTTTGTGGGGCAGGTGATGCGCGCTTCGCGCGGACAGGCGAATCCGCAGATCGTGAACGACATACTGAAGCGGCTGCTGGGGCCGGCGGCCGCCTAAGCTCCCGAAGCGGCCCGGAAAGGGGATGACGGTGCTGAAAGAAGGAGATCCCGCGCCGGCGTTTCGGCTGAAGGCCGACGACGGCAACGAAATTGCCTTGGCAGCCCTGCGTGGCAGGCCGGTGGTACTTTATTTTTTCCCGAAGGCGCTCACCCCGGGCTGCATCACGGAAGCGGGTGAATTTCGCGACGCGAAAAAGCAATTCGATAAGACGGGCGCGGTAATTCTGGGTTGCAGCGCGGATAGCGTGCAAATGCAGTCGAAATTCAGGGATAAACAGAAGCTCAATTTCTCGTTGCTTAGCGACCCGGAATTTGACGCTATCGAGGCCTATGGAGCGCGGCGGATGAAGCTGTTCCTGGGAAAATCTTTCCTGGGGATCGTGCGCTCGACATTCCTTGTCGACCGGGAAGGGCGCATCGCCAAAATCTGGGATAAAGTTCACGCCAAGGGCCATGCCGCAGAAGTGTTGGAAGCGATCCAAAAGCTTTGATTTCGCCCGGAACTCTTCCGCTTCTTCTATAGCTCGCAGTGGACCCGCGCCGGCGACGAGCCGGCCTGCTCGATTTCGATCAGCAGATTATCGATCAAGCGGGTGGCGCCAATCCGCACGGCTAAAACCATCAGGCAATGGCCACGAAGCCGAGGAAGCGCCTCGAAGTATTCCGCGTCGACGATTTCGACATAGTCGGGATTCGCGAGCGGCTCGGTGGCGAGCACGCGGCGGGCCTCGGCCACCAGCGCAGCGGAGGCGAACTCGCCCGATATGATGGCTTTTTGGGTGGCCTCGAGCGCGCGATAAAGAACGGTCGCGCCACAGCGCTCGCCCGCGGACAGGTACGCATTGCGCGACGACATCGCTAGGCCATCCGGCTCCCGAACTATCGGGCAAACCACAATTTCGGGATCGAGCGAGAGGTCGCGCGTCATGCGGCGAATCACCTGCGCCTGCTGCGCGTCCTTGCGGCCGAAATAGGCGAAGCGCGGAACGGCGATTTCCAGCAATTTCAGGACGACGGTGGCGACACCGCGAAAATGGCCCGGGCGCACGCGGCCCTCCAGCCGGTCACCCAGTCCTTCGACGGCCACTGTGGTGCTGAATCCAGGCGGGTACATTTCTTCGGGCGATGGAGAGAACAGAATATCCACGCCAATTTTTTCGAGCGCCTCCCGGTCGGCATCCAAAGTGCGCGGATACCGGGCATAATCTTCGCCGGGCGCAAATTGCTTGGGGTTGACAAAAACGGAGACGATAACCGAGTCCGCCGCGCGCCGCGCCGCCTGTACCAGGGAAAAATGGCCGGCGTGCAGTGCGCCCATCGTGGGGACGAGGCCGGCGATGCGCCCCTCAGAGCGCGCCTGGCGCGCGACTTGACTCATCCATGCGACGGTGTGAATGACTTCCACGGAGGGGCGGGGATACCGTTGGCGTGCGGCTTCCGCTATCCGGCCGCCTGCGCGGCGAGTTCGCGATAAAAACCGATGAGGTCGGTGCCGACGGGCTTAGCTCCCAACTGACGCAGCAGAGTGGTGACCTGGCCGCGATGGTAAGTCCCGTGATTGACGAGATGCAGAAAAATTTGCCAGATGGGGGTGCGATATTCGCCGCGGGAGGTGCGATATTCGAGAACGCGCGCGAGATCGGCGGCCGAAGCGCCATTGACGAACGCGAGTAAGTCGCGCTCGACTTCGCTCCAATGCACGCGCAGTGAAGGGAGGTCGGCGCAGGCATCAAGCGCTGGCAGCGCGGCGGGCGAGCGGCCATTAAGGCGCTCGAGCCAAATCCACTGGGCGCCGGAAATGTGGGCGAGCGTGTCGCGTACAGAATGGAAGCTTGACCCCAAGTCGCGCGTAAACTGCTCGGGCGTGAGAGGGGCGCAGGCGTCGAGCGCACGCTTGTTCGCCCAGCTATCGTAAGTAAACAGCGAGCGCAGCAGTTCGGGTGCGGGTGTGGTCATCGAGATCTCCTTGGGGGCTACTTGCGGCGGGCGGCGGCAAGTTGTTCGCGAACCGCGCCCGCGAGGTGAAACGACTCTTCGTCGGAGGGGAAACGGCCGCTGCGAACATCGTCCCCATACTCCGCGACGGCACGAGAGATGGCCTCACCGACCGCCGCGTAGCGCCGCGCAAATTTCGGGACGTGCTCGGAGCCCAGGCCGATCAGGTCGTGCAGCACGAGGATCTGCCCGTCACATTCGGGGCCGGCGCCAATGCCAATCGTGGGGATGCGCAGCTCGCGCGTAATCTGCGCCGCGAGTTCGCGCGGTATGGATTCGAGAACAATCGAAAATGCTCCGGCAGCTTCCACCGCGCGGGCGTCGCTAAATACCTGCTCGGCAGCGGCGAGTGATTTGCCCTGCACGCGAAACCCGCCCAGAGCGAGAACCGATTGCGGCGTCAGGCCG
The DNA here is from genome assembly GCA_963719845.1 of uncultured Acidobacteriota bacterium. Classification (GTDB taxonomy): domain Bacteria; phylum Acidobacteriota; class Terriglobia; order Acidiferrales; family UBA7541; genus Palsa-189. Next base: position 67,804 of record CAVRDM010000021.1, on the reverse strand, counting down.
ACGTGACCCATGACAGGCACTTCGGCATCCGCCAGGCGGGCGATTAAATCCATGCGGCGCTCACCGCCCTCTACCTTCACGGCCGAAGCGCCAGCTTCCTTGATGAAGCGCAGGGCATGACGGACCGATTCGGCAGCGTCGACGTGGTAGCTGCCGTAAGGCATGTCGGCGACCAGCAGCGCGCGCTGGACGCCGCGCTTCACGGCGCGGGTGTGATGCAGCATCTCGTCAAGCGTCACGGACAAAGTGTTCTCGTGGCCGAGAACAACCATGGCGAGGGAGTCGCCGACGAGAATAACGTCCACGCCGGCGTCGTCAACCAGGCGCGCGGTGGGCGTATCGTACGCGGTGAGACACACAATTTTCCGCGGCGAGCTTTCCGAGAGGAACTGTGTTTCCGCCAGCGGGTGGGATTTTCGGGCCAGAATGTCGGGCACGGTGATCTTGCCGTTGCCCGCATCGATTGCGGCGCTCATTCGATTCTCCTGGTGCCGTTCCCATATTCGGGATACAGCCCAACGTGCCTACCGAAAGAGTCTAGCAAGGATTGGGAGGGCACGCCACCGGGCCGTATCTTCGTTCACGGGCGGCTGACGGGCGGTTAATGGCCGCTCAGGCGTGCGCGACGGGTTCGTGAACCTCGGCCTCGACGCCGCGCCATCCCACGGCGCCGCCCTGAACGGCGTGCTTCACCGCGCGGAAAAGCACGACGTACATCATTTGGCGGTAATAGAAGCGCTGTAACAGCAGCGGCCAGAGAAGGGACCAGTCTTCGTGGCGCTCGAGCAGGAACGCGATGACACAGGTGAGCAAATCAATGAGCATGAAGGCGAGAAAGAAAATTACCGACCGCTCGAGGTCGGCCGCGGTCCAAAGCTGCGGGAGATGCGTGATGCGGAACTGCGACAGCGCCCACAGAATGAGAGAACTCATGAACAGCAGGTCAATGACGGGCGAAACCAGCGGCAACATCAGCTGAAAAAGAAAAATATTGGGCAGCGCCACCCAGCCAAGCGTGCCGTAACGCGGACGGCCCAGCGTGTCGCGGTGCTTCCAGAACGATTGCAGCGTGCCGAAGGTCCAGCGGAACCGCTGGCGAATCAGGGCTTCGGCGGTTTCAGGGGCCTCGGTCCATCCAATCGCGTCTTCATCGTAAACGATGCGCCATCCGTTGCGGCGTATGGCGATGGTCAGGTCGGTATCCTCGGCTACCGTGTCGGAAGTGAATCCACCGGCGCTGCGAATGGCTTCGGCGCGCCAGGCGCTGAGGGCTCCGGGAACCACGGGAATGCAATTGAGCAAATCGAAGGCGCGCTTTTCGAGATTCTGGCTGGTGATGTATTCGAGGGCCTGCCAGCGAGTGAGCCAACGATTGCGATTGCCGACTTTGACGTTGCCGGCGACCGCACCAACATGGGGAGCGTAAAAATGGCGCACGAGCAAGGCCACGGCGTTGGGCGCGATGGAAGTATCCGCGTCAATCGTCACCAGAATGTCGCTTTTCGCGTCGTGAAGCGCGCGCGTGAGTGCGGCTGATTTGCCGCGATTGGACTGATGAATGATGCGGACGCGCGGGTCGTGGCTGAAATGCGAGTCGAGCAGCTCGCCCGTGCGGTCGGCCGATCCGTCATTCACCACGATGACTTCGAGGGCCGGATAGTCGGAGGCGAGCGCTGCAGTTACGGTCTGCACGATCACCGCTTCCTCGTTATAGGCGGGTATCAACACCGTGACCGGCGGCTGGTAATCGGGATGCTCGGGCTCCCGCGAGCGCAATTTTTCGAGCAGCGCAAGCAGGCCGATGATGAGCGCGCGGCCGCTGACGAGCGCAATGCCGATGATGAAAATCCAGGCCATCCCCAGGCGCAGCCATTCGTAAAGATTGAAAATCAGGGCATCGGTACGCGCGAGCAAACGCTCGTTGAAATTGAGCGGGAGCATCACCTGGGCGCGCGATTGGCCAATCAAATCGGAAGCGAGCACCAAGTCGAATCCAGCGGCGCGCAAACCATCGATGATGCCCGGCAGAGCTTCGATGGTGTGGGCGCGATTACCGCCGCCGTCGTGGAGTAGAACGATATTGCCAGCGCCTTCCCGGGCCTGTTCGACGACGCGCTGGGCGATCACCGCGGCAGGGGCCGGAGGCACGCCGCCGGGTTCGCCCCAATCGTGCGGATCGAGGCGCGCGCCGACGAGCAGATAGCCCATGGACTGCGGAATCGGCAGACCCGAGACTTCATCGGCGGTTTCGGGCTGATGATCGATGCCGAATGGGGGACGGAAAAGGAGGGTCTTGACGCCCAGCGTGCTGGCGAAAAGGCGTTCGGTAAGATTAAGCTCCAGCTCGAGCTGCGGCCGCGAAATCGCGTTCATTTCCGGGTGCGTGTAGGTGTGGTTTCCGATTTCGTGGCCCTCTGCATATTCGCGTTGCAGCAGGCCAAGGTACTGATTGGCGTTGCTGCCGATAACAAAAAAAGTAGCCGGGGCGTGCTTGGCCTTGAGGATGTCGAGAATCTGCGGAGTGTTCTGCGGGTCCGGGCCGTCGTCAAAGCTGAGAGCGATCTTTCTAGGGAGCGCGCCCAACTGGGCGATACGGTACGAGAGGGGAATGCTCACATAATTCTCGTCCACTATGGTATTCGTGGCGGAATCGAAGCGAAATGTCCTTTGGCCCTTTTGTGGAGTGGCGCTGATACGCCAGATGTCACCCTCACCTTCGAGGATGAGATCGTATCCGGGAGGCATTTCGGCCAGGCGCCCGCGGGAAACATCGTCCGGCTTGGTAAGATCCCAGATGGACCACAGGGATGGGTCTTCCGTGCCCATGCGCCAAAGAGCCGTGCCGCGAACCCCCGCACGCTCGGCAGCGCGCAACTCGTTGTAGGCGGTGACGCCGTCGAGCATCCAAACCTGGTGCACGTGGTCGTGTTCGTCGTAGTAAGAGTAGTGCGGATTGAGTGAATCCGCATCGTATTCGACAGGGGCCTCGGATTCGGAGGAGGTGACGATGGCCTCCTGGAACGTTTGTGGAGACGCCACCTCATGCGCTGCGCGTCCCTTCGCGTCAGGCCAATCGTAGGCGTAATTCGCTACGCCCATAATGATCTTTTCGCGCGGCACGAGCTTGAGCATCTTTTCGATGTTGGTGGTGAACCAGTCCTGCGGGGCAATGGGGCCCGGCGCGGAGGTTAGCCAGTGATCGTCATAGTTCATCAGGACGATTGCATCGCACTCGCGCGACACCGCCGCGTAGTCGTAGGCCCAATCCGCCGCGGGCAGCGCAACCATTAATTTCAGATCGGCACCGTGCAGCCCCGCTTCCAATTCACCGATGAAGTTGCGGAAATCACGCTGGCTCTTGTCCGGTACTTGCTCGAAATCGAGCACGATCCCGGCCTGTCCCGCGTCCACCACGTGCGCCACCAACTCTTGCACCAGGCGCTGGCGCGACGCGGGACGGTGCAGCATCGCGGCCATTTCCGGCACATGCCAAATGGTGCCGTCAGAATTGTTGAGCAACGGCATGGTGGGAATTTCGAGGCCAAGCGACTGCATCCAACCGTCGAGCTTGGGATCGGATTCGAGATCGAGCTGCCCGTCGGCGGAGACAGCGTGGAGCTGCTCGGGAACCAGCAGGTCAATATCGCGATAGTGCAGCTTCAGCGAGGCCAGGCTGTTGGGATCCCAGCTCACGTAGAACGCCACGCGCAATGGGTCGTAGCTTGCGGGTACCTGGCCCAAGGCCGCGACGCGACGTATGCGTCCGTGGCGCCTGGGAGGCAGTTTCGATTTCGCATTGGCCAGGACCGCATGCAAACCGGTGCGGCCGGAAGGCAGAAGCAAGCCGGGAAGGTCCACGCGCTGCGCGATGGTGATGAAAAACGTAACCAGCACAACGGTAAATAGCACACCGGCGAGTTCCAGAACGCGCCGCGTGCGCCGCCACCGGCGCTGCTCCTCGTCGTAGAATACGGGCTTGCGTTCGCTCATCGCAGTCCAAATTAGCGGGCCACACGGGCCGCGTCAATCACCGGGCATCGTGCCCTTACCAGGCATGGCTCGATGACGAATACACCGTTCTGCAAAATTACAGCGCCATCGGTACAAGTGGCGCTGGCGACTGCGCTGGGTTTGGGCCTACGGATATTCCTCGCGTTACGATTCCCGGGCAGCGCGGGAGATTCCGCCATATACGAGGAATTGGCGCGTAACTGGGTCGAAGAACATGTCTATGGCATTTACTTCGCGAACGGCCTGCTGCCCTCCGACATGCGCCCGCCAGGCTACCCGACCTTTCTAGCCCTACTGTACCTTCTATTTAGACGCGACGGAGTGGTTATTGTGTTGGCTCAGGCAGTTCTCGATGTGGGGACCTGCTATCTGATCGCGTGGTTAGCCTGGCGACTGGCGCCGGCCCCCCACAAGCGTCACATCTCGTTGACAGCATTGTGGTTAGCAGTAACGTGTCCCTTCGTTGCCAATTATGCCGCGGTACCGCTGACAGAAGTTTTGGCGACGCTGCTTACGGCCGCAGCGCTCATACCACTGGTGACCGCCTTTTTGTCGATCGACGGTGCCCAAACCGAATTCGGCAAAACACGCATACAGTGGTTCCTCAGCGGGCTGTTGGTGGGACTCGGCACTTTGGTCCGGCCCGAAACGCCGCTTCTGCTGATTGCCGCCGGGGGCGTACTACTGGTCCGCTGGAGGAAGCCTAAGGATTGGGGCAAGTTGGCGCTGGCCGGAGGGCTGATGGCCGCAGGTTTGGTGCTTCCGCTGCTGCCCTGGGCCGCGCGCAATTGGGAGCGCTTTCACGAAGTGCAATTTTTGGCTCCGCGTTTTGCGGCGTCTCCCGACGAGTATACGCCTCGCGGATTGTATGCCTGGACGGGGACATGGCTGGTACGCTACCGGGACGTGTATCTCGTACCCTGGAAGGCGGGCAGCGAGCGCATCGACATCACCGATATTCCGGCGGCGGCGTTCGATACCCCCGAGGAACGCGCCCGGGTGGCCGCGCTGCTCGATCGATACAATGAGACGCAGCGCATGACGGCTGAAGTGGACGAGGGGTTTGCGGAACTGGCGCGCGAACGAACTCTCCGGCATCCCTGGCGCACTTATCTACGGGTGCCGCTGGCGCGTATGGCGACCATCTGGTTTACCCCGCGCGTGGAACTGCTTCCCATTTCCGGCCGCTTGTGGCCCGTGCGGGAGCGCTGGCTTTCCGATCCAGTGGATTTCAGCGTGACGCTATTTTTCGGTGCGCTAAACATTTTTTATGTGGGACTGGCAGTCGCGGGATTTTTCCGTGTGAAAGCGGGAGCTAACGCGGAAGTTAACGGGGAAGTGCAGCGAAACGCCGCGGTATGGACACCTCACGCAGCGGTGGAGCTATTGGTTGCCTTTATCGCCGTCAGGACGGTATTTCTTTCCACGGTGGAAACGCCCGAGCCGCGTTACGTGCTGGAGTGCTTCCCAGCATTGCTGGCGCTCGGGGCCCTGGCGTGGCTGCCGAGCCGTGGGGCTGGAGTAAGTTCCGCTATTCAGGCTCGTCCGGCTCCGGATGAATCGTGACATGAGCGATTTGCGGAAACCGTTTTTTCACGCGGTCTTCCAGCCGGGCGGTAACGTCGTGAATCGCGGTAATGGCCAAGCGGCCCTGCATGACGCAGTGACAGGAGAGGACCATCTTATGCTCGACTTCACGGACACGCACTTCATGGCAGCCGATCAACTCCGGGAAATCGTTTCGTAAGCCGTTCACGAATCTCCCCACCTGGCGGGAGAGGGCGCGAACTTCCGCTGCCGGGCGGTCGGCGGTGGCGATGTGCGCTCCGAGCGGCTCGATATGGATGTTGACGACCACATTGCCGGGGGCGGATATTTTGCCGAGCAAAGGAAGCCGGCGAATTTCCTCCTCGAGAGCAGTGGCCTGGCGATGGGCCTCACCGAGGCTCAAATGTTCGTCCACCTCAAGGTGCATCTCAACGAACAGACGGGCATCGGAGTGATAGGCCGACAGTTCGTGGATGGCCAGGCCCCTGCGCTGAGCGGCCGCGCGGATGGCGTCGAAGAGATGTTCTCCGGCTTGCGCACGAGGCTCCATGTGAACCATCACATCGGCGGGAACAATTTCGGCGACACGGCGCTCGACGGCGTCGCTGATGTCATGGACGCGTTCGAAGCTGGCTGCGCGCGGCACGCTGATGGTGACGTCGACGAAATGGCGATTGCCGGCGCGCCGAACGCGGACCCGCTCGGTGGAAAGGACTCCATCCAGCTCGTCCACTGCATGCGACACCTGCTGCTGCAAACCCTTGGGGGCGGCATCGAGCAGCACGTCGAGCGCGCGTTTGCCCAGCCGCACGCCTACCCAGATGACCACCGCGGCCACACCTAGCGCCGCCAAGGGATCGGCGTAACGCAGCCAGGTTGCGCCGGTGCGTTCGCCAATCCACACGGCGCCAATTCCAATCATCACCGCGAGGGTGCTCCACACGTCGGTGGAGAAATGCAGGGCGTCCGCTTCGAGCGCATCGCTCGAGAACTCCCGCGCGACGCGGCCGAGCGCCCGTGCGCGCATGATGTCGATGGCCATTGCCGCCGCGAGGATGATCAAGGCGAGCAGACTTGGCCGTACGTGAACGTTGCGGAAAAATAGGCGCTGCAACGCTTCCCAGATGATGTAGGCGGCCGTAATCAGGAGCAGTGCCGTCTCCACAAAGGCGGAAAAATTCTCAATTTTGCCGTGGCCGTAAGGATGGTCTTCATCCGCCGGGCGGTCCGAAACGCGCACGGAAAGGTAGGTAATGACAGCGGCAATCAAGTCCAGGCTCGAATGCAAGGCTTCTGACAACACGCCCAGGCTGCCCGTGGAAATCGTCAGAAAAAGCTTGAGCGACACCAACACAATAGCGGCGCCCACTGAGCCGAGTGCCACAACCTGTTTCGACGCGTTGGAATTTCGTCTAGGGATGGCTGCGTCCTTTTTTCGCGAGTTGTCTGGGTTTCAGGGGCCTGGGAGATGGAGCTGAACGGTTAATTAATTGAGCATCTTGATGGGCCAGCCGGAGCAGCCGATCACTTCCGCCTTCCGAAGCCTCATTCCGGCAGAGAGGAGCAGCATCCGTCGGGCGGTAACTTAGTTTGGCGGGCAGCGTACTCCTGGATGTCGATTAATTTCAGCCTACGATTAATTTCAGGCTATTGGGGCCTGCGGGCCGTCAATACAGCTATCCAACGTCAAAACAGCTCCCGGGCGGCCTGGCGAGGCCTTTCTGCCAACTGCTTACAGAGGCCTATTGCAGGGGCGGAGGCGGCACGAGTGGCATGCTTCGCGGCTCGCCGTGCGGGCCACGCACCTCTACCTCTTCAAACAGCAGCGAAGGGGCAACCACGGTGCTGGGCACGCCTCCCTCCGCGGAGCCGAATGAACCCAGCGCGGTGCCGGCGATTTCCGCATCCTGGCTTTGCGCGTACGAGAACACCGTATTGTCATTGCCCACACCAAGCAGAGTGCGCATGTTGCGCGAAGTGATCCCGGACAAAATCGCTCCGCGGACGAGCTCTTCGTGGCCATCGTTGACGTTGACGCGATAGACAAGCAGCGGCATGCGATCGCCCTTGGGCGCTCCGGTAGCCAGCACCGCCAGGGCATCGGAAAGCTCCTCCTGGCTGGAACTGCCGATGACCGGGTTATCCATTTCGCGAATGATCAAACCCCATGTCTGGCCGTTCTGCTTGCACGCGTCGAGAAACTTCTTTCGCAAATCCGCGGGAGACTGCCCGTCACTGGCCGTGAAGAATAGATTGCTGGGCATCGGCCGGGGTTCGGCGAGAAATGCCGAGCGGCCGTGCCCGTTGGAGCGTTCGAAATCAGGCCCGGGACGGCGTGACATCAGCAGCTGGCGCAGCATGCCATTTTCGACCAGAGTTGCCTTTTGCGCGCGAACACCTTCCTGGTCATTCGTGTAGGCGCCGATAAGGGGTTGGCCCTTGAACTCCTGGGCCGTGGGGTCGTCCACCACATTCACATCCGCCGGCAAAACTCGCTGCCCGACGCGGCCGGACCATTCGCTTCGGCCGCCGAGCGATTGCATCATCTGGTCGAAGCGCGAATTCATCGACAGCGGGGCACGCGCTCCGCCGATTGAGGGTCCCAGCACCTGCGCCAGCAGCGAGCCGGAAGCCAGCGGTTCAAACAGCATTGGGCCGTCGTAATCCTGCACGGTGGGCGCGCTACGAAGGGCGACCAGTTCACGCCCGACGCGATCGAGCTGGGGCTTCACCACTTCCGCCGACGGCAGATCCGCGGGACGCCGGCCATAGAGGGCGAGATAATCGTGCATGGGCGTGCCGTCGTCGGCGCGCGACCCGAGGCTTGCTTCAATCGCGGCCAGGCTATGAGTCACGCGAATTTCCGAGCCTTCCGTAGACATCAGATACGTCGTCGCATAAATCAAGTGATACGTGACGCGCGAATTATAAAGCTCGGGATAGGTGCGCAGCACCGCTGAAACTGTTTTGGCCTCTGCCTCCCAGTTCCGCGAAGTCCAGTCGGGCTGCGTCAATGGTTCCACCTGAACAAGCGGCGCTTCCTGGGAAAAATCATCGATGGTCGGAGCGTTGGCCAGGCTGCGCAGGAACGCGCGTTTGTGCGACAACGAGTCGAGGGCTTCCTTGTAGGCCTGGTCGGTCGCCAGCCATAAATCCTGGCGCAGCGAATCGTAATCGTGATCGATGCCCACCGTGCCGGTGGACCCGAGGAAACCGCGGAAACCCTGATCGGAAATAAAGTTGGAGCTATCCAGTTTGTAGTTGCCAATGCGCACGTCCACGCTCATAAACCGGTTGCGCGTGGTGGTACTGGCGAGGATGGTCCCGAATTGCGCGCTAATGGTGCGCTCATCGAGGTCGAGCAGACGATACTCGATGTAATAGGGCTTGTCCTGGCCGGGCAATACCAGTCGCGTGCGGGATCGTTCGAGTTCGTCATGCAATGCGGCCAGCGTCTTGTCCGTATCGCCGGCGGGAAGCTGGGCCACCTGGCGTAGCGGGCGCGGGGCGCGCGGGAATCGCGGCTGCGATGGTCGCAGGCCCGGAGGGTTTTGCATCAGCTGCTTTGCCGATTGTTGGAAGAGTGCAGAGCAGGCTGGCTCCCAACAACGCCCAGCCAGCCCAGCGCAGCTTCTCGCTCTCCGAGGCATTTTTATGTTCACGGCATATTCCACGAAGCTCATCGCTGGCCCCCTTGCGTATCGGGGTCGTGCGCGGGAGGCGGAAGGATAGGAGGACGGTCGGTGGAGGTCTGCTTCTTCTGCACCTCCATCTCGGAAATAAGCATCGCGGGCGCGGCGGCCGCTACCGGCACCGAACCCGATTCCGCGCCGCAATATCCATTGAATACTTCGGTCTTGTCGCCGGTGGCGATGATCTTGGTCAGCGAAACCAGGGGCGTGCCCACAATATCCACGCCGCGCACCAGCTCATCGGGACGGTTATCGGTGTACACCTTGTAGACCACGAGCGGCTGCACCTGGAACGCCTGCGGCTGGCCCCGGCCGGTGAAGGTGAACCCTCCGGCGATGTCGTCGATGAGCAGGCCGAATGGCTTCCCCTGGCGGCGAACCTCGTCGATAAGCATTTTGCGCAGCTCATCGTTGGTTACCTGGTGAGTGCTTTCGACGATCAGATTCCCCTGCCGGGAAACCGGCGGCAGGCCGACTTGCCGGCGCCCATGACCATTGGAATTCAAAAAGCCGATTAGCGGCTGGCGGGACATCTCAAAATTGCGCAGCACGCCTTTATCCACGAGGGTTACGCGTTCCGCGGCCGTGCCTTCGTCATCGAAGGGGTAGTAACCTAGAAGCACATTGGAACCGAGCTTCGCCTCCGTGGGGTCGTCCACGATGGAAAGAAAACTGGGCAAGATCTGTTCGCCCACCTTGCGGGCGAACGTCTGGCCCTCGTTGATGTCTTTTTGACGAAACCCCTCATCGCGATGTCCAAACACCTCGTGGAAAAATACCGCCGCAGCGCGGCCGGTGAGCATAGCGGGCCCCGCGAAAGGCTCGACGAGCGGCGCCTTGATTAATCCTTCCAGTTCTTTTTGCAGCACGGCGCACTGGGCGAGGACGGCCTTATCGTCGGGCGCCAGCGCGGGATCGGTCCAATCAAAATTGTAGTAGCGATTGATGTCCATGCCGTCGGGAGCTTTGCCTTGGATGAAGAGTTCGAGCCGGTAGCGCACCTGCCCAAATTGCAAGCGAGAACCTTCGCTCGAAACCTGATACTCGTTTTCCGCCTGCGCGGTAAAGGTGGCGATCGAGTTCAAAATTGCCGGCGACTGGTGGAAATACTTCGTGTACAGGCGAGCCTTTTCTTCCCACGGCCGGCGGTCCAGCGTGAAAGAGGCGTGCGGGCCATAATAGACGTGCGGAGTTTCACGGCTAAAGTCGGGGGCGTGCTCCTCCGCGGTTTGTACCTGCACGTCCTTGTCCGTCTTGATCTTGATGAGCGAATCGGCGGCTGCGCGATATTGCGAATCAGTCTCACGCCAGATCGCGCGGCGCAACACTCCCGCGTCATCCTCGATGGGGATGGGCTCGCCATAACTGCCCGGGCCATCTCCCGGGCCATTCCCGACGCGGTGCGTATTATCCAGATCATAGCTGCCCACGCGCACCTGCGCCTCCAGCCAGCGGCTGTGATTCTCTTGGCTCGACAACAAGGCGCCGTTCGACCCCATCACCTCGGCGCGATTGGAGTCCGTAATCGTATAACTCATGAAATAAGCGGGCGGGTCCGTCTTGCCGAGGACGTCCATTTCGCGCGTCATCTCCTGCTGCACAACCGCCAGCAGGGGCGAGGGTGTAGCTTGCGCAGGGGCGCCCGACTGCGCAGCCGGGACCTTGACGGATGGCATTTTATCTTTCGCACTGGCGGCGGAAGATGTAAGCAGCACGGCGCTCGAAAGCAGGACGAATATGGGTTTCAAGAGAGCTCCCTTAGCCCCAACGGGGCAACACGCGAACAGTCTATGACAGGTGCCCGGTAATAAGAACTCGGATTAGATACCTTCGCTGCCAGAAGGACAATCTGCGAAAAGCAACTCAGAAAAGCAACTCAATGATGCGCTACAAAAACCGGAACCATCGGGCCAAGTGCAGGTGGCGTGCGGTAACCACATGTACCCGTACCAAGTTCCACCGGGCTTAGATGCAGCTTACCTCGATTTCGCAGCCTGGGCATTATATGACACGGCCGAAGGAGCGGAGCTAAAAGAGTATCCCGTACTGGCAACGCGGGGGGTGCAACGCCCATCTATGGAGGGGATAGTCGGGCAACTCGCTTGGACATGTTTCTTGACAGGCCGCCATTCTCAAAGTAAGACGTAAACAGAACGCTTGGGACAATTTCATTCGCACTCGGGAATAGCAACACTTCCGCCGGGGCCAGACCAGCCCGCGACTGCTCCCCCTTCACGTCCGAAAAATTATCATGTCTGGCAATATCTGTTACTGATATTGGTAATTGCGATCTGCGGAATACTCCTCGAGGCCTTGCTGGTGCATTTGCCGGGCAACACACTGGGCAGCCCGGCGGCAAACGAGCGGCTGGGCGCGGTGCATATTCACACCGTGGCTTCCGACGGCAGCGGCACTATCCCCGAAATCATGGCCGCGGCCCGCCAGGCGAACCTATCCTTTATGGCTATCACCGATCACAACGTGTCCATGGGCAAGGACGCGCTGGCGGCCGATCCTCCCGATTTCCCAATTATTTCGGGAGAAGAATTTACGACCAACAGCGGCCATTTCCTGGCGCTGGGAATTCCCCCCGGTTGGCAGAAGCCGCGAACCGATAATGCTGAAGCCCTGCTGGCGGCCGCGCATGCCGCCGGAGGATTCAACGTCCTGGCTCATCCGTTCAGCAGCAAAATACCCTGGAAAGATTGGAAAACATCGGACTACGACGGCATTGAAATTTGGAATGAGGACGAGAACTGGCGGCGGGACAGTACGTTCGCCCTGCTGGCGGGTCTGCTGGTGTATAGCGTAAACGACCAGTTGGCCATGGTGCGACTCGCGCGCACTCCCGAGCCCAATTTCGCCAAATGGGACGAGTTGCTGGCCGCCAGGCCCATGGTCGGAATGTGCGGTACCGACGCACACGCTGACTTGCGGTTGGGTCACGGCATGTTCCTGCGCTTTCCCGGTTACTTGCCGGTGTTTCTGGTGGCGCGCGAACACGCGCTCCTGGCGCCCGGGGCCGGCGCAGGGGAGGCGAGTAAAGCCGGCGCCGCAGAAATACTTGCGGCCCTGGAACATGGACATTCCTTCTGTTCACTCGACGCCCTCTATCCCGCGAGCGGGTTCATCGCTCGATTTTCCAGCGGGGACTCCTCCGGCGGACCCGGAGATTTTGTGAGCTGGACGAATCAAGGCAGCATGCACGTCGCCGCGCCCTCGGGGTCGAGTCGGCCGCTCATCCAAATTTTTCGCGACGGACGAAAAATTATCGAGAGCGAGGGTTGGACCGTGGACGCGCCCCTCCCGGGACCCGGGCGTTACCGCACCGAGGTCTTCCTGCGCCAGCCGGGAATCCTGGGCGGCAGGCGGTGGACGCTGTGGATTTTCTCGAATCCCACCTACGTCACCTCTGCCAGCGACCTGAACAACGACCGTGCGAACGTTAAGAAATAACCGCCGCGTTGACGCTCCGCCTAGGCAAGTTGCAGCATGCGATCGATCGCCGTCCTGGCGCGAGCGGCAATTTCCGCGGGCACGTGCACTTGCGGAGCCAGTTCTTGCAGGGAACAAATTATTCGGTCGAGTGTGATCGTCTTCATGAAAGCGCAAACCGCGTCAGGATTTACGGGATAAAACGCCCTGTCAGGATGCTGTTTACGGAGACCATGCAGAATGCCCAGCTCGGTGCCCACTGCGAATTCCTTCGCGGGCGAAGCGTTGATGTGGCGGAGCATTCCCTCGGTCGAGAGAAAGAGCGTGCGATTTGCAGGCAGGCTCCCGTCCAGGGCCTTGGCCATGCAGGAACTGACGCAGCCGCACTCCGGGTGCAGTAACAGCTCAATGTCAGGGTGTTCCTCCATCATCTCCGCGACATCTTCCGCTCGAATCCTGCGATGGACGTGGCAATAACCGGGGTAGGCGATGATGTTGCTCCGCCCGGTCTGCCGCGCCACCACTTGCGCCAAAAACTTGTCCGGAAGAAAGAGTATCGGGCGGTCCGCGGGCACCGCTCGCACTACCTTTGCTGCGTTGGCGGAGGTGCAGCAGTAATCACTCTCCGCTTTTACCGCCGCGGAAGTATTGATGTAAGCGATCACTACCGCGTCGGGAAATCTGGCTTTCCAGGCGCGCAGTTCGTCGGCCGTGACCGACGCGGCCAGTGAGCAGCCCGCACGCAGGTCGGGAAGCAGCACGGTTTTGTCGGGACACAAAATCGCCGCCGTTTCGGCCATGAAGTGCACGCCGCAAAAAACGATAACCTCACTGCTGGTCGCAGCCGCTTTTTGGCACAGCCCGAGAGAATCTCCGGTGAAGTCGGCGATCTCCTGCACTTCGGAGCGCTGGTAATGGTGCGCCAGCACGATGGCGCTGCGTTCCCGGCAGAGTTGCCGGATTTTCTCCTGCTTCCCGCGAATCTCTTCCGTGGTGTCGTAAATCTCTTCGACGGGAGGAAGCGTGTATCGTAGTTCGAAAGGAATGCTGGAAATCATTGGAGAAGTGGTCATAGGGGATATTTCCGTGTCACGCGAGAGCCAGGGAAAGATCGAGCGCTCGCACCGAATGGGTTAGTGCTCCAACTGAAATCGCGTCGGCGCCGCAGTCCGCGTACGCCTCAAAATTGGCATCTGAAATATTTCCGCTGGATTCGATCAGCACATCGTCCAGGAGATCTTCCGACCGGAGCGCATCTACGATGCCGCGAACTTCGGCAGGAGGGAAGTTGTCGAGCATGAGGATGCACGGGCAAGGCGGTTGCGATGGTCCCGGATATTCTTCATTTTGCCGCTCGGTATGCGCAGCGCCACGATTGCTGCGCACCTCTCGGAAAGCACGCGCGGCGGCTAAGGCGGATTTGCGGCTGCGGACCTCAAGCTCCACAAATGCCGCGGGACCGCGCGAGGGCCAGGCGCGCCAAACAGCGGCGCAGACAGCCTCTTCCTCGCGGCCGGGTAGCATCGCCAGGTGATTATTTTTGATCAAAATCGCATCCCAAAGGCCCAGCCTGTGCGTGCCCACCCCGCCAAGGTGGAGAGCGCGTTTATCGAGCAGTCCCCACGGCGTTTTTCGCGTGCCCACGACGAAGGCTGCGGGATTCCGCCTGAAGAGGCGATCTTGCAGGGCGCGAGCCGCGGTGGCGATACCGCTCATTCTTTGCAGCAGGTTTAGGCCCACGCGTTCGTACTCGAGGCAGGACGCGTCTTTTCCCCTCAACCTCCGCCAGCACGTCGCCCGGCGCGATGGACTCGCCATCCCGCTTTCGTTCTGTAACGCGCAAGCCACCCTGGCTCAACAGCCACGAAAATTCCGCAATCCCCGCTGCCACTCCACACGCTTTTGCCAATACGCGACCGCAGCCGCGCTCGCCATCCAAGGCCAGGGCTTGGGACGTAAGGTCTCCGCTGCCCAGATCGGAAGATAACAATTCACAGGTAAAAGCCCGCACGGCGCGCAGATATTCGGCGTTCTCGAGATGAAGGGCTGCTCCTCGAAACAACCCCCTGCGAACTTCGCTTGTTCTGTCCTGGTCCATAAAATTGCCGGCACTGCCTATCGCAGCAAAAACCCGCGCGATTGCAACTGGGCTTTCGCGCGTGAAATCATTTCCGGCCGGCTGGCTTCCACGGTGTGCAGGTGCACGCCCCTCGTCAGCGAAGAAAGAAGCGTGGCCTTCTGGCTGCGCCAGCGCCGCAGAAAATCTTCCACATCGGCGCGCGACTCAATCATCAGCGATCCGCGCAACTCTCCATACAGAGGGTGTTCCACCACGACGTCAATCACGCGCACCCCGTGATCGACCAGGATTTGCAGTTCCTCCGCGGTCCGCTCCGGTGCATGCCGGCACGCCAGAATGGCCCGGTGAGCTGCCGAGCGGTCAGCCGGGAAGCGATAGCCTTGGGGCGTCGATAGAATTTCCTCCCCGCCGGCACGCAACATGGCTACGTCCTGCACCAGACACTGCCTGCTGACGTGCAAGCGCTGCGCCAGATCGGCTCCGCGTATGGGATGCTCCTGGGCCCGTATCAAATCGACCAGCCGGCTCCGGCGGCGATGGCCTGAATCGGGCCGCCCGGCTCCCGCGGGGGCTCCATCGGGCGTTAGCGCCCGGGAAGTTCGCGTTGCCATGGGCACGCCCTTTTTTTGTTTCAGCGTCATTTTAAGGAGTTGCGAGGCGTGTAAGGTAGCCTGTCTAGGCAGGTGTAAAGACAGCCTCGCCACGATCAGGATACATATATTTTGCGGAAATAGCTACAGTTGATTGTTTCGCCGCAGCGCCCCAATGCGCGGGCGCGCCCGTAATGTCGTCGGGCTATACTGCAACCGGATCGCCGCTTAAACGGTGCCGCCAATGCGCTCTATTGTCTCGATGCTCGTTGTGGCCATAATCGCGCTGGGCGCGTACTACTACTTCCTGAAGCGGGCCTCCCCGGCCGGTATGCTTCCGACGCAAGCTATTACCTCCACCGGCGTGGAAATGGATTTGAACGCGATTGCCCAAGCCGAGCGTTCTTACTACGCGCAGAACGGATCCTACGCCAGCCTCGAGCAGCTCACCTCCAGCGACTCGCTAACTATGGCGCGCACCGAACGTGACGGCTATGCCTACACAGTGGAAACTTCGCCCGGCGGGTTTACCGCCACCGCCCGGCACGCGGCGCCACCGCCGCCGGCCAATGGCGGCCAGAGCCCGTACTATCCGGTGATCTCCGTCGATCAATCCATGCAGATTCACCAAAGCCCCTAGTCCGCGCAGTTTCCTTACATTCGTGCGTTTCTCATGGCGGGGCGAAGTCCCCCAGGCGCTATGGCTGCGCCGGCATTTCGCACGGCGTTCGCGGCCGGCGGCGCATGACGCGTATGTTAGAATAGAGGCTAGATGCGTCCGGAAATTAAGAGCTTGGTCGAGTTGCAGAGCGTCGATGTGCGCCTGGCCGAGTTGCGTGCCAGCCTCGAGGCTTTGCCTAAACGGCTCGCCGAAACAGAAAAACAATTGATCGACGCGCGGCAAAATTTGACCGCTGCCAAGGAAGCGCTTAAGACCAGCTCGAAAGACCGCAAGACCTTTGAAATGGATGTGGAAGCCTGGAAGGAGAAAGCCCGCAAATACCGGGACCAAAGCCTCGCGGTAAAAACCAACGACGCCTACAAGGCGCTCCAGCACGAAATTCAATACGCCGAGAGTGAAGTCGCCCAGGCTGAAGACCGGCTGCTCGAGCGCATGGTCGCCGGGGAGGATTTCGACCGGCAGATCAAAGCCGCGGAGCAAGATATCGTCAGGGTCGAACGAATGGCCCTGGCCAGCCGCCAGGAGATCAAAGCCACGCAAACCGCGCTGCAACAGGAACTCGAAGCAAAGCAGGCCGAGCGGCAGCAACAGATCGCCGCCGTTCCCGAGGAACTCTATAAGGTTTACGAGCGTGTTGCCGGCCGGCGAAACCACATCGGTGTGGCGGCAGTCCGCGATGAAGCGTGCACGCTTTGCGGCGTGCGCATTCGCCCGCACGTTTTTCAGGAATTGCGCCGCGACGATTGCACCGATATTTTTCAGTGCGAGACCTGCACGAGAATTCTTTACTATGTCGAGGTAGTTCCTGCCGCCGTCGCGCCGGCAGGGTCGGCCGATGTTCGCGCGGACGGCGCTTCCGCGACGAATGTTTGACCGCCGCTGCGACCCCTAATGAAGCGGCCGATATCACGTCCGCCGGATTCGGCTGCCCTGCCGTTTGGCGCGCGGGAATTGAGCGTTCCCGATCAGCCCGCCGGAGTCTACGTCGCTTACGTCGACGGCGCGTCGCGAGGAAATCCGGGGCCGGCCTCTTACGCCGTAGTCATACAGGCGCCCGATGGCGCCACTAAATTTGAAATCGGGAAGTATGTCGGGCGAGCTACGAATAATGTGGCTGAATATTACGGCCTAATCGCCGCCCTGGACTACGCGGCCTCCGAAAAGATTGCACGATTGCGCGTGCGCAGTGATTCGGAGCTGCTGGTGCGCCAAATGCAGGGCCGCTACAAGGTGAAGAGCCCGGACCTTCGGCCGCTGCATGAGCGCGCCCAGAAACTGGCTCGCGCCCTCGCGTATTTCGCCATCGAGCACATTCCCCGCGAACAAAATAGCGAGGCTGATGAACTCGCGAATATTGCGTTGGACCGGACGGCAACTCGCGGAACGACCGCGAACAATCCATCGGCGAAAATGGTCACAAGCCATTCGCAAGCCACAGCGCCTGCCGCAAGGCCGCACGGCGGCCGGCGCATTCGGGCGCGTTTCTCGGCCGGCGCTTTGCACCCGCTGGAAGCGCTCGAACTGGCCGAAGGCGAAGTCGTAGAAATCCAGATCGGCCGTAATTCCCCAAAGGCTTGAGCCGCTGCGATCCTTAAACTTTTAAGAGCGGATTACTTCAGAACGTAAGAACGATAGAGCGTATCCCGTTGGGCGGGAATATAGCCGGCGTCGAAAATGATGCGGCGCAACTCGGTTTCGTTGGTGCGGTTGCGCACCCCCGCGGCATAAACCACGTTTTCCTCGATCAGAATGCTGCCGACGTCATCGGCGCCAAACTGCAAACCGACCTGGCAGACCTTGATGCCCGGAGTCAGCCAGCTCGATTGAATGTGGTCGATGTTGTCGAGATATAGCCGGCTGATGGCCAGCGTCTTCAAGTAATCCACGGCCGTGGCTTCGGGCACTTTCTTGCCCAGAGGCGTGTTTTCCGGCGCGAAAATCCAGGGAATAAAAGCGGTGAATCCTCCCGTATCTTCCTGAATGCGGCGGACCCGCTCGAGATGGTTGACGCGATGGCGAAACTCCTCGCCGCATCCAAACATCATGGTGGCGGTGGTGCGCACCCCCAAGGCATGCGCGGTGCGATGCATGTCCTCCCATTCGTCGGCGGTGCACTTCAGGCGGGAGATGCGCGCGCGAATCTCGTCGTCCAGGATTTCCGCGCCTCCGCCGGGAATCGAATCCAGACCGGCGTCGCGCAGGCGCACGATCGTCTCGCGCACGGATAGGCCGGAAACTTCCGCAATGCACAGGATTTCCGGCGCCGAGAAGCAATGCAAATGCATTCTCGGAAAGCGTTCCTTGATGGCCCGCAGCAGCCCTTCGTAATAATCGAGGTGCAGATCGGTGTTCAGGCCGCCCTGCATCAGGATGCCGGTGCCGCCGAGGGCGATGGTTTCCTCGATTTTTTCGAGAATCGTTTCATGGGACAAAACGTAGCCGTCTTTGGCCCCCATCGGGCGGTAGAAGGCGCAGAACGAGCAATACTCGGTGCAGAAATTCGTGTAATTGATATTGCGGTCGATCTGGTAAGTAACCACGCGCGGATCGGTTTTTTTCTTGCGCATCTGGTGCGCGGCCATGCCGATCCCGATCAAATCGTCGGATTGCAGGAGCTCCAAGGCCTCTTGTGGTGCGAGTGTCATGGTTTAGCGTGCCGTTTCGTCTCCCCAAGGGCTATGGCGGTGGAGGGCACCTGGCTCATGGCGACGCCGTCAGGCATCTCGGCGAACTCAATGGGCCGGGCGCGCGGAACCAGTCCAGCCGACGCGCAAAGGTCGAAATAGTGCCGCAGGCCGGCAAGATTTTCCGCGTCCAGCGAAAAATCGATGTTCTCGCGCAAGTAACGCTCGAGGTAGCATGGCGGCATATCAAGTTTTAAGGAGGCCGCTTCAGCGATATCGCCAATGTGCGCGAGGCCATAAGCCTTCGACGCTTGGAAATCCGCGACGACCTCGGGAGTAATAGCCTCGCGACGCCCCACCCACATCGCCAGCACGCACGGTTTGCCCGTCATCATCTGCCACTGTTCCGCCACATCATAAACGAAGAGCATATCGACGCCCGGAACGGGTTCTTCGCTGGCATCGCCGCCGCAGCATCCGCCGCCCGCGGCCGCCGGCTGCTTGGCCGCAAGGGCATCCACTTTAAGCCGCACGGCCAGCGCCGGATCGCCGATCAGCAGGGCCGCATCCGCCTGGGCCAGCATGGCCCCGGGGTCGGGTGGCGCATCAACAAATTCCGGCGAGATGCCCCACAAGCCGCGGCACAGCAGGCGGGTCAAAGCCACCGAACTCCGTGAGTTGGTGTCCAGCGCGACTACGCCGGACGGATTCGATTGGTTTTTTCGCCAGAACCAGGATGCTGCGAACTTCCCGCTTCGCCGCAATGGCCATCTCCGGCAACACGACCATTCCGTCCATGCGCTGATATTCGACGGCCGGGATAATGGCCACATCCACTCGTCCCGCACGCAGCGCTTCGGCGCACAAAGAAGGCACCGTGAACGAGAGTTCGTAGCGATTTTCGAGGGGGCCCGCGCTGAAGCCCCAGACCAGCGGCGCAGTATTCAGGAATTCGACGATGGATATGCGTAACTTGCTCAAGAAAATGTCCTATGGGGCCGCTTCAATATAGCATACGGCGTCCCATGGCGTGGCGGCGAGCGCCGGGGACCTATCAGTGCCCTTTACCGTCCTGCTCGCCCGAGCCGCCTCCTGACGTAAGCTGAGAAAGGCCCAGACTCCGCAATTCAAGGGACGGTAATTCGAGGGGTTCACTTGACAGCCTTAGTATCATGCGAGTACGGTCACAGCCGCCGTGGACCTGGATGCCTCCCTCCCCTGGCTCGCGCTGCGTCTGACTCCGGGCTTGGGTGCCCGGCTGACGGCCAAGCTTCTGCGCCAGTTCGGGTCACCCGATGCAATTTTTCGCGCCTCGCTTACTGAGCTTGAGGCTTGCCGTCTGCCTGCGGCTGTCGCCCAGGCGACCGTTTCCCGGTCGGCATTTCGCGAGGCGGAAAAGGAACTGGCCGAGGTCCGGCGCCTCGGATGCCAGTTAATGAACTGGTGGGAGACGAGTTACCCGCGGCGATTGCTCGAGATTTACGACCCGCCGCCGCTTCTTTACGTCCGCGGAGACATCCAAGTTCTCAATCGTCACGCGATTGCCATTGTGGGGACGCGACGCCCGACGACGTACGGGAATCAAATAACCGAACGGCTCGCGCGGGACCTGGCGGATCGAGGATTGCTCATCTTGAGCGGATTGGCGCGGGGCATAGATAGCTCCGCGCACCGCGGGGCGTGTTCCTCCCCTGGCGGCATAACCGTCGGGGTGCTGGGATGTGGAGTTGACGTGGTTTATCCCAAGGAGAATCGCAAATTGTTTGCGGAAGTCGAAAAGCGCGGGGCGCTGATCAGTGAGTTCCCTTTGGGCACGCACCCAGGGCCCGAAAATTTCCCGGTGCGCAACCGCATTGTCGCGGGCATGGCCCTCGGAGTGGTGGTGGTGCAAGGCGCGCAATATTCGGGCTCATTGATTACCTCGCGCCTCGCCATGGAGTTCGGCCGCGAGGTCTTCGGCGTTCCTGGTAATGTTACAGAGCCCTCCAGCTTTGCGCCGCATCAGCTCATCAAACAGGGAGCGAAGCTGGTTACCGGATGGGAAGATCTTATCGAAGAGCTGCCGACCGAGGTACGCGCCGAGCTTTTTCCGGTCGAAGCAACCACGGCGCAGGACCGGGCGTCTTTGTTCGAGCAGGCGCTTTCGCCCGTCGAGAAGAAGCTCTACGACCTGATTCGCGTGGAGGAACCCATTCACGTGGACGAATTGGTGGAATCGACGGGCCTGAATTCTTCGGAAACGCTCGCGGCGCTTTGCGAACTGGAAATGCGCGGCATCATCCGCCAACTGCCCGGCAAACAGTTTGTGCGCGTGCTTCTGTAGGTTAACGGACCTGTAATGTTGGCGGAAACGACACAGCATGGGGCGCCGAGAAGCGTTTAGGTTTAAAAACGAAACGATATGGCAAGATCACTGGTAATAGTCGAATCGCCGGCCAAGGCGAAAACAATCAACAAATATCTTGGCCGCAATTACACGGTTAAGGCGTCGATCGGCCACGTCATGGACCTGCCGAAAAAGACGATTGGTATTCGTCTGCCCGGCGATGAAGAAGGCAACGGAACCAGGAAGAAGAAAGGAAAAAAAGGCGGCAAGAAGGCCAAAAATAAGATCTCGCATACGCTGATCCGGTTGGACGACGACAAAATTTTTGAGCCGACTCTCCAGATCATCGCGGGCAAAGGCAAGGTGATCAACGATCTTCGGAAGGCTGCCAACTCCGCCGATGCCGTATACCTGGCGGGAGACCCCGACCGGGAAGGGGAGGCCATCTCGGCCCATCTCGCGATGGTTCTGTCCAAGCCGTCCAAATTTACCGAGCAGGAACCCAGCGCGCCGCGTTTCAGGAGGAAGGACTCCAAAGCCGCAGAGCCCGAGGCGGCCCGAAAAGAAGCGGACAAAAACGGCGCTATCGCCACCGATCCGAAGAAGATTTTTCGCGTTACGTTCAACGAGATTACCCCTAAGGCTATTCGCGCGGCGTTCGAGCACCCGCGCCAAGTCGATACCGATCTCGTCGACGCCCAGCAAGCCCGGCGCGTCCTCGACCGGATCGTGGGCTATAAAATTTCTCCTCTTCTTTGGAACAAGGTGCGCCGCGGACTTTCGGCGGGGCGCGTGCAAACGGTGGCGCTGCGCCTGATCGTCGAGCGCGAGATGGAGATTCGCGCCTTCGTTCCCCAAGAATACTGGACGATCCACGCATTGCTCGACGCAGGCCAGCCGCCGCTTTTTGAGGCCAAGCTCTTCAAATACAAGGGCGAAGATATCGCCGTCGCGAATCGCGAAGCGGCCGATAACGTGGTTGCCGCCGTCAGCAATGCGCAGTGGGAAGTTACGTCCGTCGCGCAGAAGGAAAAGCGCCGCAACCCGCCGCCGCCATTCACAACTTCCAAACTTCAGCAGGCCGCCTACAATCGTCTGCGGTATTCGGCGAAGCGCACCATGATGCTGGCGCAACGCCTGTATGAAGGCGTGGAGCTCGGCGATGAGGGCTCCGTCGCTCTAATCACGTATATGCGCACCGATTCGGTGAACGTCTCGAAAGATGCGCTGGATCAGGTGCGCGAGATGATCCAGTCGCGCTTTGGCGAAAATTATCTTCCGGAGAAGCCCCATTTTTACAAATCCAAGAAGGACGCGCAGGAAGCCCATGAAGCGGTGCGCCCGACCGATGTGACTCGGGCGCCGGAAGACGTCAGAAGGTTTCTCGACGACGACGTATTCAAGCTCTACCAACTCATCTGGCAGCGTTTCGTCGCCTCGCAGATGCTCCCGGCGATTTTCGATCAGACCACTATCGACGTCAGCGCCGGTGATTACACCTTCCGTTCCACCGGATCCATCCAGAAATTCGATGGGTTTTTGCGCGTTTACCAGATTCCCGTTTCAAACGCCGACCGCGAAGACGACGAAAAGGACGATGAAGGAGAGGGCCGAGCCCTGCCGCGCGTAGCCGAAGGGCAAATCCTGCGCCTGGACAAGATTCGCCCGGATCAGCACTTTACCGAACCTCCGCCGCGCTATAACGACGCCACACTGGTAAAGGAACTGGAAGACAAGGGCATCGGCCGGCCCTCGACCTACGCTTCCATCATTTCGACGATCGTCGAGCGCGAGTACGTCGGAAAAGATCAGGGGCGCTTTTTGCCCACGGTGCTGGGCGAGCGCGTGAGCATGCTCCTGGTAAAGAGCTTTGAAGACATTTTCGATGTGACCTTCACGGCGCGCCTGGAAGAGGAGCTCGACGAGATCGAAGAGGGCAAGCTCCCCTGGCGCGACGCGGTTCGGGAGTTCTGGGAGAAATTTGTCGTGGCCCTCGATAAAGCCGACGAAGAGATGCTCTCTTACAAGGCCGGCATTCCGACGGGCAAGAAGTGCGAGAAGTGCGGGCAGGGCGAGCTGCTCGAACGCATCAGCCGTCACGGGTTCTTTCTGGGCTGCTCGCGCTATCCGGACTGCGATTTTATTCAGGACCTCTCCCCCGAACTCCCCAAAGAAACCGGCGGAGAACCGAAGATCGAGTATTGCGACAATTGCGGCCAGGAGATGGTCATCAAGCGCGGCCGATTCGGAGTATTTTCTCGCCTGCAAGGGCTATCCCGATTGCAAGACCACGCGGCGTCTGGTGGAAGGAACACGTACTCCGCGCCAGCCCGACGAGCCGCTCGACGAGAAATGCCCGGATTGCGGCGCGCAATTGGTTCGCCGCCACGGGCGATATGGCGAATTTATCGGCTGCTCGGCCTATCCGAAATGCAAATTCATTCGCGCCCAGACGCTCGGGGATTCATTGCCCGAAGTGCGAAACCGGAGAATTAGTCGAGCGGCGGGCGAAGAAGGGCCGCCAGCGCGTTTTTTATGGCTGCAACCGCTATCCCGAGTGCGATTTCACTACGCCGCACCGCCCCATTGCCGAACCCTGCCCGAAATGCGGCGCTCCGTTCATCGTCGAAAAACGCTCCAAAACCGGCGTAGTGCGCGCCTGCTTGAAAGATGGCTGTGACTGGGAAATCGCCGCGCCGGAAGAATTGGCGCCCGTAACCGTAGGCGCAGAAATCTCCGCGAAACCGTGACCGTGTCCCGCCAACAACCCGGCCAACCCTTGAACCACGCCAACCCGAGTGGCGCTGCCGCCACAACCATTAAAGCCGCGATCGGGAAATTTGTGGAGTATCTCCGCGCCGTACGCAACGCATCCGAGCACACCCTGCGCAATTATCAAAGCGATCTCGAGCAGTTTTTGGCTTACCTCTCGCCCCCCGAAACTCCGGCCGCGCTGGTTCACCAAATCGACCATCGCATCATCCGCGAATATCTCGGTTATCTGCATGACGAGCGGCTGCAGAAAAGTTCCATCGCGCGCAAGCTCGCGTCGCTCCGGTCATTTTTTAAGTTCTGCGCTCGGGAAGGCATGATCCGCGACAACCCGGCCAGGCTGGTCGCCACGCCCAAGCTTCCTAAGCGCCTGCCAGTGGTTCTGAGTGCCGAGGAGATGAATAGCTTCCTCAACCAGGTAGCCACCTTGGAACCCCCGGAGCCGGCCGCCGGCGAAGTCAAGCGCTCCGAGACTGCCCAGGATTCCGCGCGACTCCTGATCGAGCGGGATCGCGCCCTGCTCGAGCTTCTTTATGCGTCGGGACTGCGGGTCAGTGAACTTACGGGTCTTAATGTCGAGGATATAGACCGCAAGGAGCAGATGCTCCGCGTTCTCGGCAAAGGCAATAAGGAACGCATTATTCCGTACGGATCGAAGGCCGAACACGCCCTGCAGCTCTATTGGCCAATTCGTGATTCGCTACTCGCTAAATTTGGCGGCAAATCCAACAGCCGCGCGGTTTTTCTCAATCATAGCGGCAGGCGATTGACGTCCCGCAGCGTGGCCCGGATTTTGAAGAAATACGTGCGGCTCGTAAATATTAACTGGGATCTGCATCCGCACTCGATGCGTCACGCGTTCGCAACGCATCTGCTGGCCGATGGCGCCGACTTGCGTGCTATCCAGGAGCTGCTGGGGCACAGTTCGCTCTCCACCACGCAGCGATACACCCACGCTTCGATCCGCCAGTTGATGGAAGTCTACGACAAGGCCCACCCCCGCGCCTGACACCCTAAAGCGCCCCTCGCCCATTTAAATTACCTCCAGGCTCCGCGATTGCCATTGACGGCAAACCGCGCTGCGTCTATGTTGTGTGGCCAGTAATAAGGGGTGAAATCGAGCGTTATTCAAGGATGGAAACGTTTTGCGCGACATCAAATATTTGTCGATCAACCGCTTGCACGCCTTCCTCTGTTTGACCGGCCTCATAGCCATTGGCATGGCGGCATTTCCGGCCAGGATTCATGCGCAGACCGACGAGATTCAAGTCTACGACGCCGAGATTGAGAATCAGGGAAAGTTCAACGTCATGGTCCACAGCAACTTTACCCCCATCGGGCGTAAGGTCGCTGACTTCCCGGGCGGCATTATTCCCAACGACTCCGTCAACGGCGCGGTCGAGTGGGCTTACGGTGTCGCCGGCTGGTTTGAGCAGGGGCTTTATTTCCCTGTATACAGTGCTTACTCAGAGGGCCGCGGCGGGTCGCTCAACGGCTTTAAGATACGCGAATTGTTCGTCCGGCCGCATGCCCACGACCACGTGTTCTTCTACGGCGTGAATTTCGAATTCAGCGTGAATTACAGATACTGGGAGTTCAAGCACATCACCTCTGAGGTTCGCCCCATCGTCGGCGTGCATCTCAATCACCGGGTGGACTTGATCTTTAATCCAATTATGGATACCGACTATACGGGCGGCTTTGGAAACCTCGAATTCGTTCCGGCAACACGTGTGGCCTACAACTTCAACGACAAATGGGCTATGGCCGCCGAGGAGTATTCCGACGACGGGCCCCTGCACCACTTCTACCGATCGAATGACCAATTTCACGAGGTCTGGGCTGTCGTGGATCATCAAGGCAAGTTCCTCAACGTCGAAACGGGAGTCGGGGTTGGCGTGACCAGTGCGGCCGACAGATTAACCTTAAAGCTGATGCTCTCGCGCGACCTGAACTGAACCGCGCCTGTTGCCGCACGGCTTCGACAAGGCCACGGCGATTAAGGATATCGCCGTTACTGGTGACGCGGCCGACGATCCCGGCTTCACCGACAAGGGCAGCTCGGTGCGCTATGTGGTCGCAACCGGCAACGCCACGGGACCGTTCAAGGTGGAAGCCGAGCTTTGGTTTCAGCCGATCGGATTTCGGTGGGCGCATAATCTGTCATCTTACAAGGCCGACGGGCCGCAGCGCATGGTGCGGTATTACGTTGCCGCGGCGGCCAAGTCGGCCCTGATGCTCGCTAAGGCCGAGGCTACTCGGTAACCATGTTTTGGGTAGTTGTGTTGCGAGCGCAGAAGGCGAACTCGGCCTATGGTCGTGTTCACGTGCACAGCGGGGACCGCATCAGTTTGCGATTTGCAGTCGGTTCAACGAGGACTGAAAAACCGCGCCGGTACTGATGCCGTCTACCCCGCTTGCTGGATTTGGCCCCGTCTCAGTTCACGCTGAGCGGGGCTTTTTGTTGCGAGCCATTAATAAATCATGACAAATAAGATGTCAAGTATGATGCCAGATATAGTACAATACTCTACCTTTACATCCATATAGGTACCCTATTATCATAAGTATGTACCGACATTATGGCTGCCAAATAAGCTGCCAAATAAGCTGCCAAATAGCTGCCAAATATGAACTGGAAGAAATTCACTTTCGATTACAAGTTTAGGTTTGAAGACTTTTTTCCTCACTTCGTGGACATAGAGGCGTACAAAGAGGCGGCGGTAAATCTCTTCCTACCACCGGACTGGAGAGAAAAATTAGATCGCCTCAATCGCGTTCGAGCCGTGCACGGTACGACTGCATTAGAGGGAAATCCACTCTCTGAATCAGAGGTATCTCACCAAGTGGACGTCGCAGACGAACAAGGACAGAATAGATCATCTGACAACGCTACAAAGGAACAACTTCAAATTAGAAATGCCAGTATTGCTCAAGAGTGGGTAAAGAAACGTTTTTGTCCAAACAGCCGCCCACTCGAACTGTCAGACATCCTTGAAATGCATCGAATGATTACGCAAGGTTCCGATATTAGGAACAACGAGCCTGGCAAGCTGCGCACCTTCTCTGTGACAGTCGGAAGCCCTGAGATGGGGGGCGTCCACACTGGGGCACCACACGATCAACTAAAACCGATGATGGAAGAATTTGTTCGGTTCATGAACTCAAGAAGGCATAGGGATCAGCACCCCGTCGTGAAAGCGCTGTTGGCCCACTTTTTCTTGGTAACGATTCATCCATTCGGGGATGGAAACGGCAGAGTATCTCGCCTGCTGGAGGCGGGCATTCTTTTTCAAAGTGATTACAATGTGCACGGTTTTTATGGTCTTTCCAACTATTTCTATAAGAATGAAGGGCGATACAAGATGGTGCTGCAGCAGTGTCGTGCACGGCAGCCATTTAATGTCACACCATTTATCGCTTTCGGAGTCGAGGGATTTAGCTCCGAACTCAAAGGGATCAATAATTTCATAAAGGCAAAGTTGAATCGTGTCGTTTATCGACAGATGATGCATCGCACCTTCAATAAACGCATAAGCCCACGTCGTAAGCTATTAAATCAGAGAGAATGGAATCTCCTAGATGTCCTTCTCACCGAGACAGAACCCTCTGATCCATTTGCGGAGAACCCTACTAAGAAGGTGCCGTTTTCTGAGCTTAGCGAATCTCAGTACATACGCATGGCTTACAGAAAGGTGAAGCCGCGCACTTTCTATAGAGAATTGAGTAGATTGGCAGATTTAGGTTTCATCGTGTTCACTAGGAAAGGGACTGCGAAAGATTGGTTCATTGAACTCGCTTTTGAAGCGATAGGAAAATACTAGGCATGAGCACCACTACCCTCTCCCTAATAAAATTGACGCCCATCGCACGCCAGCCTATAATTGCCATTCCCATTGACGATCGGAGGGCTGATGTACGCCGTAATTCGTAGTGGAGGCAAGCAGTACCGCGTAGCTCCAGGAGAAACCGTGAAGGTCGAGCGGCTCCCGGGGAATGTCGGAGGCCAAATCACCTTCGGCGAAGTGCTCGCGGTGGGCACTGATGAGCCCAAGCTGGTGACCGGCAAGGATGCCGCCGGGGCCACTGTAACCGGCAAGATCGTCTCGCAGGACCGCCATCGCAAGGTGATCGTGCTCAAATATAAAACGGGCGGCCAGTACAAGATCCAGCGCGGGCACCGGCAGAATTATACCGCCGTGCAAGTCAGCGAAATTACGCTCTAAAGGAATCTGGAATGGCACATAAAAAGGGCGGCGGCTCATCGGTTAATGGCCGCAATTCGCAAGGGCAGCGGCTGGGCGTAAAGCGTTTTGGCGGCCAATTCGTTCAGGCGGGTACCATCCTCATCCGCCAGCGCGGCACCAAGCATAAGCCCGGGGTAAACGTTCGCAAGGGCAAAGACGACACTCTGTTTGCCTGCATCACCGGGATTGTAAAGTTTCAGGATAAGGGCCGCTCGGGCCGCTTTATTAGTGTGTTCCCGGACGAAACGGCGGCGCCAGAAGGGGCGCCCGTCGCGGCGGCAAATTAGGATCGGTAAGCTTCGGGCGGCCCTGTGCACACAGGGTCGCTTTTTCTTTTACGGCCTGACGCAGTGCGCCGCAGCAAGGCCCGCTGGCAGAGCCCACTAACAGAGAAAACACTGCCGCCTTCGCCGTGCACCATCTTGGGGGGAAATGGCTAGCGAACAATCCAGAGCAGCCGGCTTCGGAGACTCGCGCTTCGCGTGCCGGTGTGCAACTCCTGCGCCGGACGCGCCCTGTGCTTTCTGACGGAAATCCTTGTGTTTGTTGACGAAGCCAAAGTTTATGTCAAGGCTGGCGACGGAGGCAATGGGTGTGTCGCCTTTCGCCGCGAAAAATTCGTCCCGCGCGGAGGACCCTCGGGCGGCGATGGCGGCGCCGGTGGCAGCATCATCCTGGAAGCCAGCCAGCACGACAACACGCTTCTGCGCTACCGTTACAATCGCGAGTTTCGCGCCGATCGCGGGCGTCACGGCGAAGGCTCGAATTGCACCGGACATTCGGGCGCCGACTGGGTATTGACTGTGCCGGTGGGAACCGTGGTCATCGAAAGCGACACGGGCGAACGCCTGGCCGATCTAACCGTGCCCGGCCAGCGGGTCGTCGTAGCGCACGGCGGCCGTGGCGGGCGGGGCAATCAGCACTTCGCGAAGCCTTGGCACCAGGCGCCGCGTGAATCCGAAGAGGGCCAACCGGGCGAAGAGCATCATTTACGGCTCGAGCTCAAGCTACTTGCCGACATCGGCTTGGTAGGCTTCCCGAACGCCGGCAAATCCACGCTCATTTCGCGCATTTCCGCCGCGCATCCCAAAATCGCGGATTACCCTTTCACCACTCTCGAGCCGCATCTGGGCGTGGTTTCCGCTGACGGTGCCACCGGCAAAGGCGTCGGCCGCACTTTCGTCGTCGCTGATCTCCCCGGTCTTATCGAAGGCGCCCATGAAGGCGCCGGGCTCGGCACTCGCTTTCTGAAGCATATCGAGCGCACGCGCCTGATTGCGCATCTGGTCGATACCAGCGATGCCTCCGACCGCGATCCCGTGCGTGATTTTGAAATTATCTGCGGCGAGTTGGCCGCCTTCAGTCCGGAACTCGCCGCCAAACCCACCATCGTCGTAGCCACCAAGCTCGATGCTACCGTCGACCGCGCGCGCCTTGATCGCCTGGCTGCATATTGCGCCGACGCCGGCCTCGAGTTTCACGCCATCTCCTCCGCCACCGGAGCGGGAATCCCGGAATTAGTTCGTGCGATGGCCGCGGCGCTCGAACGGCTGGGGCCGGCCGCGGCCGCGGGTCTTGACACGAATTTACCCGCCGATGCCTCCGGCGAAATTCCGGGTGCTGCGGCGCCCGCGGAGCAGTCGTGAGCAGGGGAGCCGCCGCAACGCCGCCGCAGGTCGCCGCGTTGGCCGCCCCGCAGCAACCCCGAAACCCGGCGCCCGCTTGGATAAAGGCGTTCGCCGCATCGCCCTTTTTGGCGGAACCTTCGATCCTATTCACCTCGGCCATCTGGCCGTCGCTCACGCCGCGCAACGCCGCTTTCATCTCGACCGCATATTTTTTGTCGTGGCGGGTTGCCCGCCGCACAAGTCGGAAAGCGATCTGTCTCCTTATCCGCATCGCTTCGCCATGACGACGCTCGCCTGCGCCGGACAATCCCGCTTCGTGCCCTCTCTGGCGGAGGCGGACCCGGATGCCCAAGGGCATCGCATCTCTTATTCCGTCGACACAGTTCGTCACTTCCGGAAGCAATTCAACCAACCCGGCGACCGCCTCTATTTCCTGTTGGGCGCCGATTCCTTCCTGCAGTTAGCGACCTGGAAAAATTATCAGGCGCTGCTGGGTTTATGCGACTTCGTGGTGGCTAGCCGCCCCGGATTTCCCAGCAGTGCGCTACGCAAGGTCGTTCCCGAGGCGCTTCTCGCGCCGCAACCTGCCGGCAACCATCTGCCCTCCGGAATTATCACCTTGCGGCAAACAACGGTTTACGTCCTCAATACGGTGGCGAGCCATGTTTCCGCAACGCGTGTCCGGCAGCGGCTCGACCGCGGCCAATCGGTTCGCGGCCTTGTGCCCTCTAGCGTGGAGGATTACATTACGAAACAGGCCCTTTACAAGTGACCGGCACAAATCCCCTTCGTCCCGAACTGCGCTGGGCTATTGAGGCCGCGCAGGACAAGAAAGCCGCCGACCTCACGCTCCTCGATCTGGCGGGCCTCGGCGCATTTACCGATGCGTTCCTGCTGTGTACCGGCTTCAGCTCGCCGCAGCTTCAGGCCATTTCCGATGGTATCGAGGGGGCTCTCGAACAGCACGGCCTGCGTCCCGCGCATCGCGAAGGCCGCGGCGGAGCGGAATGGCTCCTCCTCGATTACGGCTCCTTCATCGTGCACATATTCACCGAGCGCCTGCGCCACTATTACGATCTCGAGCGCCTGTGGCGGATAGCGCGTCGCGTCGATTTTAACGACCCCGCATCCGGGGACTCCCTTCCTGCGGATGGTGTCGCGGGCGGCGCCGCGGGCGGCCCGGCTTGAGCGACGTTCCGGTCCCCTGGATCGCGCGCGATCCCGCCTCCGAAAGAGTAGTCGAGCTGGCCCGCAGAGTTGCCGAAACCTCCACCACCGTTCTGATCACCGGTGAGAGCGGCACCGGCAAAGATCAGCTCGCGCGCCTCATTCACGAGCTTAGCCCCCGGTGCGACGCGCCTTACCTCAAGATCGACTGCGCCAGCCTTCCGCACGAACTCGTCGAATCGGAGCTGTTTGGTCACGAGCGCGGCGCGTTTACCGGCGCTGTCGACCGCAAGTTCGGCCGGCTGGAGATGGCCGGCGGCGGCACAATCGTGCTCGACGAAGTCGCCGCCCTTACCACCGCCACCCAATCGAAGCTCCTCCGCGTGCTCGAAGAGCGCACCTTCGAGCGGCTGGGCGGCACCGAAACCCTCAGGATCGACGCTCGGCTCATTGCTCTGACGAATGCCGATCTCGCGCGCGCCGTCTCGGCCCGCCGCTTCCGCGAAGACTTGTACTTCCGCCTGAGCGTGCTTACGGTTCACGTGCCTGCCCTTCGCGATCGTCCCTCGGATATCATGCCGCTGGCCGAGCACATGCTCGAGCGTCTCGCGTTCGTGCACGGCCGCACCGATACCACGTTCAGCGAAGCTGTGCGCCAGGCGCTGCTGGCTTACGGCTGGCCCGGAAATGTGCGGGAACTCAAAAACGCCATCGAGCGCGCGCTGGTTTTCGCCCAGGCCTCCGTTCTTTCTCTCGAGGACTTTCCGGAAAGCATCCGCACGGGTGCCTCCAGCGCCGCCTCGAGCTTGCGCTCCCTTGAGGAAATCGAGCACGAAGCCATTCAGGCTACTCTCGAAGCCACGCGCTACAAGATCACCCGCGCGGCCGAAATCCTGGGCATCAGCCGCAAGACCCTGCTCGATAAACGAAAGAAATATGGACTCCGCTGAAGCGTCGACATCATGCGCATCCGGCTTTTGTTCCTTAGCAAAACTCGCCGCCCCGAAATTCGCGCTCTTCTCGAGGACTACGCGCAGCGCCTCCGCCGCTTCACCGAACTCGATATTCATGAGGTACGCGAGGATTCTCCTGCCGCGCTCCGCAAAATCGCGATGGCTGCCGGCGCGACGATTGTCCTTCTCGATGCCGGCGGCAAACACATGGACTCTCCGAAATTTGCGGCGTGGCTGGGCGCCTGCCGCGATCGCGGCGTACGCGAAATCATCTTTCTGTGTGGATCCGCGCAAGGATTTCCGCGGGCCATTACGGACAGCGCCACCATCCGAATTTCGCTTTCGCCGCTCACTTTTTCGCATGAGCTCGCACGCGTGATGCTGGCAGAGCAACTCTATCGCGCCTTCGCGATTCTCGCGGGCCACCCCTACCCGAAATAACGGCGAAGGTGTACAACGAACGTGCACAACATCAATATGCGCAATCAGCTCCTGTGGAAATCTGTGCGGCCATGCAAAACATTCCCGCCTCCACCCCAGGGGCGGTATCCGGGGTTCCCCCATCCATGAGCCAATGCGTTCGCATCGAGTACGACCAAACCGCGCCCAACGCCACCGTCGAGCTGGCCATCCTTCACCCGCTGCCCGACTACGATCTCGACGAGGTCGAAGCTCAGGTCCCTCGCGACGTCGACGTCATGCTCGCCTCGCAGGGATTTCACGACCTGCTCGATGAAGCGCGGGCCATCCTTTCAAGCGCGCTCCGTGGCGGCGAGCTCGAAGTGGTGCAACTCACCGGCGCCATTTGCAACGCGCACGGCGACAAAGCCAAACCCGGCGCTCCTTCCGTACATTGCCCCGGCTTATGGCTGGTGTTGCGCGAGATTCGCGCCGCATCCGGCGAGCCCATTTCCGAAGGCGTACGGGCCCGCGTAGCCAGAATCGCCGACGAGTTGTGCACGCGCTTGCAGTTGAACTGATCTGCGGCCCTGGGAGTAATTCCTTTGATAACCGTTACCCCGGCTCTTTATTTCCCAAATCTCGCTCGTGCGCCCGGCGGCAGGAATCCCGCCGGGGGCCAGCCCCGAGAAGCGGGCGTGCTTGACGTTTACACCGCCTGCCCTCACTATTTTTGAAGCCCCAGGTTGCTACGGACCCATTCGCATACAAGCGCGGCACGCGGCTGTCATACTATGGCGGAACAAAAAGGCCTGCTGATTGTTTATACCGGCCCCGGAAAGGGCAAAACCACTTGCGCTCTGGGGACAGCTTTTCGCGCGGTTGGGCAGGGACTCCGCGTCCTCATGGTGCAATTCATCAAGGGCTCCTGGCATTACGGCGAACTCGATGCGGCCAAAATGCTGGGGGATGACCGGTTCGAGATTCGGCCCATGGGCCGCGGATTTGTCAAAGTAGGTGGCGCGCAAACCGAGCCTGAAGATCTGCGGCTCTGCGAAGAGGCTTGGGCCTTCGGCCGGGAGCAGATGGCCAGCGGCCGCTACGATCTAATCGTGTTTGACGAAATTAATTATGTGATCGGCTATCATATGCTGGACATTGAAAAAGTCGTTGACGCGCTCACGTCGCGCCCTGAGCCGCTCCACGTGATCTGCACGGGCCGCAACGCGCATCCCCGGCTGGTCGAAGCCGCCGATCTCGTCACCGAAATGCGTGAAGTGAAACATCCCTACACCAAGGGTATTTTGGCGCAACGCGGTATTGACTACTGAGCTGAAGGATTCCATGGCCTGGTTCAAACGCGAGAAAAAATCCATCGAGCAGACCACGCCCCCCGACGAGCGGCGTGTTAAAACCGAGGGTCTGTGGATCAAGTGCGTCAATTGCCGGGCCATCGTTTGGAAGAAGGATCTCGAAAGCAATTCCAGGGTCTGCCCGAAGTGCCAGCACCATTTTCGTCTGACCGCGCGGCAGCGCCTCGACCTCCTGCTCGATGGCCACTGGGTCGAGCACGACGCGCATCTGGCTTCGAACGATCCCCTGCACTTCGTCGACACCAAGCCTTATGCCGTGCGCTTGAAGGAAGCGCGCCGCAAACTCGGCACTCCTGACGCCATCCTCACTGCCGAAGGCCTGCTTTCCGGCCGCACGGTAATATGCTGCTCCATGGAGTTTGGCTTCATTGGCGGTTCCATGGGCGCCGTCGTCGGCGAAAAAGTTACTCGCGCCATCGATCGCGCCATCCACGGCAAAATTCCCCTTGTGATTGTTTCCTGTTCCGGCGGCGCCCGCATGATGGAGGGCACCCTCAGCCTCATGCAGCTCGCGAAAGTTTCGGCGGCGCTGGCCCGGCTCGACGAAGTTCGCTTGCCCTACATTTCCGTTTTGACCGATCCGACCACCGGAGGTGTCACCGCCAGCTACGCCATGCTCGGCGATTTGAATATTGCCGAACCGGGAGCGCTCATCGGCTTCGCCGGCCCGCGCGTCATCGAGCAGACCATTCGTCAAAAACTTCCCGACGGCTTCCAGCGCTCGGAATTCCTGCTCGCGCACGGTTTCCTCGATGCCGTCGTTCCGCGCAAGGACCTGAAAGCCTATATCGCCAACGCACTCGATATTTTTCTCGCCTAGAAATACTAGAAATATCCGAGCAGCGGAAACGCTCTGCCGAGTCACGCCATTGCCCATGACTTACGATGATGCCTTGCGCTACCTGCTTACCCTGGGCCGCGAATTAGCCTCGCCCCAGCACGCTCGCGCCGCTAAATTCGACCTGGCGAACATCCGCCTCCTCGCCGACCGCCTGGGAAATCCCGAGCGTGCGGTTCCCGCCGTCCACATCGCGGGAACCAACGGAAAAGGCTCCACGGCGGCCATGCTGGCAAGCATCCTGCTGGCGGCGGGATTGCGCGTGGGTCTTTACACCTCGCCTCATCTGGTGCGCATCAACGAGCGTATTCGCCTTTTCGATCCCACTGTGCTTGCTTCGAGCGCCATCAACGCCCCCCTCAACACCACCACGATTAGCGGAGATATTTCCGATGCCGATTTCGCCGCCACCTTCACCCGCGTTCATGACGTAATCGAGGATCTCCTCGCCACCGGCAGTCTTCCGGCCCATCCCACTTTCTTTGAATGCGTCACCGCCATGGCCTTCGATTTTTTCGCCCGCGAGAAAGCGGACATCGCCGTCTTTGAGGTCGGCCTCGGCGGCCGGCTCGATTCCACCAACATCCTGGTTCCCGAAGTTGCCGTCATTACCCAAATCGCTTTCGATCACGAAAATTTCCTCGGCCATTCCCTCCAGGAAATCGCCGCGGAAAAGGCCGGCATCATCAAGCCAGGCGCCTGGGTAGTCAGCGCCGCTGGAAATCCCGCTGCTGAAGAAGTAATTCGTGAGGTCGCCGAGCAGCGCCATGCGCGCCTGGTCGATATTGATGCCGCATATCGCATTTCGGGTCTGCGCGCCCCCCTGCCGACCCTCCGCACGCCCCTGTGCCCGCCCCTGTGCACCCCATTGATGTTGTCGGCTACGAATTTGTCGTCCACCGTACTGCTGAAGCCGCCCACGATGCCGCTGCCTTACGTGTATCGCTGCCGCTGGCGGGCCGGTTTCAGGTTCGCAACGCCGTCACCGCTATCGCCGCCGCGCATCTCCTTGCCGACCGGGGCTTCGCCGTCGACAATGCCGCCATCTCGCAAGGCCTCGCGACGGTCCACTGGCCCGGGCGCATCGAGCGCGTTCAGGACCGCCCTGCTGTGTATTTCGACGGCACGCACAATCCGGCCGGCGCCCGCGAGCTGGCCGCTTTCTGGACCGAGCATCTGGCCGGCCGCCGCATTCACCTGATTTACGGCGCCATGCGCGACAAGGCGGTGGACGAGGTTGCGGGGCTTTTGTTTCCTCAAGCGGCGACCGTCATTCTCACGCAATCGCCGCAGCCGCGCGCCATTTCCGCGAGCGTCCTGGCCTCCATCACGCGCCACCTTGCGCACGCCCTCGAAGTCATTCCCGACCCCGGCGCGGCCCTTCGCCGGGCCCTCGACCTCGCGGCGCCGGACGATGTGGTCTTCGCCACGGGATCGCTTTTCATCGTCGGCGATCTTCATCGCTACTGGGCCACGCACACCGGTTCCTCCCGCCACCTCGAGGATGCGTCTGGGCCTCCGGACTTAGAACAAAAACGCCGTTAATTCGCGACCAGCAGTGCAGCCACAATTCCCACGAGAACGTAAATGAAGGCGTTCATAGCGGAGAGAAATCCCCAGCCCACGATCGCTTCAGCGCGCGAGCTCCCTGCAAACGCGATCGCCAGCCTCGACGGAGGGCACAGGATCGCCAGCAGGCGCAGGTTGGGAAATCGCTGGTGCAGCACTTGCCCCGAATAAATCAGAAACGCGGGGCCAATGAAAAATCCGACGGCGGCAAACCCCAGAATAATTTTCTGCCGAAGCGCCAAAGGCTTCCCTCTTCAGTACATTCTATTGCGCAGGCTCCAAGTAGAGCCCGCACCCGTTATGCCGCCGAGATGATTTAAGTTTGACTTAGAAACGACCTGACGATTGTAGCCCTGCCGCGCACGCGACACCACTGGCAGGCTCGCACACCCGGAATCACAAATCTATGCAGCTTTGCTACTGTACGCATTCCTGCCTGCGCTCTTTGTCCGATTTTTCGCAGCGTCGTGACCACACGCCGTAAAACCGATCCCCGCGACCCGTGAACGCCATTCTCCCCATTGGCTTCTTCGTAATTCTTCGCGTTGAGATTGCGTCTCTCGCCCGGAAACCGTCTGTAGCTCGGGTCGTCCGGCGCCCGCGCGGTCAGCGCGATTAAACCAATAAACGCCCGAGACCCGAGGCATTTCCCACGCGCGACACACCCTCCACGATTTGCAACCGAGGCCGCCGCAGCACAGATCGCCTCTGCTAGCACAGCCATTCTTGGCTGTGCACTCCCCACCCTCCACACCTCGTTTGCACTTCTCACCCGAATGTTTGCGCGTCCGCAAAATCAAGTGCTACGATTCTTCTCATACCATGTCTGCAACTCCTCTTTCAGCGCAAAATCCCGTTGATGACCGCCCGCGCATCGGCGTGCCCTGGCGCACCTATGAAGAGGAAATCGCCGGAAAACGCCGTCGCTACGATTCCTATCTTGATGCGATTCGCAATGCCGGCGGTGAGCCTGTCGAGGTTTCGCTTTCGTTACCTGACCCCGACTTGGCGCGCCTGGCCGAATCGCTCGATGCCCTCGTCCTGCCGGGCAGCCCGGCTGATATCGATCCCAGCCGGTACGCCGGCGCGCGGCACGCCAAGACCGCCAACGCGGATCCTCACCGCGAGCGCACTGACACAAAACTCCTCGATCAAGCCATGGCCGCCGGAAAACCGGTGCTGGCGATCTGTTACGGCCTCCAACTTCTGAACGTGCACTTCGGCGGTAGTCTGGTGCAGGACATTCCGAGTGAGGTGCGCAGCGACATCGATCACGATCTCCATGAACGTCCCACTGAGCCATTGCATGCCGTCGAGGTCGAGGCCCGCGGCGATAGCCGGCTCTTCGAAATGGTGGCCCGACTTCCGCACCATTCCGAAGACGTGCCGGATCATCTCGCCGAAATCCTGGTGAACAGTTCTCACCATCAGTCCATTTCCAAGCCGGGCCGCGGTTTGCGCGTCACAGCGCGCGCCCCCGACGGCGTCATCGAGGCAGTGGAATGGTCGTCCGCTCCCGCCGGCGAGCCGCCCGATGACTCGGCCAAGCACGCCGCGGACTCCTCGCCAAGCGCAACCAGCGACGGTCTGTGGATCGTCGGTGTCCAATGGCATCCCGAGCGCATGCCCACCGACCCCCTAGCACGCGCCCTTTTTCAAACGCTAGTGTCGGAGGCCCGCCGCGTCCGCGATGCCGCCGAGCATCACCCGCACCCCGCAGCCACGTCTACGCCACGTTCATAGTTAGCGCCTTTGCCTTGTATACTTCGTGTCTTTGCCGCCTTTGTGCCCGAAGACGATCGCTGTAGCTCGGCTCATCCCGCTTTCTGTGCGAGCGCCTGTAGCTCGGGTCGTCCGGCGCTGTTTGCCGAAGTCGCAGTTCTCAGTCCCAGTTCTTTAGCCTTGGCCAAAGCTGGGCGAGAGGTAAATGGAGACCCCGGCAGAGATAAACGTCGAAATGCTGATATGGCATGGAATATGGGTGATAAACCGTCGCGATCTTTTCCCACGAGTCAAATTCTGTCGAGAGTTTTGCGGGCGAGTCATCCATGACGATCATGCATTCACCAGTGTAGCTGCGGGGTCCCCAGTAGAAATAACTCTGATGGCCGCTAATTGCGTTGGGCAACCCCATCCGCGCCCCAAAAAAATCAATGGCGCCGGCTTGGCCGTAGTTTTGCCCAAAAATCGCGCATCGTTGTCTGTCTTCCGGCGACAGTTTGTCGTAGGCCTCGGCGACAGCTCCTGCCATCTCCTTCCAGCCGTACATGTCGGCGTAGATTTGCGGTAGTGGCCCCATTCTGTGCGTCTCGATTCGCGGCGGCTCAAAGTGAACCGCACGGGCGTAGCGCACATACGTCTCAACCGGCAATATAGGAAAATATCCAAAGGGAGCGAGCAGAGCGCCGGTGACCAGTAGCGCCACTATGTAGGCCGGTTTCAACCAGCTGTGATTCTTAGGCTCGGTAAATCGCTCAAACACAACTGCCCCTGCCGCGAAAAGCATCGGATATGCCGGCGCAAGGTAATACACGCGCCCTTTCAACACGAGGAAGCAAAACAAAATAATGAGATAGGTCCAACCGAGAACACGGAATTTCCGGCCTGCCTCGTCGCGCAGTAAGTACCAGAGTCCCGCCACCCACAACGGGGCTGTGAGTGGTTGCATAATAAGAATCTGTTGCGCGAGAAAGCTTGCCCAACCAATGCTGACGTTGCGACCACTCCTCTGCACATTCCGAAGCAACTCCAGGGTAGGAAAGCCATGTCGAAATTCCCACGCCAAATTCGGTAGAAAAATCAAGAAAGCAACGAGTCCTCCGGCCCAAAACCAGTGACTCTGGAGAAAGTGCCGCTCTGGTGTCAACAGCATCCCGGCAAGGAGTCCGAAACCGAAGAAAAGCATCGAGTGCTTGTTCTCCAACCCCATGCCCGCCAACAGACCAAACAACAGCCAAAGTTTCGGCGAGCCTCCTCTGGCGAGCTTGATCAGAACCAGCGCGCAGCCCATCCAAAACAAGGGCTCGAACGCATTCATCGTAAGCAGATTGCCAAGGCCGAGGTAAAGCGGTGCGACGATAACTGCTGTACACGCCAGTATCTGCGCATAGCGGCGTCCTCCAAGTTCTCTCGTGATCGACCCCGTGAGGAGAACCAGCAACCCATCGGCAACTGCGGGCAGAAATCGCAGCGCGTGGAGTGAATCTCCGAGAGTCAAGCGTTCGATCCAGGTAATGACCGCGATCAGCGGCGGTTGGTCTACATAGCCCCAACTTAAATGATGGCTACATGCGAGGTAATACAATTCATCGACAAAATAGCCGTAACGCCCATTGACCACCAGGTGCAGCGTAAACAGTCCAACAGATAAGCACCCGACAATCGCAAGCGTTCCATGCTGCTCTTCACCTGCTTGAGAGCGTCCCGTCGTGTTAATCACCTCGAACCATCACGGCTCGCACTTGAGTCACATGATAAAATAGGAATATACGTTAAGCGTGTCGTTATCTGTCTCCGCGGATTGAGGCGCCAGTGTTGCGTGCTTTCCCATCTTCGAATCCCGAATCGTCAACGATGCTAAGGCAGTGCGCACGCATTTCTCGTCTCCCTGCCTTGCTATTAGCTCTGCCCAGCGCGAATCCGCGGTGGCAACTGCATTGCAATCACATGCTTACACATGCCTCGACGTGCAAGTGCAATCGAATGACATCCTTACGAATTTACCCGGGGGGTACCCCCCATTCAGACCGATCGAATCGGACATGGCGGACATCTTGCCAGTCCGTGCCCGCATCTCGGTGCGAGGGAAACCTGATCAAATGCGCATGATGCCAAAGCGTTCGACTCGCAATCGCAGAAACGCCAATCGCGGAACCGCCATCCTCCGCCCCCCCGCGCTCCAAATTAACGCGCTCCAAGTTGACGCGCGACAGGTTCGCGCGCTCCACATTGCGGCGTTCCTCATGGCGACGCTGCTCGCAATTTTTGCACCCGCCGCCCTGCGCACCGCCCACGCTCAAAATCCCGACGATATGATGCCCGCAGCGAGTGCGGCCAAAGCGAAGGCGATCATGACGCAGGCTATCACCGCGCTCGGTGGCGATGCTTATCTCCAGGTGCGCAACTCCGATTGCAAGGGCCGCGCCGCGCAATTCGAGCACTCTGGCGGCGTGGTCGGCTATGTGCAATTCCACGACTACCGGCAAATGCCCGACAAAAATCGCATGGAGTATGGGCCCAAGGGCAATATCGTCAATTTGTATGCCGGGAAAGAAGGCTGGACGCTCGATCGCGGCGGTGTCTCGGACGTGCCCGCCCAGGACATTGCCGACTATCGGGAAACTTCCAACACCGACGTGAACACCATACTGCGTTACCGCATGAACGATAGCGGCCTCGTTTTTCGCTACAGTGGCGCTGACGTTGTCGATTTAAAGGAAGCCGATTGGGTGGAGATCGCCGATCACGAGGGCCATACCATTCGGATGGCTTTCGACCGCAAAACCGGTTTGCCGATTCGCACCGTGGTCTCCCAGCGCGATCCCGAGACCGGCGATCGTATCCAGCGGAGCACCTATTACACCAGCTATCACGTGATCGATGGCCTCCAAACGCCTTTCCAGGTATCGCGCTTTCGCAATGACCAGCAGACTTACCAGGTTTTCTACGAAAGCTGCCAGTACAATGCCGACCTTGCGCCGGAAATGTTTACGCGCGCGTCTCTCGACTCTTTCTTCGCTTCCGCCGGCAAGAAAGGCAAAGGCAACAAAAAATAGTTAGGCGGGCCGCGCGGCGTGGCCGCGGCTGTATAATGTTGGGATGCACGCACAGCGCGAGCGACTTCACGGCACCACCGTTCTATGTGTCCGGCGCGACGGCAAGGTCGTGATTGCCGGCGACGGCCAGGTTACTTTGGGCCACCATGTGATGAAGCACACCGCGCGCAAGATCCGCCGCCTGTTCAACGACAAAGTTGTGGCGGGCTTTGCCGGCTCCACTGCGGATGCACTTTCGCTTTTCGAGCGCTTCGAGGGCAAGCTTCAGGAGCATCATGGCAACCTGGCCAAGGCCGCTGTGGAACTCGCCAAGGACTGGCGCAAGGACCGCGCTCTTCGCCACCTGGAGGCGCTGCTTGTGATTGCCGACGCCAAGGGCACTTTCGTCGTATCGGGCGATGGCGACGTCATCGAGCCGGACGATGGCATCTGCGCGATCGGTTCGGGCGGGCCGTTTGCGCTGGCTGCCGCCCGCGCCATGGCCAAGCACAGCAAGATGTCCGCCAAGGATATCGCCGCCGAGGCCATGCGCATCGCCAGCGAAA
The DNA here is from genome assembly GCA_963719845.1 of uncultured Acidobacteriota bacterium. Lineage (GTDB taxonomy): Bacteria > Acidobacteriota > Terriglobia > Acidiferrales > UBA7541 > Palsa-189. The sequence goes on along the minus strand of CAVRDM010000021.1, from coordinate 26,550 downwards.
TCTGTATCTACACCAACAACAATTTCACGTTCGAGGAATTGTGAAGGCGCGACGGATATAACGAAATGGTGATCTATCTTCCGGGCGAACAGCAGCGGCAAATCGAATCCGAGCCGACCCCCTCGTTTGACGAGCTGACCCCGCGCGAAATCGTGGTCGAGCTCGACAAGTACATTGTCGGGCAGACCGCCGCCAAACGCGCCGTCGCGATCGCTTTGCGCAACCGCGTACGCCGGCAAAAGCTTCCCGCCGAGCTGGCCGAAGAGGTTCTGCCAAAAAATATTTTGATGATCGGCCCCACCGGCGTCGGTAAAACGGAAATCGCCCGCCGGCTGGCGCGGTTGGCGGGGTGCCCGTTCGTCAAGGTCGAAGCGTCGAAGTACACCGAGGTCGGCTACGTCGGCCGCGATGTCGAATCAATGGTGCGCGACCTGGTCGAGACCGCCATCGACATGGTCCGTGAGGAAAAGCTTGATGAAGTCGCCGAGCGCGCCGAACAGGCCGCCGAAGAGCGGCTGCTCGATTTGCTCCTGCCGCCTTCGCCCGTTCCGGTGGACGGCTCTCCGGCCGGCCAGACCCAGGCCGAAAACACGCGCCGCGAATCCGACCGCACCCGCGACAAGCTCCGTGTCCAGCTCCGGGAAGGCAAACTCGACCAGCGCATGGTCGAAGTCGAGGTGCGCGAGCGCGCCATCCCCGCGCTCGAGATCGTCTCGAACCAGGGCATCGAGGAGATGGACATCAACGTCAAGGACATGCTTTCCGGCTTTTTCGGCCAGCAAAAGAAAAAACGAAAAATGACCGTGGCCGAGGCCTTCGATTACCTGATTCAGGAGGAAGAGAACAAGCTCATCGACATGGATCATGTGACGCGCATCGCCACCGAGCGCGCCGAGCAGATGGGCATCATCTTCATTGATGAGATTGACAAGATCGCCGGGCGCGAGAGCGGCCATGGCCCGGACGTCTCTCGCGAGGGCGTGCAGCGCGATATTCTGCCCATCGTCGAGGGCACCACGGTGAACACGCGCTACGGCATGGTCCGCACCGATCATATTTTATTTATCGCCGCCGGGGCTTTTCACATCAGCAAGCCCTCGGACCTCATCCCCGAGCTGCAAGGCCGGTTGCCGCTGCGCGTGGAGTTGAGCGCGCTCACCGAAGACGATTTCGTGCGCATCCTCACGGAACCCAAAAATGCACTCATCAAGCAGTACATCGCGCTGCTCGAGACCGAGGGCGTAAAACTGGCCTTCACCGACGACGCTATCGCCTCTCTCGCGCGGTTCGCCGTCATGGTTAACGAGCAGACCGAAAATATCGGCGCACGCCGCTTGCATACCATCCTCGAGCGCGTCCTCGATGAGATTTCGTTCGAGGCCCCGGAGCTAAAAAAGAAGAACGTCAAGGTAGACGCTGCATATGTCGCCAAGCAGCTCGCCGAGATCGCCAAGAATCAGGACCTCAGCCGCTATATGCTGTGAGCCGCAGACCACCCGCTTGACACTGTTCACGCCTCCGATCTTGCCGCCTTTGCCGGAGCCATCCACGGCGCCACCCACACTGCCAATCGAGCGCAAGTCTTGGCGCAAATTTTCGCCGGCCCATCATCCGGCGTCACTCTCGCACCCGGCGCAAACCTTCCGAACATTCGCGCCACACTCTTTTCGGAGGGCGTACTCGCGGGCCCGGCGGAATCTTGCTCTTGCTGTGATGTTGACGCTGACGGCCGCGCTAACCGGTTGCGCCGTCCCCGGTGAACCTATCGTTCGCCATCGTTCCGTCCCTGAAGCGGTGCGTAACCTCGCGGCCTACCAGCAAGATGACGCCGTCGTCTTAAAGTTCACGCTCCCGCGCAATTCCACCGCACGGCGCCCGCTCGACGAGCCGCCCACCATCGATATTTATCGCGGCGCCACTCCGGCGGCGCCGGCAAAGTCCGCGACGTCGCCGCAACTCGTGCACACGATCCCGGGCGACTCCCTGGGCGCCTACGAGCGAAATGGCGCCGTCGAATTTCGCGACCCGCTGAACCCAGAGGAACTCGCAAGTTCGCCGGGGGAAACGCTGCTCTACCGCGTGCGCACCCGGGTTTCGGCAAAAAGAGCGTCGGCCGATTCAAATTCTGTCACCGTTCGCGTCTATCCAGCGCCCCGGCCGGTAGATAACCTTCGCGCCACCGTCACGAAGGACGCCATCCTGCTAACTTGGGGCGCCCCGCCCGCGGGGAGCGCCGCATCCGCCGGCAGCACACCCCCGGGCATCGTCCGTTACCGCGTATATCGCGCGGAAGTCCCCGCTGACACGGCACCTGCGGCGGTGGCCGACCCATCGCAAGTAAAACCAAGCGAAGCCCTCCAATTACTCGGCGAGACGGTGCAGCCCGGCTACCGCGACGAACACTTCACATTCGGCCGCGCTTACTTCTACACCGTGCGCAGCGTCGCGCAATGGAGCTCCGATGCCACCGAATCGGCGGATTCCAATCCTGTGGTCGTTTTAGCTAAAGACGTTTTTCCTCCTGCCGCGCCGCAGGAACTGGAAGTGGCCATAAATTCGGCAACCCCGGAAGCATCGGCCTCCATCGAACTGGTCTGGGAGATCGGCGCCGAACCAGACTTGGCGGGTTATACAATTTATCGCAGCGAGCAGCAGGACGATGTGGGCCAGCGTGTCAGCACAGAATTGTTGCCCGTGCCGGCATTCCGTGATACCACTGTGCTGCCCGGACACCAGTATTTCTACCGCGTGCGCGCCATCGATCGTGCCGGCAATGAAAGCGCCCTTAGTGCTCCGGTGACGGTTCAAATACCTGCGCCGTAGCCCGCAACGCGAATCCTAAAAACGGGTATTAAAAAAAGATGATGCCTTGTCAAAAGCAGGAAGCGCGGCCACTCGTTCCGCAATGTTGCGCGATCGTAGGCGGAATCGTCGGTCTGGGATTGTCCGCGGTCGCCGTAGCATGGGTGGTGGTGGCGAATCGCGATGCATCGCTTTTTCCATTTGCCGTCGATCGCAACCTCGCCGCTGCCGCTTTAATGGGTCTATGGATGCTCGTGCCGGTTTTTGGGTTTCTGAAGTACCCCGCGCGGATCTTTACCTCGGGAATCATTGGGTGGCTGATCTTGACCGCGACATACTTCATAATGACCACTCGCTACCAGGATCTTGAAGCGCGGTTGGGCACCTTCCACCTGTTCATGCTGGGCGTGCTGGCGTATGCTCTGGCCGCCACATTCGTCTGGGTGTTGCACAGCATCCTCATGGCCAGGCATCAGCCTCTCCCCGCCCGCCGGCGGTATGTCGCGCCGAGGTAAGTCCACCGGAAAGCAGTGAGCGGTTTTCCATCGCACTGTTTTCCATTACACGGTTTCCACCACAGGGGCGGATCGGTCTGCGGGCTTGAAACAGGCCGCGGACTCGCATATGATTTTAGGGACGCGTTAAGGGCCACAACACGAAGATCTGACTCTCAAACTTCAAGCGGTGCGGTTCAGGCGGAGACAGAATCCATCGCCAGCCGTTAACTCTACGGTGTTGGCGCGCGATCTCGAATCCTCACGGAGGCAACATGGAGCAGCCCTGGAAAACGGACAAATGGTTTATCAGCCCCTGGAATTATCTGCCGGAGGTGCGCAAGAATTTCGATTTCCCCGCGAAGATCAAGATTCATGACGTGACCCTGCGCGACGGCGAGCAGCAGACCGCGGTGGTTTTCCGCCGCGAGGAAAAAGTCGCGATTGCCCGCCAGCTCGATGCGCTAGGCGTGCAGCGAATTGAGGCGGGCATGCCCGCCGTATCCGACCAGGATCGCGCCGCCATCCAGGACATCGCCGCCCTGGGACTGCAAGCTCAAATCTTTGCCTTCGGCCGGTGCATCCCCGAGGAGATCAAGACGATAAAAGCTTGCGGCTGCACAGGCGTGGTGATCGAAATTCCCGCGAGCGACCATCTCATCCAAAACGCATATGGATGGACATTCGACCGGGCGATGAAGGCCTCGATCGACACTACGCGCGCCGCCAAGGAAGCGGGCCTGTATACCGTTTTCTTCACGATCGACGCGACACGCACGCCCGTCGATCGCCTGCTCGATATCGTCGAGCAAGTAGCCACCGAAGGCCACATGGATGCCTTTACCCTGGCCGATACCATGGGAGGAGCGACGCCTGAGGCGATCTATTACGTCGTCAAGAAAGCCGTTGAGCGCTTGAAGAAGCCCGTGGAAATTCATTGCCACCAGGATTTCGGCCTGGGCGTGGCCAACACTATTTATGCACTCGCGGCGGGGGCTTCAGTGGCCCACACCACGGTGACAGGCCTCGGGGAGCGCGCCGGAAACGTTCCGATGGAAGACGTCGTCATGGCTCTGCTCTGCCTATACGGCATCGATCTGGGGCTGCACACCGAAAAACTTTGCGAGGTTTCTCGCTTTGTCCTCGAAAGGGCCAAAGTCACCATTCCTCCCAACCGCCCGATCGTGGGTGACAAGCTGTACGAAGTGGAGTCCGGCATCATTGCCGGGTGGGTGCGCCTCGCCCGTAAAGATCATCCGCTCGAATACGTGCCCTTCGCGCCAGAGCTGGTCGGACAAAAGCCCGTATCGATTTCGCTCGGCAAGAACAGCGGGCCGCCGTCGATCCTGGAATGGTGTGAAAAACTGGGCATTACGGCCACCGAAGAAGAGCGCATGGCCATGCTACAGCTGGTGAAGGCGAAATCGTTCGAGAAGAAGGATCTGCTGACCGCCGATGAATTCAAGGCCATCGTGGATAAAGTTCTGAACAAGGCGGTTGTGGGAAGATAACCGGGCGGGAGGAGCGGCGAGTTTCCGCCCCTTCCGTTGATGTGGGAGGGCGCATTCCGGCACTCGATACCGAGGCCCTGCTAGCGTTGTAAAATTGGGTTCTATGTGCCAATCGATTTCCATGTGCTAATCCTTCTGCCTGTGCAAACTTGGGCGGCACAGCATCCAAAGCCGCGAGGAGCACGTTAAGTGAAAATTTTTCTGGATACAGCGAACCTCGAAGAAATCCGGAAGGGCGTGGCCTTGGGCGTTGTAGATGGCGTCACCAGCAATCCCACGCTGGTGGCCAAGGAAAATGCGCCCTTCCGCCAGCATATCCTCGACATTTGCGACATCGTGAAAAATGGCGTGGTCAATGCCGAGGTAGTCTCCACCGATTTCGCGGGCATCATGCGGGAAGCGCATGAAGTCTCCAGCTGGCACCCCAATATCGTAGTCAAGATCCCCATGATCCCGGACGGTGTTCGCGCCCTCAGCGCTCTTTCCAAGGAAGGCATCCGCGTAAACATCACCCTGGTCTTTTCCGCGCCGCAGGCCTTGCTGGTGGCCAAGGCCGGCGCCTATTTTGTAAGCCCCTTCCTCGGCCGGCTCGATGATATCGGCGAAAACGGTTTGGTGTTGCTGCGCGACATTCTGGAAATTTATCGCGCCTACAATTACCCGACGCAGGTGCTGGCAGCCAGTCTGCGCCATCCCATACATATTATTGAGGCAGCCAAGATGGGCTCGCACATCGGTACCATGCCCTACAAAGTTTTCGAACAGTTGTTTCATCACCCGTTGACGGACAAAGGCCTCGAGACCTTCCTGAAAGACTGGGGGAAGGCGCGCGAGGTTCTGGGCGACATCATGGCACCTGTGACTGCGCCCAAAGCGGCACGTTGAGCGACTCCAGATCCAAGTGGCGGCTCATCGCCCTGGCGGGCGCCGGATTGGCCGCAGGTGCGGCTATGCTCCGCTGGATTACCCGCTCCCCCGATCCGGACGATCTCGAGCGCCGCCGCCGCTCGCACGTAAACCGCGTAGGCCGCATAGTTGACGGCCAGATTGTTGAAATCATCGAATTAGCCGCAACACCCGCCCAGCAGGAAGCGGATTCTGCCCGTAAAGCGTCTCGCCGCGATGCGAGCGACGGCCAGCGCAAGCTCGTCGGCTACAGTTACTCGATTTCCGGTGTCAGCTACGAAACCGCCCAGGACGTCACCGGCCTCGAAGAGCGCGCCGCACTGCATAGCGTAGCTGCCGGCCAGTCGGCGAGCGTAAAGTACGATCCAGCGAATCCGAGCAACTCCATCTTAATCGCCGACGACTGGTCGGGCCTGCAGTAAGCCTTTGTGGCTGCGCTGAAAAGCGTTATCGCCACAACCGGGGCAGGTATTCTCGTCGCAGCCGTCACCGTTTTTGCCGTGATCGCGCTGGTCGCCGCTTCAGTGCGGATATCGGAAATCGCGGACCCGGCATGGCGCAGAGCGGCAATCTCGATGGAGCTTGTCGCCGGAATCTTCTGGCTCCTGGGCACTGTGTACGTGGCCACGCATCTGGCCGTGCTGATCTTCGCCAAACCACACGAAGCGGGCGATCGCAACGCGCAGGACAGCCCGCGCTCGGTGAGATAAAATCCCCCGCGGTATCGGCGAGGGTCCCACCATGGCGATTGAACCGGAAAATTCGGAGAAGATAGCCGAACTGCGGCGCCGGAGCGCCGCGGCGGAGGAAGGCGGGGGTGCGGCGCGGCGTAAACGTGAACGCAGCGCCGGCAAACTCACGGTGCGCGAGCGGATAGCGCTGTTGCTCGACGAGGATACGTTCGAGGAGCTGGACAAATTCGTAACGCACCACTGCACCGATTTCGGCATGGAGGAGCAGCGCCCTCCCGGCGACGGTTTTGTCACCGGCTACGGCCGCATCGCCGGGCGGCTCGTGTATCTGTTCGCGCAGGATTTCACGGTCTTTGGCGGATCGCTCTCGGAAGCCAACGCGCGCAAAATTTGTAAAATTATGGACCTGGCCATGAGTGTCGGCGCGCCCGTCATCGGACTTAACGATTCCGGCGGCGCGCGGATTCAGGAAGGAGTGATGTCTCTAGCCGGTTATGCGGAGATTTTTCTGCGCAATACGCTGGCCAGCGGCGTTATTCCGCAGATCAGCGCCATCCTCGGACCGTGCGCCGGAGGCGCGGTCTATTCCCCCGCCATCACCGATTTCATTTTTATGACCGAAAACACCTCCTACATGTTCGTCACCGGGCCCGACGTTATCAAGACGGTGACACACGAGGAAGTATCGAAACAGGAGCTGGGCGGCGCCATGACCCACAATGCTACCAGCGGGGTCGCTCATTTCGCGGCCCGCGATGATGCCGAATGCTTAGCCATGATTCGCGAGTTGCTAAGCTTTCTGCCCTCCAATAATTTGGAGGATCCGCCCCGCCGCTCCTCCTGCGAATCGCCGGGCGCGCTCGGAAGCGTGCCGGATCTCGACCGCATCGTGCCGGACGATCCGCGAATGCCCTACGACATGAAGGAGGTCATCCAGGCGGTGGCGGACGGCGGGTACCTGTTTGAGGTGCAGGAACATTTCGCGAAAAATTTGGTGATCGGGTTCGTGCGCCTCGATGGCCAGCCGGTGGGTATCGTCGGCAACCAGCCCGCGGTCCTTTCCGGGGTGCTCGACATCGACGCCTCCCTCAAGGGCGCGCGGTTTGTGCGTTTTTGCGATGCTTTCAACATCCCGCTGCTCACTTTCGAAGACGTGCCCGGTTTTCTTCCCGGCACTCAACAAGAGTATGGCGGGATCATTAAGCACGGAGCCAAACTGTTATACGCCTTCGCGGAAGCTACCGTGCCAAAACTTACGGTCATCACCCGCAAGGCCTATGGCGGCGCGTACTGCGTGATGGCCAGCAAGCACATTCGCACCGACGCCAACTTTGCGTGGCCCGGGGCGGAAATCGCGGTAATGGGCGCGGAAGGCGCCGTCAATATCGTCTATAAAAGCGAGATCGATCGCGCTCCGGAAGCCGACCGGCCGCGCTTGCGCGAACAGAAAATCGCCGAGTTTCGCGCCCGCTTCGCGAATCCGTATATTGCCGCCGAGCGCGGGTATATAGATGCCGTGATCGAGCCGCACGAAACGCGAGACCGCCTGATCGCCGCGTTGCGCTCGCTCGAAAACAAGCGCGCCACCAACCCTCGCAAAAAGCACGGCAATATCCCGCTATAGAAAAACCGGAGAGACTCCGGCAAGCCCCAAGAAGAAGGGTTAAGGCAAATGACGCAGGTTGGAATGCGGCAGCGAAGAGCCGAGACTTCGATTACCACAGCGCCGGTACACATGCCCGTCGCGACCGGGAGGTCTCATACTTTCACTGCTGCCGCGGCAGGCATAGGAGCATGATCTATCATTTCAAGTATCGAGCGGAACTAGGCCACGACTAACATCCGGCTCGAAGAACCGACAAGCATTCCTTGGCTCTTCGTTACAATTCTTTGGCAAATTTGTGGGTCTATACGTCGGATCAACACGAAGTTTATCGTTAACCGTCGCATGAAGCATAGCGCCATCGGGGATCGAGCGCTTCGCTCCTAACGGAATTCGCCATCGAACCTTTTTCATCGCCTGATCGTAGTAACGATGTGGCAGAACCTCCAAAAGACGCCACCAGAAGGTGAGCGAACAGTGCGTTTTGGCACTCGGGTCCGGCGCAACGGGCGGAACCGGAGGGACCCTCCCCAATACGTACGCCGCCTTTTGTGGAGCAACCAGCAAACCCAGCGATGTACTCTCGCACAACATCCACTCTAACGTGATCTGAGATAGCCCGCTTTCCTCTTGTGCATACGAACCCCCGACGTCCGAGTGAACGCCCGCGAACCATACTTGCTTTATGCTCTGCCCAGCCAATTCTGGTCCCCACAAATTATTTCTGAAATAGCATCGTCTTTCGTCGATCGAGACAGCGTGGCGTCCGTTTGCCATATCGGGATTTTGGGCCGTGTACGGCAATCTGAGGGGATCCCAAACCCAGCCTACCGAACTGACGGTGTCCCACACGCCGACAAGATGTGGCGGGCAATGGCGGCAGAATGTAGCCTTGAACCCGTCGGCAACCTGAAAAGTATGCGTCATTCCACCGGCTTTTCTCGTCCGTTTCGCGTAAAGCCTGATTACGTAAGGAATCAGCCCCTCGTTACCAGGACATAGCAGTCCAAACATATGTAACACACCGGCTAGCGCGCGCGCCGTATACGCGCCTCTGCTGAAGCCAAAAAGAAATACCCGATCGCCGTCTTCATAGGCATTCATCAAGAATCGGTAGGCGTCGCCAACGTTTGCCAGCAGTCCGGCTCCGAAAGCCAGCCCCATTACTATGGACCAAGCCTTACTAACCTTATTGTGGGCAGTAGGCGCACCCATGGTTCCAACACCGGGATGGTAGTACCCGACCTGCCGGATGCCATCAACGACGAGCGCGCTATACAGTTTAACGACATTGGAATTGCGATCGCCAAATTCGTTCCCTGTTCCATCGCAGCAGACCACAATATTTTTTGCCATGTGAATTGCTCCCTATAGATGTCGATTGCATCGGCCTGGCACATTGTTCGATACTGCATCGTTTGGAACTAGCCAGCTTTTCCAACGCTGCCGCCGTTTGAATACAAGCGGTTCACGTCGCGATGCGCAGACTTTACGCCTTCGACAGAAGACTTGGGACCATTTCCGCACTTGCACATACTCTGTTGTGGTGGAAGAATTGATAGAATTCGAGGCATTCGCCAACGTGAGCGTTTCGCGCATAATCACGACGATCGGGGTTCTCTTGGTAGCCTTCAGTTTCCCGTGTTTTGCGCATGCGCAACATCCGAAAATGATCGAAGTCGACAGAACTTACGACGGGCGCGAAGTAACATTCGGAGTTGGTGAGACATTGGAATTATCTCTCCCCGAAAATCCAACGACTGGTTTCCATTGGGATTTCGCAGTCAAACCAGAACCGGTTTGCACCATTGTGAAGAGCACGTTTGAACCAGCGACGGGTTCCCCGGGCAAGGGCGGAACCCGCCGTTGGCGCTTCCAAGCTGTGCACGCCGGGACCGCGGCACTGGAGTTAGAGTATCGACGAGCTTGGGAAAAGGACAAGCCCGCCAGTCGAACTTTCAGGCTTACCGTTCATGTGCGCTAGCACAGTCCAGTTCCGCTATTGTTGACCCTACCCCAGCTGTTGAATGGTCCAGAAATCGTCTGCAAGATTCGGATCCGTCAAATAAGCGTAGGGCATCATGAAATATCCCTTGATTCCCCAGCCGGTTCCCCAGGAGTTTCTTACGATAAACTGCTGCTTGGAGTCGTCGTATCCCACGGCGACCACAGCATGACCGCCAACCACTTTTTCGGTTGGGCCCGGCAGGGGGACAATTCCGGTATTGGCCACCTCCTGGCTCTCGAAACTCTCATACACCGTGAATCCGAACACAAATGGGTAGCCGTCTGCCAAACACCCCTTCAACGTGTTCACAACAGGAGTCAGCCTCTGATAGAGCTTCACGATATGTTTTTGGGCTTCGGTATAGCAGCTTTGCGGCGGCTTTTGGGCGTAAGGGCAATCAGGGCACGTATCCGGATCTTTGTTCTGATCGCTGTAAGGCCAGGAAGATTCCGCGCAAACTCCCTGCGCGGCGACACTTTTAATTCCGTCTCTTATTTGCGCTCCGTTGTCCAGGGGAACGTCATGCTCAATCACCCGCTCGTTATAATAGATGAATAATCGGGAGGGAGTGAACGCCGGGAGCTTCTGTTTCATGTTTTCAAACTCGATTGCGCCACCAATGGCATTGGCGGTACAACTCCCCAGTTGGCCTTGGTCATAAACGGGCGGACACCCGGGGCGAAGATCCGTGTTGGTTGGCAAAGCTCGAGCTCGTTGAGGCGGGACGGCATAGAGAAAATCGCGATGGTCGGGCAAATCGGGTTTCCAGCCATAATGGCCAATCCTGCGCTGCCCCTTTTCGAGTTTTGTAAATTGAGGGGACATACTTGTCTCCTTTGCGTCTCTAAGGATTGTGAATCTCCCTGTGGGAACCTGGTGGCGTGGCTAGAAGCTTCAGGTCTCGAGCCTCGCCTACAAGGGAGGCAGGATTACCACCGCGTTCTAACAAATGTCAAGGGGGCTTGTTCTTCGAAAGTATTTCCCAGACTTAGTGGCCGAGAATTTGCACTTCGAGCGGGGCAAGCGTGACCTGCACGCAATTCAGCGGACCCGTGCCGGTGGTGCCGTCCGTTTCCTGAACCGCGACGGCGTTCGCGGCCAACTGCTTGACTGCGCTTGGAGCTTGTGGCCGCGTTTGATTGCTATAATGAATGTGGAACTGATCGCCTGGGTTGTTGAGCGTATTGTCGACAATCACGTAAACAGTGGAAGGGTTGAGAGTATCTGTATTGGCGACGATGACGACTTCCTCATCCATTAGGATCCGCGAGAAGGCTAGGGTCCCGTTGAGGAAAGTCGAGACGCCAAAATGCTGTGCATCGCCGGAGATGGGTCGGAAGTAGAAGCGACCGTAGCGCAGGGCAGGGCTTTCGCGCCGGACCGCGGCGATTTGTGAAATGTGCTGGTAGTAGGCGGCGGCCTCAGCAAAACCAGGACCACCCCATAACGCTTCACGAACTGCGGGATCAGAGCCGGCGCCATGCAAGCCTTGCTCGGTGCCATAGTACAGACATGGAATTCCCGGCAAGCTAAAGAGACAAGCGAGACCGAGCGTGACCTGATCATCATATTTCGCTGAGTTGGCGGGATCGACGTAGCGGATGCGTTCCTTGACATCATGATTGTCAAGGAAGGTAACGAAATAACGCGTGGCGTCGCCATGGGAGCTAAGGACATCGGCTTCCACCTGCTTGCGAAGCACATACATGCTGACGATTTCCGAAGGCGCCGCGAATCCTTTGATGACGGGCTTAAGGTTGAAATACAGCGGATAATCCAGAGCTGCGTCGACGCCGACCATGTCAGCGCCCTCCGTGGTGGTACGGCCGATGAAGCGGGCAATCTCTTGTTCGGCATCACCCACGAATACTTCGCCGAATGTGAAGAAGTTCTTTTTGCCGATGCAAAGCGCGAACTCCCTAATCGAGTTGCCAAATAACAGAGGCAGATTGTTTTTGAGATAGCGCAGCGTATCGATACGAAACCCATCAATGTCGAAGCGGGCGATCACGTATTGGTAAGCGCGGATGAGGAACTGCTGGAGATCAGGCAAATCAGTCCGGAATTGTTTTAGTGACGCGAAATCGCCAACGGTGTCGTCACTGGGTCCCGGCATTCCCTGGCGACGAAACCAATCATTTTTCTGCAGCTCGGAGGGCCAGACGAGGGTTTGGGGTGATGGGTTCGGAATGGTGGCGATGTCAGTCCAATCGGCGCGGGCGTTGCCTTGCGGGTCGCGCCACTGGATCGAACGGGCCGAAGCTCGGAAGTCGGCTTCAGCACCGTGCGAGTTAATGCAATCGCTTTCGCCGGGGTCGCACACATAGCTGAAGACATCGCCGGTGTGGTTCAGGACGATGTCCAGGATGATAAAGAGACCAAGACTGTGGGCCGCGTCGACCAGGGAGCGAAGCTCATTGTCTGCATTGTTGGGGTCACGGGCGAAGCGCGGATCGACGTGCAGAAAATCGTGAATGCCGTAACCGTGATACGTTCCCCCTTGAAAGGGGACATTCGTAAGAACAGGGCTCAGCCAGATGGCGCCCGCGCCGAGTTGCTTAATGTAGGGCAACTGATCCTGAAGGCTGGCCAAATTACCGCCTTGAAAATCGTAATAATTCGGATCATCAAACGGCTGGTGGCGCGGCGGCGCAAGAGAATTGTTGAAGCGATCGACCATGAGGAAATAAATCCACTGATCGCGCCAGTCAGGGGGCGACGCAAAAGCGTGGAGCGGACCGCCAGTGTCCCGGTATTGGTTGAAAACTGCCAGGAAGTCTGGCGCGTATAGAGAAGTGGTCATCGAACTCCTCCGCAAATCTGATTCTGATGCCAAACCGGTAAACTAAACCCTGGATCGATGTTTGCCAAGTTCGAGACTGCCAGGGTCAGCTTGGAAATGTTTCATCGCCGGTGGGCTCGTAGTGCTCCACGCGATTCATCGTCTGCCGCAAGCACGATAATTCCTTATAGAGGCGGAGCCTGGCGCGACTTTGATTGCCGAGTGGCCGATGCTCGGCAATGCAGTGCCACGGGTTAAAAGAGAGCACCTTGGCAAACGCAAACTGCTCGGGTGAGTCGAACTTCTGCTTTGGTATGCGCAGTATGGCCGCCGGCACACGCGGTGAAAGGCGCGGCGGCCAGAAAACGGCATTGTTCTCGATGGGCATGAGGTGCGGATCGGTTTGCGTCTGAAGGAGGATGTCAAACTCGACGTCTTGCTTCGCGAGCGTGGCGACCATCGCGTCCCGCAAATAGTTATCTGGCGGCCGCGACGGCAAGCGCGGTATTCGTGTTTTTGTTTTGAGTCGCGACCGCACGCAATACTGCATCGCTTGCCCCTCACCAAGCAAGTATGGAACGCAGCTAAAGTATTGACTCTCGAGCGGGCTACTTTGGGTCTTAATCCAGAGGGCCTGCATAATAAAGTCGAGCACATGCGGATTCGCGAAGTTGAGGAAGTAGAATATCTGAGCGTTTTTGTAGCTCCAGTGCTGTAATTGTGCGTTGGCCTTAGTGTCGGCCGTTACGAACGTGGGTGTGGAAACGCCAAACATGTCTTGCGTAAACTTTTCATCATCCAGCAATTTGGCGCCTGGTACCCCCATAAGCTTCAGACTGATGCTCATGAAACCTATGTCGTCACTGTCGGGCGAGGCATATGGACCCGGGCCTGAAAAGCGCACCCATGCCGGATATGTATGGGGTTGCGCAAATATGCCGTGACGCATGCGCTGCGGCAGATCTTCGCGAATGATCACCTCACCTCGCACAATGCCATGCGTCTTGGTGTTGCCGCCGCGCTGGACGTCCCCAGGTCGCCAGAGCCTCCGCATCTGATTGCCCATGGTCGTGATGATGTCTTCAAGATGGGCATCTTCATCGGGCTGAAGTCTTTCCTCCGCCGGTTTTAAACCCTCATCCCGGCGTTGCAAATTAATCAGGGTGGTGGTGACTTTCGTGAAAAAGTCTCGAAAAAGGGCATCGAAGGCGGGCCGGAAAAAAGGATCGAATCGACGCTCCGCGTGAATCATAAACGTCGAAATGTTGGCGATCCAATTGAGCAGCCATACACCGGTATCGGCAGGCGGCACGCTGTAACCGCTACTTGTCGTTGAGCGCACGGCTAAGGCGGCAGAGTATACTACGCGCGGCCGTTTGCCGAGTATGCTTTTGTAGTATCGAAGGTCCAGGATGGGTGCGGAGATTACACGACACACCGATTGCGAATACGTTGTCGTGGGCTCAGGAGCGGGGGGTGGCACCGTCGCGGCGCGTTTGGCCCAGGCGGGACGTTCGGTGGTGTTGCTTGAGGCGGGTGGTGATCCGCGAAAACTGGAGGGCGGCGACCCTATTCAACCAGAGTGCAACCGGTTGCCCAACGACTACGATGTTCCGGCTTTTCACGCTTTTGCGTCAGAAAATGAGGCGATGAAATGGGAGTTCTTTGTTCGCCACTATGCTGATGATAAATCGCAGCGACTCGATCCGAAGTACCGCGAGGAGTGGAATGGGAAGAAAGTGGATGGAATTTTATATCCACGAGCGGGCACGCTAGGTGGATGCACCGCTCACAATGCACAGATACTGATTTGTCCCCATAACAGCGATTGGGACTATATTGCCGATCTTACGGGCGACCGCAGTTGGCGGCCACGCAAGATGCGGACTTATTTTGAAAGATTGGAAAATTGTCATCATCGACCGCTACAGCGCTTGCTGTCAAAAATCGGAATCAATCCGACTCGTCATGGTTGGAAGGGATGGTTGGATACCGAAAAGGCGATTCCCATGGCGGCGTTGCTTGATAGAACACTGTTTGACACGATCGCCACATATGCCGAAAGGGCGCTGCTTGATTCTGGTGGCCTTGTCGCGCGCATCGGATGGTTTCTGGAGAGTTGGGGAGATCCGAACGACTGGCGGCTAGTGCAGCAGGACGCCATAGGGTCACGCTATCTACCGCTTACAACGCGCCGCCATGCCCGGGTAGGATCGCGAGAGCATCTCCTGCAGACTGCGTGTGACCATCCCAATCTAAAGATCGAACTCGCTGCGCTCGCCACGAAAGTGCTCTTCGATGAAAAGAACCGAGCGAGTGGTGTCGAATATCTTCACGGTGAAAGACTCTATCGTGCGTGCTCCCGACCGAGCGAAGAATCCGGCGAGCTTCGTCAAATCCACGCATCGCGAGAGGTAATTCTCGCGGGCGGCGCTTTTAATACTCCGCAATTGCTGATGCTGTCGGGCATCGGTCCGCGGGATGCACTGGAGAGGCACGGCATCAACGTGCGGGTAGACCTCCCCGGCGTCGGAAAGAATTTACAGGATCGTTACGAAGTGAGTGTCGTTAACCGAATGAATTTCCGGCAGTGGCATGTATACAAAGGCGCAGATTTCTCTTCTGGGGATCCGCAATTTCGGCAATGGCAGCGTTGCCGCTCCGGAGTGTATGCGACAAATGGATCAGTGCTTTCAGTATTCAAGCGTTCCCCCCTGGCGCAAGGGCCTCCGGATTTGTTTTGCATGGCGTTGCTGACAAATTTTCGGGGGTATTTTCCGCAATACTCTCATTCGTTTCGCAAGGACCTCAATTACCTGACTTGGGTCGTACTGAAGGCGCACACGAAAAATCGAGCCGGTGAAGTAACGCTTCGCTCTTCAGACCCTCGCGATGTGCCGCGCATAAACTTTCGTTATTTTGAGGAAGGCGGTGATCAGGACCTGGAAGCTGTGGTCGACGGCATGCGATTCGTACGCAAGCTGTCGGCCGAACTCAAGTGTCAAAAGCTGATAGATGAAGAAGAGCTGCCCGGAGAAGATTTACAAAGTGACGAGGAGCTGAGGAATTTCGTCCGCCACAACGCGTGGGGACACCATGCCTCCTGCACATGTGCCATCGGCCCTAGAGACCAGCATGGCGTGCTCGGAAGCGATTTTCGCGTTCACGGCACCCATGGTTTGCGGGTGGCCGACGCTTCCGTTTTTCCGCGAATTCCCGGAGTGTTTCTCGTTAGCGCCGTTTATATGATTGGCGAAAAGGCAGCTGAGGTCATATTGACCGGTTTATGAGCCTCATCCGGACGCGTCCTCTATTTCTGGAAGGTCATACCCTTCGGCAACAAATGGGAATTGACAAATCAACATACGTAATTAATAGTGGCACGGATTCGCGAGTGCTTACCGTAACGTTAAACTGCGCATCGTTACGATAGATCGGATTAAGTTGTTTTCCGCCAATATCCCTGAGGAGCATCAAGTTCGATGGCCTACGATGTGCCCCAACTGCTCCAAATGTCGAGTGCGGACCTGGACGCGCTCTTCTCCAACAGTCCGGCGGGAGACATTCCGGACGGCTCAGCAAAAGGCACCGCGATCATAGCGCCGGGCGTTAAGTTCAGCGCCGAGATAGCGGAATTTGTCAGCCTTTTTGCCTGGCAAGGCAAGACTTTTGACGCCAAGAAAGGAGTCTTGAGAAATAGAATTCTTCCCATAGGACTGAATGCGATTGTTGCCACTGTCTATAAGGATCGAAGCTGGCTTGACAACAAGGAATGCATCGTTCTCGATTATTCGGAGACATCGCTGGTTGCGCATTGGATTCGGGACGAAATCCGCCTGATTAGCCCGGAATTTTATCTGGGTCGCGTTTATTGGGACCGGAAGCCGCTGATTCATTTTTGCCTGCAATTCGATGCGACAGCCAACCCAACTGATTCCTCATCGGGCGGTTCCTCCGGAGCGCTCGGCTAGAGACCTCCAAGGTAGGAAACGAAATAAACAACCCGGGGTAAGCACGGTATTACTCTCCCATGATGCCGCAATCAAGCTTAATGGTGACAGCTCCGCTTCGGATGGAGCGTGAAGGTGAGTTAAAAGCCCTGCTTGCTTCGATGAACGAGGTTCCGGGGCACGTGGACCCCGCAAATCCCCTGGTGCCATTAGGGCAGTTCAGCCAACTTCACTTTGCGCGATTCGTGATCCTGAGAGACCGAACCCTCGACGATATCCACACTGCGTATGGGTTGCCGCCGGTGAACTACCCAGTTGCTCTCGCCTTCATAGCTGATTTTGACGGAACCGCCGACGATTTCCGAGCAGAGTTGGCTCGCCTGGCCGGTGCCGGTCTGCAGCGTATTTTCTCATGCTGCGACGGCTTTACACCGGGTACAGATCTGGTCGGCTGGATGAAGGACCATGAGAATCCTTCCGCTACCATGTACGTGAACTGGCTAGGACGTACGGTTAGCCAAGTTCGGGAGGAGAATGGACTTCGTGTCGCGCTCGACGCTCATCTGCGGGAGCATGCTGCCGCCTTTGCACGCAAGACGCCGCGAGAGTTTCATGGCGCTCTGAGGGAATTCGTGAAAGAAGAAGTCCGCTCCAAACGGCTCAACTTAACCGACCCGCCGAACCCGCCGGCGGGCTGGCGGCTGAGAAACTTTCTTCATTTCGTCTCTGTGCCGCTTGTCTTGCTACTCCTCGCACCTCTCCTTCTTCTTTATCTCCCTTTCTTTATTTACCAGCTGCGCACTCGTGAGAAAAACGATTTCGAGATTGCTCCGCGAGTAAACGTCAACACGATACAGGACCTGGCACGCCTGGAAGATTTCGACGTGAGTAATCAGTTCACTGCAATGGGCAGCTTGAAACCGGGCGTCTTTAGACGATGGACCCTGACCTTCGCGCTGTGGGTTCTGAACTGGAGCACTCGGCACATTTATAACCGCGGCCATCTGGCGCGTGTCTGCACCATCCATTTTGCGCGGTGGGCGTTCCTGGATCAGAAAAGGCGCCTTATTTTTGCCAGCAATTATGACGGTACCCTCGACAGTTACATGGACGACTTCATTAATAAGGTGGGATGGGGGCTGAATCTCGTATTCAGCAATGCGATAGGCTATCCCACTACCCGCTGGCTAGTGTTGGAAGGCTCGAAGAATGAGCAGAAATTTAAGTATTGCCTGCGCAGGCATCAGTTAGCTACCGAAGTGTGGTACAAGGCATATCCCGGCCTAACGGCATTTGACCTGAAAAGAAATACATTGATCCGTATGGGTATACGGAAGTCTGCTATGACGGACGCGCAGCTGCGTCAGTGGCTGGCACTGTTTTGAAGGAAGGCAAAATGCCTTCTCCGGTAGATCACGGTGATGTGCAGGGGCTTGTCCGTTTTGGCTTTGAAAAAATGACGGAAGCCTGTTATTTTTTGCTGAACATCAGAAATGCTCCGGTCGCTCGCGCATGGTTTAGGAGCGCACCCATCACCACCGCCGTTCAAATGGACCCGCCTCCCGAGACTGCATTGCAAATCGCCTTTACGTACCCCGGATTGGAGGTGCTAAAGGTTCCCAGCAACGTGCTGACAGGATTCTCCACCGAATTTATGTGTGGCATGGCGGGCGATCAGAACCGCTCCCGGCGATTGGGTGACACGGGAACAAATTCTCCTTCGCGGTGGCGTTGGGGTGGGCCGGGAGCAGTCCCTCATCTGGTCGTCATGATGTTTGCTAACGCGCCTTTGCTCGAGCAATGGAAACGATCCGTGATGGGCGATTTATGGAGCACCGCTTTCGACGAGATTGAATGTTTACCTACATCGGACATGGGTGGCCGTGAACCGTTTGGCTTCATAGATGGCGTCAGCCAGCCGGATATCGATTGGGACCAGGCTCGCAAGGTGCCGATCAATGGGGATCAGATCCAGTATGAGAACGTCGTTTGTTTGGGGGAATTTCTCCTCGGATATTCCAATGAGTATGGAAGGTTTACGGATCGGCCGCTACTGAATCCGCAAGATCCACACAGCGAGGACCTGCTGCATGCCGCGGACAATTCCGAAAAGAAAGATCTCGCCCTGAATGGGTCTTACCTGGTAATTCGCCAACTCGAACAGGACGTGCGCGCCTTTTGGCAATTCGTCGATAAAGTCTCCAGTTCTAATCCTGACGCGCGGTACAAACTGGCGCAGGCGTTCGTTGGCCGCAACCTGTTAGATGGCAAGCCATTGGTGCCACTGAGCCAAACTCCTATTCCCGGAGTTGGAAGGAGTGAAAACGAGGGCCGGAGACAATTGGATATCGAGCGCAACCTGTTCACTTATGACCTTGACCCATCTGGCGCTCTCTGCCCTCTTGGTGCGCACATTCGCCGCGGCAACCCGCGCAATGCGGACGTCCCGGGCAGCCCAAAGGGAGTGATCTCACACCTGATCCGTCTGCTTGGCTTCGGCGAGAGCGACCCACGTGCTGATTTGATCGCGTCTACCCGTTTTCATCGCCTTCTGCGCCGGGGCCGCGAGTATGGGAGTCCCCTGTCTCCTGAGCAAGCGCTTGAGCCGGCGCCGCCCGGCGATTCTGAGCGGGGGCTGAATTTCGTAGCCGTGAACAGCAATATCGAGCGTCAATTTGAATTCGTCCAGAACGCATGGATGATGCGGACGAAGTTTGATGGACTAACGGAGGAAAGTGATCCACTTCTCGGGAACCGGGAAGCCGTTCACGGCTGCCCTTTCACGAATGCCTTTTCCCTTACGCAGGACGATGGGGTACGGCGCCGCATCGTCGATATGCCCCGGTTTGTTACCGTACGGGGCGGCGCCTATTTTTTTCTGCCCAGTATGCGAGCCTTGAGGTATTTGAGCAAAATCGACGATTGACTGCTCGACGCCGAACCCGTTCCGGAGGCGAGTTAACGTGACGAATAAAGTGAGTCGCTTAATCACGGCTATCCTCACCGTCTTATTGCTTTTGATCGGCGGTGGCGTAGTGACCTATTCCATCTGGCGGTTCAAGCAGCCCCAATCCGGACATGTCAAAGATGAGGCCCTCCTCGCAGGCCGTGATGCCTCTAGCTTCAAAGCAGCGGATGAGAACTACTTCCATGACATGGATGGAGGCGTCGAGCTGGGGCCCGCCGAGATACAGGGACGGAATACATGGCTAGTTTGGACCGCGGGTAATGACCGTCTTTGGAATACGTTGACCTACAAAAGTGCCGGCGCCCTGGATTTCTTAAAAACCCTGTCCTCCCACCCCGAACTCCTGAAGATCGACCCAAGGTTCAACCGCGATCAAAGATGGGAGTATTTGGGCTTGGTCAATGATCCGTGCTTTGAGAAGGCGACCGGCCCCGATCCAGACAGATGGGGCTTGTGGCTCGACCGGCGTCGTGCAGATTGTCAACCCGATCCGTTTGAAAATGAACAGAAATATCCCGGGGTAAGGATCGGGTCGCGTGGAACGAAAATCGGCGGCAAGGATTTCCCGGTCGGCTCGTCTTACGGATACGAGACGGGCATTGTGGGGATGCGGCTATTTCCCAACCCTGACTTCGATGAGGCGGCCGCAAAGTATTGGGATGCCGAGAAGTACTACACCGATCCCAATTACTACAACGATAAAAAACTGGTACGTCCATACCGAGTAGGGATGTCGTGCGGTTTTTGCCATGTCGGACCGAATCCGGTTAAGCCACCCGCCGACCCGGATAACCCCAAGTGGGAGAACCTCAGCTCCAATGTGGGTGCCCAGTATTTCTGGATCGACAGGATCTTTTACTGGGAGGCCGACAAATCGAATTTCGTATGGCAATTGTTTCATACGTCGCGACCTGGGTCGCTCGATACTTCGCTTGTTTCTAGCGACAACATCAACAATCCCCGAAGCATGAATGCGATCTATCTGCTAAAAGAGCGTCTGGACCATTCCACCCGATGGGGCAAAGAGACGCTGGCCGGAGATCAAAGGAACAACAAACAATTTAACGACTTCATCTCGGAAGGCCCGCTGACGCAATACTACCAGGCGCCTGATACCGTCTGGACGCCGCGCGTTCTCAAGGATGGAGCGGATTCCGTGGGAGCACTGGGCGCTCTCAATCGCGTCTATTTAAATATCGGTACATTCAGTGAAGAGTGGCTCCTGCACTTCAATGCGTTAGTGGGCGGTAAGCCGGTTACGCCCATTAAGATCTCCGTTGCGCGCCAAAACTCAGCTTACTTTGCTGCTACTGAGACCCAGACTCCCGATATGGCGCTGTTCTTCCTCAAGACCACCGAACCACATCACCTAAAGGACGCGCCCGGGGGTGCTGAAGTGCTTAAGAAAGATGAGTCCCTGGTGCCGCGGGGGAAAGTCGTCTTTGCCGAACAGTGCGCGCGCTGCCACTCCAGCAAACTGCCAAAGCCGCCGCCTGACGTCGGTGCTATAGCCATAGATGAGGGACAAGGGTGCGCCGGGAGAAACTATCTCGATTGTTGGAATAAATACTGGGATTGGACCAAGACTCAAGATTTTAAGAAAGAAATGCGGGCGATGGTCACAGCGCCGGATTTTCTGGATCACAATTATCTTTCCACTGAGCTTCGTGTTCCTGTAACTCTGCTGCAAACCAATGCATGCAGCCCTCTCGCTACCAATGCGCTCGGAGGCAATATTTGGGACAATTTCTCGTCCCAATCCTACAAAGACCTGCCATCGGTTGGAACGATCACGTGGTACCAGCCCTATACTGGCGAGCCGAGAACCTATGTCATGCCCGCAGGCGGACGGGGCTATACGCGTCCGCCGTCACTGGTCAGTCTGTGGTCCACTGCGCCTTTTCTTTTGAACAACAGTGTGGGCGACTTCAACCCCGATCCTTCCGTGCAGGGGCGCTTGCAATCCTTTCAGAGTTCCATCGAGCAAATGCTTTGGCCGGAAAGACGTGACAAAGACGAGTTACTCGGAGGCAAGATTCCCGGCAAGATCGACCGTACCACTGAGCAAAGTTTTCTCAAGATTTCATACGGCTATCTTCCCGATGCGCTGCAGCAACTGCGAGGCGTGGCCCGGTTTTTCCCCTGGTTAATCGATGACAGCGAGAAGCTCGTTAAGATCGGCCCCATCCCTAAGGGCACTCCGGTAGGGCTTTTGACGAACCTCAATCCGTTCTCGGAAAGCACAGACCCAGCGGTGCGTTTGCAGCATGACGGGGAGCTATTAGGACTTGTCCTCAAGATCAGCGCCGACCTACAGAAACTGCCCCCCGGCGCCAGTGATGAAGACGCGAAAAAGGTTTTTGCGAATGTCGTGGAGGGACTGCTGGGGTTAAGCAAGTGCCCGGATTTGATTGTCAACCGTGGTCATTATTTCGGGACCGACAAAGCTCCCGGTGGCGAACCAGGCTTGAACGATGCGGACAAAAGGGCTTTGATAGCGTTCTTAAAGACCTTTTAGACGGCTGAGAGATTGCTTGTAGTGCCCGCAGGATGGCACAAGGCAGCTTCCGAAGCACAGCCACCAGCGCCTGGAAATGAGGTTGTTCTTGGTCGCGCTTATGCCCTGCTTTTGGCACAATCGCGGGCACCAACGAATGTGTTCTCAAGTTAACCAGTAACTCGCCCGAAGGACTTTAGCTCCGAAGGTTCTGGAGGGTCGATCCTGCAGCGTGCATTAACCACTCCTGGGTTGACTGATGTTCTTGGTTTTAGGCGGCCATATTGCCGCATCCGCACAGACGCTTAAGCGCGCGGCATTGGACGCTATCTCTGGGCCGGTTTTTGAGGCAGGTGTGCACCAAGACGTGCACCAAGTGGCAGATAGCAATTCACCCGCGGGTGCTAAGTTGCTGAATCAAATGGTGGACGTGGGGAGACTCGAACTCCCGACCCCCTGCTTGCAAAGCAGGTGCTCTGCCAACTGAGCTACACGCCCACAGTGGCAATGTCAGTATTTTAAGCCAGTTTCAGTCATGGTATATCCTCATTCAGTTAAATAGTGCATTTTCAATTCTTGGCCACTTATTTCTTGGCTGATCTCCGTCCCATTGCTTCGTACGAGACTCACTCGCATTCAACGCCAGACGCCCGTCCCATTGATTTCAGGCAGTTTGCGTACGATTCAATGCACCTGCTTCCACGGCAGGTGCTCTTCCAATTTCCGGAAAGATGCCTCGGTTTCAGGTGATCTCTTCAAGACCACTCCCATTCCCCTCACTCCCGCGCAACTTATCCACCGTACTACGTCCGTTCTAAAATAAATTTCTTTCTTACTGCTGGCGGCATTTAAGGGAGGACAGGAGCGACCGCGGAGACGTGATCGTGCAACATGGTCCCTTCCTGGTCGACGCCGATCGCCGAACGTAAAGAAGCGATAGACGCACTAGGCTAGCTGCGCCCCACACTGCACTCACAGTCGATCAAGATACGCAGGTTTGCAATCAGCCCAATACGTTTTGAACGCGCGAACTTTTCCTTGACAGTGATTCCAGGCCGGATGTACATAGCTGACCGGTATAAGGGGTCACAGTACATCCGCACCTAATGGGCGTCTTCGGAGCGATTTTTCGTGGAGAGCTCGACGTCGTTGTTGGCTTGATTTCCAGTTCGTTTCGCGACGGTCATTCTTTCGATTCACCGTATTCGTAACGAGAAATGGAACAAATCCGGTCCATTACTCCCAGCAGCCCCGAAAAGCAAGCAGGAAAGATCGACTGGGGCGCGATTCTCCGGAGTGCAAAGCTTCCATGACTGATGTTGATCGAGTCCGCACTGTGAAGAGAGCTGCGGCAGCACGGCTGCACGCCATCCCCGGAGTGCACGCGGTGGGAGTGGGGTTCAAGGTTGTGGGCGGGAAAAAGACCGATCAGCTGGCGATCACTGTTTTCGTAGACAAGAAAAAGAAACCGGAAGAGCTGGTCCAACGGGAAATCATTCCTGCCGAAATCGAAGGCATAAAGACCGATGTAGTGCAAATGGCCCGAGCACGCCTCGCCAACGCCGACCCCAATAGCATCAAGGCCGCCGTTGCAGACATCCCCCCTGACGAAGGGGGAGGGCAAAGCATCACCTTTAGCGGACCGAAGAATCCCGCGAGCGGGCTCATCGCAATTGTCGACTTAACCGTTCAAGCATCGGGGGAAGATGCGAGACAGGTCTTCGTATTCGCCAGAACCGACGGACAGAGCTTGCTTCAGCTCATAGAGGATCTTGTAAATGCGCTCAACGAATTTGAGGAAGTGTCACCTTCAAGCAGCGAGGATCCACCGCAGATTCAGGTTCTTGCAACGTCGGACGCCAATGTTCAGGTCACCAATGCATATGTGCTGGCGGAGGACGGTACGAAATATTTCAAGGATTACGTTCGCGGCGGCATTCGGATCCAACGGGGCTCCGCGACGCCCCATGGAACACTCGGCATCGTGGCTACGACCGCTCCCACACTGGATGACCCTAAGGGCAAAGTAGTTGGATTGACGAACGTTCACGTGGTCTGTCCGTCGGACGACGATGGTGCAAACCTGCAGGTGAAAGACGATGACGATTCGATGGGCGTTACTTTCGACATACCGGCTGCCGACTCCGTGGTGGATCCAACAACGGTTGCTATTCTCATGGTTCGCGAGCTTGACCCTGACCAGATTCACAACATCCTGTTTAACGCCCTCTATGTGGTCGGGGATAAAGACCAACCGAGCGACGTCGCCGCTGGCCTAGCAGCAGCTGCAACCGGGACACCAGCAGGCCTCTCCATCACACAGTCACCGGCCGATTCCCCACACATCGCGTTGACTTCGACGTTGGCAACACCCGTGGAACTCGAGTGCAGAATCTATGGCGCGCCGAACCCCGATCCGGAGGCAAAATTGTCGGCCCGTGTGACAAAACCCGACCCAATGAACCCAATGACCAACATCATCACCTTTAGAGGAAATGTTTCGAGCGAGGACTACGGTATTTTCGTGAAAATCAACCCTGGCCGATTGGTTTTCACATTTGGTTCGTTTACGAACCCGAAGAGGGGTGCAACTCTGGACGCGGTCGCCGCAGAGGTGTTGCAGTCGATCACGGGGCTGCCGGCGACTCTCCTGGGGTCCGTTACCGCAGCGCCTACCGCAGCGCCGGCGGGAGCGGCTGCGGTTCAGATCAACGGAGCAGAGGAGGTGGAATGCGAAATCATCAGCGATATTCAGATCGGGCAGCCGGACAACTACTTCGGATCGACGTGCTCACATTGCTGCAGCCATCGCATTGGCCGCGTTGTGGACGCTCAAATCCACTCCGACGTGGCGCTGATTCAGCTGGATCCGAATTTGAATTACAAATTCGAAATTCAGGACATCACCGGTGGGATTACCGGCGTTTCATCCCCTACCCTTGGGCAGGCGGTTGAGGAACGAGGGTTCGCCACGGGCAAAGTGAGCCATGGCAGCGTCTCGCACATCGGTGTCTCGGTTCTACAGGAGGACAAGAGCAACGGTTTTCTGCGCTTGACAGATGAGAATTTCATGATCGATTCGGATTCTCATGACCCGTTTGTATTGCCCGGAGATTCGGGAGCGGCAGTAATCTCTAATGGCACGTTGGTGGGCCTAATTTGGGGACACAGGGACAGCGAAACGACAGGGATCGCATCCGACATAAGTCCTCTTGTCGACGCGTTCCCTCACCTACATCTATCGTTTGTGCCCGCTCCCGGAACAACTGCCGACACGATGCAAACGGTTCCGAAACCAGCGGCGGCGGCGTTCCAGGCCCTAGAGGAGGACGCGGCGGAGGCGGTGACAATACCGGAAGCTGCACCGTACGGCTTTGCTGCGACGAGGTTCGCGAAAAGGCTGGACGAAGCCGAAAACGAGATCCGGGCGACAGTGCTGGGCCGTCAGTACGTGGAAGTGGTGAGGCGCCATCTTCAGGAGGCTTTCACGCTGGTCAACAAAAATCGCCGTGTGGCGACAGTCTGGCGCCGCAGCGGCGGTCCCGAAATTCTTGACGGCCTGGCGCGAATGATCCAGTTCCGCAACGAACGACTCCCTGCAGAAATAAACGGCCGGCCTTTGGCCGATTGCGTGAGCCGAATTCAGCGTATCGTGACGCGATACGCCAGCCCAGCATTTGTAGAAGATCTGACCGATACGCCCCCAGGCTCCAAGACGTTCTGCGCATGACATATCCGGAGTTGCTGGCTGCTCTTGAATCCGCTGGATGGGAGTAAAGATGGCGGGAAAAGCCGGAACTCTGGAATCACTGGCGCTACAATTGGGGCTCGCACTCCAGCCCCTGGAATCACAGCTCACCTCAGATAATGTCATTCCGTTCTTCGCGCAACTGGGGCTTCAGTTCCCGCCGGCACTTCTACAGTCAAGCTTCGTTACGTCGCTGAACGCAGCCGCAACAGCTGCCGGAGCGCTTAGCGCAACGCTGGCGCAGTTAGGTACGGATATCAACAATGACGATGAATCGGGGATCGTTAACGACGGCCTCAAGTTGATCCAAGAAATCGGCAGCCTGATCGCCACGCTGCCGCGGATCGGGAATGAAATTCAGCATCTTTCCGGGCTCGGGATGAACCCAACCGATGTCACTAACTTCGCGCAGAATTTACCCGCCAAAATACTGAGCTACTCGCTGATTTCTTATCTCGAAAGCACGCAACCCGGCGCAGTAGCGATTTTGAATCTTCTCGGAGTGGTTACTTACGCGCCGAACCCGGGGGTTTCCGGCGATCCCACACATCCGCCATACATAGCACGCACGCTACAGCTGTCGAATCTT
>CAVRDM010000020.1:0-296069 GCA_963719845.1 uncultured Acidobacteriota bacterium | reverse complement strand
AAAATTCGTCGCCTTCTTACGTCTTCAATCAGGAAGAAAGTTTTTACTATTTGACGGGACACAATGAAGAAGGCGCAGCGCTGCTGGTGGTGCCGGCGGGCGCGAGTGAAAAAGGCTGGAAAGGGCCAGCGGAAATTTTGTTCCTGCCTCCGCGCGATTTGGCGGAGGAACGCTGGAATGGTCCGCGGATGGGACCGACGGACCCGGGGATTGCGGGGCGCACGGGTTTCGCGAGCGGTCGAACCGTTTGCGGGGCTAAAAGGGCGCCTGAGCGATCTCGCCAAGAATTATGGAGATGTATACACGCTGCTGCCGCAGAAGGACGACACCGGCTATCCGCACGCTCGGGTGTGGTCGGATTGGCTGCGGGAGGCCGCACCCGGCCTGAAGCTGCATGACGCTGCTGCGGCTGTCGGCGCGATGCGCCAGGTAAAGTCGCCCGGCGAAATCGCGTTGCTGACCAAGGCGATTGAGCTTTCCATGGACGCGCAGCTTGCCGCCATGCACCTGATGCGTCCGGGGCTTTACGAATATCAAGTGGCCGCGAAGATGGTGGAAATCCACGCCTATGGAGGTTCGGAAGCGGAAGCATATGCTCCGATCGTGGGCACGGGCCTGGACTCGACCGTGCTGCACTTTAACGAGCTGAACGCCCAAATTCAGGACGGCGACATTGTGCTGATGGATGTGGGCGCCCAATATGCGGGGTATACGGCGGACATCACGCGCACGGTGCCCGCGAACGGCCATTTCACCGCGCGACAGCGTGAAATTTACGAGATCGTCTTGGGCGCGCAGAATGCGGTGCTTGCGGCCATGAAGCCGGGCATGACGCTGGGACGTAATGGTCCGAACAGCTTGTTTCAAATTGCCTTCAATTACATGAACACGCACGGAGCGGACCGGGAAGGGCGGCCGCTCGGACGCTATTTCATTCACGGGCTGGGCCACCATATCGGATTGGATGTGCATGACGCGGGAGACCCCGACCGGCCGCTCGAGGCCGGGATGGTGGTTACCGACGAGCCGGGGCTGTATCTGCCGGAAGAAAAAATTGGCGTGCGGATTGAAGACGATGTGCTGATCACGCCGACAGGATACAAATTGCTGACGGCGCGGCTGCCGCGCACCGTCGCGGGAATCGAAGCAGTGATGGCCAGCCCGGAGCAGGGCAATCCAGCACCCCAGCAGGAAAGCCCCTCGTCACCGAGCACGCCTGCGCGGACGCCTGCTCCCCCGCCGGTGCGGCCGCCATCGGTTCCGCCGCAATCGACAGTGCCAATGGGCCCGCCGCCGGCTACGCCTGGTGAGTGAGGGCTGGCGGGTGAGGGTGCTTGGCTGTGACCTCCGCGATTTAAATCCTCGATTTAATCTTCAATTTAACAGGGGGCCAGCGCGGCTGCTAACGCGGCAATGAGCACGGGCTCCTCGCTGGGAAATACGGTGCGAAGATCGAGTGCCAAGTGCGCTATAGGGCGGTCATGAACAATCCTGGCGAGGACGGGCACGCCGGAGACCGGGAGCCGGAGTCGCGCTTCTAGCTGCGCCAGCGGTTGCGCATGGCTGTCAATCTGCAGCAGATGCGTTGGCAGGCTCTGGTCCGGCGTAGAGCCGCCGCCGATAACCGACTGGCCTTCCGTGATCTCAAATCCCGCCTGTTGGTCGGGTACCAGCGGGCGCAAAGCTTCCAAAAGCTTCGCGGTGCGCAGCGCGATTTCCGCCGGGGTCATGCGAATCATTGCCAGCACCGGGATAGCGTGTCCATTGCGTTGCAGGTGGGCGGTGAGCGTCGCTTGCAGCGCGGCAATTACTAATTTATCCGCACGCAATGCGCGGAACAACGGATGCTTGCGGATGCGGGCCAGGGGTTCGCGCCGCCCTACGATCAATCCTGCCTGGGGGCCGCCGAGAAGCTTATCGCCACTAAAGGAGACCAGGTCAAGCCCGGCGGCCACGCTGGCGCGCACCAGCGGTTCTGATACGCCCCAGCGGGAAAGATCGGTCAAGCTGCCGGAGCCGAGATCTTCGAACACGGGGACGCCGGCGCGGCGGCCGAGTTCGACGAGGTCCGCGAGTGCAGGCTGGGAAGTGAAACCGGCGATGCGGAAATTCGAGCGATGCACGCGCAGGAGCAAGCGCGTCCGGTCGCACAGCGCCCGCTCGTAATCGGCAAGCGTGGTGCGATTGGTGGTGCCCACCTCGCGGAGTACCGCGCCGCTTTCCGCCATGATATCGGGAATGCGAAATGATTCGCCAATCTCGATCAACTCGCCGCGCGAGACGAGGGCTTCGCCTCCGCGGGCCAAAGCGGCAAGAGCCAAGAAAACCGCGGCGGCATTGTTGTTGACCACGACAGCGGATTCCGCGCCGGTGAGGCGGCACAGGAGGTGGGCGGTATGGACGTCGCGGCGGCCGCGCGTTCCGGTTTCGAGATCGTATTCGAGATTGGTGTAGCCGCCGGCCGTGGCTTGAATGCGCTCGAGCGCAGCGGGCGGAAGGGGGGCGCGGCCTAAGTTGGTGTGCAGGATCACGCCGGTGGCATTGATGACGGGATGCAATGAAGGCGCCAGCAATGGATCGAGTTCGGCGGCGACAGCGTCCAGCAGGAAATCGAAGCTGAGGGCGGTTGCGGGGTGGTTGGCGCGGAGTCCATCGCGCGCGCGCGCGAGAACGGCTCGCGCGGCGTCCACGAGAAATGCGTGATCGAGGCGAGCCGCGAGCGCCTGCAGACGCGGCGCGGTCACGAGTTCGTCCACCGAAGGAAGCTGGCGCAGCGCTGTGCTGCGCTCGTCCGCGATGGAATCGAGGGGTTCCGCAGGGTTGGTGAAGGCCGTTGAGGGGTGGAGGTCTTTCTATTACGATTGGTGAGCGTTATTTCAGCACAGGCGCGTGGCGCGATCAACCGAGCTGGCGAATGCGGGCTGCCACGGAGACACGCGACGCCGAGCCCCGCCGGCCAATGAGCGTCCTTCAGACCAACAACGACCAGCCTGCGTCGATGTGGGCGGTGGCATTGCGGTTCGCTGCTTTAAAAGCACACAGGCAAAGTGTGCCTGTGCTACTGGGGCGTGATTGGGACTTATGGCGTCGCTTTGGCTCGGGGCGGCTGCGGCGCCGTTGCGTTATCGGATGCGCGGCCGCGCCAGCAGAGTGGCGTTGACGCTGGCGGCTCCCTCTCCTAGCATGAAACAGGTAGCCAACCGCACCAGCCATGGAAACCGTCCCCGATCCCATTGAAGAGCAGTTGAACCAGTTTGAACACGACATCCGGCAGCTCAAGATTCAATACGAGCAATACTTCGGCGGGGGGAGAAAGCGGCCACCGGCGGAGATCGAATGGCGAATTGACCTGGTGCTCAAGCGGTATAGCGATCGCGGGGCGGCGATGAATTACGCGCAGCGCTTCCGATTTGGCAATTTGTCGGAAACCTACGCGAGATACCGCGAGGTCTTTCATAAACGCCTGAAAAAGCAGGAGGAGGGCACGGTGGAGCGGCACTACGGGGCGGCGGCGCGTACGGTGGAAGCGGAACGCGCACGTGGCCGGCGGGCAGAAGCCCGGGCGCTGGCAGCGGTCAATTGCGCGGATCCCTCGCGCGAACCCAAGAATGTGGAGCAGCTGTACAAGGCTTTCAGGGAGGCGCGCGAACGCTGCGGGGAAACCACCAGCCAGCTTTCGCGCCAGCAATTCGAAGCGTTCCTCGAGCAGAAAACCGCGCAACTTCGGAAGCAAAAAGGAAGCAGCGTGGTGGAATTCGTCGTCAGCGTGGAAGGTGGCAAAGCCCGGCTGAAGGCGCGGGTGACCTCTTAGAGCGCGGCGATTCGCGGCGCTTTTTTCCCCGCGTCCTTCCCCCGATCCTTACCCACCTCGGCCCTACTCGGCCCTACTCCGATGGCGTCACGGCGCGCTACAATTTATTACGCGGGCTCCAAGTAGAGCCCGCACCCGTTATTACGCGGGGCTCCGAGTGCCCGCACCCGTTATTACGCGGGGCTCCGAGTGCCCGCACCCGTTATTACGCGGGGCTCCGAGTGCTCGCACCCGTAGCGCGTTTTGAAATACCGTGGAGGACGAGTGACCATCAAGCGGGCGTTAGTAAGCGTCTACGACAAGACAGGCATCGTGGAGTTTGCGAGGGCGCTGGCGGCGGCTGGGGCGGAAATCGTGTCGACGGGCGGCACGGCCAGGTTTTTGCGCGATAGCGGGGTGACCGTTCGCGATGTAGCCGAATTGACGGGCTGGCCCGAAATGCTGGGAGGCCGCGTAAAGACGCTGCACCCGAAGGTGCATGGCGGAATACTATTTCGCCGCGACAATAAAGAGGATATTGCGCAGACACAGGCTCACGGAATTTTTCCCGTGGATGCCGTGGTGGTAAATTTGTATCCGTTTGAGGCGACTGCCGCGCGGCCGAATGTGGCAGTCGAAGAGCTGATCGAAAACATTGATATCGGCGGTCCGGCGATGGTGCGCTCGGCGGCGAAAAACTTCGCCAGTGTGGCGGTGATCACCGACCCGGCGGATTATGGCGCACTCGCGGCGGAGCTGTCCGCGCATCCTGACGGCGCGGGCTGGAGCCTGGCGACGCGGGTGCGCCTGGCGCAGAAGGCCTTCGAGGCTACGGCGCGGTATGACGACGCAATCGCCACGGAGCTAAAGAAACTGTCGGCTTCGGGCGACCAAGTTACGTTTGGCGGGCCCTCGGAAGATTCGGCGGAACTGCCGGAGCGATTGCGAATTGATTTGCGGCGCCAGGCGGTCCTGCGCTATGGCGAAAACCCGCACCAGCACGCGGCGTTGTATATTTTCGCGGGAGCGCCGGCCACAGGCCTGGCGGGCGCGCGCCAACTTCAGGGAAAAGAGCTTTCCTACAACAACCTGGTGGATTTGGACGCCGCCTGGGACCTGGCGCAGGAACTGACCGGCCCCGCGGCCGTGATCGTAAAACACAACAATCCCTGCGGCACGGCGGAACAGCCTACCCTGGTCGAGGCGTACCGGCAGGCGCTGGCGTGCGATCCGGTTTCGGCTTTTGGCGGGGTGCTGGCGTTCAACCGGCCGCTCGACGGGGAAACGGCGGCGGAAGTGGGCAAACTTTTTGTGGAATGCGTGGTGGCTCCCGGATATTCGGGAGAGGCGCGTGAAGCGTTCAGGGGCAAGAAGAATTTGCGCCTGATGGAAATTGCCGGCGAAAGCGGAGAGTCCAGCCGCGCGGGAGAGGTGCCGGCGGAAATGTCTCTCGAGTTGAAGCGCATCTCGGGGGGCGTTCTGGTGCAGGGACCTGATCGGCACGTCCTCGACCGGAGTGAACTCAAAGTAGTGACCAAGCGCCCTCCGACCGAGACAGAAGTCGAGTCACTACTGTTTGCGTGGAAGGTGGCCAAACACGTGAAATCGAATGCCATCGTGTTCGCGCGCGAAGGCCGAACCGTGGGGATCGGCGCGGGGCAAATGAGCCGCGTGGATGCGGTAAAAATTGCGGTCATGAAGGCCGCAGAATCACTAGCAGGGAGTGTCGTCGCCTCGGATGCCTTTTTTCCGTTTCCCGATGGAGTCGAGGAGGCGGCGCGGGCAGGCGCCACGGCGGTGATTCAGCCGGGCGGTTCGGTGCGGGACGCGGAGGTTATCGCCGCCGCGGACCTTGAGGGCCTGGCCATGGTATTTACGGGTGTGCGGCATTTCCGGCATTAGAGGGCCTCGGCCAAGCCAAGCGCCACGGCAACTTTTTGTACGGGATGGGTTTTGATAGAGAGAAACCGTTACGGAGCGGGCTTTGCGGGGTTAAGGGTTCGTGTAATAATTCAGACACGGGAGCCCGAGGCGCGATGAAAACTTCGTCATTCAGCTTGATGTTTTGTGGAATTACGCTGTTGGCCTGGATTTTTATCGGCGCCGGGACCGCGTCATATGCCCAGCAGGTCCTGATGCCCCCACGATTGGCGGCCCAAGGAGCCGCTTCGGCGCAATCAGCCCCGCGGGTGACGGCAGCGGGAGATGCCACAGGGGCCGCCGGGCCTAGCCAACGTGCCGAAATCTACTACGATGTGACCATGGCGCACCTCTACGAGGTGGATTATGAAACTTCGAGCAAAAGCGAGGACGCCAACCGCGCTATCGATTTCTATAAGAAGGCGTACGCGCTCGATCCGAGCAGCCCGGTAATCGGAGAGCAGCTTGCGGAGATGTATTTTGTGGCGCAGCGCCTACGCGACGCGGTGACCGAGGCGCAGGAGATACTTCGGCGGGATCCGTCAAACCTGCCGACGCGGCGGCTGCTGGCGCGAATTTATATTCGCAGCCTGGGGGATTTGTCGAAATCGGCGGATGAGCCGGCGATGGTAGCGCTGGCGCTGGAACAACTCAGCGAAATTGTGCGCCTTGATCCCACCGACGTGGAATCGGCTTTGTGGCTCGCGCGGCTCGAGCGCTTGAGCGGGAAGCCAGACGAAGCGGAGAAGATGCTGCGGGGAATTCTCGCGGGCGATCCCAACAATGAAAGCGCGCTACAGCAACTGACGCAACTCCTGCTCGACGCCGGCAAATCCAACGAGGCTGTGGATCTGCTGGAACAGGCGCTGGCCCGGACCCCCAGCGCCGATTTGTACGACCAGTTGGGAGACGCGTACACGCAACTGCACGATGCGAGCGACGCTGAAAAAGCCTATCGCAGCGCGGTCGATCTCGAGCCCGATCAGACCAGCCACCGGAGGTTGCTGGCGCAATCGCTTTTCGATCAGGAGAAGTATTCCGACGCAGCCGCCGAGTATCAGAAATTGGCGGATATCGAACCAGATGACGCCAATAATCATCTGCGGCTGGCGGAGATCAACCGTTCGTTGCGCAGGCTCGATAAAGCGGAGCAGGAAGTGCTGCTGGCGAAGAAGCGTGCTCCCGGGAACCTGGAAGTTCTCTACAACGAGGCTTCCATTTACGAGGCCGAGGAGCGTCACGACGACGCCATTCGAGTGCTTTCGGACGCCGTGGCGGGGGTCAAAGCGCAAGCGGAGGTGACGCCGGGGCGGCGCCGCACGCTCGGGATTCTCTATCAGCTTTTAGGGCAATTCTACAAAGACGGGCAAAACTATACCGCCGCGATCAATACCTTTCGCGAGATGGTCAAGCTGGGGCCGGAGGAGGACCGGCGCGGGAGGCTGCTGATCATCGACAGCTATCGGGCGGATCGGGACTTAACGCACGCGTTTGACGAGGCGCGCAAGGGACTGGCGGATTATCCGCACGATCGCGGCTTGAGTATCGGCGAGGCCATGCTGTACGGCGATAATAACCAGAGCGATGAGGCCGAGCAATTGCTTCGGCCGCTTTTGAATAATTCGCCCGCCGACCTCGAAATTTATTTCGATCTGGCGCAAATTTACGAGCAGGACCGGCGCTTCGCGGAGGCCGAGCAAACGGTACAGGCGAGCGAGAAACTCGCCGAGCGCTCGTCCGATCGCGAAACGGCCACGTTTTTGCTGGGCGGAATCTTCGCTCGCGAGAAGAAATATGACGAGGCCGAGCAGACGTTCAAGACCATTCTCGCGCTCGATCCGAGTAATGCGCCGGTACTCAATTACTACGGGTATATTCTGGCGGACCGCGGAATGCGTCTGGACGAGGCGGTAGGCCTGATACGGCGGGCACTGGACCAGGACCCCACCAATCCCGCGTATCTCGACAGCCTCGGATGGGCGTATTACAAGCAGAATAAACTGACCGAGGCGGAAGCCGCGGTGCGCAAGGCAGTGACCCGCGATGCCCACGACCCCAGCATTCTGGCCCATCTCGGCGACATTTTAGCCAAGGGCGGAAGCAACGAGCAGGCCGCGGCGACGTGGGAAAAATCGCTGGCCGAATGGCATCGCATGGCGCCCGCGGATTTCGAAGCCGATAAAGCCGCCGAACTGGAACAAAAAATTAGCAACGTAAAACGCAAGGTCGCGGAACAGAATCCGCGCTTCAAGCCGCAGTAGCGCCGCCTGCAATGCCCTCAATTCGCGTGGCCGCATTTGCCAAGGTCAACCTTCGCCTGGAAGTTCTGGGCGCCCGCCCGGACGGCTATCACGAACTGCGCACCATTTTCCAATCGCTGGCGCTGCACGACACGTTGATGCTGCGGCGCACCAGGACCCTGGGAATCGAGCTATGCGTGGCGGGGGATGCTGCACTGGCGCAAGAGGAGCGCAAGAAAAATTTGGTATGGCGTGCGATCGACGCGGTGCAACGGGAATTCGCAAGACCGGGTGCGAAGCCGGGCCGGATTCAGGGAGGGATACGCGCCGAGCTGCGAAAACGCATTCCGGCCGGCCGGGGACTCGGCGGCGGCTCAAGCGACGCAGCGGCGGCGATCGTGGCAATGTTGCGCCTGACCGGCCGAAGCATTCCGCTGCCACGGCTGCTGGAAATTGCGGCCTCTTTGGGCGCGGACGTACCATTTTTCCTGTTTGGGGGCCGCGCGCTGGGAGTGGGCCGTGGCGACGAAATCTATCCGTTGCCGGACTTGCCACCCCGCACGGTGCTGGTGGTATCGCCAAACGACATATCGGTGAGCACCAGTGAAGCGTACTCACGGCTGGAGTGTGCCCCGGCCGCGAAAGCCGGCAGACGATTGACAAAGCACGTTCCGCTATCTAAACTGTGGTGTTTCTGCGCTCTATGCTGGAGCCCGCGGGGGGCCGGCCTCTCGAACGATTTCGAGCAAGCCGTTTTCCCGTGGTATCCGCGCCTGGGCCGTATCCGGCGCGAGTTGCTCGAGTACGGAGCCGCGGAGGCCTCGCTGGCGGGTAGCGGTTCGGCGGTGTTTGCAATATTCCGAAACCCAGCGCAGGCGCGCCGAGCCGCCCAGAAGTTTCCGGAAGATCGCGTCTTTCTAAGCAAGACGCAATCGCGAAGGGCCTACACACGCGCATTGTGGGGTGCCGCCGGCGTATTTGCCGGAGGTATTAGCCTGTGATCCCGAGGGAAAGCCTTGACTGATTTAATCAGCTCGGCGGATGAAAAGTTCAAGATTTTTGCAGGAAGCGCGTTTCCGGAACTGGCCCAGCGGATCTGCACCTACCTGGGCGTGACCCCGGGACGCGCAAATCTGGGGCGGTTCAGCGACGGGGAGATTTACTTTCAGATTCTGGAGAATGTGCGAGGCGCCGACGTTTTTGTGGTGCAGCCGTGTTCTACTCCGGTGGACAGTAACCTTTTCGAATTGCTGCTGATGATCGACGCATTCAAGCGGGCGTCGGCCTGGCGGGTGACTGCGGTAATTCCCTACTACGCGTACGCTCGGCAGGACCGCAAGGATAAGCCGCGCGTGCCGATTTCGGCGAAGCTGGTGGCCGACCTGCTGGAAACGGCCGGGGCGACCCGGGCATTGACGCTGGATTTGCACGCGCCGCAGATACAAGGATATTTCAACGTGCCGGTGGATCACTTGTACGCTTCGCCGGTGCTGGTGGACTATTTTAAGCACCGGAAGCTGGGGAACCTGACGGTGGTTTCGCCGGATGCCGGAGGAGTGGAGCGCGCGCGGGCCTTCGCGAAAAAGCTGGATGCTCCGCTGGCGATTGTCGATAAGCGGCGGGTGGACGTGGACGTGAGCGAGGTGATGCACCTGATCGGCGACGTGCGCGGCATGCCGGCGCTGATTGTGGACGACATCATCGATACGGCGGGAACGCTGGTAAAGACAGTGGACGCCTTGCTGAAGGAGGGCGCGACCCAGGTGTTCGCGGCGTGCACGCATGCGGTGCTGTCCGGCCCGGCGGTAGAGCGCATATGCCAGTCCCCAATTAGTGAGGTGGTGGTGACAGATTCAGTGCCGCTATGCGCGGCGGCGCAAGGGGTAGCGAAGATCAAAGTATTGAGCGTAGCCGAACTGTTCGCGCGCGGAATACGGAACATTCACGAAGAAACTTCGATCAGCGAGCTATTCAACTAGGTGGTCGGCGGCGGGGATCGCGGGAACGACGGGCTAAGCGCACAGGCAGAATGCCTGTGCTAGCAATGCGCCTGCGGCGCATGGTGGATAGCCGATCGGGAGATCGGCGGACCCGGGGGCCGGATGGCCGCAAAGAGCGCAGGCAGGAGTGGCTGCGCTACCAAATGCGCGTCGGCGCGATGCTGGATAGCCGATCAGGAGATCGGCGTGTGCGGGGATTAGTGGTGCACGAGTTTCACTGTCGCGGCGCGCGCGGCGTGCGAATGTTAGGTTAAGGGGAAAGACTATGGATCAGATCATTGTGGAAGCGATGCCACGCGAAGATCGCGGCAAAAACTCGGCGCGGCGGATGCGCCGGACGGGGAACGTCCCCGGAGTGCTATATGGCGGGGCGGAAGAAGCCGTCACCGTTTCGGTGAATGCCAAGCAGTTAGGCGTGATTTTGCGCTCGGAATCAGGACACAACACTATTTTCAAGGTGAAGCTGCCCGGCGGCGAGCACACGGCAATTGTTAAGGATTGGCAAGTGGATCCCGTGGCCGGCTCGCTGCTGCACGTGGATCTGCTGCGGATTGCGATGGACGTGCGCATGCGCGTCCGCGTGCCGGTGCATACCTTCGGCGATCCGCAGGGCGTGAAGCTGCAGGGCGGCATCTTTGAAATGGTCACGCGCGACGTGGAAATTGAGTGCCTGCCCTCGGAGATTCCGAGCGAATTTCGCGTGGATGTAAGCGAGTTGATGCTCAACCAGCAGCTGCGGGCCGCCGATTTGCCGATCGATCAAGACGAAGATACGCCTGATGACTGATCCGGCGCGCGTGATCGCGCATGTGGTGGCGCTGCGCGTTGAGGAAGAGAAGCCGGTCGAGGCGGTGGCTGCGGAAGCGGCGACTCCGGCGGAACCCGAGGTCATCAAGAAGGGCAAGAAGGAAGCTGAAGAGGGTGAAGAAGGCGCCGAGGCTGAAGAGAAGCCGGAGAAGCCAGCTAAGAAGTAGGCGGCGGTACCCTGGCCGCGGAATGCCTGGGCGGATGGTTCGGAAAATGCGGCTGATCGCGCCATGCGCCTGATCGTGGGACTTGGGAATCCGGGCCTGGCGTACGCGCGAACGCCCCATAACCTGGGTTTTTTGGCGGTGGACCAGCTTGCGGAACGCAGCGGAATCCGGGTGGAGCGTCCCGAGGCGAAGTCGTTGGTCGGCCTGGGGTCGATCGCGGGATGCGAAATCGCCCTGGCCAAGCCGCAAACGATGATGAATCTCAGCGGGCTGGCGGTGCGGGACTTATTGCAACGGTATGAGTGCGGGCCGGCGGATTTGGTGGTGCTGTACGACGACGTCGCGCTCCCGTGGGGAGCGCTGCGCATCCGAGAGCGAGGGACTGCCGGGGGCCATAACGGCCTGAAGTCGATTATCGGCTCGGCAGGCACGCTGGAATTTTTGCGTGTGCGCATGGGAGTGCAGCCCGATCACCCGGTGGGCGATCTGGCCGACCTACGTTTTGCATCCGATGCGCAAGGCGGAACTGGAAATCGCGGCGGAGATGGCCGGGCAGGCGGCGGATGCGGTGGAAGACATATTGACGCACGGTGCGGGGCATGCGATGAACCGGTTCAACCGGAGGGGCGCGCCGCCCGAAGAGGAAAGCGAAATCTAAACGGGAAATCTAACGTTCCCGGGGGTCCACAGAGGATGCCGGCAGCGAATCGAGGAATTATGGAAGAACGTTTGTATGATTTGATTTTTATCTGTATGCCGGCGACACCGGAAGAGGAAATCACCAAGCTGATCGGCGTGCTGGAGCAGGCGGTGAACGACCGCGGCGGCAAGCTGGAAAAAACGGAGAAGTGGGGCACGCGAAAGATGGCCTATCGCGTATCGAAGCAGCGCGAAGGCTATTACGTGTACATGGCGTTGCGCAGCGCGCAGGGCGAATTGATCAAGGAACTCGAGCGCCGGTTGCGCGTTTCCGACCCGGTAATCAAGTACATGACCGTGCGTCTGGATGAGGAGATCAAACGGCAACAAAAGCTGGTAGCACGGCGCGATCGACGTGCTAAGCGGCGTCCCCGCAAGGCCGCTGCGGGCGCGCCGAGTCCGATGCCTGCGCCAGGGACGGCGCCGGGTGCGGCACCTTCAGGGGGGAGCACCGCAGGGCCAGGTTCTGGAGCGCCGCCGGCCGCAGGCGGGGCTTCGCCAGCGAATCCACCAGGCGCGGGCGAGTAAGCTGCCGCAACGAGTAGGGCGGCAAGAAGTCAGGGGGGACAAAAGTTTCTGGGGCGCGCGCTCCGGCACGGAAAGAGATCTTAGGGGGAATTATGAGCGAACAACATACTTCGGCACCAAGACAATCGCATTCCGGCGGTCCGCCGTCACGCGAAGGGCGCCCGGGATCGGGGCCGGGAGGCGGAAGCGGGCCGCGGCGCGGCAAGCGGCAATATTTCCGCAAAAAGAAGGTATGCCGCTTCTGCGTGGAAAGAGTGGACTTCATCGACTATAAAAAGGCGGAAATGCTTCTGCCGTTCGTGCAGGACCGCGGAAAGATCATGCCCCGGCGCATGACGGGCACATGTTCACGGCACCAGCGCTGGCTGGGCGTGGCGATCAAGCGGGCACGCAACATCGCGCTGCTGCCATTTTCGACGGAGCTTTAGTACCGGAGTTTCAAGCCAGCGACACGGCAACTTACGGCGAGCGCACGCATCGCAAGGACGAAACCATGGAAATCATTCTGCAAGAAGACATCGAGAAGCTGGGCTCGCGCGGCGAAGTAGTGAGCGTCGCGGAAGGCTACGCGCGAAATTATCTGCTGCCGCGCAAGCTGGCGGTCGAAGCGTTAGCGGGGAATGTAAAGCGCCTGGAAAAGATTCGCGGCGTGCTGGCGAAGCGGACGTCGACCGAACGAGAGCAGGCGCAAAAGCAGGCAGAGCTGTTGAACGCCGCAGCGGTCGTCTTTACGCGCAAGGCGGGCGAAAACGGGCAACTCTTCGGCTCGGTGACGGCGAGCGATCTGGCCGAGGCGCTCGCGGCACAGGGTTTCGAGGTCGACAAGCGGCGCATACAGCTCGCCGAGCCGATCAAGCTCGTCGGCGAATATGCGGTCACTATAAAGTTAGTACACGACGTGACGGCTACCTTCAAGGTTATCGTAAGCCGCGACGAATAACTTCGGCAAGAAACTCTGCCAGAACATATTTGGGCCTGGCAAGCCTGGTTTAAGCGGCTGCCCGATATTCCTCCCTTCACAGTCTCCCATTAGACTGGGCGGAATCACGGGCCTCGCCCGCCAGAGTGAGTTGAACGCTCGAAGTGAGTAGCGGTCCGTATCTCCGCCTCTAAATTTACAACGATATCGATACTGCTATTTGTTGGCGGCGCCGATGTAGCTGACGCGCCAGATGGATCTGGAGCCGTCGTCGGTGACCAACAAGGAGCCGTCGCGGGCTACAGTCGCGCCTACGGGGCGGCCCCAGACTTCCCCGGTGTCGGTTACGAAGCCGGTTAAAAAATCCTGGTATTCGCCGGTAGCGTGCCCGGTTTGGTGCAGAGGGATGCGGATGACTTCGTAGCCTACGCGCGTGGATTTATTCCAGGAGCCGTGCTCGGAGGCGAAAATGTCGCCTTGATATTCGGCGGGAAATTGCGTGCCGGTGTAAAACGCCATCTGCAACGAAGCGTTGTGCGGTTGCAGCAAGACGTCGGGCGTGAGGACTTTATCTTTCAGCTCGGGGTGCTTGCCCTTAAGGCGCGGATCTTGATGGCCGCCCATGTACCACCAGGGCCAGCCGTAAAAACCGCCGGCCTGCACGTGGGTGATGTAATCGGGAACGAGATTATCGCCAAGAGCGTCGCGCTCGTTGACCGAGCACCAGAGCTCGCCGGTCTTGGGATTGATGGCGAGGCCGCCGCCGGCATTACGAATGCCGGAAGCGTAAATGCGCATGCCGGAACCGTCGGGATTGAATTCGAGGATGTCAGCGCGATTTTTTTCGGCGGGATTCGAGTCAGGATCGTCGACATTCGAGCCGGAGCCCACGGCGACGTACATTTTTGTGCCGTCGGGCGAAAATTGGATGTCGCGCGTCCAGTGACCGCCGCCGCTGGGCAAATCGGCGATGTGCTGCGCGGGGCCGGTGGCCTTCATGTCTCCCGGCTGGTAGGGAAAGCGGACGACGGAATTTTCGCTGCCGATATAAACGAATTGGGTGCGCGCGTTGGGAGGGTAGAAGGCGATGCCGTAGGGCTGTTCAAGGCCAGCGGCGAAGACGGAAACCTGGTCGGCTTTGCCGGAGCTGGAAATGCCGCGGAGAACTTTGATTTTGCCGCTGCTGCTTTCGGCGAGGAAGAAATCGCCGTTGGAGGCGGTGCGAATCAGCCGCGGCCCGTCGAGGCCTTCGGCGTAGAGCTCGACTTTGAAGCCGTCGGGCGCCTTGGGCCAGGCGTTTGCGGGGCGCTTGGTGAGCGCCGGAGCGTTGCCTGCCGACTTGGTGGCATACGGCTCGGGAAGATCCTTGACGGTGATCTTGTGAACGGCGCCCGGTTTTTCATCGCGGTAGTCGATGAATGGAGCCGTGGCGCGAGGACCCGGGGTGTCGGCGGCAGCGGGGTCGGGCGGGGTGCCGCGCGCAAGGATGCCAACCCTGGCGAGACTGGCGGTAGCGAGACCCGCCGCAATTAGCGAGCCGAGAGCGAAAAACCGGAACGCGCCTTGCTTCATCGCAGACTCCTATACGAAAATTAAAGATGTTTATTACGCGGGCTCCAAGTAGAGCCGACGCCCGTTTATTTACGCGGGCTCCAAGTAGAGCCCGCACCCGTTATGCGGGCCGAATTGTTCGCGGAGCATACCTTGAGCTTGAAAATTGTAAGCGCTGCAGCGGGCCGCGAGCTTGCAAATGCTATCACTGCGGCTTGTTTCATGGCATGTGTCATGGTTGGCCTCGGGGCCGCGCTGCTGGCGCCGGAGACCGCGGTCGCGCAAGACGCGCAGCTGGATAAAGCGCCGGCCTCGGCGAAGGCGGCGAAAAATCCTTACAGCGGCAAGCCGGGTGCGGTCGAAGCCGGCAGTAAAGGTTACGCTGCCAATTGTACTAAGTGCCACGGGTTGGATGCAAAAGGGACGGGGATGGTGCCTTCGCTGCTCAAGGGGACGACGCAGTCGGCAAGCGACGGGACGCTGTTCTGGTTTATCACGCACGGGGACATCGATGACGGGATGCCGCCGTGGTCGAAATTGCCGGCGAAGCAGCGGTGGCAGGTGGTGAGCTTTATCAAATCGCTGGGAGCGGCGCCGAGAAGCCACCGCGGATTCAGCCAAACCCTAAAGGGCGTAGAGTTCGGCGCGGGGACAGTCCCTCTCTGTATTGAATCACGGACACCTCGGATCCGGCGGCTAAGAATGACGCGGCCATGTGAGTGCACACGCAGGGGGTTAGTGGATGACGGGCTCGTCGCGTTCAATTTTGCCGTCGCGGAGGTAGATGATGCGGTCGGCGTGGTGGGCGATGTCGTTTTCGTGGGTAACGAGGATGATGGTGTTCCCTTGTTCGTGCAGGCGGGCGAACAAGGCCATAATCTCGTCGCCAGTTTTGCTGTCGAGGTTGCCGGTAGGTTCGTCGGCGAGGACGATGGAGGGTGAGTTTACGAGC
This sequence comes from uncultured Acidobacteriota bacterium, assembly GCA_963719845.1. Lineage (GTDB taxonomy): Bacteria > Acidobacteriota > Terriglobia > Acidiferrales > UBA7541 > Palsa-189. The sequence continues at coordinate 280,496 of CAVRDM010000020.1, read as the reverse complement.
GCGCGGGCGATGGCTACGCGCTGGCGCTGACCTCCGGAGAGCTCGCTGGGGCGGTGCATCATGCGGTTGCCGAGGCTCGACGGATTCGAGCGCGCGCTTGGCTTTTTCGATGCGCTGGTCCGGCGGAGTGCCGTTATAAATCAGCGGCAACTCGACGTTGTGGAGCGCGGTGGCGCGCGGCAGCAGATTGAAAGTCTGAAAGACGAAGCCGATCTCTTTGTTGCGGATGGCGGCGAGATCGTCATCGTCGAGCTCGCTGACCAGCCGGCCCGCCAGCCAGTATTTCCCGCTCGAAGGAGTATCGAGGCAACCGATCAGATTCATAAGCGTGGATTTTCCCGAGCCGGATGGTCCCATGATGGCGACATATTCGCCGCGGCGGATCTGGAGATCGACGCCGCACAAGGCGTGTACCAACTCCGAACCCATGGTGTAATCCTTGGCCAGAGCCTGTGTCTGGATGGCCAGACCTTGATCGACGAGGTCCTGGCGGAACGATTGGGAAGGGGCGGCTTGGACGGACATTAGGCGGACCTCGAAGACATCAGTTCGGGCTTTCGCCTACGGCGCGCGGTACGGTGTTGTCGATCTTCACGGTGGCGGCGGGCCGCAGGGTGCGGAGCGCCTTGTAGCTGCCGGTGACGATAACGTCGCCGGGTTGCAGACCGCTTGTGACTTCGATATCGCTTACGCCGGCGATGCCGGTTTCCACTGGAACAAAAGCGGCGTTATTGCCGCGAACCACGAAAACGCCCTGCACCTCGTCATTGGCATCGGCTGCGGGACGGCTGGCCGCGAGGGTGACGCCGGATTTATCGGACTTAGCGGCATCATCGAGATCTTTGCGCGTACGCACCGCGAGGGCTTGCATGGGAATGACGACCACGCTCTGCTTCTGCGCGGTGGTGGTCTTCGCGGTGGCGGAAAGGCCGGGACGCAGGCCGGGAGGCGGGGCGTTCAGCACAATCACGACTTTGAAGTCCTTGGCCTCCTGATTGCCGGTGGTGGATTGAGTGGAGGCCAGGCCGGAGCTTCGCAGGACAGCTTGAGTGCCGACCTCGATGACGTGGCCTGCAAAAACTTTTCCGGGGATGGCATCGATGGTCACGGCGGAGGGCTGTCCATTCCTAATATTGGCAATGTCGGTCTCGTCGACCATGACTTCGGCAGTCACTTCGGACATGTCCGAAATGGTCATGAGGTAGCTGCCGGAGGCATTTTGAATGCCCGGGACCACATTTTCGCCGACGCGCACGGCGATATAGGTGACGGTGCCGTCAATGGGCGCCTGATAGGTGGTTTTCTTCAACAGGTCGGCGGTATGGGTGAGCATCGCGCGGTTTTGGGTCATGGTGTAGCGCGCGCGCTCGAGATCGGCTTGCGCGGCGGCCAGCTTGGCTTGGCTCGCGGCGAGATACGCAGCGGCACTATTATTGACGGACTTGCTGAGATCGTAATCCTGCTTGGGGACGAGCCCTTCCTTGAAGAGTTCCTGCTCGCGGGCCCAGTCGAGATTGGCTTTCTCGACGTCGGACCGGCGCTGGGCCACGTCGGCTTCGGCGGAAATTGCGCTGGCTTCGGCGGAGCGCACGGCGGCTTCGGTGGAGGAGACCCCGGCCTGCTGAGCGGCAACATCGGCGGCGGGCTGAATATTCTCGAGGCGCATCAGGATAGCGCCTTTCTTCACGCGATCGCCTTCGTTGACGTCGATGTCGGTGATCTTGCCGAAGCCCTCCGCCATCACGTTGGTGTAATTGCGGGGCTTTATCTCGCCAGAGGCGGTGACCAGTTGCGTCAAATCTTCGCGGATAACCTGCGCCGTTTGCACCTTAACGACGCCTTTGTTGGCGCGCTGGACGGCAAACCCCACACCGGCGGCGAGGGCGAGCGGCGCTACAACTCCCAACGTAATTTTTTTCCAGGTATTCATCCGTAATGTAAGGCGCCGCCCGACCAATATCCCGACCAATATAAGGTGCCGTCCGACAGCCGCAGGTTGCAGGTTCGCAAGCGTCCCGGTGTCGATATTGGGGGACGGCAATTCGACCGGCGACTAACTCCCAGGCGTTGCAGGCTGACACTCAGTATTTTAGGCCCTAAAAAATGAAAAGTCTCAATAAAGTAAAGCATTGGAGGGGCAACCCGCCAACCTGAGAAAGACTCTTAGTCACAGAGAGATATCCCTAAAAGAGACGTAGCTCAAAACGAGCGAGGTCGCGGGGGTTATTTGGGTGCGGCCGCAGGCAGGGGTTGACGCGCCCATAGGGCAGGGATAGAATTTCCACCTTAGCGAGGCCTTTACTATGAATCGGTTAGGTCGTTGGTGCTTGGGCGCGTTATTAAGCGGCGGCGTACTCGTGCCGGCGGCGCTCCGAGCGCAGGCTCCGGCGCCGACGTCTCCGGCCGGGTCAGGCGCCGGGCAAAACGGCGACCAAAAGCAGGACAACAAAAAGCAAAAAAAGCCCAGCAATCGGCAGCTTTATAACGAGCTTGCGACTCCCTACAAGAAGTGGCTAAACGAAGACGTGATCTATATTATTACCGATGAGGAACGGCGCGCTTTCGTACAACTGCAGACCAACGAAGAGCGGGAACAGTTTATCGAGCAGTTCTGGCAGCGGCGCAACCCCGATCCGGATTCGACCGATAATCCCGTCAAGGAAGAACATTACCGGCGCATTGCTTATGCCAACGAGCATTTCGCCTCGGGCATCCCGGGATGGAAGACCGACCGGGGACGGGTATACATCGAGTACGGCAAGCCGGATACGATCGAGACGCACCCCACGGGAGGAACGTGGGACCGGCCAATGGATCAGGGCGGCGGGACAACCGAGACGTATCCCTACGAGGATTGGACCTACAATTATATTGAAGGCATCGGAAATAACGTCGAGCTGGAGTTCGTGGATACCACCGGCACCGGCCAGTATCAATTCACGACCGATCCGTCGGCTAAAGACGCGCTGCTGGAAATTCCCGGCGCGGGGCTGACGCTGGCGGAGTCGGAGGGGCTTGCGGACAAATCCCAGCGCTTCCTGAATACCGATGGCACGCACCAGGCGGCCCCGGCCTTTGGAGGGCAGCGGCCCGCCTCGCAGGACGAGTTTTCGCGCATGGAACTGGAAGCGAAAGTTTTTGCGCCGCCGCAGGTGAAGTTCAAGGATCTGGAAGCCATGGTCTCTTCGCGGATCGTGCGCGACCAACTCAAATTCACGTACCGGTTCGATTTCATGCGCATCACCAGCGACACGGTGCTGGTGCCGATCACCGTCAATATTCCGAACAATCAAATGAGTTTCCACGACCGGGACGGCGTCCAGAGCGCGACTCTGGATCTGTTCGGCCGTATCAGCACGCTTTCCGGCCGGGTGGTGCAGACGTTCGAGGATACGGTGCGGCAGGATTTCCCCGACTCGCTGCTGCAGCAATCGATCAAGTCGGCCTCGGTATATCAGAAGGCAGTGCCGCTGCGGCCGGGACTTTATCGGCTGGATGTGGTGTTAAAGGACACCACCAGCAATAACGTGGGCGTGCTAAATACGCGCCTGGCCGTTCCTCCCTTTGAAGATGAAAAGCTCGCGGCCAGCACGCTGATTCTGGCGGACGAGATTTCTCCGGTGGCTGCGAAGGAATTGGGCGTCGGGCAGTTCGTCATAGGATCGGTGAAGATCCGGCCGAAAGTGGATGGAACGTTCCCGGCGAACCAGCCCATGGGCCTGTTTCTGCAGATTTATAATTTAAAAGTGGACGACAAAACCCACAAGAATAGTGCGACTCTGGACATGCAGGTATACCAGGGCGACCAGTCGATTGCGCACATCGTGCAAAGCTCCGAGGATTTGAAACAAACCGGCGAACAGCTCACCGTTCAGCAAATCGTACCCATCAGCACCCTGGCGCCGGGAAAATACCGGGTGGAGATTAAAGCCACCGACGCCTTGGCCAACCAGACGATCAGCCGGTCGGCCGATTTCACGGTTCTTCCCGCGGAGAATAAGGCGGCGGCACAGTCACACTAACCGGGCACACTAACTGGGCGCACTAATCGGGGCGGTTTTGAAGCAACCGAGAATTACGATGTCCAAGTTTTTACGATCGTGGGTCCGTGGAGCACGCGGCATCGCGCTAATGGCCTTGCTGTGTAGCGCCCTGCCGGCCTGGTCAGCCGATGGGTATGGAAAGCTCAGCGGCGTGGTCATCGATCCCGCAGGAACTCCGCAAATGGGAGCGGCGATCTGGCTGACCGCGGAGACGCCGAATGGGCCCGGCACGGTGCGATTACTCAGCGATCAGGAAGGCGTCTTCAGCAGCCTGCGGCTTCGCCCGGGACTGTATTCACTGCGTGCGACGCTGGCGGGCTTTCTTCCGACAATAGAGCAGCACGTTCGAGTGAGCGCAAATCTAACGACGCTGGTAAACATCGAACTGGAATCGATTTTCACCTCGCTCGACCAACTGCGGCATCCATCGGCGCAGGCTTCCGAAAAAGACGATTGGAAGTGGGTGCTGCGGACCTCGTCAGCGTCGCGGCCGGTATTGCAGTTGCGTGACGGCACGGTGGTGATCGCCGACGATAATTCTGAAAATGCCGAGATGCGACACTCGGACCCACGAGCACTGGTGCAATTGACCAATGGCTCAAGCTACCCGGGTTCGCCGTCCGCCCTGCCTGGGGCGCTGACCACGGCCGTTTCCTACGACCAGTCGCTGGGCGCAGCGGGGCGGCTGCTGATCGCGGGAGAGATGAGTTACGACCACACGAACGGTTACGATCCCGCTGCCAATGCCTTGAATGCAAATCTAGCGGGCGGGTTGGCGACCATCTGGGTGCCCAGCGGAAAGTTCGGCCGAGGCCCGGAAACAACGGTAGTGATGAGCCAAGCGCGCCTGCCGCGCGGCGACCGCAGCCTTCGCATGATGCGTCTCGAGCATTCCGAACAGCTCAATATAGGCGGGCGTACGACACTGGATTATGGCGCGGAGTATCTGGGAGGCGGAATCGGCGGGATGACATCGTCGGTGCGTCCGCGAGCGCGGATAGGAATCGCGGTAACCCCCGCTTGGACGGCGAGCGTGCTCTTGGAGACCGATCCCGCTTCGTACAGTCTTCGTTCGCGTGGCGATGCGCTGGAGTCGGCGATTGACGCGTTGGGTACGCTGCCGGTTCTGCTTTGGCAAAATGGGCATGCCGTGCTCTCGGGTGGCTGGCATGAGGAAGTTTCATTAAAGCGCACTGCTGGGAAGCGGGGCAGCGTCGAAGCGGCCACATTTTACGACTACTCGCGGGACCAAGCAGTCTTCGGCTTTAACTCCGTGCGGGCATTTGCGTGGGACGCGGGTCCCGGCGGCTCAATGGGAACGCGCGCAGTGTACCGCGAACGGATCTCGAGCAACCTCGAGGTAGCGGGCATTTATTCGTGGGCGGGCGCGCTGACACCCCAAACGACCGATATCAACGTCGACGCTAATCCGCAAGACGGCCTGCAAGATGGACTGCGAGACGGCTTGCACATGCGCTACCGGCACAGCGTGGCAGCCCGCCTTTCCGGGAGAATTCCTCGTGCGGGCACCCAGTTCACCACGAGCTACAAGTGGCTTAGTGGAGTGGTAGCCAGCCGGCAAGATTTGTATGGCGAGGCAGGTCTGGGCGTCGATCCCTACTTGAGTGTGACGATCCGGCAACCGCTGCCGGGATTTCGTATGTCGGGGCGCTGGGAAGCACTGATCGACGTGCGCAACCTGCTGTCGCAGGGCGCGCTGCCCACGACGGGGGAGCAGGGCGCCATCGTTTTAATGCCTGTGGAAAGATCATTCCGGGGTGGAGTGAGCTTCCAGTTCTAAAGCAAAGATTTAGGGACGTACCGAAAATAGAATTTATGTATTCCATAAATAATATACAGGATGAGTGTCTCTGGTTATCGCCGTGAACATAATGAAGGGCGGACACTTAAATCCGATGGTTTTACATATTTTCTGGCGAGGCACGTGCTCGAATATTGACGGGGAAGTGTTTTCTACGCGGACAATGTTCCAGGTGTAAATGGGCCGCGCGTAACGGTTACGGCGATGACTGAGCGGAAGGAAAACGTGGGTTTGCGACTGGGCGCAATCGTACTGGCGCTTGTCACCGTGGCCGCCGTCATCTTTGGAATCATCAATTTTCAGCAGCGGCTGCTATTTGAAGTGCCGGATGATGGGGTCACGTGGCTGGAGAATACGCAGGGAATCACCGCGCTCTACGTGGCGCCCAATTCCTCCGCTGAACGCGCCGGCATCAAGCCGGGCGACCAGTTACTGGCCATCAACGACGTTTCCGTGCACCGCGCGGTGGAGGTCACCAAGCGCCTGTGGTCGCTAGGGGCCTGGTCGCAGGCGCACTACCGATTGGCGCGCCACAATCGCACATTTGAAGCGCTGCTGATTGTGACGCCCGCTCCCAAACCGCTGGCTATCGAAAATTATCTGCGCATCGTCGGCCTGCTCTATCTATTCATCGGACTTTTTATTTTCGTACGGCGCTGGAATGCGCCGCGGGCCGTGCACTTTTACATTTTTTGCCTCGTATCGTTCATTCTTTGCTCGTTCCATTACACCGGCAAACTAAATTTATTTGATTGGGAAGTGTATTGGGCGAGGGCGGCCGCCCTGCTGCTGGCGCCCGCCCTGCTGCTGCATTTTGCGCTCGTGTTTCCGGAGAGAAGCATTGCGCGGCGGCTATGGCACCAGCTTTGGATCATCGCCGCGTACGTTCCGCCGCTCGCTTTGCTGCTTGTACACGTCGATGTGGCCAGCAACTGGCTGGGCTTCATTCCTTCCCTGCCCGCGCGGGTGGCGCTCGATCAAATCGAACTCGGCTATTTGGGCCTCTATTTCCTGCTGGGCGCGGCAATTTTCCTGCACAGCTATCGGCGCACGCGCAGCGGCATACTGCGACAACAATTGAAATGGGTGACCGGGGGGACGCTGGCGGGCATCGGGCCTTTCGCCATTTTGTACATCGTTCCGTACGCGCTGGGGGCGATTCCGCGGCCGTGGATGAATTTATCGGCGCTGTCGCTGGCGCTAGTGCCGCTGTGCTTCGCCTACGCCATCATTCGGTACCGGCTGATGGACGTGGACATTATCTTCAAGCGTGGGCTGGCCTACACGGCCGCAACGGCCGGCGTGCTGGCGGTATACGTGGCCACGGTGGGGTCGATCGGCGCGCTTTTCCATACGGCCTGGCCTAACGGCCTCGCGGGCGAGGTGTTAGCCATCGTGGTAGCGGCGTTCCTGTTTCAGCCGTTCCGCGATTGGACGCAGGCGCGGCTGGACCGTTTTTTTTACCGCGACCGGCTGGATTATCGCCGGACGTTGATCGAATTCGGGCGGACGCTGACGAACGAAGTGCGGCTCGAGCCGATGCTGGTTTCGGTGATGGACCGGCTGTCGCAGACACTGCTGGTTGATCGGCTGGCGGTGTTTCTCGAGAACGCCCCCGGGTTGGGGGAGTATCGCCTGGCGCGTTCAATCGGATTGCGAAGCGGGGACCTGCTGCACCCGGCCAGCGGCTTTGCAGGCGGGATTGGAGGGGGGCGCGGAGGGTCGGGTTTCGGGAATGGCGCGACCAATGGTGGGACCAATGGCGCCAGGGGCGCTACTTTCGCGGCTTTGGATCTGAGCTTTTTGTCGCCGGAACGTCCGGCATTCGCACGCGGCTACCTATTTTACGAATCGCCGCGAGCGTCGCGCGAGGAAAGCGATTCGGTGCGGCGCGCGCTCGAGCGTCTAGACCTCAACTACTTCATTCCGTGCCGAATTCGCGACCGCACCATCGCGGTCCTGGGCCTGGGCAAAACGGTGGACGGCGATTTTCTCACCACTGAAGACGTGGAACTATTGTTCACCATCGCGGGCTACGTGGCCATCGCGCTTGATAACGCACAGATGTATACGTCGCTCGAACAAAAGGCGCAGCAGATCGAGCGCCTGAAAGACTTTTCGGAAAATATCGTGGAGTCGCTCAACGTCGGCGTGCTGGCGGTCGATCTTGAAGGGCGGGTCGAATTCTGGAACACGCAGATGGAGGGGCTGACGGGAATCGTGCGAGCCGATGCGGTGAACCGGCCCCTGGCGGAAGTGCTGCCCGCCGACCTGGAGGCGGAGATCGCGGCGCGCGCGGGAGAAGATCGCGTATCGAGCCTTTACAAATTTCATTTGCGAAACAGCGAAGGGCGCAATCTGCTGGTGAATGTGTCCATCGCGCCGCTAGCAGGAAAATCGGGCGAACGACTGGGGCGGCTGATCCTGGTGGATGACATCACGCAGCGCATGCGGCTCGAAGAGCAGCTCGTGCAGACCGAGAAGCTGACTTCACTGGGGCTGCTGGCGGCAGGCGTAGCGCACGAGGTAAATACGCCGCTGGCGGTGATCTCGAATTATGTTCAGATACTGGCGAAGCAGCTTCCGTCAGACGATCCACGGCATAATTTAATCGAGAAGATCGTGAAGCAAACGTTCCGCGCCAGTGAGATCGTCAACAACCTGCTAAATTTTTCGCGCACGGGGACAGCGGAAATGGGCGAGGTGGACCTCAACACGGTGATCGAGGAGACGCTGGCGTTGGTTGCGCATCCTTTCCGCAACGCACACGTACAGGTGATCCAAGCGCTGAAGAGCGATCTGCCGATGGTTTTAGGCTCGGGCAACCGCCTGCAGCAGGTGTTCCTGAATCTGTTTTTGAATGCGAAGGACGCCATGCCGTCGGGCGGAATGATCGAGGTTCGCAGCGGGGCCACCAACGGCTACGTGGAAGTTGAGGTGACGGACACGGGGCTGGGTATCTCGGGCGAAAATTTGCAACGCATCTTCGACCCCTTCTTTACCACCAAGGCCATGGGGCGGGGCACGGGCCTGGGCCTCTCGGTGAGCTACGGTATCATCAAAGAACATGCGGGAAAGATCGAAGCGCGCTCGACGCCCGGGAAGGGAACGTCCTTCCGGCTGGAATTTCCTACCGCGAGAAAAGCGGTTCATGCCTAAAAGCTCCATCCTGGTGGTAGACGACGAAGCGGAAATTCGGGAAGGGTTGGCGTTACTGCTGGAATCGGAAGGGTATGCGGTGTCCACCGCGGAGACCGCCGACGCCGGTTTGGCGCGCCTGGAGGAGCAACCGTTTGATTTGCTGCTGCTCGACGTAAGTTTGCCTGACCGCAGCGGATTGGAGCTGCTCCCCGAAATTCGCCTGCTGGACCCCACGCTTCCGGTGGTACTGATTACCGCATACGGCTCGATCGACATGGCCCGCCGGGCGTTCAAGAGTGGGGCGCACGATTACATCACCAAACCGTGGTCGAATGACGAATTGCTCGCGCAGGTAGCGCTGGTGGTGGAGGGGCGGCGGCTGCGCGAGGAAAACGTGCAGTTGAAACGCGCGCTGAAGGAGCGCTATGCGTTTCCGAATATCGTAGGCAAAAGCGAACGGATACTGGCACTGCTCGATCTGGTGACCCAAGTAGCGGCTTCACGGTCGACGGTGCTTATTACCGGAGAAAGCGGCACGGGCAAGGAGCTGATTGCCAAGGCGCTCCATTCGGCCTCGGCGCGGGCCGACAAGCCATTCGTTCCGGTGAATAGCGGATCGATTCCCGTGGACCTATTGGAATCGCAGTTGTTCGGCCACGTGAAGGGCGCGTTTACAAGCGCAATCGCTTCAAAAAAAGGCCTTTTCGAGGTGGCCGACCACGGGACAATTTTCTTCGATGAAATTTCCACCATCAGCCCGGAAACGCAGGCGAAACTGCTGCGTGTGATTCAGGAACGGGAATTCATGCGCCTGGGGGGCACCGAGACGATCAAAGTGGACGTGCGAATCCTGGCCGCGGCCAACGTCGATCTGCATGGTTTGGTGCGGGACGGACGCTTTCGCGAAGATTTATATCACCGGCTGAATGTTATCGCGCTGCACTTGCCTCCTTTGAGGGAGCGGCGCGAAGACGTGCCACTGCTGCTCGAGCACTTCTTGCGCCGCTTTTCGGAAGAGAATGAGCGTCCGCTGCGGCGGTTCACGCCGGCGGCGATGAAGCTGCTCGTCGATCACCAGTGGCCCGGAAACATACGGGAACTTGAAAACGTAGTCGAGCGCGCGGTGGTGCTTTCCACGCAGGAGCTCATGGACACCGATTTGCTGCCGCAAGCGGTGCTGGGGCGGTGGGGGAACGGCCCGCGCCCGTTCACGGATTTTCTGACGGCGGCGAACGGGGAAATCGGGAACGAGGCCGCCGGCGATTCGTCGTCTTCGCTATTTCAAATCATGGAAGGGGTTGAACGGCGGGTGATCGTGGAGATGCTGGAACGCACCAACTGGAATCAAACTGAAGCGGCGGAGCGGTTTCAGATTCCACTCTCTACCCTCAACCAAAAGATCAAGCGGCTCGGCATCGAAACGCGTCGCCGGGGATCCGGACGCGCGGCCGACTCCGCGGCGCAGATTGCCGGCAAGTAAAGTAAAAAAATGCCTACGAATCCGACTTACGATTGTCACGAACGACGGCATTGCTCAGGTCGGCGCCGTCTAATTTAACGCCCGTCAAATCGACTTCTCGAAAACTCGATAAGGTCAAATCGGAGCCGGAAAAGTCCGCGCCGCGCAGAACGGCTTGACGCAGGACTGTGCCGCGCAGGATAGTTCCATGCAAAATTGCTGAAGTCAGGTCGCCGCGAAACAATTCAGTGCCACTGAGATCGGCTTCGCTCAAATTGGCGCCGGCGAGTTTGGTTTCGGTGAGATCGCAATTCCGCAAATCGGCGGCGCGCAAGTCAGATTGGCTGAGATCGGCGTTACCAAGCTTGGCGCCGCGGATGTCGGCGCCCCGCAAATTGCATCCGGCCATGAGGCAAGCAGTTAAATCGCGTCCGCGCAAGTCGGCGTGGGAAAGATCCGCCCCCGAAAGATCGCCGCGCAGGCCTCCAGGCTGTCCACGATGAAATTTTTCATGAGCCTCGAGCACATCCGAGACCCGCTTGCCGCCATGGCGAATGCTTTTGGGCTTGCGCAGAGCTTTGCCGCCGGAAATGAGGTCCAACAGTCCCATCGTTCAGCCCCGCCGTTTTTTCAAAAGGACAATTTTTGAATACGTGTTTAGATGTGCGCGCTTAATGTCCAGCGCGCCGGCTGTCGAGGGCCGGCGAATACGGCCCAAGCCGCCGCTACATCCGCAAAAGGTTATCTGCCGAAAAGGCCGACATACGCAGCTTTGCCAACCACGTGGCCGTCCATGGCTTTGAGGAGATCGGCGCGAGAAGAACCCGCCGGCAAGTCAATTTTTGTGTCCAGGGCATATAGCTCAAAAATGTAGTGATGAGGCGTGGCGCCCGGGGGCGGACACGGCGGCTGATAGCCATTTACGCCGCGAACGTTTTTGCCCTGGGCCGCGCCATTAGGACTGGCGTCGGGTTGGACACCGGCTGGAAGCGAAGTCGCGGTCGCGGGGATGTTCCAAACGATCCAGTGAGTTACATCCATAGTGCTCTTCGCTGGAGCGCCTTCAGTATCGTGGAGAATCAGCGCAAAACTAGCCGCAGCCTGCGGCGGATCGCTCCATTGGAGCGCAGGCGAAGCTCCGGTAGGCACGGCGCAGGTGAATTGCGCCGGTATCTGGCTGCCCTCGCTGTATGCGGAAGTCATCAGTTTGAATTTAGCCGGTGGCGGGGCGGCGGCTGGTTGCTGGGCCCCTGCACTGGCGGCACCCGCCAGCAGTAAAAATGCCGCTAGCTTTCCCCGTAGCTTGATACGCATGGTGTTCCCTCCATAGGCCGCTTTTTAAACGCGCCTCCATTATACCGTGTGTGAGAAAACGAGCGTAGGAAGATGTGGGGCCCATAGCGGCTGATTTTACGGAACTTAATATGAGAGGTTACGAGTCGCAGCGTGCTGCCGTTCCTTAACGCTTAAAAGGACTGCAGGAAACTCCTTCTGGGCCTAAAGCGATGAGTGTATAGCTCGAATCTTGCCAAGAGTCCAAAATTTGCAGTGAGTTTGCGGACCCTATCTCAAGGATTGACAGAGGCAGAACCGATGATCAAAACGAGCCGAACAAAACTAGCGATTGGATTGGTCGCGCTTATTCTTGCGGGTGCGTTCGCCGTGCGCGCCGATGACGAGAAGAGCAAAAAAGAAGACGCGGTGGCGCGTTTGCAGCGTGCCAGTGCCGCCCTCGAACAACTCGCGGATGTCCCAGATAAAGGTATTCCCGACGAAGTATTGCGAGGAGCCAAGTGTATGGCGGTGATTCCGAGCTTGACGAAGGCCGGCTTCATAGTGGGCGTTACGCGCGGCCGGGGTGTTTCTACCTGCAGGCTTGCGAATGGCCGCTGGAGCGCTCCCGCATTCTTTACGCTCACAGGCGGGAATTGGGGCGCCCAAATTGGAGTGGAGGCCGTCCACTTGGTTATTTTGGTGATGAACGACAAGGGGATGAATGATCTGTTGAGGGACAAGGTCCAGATCGGGGCAGAAGCCTCGGCGTCTGCAGGCCCAGTCGGCCGGCACGCTTCGGCAGGCACGGATTGGAAGCTTGAAACCGAGATGCTGACGTATTCGCGCTCCAAAGGTCTTTTTGCCGGTGTGGACCTGGGAGGCTCGTACATTGAGCGTGATAAGGACGCGAACTTTGCCCTGTATGGCCGTGACGTTACCACTTCCGAGATGCTGACGGGAAAGGTTCCGCCCCCACCGGAGGCGCGAGCCTTCCTGACCGTGGTAAGTAACGTGAAAGCGGAGGCTAAGAATCCGGACGAGAAACACGTGGATAAAACCACCGGAAATAAATACTAACGGGTCCCATTCAAGTAATTGAAGCGGATCGAGGCGGAAGACGAGGAGTCGATTCGGACCCTCGCTTCCGCTTCGCGTGTTGCTTTGGACACTGCCGCGCAGGCGCACCCGGATGTAAAGTCCCTACAAAGCACCCCCGCCCCAGAATCAGGGTACGGAGTTAAGACACGCAGCGGGTCTGCGGTCTCTACATCGGCACATGGCTGTTCTTTGCCGTTGGCTATTGGGGGTCCAAGGCTTGTACAATTTTTATATGCGCTTGACTAGCGCCGTTCGTCACCCTGGCCCTAAACACTCCTGGCTCAACGCCGTTATTTTGATGAGTACGCTATTTCTGTTATCTGCGGCCTCGGCCCAGGCGTACTCCGTGCTCACGCATGAGGCCATCATCGACGGCGCCTGGGACATGGGAATTCGCCCTCTGCTGCTGAAACGTTTTCCCGACGCGACCCCCGACGAACTGAGAATCGCGCACGGCTATGCATACGGGGGATGCGCTATCCAAGATCTGGGTTACTACCCTTCCGGCAGCAAATTCTTTAGCGACTTGGTACATTACGTCCGGAGCGGCGATTTTATCGTCGCGTTGCTGAACGACTCGAGCAATCTGAACGAATATGCATTCGCGATCGGCGCCATGGCGCATTATGCCGCCGACAATAATGGGCACCGGCTGGCTGTCAATCCTTCGGTGGCTATCCTTTATCCCAAGCTTAAGCGCAAGTATGGCGCTACGGTAACTTATGGAGAGAATCCATCCGCGCATTTGAAGACGGAGTTTGCGTTCGACGTACTGCAGGTGGCGCAGGGGCGTTACGCCTCCGATGCGTACCGCGACTACATCGGATTCGAAGTTCCGCACGACTTGCTGGCGCGCGCCTTTGAAGAAACCTATGGAATCGACGTGGACAAGATTTTTGTGGATTTCGATCTCACGATCGGAACCTACCGCCACGACGTCAGCAAAGTGATTCCCGAAGCTACCAAAATCGCGTGGCAGATCAAGAAGGACGACATTCAGAAAGACTTCCCGGGGATGACCCGCAATAAATTCGAGTACCGCCTATCGAAGACGCAATATTCCAAGCAGTTTCATGAAAAGTACAAAGAGCCTGGCGCAGGCGCTAAGCTAATGGCTTTGATCGTAAGATTTATCCCGAAAATAGGGCCCTTGCGGGCACTCGCGTTTCGCGTGCCCACGCCGGAGACCGAGCGACTCTTCGCGCTGAGTTTTCGTGACTCCGTGCAGGAATATCAGGGGCTTTTGCGCCAACTTAGAGAGACTGGACGAGCGCCACTGATGAATGATGACTTCGATACCGGGACGGTAACCAAGCCGGGTGAATATCCACTGGCCGATGAGACTTATGCGGAGTTGCTGGACAAGCTCAGCAAGAACCACTTCGACAAGGTCTCTCCGGAGCTTCAAGCCACGCTGATGAAGTACTATGCGGATCCGAATGCTGCCCAGGCAGAGAAGAACGACAAGAAAAAACGGGACAAGACTCTGCAACAGATCGCCGAACTAAAAGCGTACGTACCGCCGCGGGACCAGCATGAACAAACGACACCGGCGGCTGCCGCGGGTGATCGCGGAGATTCCGCGAACGCGACGCACGACGATAATTAGGCTCTACCGTCCGCAGAGACGGGAAGGAATAATCAGGGTATCGACGCCGGCTTTCGCTGCTTTCCACGCCGCTCATGATGGGCTCTATGGCGCGCGGCCCTACGCGATAAGATACACTGGCATACAAGCTTCATGGCATGGCGTTTCCAGGCTGAGCCCCTATTATCGAGGCAGTGCGCGGCCCAGCGTAAGAATTGTTAAACCCACGTCCGCTCGCAGCCCAACTGTAGACGACGGGAGCGGGCGCCGTTCTGGGCGGGACCTTGGGGTTACTGGCCGGCATCGGCGCACTAGCGATTCCGGGAGGGGCCGCTGATCGCGGCAGGTCCCATCATGGCCGCTCTGACGGGCGTCGGAGTGGGCGGAGCCGTTGGCGGCCTGACGGGGGAGCTGGTCGGCATGGGTATTCCGGAGTACGAAGCAAAACGTTATGAGGGGCACCTACAGCGCGGTGGCATTCTGCTGTCGGTTCACTGTGACACATCGGATGAGATCAAGCGCGCCAAGGAGATCATGCAGCGTACGGGCGCGCAGGACATCTCCTCGACGGGCGAATCCTCGGTGGGTTCCGATGAGCGGGCGCGGGGAACGGCGTCGGGCAGGAGAGAATAAGGACAAAAAAGAGTAACAAGCGGGGGAGGAGGGTGCGGCGGCCTTCCTCCTCGTTGTTTTTTGGAACCTATGCGAATATAAAACGAGGAGGAAACAGACATGAGCGAGGAAAATAACTGGGTGGAAGTAATTTCAGCATTCGCAATAGGGGTAGGCGTCGGAGCAGCCCTGGGCATTTTGTTTGCTCCTAAGGCTGGCGACGAGTTGCGCGGCGAACTTTACGACAATGCGAGAGAAGGCTTAAACCAAGCTGTGTCGAAGGGCCGCGAGTGGGCGGGCCGGGCCCAAGAGGCGGCGACCGACACCATCGATAACGCGAAAAAGCAGGCCGTATCGAAGGGCCGAGAGTGGGCTGACCGCGCGCAACAAGTGGCCAGCGACACCGCCGACCAGGTTCGTGGCGCCGTGGAATCCGCCAAACAGGGATACCGCGAGGCCAAGAGCGGCTCGTAAGAAGGCAAAAAGCGCTGATCGATTCCCAGCGGAAAATTTCAAAACCAATGGCAGCACCGCTGCTGGCCAGCTTGGCTTGCGCGGTGCTGGCCCTGGTTTTCTTTTCCTGGCTGGCCGAAGAAGTTTTCGAGGGTGAAACCAAGAATTTTGATGCTTATGTTCGGGCGTTCATCCACGATTATTCCTCGGAGCACCTCACAAAATGGATGCAAGGGATCACATATCTGGGTTCGCCCCTGGTACTTTTTTCTCTTTTCGCAATTTGCTGCGGAGCGTTTCTTTTCGCAAGATGGGCGCGCGCTGCCGCGTGGCTGACTATAGGGGTGATGGGATCGGTGGTCCTGGATACCTCGCTGAAATTGTTGTTCCACCGGGCGCGGCCGGAACCATTCTTCGGACCCGTGCCGCAGTCGTACAGCTTTCCGAGCGGCCACGCGCTTAGCTCCTTCTGTTTTTACGGCATACTTGCGGGACTGTTGGATACGCGCGTCCGCAGCCTGGCGGTCCGGATAAGCATCTGGATCGCGGCAGCGCTGCTGGTGCTGGCAATCGGCGTTTCGCGCATCTATCTAGGTGTGCATTATCCCACCGACGTGATCGCGGGGTATGGCGCCGCAGCGGTTTGGGTCAGCACGCTTATTTACGCTGATCGCGTGCGCAGCGCGCGCCATTACGCCAGCAGGCACACGCCCTCCAGGGCAGGCGCCGGGCCAATGGAGAATGCCTAGAACCCGGAATTTAGCGGAGCGGCAGGGGATTACGGCGGGGATGCGGTCAGGCGTACGGCTGCGTGGCCGCGTGCGGACCTTTACTTAAGGTGTGGACGATTCTAAAAACCTAGCGGTCAACTTTTTCAACCTCAAGACCTGGCTCGGCCTTTACCATTTCTGGCAGTTGATCGTTCAAGGAAGCCGTTTTTTCGTGATCAATTTCATTAATCTGTTGAATAACATCGGAAAGCGTGGCGCAGTCCCTGCCGGTTTTGCCCATGCCCATGCGGGCGGCGACTTTGTCGGCATCACCGGAGAATTGCCACAAGCCGGTGAACAATCACGGAATCATGGCGAACTCGAATTGCGCGCCAACCTGGGAATAAGTGGCAATGCCGCTCGGATCGTCGTCTGAGGCCCCGGTAATAAGTCAGGGGCCGAGCATGTTACAGAGCTGCGCTGTGGATAGTTTCCCGGGCGTATTTGCTTCCGCACCTACGGGTGCCTCAATAGTGGCGTCCGTGGGACGATTCATCCATTCAACCTTCCGATAACAGGATGATGGTATATGCGCGAAGGCAGGTATTTATTTCCTATACTCTTTCTATACTGGGCGATTACTGCTCAGTGCCGTTTTGACGGAAAGGCCGCAGGTTGTGACGGTTACGAGCAAAATGGGCTTCTGCGCACCAATGGGGTTACACTTGCATCTTATGGTGCAGGCCTCGATCCCGACAAAGCACTGCACAGGGAGATTCTCATGGCAGCTATCAGGCTCTTGGTGGCCGACGACCACGAAGTCGTAAGAAAAGGGTTTCGGGCCATTCTAGAAGCTCAACATGACTGCGAGGTCGTAGGGGAGGCTGGAGACGGACGGCGTGCCGTGGAGATGGCTAGAGAGTTGCGGCCCGACATCGTCGTGATGGATGTTTCGATGCCGCAACTGAATGGTTTGGAAGCGGCAAGGCAAATCCTAAAATCGCGCCCCCAGACAAAGATTCTAATCTTGACCATGCATGAATCCGATTCCCTGATACGTGAGGTTCTAGACACGGGTGCGCGGGGGTACATCCTCAAAAGCGATGCAGGGCAAGATCTGGTGTCTGCCGTTGAGGCTCTGCGCATGAACAAGACATTTTTCACGTCCCGAGTGACGCAGATGATTCTGGATGGCTATCTCAAAGGCGATCCTCGTCCGGCCGAAAGTGAGGTGGCGCGCGGCCGGCTGACGCCGCGGCAACGCGAGATCGTGCAGCTCCTGGCCGAAGGGAAAAGCAGCAAGGAGATCGCCGTAGCGCTGGGTCTAAGCGTTAAGACCGCGGAAACGCACCGCGCCAATATTATGAGGAAACTGGATTGCCATTCGGTAAGCGAAGTCGTGCGCTATGCGATCCGGAACAAGATCATTGACGCCTAAGCCGCAAATTCGTTCTTTCTGCATACATTGTTTTTCCTCGCGCGATCGGGGTAATTTCGTATTTGCCTGGCATCCGTGGCGTTGTCTCATGGGGGCGGAGATTAAGGGTGCAAAAAAGCGCGCCCGGAGCGGATCCGCCGGGCCCCAGAGGCACGAGAACTGAGCGAGAAAATTGACAGGAGGTAACTTATGAACTGGGATCAAATTGCAGGAAAATGGAAACAGTATAAGGGACAAGCTAAAGAAAAGTGGGGCAAGATGACCGACGATGACCTCGACGTTATCGACGGGCGCCGGCAGCAATTGGTGGGCAAAATCCAGGAGCGGTACGGTCTAGCACGTGATGCCGCGGAAGCCCAAGCTGATGAATTTGTACGATCCTTAAAGGAAGAAGACGCCGCGCAAGCTCGCGCGGCTCGCCGTTAACTAAAGGTCTGGGGCCTGTAGGGCGTTACAGGGGGGAACGGGCGAGGCGCCTCGGCGTGAGGCGCTTCGCCTTTTTTCAGGAGGGGATGAACATGGCAACGGCAGATGCCACACCGCAGACCGGTATAGACGCCCGGCCTTTATCTCGGGAAAAGCTGATCGAGCTCTTAAATCAAGACCTGGCGAGAGAATATCAAGCCATTATCTCGTACGTCGTGTACTCGCAGGTACTCAAGGGCGCCGAGTATATGAACATTGCGGCAGAACTTGAAAAACACGCCCAAGAGGAACTGCAGCACGCCTTAATTATTGCCAAGCAAATCGATTATCTGGGAGGCATGCCCACGGTAAATCCCAGGGAAGTCAAGGCCTCCGCAGACGCACGCGAAATGCTGCGTATCGATCTCACTCAGGAAAATGAGACGGTGCGCGGGTATCGTGATCGAGTTCGCCAATGCGAAACTTTGGGCGAATTTGCCATGGCGGAACATATTCGTGACATCCTCGTCCAGGAGCAAGAGCACCAAATCGATCTTTCCACGGCCCTGGGCGAAGATGCCCCCAACACGGAGTAAAGGCGGCAGCGATATTCACGAGGTCGGAAATCGAATGGGCCGGAAGCCTCTCGCGCACCCGTTTTCTCTGGTTCCTACAAGAATCAGCAGCGCAATTTCAGGGTAAACCCCGATAGCGCGGAATCAGCCAAACCTATAACCTCGAAAAAACGCAGGTCTTCAGCAGGCACTGATGCCTGCCTGAAAACTGCTCAGGAATATGGGTGGGGTGGGGAAAATACTTAAACCAAAAGAGAGGAAACAATGAAAAGAATTGCGATGCTCGCTATTCTCCTAGGAAGTGGACTTGCCGCGTCTCCCGCGATGCGTGCGCAGGACTTGAATCACGCCGAGTTCGGAGCTTTTGCGGAGTATCTGCGGATACACCAGACGGGCACGAATTTCGGGGGCGTCGGTGGGCGGTTATCGGTAAACGCCTCAAAATATTTCCAGGTGGAAGCCGAGGTGGGCTACGATTTCACCCAGGCATTCAATCAAACTTTCACCGTGCCAGGGAACGGGTTTACGACTACCACGGTGGTACAGCGCTCTGACTTCCGGGAGCTGCACGGGCTATTCGGGCCTAAGATTCAGATGGGCGGTCCGGTGAAGTTGTTTGTTACGGTAAAAGGGGGCTTTGACGATTTCATATTCGATAAACGCGCCCCCGGATTTTCGTCATTTGCAAGTTCGGTAGATAATCTCAGCATCTCGAACACCCACCCTGCGTTCTATCCTGGAGTCGGCGCCGAGTTTTTCTTAGGGCCCATTGGGTTGCGCCTTGATGTGGGAGACGAGATTTATTGGGCTAACGGCGCGCGCAACAATCTGAAGGTAACTTTCGGCCCCACCATTCGCTTTTAGGGACCGATATCGCGATGCATCGTGCGGCGGCCCTGAAAACCTCAGGCGCCGCCGCCTTGCACGAGTGTCGGCTCGCATTGGCTGGCCCCGCGAACTTAGCCCCGCCCCGCGAAACTCAACCCTCCTTATAATCTTTCCAATCCCGCTCGACGCATTTGGCCATGTCCTTTGCGGCTGCGCGCAACCAGCTCGCTTTTCTTTTGTGCAGGTCTCTCAGCACTTTCTTAGACTGACCGCGGCTTCCTAAATGTACGTTGGCCGTTTCCGAGCCCATCGCGTGAAGCAGCGTATCCTCCTCACGTTTGGCGGGGAGGTCGGAAAGTTCGATCGGGTTTGAATCGGGGGAAAGGCGGCGGATAATCCAGCGCCCCACAACCTTCTGGTATGCATCATGCGAGCGCAATGCCGAATCCATGATCCGTTCGTAATACGATTGCTGGTGGCCCAGGTGGCCGTTGAGCCAGGCGCACGAAGATGGCGTCGTAGCTTTGGCCTCCCGTGCGATGAAGCCGCCCTCCCACTGCGCCAGGGCCACGAAGCGTTCCTGACCCAGGCTCCCCATACCAGCCTGCCGGTGTACTACCTTGTATTTCAGTTTTGGATCGGGAAGCATTTCTCTTAGCGCACGATTCGCGTCGGCAGGAGCGCGGCGCACAGGTGGAAGTTCATCGAGTTTCTCCCAAAAATCCTCGGGAGGCTTAAAGGCCTCGATTCCTAATTTTTGCAGATTGGTTTCATGCTCCGCCAGGACAATCGGGCATCCGCCACGCTTAAGTGTTTGTTCGTATCCTTCCAGAATTGCGTCACACGCATCCTTCAACTTAATCGTGAGCATGCCGCTGTCAATGCCTATTTTTACGCTGGCCGCGAGGCGAACCAAATCGTTGGTGTAGGGTAGTGGGTAGGAATCGTCAAAATCATCGATGCCCCAAGCGAGTCTTCCCTCCAAATCGCGCCAAGTGCCGAAACTCCCGACGTGCAGGTCTCCCACGGCCAAAAGTTTTGGCGCTCGAGACAGTTCGCGGCACTGCGCGGGCCAAACCTGGGCCCAGCGATAGAAAGTTCCGCGAAAGAACATGAACAAATCCTCTCTCATGTGCTCGTGCTTCGATCGCAGCTCGGATTCGATGACGTGAGTACAATTTCGCAGCCATTCTTCATAGCTTCGCGTAGCTTGGCGAATATTCATGGCCCCTCCAAGCGGTTAGGCATTTGGTTCCTCGGGACGGTGCACATGCACAGCAGGATGCAGCCTGCGAAAATACGTGTATCCGAACCATAGGCCGGTGAATATGCACAGCATCAGCCCGGACGCGAGAAGCGCATCGCTCACGTCCCTGCTCATTTTAAAAATCACGACGAAGAAGTCTCCGCAAACTCCGACTGCAAGGGGAGGCATGGAACTAAGAACTAATATATTAGCGACGCGATAAAACCCCTCGGTTTCTTCTCCGTGCTCCACAATGCGGTGGTACGCCGCCGGAGTGAGTAGGAGCACAGTGCTTACGGCAAGAAGCGAAAGACTAACGAGATGAACCCACTGCACCCAGGCCGGCAGCTCGGTGAAGCCATGCTGAAGGATCACTGCGAATTGAAATCCAAGAAGAGCCTGATTGCCGGGAATAATGACGCGCGCCTCGGTGAGCACCTGACGGATCTTGTCATGGACGGGCGTGGGGGTCCCAGCCGAAGCGGACGAGCTTTGCGGCGGTATTGGGGATGGCGTGGTCTGCGGCTCCTCCGGAGTGTCTCCCGGGCACCGTCGTTTAGGTTCGCTGGGCTGCTTGTTTCGCAGGAACATATTATTTCGTAGGAAAACTGGGCCATACCACAAAATGCAGGCGAGAAAAGTCATTGCCAGGCCAAAAATTGCGCCCGTCTGAACGCCGTTGATTTTTTCGGCCGGAATATAAAGATTAGCCCCCAGCGCGATCGCGAAAGGGAGCAGGGCCGCCTCCATTACATGCGTTGTGAACTGGTGCAGGGGAGCGGAATCGCTGCCTTTGTCGGCAATCTGGTGGTAGGCAGCGGGTGAAATGAGCAGCACCAGCGTTACCAGCATCAGACCGAGTGCGATGGCATTCAGATCTTGCGAGCGTACCGATAGCCCGCGGAATCCGTCCTGGAAGGTGGCGGCAAATTCGAATCCGATCAGGATTTCGGCGCCCAGCACGAGCATGCGGCTCTCGTCCAGGGCATTTTGAATCTTGTCTTTGAGCGCGGTCATGAGTATTGGCAAGAGTTTGCGATGCTGCAGCTCCAGCTCTAGGGGGTGCATTAAATGTTTATGAAAATCGGACGGAGCGAGCCAACGCCGTTTTCAAACGACGCAGGCTGTCCTACGGGCGCAACGCTAAGCGGACATAGCCAGTGCTCGCTTTTGTCTGCAATAGCGCATCGCTCGAATCACTACCCAGTCCACATCAGTCGGTCGGCAAGGAAAGGGGATCACTTCAAACGCACCTAGGCGGATGGCTTCCAAATACTCTTCTCGGGTTTCCATTCTCGTGGTGACTACGACGCAAATTTGCGGGCTTGCTTTCTTGGCCATGCCCAGCACCTCGCGGAATCCTCCGTCGCTGAGCCGCCCTTCGCAAAAAATTATGGAGATGGGGGTGCTGGAGAGGATCTCCCGGGTTTCCTCCGCTGAAGCGGAACAAATAGGGTCAAGTCCTAGCGTAACAAACATCTCTCGCAGGGCTTGCCGATTCTCGAGATCCGATGATGCTATCAAGACCGGGCAGTCAGACATCGTTTCCTCCCTGCTGCCGAAGAACCGAGGGGCTCTCCCTGGCCAGCGACGTGGCAAACATCTTAAGGAAAACAGATCCCTGCAGAGAGCTCGGCCTGCACCACGCCGCGTCGAAATTTTTTACGGTCTCTCTTACGCTTCGATGATGTTATTTCGAATCGCGTAACGAACGACTTCGCTCACCGAATGGCAGTCGAGTTTCCGCATAATGTTCGCACGATGCGTTTCCGCCGTTTTCACGCTCAATCCCAGCGCGACAGCGACTTCCTTGCTGCTCTTGCCCTCGGCGAGGAGCTGCACGATTTCGCGCTGGCGCGGCGTTAGTCGATCTCCGGCGCCGTCCCCGTCATCGGGCTGGGAATCGCCCTTTAGGTAGCCGTCGAGAATCATCTGGGCCACCCGCGAAGTGAAGAAAGTCTTGTTCCGGCGCAAAGCGTCTACGGCGGCAACCAGGTCCCGCCCAGCGTCGGTTTTTAGAATGTAACCGCGAGCGCCGGCGTCCAGGACTTCGCGTATTAGAGAGTCGGATTCATGCATCGTCAGGATCAGGATCTTGGTCTGAGGGCGGGCCTTCAGAATCTGACGGGCCGCTTCAAGGCCATTCAAAGAGGGCATCGAAATATCAAGTACTACGATATCGGGGTGAAGGTCCTTGGCCATTTCCACGGCGCGGCGGCCATCACCGCATTCGCCCACGACTTCGCAGTCCTGTGCTTCCAAGATTGCGCGAAACCCTTTGCGCACAATTTCATGGTCATCGGCGATTAACATCCGTACGGGCGGCATGTCTGCCTCCTTTAAAGCGCGCCATACAATCGCACAAGGCATCAGTGGGCGACCATACAGGATTCGCCCTATGCCTACTTGTATGTTCCTTTATAGCGCGAATTCCGCGGCGTTCAGGCGCAGTTAAAGGCGCATTGCCGCAGGAGAACGGACCGGAACGTCATATTTTCTTTACGAGGATGTTCACTTTTGGGCGCACTCTTCGAGGTGCCATCGGCATCGAAGAATGTCCCTCCGTTAAGCAAACCATCAAGTGCCGCGACAAGGTCATTGGAGGCCCTTGATTTCAGTACATATCCCATGGCCCCTGCGGCGCGAACGTACTCTGGGAGGGTGCTCGAGTCATGCATGGTAAAAATCAAGACCCGCGAACCCAGGTTCAACTTGGATATTTCGCGGGTGGCCTCGATTCCCGTCATTTCGGGCATCGCGATGTCCATAATGATGGCATCGGGCTTAAGCTGCTTAGCCATCTCGACGGCCTGCTGCCCATTGACCGCCTCTCCGCACACTTCCCAATCCGGCCGGGCACTAAGAATCATCCGAATGCCTTGGCGCACCACTTCATGATCGTCCGCCACCAAGATTGTTTTTGCCATCTGAAGGGCACCTGTATTTCGTGAATTTGAGCGGCAGGGCGCCATTTTTCCTGCGATGCATTGAAACGCCGGAAACCCCGGATTGCAAGCGAAATTCGCTAGGTGATTGCGGTATGGACTTCGGAGCGAGCTGATTAAGAAGCGACCATTCGGAAATAGCCCAAGACACCTCGTGTGGCCAGCTTAAACAAAAGGCTGGACTTCTCGCTTTCCGTGGCCGAAGACTGGCACTTTGCCCCCAGGTCTGATGGTGCAATTGCCCCTATACATCTTGGACAAGCCGGTACGATAAATCCTGCGCAAAAATGTTCAATCCGCAGCGCCGTCGAACGCGAGGTCGATCTCGGTTAGTGGCTCGAGCGGCTTAGGCTGCTGGCGCAGCCGCCCGAATATCGTTTCCAGACGTAGTGGGTGATTCCGGTATAGCTCGCGGACATCGTCCAAGCAGGACTCTGGTGCTCCGGCGCCTGCCGCGGTCGCCATGCGTCATGCCGCCGTGGCCCGCTCCGAGCACTCCACGCAGAAACGCGCCCAGGGAAGCGCCAAAAGACGAGCCTCCGGAATCTGGATGCCGCAGGAGTCGCATACGCCGTACTCGCCGGTCTTCATGCGTTCGAGAGCCAACTCAATTTCGTTGAGGATACGGCGATCACGGTCGAGATTAGACAGCAGAAGATGCGTCGCCAGGTTACGATTTGCCTCAGCACCCTCGTCGTCGGGCTCCCGATCGATGTAAACGTCGGTCCGCTGTTCCGCGAAGCGCAGACGCAGCTTATCGCGCTGAGCGGTTAGCTGCTTTTCGAGTGCGTTTAACTGACGTGCTGCCTTCGGGGCTGCTGGCATTTCTCACCTCGCTTGTTTTGCCGGCGATATACGATCGCACGGAAATGGGACAAATGTAGAATCTATCAACTGGCCGCGCGCCGCGGTTCCCGGCGAGAATGCGCCGAGGCCGGTCTTGCGGCCGTGGAACCTCTGCGTTCCGCTCCGGACGTTTCCAGGCTCTTTTTGAGCGCGGCCATCATATCGATGACCGGTGCACGCCGGGGGGACTGCACCGGGGTGATTTCCCGGCCCTTCTGCCTAGCCTCGAGAAGCGCCTGAAGACGCTCTTCGAATTCGTCATGATACTTGCTTAGGTTGAAATGTTCCGAAAGATTTTCGATTAGCTGTTCGGCCAGCTTGATTTCCTGTGGCGCGAGTTTGACGTTTTCCGTCTCCCCAAAACCTGGTGCCTGGCGAATTTCAT
Source organism: uncultured Acidobacteriota bacterium (assembly GCA_963719845.1). Classification (GTDB taxonomy): domain Bacteria; phylum Acidobacteriota; class Terriglobia; order Acidiferrales; family UBA7541; genus Palsa-189. Next base: position 255,627 of record CAVRDM010000020.1, on the reverse strand, counting down.
TGGCAAAATACATGGTATGCAGAGCGATCCCGCCTTGGTACGGCCTCAAGAATACCGTGTGTTCGCGCTGGTGCATGGTAAGCTTCGCGATGCCGACGCGCTTTGTGTCCTGCATCGTCTTTACCAGCAGTTGATAGGCTTTTCGCCCCTCGGCCTCAGGCACCACAAAAAATGAAGATTCAAAGTACAACGGATCGATTTCCGATTCATTTACGAACGCCAGTATTTCCATGGCACGCGCCGACGCCGGGGTGATCTGCTTGATGTCCTCTTCGGTCAAGATGGTGTACTGCCCCTTCTCGAACTCGTAGCCCTTAACCACCTCGGAGCGATCCACGACGCGATTGCACGTCGGGCAAAATAGAGGCTGCCGCAGCCGCGTCTTGCACTTTTTATGCAGCTGATGCAGCGCGATTCTAGAGCTGCGCGCGGCTGGATACAGACGGATCGGAATCGAGACCAATCCAAAAGATATGAACCCTTTCCAAGCGGGTGAAGCCATCGCCACCAGCCTCCAATTCAGCATCTGGGTATAAACGCCATCGCGTCGCAAGGCCATTCGGCAAAAAATGTACTCCTCGCGATGAAACGGTGTAGCAGTTAGATGAGGGACACGGCAAATAGGATTGACTCTTTCTAGCGCACCAGGCGATTGGCCAGAGGGGCTGAAAAGGACCCAGGGACATACTCCGACCAGCAGCTGGCCGTTCGTTGCTATTCTGCCCGCGTTAGGGTTTCGGTCCGCAGCGTTTGGCGGGCTAAATATTGGCGGATTGCCGGCGACTTGAGGGATTTTGGGAGTCGCGCAAGCACTGTGCTACTACTTGGTTATACCCGCAGCCCGAATACCGGGCGCATCCTGGTGCCTACACCGTTCCCTGCAAATGCTGCGACAAACCATAACCAGCCGTGCACGCTGGATGAGGCAATGCCGCTGAAGTACGCCCCGATATTGCAGCCGTACGCGATCCGAGCGCCGTAGCCCAGCATCAGGCCGCCCAGCACGGCCGCAACCATCGACTTTGGCGGCACCCGCTGGAGCGGCGCGAAACGTCCTGCCAGCCCAGCCGCGGCCAATGCGCCGAGGACGATGCCGATATTCATCACCGAAGTGATGTCAGTCAAAACATTCGCACGCAGTGCTGCGGCATTGGACGGCAACTGCCAGTAAGGCCAGGACGCCACGTTGACACCCAGGATTGCGAGAACTTTCGATCCCCACAAGGCGAAGGCCGAGGTTATTCCCCAAGGCCGGCCCGAAAGCGCGAGCGTCACTACATTCACCGCAGCTAAGCCAAGCGCGCCGACCGCCAGCGGCCAAGGTCCCCGCAGCCAGGCGGCATCGGTGCGCGGTGGGGCAGGCCGGGAGGGCGGGTGCCGCCGTTCAATAATGAGTGAAACCATCGCAACAGCACCAAAGAGAAAAAGGCTTACTGTCAGGCTCGCGACAAGACCGATGCGCGCCAGCAATGAGATCGGGGCAAACGACGGCGTCCGCTGCCAGAACGGCATGTGCAGCGCGCCGACTACCGAGCCCGCGATGAACGCGAATAGAGTTGCCATCATCCGAACGCTGCCACCTCCTGCGCTGTAGAGCGTGCCCGAGGCACACCCACCGCCAAGTTGCATCCCGATCCCGAAAAGAAACGCCCCTACCAAAACGGAAAGCCCTACCGGCGCCACGGAACCCCGGACGGGGACGCCGAAGATCCGCCCGTGCGCCAAAATCGGAAGAAAGATGGCGCACGTCACGGCCAGCATAAGCATTTGCGCGCGGAGACCCTCGCCGCGCCGCTCGGCAATCATCGCTCGCCATGAAGAGGTGAACCCAAATGCCGCATGGTAAAGAACGATGCCGGCACCGGCACCAACCAGAAATAGTGCCGCTTGTCTCGGCGCGATGGCCACGGCCAAGTAGGCGGCGCCCGAGACGATGAGTACAAGCGCGACGCCTACCGGCCCTACGTCGAGTCTAGGCCGCAGGAGTGTGCTATTAAGCGTGGCGGTGCTCAATACAGAAATTCCTCCTCCTGGCAGGCGCTAGCGCATATGCGATTGCGCGTAATCGATGGCGAATTGCCTGAGCGTGGCGCTGCTCATACCGAGTGCAGTCGCCTCCTTTGTGGCGCGATCCACGTCCCAGTGATCAACCGCCAGCCGCTTGATCAACCACATCGTCGCCGCCCGGTTGCCTCCAGCGCAGTGAATGAAGGCCGGCTCGCTGCCCTTCGAGGTGATCGCGTCGAGGAACTTGTCAGCCACCGCGGGGTCAGGCTTGGAGCCGTCGAAGGGAATGTGGTAGTAGCGAATACCCGCGGCCTTCGCCGCAGCCGCCTCGGCTTCCACGTCAGCTCCAGGCTCGCTGGCCTGACGGAGATTAATAATCGACATGAAACCCATCTTCTTAAGTTCGGGAACCGCCTCGACTTTGATGGCGCCAGCGCAGGCGACCGTCGTTTCCACTTGAGCGAAGTTGGTCACACCGGGAACTGTCTGTTTGGTTACTTCCTGCGCTCCAGCCGAGGTTATGGCGATCCCTAATCCTGCCACTAAGGTCACAGCGATTAGCAAATATAGTTTCATGGCTTTCTCCTTCAACTGCAGCAACCTGCAGTTTCGTTTCCTGCCCGATCTCACGCGAATCATACCATTAGAAGGGAGACGCGGCTGATTGCGCCTTCATCTTAACCCCAAGCATCGCAATTAAGGCTAGCGACGCGCAAAACATGTATCCGGTTCTCACTCTGTGTCGGATCATCATTCTCCCGTAGCATTCCCTTGTAGCGGGGCGCTTTTATGGTTTCGCCGGCTTTGGCGCTAAATCAGCCGCGGTAAGCGCATTCGGCGGCAGCGTGGACGACAGGCCCTTGAAATTAAATTTCTGAGCGCGAGCCCCTGGCGCCACTTCCGCGGCGTAGAGGTTGCCTTTTGAATCCACCGCAATGTGGTGAATGCCCTGGAAGTCCCCGGGCGTCGCTCCTCTTTTTCCAAACTGGTAAAGAACGGCGAGTTTCTTGCGATTCAGTACGACGACGTGCGAATTTCCATAGTCCGAAATGTAAAGGAACTGCTGGTCTTTATCCGGTGAAAAGGCCAATCCGGACGCCGATCCCGCCGCCGGACCCGCTCTGTTAATGAATACCTGGGTGAGGTACTTGCCTTCCGGAGTGAACAACTGCACACGCCGATTCGAGCGATCTACAACGTACAGGATGTTGTCGTTCGACAGCAGGACGCCATGTACGGGGCTGGCAAATTTCGGAGATCCGTCTCCTTCCGTATCGAGCACGCGTGGGCCGCCGCCACCTTCCGCGGCCCCTTCCGCGTTGAGGGGCCCACCCGACGCACCCGGACCGCCGGAATCGGGATCGTCTACAGGCGGCTTGCCAAACGCGCCCCACATGCGCTTGAACGCGCCGGTATCCGCATCAAAAACAACCACGCGGCGATTACCGTACCCGTCAGCGACGTACAGCTCGTTCGTCTTCGCGGCGACAAATAGATCCCCGGGCTTGTTCACGCTTTTGGGATCCGTGCTTCCTTTACTCACGGTGCGGCCGCCAATCTCCAGCAGAAATTTTCCTTTATTTGTGAACTTAAGGATCATGTCATCGGATCGCTTCGTTTTCGATTGGCCACTGGGACTGCTGCCGCTGATCCAGACGTTATCTTTGTGATCCACGAAAACGTTATGCTCGGCATCCGGCCAGTCGTATCCGGCGCCGTCGCCGCCCCACGCCTGCACAAATTTACCGTTCGCATCCAGCTCGACAACGGGCGGAGCGGCCGTTTTCCCTGCCGGTACGGTACGCGGCCGGTGAATCAGCCAGACGTTATCGTGCCGGTCCACGACGATTTTCGAAACGTTGCCCAGGACCCAGTTGTTGGGAAGTTCTGGCCACGTAGCGTCCACTTCAAATACCGGTACCATCTGGGCGCCCGGCGGTGGCGCGGCCGCGGCCTGGCCGACGATCCGCAGGCTAACGCCACCGCCGATCACCGAGGCGATCAAACCTAAACCTGCCAACCAATTTTGCTTCCTCATTTGCCTGATCCTTTCATCCCGTAAATGGAGCTGCAGTTAACATGCAGATTTCAACGCAAACCGCATCCTGACGCGGCATCAAGGTGAGTGGCGCCCGTTTGATTGGCTTGTAGTACCGCCCACGATTTTTGTCAAGCGTTTATCGACGGAGTTTGTAGTAAAGCGAGGACGTTTACTTCCAACGATGTAATCCTACGTTACGCGACTGATAACGCGAGGCGGATCGAGCAGGGGCACCTCTGAGGTCTCTTTCTTACAGTCGTTTATCGAATCGTTTACAGTCCATTATCGAACCGAGGTTTCATACTTCGCCGGAAGGGATTTTCCGCGTCGCAGGCGCCTGGGGAAAAGTAGTCTGCGGAGGCGCATGCGGGCCTTGTGCAGCTGTGATTTGGAGTTGCCGATCGAACAGTGCATGATGGCGGCTATCTCGTTGTGTTCGTATCCCTGCACGTCGTGTAGCACGAAAATCGAGCGATAGCCGGGCGGCAATTGTTCCACGGCGCGCTCCAAATTTACCCGATCGACCGACCCCGACAAATGCAGATCCGGCCCTCCGATATCCTTCCGCGGCCCGCCGCTTTCTTCGTCCGAATCCGCAGTTTCGTCAAGCGAGTTCGCAGCAACAGTTTTTTTGCGGAGCCGCATCAAAACCACATTCACCGACAGCCGGTGCAGCCAGGTAGAAAATGCGGACTCTCCCCGGAAGGTCGCAATCTTGCGAAATAGCTGCAAGAAAGCCTCCTGGGTAAGGTCCTCGGCTTCCGCAGTGTTTCCCACCATCCGTAAGCACAAGGAATAGACGCGCCGGTGATGCATTCGGTAGATACGCTCGAAGGCATCGGCGTCGCCTTGTTGTGCCCGGCGAATCGCCTCTGTTTCGCTTAGCTCGACGGGCTCCGCCGGGGTTGCCAGAGAGCCCCATTGCATGCACTGTTCCAACACAATTCCTCTCCTTTCGTTTGGCATTCCGGGCAACATGGATCAACGAAGTTGCTCACGCGCCGCTTGCGCCGGCGGGATTGCAGTCCCTCATCAGCGGCGGCCACGCATAAAACGCTACCGCGTCTGCTCGCCTTGATTGTCACGGTTAGGTAAACTTCCGGTCATCTTTTCTCTCAGTCTTGCGCTGGAAGATCGCCGTAAAGGCGAAGATGGGACGACTAAAAAATGGAAAAGGGAGGTAAACGAGATTTGACGAAATGCGGAAACGCAGTGCCAGCCGCTTGGGTTTCGCCGCCTGTACCGCGGCAATTACGGCGCTGTTAAAGCTGTTTGCTCGACAATGTTCCAGCTTTCAGACCGGCCAAAACGCGCTGGCGCGTGAGCGGGATTTCCCGCAGGCGCACCCCGGTAGCATCGAAAATGGCGTTCGCAATTGCGCCCGGCACCGGGGAAATCGACGGTTCTCCGCCGCCCAGCGGCCCCATCTCCGGGCGGTTGATCAGGACGATATCGATCTCCGGAATGTCAGCGAACGTTATGATCGGATGGCTCGCCCAGTCGAGGTTCTTGATTCCCGTAGCGTCAAATTGTACTTGTTCGAGGAGGGTGCGACTGACGCCTTGGATGATGTTGCCTTCGATCTGGTTCTTCAGGCCGTCGGGATTCACGATCAAACCGCAATCGTGAGCGAAAGTAACCTTTTTTACCGTGACCTTTCCGGTGGTCTTGTCCACTTCCACTTCGGCGACTGCCGCGGTAATCGTGTTCGCGCGATTGGCCACTGCCACGCCCCTGCCCGTAACCTTGGAACCGGCCGAAACCGGGGCGGGCGACGGCCGCTCTTTCCATTGCGCTTGTTTGGCCGCTGCGCGCAGCGCGTCGGTCGGGCGCACATCGCCGTTCAGATAGCGCAGTCGAAACTGCACTGGATCGGCACCCAGGTCGGCAGCGATCTCGTCGATGAATGATTCGGTGGCAAACGTGCGCGCCAGCTCTCCCGGAGCACGCAGATTGCTGGTTCGCAGCGGCGTCGGGTCAGCCTGCACCCAAGGTATCAGCGCCGCGACCACCTTCTGATGATCGAACGTGTAGATGTCACCGCCCCCGCCTGTACCGTTGGAGTTTCCTGGCCCGGTGGCCTTGATACCCAGTTGCTGCGACGCCAGCAGCGAGGTCCCGGAGGTGGTCCATGGAAAGCTGCGGTCCAGATAATCCCACGCGACAAGTTTGCCCTGCCCGTCGACTCCGGCTCGAACGCTGATGAGCTGCTGCGGCCCCTTTGGCTCCCAGGCATGCTCATCCTCGCGCATCCATTGCACGCGCACAGGCTTGCCCACCGCGCGCGACATGATCGCGGCGTCCTCGGGCACATCGTCCGTACTCAGCCGGCCGTAACAACCGGAGCTCTCTCGATACACCACGTGCACATTTTTTGCAGGAACTCCCAAAAGATTGGCGACGCGGCCGCGTGTTGCGAACGGGCCCTGCGACCCCGCCCAGATCGTGGCCTTGTCTCCCTGCACGTCCGCCACCGCACAGGAAGGTGCAATCATGCCGTGCAACTGAAACGGCCAGTGGTACGTCGCTTCGTACGTTTTGGCGGCCTGCGCAATCGCGGCATCCGCATTGCCTCGGTTTACGGCCACCTGGTCGCGGAAGCTTTTTGTATTCTTGAGATACGTATCGACGTCCGCACTATTCGCGGGGAGTTTGGTCGTTGGCGCGGACCAGGTAACTTTCAGCCCCTTGGCGGCACGAATGGCCGCCCATTCGGTTTCCGCCACCACGCCGACAAAGTTTCCTTCCTGCACGATTTTCACAATTCCCGGAATGCCTTTTACGGAAGCCTCGTCGACATTCGTGGGCTTGGAGTTCACCGTCGGAGGCCGCACCACGCGGCCATGCAGCATGCCCGGAATGCGTACGTCCTGCGTGTAGACGAATTCGCCTGTGAATTTCGGCGGCAGGTCGACTCGTTCCACCTTCGTCCCGACGATCTTGTAACCCTGGTAACTCTTGACGGGAACCTCCGCGGCAATCTTCATGTCCCAGCCGGTTCCCGTGGCCGAGATCTTCACGTCGAAGTGCTTGCCTCCTACCAGCTCGCCGTAGGAGATTTTCTTAGCCGGATTGCCCGCGACACTTACCACGCCGTCGCTGACGGTAAGCCGGTCTACCGGCGCTCCCAGCCGCGCCGAGGCCAGTTTCAAAAGCTCCTGCCGGCCTGCGGCGGCGGCCTGCCGCAATTGCGGTCCGGCTCTTTCGAGGGTCCTGCTGCCCGCGGTTACCGCCTGGTCCACCGATCTGTCGGTGTCCCCCGAATCCATATAGACGCGTGAAAACGGCACATCGAGTTCTTCGGCCACCATCTGCGCCAGCGCGGTCTCAACACCGGTGCCCAGCTCCACCTTGCTCGTGAACACCGTCACTTTTCCGTCCTGCGCGATCGCCAGCCAGGAATCAAGCTGTGCGGCATCCAGATCACCGCTCGCGCCGCCCGCTGGCACCGCGCCTTGCCCCGCCGCCTGCGCAAATGCTCGCGATGCCGGACCCCAGAAGCTGAACCCCACGACCAGCGCGCCCGTGCCCTTCAGAAGCTGTCTGCGCGAAATCGATTTCGTTTCCATTTTCGCTCTCCTTATATCCCGCTCTACTCGTTTCGAGCTTCCTGGCAGCATTCTCAGGCGGAAACTTTTTCTCGGGCCGCCCGCTGAACGGCGCGGATCACTCGCAAGTGGGTGCCGCAGCGGCAGAGATTGCCGTTGAGCGCACGGCGAATTTCGGGTTCGGTCGGGTTAGGATTTTGATCGAGCAATACTTTGGCCGTCATGATCATGCCATTCATGCAATAGCCGCATTGGGCGGCCTGCTCGGCAATAAAAGCGGCTTGCAAATAATGGGGATGTGCAACCGTTCCCAGCCCCTCGAGCGTCGTGATGTTGCGGTTTTGCGCCGCGCTGACGGCAATGCTGCACGACCGCGCTGCTTTTCCCTCAATGATCACCGTGCAGGCGCCGCACTGCGAGAGGCCGCAGCCAAATCTCGGGCCATTCAGTCCCAGATCATCCCGCAAGACATAAAGTAGTGGCGTGGTGGGATCGGTATTCACCACTCGCGACTTGCCATTCACGTTGAGTGAGATTTGAGCCATAACGAGATTCCTTTCCTGGCTTACCTGGACGTCCGGGCGTCCGCTGCTCGTACATGCCCGGACCTTCGGGGGATGCCATACTATAACACTGCTGGCTTTTCGGAGAACCCGGCGTTTCGGTCCTGTGCAGCGCGCGGGAAATCAGGCGCGAATATTACGCCCTGTTGGACCTCCAGTAGCACAGCCATTCTTGGCTGTGCAGCGCGACCGCGCAGCAGCAGCCCACGATTTCCGCGAAAATCACAATCGGTAGCGCTGCAATCGCGCGCTATATCGGCTCCGCCCCTTGATTCGGCGTCGCCCCCGGTTTCAATTCCTTCAGCAATGGGAAATAAATGATCCACGCATCTCCGAACCGCCACTGCGCCACCACCTCCAGTACCACAGCCATTCCTGATCAACAGCCGCAAAGCACGATGCAGGGATATTAGCCGCGCCTGGCGACAATTTCGGCCACCGAACGCTGGTGTGCAGTGTCGCGTGGCTTTCCTTCGTAACGATGAAGGATGTCCCATCCGCTAAAGTACGCGTCAAGCTCACCCGGTTGCAGCCGGTGCGGCGTGGACTCCTCGCCCGGCTCGGTAATATGGACGATGGCGATCAACACGCCGCCAGGCGCCACGCCTCTCTTCGCGGCTTCGAACAAGTTCCGCTGCAAATAATAGAGAATTGCGACCAGATCCCAGGCCCCCCGCTCGATGGGGAACTCGCCTCTTTCCAGGTCCGCAACGCGCACCTCCACATTGAGACCGCGCTCAGCCATCCGTTCCCGCAATATCGCGATCGCTGCGGCGGAACCATCCACGGCAGTGACGCTCCACCCCTGCTCCGCCAGCCACAACGCGTTTCGACCGGCACCGCACGCCAGGTCCAGCGCGCGCCTGGGTTTCTTGGCAGAGGCCGGGAGATTAGAGTCGCGCGTGAGGCACTCAACTGCCTCAACCAGCAGTGGCGTCGGCGCCTCTTGCAAATCCTCAGTGGCGCGTTCCCGGCTGCGGTACCGCTTTTCCCAATCCTGAATTTCCATTCTCTTGCTCGCCGAGGGCCGGAAATTTTGCCAGTCGCGATGTACGGATTCAGGAAGTTTGACCGGCGGGGAACACCTATATTATGCTCCCGCGGTTCCCGGCCCGCTGCATGCGTTAGGCATTTTCAGAAAAATCACGATAATACCCAGCTCACGAATCCAAAACTGATCAAAGGAAGGCACACGATGCGTATGCTCATGAAGGTGGTCTTGAGTACTGAGATGACCAATGCGTTGGTCTCCGACGGAAGCCTGGCGAAAACCCTGCAATCGATCCTTGCCGATTTAAAACCTGAGGCAGCTTACTTCACGACCGTAGACGGCCAACGGGCGGGTTATCTGTTTATCAACCTGCAAGACGCTTCACAAATTCCCAGCATCGCCGAGCCTTGGTTTCTGACCTTCAATGCCGCTATCGACTTGCAGCCGGTCATGATTGCCGACGATCTGGCCAAAGCCGGGCCGGCATTGGAGGCGGCGGGCAAGAAATATGGAGGGAGGACTTCTTAGCCGCTTATTACTTTCCGCCGCGTCTTTTGGCCGCAGCTACCTTGGCTCCCTGCTTACCCAGAGCCGTGCGCGTGGCCCTGGAGAGGTGACTCATCGTCTTTTTCTTCTTCGCGGCGTCTTCTTGGAAAAAATGTAGGCAGCCGAAAACCTACTGAGATTGCGCCGTTGGCGGTAACAAACCGCTCAGCCGCTAAGAGCCACGAGAGGAGGAGCGTCCAGCAGCGGCGAGTGGTACGATGACGACGGCATCTATCTAGGGCAGGCAACTTGCCGGGCCTGCTTGCCATCATTTCAATAGGAATTAGAGTCAGGGGTTGTGCCGCCGCGCGGCGAGGAAACATGAGCAAACTCAATTCGGCTGCATTTTGTTGTGGATTCCTGTTCGCTTTATGCGCCTTCCTTCCTAAGCAGCTCCGCGCGCAAGCGGCGCCCGGGCCGTTGGCGCCCAAGGCGCCGACCGACACCAGGCCTGCGCCCCCGCCTGCTACCGCCCCGCGCCCAATACCAACGGAACCGGAAGCGGCACGGGAGCAGCCCGCCCCTCGGCAGAATATTTCAGGATCGTGGAAGCTGAATCGTGATGCGAGCGACGATGGCCGCAGCAAGATCGAGGAGGCCCAGCGAAACGACCGTGGCAATCAGGGTAACGGCCCGATGGGCCCCATGGGTGGCAACGGTCCCATGGGCGGCAATGGCCCATATGGAGGCGGCCCGATGGGGCGTGGTTACCCATATCCCGGTGGCGGTAATGGTCCCTACGGAGGCGGCCCCAATGGCCCTAATGGAGGTAACCGCGGAGTTTATGGCGAAGACAGCGAAACGCGGTTGCCTGCCATGCGCGAATACGTTTATCCTGCCACCGAGATTACGTTCTTACTCCAGAATTCCGAAGTCGATCTAACCGACGACTCCGCGCGCAAACGCGTTTTTTTCACCGACGGGCGCAAGCTGCAGAAGTCCAAGGACGACAACTATCGCGAAATCGCGGCACATTGGGAAGGAACGCGCCTGGTAGCGGACGAGAATATCCCCCAGGGCGGAAAATTGCGCCGCACCTTTGATCTCAGTTCGGATGGCCGCCAACTGGACGAATACATCAACCTGGACGCGACGCGGTCGCGTTCAGCGGTCACTATCCGCTACACATACAACATCGATCCCAACCGCCAGTAAATCCGCAGCGGCTATAAACGTCTCGCGTGTCATTCGGGCGGCGCCGCAGTCCGTGTCCCGCGACCAAATAGACCATTACGCTGGAGTGCAGATTACGCTCCTCTCAGTGCTGCTGCGCTGAGGGCGGTGGCTGCTGTTGTTGCGGGCGCGGCTCGGAAGATGACGGCACGATGTTCTTGATCCTCAAATAGGTGACCATACTTCCATAAACTTCGTTATTGTGGCCGTAATTCAAGATCAAGAGGGCCATGCGCAGCGAGCGGGTTTGCCGTCCACTCTCCTGCGTAATGTCGATCGTCTCCATTCCCGAAGCGTCGGTCAGGGCGCTGTATGCGCTGTCGCAATACGCAAAAGCATCGCCGAGCGCCTTTAGAAACTCGGCCTTGGTCGACAGCTTTTCGAGATTCTTGCCCGCGTTCGGGTTTTTCTCCCCCTTGGCCTGTGAACACCACAGAAAATTGTAGTCGGCGATGTGGCCCAGTTGCTGTCCGAACGTGCGCACTTCCTCCTGCGAACCGGGGCGCATGCCGTAATTTTCCTCCGGCATTTTTTCCGCGGACCTCGTGATGTTATTTCGGTTGCCCATATAGGCGTTGCGAATCCACGTGGATAACGGATTCGCGGCAGCCTGCTGGTCGGATTGCGCCGCGGCGGGAATGGCCAGCAGCGATCCAAGAATTACGATGGTAAAAAGAATCACGATGGTAAGAAACCTTTTCATTTTTAACCCCTCTATGTGACGCGTCTTTTTATATCAGCGCTTGGGTAAGTTTATACCACACCCCCAAACCTGGTTTCGTATCCATACCGCGGCGTCTCGACCGCTCTCGAGTGTCGCCTCATGGTCCAATTCATTCGCGGTTGTACAGCGCCCTGATCCGCTTCACGTCACCGTCCGATAAGCCGGACACCGAGGCAATATCGTTCCTCGAATGCAGTTGCTTCCGATACCGGGCGAAGTATTCGGCGACGTCCCCGCCGTACCCGAAGTAATACATGATGTCGGCGAAATCCGACGTGTGCTCAAGCCCCAGCGCGTGCCCAAATTCGTGCAGACAGGTCAAGTAGACGATGCTGTCGCGCAAAAGCGCGTCTTCCGCAGCAAGATGCGCAATATCCGGGCCCAGCGATTCCATGTCGGGCCTTATGTAGACGGCCGCTCCGCGCCGGTCGCCGACCATCAGCGGCCGCATTTCTCCATAATTACCTTCGCTAGGCTCAGCCCAGTAGAGGCGAATAAGCGCGCTTGATTCGGGCGCGGGAGCGAACCGAAGACCTTTCGCGGCGCTTCGCTGCCAAGCCTCCAGAGCCCATCGCGCGAGTTCTCGATCGCCTGCGTGGTACCCGGTGCGGCCGCTGCCGTCCGCGATGAAATAGGTGATGGGGTCATGCGCGTCCAGCACCCTCGGACCCGTCAACTGCCAGCCGCCCATGCGCGCGGAGTTCAGCGCCACAATCAGCAGGATGAGCACAGGTGCGAATGGGGCAATGCTGATCGCACGTCGGGTCATAGTTCAGCCCATGCCCCTAATGAGGCATCTCTCTCGCACCTTGCCAGGATCGCTCCAGTCGGTGCGGCAACGCCATTACACGAATGCCGATTTTTCATTGCATCATCCCGTAATTTCCCGCCGTCCTCGCTTTACACCCGCGCGGTGATCTCCCGTCCTTCGCCCACCTGCTGCCGCCACATGGCATAGTACAGACCCTTCTTCGCCAGCAGCTCCTGGTGGCGGCCCTGCTCGGCAATGCGGCCTCGCTCGAGCACGTATATGCAGTCCGCATGCAGAACCGTCGACAACCGATGTGCGATCAATATGGTGATCGCATCCCGGCGTGGCGGCCACCTCGCGAATGGTCTGGCTGATTTCTTCCTCGGTCAGCGAATCGAGCGAGGAGGTGGCCTCGTCAAATACCAGCAGCTCCGGCCTGCGCAGCAGCGCCCGGGCGATGGATAGGCGCTGCTTCTCCCCGCCGGAAACCTTCACGCCTCCTTCGCCGATCATGGTGTCGAGTCCCCGATCGGCGCGCCTGAGCAGGACGTCGACCGATGCCTGGCGCAAGACCTCCAGGCATTCCTCGTCGGTGGCGTCGGGCCGTACGAAACGCAAGTTCTCGCGGATGGATCCGGAAAACAATTGCGTATCTTGCGTCACGAATCCAATGCGCTCGCGAAGGTCTTCGATAGCGATTTGATCTTCGGCCACGCCGTTGTAGTAAATATGCCCCATTTTGTGGCTCGTACAAGCCGACCAAAAGCTTTACCAGCGTGGTTTTTCCGGCCCCCGACGGGCCTACGAAGGCAATCGTCTCTCCTCGACCGGCCACGAAGGAGATGCCGCTTAAGGCCGGCGAAGACGCGGTGGGATGCTGGAAGGAAACATCTTCAAATCGCAGCGTTTCGAGTGACGCCAAAGCTACGGGATGCTCCGGCGTCGCTTGCGCCGGCAACTTGAGAATTTCTTCGAAGTTTTCGAGTGAAGCCTCCGTCTCACGGTATGCGTTGATCATGTTCCCCAATTCCTGCAAAGGTCCAAAAATGAAGAATGAATAGATGAACAGCGAAAAAAATTGTCCGATGGTGATGCGCTGCGTGAAGATCAGGTACAGCATCAGGAACATGATGGAGGTGCGCAGCAGATTGACGCAGGTGCCCTGTATGAAGCTTAAACTGCGCAAGTAGCGCACCTTTTCCAGCTCGAGCTTGAGGATCTTGTCGGTCGTCCCATTCAGCCGGTCGATCTCCTGCTGCGCCAGGCCCAGGCTTTTCACCAGTTCGATATTGCGCAGCGATTCGGTGGTGGCGCCCGCCAGGGCCGTGGTCTCGCGGACGATGCGCTTCTGTACGATCTTGATCTTGCGGCTCAGGACCGAACTTAAACCGCCCAGCAGAGGCACCGTAAGCAAATACGCGGGCGCCACCGACCAGTGCACGCGGGCCGAATAGATCATCACGAACACCAGCCCGATAAGCGTCGTGAACAACAGGTTCACCACCAAGGCGATGAATTTTTCTACGTCGGTGCGAACCTTTTGCAATTTGCCCAGGGTTTCGCCGCTGCGCTGATCTTCAAAAAGCGTGTACGGAAGTTCGAGCGAGTGGCGGATGCCGTCGGTGTAGATGTTGGCGCCAACTTTTTGCGTGATGACGTTCACAAAATAATCCTGGAAATTTTTGGCCACGCGCGAAATGAACGCCACCCCGACCGCCGCGCCCAGCAGCAAGCTCACGCCTCTTACAAATTGCGGGCTCGAGTATTCGCGATAACGGGTGGCGTAGGAATCGATGATGTGCCGGAAGATAAGCGGGTCGAGCAGCGAGAATACTTGATTGATCGACGCCAAAACCAGGGCCACGACAACTAATTGCCAATACCTTTTCAGGTAGCCGTAAAGAATCGTCATCGGAGCAACTCTGCCTCGCGGAACCGATGTCTCTTTTTTTTCTTTTCCGCCCCACCCGTTAGCGTGGTTAATCCGGGCATGGCCCAAAAATAATTGAATCTGCGCGCATGCCTGCGTGCGTCCAAGACCATGAGCGGTTCACGCTCGATCGGGTTCGACCGGGGCGCTGACCAGGAATCTGTCAATATACCTCAATGCTATCGAATGCGCCGTCCTTGATCTTGCCGCAACACCTTCGGGCAATACGTTGCTTATTAGGGAAACGTGCTTCGTACATTCCACCACGTAATCGCTCTCAGGCTGCTAGGCTAGTCATGCGGATGAGAGCGGCTTAGTGAACCAGGATACTGTCGTCCCCAAGACCATCACGGGCTGGCTGCAAGGCCAGATGCGACGCAATTCTCGCGTCATCAAGTACGGCATCGTGGGCTGTGTCGGAATTGCGGCCAATCTCAGTACCATGGCGCTCCTCCTGACGTTTTCCTCCCAGCGAGGTTGGATACCGTCCACGGTGGCAAATATCGTATCGACCGTCGGTAACTTTTTTTTGCATAACCTGTGGACCTTCTCCGATCGGCAGCACCAGGGGATGCGCCTGGTTCGTGGCTTTGTGTATTTCGCACTCATGTCCGGTGTGGGCATCGGCGTCACCACCGTGGCCTATGTGGGCTTCAGCCGAATCGCCGCTCACTTGCCGGCCACCGCGGCCCATTCGCGCGGCATCGCCATTCTTCTCGCTTGCCAGTTCGTCGCCATCATTCTGGGCGCGTCGGTGAGCTACGCGCTGAACCGAGAATTTACCTGGCCGCACACCGAGGAGAACGCCACCGCGGATACCACGCAAGTGCAAGAGTCGTAGCACGCCGCCGTAATTGGAACGCAGGTTCATTTTCAGAACCTTAGTTACTGCACGACCCATTTGTCGATGCGCGAGGCATACAAGTTGGCGAGATAGACGGCCTTCTCATCCGGGCAGGCTATCCCGTGAACCGAGTCAATAGTGCCGGGCATGCGGCCGGGACGGCCAAAGGCTCCCAGAATCTTTCCGGTGAGATCCATCTTGTAGACCCGGCCCACGCTGCCCACGAACATCACCTGAGTGGGTCCGTTGGTGAGGCAGAGCGCCCAGGGCGCGGTCGGCAGGTTCCAAACCGCTTTCCGATTGCCCTCCGTGTCGAAAACCTGGATGCGGCTGTTGCCGCGGTCGGCGACATAGACGATATCGTTATTGTCCACCACCAGACTGTGAGGAGTGTTGAAGTTGCCTGGCTGGCCGCCGCGCTCACCCCAGGACTTGACGAAGTTGCCATCCTTATCGAATTTGGCCACCCGCGAATTCCCGTACCCGTCGGAGACGAACATGCTGCCATCCTTGCTCCAGCCGATATCCGTCTCCTGATAGAAGGCGGCCCTGCCGGGCACGGCGTGCTCGATCACGTGGGTGAGCCAGGTCCAGGGTTCCGGGTTTGTTCCCAAAGTGCCCACAGTGCGGCCTTCGGAGTCGAAGCGGTAAATGATGTTATCGGCGGCATCCACGTACCAGAGATTGCCTTGCGGATCGAAACGCAGGGCATGGGCGCCTACGAACATCGTGGAGCCCTCGCCCCAGGAGCGCACGAAGCTGCCGTCCGACTTGAACTCCAGCACCGGGTGGTAGCCGCGATTGAGCGCGACGATATTGCCTGTGGGACTGACGGCGATGCCGCTCACGCGGCCCACGACAGAGTTGGCGGGATAGTGGAAAAAGTTCTGCACCAGATGGAATGGCAGTTGCGCGATCGGCGCGGCTCCCTCTCCGCCGTCCTGCGCGTTCATCGGCGCGACGGCGCAAAGAGCAATCGCCGCGGCGCAAATCGTCAATATCAAGAAGCGTTGCTTCATAAAAACCTCCCCTAGGCTTAGATATGGGCGCAATCTTAGGCCCGGCTCCCAGGTCTTGCAAGCACGGGCAAGTTGGCTGCCTGCCAACTGCGCGGGGCATGCTTGTGGCGCTCTTGGCGCCGTTGACAAGAATGTTAACACCCCACCCCCGGGTCTTTTTTGTAAGGGATACTATTCGAATACTCCACAAAATACAGAGGAAGAACCCGCCCTTGAGAAACGTCAAGGACGGGGCATCCCAAAATTCCAAATCAGAGCTGGGCCACCCTCGCGAATCGCCTAGTGAGTGAATGAAAAATGGGCCATTGCCGCCGCGCAGTACGCCGATTGCGGGCCCCTGCGCCACTTCGTCGCGGGAAATGACCAATTCCACGAGGTCCGGGCCGTGCTCGATCGCTCGAGCAGGATTCTGAGTGTCGAAACCGGCGTGGGAGTTGGCGTGACCGCCGGGGCCGACAAATTGACGTTCAAGCTGATGCTGTCGCGCGAGAGCCGGGGTTCGGGCTGGGCCAACTGCCCATGGGGATACGGCCGGGGTTCGCCAGAATATTATTCTTGCTGGGCTCTGACGCAAGAGGAGCTGCCGGATGGCAGCCTCTCGCGATCCCGCCAGAATGAAACCGGAACAAGCGAGCACTACTTGGAGCTGGTGAGCGAAGGCTTTACGCACCCTTCCGCCGGGCACAATTTGACCACTGGCGCGGGTAACTTGGAGTCAGCCGGACCAGCGTACTCTTCCTTTGATCCGTCCTCGTAGAACTCGGTAAACTTCCAGGTGATGCTCGCGCCTTCACTGGGATTGAGTGCGAGCATGCCGAATTCGATAAACTCATTCGGAGCGACGAGGCCGGTCCAGGTGGCGCCGATAATTTTGCCTTTGTCGTCCTTCTTGAAGTCGATCTTCCAGCCCGGCTTGTATTCGAAATCGTAGACGTTGACTCCAGCCGGAAACTCGCCTTCGACCCGAACGGCAGAAACCTTTTTCTCGTTTGGCACGCGCATGGTGTATCTCTCACGCAGGCCGTAGGTGGATTGTTGCGGGAAAATCTTGATATGGCCGAAAGCCACTTGAGCAGAAAGCAACGTGATCGCGGCGCCGATCAGCAAGCAATGAGCCCATAGTTTGCGACTTTGCATTTTGCCCTCCAGGGGTGACATCCAAACTTACGGGCATACTAGCTCAAATTGTGACCAGAAGCCACGTCATAGAACCGGACTTTGCGGTTTTGACCGGCCCTCAATCGCCGGGGCCTCGTGGACCAGTTCGTCGTTCTTGCCGGGCTGCCAGACGCCCTCTGCGCTCGCGCACGCCGCCGGGCAAATGAACATCAGAGGTGAGCAAATCTGAAGCACCTGGTTCTCACTGCCTGAGAAGTCTTAGTGCCTTATCGGAAGCGCGCTTGCTCTGGATGGGATTACCGGGGCAGGGTGCTCTGGCGCGCTTTCGATAAAGCGACTTGAACGAAGTCGCCCGCGCGGCGGATGCGGGCGTTATGCAAATTGAATGGAGGGAGAACTTGGATCGTCAGCGCACCCGCGTCAATGCCAAGGCTTTGTTGTGGCGTTAGCTTGACAACTGAGCCCCTGCCGGCCTATGGTTTCGCGCGAAGACGCGATTTCAGATTCCGGGCGAGAATTGCGGTTGGGCATAGGCCCTAATTCGACCGAGGGAGAACCCAACATGAATCGAGTTTTTGGACTGCTTGTAATTGCTATGTTCGCGGGGAAGTGTGTCCTCCACGCGCAAGGGGCAAATCCAATCAGCACGAACCTGAAGAGCGCTTGGGCGGACACTAGCGCCCTGCTTACGAAAATGGCCGACAAGATGCCCGACGAAGACTACAGGTTCAAGCCCACGCCGGAGATTCAGGATTTCGGACAGCGAATGGCGCACGTCATCACCTTCAACATGCGCGCTTGCTCTCTGTTGAAGGGCGAGCAGAAGCCCCTCACTTTTAGCGCCGCGCCGACCAAGGCAGAAATCGCGGCGGCCATGAAGCAGGCCAACGACGAATGTGATGCCGTCTTCAATTCGCTGACGGATGCCGACGTGCTGACAACGGTCAACGCCGGACGTGGCGGGCAGCGCACCAAGCTTGCCGTGATCGAAGGCAACGTACTTGAACACTCTCAGGAAGTCTACGGATACATGTGTGTGTATTTGCGGCTGAAGGGCATTGTGCCGCCGTCAAGTGACCGTACCGAGCGATAGATTCCCAGTTGTTTTCACCGGCCACATTTCTTCTTTTGGCCAGTGGCGCCGTCGATGTCGGCGGGAGCGCTGATCATGTTCAGGTACTACATGGCTTGAGAAGGAATGCAGAGCGTCTGGGAACTCGATCCTGCGCCCCGCTCAAAAGTGATCCCTCGCTAACCCACGCCATCTGGCGGAAGTCCTATCCGTTACGACAACGGCGGATTACTTACCGGTTTCGTCCGCTGCTTCGAGTTGATACACCCACAGTGTGTAATTCGCAGCTTCGACGCGGTGTATTCCTTGCGGGGGACTCTGGGTTGTGCAAAGCTCGACCGAACGTTTGGAGGCACGACAGTGGAACATTTTCCTGTTTCGTCATCTGACTCGGGCTCGGCATACCGCAGTCAGCGCACAGTACCGCGCTATAGCTTTGTCGCCGTGGCGGAAATTATCGAGGCCGCGACCCAAACGTGCGTAATGGGAAGAATCAACGAAATCAGTAGCAAGGGATGCTATGTGGACACTCTGAACCCATTTCCGCTGGGTACCGTCCTCAACATAGTCATATCCCGCGATCAGGGGAGCTTCGCAACCAGAGGAAACGTCATTTACACCCACGAAGGAATCGGCATGGGCGTCGCGTTCCTCGATCCGACCGACGACCAATTGAAAATCCTCGACTCCTGGCTCGCCGAGCGTCCTGTTACCGACGCGCTGTAGTCCGACCCGGCACTGAGCCACACACCGACAATCGGCTTATCCGAATGTAACCGGCGCCGGAAAAGCCAGTTGACGGCAAAGCTGTGGCGCGGATGATTTATTTCTTCTTTTGGCCTGTGGCGCCGTCGATGTCGGCGGGAGCGCTGATCGCGTTCAGGTACTCGATGGCTTGAGAAGGAATGCAGAGCGTCTCATTGGTAAACGGCGCGTTTTTATCTTCCTGATTGCGGGCGAAGCGGTAGTCGAGCTTGGCGAGAATGAAGGACGGCTGCGTGTAGTAAGCCGGGTCCTCCACGGTTTCCGTCATGGACAGGTGATCGTAGTCGGTGCGCGTGTAACGTTCGGTCACTTTAGCGTCAATACTGTGAGGATAGCCGCGCCGGTCCATCCAGGTTTTTTCGTCCATGCCGACTGTTTCCACGACGAGGGTGTTATCGCCTTCCCAGTGGCCCACGGAGTAGCCGTTATACATGCCTGAGGGTCCGCCTTCGTGACCGATATTTTTCGGAGGCTTGCGGCCGTCCATCCAGACTTCGCGCCAAGTGCGGCTGAAGCCGGACAGGATGATGATGCGGCCGGGCATCTGCGCGAAACCAAGCTGGCCATTCTGATTGTTGACGCTGCGCGGCATGCCGAAGGGGTCACAGGTCTTCCACGGGTCGTTGGAAGAGGCACTGAACGGATCTGGTACATTGGCGTCCAATTTGGCCTTGCCCGCGGGAGTCATCGGAGGGATGCGGTTGCTGAGCAGAGCTTCACCCGGGCCCGTCCACATGCCCGAGAGGTCGCGCGGAGGCGCGGGAGCGGAGGGTTTTTCAGGTGCTGCCTGGGCGCCGCGTTGGCGAGTTGCGTCGGAGCCGGGCTGCGGAGTCACGCGAGGGTTGGTGTTCGCCGTCGGTGCGTTTTGCGGGGAGGAGGCGCCGGGCCAGGCGAGTAAAGCAGCCGTGGCTATAATTACAGTGCAGAATTGCAACGTTTTGCTGGATCGCTCTCCCATGTGGATGCTCCTGCCCGGCAACATTTGTCGCAGCTGCAAAAGCCTGCCCCTGCGCGCTATTTCTTCTCCAAGTTGTTGGTTATGCGGCCACCCGGACGGCAGGCCGCTGACTCATTACCACCCGTCGTGAAGTCCTGATCGCACACGGACGGGCGGTCACCAATCAGTGAGCCGTCACCGAATTCTCTGCCGTCGGACAGCACCACCTTGCCGACACGGCCAACGTTCTGGCCGTTCTTGGCGGCATACAAAACGACGGTTAGGGTGTCACCAGGCTTGATGGCGGTCTTTGTCCAGCCGGACGCGTTGATGGCTGAGGCTGCGTTGGCTTCGGAAACCCAATGCTGCAAACTGCCTTTGTCGTCCTTAACATCAAACATAAGCAGCGTGTGGGGATTGCCCCAATTAACTTTGGTGACGGTGACGTTCTTGAAGGTCGTCGGCTGCATGCTGTAGGACGCGCTGCCATGATGCGCGAAGGCCAGACCGGCAGATGCGAGAATAGCGAGTAACAGAACTACAGGTGTGAGTTTGACTTTCACATGCCCCTCCAGAAAGAAAAACCTGCCGCAGCTATATCACAGCGCCGGCAAGTGAACAATGGTATTCGCCGGGATTTCCACTTTGACCTCATAAAAGCCTCCCCAAGGCTTAGATATGGGCGCAATCTTAGGCCGGGCTCCCAGGTCTTGCAAGCACGGCGCAAGTTGCTGCCTGCCAACTGCGTGGGGCATGCTTGTGGCGCTCTTGGCGCTGTTGGCAAGGATGTTAACACCCCACCCCCGGGTCTTTTTTTGTAAGGATGTGAAAGCAAGCCACATAGCCTGACATAAATTCGTAAGCATGTGAAAATAAACAGGATGGTGAAATAGCACGTTGTAATCGATTGAAAATGCAGGTAAATGCTGCACGGTTTTTGCGTTTTGCGCGCTCTTGCGAGAAGAACTTCGGCGCGAGTTTTGGGAAGTGCGGCGTGAGAGAGCGGGTGCTGCGGGCCGGAATCGGAGGGGACGGTCGAATTAGATCCGAGTGTCACACCATATGTTAGCAGAAATCGCCTATTTTGTAAACCGATTAGTTAACGGGTACTGTTCGAATACTCGGCAGAGCACATAGCAGGAACCCGCCCTTGAAAAAACGTCAAGGACTGATTGGATAAGAACGAAGGCTCCGTTCGCGACCCTGTATTCTTTGGTTAGAGGACCAAGAATCTGGGGAGAAAGGAGCCTTCGATGCTGGTTATTGGATGTGATTTTCATCCTAGTTGGCAACAGGTTTGTTGGGTGGACACGATTACGGGGGAAACGGGGGAGAAGAAGTTGGTTCATGGTTCGGGAGAGGCCGAGCGTTTCTATCGGCAGCTTTCCGGGCCGGCGCTGATCGGCATGGAATCGACGGGGAACCATCAGTGGTTTCTGGAGATGGTGACGGCGGCGGGGCACGAGTTGTGGGTGGGCGATGCGGCGAAGATTCGAGCCAGTGATGTGCGGCAGCAGAAACACGACCGGCGAGATGCGGCTTTGCTGCTGAAGCTGCTGCTCGACGGACGATTTCCGCGGATCTGGGTGCCCTCGAGCGAGCAGAAAGATCTGCGGCAGTTGCTGATTCACCGCCACAAACTGGTGCGGGTGCGGGCGCAGGTGAAAAATGAGTTGCAACATCTGGCGCTCAACCAGGGAGTGCAGCGAAAGCAGCGGCTGTGGAGTGCGGCGGGACAAAAGGTGCTGAACGAGTTGGCGCTGCGGCCCTGGGGCAGTCGGCGGCGCGAAGACCTGTTGAAGTTGCTGGCGATGCTCAACCAGCAGATCGCTCCGCTGGACCTGGCGGTGGAGCAGGCTGCGAAGGAAAACTCTCAGGCGAAGCTGTTGCTGAGCCAGCCGGGAGTGGGGCCGGTGACTTCGCTGGCCTTCGTGCTGACGATGGGAGATGTTTCCCGTTTTCGGCGCGGCAAGCAGGTGGCTAGTTATCTGGGACTGATTCCGCGAGAGTACAGTTCGGGCGGACATCAGCGCCTGGGATCGATCAGCAAGCAAGGGAATCGGTTTATGAGAATGCTGTTGGTGGAGGCGGCGCAGATTGCGGTGCGCTGCGATCCGGGAATGCGCAACGAGTATTTGCATCGCTGCCACAGCAAGCCGAAGGGTGTGGCCAAGGTGGCGGCGGCCCGGAAATTGGCGATTCGACTCTACTGGATGCTGCGCACGCAAAAGCCGTATCCGGAGATCGTTCGTATCGAGAGCAGCTCGCGGGTGCCCCTGGTCGGCGAAAGCTAGACCGCAGGATTGATTGGGCGCTCTCGTCCCGATTGTAGATCGGGATTCGCATAGCAGAATCATGGCCGAAGTGACGGGCCGTATCGATGGTTGGTGGAACGATCCACCGAGAAGTGATTCACGGCGAGATTTCCAGAGTCTTGGTCCTCCACCCTGCTCTGGCAACCACGCGGTGCGCAAAGCACTGAGGAGCAGAACTGCGCCTTGACAACGCCTTCGTTCTTATCGAGGGGCACCCCAAAATTCCAAATCAGAGGCTGGGCAGCCCTCTATGACGTTATCGGCTCTGTCAAGAGACACGTAGAGTCAGCCCTTCCAGTTCTCTGCGGCCCTTCTTGGTCCACAGCTTTTTCTTCCGGCACAGTCCCTGGCTCATCGCCAGCGCCTGCAGTTGGTTGCCCAACATGGTGCGCAAACGCACGAGCTTGTGGCGATGCCAGAGCAACTGTCGGAGATCGCGTTCCTCCGCGGAGGGGACCCAATCTTCGGAAAACGGTTGGTCAGCAAGAGATTGAGAATCAGCGCGGCATCCCGCTCATCGGTCTTCTGCTGCCGCACCTCGCTGGCGCGAATCTTCGCGGAGCCCCCGATCCAAAGTTCATGACCGAGTTCTCCCAGCAAGCGTTCGAACCAATGAAGCGGCCCGGTGGCCTCGACTCCCACCCGTACCGGCTTGGGGAGATCGCGATAGAAGGTGTGCGCTTCTCCATTCTCGTGCTCCAGCCGTCGCTCGACTAACTCTCCGGTAGCTTCATCCAACATGGCAATCTGCTGATAGCGTGTGTGAAAATCGCATCCTATAATCAACATTGCTCGGCTCCTCTCTTCCGAGCCTTGGTCGTCTCACAGCTACCAAGTCTACTCGGAGGAAGGAGCCGACAACGTCATCTAATCAGCCTCATCGGCATTTCGATTCGGGGCAGCGCGTTTTCCATTTACCAATGGATTGAAAGGAGCAAGCTGACGGCAAGACTAGCGACATAAACAGATTCGACGGGGTTCCCATTTCCGATGCCGGCCGAGCCTCCACGCACCACGGGTTTCTCTAAAAGGTCCAAGCCCCGGAATGAAACATGCGGGCAAAATAAAATTGCAAAGCGAATTGACCGGCGATCAGAAGATAGAATGCCGCCTTAAGAGCAAGGGAAGTCGCGCGCGATCCGGAAGTAACTAACAACGGCAGGCATAGGACTGGAAAGAGCGGCAAATCGTAACGAACGGCGCTCCGCCAGACGCCCTGGTTATGCGACAGGAATAGAATGGAGAACACCGTGATGGCCAGCAGACCCTCCCCTTTTTTCGCCAGCCAAATTCCGGCGGCCGTGAAAACACAGAGATAGAAGAGCGGCAGAAGAGCGAGCTGCAGCCAGGGGGTTACGAAGCCATTACGAAGATCATTTGAGAATAGCTGCTCCAAACTGGCAGACAGGCCTTGGAAGAAATTTCCGCCCGGCATTGCAAATAACTCCTGCGCATGTAGAAAATAAAATGGGCTGCCCGCGATCATCCGATTGAATCCAAGCCACAGAGCGAGGGAAACGAAGACCGCGAGGGCTGCTAGTCTTCGATCCAGCAGCCAGGAAGCAAGCGCATAGCCCGTCAATCGTATCCAGGGGAGCAGCAGAAGAATGAGAGATTGCGCGATCAAATTCCCATGTCCCGGCCGCCGGCTCGGGGATAAGGCGAGCCAGAGCAGCACCCACAACAGGAGCATGAAAACGATGTCCGAGTACGAAGTAAAAACAAAATAAGAGGCGGGAGCGGACAAGATAAAACCAAATAGCAAATATGGCGAGATGTCGAATCGCCGCGAGAACCAAGCGGAAATCAAAGTTGTGGTGGTGAAGAAAGCAGCCAAATTCAGAACGATAGCTGTTCCGAGAAACGACGCCAAAAAGAGCTTTGAAATTATCCCAACCAATAAAGGATAGCCGGGAGGAAAGACGAGGGTTCGGGGATCCGAAGCGGGATAGCCCATAAGCCAAATCTGCTTGTACAAGTTCGCATCCCATCTTTCCCAGTTTGCCAACCAAGATGGATGTGTCGATCCGGAAGTGACGAAAAAGATCGTCAGGACCCAGGCAAGAAAAATAGAAAAAAAGACCGCATATCTTGCGGGGCTCTGGCGACTGCGTAAATGCGGATTTCCGATTTGGACCTGTGTCTCGGGCATCCTGCGCATCTCCTACGACCGCCGGAACGAATTCGCCTTCGTACCATACCCGAGGAAGATCGCAGGGCCGGACGGCTCGTTTTTTCGCCGAGGATATCTCCGCGCGGGATATTAGACTTAATCATTGCGACGTGGGCGACAATTTCGGAACTTTTAGGCCAGACGAAGCCGAACTGGCGGGCACTCGCCATAATATGAACAGTGGTCGCGGCTCTCGTTCTATGGGCCGTTTACAATACAAGGCGAGCGCGCGTCGGCAGCTACCCAACTCAACGCAACGCTTCCCGATCAGGTAAGCCTCACACCGAGAGAGCGAAAAGGCGACCGGGTCAGCCGTCCCTTTTGCAGCCTCTCGTACAGAGGCGTGGCTGGAAAGGGAGTGAGTAATCCCAAAACGGGCCAGCCTGGCGCAACGTGCAGCTTTCCCAAGATTGATTGGCGCGGGGCAGTCAATACGAACCGATGGCTGAGTTTATCTAGTGAAACGTCACTACTCGGCGCTGCGTTGGAGAAATACGACCCGATTAGCGCGCCGCACCGTAGAGGCTCGCACATATATTGAGCAGCTTGGGTACTAACACTCCTGGTACGTCTAGTCGATCCATGAGTACCAGTCATTTTGGACCTTTCCGCCTATGGTCGCTGCCAGCGTCTCGCGTCAAAGTGAAGGTGCGTCAATCGAGGTAATGCTGGACCGGGGTAAATGGTATGGAGCGGTGGTGGTGTATAGACTGTCGAGCGGCTATTTCACTCAACGTGCAGGCTTTATGGAGGGATTTGCGAAGCATTGGAACGGAAGCCCTACAGCGCTTGCAATCGGCGCAGCTGCCCCGTGAGGTGGCGGACCCGCCGCCCAGATAAGCCCCGGTATCTGGGTGCGGAGCAAAATCCTAGTACGCGGCGGCCACACATTGAATGAACTTGCGCAGGGAAGCCGTTCGAACTAGAGGACCACGCAGAAATTAACGGAGCCGATCGTTATCCTTCGAGAAGCGTTGGAAAGGAGCATATAGCGCGCAAAGCGATTCCTTTTCGCTGCTGTTTCGCCAAAGAGTTTGTGCGGGCGGCACGGAGCGTCAGGGATCGCGGCCATCGAGAAAACTAATGATCAGGAGGAAACGTAATGCAGACCAAGCTACGAATGGCAGTAGTCATTTTCGCAGCAAGCCTGCTCGGAGTTTCTCTGACATCTGCCGCATCTCATCCCGCCCAATCGCAAACGAAGTCGCTAACGAGGGTAAAGCAAGCGAAAACGTCTTCAATCGGAATGGCATCCTGGTACGGCGAGCGCCACCAAGGCCGAAAGATGGCCAATGGACAACGATTTGATTTCCACCAGCTCACGGCGGCATCGTGGACGCTCCCTTTGGGAACAATGATCCGAGTCGTGAATCTGGAAAATGGTAAATCGGTGGTGGTGACGATCACCGATCGGGGCCCTAACCAGCGACTGCACCGCATTCTGGACTTATCCAGAGCCGCGGCCGAGCAATTGAACTACGTGGATCGCGGCCTTACGCCAGTGTTTTTCTCTTCCGGCACATATTTTGACATGCATGAAGCGGAGTACGATTCTATCCTTGTCGAGCCGCCCGTCTGAGCTTGGCATGTCAACGACGCATTGGGCCCGTCGGCTGAAGCCTGTGGCGAAGCGAAGGAGTCGGGAGTCTGCTGGGCCTCGAAACCGGAAAATTGCGTGTTGAGCAGAGCCTGTCAGTTTGCCAACCAAGATGGATGTGTCGATCCGGAAGTGACGAAAAAGATCGTCAGGATCCAGGCAAGAAAAATAGAAAAAAAGACCGCATATCTTGCGGGGCTCTGGCGACTGCGTAAATCCGGATTTCCGATTTGGACTTGTGTCTCGGGCATCCTGCGCATCTCCTACGACCGCCGGAACGAATTCGCCTCCGTACCATACCCGTCCAACTCAGGGGTTGGCTAGCCGCCAGGCCCCACGGAGACCAAGCGCCTCCAGCGCGAGGCGCCCATAACGGCACCTTTTCGACAGCCTGTCCCGATACGGTCACGCGGCGATTGAGTCGCAGTTTGCGGAAAGTGCGCAAAGCGCGTAAGTCACTGAAATGATGTTCTCTGTGCGTCCGTGACTCGTCGATTCGGTTTGGTATCGGGAATGCACTACGAGTGCCGCACGACGATATGAACATTGCCAGCGCCACTCTCGCTAAAAGAGCACCGTGGGTCGGTTGGCAGCTTCTGCGGGGGAGGCTAACATGGTTGACAGAATTCGATTCTGGCTTTGGAATTGGCGGATCAACAGAGCGATCAAACGCAGGCTACACGCATATCGCAGCGAGATAGCGCCCCTGCGCGTGCCGAATAAATTATCACTAAGAAGCCGGTAAAACCGGGTCCTACGTGCGCTCCACCAAACCGGCCTCGGGTGGCCGGGCCCCCTTCCGGTAATCCCGGCTTATCGCGCGGTGGCTGGCCTAGGTAGGCGTGGCGATTACTTCTGGTGACGCCGTCACTCAGGAACAAGTCCAGTCCTTATGAGAGGGTGTTCTAGGGATGGCCCGGCCAATCGTTCGTGCGAAGAACCTATTCATTTCTCAGCGCCGCCATCGGATCGATGCGAGTCGCACGCCACGCGGGAATCCAGGATGCTGCCAGAGCTGCGACGAGCAGCCCCAGTGTGACAACCAACAGCGTCTCCGGATCGTTAGGAGCCACGCCAAATAGTAGCCCGCGCAACAGGCGTGTTAACGCAAGTGATGTCGCCAGCCCGACGATGATGCCGATGCTGGCGACTAACAGCCCTTGCCGAAGCACCATTCGCAGCACGTGCCTGCGCTGCGCTCCAAGCGCCATGCGCACGCCAATCTCAGCCGTTCTCTGTTTCACCGAATATGCAAGCAGCGCGTACAGGCCGAGCAAAGACAGAAAGAGTGCGATCCCCGCGAACAGCGAGAGAAGTAAGGTTTGGAAGCGGCGGCCTGCTTTCGCGCTCGAAACCAGATCATCCATGGTGTGGACGTCGGCGAGAGCCAAGGCCGGATCGATCGCCCGCAGCACCGAGCGGATCTGACCCACCAGTGAGGCTGGGGAAATCGCAGTTCGCACAACGATGGAAGCTGAGGTGACGCCTCCTTGCCATAAGGGATCGTAGATCTGCATCAACGGCGGCTTGTCCAACGTTTCTTGGCGGACGTCAGGCACGACTCCCACGATCGTTACGGCCGGTTCCGGTCGATCGCGGCCATCGCTGTTCACTGCTTGCAAATGTTGGCCCAGCGCACCTTGGCGCGAGAAGTAGGCCTCGGCGAACGATTGGCTAATAATTACAACTGGAGCACCGCCGCCGACGCCGTCATCTTCGGTAAAGTCGCGGCCCGCAAGAACCGGAATACCCAGGGAAGCAAAGTAGCCAGGTGAAATCGATCGCGATTCAAAGAAGCGGTTGCTGTCGTAGGGTTGACCTTCGGCACGAAAACGGCTAAGTGATTCGCCGTTGCCGAGAGGCACGAAGTCGATCGCGCCGACAGCTTGAACGCCTGGCAATGCGCCGGTCTTCTGTACCAGATCGCGGAACACTGCCCGGCGTTTTTCCGGCACGTCATAACGCGGATCGAGTGCGAGATTCATGGTTAGCGTAGCGTGCGGCTGATAGCCGGGCCCGACCGCGTTTAGCTTGACGAGGCTCCGAATCATAAGGCCCGAGCCAGCCAACAGGATCATTGAGAGGGCCACTTCCATCGCAATCAATGCGCGCCGAGCGCGACCTGCCCCGCCCTTCACAACTTTGCTCCCAGCGCTGTTCAGCATTTCGGTTAGCCCACTGCGCGACACGGAAAATGCCGGGAGCAGTCCGAAGAGTAAAGCGGTGAGGATCGAAACACCCACGCTGAAGAGAAGAACACGTCCGTCCACCGAAGTTTCCTCGATGCGCGGAATGTTTCCAGTGTCTAACCGGAGGAGCAGGCGAATCGCGCCGAGTGCGGCGAGCACGCCCAGGGTACCGCCGGCGCAAGCCAGCAGCAGGGACTCGGTGAACATTTGCCGGATGAG
The DNA here is from genome assembly GCA_963719845.1 of uncultured Acidobacteriota bacterium. GTDB lineage: Bacteria > Acidobacteriota > Terriglobia > Acidiferrales > UBA7541 > Palsa-189. Next base: position 227,104 of record CAVRDM010000020.1, on the reverse strand, counting down.
GCGCGTTCTTAGCGCACCGAGCGCAGAGCGCACGGCGATTTCGTGGACGCGGCTGGTGGCTCGCGCCATCAGCAGGCCGGCCACATTGCTGCAAGCGATAAGGAGAACACAAGCCACAGCCCCCAACAGGAGGAGCAGGGATTCGCGCGCGTGGCCAATCGAAGTCGCGGATAGCGGCGTCACCAGCGCCTGCATGCCGTGCATGCCGAGAGACTCGGGCGAGTGGGGTGAGTGCAATGGATCCAGCCGCACCACAATCGCACTCATCTCAGCCTGGGCTTCTGCAACCGAGACTCCGGGGCGCAATCTCGCAATCGCGGCTCCGCCGTTCGCGTCATGATCGGCACGCTGCTTTAGGCAGCATGGCCCACGGCACCCACACGTCAGTGAACATATTGGTCGAGTTAAAATCAACGTCAGTTCCTTGCGGGAAGCGAAAACCCGGGGTGGCCACGCCAATGACTGCGTAGGACCTGCCGTCAAGCAAAAGTGCTTTGCCCAGCACGTTCGGGTCGCTGCCAAACTCGGTGATCCAGAGGGCATGGCTTATGACCGCGACCCTGTCATTGCCGGGTTGATCGTCATTTGCGGCGATTGGGCGACCCAATTCGGCGCCGATACCAAGCGTCTCGAAGAATCCTGCAGTGACTCGCGCCGCCGATACCCGCACCGCGGCCGTGTCCGTAGCGAGGTTCAGATGCATAGGCCTGAAGAGTGCCATACTCGCGAAAGAGCGGTTTCCGTTCTGCAATGAGTAGAAATCCCCAGGCGACGGCCAGAACACTTCGAACGCGAAGTCTTCATTTCCCTGCCCGATCACTTGTTGAATCGAGTGCTCCAATTGCGGGTACGGCGTCCAGAGCAGAACAAGTTGACGCGGGTTCGCATAGGCCAGCGGTCGGATGAGCACAGCATTGACAAGACTGAAGACGGCGGTCGTCGCCCCGATTCCAAGCGCCAGTGCTAGAGTCGCGGCAACGGTAAACCCTGGGCTCTTGCGCAGCATGTGGGCGCCAAACCGAATATCTTGAAGGAGAGTTTCAAGGAAATACGTACCGAGGGCCTCACGACATTCTTCTTTGACCTTTTCATGGCTGCCTAACTCGATGCGGGCGCGGCGCTCGGCTTCGGCTCGGGGCAAGCCGGAATGCTCGACGAGATCATCAGCGCGGAGTTCGACATGCGAGCGCAACTCCTCGTCCATTTCACTCTCCACCTGGGAGCGATGAAAAAAAGTGAAAGCGAAGGAACGAAGAGACGCGAAAAGTCTCATGTTTTCTCGGGCTCAGCGCCGAGGGCGGCGGCGATGGCGGCGACCAGCAGATTCCACTCTTCGGCTTCCTGGCGCAAATGCTTGCGGCCAGTAGCGGTGAGTTCATAGAACTTGGCGCGGCGATTGTTGTCGGAGACGCCCCAGTTAGCCTTGAGGTATCCCTGATTCACGAGCCGAAACAAGGCAGGATAGAGCGCGCCCTGCTCAATGATTAGGGCCCGGCCGGAAATCTGCTCGATGCGCAGAAGAATGCCGTAGCCATGGAGAGGGCCGAGAGAAACTGCCTTCAGAATGAGGAGATCGAGAGTGCCGGGAAGAAGCTGCGCTTGGGGAGTCACGCACCCTCCTAAGACGATTAGGAGGCTAGGCTATCTCTCCTAAGTTGTCAAGGGGAGCAGTTCGGGAACGTGCCCACAATGGTTGTCTCGCGCTCGCGCAGTCCCGAAATGGCGGGTGTAGCACTTTTGCCGTCGCGAGAATCCCGTTCTATAAAAGGGGATGTCAATAAAAATACCTCTCCTGTGACTGGAGAGCGTGTTGCCGTCCAGCCCAAGTCATGTGACGAGATTCTGTGATTTTGCCGTCCCTGCAGATTCATCGTGCTTGGTGACGACGCCTTCGGTTCCTGACGCGGACAAGCAGCGCGGTTGGGTGCTCCTTCCGGTAGGCGTTGATACCAGCAATCAAAACCTACTTCAAAGGGGCGCCCTTTTATAATGCGTTTCTCAGGCGGAATATCGTTTGATTGGTGATTATCGGGGCAACTGCGATGGATTGGGCGAATCGGGCACTCCGTCGATGAAGTAGCCGGGGCGCGTTCGCACGATGGCTTTGGGTCGCATGACGGTTACATTAATCTTGTGGAAGCCGGGCGAAACTTCGGCATTGGGTGTGTAGCTGAGAATGTACTGGGCGTGAATTTCACCGCCGATTTTGTCTATTGCCGATTGTATGGTTCGATCGCTAAAAACACGGTAGTGAACGCCTCCGGTTGAGGCTGCTGCGACTTCGAGTTGGTGATTCTTGATTTCGTTTGTTCCTCGGGTAAGGAGCCAGATAGCTGGCGTGAGAAGGTCGAAGCGAGCATCCTTCAATGGGCTGCGCGGCGGTGCCTCAGTGTGGGCAGGCGGAAGAGATTTTGGAATAGGCACCGTGCTAGTCCCGTTTGTGCCGTAACGAAGATCAGCGGCAGTGCTGCTTGGGCCGACGGCGTAAATGCTGATGTTCGCTAGCTGTACTTCGCGCAGGACAAGGCCAAGTTTCGAATCACTTGAATCATCCTGTGACTCACCAATGATTAGCATTACGCGCCGAAAATTTGACGGCTGCGCTTTCAGTAGCCCCACTGCTGCAGACATCGCATCGTAAAGCCGCATTTCCGGAGCATTGAATTCCACTTTGCTGATGGAACGCTCAATTGCGTCGTGATCCTGAGTGAATGGTTGTCGCACATCTACACTACTGCCATATGTAATCACTGCGGCCCTGCCTTCGAGTGCCATCACAGTTTCAGTGAAGACGCTGCCCATTCTGCGAATCTCGGGTGCCATCATTTGAATGTGCGAGCTTGTCTCCATTACCAATGCGACGGCCAGCGAGTCACCGCCAAGATCGAATTGTTCGATGGTCTGTTCCACGCCATCGTCAAAGACGTGAAAGTGTTCCTTCGTCAGGTCAAAGATCATTTCGCCCTTCGAGTTCAAAACCGTCACCGGCACGATCACTTCGTTCACACGCACTTTGATCGTATGTTCTTGCTCTTCAGCCGTCTTCATTGGGTCGGGCTTCGCGTCTATTGCTGGTTGACGGATGTCAGTCGAACCCCTTTGCCCGTACAGCGGAGCACTAAGCACCAGCGATGCAGCGAGCACTACGCCAATTATGGTTTTCAGGTCTCTCATTACCTGCCCAGTTTATCGGATTCATCTTGATACTGGACATGTTGTATGAGGAAGACAGGCATAGGAACCATCTTGAGTTCCAAGTTGCGCGAGATAGTGATTCTCACATCCCGCTTCTCGGGCGCTATCCGGTTTGAGACAGCTTCGAGTGAACTTCGTTGAAAAGCCTCCAATTCAACGACTTCATTCGCAGCTTCAGACGATGGCAACTTTAACTGATTCGTTACGCCTTTTAAATCCGCTGATTGCACGCTCACCTTAGTGGCGATTATAGTGGCGAAGTGCTCGCGCTCGACCTCCTCCTAGCCATCTTCCTCCTGGTGGTTTGCGGTTTTGCCCCCGGTTTTTTTTTAATCCGTCGTTTACGATGGACTCCCATGGAGAAGCTCTGCGGCTCTATCGGCATGTCGTTCACGTTGTTGTATCTGGCTTTTTTTGCCGTTTACTATCTCGGCCGGAATGAAGCTGAACTGCAACCCAAATTCCTGGGACTCATCTCTATCGGCTGCCTCTTACTGGGACTCGCGGCCCGGCGTGATGTCTTCCGCCTTTTCGCTTCGTTTCGCGTTCGTCAGGCTCTGACAGGTTTCCTTTTCTTACTGATCTGGACCTTCCTGATCCTGGCCATGATTCGAAACTATTCCGGCGCCGATTGGTACGGCGATTGGCTGGAACACTTTCAGCGATCGTTATTTTTCCTTCATCACTTCCCGACGAGTACTCCGATTGTCCTGGGATACCAGCTTCCTGCCAGGCCGCCCGCAATGAACGAACTAGCGGCCTTCTTTCTTGCGCAGACCCGGGACCGCTTCGAGGTCTTTCAGGTGATTTTCGCCTTTCTCAATCTGCTGATGTTTCTGCCGTGCTGCCTTATCATGCCCGCCTTAGTTGGATCGCGAAGAGCCTCTGTTCGACGGCTGATCGCGCTGTTCGCGATGAACCCTGTGGTCATCCAGAGCGTCACCTATACGTGGACGAAAGCGTTCACTGCGTTTTATGTAATTCTGGGACTCGCGTTTTATCTCGCGGCGTGGAGAAAGAACGACGTTTTGCGGATGATCGTGGCATTCGTCGCCTTATCAACAGGGATCTTGGTGCATTACTCGGCGGCGCCCTATCTTCTCTTCCTAACCCTCTTCTATCTGTTGCATGTATTCCGGAAGTCTTCGCGCCCGATCCGAGAGCTGGCGACCATCGCCTTGGTCTGCGGTTTGCTGCTTTGCACATGGTTCGGATGGTCGATAGGGGTCTATGGGACTCGTGTGACGTTCGCGTCGAATAGCAGCGTCACGGGAAATCAGCAGTACAAAGGCAATTATCTGGCCAAGGTGGGGACCAATCTGTTTGATTCTGTTGTGCCGCTTGTTCTGCGCAGCGAGGCCTCGCCGGACGACTTCAATCCGCAGGGGCTCATTGGCTCTGTGCGCGACAAGGCGTTTGTTTTTTATCAGACGAATGCCATCTTCGCCATGGGTCTGGTAGGCGGTCCGCTAGTTCTATGGCTGCTTTATTCTGCGTTCCTTCGACGCTCCCGCTCCAGTCCAGAACGTTGGTTCTGGATGGCGATGATTCCTTTTTGCGTTGTCGTGGGCATCGCCTCTACCCCGGGGATTGCTCCTTCAGGCGTCGCTCAACTCACGCTTCTTCCAATGGAAATCCTGGGTCTATCTCTCTTGGCGGGTAAGTTTCCCTTCCGCCGTAGCTTTCTGATTCTCGTGCTCGCCGGGTGTCTATTCGATTTCTCATTCGGGATATTCCTGCAGGCACACGTCGAGAGTCTAGAGAACACTTCGCAAACGACGATCTTTCCCGGCCTCACCCTGGAGGGCGGCAAACAGACCGGCCGACTCCTCACTCCGGACAAGCTCTCCGGCGTGGCTTGGGACAATTGGTTTCTTAAACACCAGTACGCTCTGAACCGGGAAGAGCTCGTGAAATTGACCCGCCATCCTCCTGTCGATGCCACCGTCGGTCGGGTTCAAATGCAAAAGTCACTCGCGGAAGACGAAACGTACTTTCATAGTTGGTATGCGCGAAATAACGGCGCAATCGAGTTTCTGGGCGATCACACCGCAGGAGAATACGGATGGGGAACAACTTTTCTGTCTGGCCTGCTCGTCGTGCTCCTCTTGGGGCTCATGCACGTTATGCTGAAAGAGTGTGTGACTGCACGAGGACGCTCCCGAACCGGCCAAGAATGATCCTAATGTTTCCGTTTCCGTAAACGCGCTTTTCTTTCGAGACGCGTTGCCATCGCGTTATCCGCAAATTGCGGCCTCATCCTCTAGCGCCAAGTTGTAGCAAATATTTCTATTTCGAACCAATATGCCGTGATTCCCATTAGGCCAAGTACCGAGAACTCATCTTCTCGTCGGGATATTGGCGCTCTCAGGGGGCGGAAAACACCGCAAGGCAGGCGCGAGAGGAATTCCGCGCCTGCGAGGGTGCGATTCGTTTGGTCGTTAGTTATGCTGGGCTCCCAGTAGAGCCCGGAGCCGTGACTGCAGCGGTTACTGCGCTGGTCCGCCGCCACCGCCGCCGCGTCCACCGCGTCCGCCACCACCCGCACCGCCGCCACCCCACCACCACCTGCGCCACCACCCGCACCACCTGCGCCACCGCCGCGTCCATTCTGGCCGAGCGGGTCAGCAGGTTGATTCGGAGCCGGCGGAGGCTGAGGACCAAGCACCTTGGTCAAAGCCGCGATCGCGACCGCCTCGTCGCCCATGTTCATCCCGTCGGGACCCTTGATGTTGGCCGTGCCGCCGACGCCGATTGAACCGATCAGTACATCATCCACAATGATCGGCAGACCGCCGGAGACCAGGTACATGTCCAGACTCAAGCGAATCATTCTGGCGTCGAGGGTTGAGAACTGGTTGGCAGCCTGGTGCGTGGAAATGCGCAGCCAAAGCGCCGTCTGCGCTTTCTTGTAGCCGGTCACGGTGTTGATCTTGTTCTGGCCGTCCATGCGATGAGAGGCCAGGATTTCTCCGTCCGGAGCCAGGACGAAGACGCTGAGCGTTCCGTTCGGGGAAGCCTTTGCAATCCTCACGCACTCGTTGACGACGTCCTGCGCCAGATCACCGGAGAGCTGGTCCTTCACCGCCGCTTTCTTGGCCATATCTCCGCTGATGGTGGCCTTATCCAGCGGCATGTGCACGGTCCCCTGAGCGCGAGCTCCTACCGTGAACAGCGAGCATCCTGCGGCCATCACAAGTACTAAAGCTGTACGAAACACACCCTTCATAATCATGCTTTTTCTCCTAAACGCGACGAGAATCCCTTGCACAAACTCTTTGCGCGGGTAACGGCCTGCCCTGCGCCAACATCCCACCATCTGGATTCACTCGGTACGCGACTCTACACCGGGCATTTTTCTTTTGCAACAAATCGGGCAGGGTAATGCGTTATTTCACGTTCCCGGCACTACCTGGGGCTTTTGGAAAAACAGCGGCGGGCATCCGGGAGGATCCACGATTCCCATTTTGCCTTCCGCCAGAGAGCATACACCCAACTGCCTTGCGCGAAGACGATGCCAAAGATGCCGGTGGCTACCGCGCAAGCGGCTGCACAGGCTCCGGCGACGGAGCTTGCGACGGTTGGGGTGGTTCGGGCGGCGCATTGTTGGGCTCGCCGGCGGGATGATCCTGCAAATACTGCTCAATGGGTTCGTCCCGCAGAACAAAGCGGAAGCCACGCTGGGTGTTTACGTCGACCGTCTTTTGCAAATCCAATTGGTCGAAATCAATGGTGTGCTCGACCACTTTCGTGCCGTTGTCCTCGACCGTCTTAAAGTGCAATTGGCCGTTCACCAGCCAGTAGTCGATGACGTTGTAGACCGTGCCGTCTTTCAGGTAAAGCTGCACGTACCGCAGGCCGCCGCCACCATATACGTAGAGCGGCCAGTATTTCAGGCTCGATCTGCTCAGGAACGACTGGGCTATACGATGGAAACGGTGCTTTGTATTCAGCGCCGTTTCCGTAAGAGGGCAAACCGTAGCAGCCGTAGGCCCAGCCCAAGGAAAGGTCGCAGTTGGGCCAGAAGCCGGAATTGAAACCGAACCCTAAGCCAAAAAAAGGGGCTTCAAAACCGAACGGAAATCCGAACCTGAATGGATGGGCGATCGGAACAATGGGACGGAAGGGATGAATCGGGTGCGGGTGATGGATAATCACGCCCGCCGAGGTTAGCTCGCGCAGGGAAAGCGCTCCAGAAGTCTGGATTGGCAGCGGCAACGACGGGACGACGCCAAAGCGATTGCCCAGAACCGGGCGAGCAATCGTCCGCGGAGCGAAAGCCGAAAATGGCCGGACTGGTGCGATCGGCGTTAGAGGGCGCGGCACCATAACGCGAGGCGCAATCCCGCGCGCTGGCCCGCTAACATGAACCCTGCCGCCAATATGCCCGCCGCCGCCGTGCTGAGCATAGGCAGCCATCGCTCCGCAATGGAGCGTCAGGGCGCCCACAATCGGCAAAATGATTCGGAGGGCAAAACTTCGGAGGGAAAAACGATAACGGGCGAGGCGCTTCACGGTTGCCTCCCTGCAGCTAGCCGGGGCGAGCTGCTAGTCCCATTTTAATCTAAATGAATCTTGGCAAGGGAACCATATGGTTTTCTATTGTTTCTGGTGCTTACCATCTCGTGGAGTGATTGCTGGGCGGGACTAACAAGGGACCAGGTACGTTTCTACCACTTTCAGAGGCGAGCTGAATAATCCGGTTCTCAGGATTTGAGGTCGATATTGGGTGCTTTTCTGGCGGCTTTCATCATGGTTTTCTTCATACGATTTTCTCCTGCCCAATACAAGCTTATTTCGTGTCCATCAGGATCATTCAAATAAGCGTGCCGCCAGCCCAGGGCATCGTGCGGGTAGTTTGGTTATATAAAAACCCTTTTTGCTGGAGTTTGTGACAGAAATCATCGAGATCGCGGACCTCGGCCGGGTAGGGTAGGTTGTAAACGTTCTTTAGATCACTTCCGGCTTTGCAGACCACTCGTGAATTTATCCGGCCTTCACTACCGTTTGCGGCGGCTGGAAGTCATATCCAGCCGAGCGTAAGCCGACGGCGAACTGGGCTGCGCGCACGACGTTCTCCATCAAAGCGGCCACGGTCACTGGGCCCACTCCTTTTGGCACCGGAGTGATAAATGATGCAATGTCCTTCACGCGTTCAAAGTCAACATCGCCATGGAGCTTACCGTCTGGGCCCACGCGCGTGGCGACATCGATGACCGCCGCTCCAGGCTTGACGAGGTCTGCTGTGATCCGGTAGCGCTCACTACCGACTGAGCTGACGATGATGTCTGCGGACCGCAGGAAGAGGTCATGGTCTGCGCGACGCGTACAACGATGGCACCATACGGCTGTAGCGTTGCACATGCGCCCGCCGAGCATGTGATGAATGGGTTTGGCCGTAATGTCATTGCGGCCGATAATGACCGCTACTTTGCCCTCGGTTTCGATTCCATAGAAGGCAATCATTCGGCGGACAGCCAGTGCCGTGGCCGGCAGATGAAGCATACGTTCAGTCTGCGCGCGATACAGTTCAGGAACGGTAGCGCGAGAGATCCCATCCACGTCTTTTTCGGCAGAAATGGCGTCAAATACGTCAAACTTGTTGAGGCCTGCAGGCGGCTCTTCAATATGCCGGGGCAACGGCAGTTGCACAAGAATGGCGTGCACGGCGGGTTCGTCGCTGAGACTGCGCACGTAGTCGCGCAGCGCCAGAGCGCTGATGTCGCTATCCAGGTTATGCAACTCGGCATGCATGCCCATGTGTCGGCAAGATTCTATCTTCTTTCCGACATACCGCAGCGAGGCCGCGCTGTTACCCACAAGCACCACATCCAGCCGCGGGACGACATTGTGGTTTTTTATGAGTTCCTCTATTTCGGCCCGGACGCGTTGCTCTATCTGGTCGGCAACCGGCCTTCCGTACATTATTTGTGCCATGTGCATCAATTATAGGGCTATAAAGCGAGAGCTTAAAGCTCCATCGTCCGAGCGCCCAGAACCGGAGATGGCTCGCAGTTTGCTCCGGTACCATAGCCGTTCCTGCCGCTTGCAACCCTGATCATTTCGAAAATCGTTTGCGAGCATGGCGATCAAGGGATTCGTACTCTAGGGAGTCAGAACGCCACCTCGCGATCCCAGCTCCCGACTTCTCGGCAAATCGGAAGCAATTTGAAGAACGAATCGAAAATCTGCTTCGCCTCCATTGCGAATTGAGCTGGCCGATTTCATCTCAGCAAGTGAATTCGCTTGGCCCTGGAAAAATGCTGTCTTTATTGGCGTAAAGCTCCAATTGAGAAATCGGTCCCCTCTGAGAATTGGCCGACAAACCTGCAGAGATTCTCGGCAGAGCAACGAATCTTTGAAATGAGTACCTACGGTATGCAAGATTCGGAATGGAGGTTCAGCGAAGGACCTCAGCAAAAGTGACGGGAACGTAACTCTCAAAGTGCGCAAGGGAAAGGCCGCTTGAGTACTCCGTAGGCTGTGTTTTATCCGGCAGCATCCATGGCGGCGATTACGGCGTCGGTGAACTCCTCGGTCGTTGCCGTGCCGCCCACATCCCGGGTGACGTGTTTGTGATCGCGATAGACGCGCCTCAGTGCGTCTTCGATGCATCGCGCCGCCGCACGTTCCCCGGCGTACTTGAGCATCATTACGCCGCTGAGCAGCAGGGCGGTCGGATTGGCGATTCCCTTGCTGGCGATGTCCGGCGCCGTCCCGTGTACCGCTTCGAACAAGGCCGCGCTCTCTCCCAGATTGCCGCTGGGCACCATCCCCAACCCGCCCACCAACCCTGCCGCTAGGTCGCTCACCACATCGCCGTAGAGATTGGGCAACAGCAGAACGTCGAATTGCGTGGGGTCCAGCACCAGTTGCATGCAGGTGTTGTCCACAATCATCTCGCGGTATTCGATCTCCGGATAATCCCGCGCGACGCGCCGGGCCGACTCCAGAAAGAGGCCGTCGGAAAGCTTCATGATGTTGGCCTTGTGGATGGCGTGCAGCCGCTTGCGCTCGTGACGCCGCGCATAGTCGAAGGCAAAGCGCGCGATGTTGGTGGACGCTTTCTCGGTGATGATCTTCAGGCTCTCGACCACGCCCGGCACCACTGTGTGCTCGAGTCCGGCGTAGAGATCCTCGGTATTCTCGCGCACGATCACCAGGTTCACGCCGGTCCACCGCGACTCCACGTTCTCCATGTTGCGAACCGGGCGCAGGTTGGCAAACAGCGCCAGCTTTTTCCGCAAGGCCACGTTGATGCTCGGCGGGCCACCTGCCACCGACGTGGCCATGGGCCCCTTCAGCGCAATACGGTTCTTTCGCACCGAGGACACCGCCTCGTCGAGCGGAAACTGAGAGCCCTCGCCGCGCTTGCTGGGCCGCGAGGTGATGATTTCCCACTCGATGGCTACCCCGCTGCTCTCAATAATCTTCCTTGCCGCCTCGGCCACCTCGGGCCCGATTCCGTCTCCCGGCAATAACGTCACCTTATGAGGCATAGAGGAAGATTCTACCAGTAAAACCAACCTTGCTAAGCCGGTATAGACGGCCCAGTAGCGTATATAGCGTCGGCACGTATCCTTCCCGCAACGGAATATGCACATCGGCGACCCGGCCAATCACGCGCGGATGGTTTCAGGACAGCCGCCGATCGGCGCGGCCTCGTTCAAATCCAGAGACGGTGGCCCTGGACCCGGAAACCGGACAAGGAAAACCCTTCGGCACCTACGTTTACGCCACGCAGATCGCCGAAGTGGAGGTCGACGGCGAAACGGGCGAAACCGAAGTGCTGTGCATCGTCGCGTCGCACGACTGCGGCACGGCGATCAATCCGATGCTGGTCGAAGGGCAGGTGGAGGGCGGGGTCTCCATGGGCGTGGGATTCGCGCGCGACGAGGAGATCCTTTTCGACGCGAACGGCCGGCAGATCAATCCCAACCTCACCAATTACATCATGCCCACTTCGCTGGACATGCAGGAGGTCGAAGTCGACATCGCGCATAACTACGATCCGACCGGACCGTTCGGCGCGAAGGGCGCAGGCGAGCCGACGCTCGTGCCTGCGGCGGCGGCCATTGCCAATGCGATTTACGATGCGGTCGGCGTGCGCGTCACCGCGTTGCCCGCAACCGCCGAGAGGGTCTTCAAGTTGCTCCAGGCAAAACGCGAGCAGCAGCCCAAGCAGATGGGAACCGGCTCGGGCAATAACGCCCCTGCGAATTAGCGCGGAAACGCCGCACGAAAACCAGACACCGAATCCGGAGCGCGAATTCAAGGGCTCACCGAAGAGCTTCGGCACGCCAAGGTATTCAAGATTGCAATGCCGAAAATCAGGATGGAAGAGAGAGGCATCGCTCGCCGCGCGGAGTTTGAGTTGGAGTAGACTGGCGAGCGGGCGGCAGTGTATATTGGCGTGCCCTTTCGAAGGTGCCAGGGAAAAATCAGTTCACGGGTTTGGCGTCGATCCCCTGAAGAATCGCTCATTCGGGAGCCATTCTCATTCCAGGAGAATCTTAGCCTGCCTGAATTCATAGGAGGATGGTGGAAGCTACATGGCAAAGACAGAGCAGTTGACAAAAAAGAAGGGACCACAAGCATCGGTATCGTCAAACGGATCGCGGCTGGACACCAGCTTCATCGGCCAGCCACACGAGTGGGATCCGCGGCGGTTGTACAGCCAGACGGGCGCGGATTGGCAATACCGCGTGGATTTCGACCGGCTGCGCAAAGAGCGCCTGGAGAAGTTGCAGGCGGAGATGGCCGCGCAGGATTTGGGCGCTTTGGTTTTGTTCGCCGGCGCGAATATCCGCTATGCGACCGCTTCGTATCAAGGCAACTGGAAATACAACATCAATATCCGCTACGCGGTGGTGCCGACGCAGGGCGAGCCGGTTCTCTTTGAAACGGCCGGTTCGGATTTGCAATGCGCGAAGATCGACCTGCCATGGATGGAAGGCCGCATTCGTCCCGCGATCACCTGGCAGTGGGCCGAAGGCGCAGTGCCTTACATGGCCGGGCGCATGGCCGACAGCGTGGTGGAAGCGCTCAAGGAGGCCGGCGTAGCCAAAGAGCGCATCGGCATCGATAACCTGGACATGCCGGCTTACGAGGCCTTCCAAAAAGCGGGGCTGAAAATTGTGAACGGGTGGACCGCCGTCTCCAAGGCGCGCACGGTGAAGACGCGCGACGAAATCGAACTGCTGAAACAAGCCTCCAGCATCGGCGACGCGGCCATGTGGAAGATCAAGTACGAATGGCTGAAGCCGGGCGTGCGCGAGCGCGAGATCGAAGCGAAAGTGCACGAGTTCATGCTGGAGCGCGGCTGCGAGATCATTTACGACATCATCGTGGCCTCGGGTGGAAACACCAGCCCCTATCGCCGCTGGGCCACCGACAAGCTGATCCGGCAGGGCGATCTGGTGATCGTGGACATCAACGCCGTGGGGCCTTCCGGCTACTTCATCGACTTCGTGCGCTGCTTCAAGTGCGGGGGCGCGCAGGGCATGAAGATGACGCCCAAGGAGATCGATCTCTATAAGGAAGTGTACGACTCCATGTACGCGGGGCTGGAGAATCTGAAACCGGGAAATACCACCGCGGACGTGGCGGCGTGCTTCCCAGAGTACGACGACGACAAATACGGCACGGTGACGCTGCAGCAGTTCGCGCACAGCATCGGCATCACGCTCTACGAGGGCATGTGGATCTCGCGCGCGTATTCGCTGAAGTATCCGGCGGAGATCAAAGAGAACATGTACTTCGCGATCGAGACCTTCGCGGGACATCCCAAGCTCGAGCAGACCACGCGCCTGGAAGAAAACGTGCTCGTCTCCGCAAAAGGGCCGGTGGTCTTCACGCGCATGGAACACATGGAAGAGGCGATGAAGCGTTAGATGGCCCCACTACAAGTAGCGGTTTCCGATTCCGTCTTTCCGAACCTGGATCCGGCGCGCGCCGTTTTGTCTAAAATCGGCGCGGAGCTGCACCTGGCGGAAGAACCCAAGCCCGAAGCGATCATGCGGGTGGCCAAGGACGCCGACGCGCTCTTTGCCACATATGCCAAAATCACCGCAGATATGATCCGGCAGATGACGCGCTGCCGGATCATTTCGCGCTTCGGAATCGGCGTCGACAATGTGGATATCCGCGTGGCCACCGAACGCGGCATCGTGGTCACCAAGGTGCCGGACTACTGCATCGACGAAGTCTCCGACCACGCGATGGCGCTCCTGCTTTCGGCCGTGCGCAAAATCCCGTTCGCCAATTCCATAGTGCGCGCCGGGCGCTGGGAGATGCCTGCGGTCGTTCCCATTCACCGGCTGCGCGGAACGGTGCTGGGACTGGTGGGCTTCGGAAGAATTCCGCAACTGCTGGCGCCCAAGGCCCAGTCCTTCGGTATCGAAGTGGTGAGCTACGATCCGTACATTCCGAAGACGGTCTTCGAAAGCGCCAAGGTTCGCAGCGTGGAGTTCAAGGAGCTGCTCAAGATATCCGACTACGTTTCCATTCATAGCCCGCTGCTGCCGGAGACGACCGGCTTGTTCAATGCGGAGGCCTTTCGGCAGATGAAGCCCCACGCCTATTTGATTAATACGGCGCGGGGCCCTATTGTGGATGAAGCGGCTCTGGCTCAGGCGCTGGACGCGGGTCAATTGGCCGGCGCGGCGCTGGACGTAATGACCAAGGAACCGCCGACCAGTTCGCCGCTGTTTGGACGGCCCAACGTGATCATCACGCCGCACACGAGCTTCTATTCCGAGGAGTCCCTGGTCGACCTGCAGACCAAGGCGGCCGAGGAAGTTGTCCGCGTGCTCAGTGGCCAGGCGCCTCGAAATCCAGTTAACCCGGAAGCGCTGCAACGGGCGCAAGCAACTTGAAGACACTCTCGCGGGAGGAATTCATTTCATGAAAGCGATGGTGCTGAACTCGCCGCTCGCCCTCGGGATACACATGGCGCGGTTCGGCAGCAGGAATGCTTTTTGGAATCATTACCGCCAAGGAAGGCACGCGGTCTTTTACGATCTCTATTTCAAAGAGCTGGCGCTGATTAACGGCCGCGTGGCAAAAAGCGAAGACTACCCCGCCGGCATCGATATGGTGCAGCGCGGGATGGTACGGCTGGAGCCACTCATCAGCAACCGTCTCGCAGCAACAGATCTTGTCCCAAACGAAGTCGGTTCTCCATGACGTGTCTTTCCGATCTCCTGAACAAAAAGGGGCGGGACGCCTGGTCCTTACCCCCCGACGCGACGGTCTACGAGGCCCTCGACTGGATGGCGCAGAAAGGGGTTGGAGCGCTGCTGGTCATAGAGGGCGAGCAGCTCGTCGGCATCGTCTCCGAGCGCGACTACGCTCGCAAGGTGGATCTCCAGGGGAAGACGTCCCGGGAGACCACAGTCCGCGAAATCATGTCCCATCCGGTCATCTGTGCTGATACTCACCTCACGGTCGAAGAGGCGATGGCCCTCATGACCAACAAGCGTGTCCGACACTTGCCCGTGGTAGTCGAGGGGAGAGTTGTGGGCGTGATCTCGATAGGCGACGTGGTGCGGTGCCTTATCGAGGACAAGGAATTCCATATCCAGCAGCTGACAAAGTACATCACCAGCACCTATTGATTCTCACATAATATAGTGACATTCCCGAGATTTGGGAAATCCAGCACGAGTTCATCGAAACTTCGTGAAACTAGAGCAGCGTCGGCGGGAGGCGGCCGAACTGTTGCGACAAGGCGTGCACCCAGCGGAAGTCGCCCGCCGGGTGGGCGTGCATCGGCAGTCGGTCGGCCGCTGGCCGAAACAACTGGAAAAAGGCGGACTGCGGGCTCTGAGGCGGGCGGGTGGGGCAGGCCGCAAAGCGCACTTGGGACCGGGTCAGCTGCGGCGGATCGAGCGCGGGCTGAAGCGTGGGCCGGAAGCGCTATCTTAGCAGCGTCGTTGGCTCTAAGATGAAAGCTTTCAGCACCTGCCTAATCGGCGGCGACCCCGGACTGCATATTCTCGATAATGGCCGTGGCGAATTCCGAGGTACGCAGCTTCTTCGCGCCTTCCATCAGCCTCTCGAGATCGTAGGTCACGCGCTTCTGCCCGATGGTGTGTTCGATGGCGTCCTCGATGAGGCGCGCGGCTTCCTTCCATCCCATGAAGTCAAACATCATGGCGCCCGAGAGCATCACGGAACTCGGATTGATGACGTCCTTATCGGCATATTTGGGCGCGGTGCCGTGCGTGGCTTCGAAGACGCCGAAGCCGTCGCCGATATTGGCGCCAGGCGCCATGCCCAGGCCGCCGACCTGCGCGGCGGCGGCGTCGGAGATGTAGTCGCCATTGAGATTGGGCGTGGCCAGGACCTGATACTCCTCGGGGCGGGTGAGAATCTGCTGGAAGATGGAGTCGGCGATGCGGTCGTTGACCATGATCTTTTGCTTCCACTGGCCTTTGCCGTGGGAGGCGCCGATGGAATCGAGGACCCGCTTGACCTCGGCGTAGACCTCCTTGCGGAACGCCTCGGTGGCCTGCTCGAGGCCGGGTTCGATCATTTCGGCGTTTTTCTCGACGCTGAGCCCGGGGTTCTTATCGAGATTGTCGAGAATCCAGCTTTCGCGCTCGGTGACGATGTGGGCGCGAAACTCCTCGCGGGCCAGCTCATAGCCCCAGTCGCGGAAGGCGCCCTCGGTGAATTTCTGAATATTGCCCTTGTGCATCAGGGTGACCACGCTGCGCTTGTTTTCGATGGCGTGCTGGATGGCGCGCCGCACCAGGCGCTTGCTGCCGAACGGAGACATGGGCTTGATGGCCACCCCGGAATCGGTGCGGATCTGCTTGGGCCCGCCCTTGAGCATCTCCTTGTTGAGGAATTCGATCAGTTTGTTGACTTCGGGCGTGCCGGACTTCCACTCGATGCCGGCATACACGTCTTCGGTGTTTTCCCGGAAGATCACGATATTCATGCGCTCGGGATGGCGCACGGGCGAAGGTACGCCGGGGAAGTAGCGCACCGGGCGCACGCAGGCGTAGAGATCGAGGATTTGGCGCAGGGCGACGTTCAGCGAGCGAATGCCGCCGCCGACGGGAGTGGTCAGCGGGCCCTTGATGGAGATACGGAAATCGCGCGCGATGTCTACGGTTTCCTTCGGCAGCCACTCGCCGAATTTGTTGAAGGCTTTCTCGCCGGCGAAGACTTCAAACCAAACCACGCGGCGCTTGCCGCCATAGGCTTGCTTGACGGCCGCATCAAAGACGCGCTGCGAGGCCTTCCAAATATCGCGGCCGGTGCCGTCGCCTTCAATGAAGGGAATGATGGGATTGCTGGGAATGCGAAAAGCGCCTCCCGAGTATTCAACGGCTTCGCCGTCCGTGGGAACCGGCTGCGAGTTGTACGACGGCTTCATGGAATCAGCACCTCAGTTTTCCTATGGAGAATATGCTAGTAAGCCTTTGTTCTGCCGCGCTCGGGGCGCAAATGCTTCGCCTGGGCTCAGGACGAACTAAGAAGAATAGCACAGGCCCTTTCTTGGGAAAAGCCCGACTGCGAATCAGAGCGAAGATGTCGGAGATAGCCATTTGATTGCCGCACTGCATATGTGGTTATATGTATTTCGGATCGGGGTTGCTCGCGCTGCGGCCCCGTCCCGCTACTTTTATTCTGCCGCGCGTTGTACCATTTGCCGCGACACGGGCCATTTGTTTCCTATCGGCTGGATCAACCTCGCCAGCACCGTCCCGTATATTGCAAGCTACATGTATGCGAGCAACGTGACGGCTTTCATTCTTCACCTCATGAAAAACGGAAAACTCCACCTCGACAGTGAGGATGAAATCATTCATCATGTCTTGATGAGCCAAGGCAGTGAGGTGGTAAATACCAGGGTCCGCGCACTGATTGGCGATGTCTAACCGACAGCACTTTGTCGCAATTGTAGGGGCAGCGATTTCCGGTTCCGTCTCGGCGGAGATACTGGCGGACCACGGAATCCGGGTAGCTGTCATTGAACAGAACAAACGGCCTTACGGAAAGATTGAGGATGGTCTGCCACGCTGGCACGTGGAGCAACGCAGACAGGAATACGGCCGGATTGACGCCCGCCTGAAGAAGCAGGGTGTTTACTTCATCCCATCGACCAAGCTTGGCCTGGATATGTCCTTTCAGGACCTCTCTAACAATTGGAACTTTTCCGCGGTAATCCTGGCCAATGGCGCCTGGCGGGACAGGAATTTAGGAGTGTCTGGAGCGGAGAAGTTTGTTGACAAAGGTCTTATTTACCAAAATTCGCTCATCTATTGGTATAACCACAAAAATGAAAAAGATTACATAGGGCCTCAGTACGATGTCCCGGACGAAACCATTGTGGTGGGCGGCGGGTTGGCGTCGATCGACGTGGTGAAGGTCCTGCAGTTGGAGAACTACGAGCGAGCGATGAAAGCCCACGGCATTCAAACTGACATGCTCGAGCTAGAAAAGAAAGGGATCCCAGCGGTCTGCAAAGCGCACGGCGTCCAGCCGGAGGATTTGGGCGTGAGAGGGTGCCTCTTGATTTACCGTCGCCGAGAGCAGGACATGCCGCTGGCGCAGCCCCCGGAAAACGCCACCCTGGATCAAATCGCCAAGACGGAGCAAGTCCGGCAGAAAATTCTTCGCCTAGCGCGGGAGAAATATCTATTTCGAGTTCAGGATCGCAGGCTGACAACCGGCCTTATTGTGGAGCATGGACGGTTGGCCGGCCTGAAAGTAGCGGAAACCAAAATCGAAGGGCGGAGAGCGGAACCAATCCCCGGCTCCGAGCACGAACTACGAGCCCCGTTGGTGATTTCGTCGATCGGGTCGGTACCGGACATTATTTCGGGCGTCGCCATGAATGGGGAATACTACGCCTTCGCGGACGGAGATCTGCCGCGGTACACCGGCTGCGATCGGGTATTCGGTGTCGGTAACGTAGTCACCGGGCAGGGTAATATTCGAGTTTCGCTCGTGCACAGCCAAAAGGTGACCACCCAGCTCATCGAAAATTACATAGGCGTCGGTAGCGCCGGAGGAGATTTCTCTGCGTTATATGCGCCTGCTGAAGCCCGGGCCGCAGGGCAGGCGGAGGCGGTTGAGGAGCGTGTCCGGGCCCTGCCAACTCTTTCGGAGAGCGAGGTCGACGCAATTGAGCAGCGCATTCATACCCTTCAGGAACGAGTGGGTTACACTTCCGATTACGACTCGTGGATCGCTAAAGTAACGCCTTCCGATCTAGTGTAGATCTATGCGCTGGGCGGCTGCGCTAGGGGGAATCCTCTCTTTCACTGCTGTCCGCGCTTTGCGTCAAAAGTTTCCCTTCTAACTCTGATGACGAAAATAGATGCAGGGAATTTTGCGGATGCACTGTGCAGTTCATCCGAATCCACCGCCCACACCGTGACTTTCTTCCGCATTCAAACGTTCCTTATTGAGCGTGAAATGATTTCTCCGCAGCAAAACAGCCCGCAACGGATAACAGCAATGACCTCACTTTAGCGGTTATCTCCACCACGAACACAACCAACGGGGCAGCAGCGCTGGAATGCGCCGGGACTAGCTCCAAGACGGGCGCCGAAGTTATAGAGCTGCCGCTGCGCTCCGCGCTGACCCCTACTGGGTCGCAAAGGGCACTTCATCCTAAAGGGCGCTTGGTCTTAAACTGTTTTTCCGTTCAGCCGTGCTTTACAAACCGCTGTCTACAGCGGGAATGGGTAAGGAGAGGTGTTGCAAAAGTAGGCCACAAATGGGGCAATTTTGTGCTGTGCTGGTGTGGATGGCAGACCGTCGGAAGTGCTCCCGATGAAAATCGCTTTACAGTATGCGAACAAACGAGACGGGTGTACTATGCAGCTGTTTTCAAAGCCAAAAAGGAAATTCCGGTTGATGTACCAATGACTGGGGTCATGAAGCCAAGACGGAAATTGTGGTTTGCTAACCTTCAATTGGGAGGCTAAAAATGGCAAACGTTGGCACTGTGGGATTGGATTGGCAGGAGCGGGTCAACTGGGACCGGCTCCGCAAATACCGGCTGGAGCGCGCCCGCGAACGAATGAAGGCGCATGGCTTGGGCGCGTTGTTGCTCATGTACGACGAGAATGTCCGATATGTCACGAGTACTCTTACTCCGGGCTGGAACCGCCTGAAGCCCGGTCTGCGCTACGCGCTTCTGTGCGGCGACGATGCTCCTGTTTTGTTTGAGCAGGGCGATATCGGGATGCACATCCAAAAACATTCGCCGTGGATCCCGAAAGACAACGTCCGCTATTCCTACGCGTGGATCAAAGGGGCGGCGGGGGCCGCCTCGACCCAGCAGGTCACAAAGTTCACAAACGCCATCAGGCAGGAAATGAAAAAACGCGGCGTGGATGGCATGAAACTCGGCGTCGATTTCATTGACATCAACATGATCCGAATCTTCCAGGACGCCAAAATCGACTGGACCGACGGCATGACGCCGATGATGGAAGCGCGCGCCGTCAAGAACCAGGATGAGCATGAATGCATGCGCATCGTCGGAGCCATCGGCGATGCCGCGCATTGGGAGTTCATGAAATTCTTGAAACCCGGCCTCACCGAGAACCAGCTTACTGCGCATATTATGGAGTTCTTGTACAACATCCCGGGGATGGAGGATGTCGAGGACGTGATCGTTTCCTCCGGTCTCAACACCTGGCCCAACTGGCGCAACTTCTCGGATCGCATTATCAAGCCGGGGGATATGGTGTTCATGGATCTGGCCGCGCTTACTTGGAACGGCTACAAATCGTGCTATTACCGAACTTATATGGTGGGCAGAGAGCCGAGCAAGGAACAGAAGGACTTCTACGCGACCGCACTCAAGTGGCTGTATGACTCCATCAAGGCCGTAAAGGTCGGCGCTACAACCCGCGATATCGCGTTGAAATGGCCCTCCGCCAAGGAAGCCTGGGGCTACGAGGAAGAAGATCAGGCTGCGGCAAACCTGTGGGGCCATGGATTAGGCCTGGCACAATATGATCAACCCGTTATCTCGCGAATTTGGTCGCTCGATCACCCCATCGAGATCAAGGAAGGCATGGTGTTCGCGCTGGAAACTCAGCACGGCAAACCGTTTCAATGGGGCGTGCGTATCGAGGAAATGCTCATTGTCCACAAGGACAGCGTTGAAATCGTTTCCAACTTCCCGGTGGAACAAATCACCGTGGTGGACCCGATGCCCGGCTACTCCGACTACGGCAAGCGACCTGGCACGTAAGCATGTATAAGATGCGTCAATTCGTATTCCCGATGACGGCCGGCGAGGCTAGCGACGCCCGTCGGTTCGGCCCCAAGGCTGCTAATCTCGCCCGTCTCGGTCAGGCCGGCTTGCCAACTCCCGGCGGTTTCTGTGTCGACGCCGAGGCCTATCGCGCGCAGAACAGGGCGCTCGGTCTCGAAGCCGATGCACGTGGTGTGTTCTCGACGCAAGACAGCGCAGAAGCACGCCGGCATGCGCTCGCCATGAAACTGGGACTCCTGGATCAGCCCATCACACCTGCGGTGCTCGACCAGTTGCTCGCGGCGTGGTGGGAGATGAAGGATAGCACCGGTGCGCTGTCCGTAGTGCGCTCGTCCGCGCTCGTCGAGGATCGGTTCGGATCGAGCTTCGCGGGGCAGTTTGAAAGCTTTCTCGGCGTCGAAAGCGAGGCCGACTTTATTACCGCGGTCCGTTCCTGCTGGGGAGCGCTGTGGGCTACACGCGCCTTGCGTTACATGGCGACTCATAATATCGATCCCGCCGATACCGCAATGGGCATTCTAGTTCAGCCGCTCGTCTCCGCCCGAGCGTCGGGCGGCGGGTTGAGTCAGTCAGCCGAGGGTGGCATGGTCCTGAGTGCGACCTGGGGACTCGGCTCCGCAATCGCCCAGGGGGAAGTAACTCCGGACCGCTACGAGCTGGACCGCGAGTGCAGGCTTCTGAACATCACGCCCGGCCGCAAGGACCATCAGGTCGGCTGCATTCATCGCGAAGCGCCGTCCACCAAAGCCGTCCCGCGTTCACTCGTCGCCGAACCCTGTCTAAGCGAAGTGCACGCAATTGAACTTGGACAACTATTGCGCAAGGTCGAAGACCTGCTGGGTATGCCGGTAGAAATCGAATGGGCGATGGATCAAACCGGGTTCAAACTGCTCCAGGGCCGCCCGCTGCATATGCAGCCTGCTGTTGTCCCCGACGGAATCTGGCTGCACCGTCCACGTCTCAACGGCCATGCAGCAGGCGTCGGCTGGGGTACCGGACGCGCGTGCGTCATCAATTGCGAATGCGAGCTTTCACGCGTAGCGCCAGGCGACGTCTTGATTACGAAAGTGGTGGGCCCGGCACTGAGCCACATCCTGACGCGCGTTGCCGGCGTTGTCGCCGAGCGCGGCGGCAGCACATCACATATGGCTTCGCTTGCGCGTGAGCGCGGAATTCCGATGGTCCTGGGAGTGCCCGATGCCACGCAGCGCATTCCAGAGGGTTCAATTGTGGCCGTGGATGGCGCCGCGGGTGTGGTGCGCTGGGCGAACTGATCGTAGCCGCACAACGGAAAACATTCCGCCCGCTCAAGGATCTCCTGCCAGCATTTCGGACAATAGAAATCAAAATAATACCTCGTAAGAAGAAGCTGGAGAATAAACGCGAACACGAACTGCGTAAGATTCGTGCTGGTACCAACCTGAAGTCGTTGCCCGAAGCGCAATGCAGCAGCTGCGGAATCGCTTCGACAAGCGGCGGAGCACGAGCGGCCTTCTTCTTGACTGCGAAGTGGACGGCGCTGTAGTATAGTTTTGGTCTTTTTGAATTCCTCGTTCTTGTTTTTTGAATTGTTGTTTCGTTGGACCGAAGCTCGTAAGCTCGAAGCCGAGTTGGCGTTGCTGCGCTTATCCAGTGGGGAATTTTCGCTCAGCTGGGCCCATGCGCAATTGCGGGAACGTCTTGCGGCCCCGCGGAGATGAGCGCTGCCGGATCATTTCGCGATTCGACTTACAGACCAAGGCGGCCGAGGAAGTTGTCCGCGTCATTAACGGACGGATGCCTCGCAATCCGGCAATCCTGAAGTGCTGCAACTTACGGCCTGAAGCAATCTGCACTCCCGGTGGCGTTCGACAATATCGGGCCATGAAAGGCACCCTATGAAAGCCGTCGTTCTAAAAGCGCCCAGTGAGTTGGTGCTCGATGACGTTGCCCGCCCCAGCGTCCGCGCGGGCCAGACCCTGGTTCGGGTCAGTCATTCCGGTGTGTGCGGGACAGATCTCAAAATCTACAATGGCGGGATCCCGGTCAGCTATCCGCGGATCATGGGCCACGAGATGATTGGGGTAGTCGTCGAGGGTGGCAACGAGAGATCCCGGCCTGGGGACCGGGTGATCATTGACCCGGAGCTCTTCTGTGGTGCGTGTTTCCACTGCCGAATTGGGCAGACCCATCTTTGTTCCAACGGAAGTTTGATGGGCCGCGATGAGAACGGCGGCTTCGCCGAGTATGTGACCGCTCCGACCAGCCACATTTTTCCGCTGCCTGATTCCATCGACAGCCGAACTGGACCCATGATTCAAGTCCTGACGACCTGCGTGCATGCCCAGCGGTTGGTCAACATCTTTCCGGGCGAATCCGTCGCGGTCCTGGGCCTGGGCGTGACCGGCCTGCTGCACGCGCAACTAGCTAAAGCACGAGGCGCCAGTCCAGTCATCGGTAGCGAGATTAGCCCGACCAAACGGGCGCTGGCACAGAAGCTGGGGGTGGACGTAATCCTTCCGGCCGGAGAAGGGGTCATCGAAAAAGTCCGAGAGGCCACCGAAGGCCGCGGCGCCGACGTGGTGATCGAGTGCACCGGCTTAATGGCATGTCTCGCGGATGCCATCACCATGGTCCGCATCGGCGGAAGGATCATGCACTTCGGAATCACTACCGCTACCCAGGGTGCTTTGCCATTCTATCAGCTCTATTTCAAGGAGATTCCTATCATCCACGCTCGCGCTGCTAAAGGTGAAGACTACCCAGATTCCATCGCTCTAGTGCAACGGGGCATCGTCCGGCTGGACCCGATGGTCAGCCACGTCATGCCTCTTGACGAATTGAAGGCGGCGATCGCCATGGTGGGCTCATACAGCGACGAGCACGTGAAGATCATCATGGAGCACCGCTAGACGCAGCGTCCCGCTCACGCCATTCCCTAGTAAACATTGCGTACGATGGCGGATCGAAGACGGCAGTTCTCACGGGCATTGGCCGTTGGCTTTTCGGATACGCGCCGCCTGAAAATTATCCTCGAGCATGCCTGACGTCGGTCGGATTTCGCCTCACATAGCATCGGCCTGCGCATGAAAATCGTCGTCCAGAACGTCGTCCAGAACTACGGCACGTCCAGACACGGCCGCGGCGCATCGCGCCGCGAATGGCTGCGCGCGGCGCCACTCGCTGCCACCGCACTTTTTTGCAAGCTTCCGGCATTCGCCGCGCCGCAGAAAAAGCCCCTCTGCATCGACGTGCACGCGCACTTCTGGACCGACGCCTACCTCGATCTCGTCGCCAGTTACGGCAAGACCGACACCAACATCCAGCGCGGCCGCGGCGCGGGCCCGGGCGAAGCCGAAATCGCCAAGCGCTTCGCCACTATGGACGCCGCAGGCGTCGATCTTCAAGTGCTCTCGGTCTCCCCACAAATGCCGCATTTCGCCGACAAAGCGCACGCCGTCAACGCCGCGAAAATGGCGAACGACATGTTAGCGGATGCCGTGCGGCGCCGGCCCAAACGTTTCGCAGCCTTCGCCGCGCTTCCTCTGCCGCACATCGACGAATCGTTGCGCGAGCTCGACCGCGCCCTCGCTCAATTGCACATGGCCGGCGTCGCAAATACCACCGCAGTCCTGGGCCGCTCGGTTGCCGACTCCGCCTTCCACCCGCTCTACGCTGAGCTGAACCGCCGCAAGGGCGTGCTCTTCCTCCATCCCGCCGGCAATAACGCAAATTCGCCTTTCATCGCCGATGCTCGCCTCACCTGGTTTGTGGGCGCGCCCGTGGAGGATTTGATCGCCGTCGCGCAGCTCATCAATGCCGGCATTCCCAAGCGTTTCCCGGACATGAAGATCATCAATTCCCATCTCGGCGGCGCCGTCCCCACCGTGCTCGCACGATGGGACAGCGTTTCCACCTGGGAGGAGCCCGCCATCCCCGAAAAGCCCAGCATTGCCGCACGCCGCATGTGGTATGACACCGTCGATTATGGCGACGCGCCCGCCCTTCGCGCTGCAGTGGATACTCTCGGCGCGACGCAGCTCGTCCTCGGCAGCGACTTCCCCTACGAAAGCGGCAAGGCCTACGAGCTTTGCGCCAGTTACATACGCGACTCCGGCCTGCCCGCCGGCGATGTCACGCGCATCTTGCGCACCAATGCCGCGGGATTATTGCGGCTTTGAACTCTCCTCCGATGCCCGCCGCCTGTGGCTGACCGCCGCCGATGCTGCCGCTTGCCGGAATCACCGTCGTTGCACTCGAGCAGGCCATCGCCGCGCCATTCGCCACGCGCCAGCTTGCCGACCTGGGCGCGCGCGTCATCAAGATCGAGCGGCCCGCTTCCGGCGATTTCGCTCGCGGCTACGGCGCCAAGGTTCGCGGATTGTCGAGCCAATTCGTGTGGGATCTGAGGACTGGCGAATCAATCGCCAGATTGCTTTTCCAGCACGCCTGCTTTTCCACACCCAACCCGTCCGGCGCCCGCAAAAAAAATAACAAAAAAAATACTATGGCGCGCAGCCCGTTTTTATGGTACTCTGCTCTCGCGTTTGTTGCTCTTAGATATCCTTTAGATTGTTTAGAGGGGCTGCGACTTCAAACTCGCGGCCTTTTTTGTTGTACGGCTGAAGGGCGAGCGGCACAAACAGCTTAGAAGAAAGAAAAGGAAAAAAAAGTGAAAGAACAAGGAACAGTAAAGTGGTTTAACGCCAGCAAGGGCTTCGGTTTCATCCAGCGCCAGTCCGGCGAGGACGTTTTCGTCCACTACTCCGCGATTCAGGCGGAAGGTTACAAGTCGCTGAACGAAGGCCAAGCGGTTGAATTCGAGGTTCGCACGGGCCCCAAGGGCTTGCAGGCTGAGGCCGTAACCGCCCTCTAGTCGTAAAGCACCTAAAAAAGAGCGAAGCCGCAAACCGGCTTCGCTCTTTTTTTGTCTGCGGCGCCTAAAGACTGCGCACTGCACTCCAGTGCGCCAAGTCCGCAAAAAACGCGGGAAAAAGAACTCCGTCGCGTTGCTCCGGCGCCCCCTGCCACTGCCCTCCGCTTATTGTTCGGCCACCAGAACAGCGGCGGATCCCGCCGAGCCCGTTTCGTCGATGAAGAACAGCGCGGTCCCATCCGCAATCGCAATGATAGTTCCTCCCGCCCCATCGCTACCGCTGGAGGCCCCGCCGCTGAACGAAAGCGTGCTCGAAAACGTGAACGTCGAAAGCCCGCTCGGCGCACTCTGATCCTTCGCCCCGCCGATGGTGTCACTCTGGCCGCCATTTCCCGATATCACTCCGGCCACTCCCACCTGGTTTTTTACCGTCGCATCTCCCGACGTCACTGTGCCCAGGAAATAGCGCCCGTTCCCGGCAGGAGAGAATACCGCCGACTGCGCGACCACCATCAAGCCTTCGGTGGCATTGTTATCGCCCGCTGCCCGGACGATGAATCCCGCAATCGACTCCGCTACCGTCGGATCGGTCAAGTAAACCACCTCGGGATTAGAACTAAGTCCAAAGGTAAACCGCCCGTTCGCGGCTGCGGTAAATGCTGTTCCCACCGTGTTCTGAGCCGCCGTCGGACTGCTCCCCAAGCCATACGTGAATTGCGTGCCTGTCACATTCGGAAAGCTAAACGTTAATTTCTCGAGTTCCACTGTCGCCGATCCGGAACGTCGTCGCACCGCTCGCCTCCACAATGTATCCGCCGGCATTCGTCACGGAAGTGGCGCTGAAGGAAGTCGTGGTCGAGATCGCTCTGCCGGAGGTAATCGGCGTATTTGTGCCCAGCGTGTCGGTGGACATCAGGAAAAGCTGGTTCGCATTAACGATGTAAACCGCCCAGTGATACGTGCACGCAGCACCGCAGTTAGGCTCGGCCACAAATGTTGCGGCGGTGCGGCCCGTGGACGACGAAATGCTGCTTCCCGCCGTCAACAGGGAGCCCGCCGAAGTTCCCGCCGTGCCCGTAGTTCCATACGGCGCCGACCCGGCATCGTTATAGTCGAAGAAGCCTGCGGAGATTGTTCCGGTCGCGGGAGCCAGCGTGAACGTTCCGGCCTCCCCCACATGTCCGCCCGACGTGATCGAAGCCGCCCATGCCAAACGCGTAGTTGAGCAGCAGAGCCGTGGATCTGAAAGCGGTGGTATCCTGCCGCAGCAGATTGCCCGAGCCGCGCTCGCCCGCGCCGGAAAGATCGTCGAACTCGATGATATGGCCGCGGGTGGCCTGATTCGATCCATTCAGTGTGCCGAGACTAAACCGGAACGTCGCGGTCCCATCCGCAAACGCAAGCGTCAGGCAGCCGCGATAGTCTGGCCCCACGCTGTAGGAGCTTCCGCTGGCCGCGGCAAAATGGTGATCGTCGCCGGCCGTCGAGACGTTCAGGTCTTCCTCCGCCGTCGTGATGTGCCCCGCGCCGTCCGCGGCAAAGCTGCCCGCTCTCGCGAAGTGGTTTCCCACGCCGCCTCCCTGGAACCCCGAAAGGCTAAACGCATAGCTGCCGGATAAAATGGATTCGCTGCCGCTGCCGCAGGCCGCCGGCGTTCCGGATGTCACCGTGAAGCTCATTCCGGCGCTCGCCGTGCCGCCCGCGATCACCACCACATTTCCAGTCGAGGCGCCGGTGGGCACGTTCACCACGATGCTCGTATCGCTCCAGGCGATGGGCGTGGCCGCCATTCCGTTGAACGTCACCGAACTATTCGAGAGTTGCGTCCCTCCAAAACCCGTCCCGGTTATGGTGACCGCCGCCCCCGCCATTCCCGAAGTTGGCGTCAAGCCGGTAATTGCGGTCGTTGTCGTACCGCCGGACCCGGAACTCTTGCCCCCGCAGCCCGCCAGGCCCGCGGCCAAAATCGCAGTGAAAATTACCAGGCGCACCCCGCGGCTCATTCTAAATGTCCAGGCGTGCCTGTCGGTCCAGGCCATCTGTTCTGAAAGGGAGCAACCAGTGGACACAACGACCTCCACAAAATTCTCTTACAGGCGGACACATGAAAGTATAGCTGGGAAGCGTTGCGGTTCGTCGCCGGTCATGACGGCAATTAACGACCCTACCGCGTAAGCGTTAGCTGTCCGGAGTTTCCCGCTCGGTGCCGGATCCGGGGGTTTCCACCGGCGCATTGCCGCGCGAGGGAGCTCTCTTGCGAGCCGCTCTCTACCGAGGTGTTTTCTGTTGCGGCAATTCCCGCGTCGGTGCTCCTGCTCTGTACTGAGGTGCTTTCAACCGAAGTATTGCCTGCGGGCGCTCCCGCTGCCTGCGAATTTTCAACCGAGGAAGGTGCGGTGGAGGGGCTCTCAATATTTGTTTCGGGCGCCCGTCTTTCACCGGGCTCCACTTCTTCCGCGCTTTGTTCCGCGGCGGCGGCGGTGGGCTCCCGTTCGGGGCCCCCCGCAGCGGGACTGGCAGCGGCACTCGCCGCGCCCCCTCCGATGTCAGCAGCGACGGTCGGCATAACCGGCGCTCCGTCATACTCGGACGGCGGCATCGTCGCCTCGTGAGGCTTTTCCAGGCGCTGCGCCAAAATCTCCACGATCAACTCGACCAGTTCCTTGGCCATCCCGCCGTCGGGGTCGAGCGACGGATTGTAGCTGCTGATTTCTAGCGCCGCCAGCGTCGGTGGCCGTGCGAATACCGCCAGCGCCTCGCGAACCTCGCTCAGCCGCAGCCCCCCGGAACGCGCGGCACCCGGCACGGCTGGGGTCGCCGCGCGAAAATCCTCAGGGTCGATAACGTTCAGATCGATGTGCAGAACGAATTGTTGTTGCCGCCCATGCACGCGCTCAAGAGCCGCTTCCGCGGCAGCTGTGGCCCCGAGACGCCTGACATCGCGCGCCAGATATCGCCGCAACGGCGAACCCGCCAGGAATTCCAGCTCCGTCGCGTTCGGTTCCTCGATTCCGAACAACGCCACGTCCGGAGCGCGCACCAGCGGAGGTTCGCCCCAGAATCGCACCAACTCCGGAGCACCCCGGCCCAGCACGTGCGAAATCACCATGCCTTCCACCGAACCGGATGGCGTCGTCGCCGGTTCTTTCAAATCCGCATCGCGATCCAGGAAAATCAGGCTCACGTTGCGATAGTAGCGGCGCGCCCCCGCGATGGTGGCCAGCACGATCGAGGTGTCTCCGCCGAGCACCACCGGCAGGCCGCCGGACTTGATGGCCACCTCTATCTTCGGCCGCAATTCCTCGAGTGTCGCGAGCACCTGCGAGACATTGCGCGCTCGCGGGTGCTCTTCATCGGAGGCGAAGATCCTGCGGGCGCAATCCCCGTAATCGGTGATTGCAAATCCAGCTTCGGTAAGCCGCCGTACCAACCCGGCCTCCCGCAAAGCCGCCGGAGCGCGCTCGTGCCCCGCCGCCAGGGCCGCGGCACTGACGGGCACGCCCAGCAAGGCAATATTCTTCTCTTGACGGGTGATCTTGACCGCCAAAAAGTTCTCTCCTTCACTTGCGGGGAAAACCACCTGCTTCGGAATCTGAAGCTCCCGGCGCCGCCTTTTCCGGCTTCGTCCGGGTCTGCTAGGGCTTACTGCCGGCCGGTGCGATTGTCGCCAGCTCCGACGGCAGAATAAATCGTACATCCTCGCGAATCAGGTCGATGTCGTCCTGATCGGTGAAGCCATATTCCGCCAGACGCAGGCTCACCTGTGCCACCAGTACTTCGGGCGCCGACGCCCCCGCCGTGAGACCCACGCTCTCGACCCCATCCAGCCACGTACTGTCAATCGCACTGGCATTGTCGATCAGGCGCGCCGGAACTCCCGCGCGCTCCGCGACCTCCACCAGCCGATTGGAGTTGGAACTATTCGTCGAGCCCACCACCAGGATCAATTGCACCTTTTGCGCTACGTACTCCACCGCCTCCTGGCGGTTTTGCGTCGCATAGCAAATGTCGTCCGACGCTGGTCCGGCGATCGCTGGAAATCGTTCGCGCAGGCGCCCCACAATTTCCTTGGTGTCGTATAGGCTCAGCGTCGTCTGCGTTAAATAGGCCAGTTGCCCCGGATCGTCCACCTGCAGTTTGTTTACTGCGTCGACGCTATCGACAACCACGGTTTGTAAGGGCGCCTCGCCTGAGGTGCCGACGATTTCCTGATGATCCTTGTGGCCGATCAGGATAATCGTGCGCCCCTCTCGCGCAAAACGCAGCGCCTCCAGATGCACCTTGGTTACCAGCGGACACGTCGCATCGATCACCCGCAATTGCGCGCCGCGCCGCCTCTTCGCGCACCGTCGGAGGCACGCCATGCGCGCTAAAAATTAATACGGCGCCGGGAGGTACCGCGCCCACCTCCTCCACAAAAATTGCGCCCCGCTGCCGCAACTGCTCCACTACGTAGCGGTTATGCACAATCTCGTGATGCACGTAGACCGGCGGCCCGTACGCCTGCAGCGCCAGTTCCACAATGTCCACCGCGCGCACCACGCCCGCGCAAAACCCGCGCGGACCTACCCGCACCAGTCGTTTACCCTTCCCCGCCCCTGCCTTCGTGGAAATCTCCAATGGCCCTCGCTAGCTCCCTAAAAACGAAAATCATATCCTATTCCGGCGGCTGCTGCTACGGGCCTTTTGCCGGCTGCGCCGCCCTGGGCCGTTCCTCGTCCGCACCACATGTATGCGCACGAACCCCTCTTCCCGTGTGGGCGGCTCCATCTCCCGCGCCATCCGCCGCAATATCCCTTCCGGCACCACGCGTCCCTTCCGAACATCGGGCGTTAGTCTGGTCCCTCCCGTATCTGGCGCCTTGGCCTCCAAGCCCCCGTCATGGTTTTCACCGCGGGTGCGGTTGCGCTCCAGGCATATTTCGAGCGGCACATCGAAGAAAAGTGCCTCCGCCGCGCACCCGAATTCCTGGGCAATCTCCAGAAATGCCCGCCGGTTGCGCCGCGTCAGATTTGTGGCGTCGATATAACTGGCCCGCGCCCCTCCCGCCAGCCGCCGGCGCAGAAGTTCGCGGAGCGCCGTGA
This sequence comes from uncultured Acidobacteriota bacterium, assembly GCA_963719845.1. Classification (GTDB taxonomy): domain Bacteria; phylum Acidobacteriota; class Terriglobia; order Acidiferrales; family UBA7541; genus Palsa-189. The sequence goes on along the minus strand of CAVRDM010000020.1, from coordinate 196,713 downwards.
ATATCCAATCCGGCCGCCGCTGGTCCGCCGCGTCGTCATAAATTAGCTGCCGCAGCAGGTCGCTTGAAAGCGGAACGATTCCGCGGCGCGCGAAGTACGTCGATTTGCCCGCTCCCGGCAGTCCAATCGCCAGAACTACCTTGCGCGCCGGTTGGCCCTTTCGTGACGCGGTCCCCACAAACTCCTCCCTTCGATTTCACCATTTTTGCCGCCCGCTCAAATGCTATTCTGCATGATTCTCTAACCTGCCGTTGGAGATGACCAAGAATATGCTGCTCGAAGGTAAAGTTGCCATCGTTACGGGAGGCGGACGCGGAATCGGGCGAGCCATCGCCCGCCGGTTCGCTGCCGAAGGCGCTGCGGTGCTGGTGGCCGCGCGCACCGAGTCCGAAGTTCGCACGGTCGTGGCGGAGATCGAGCAGTCTGGCGGCCAGGCTGCCTTCGTCACCGCCGATGTATCGCAAGAGGCGGATTGCGCCCACATCGTCGCTGCGGCCGAGGCGCAACTGGGCCGCATCAGCGTCCTCGTCAATAATGCCGGCGACTACGGCCCGGTGAAGCCCATCGAAGAAATCACGCCCGCGGAGTGGGATCGCGTGGTCGCCGTGCACTTGCGCGGAGCGTTTTTGCTCACGCGGCTGGTGCTGCCGGGAATGTATGCGCGCGGCTCCGGCGTGATCTTGAACATTTCGAGTTTGTCGGCGAAATCAGCGTTTTCGTGGGGAGCGCCCTATGCGGCGGCCAAGGCGGGCATGCTGGGCTTGACGCGCGTTGCGGCTGCCGAGGCGGCCCGGCGCGGCGTGCGCGTGAACGCGATCTGTCCGGGACCGGTGACGGAAACGAAAATGTCAAAAGATCTGGGAGCTGCGCTCGCCACACGCCTGGGCGTAGATTCGGATGCGCAACTCGCCGGATTTCTCGCGGGAATACTGCAGGGGCGCGGGCAAACGGCCGAGGAGATCGCCGCCGCTGCCGCGTTTCTAGCGTCGGATCAGGCCAGCGCAATCACCGGGCAGTCCATCAACGTGGATGGCGGCGCGGCATTTTTTTGAAATGCCGAGACGCGTCTGGAAAACGTTGCTCTGCCTCGCGCTTTTTCAGAAACAGCCCGGCGCTTTTTTAAAACGGCTGCAGCAGCAATCGCTCGCACGGACGAAAAAGCCTGGCGATTAAAAATCGCCTGGCTCTAGGATTGCGCGGCGCCGGTATGCGTCCACTTCTTGCCGAGTTCTTCCGCAATTGCCAAGCCGCGTCGTGCGAGCCGCGCGAGTTGGCGCGTTTGCGGTTCCACCCACGCCAAGGTGCGTTGCCCGGCGCGATCGACAAGCCACAACATCAGGAATACGGTGGCGACTACCGCAAACACGATGGTGAACAGAAAAAGCGCTGCCAGCATCTCTTGCACGAAGTACAGCTGTACGGCGGCCAGGGCCGCCACGGCAATACCTGCCCACATCTTCCAATTACGTCCTCGAATCATGGAACTAAGGCTGGGTGAACTCACGGACTGGATCCTTTCTATCTCGCAAAAACCTACGCCAATAGCGCGATTTACAATGTTAGATGCAAAAAACCGTTGTTTGATGCATCGCGAGAATGCCATGCGGGAGGGACCCGGTCGATAGTACAGGGGGTACAGGACTGCTGGGACGTACGTAAATGACATCGGCGTTTTTTGCGGGCGCGTGCCATTTTGGGACAGCCGGTCAGGCTTCCATTCGCCGTCAAAATTTCGCCATTCACCGGCGGCATTTCGCCGTTAAAAGGGATAGCGGTTCGCTGACTCGACGGCGTCGGCGACGGTACGGCGCAGGGCAATGGTGTCGGCGGGCTCGCGCTTGGCGAACCGGCGCAAAACGGCCAGCTGGGTGCGCAGCAGGTCGCCTTCGGCGACGGCGGCGAGGACTGTGCGGGCGCAGTTTTCGACGCGGGCAGCGCCGTCGTGCAGCAGAACGCGGGCGGCGGCGGCCATGACCGGCGCAGCGCCGACCCCCGCAGCGCCAGCAAGCGTCCCCGCGCTGCCGCCGGCGGCGGCCGCAGCCGAAATTACGCCGTGCGGCGCCGACGATCCCGCCCCTTTTTGCGCGCGCGCCAGGGCCGACTCCACGGCGTAAATATCGATGACGATGTCGGCGAGGGCCGCGACGATTTCCTGCTGGTCCGCCAGGCCCTCGCGATGTTTTTGCATGGCGGCGCCGGCCGCCAGCAGAAACACTTTCTTGCATCCGGCGAGGATGCGCTCTTCCTCCGGCCACGGGCCTTGCAGCGGGTCGTCTATTGACGGTATTGACGGCACTGACGGGAATGAAGGGCCGCTCAGGATTTCTTCCTGGAGGTTGGCGCCGGCCGCCAGCAGCGGCAGCGATCCGGAGAGGGCGCGCTTCATAAGCATCTGGATAATGAGCATACGGTTGATTTCGTTGGTGCCCTCGAAGATGCGATTGACGCGGGAATCGCGATATCCGCGCGCCACCGGATAATCTTCGTGAAAGCCGTAGCCGCCGTAAATCTGCACGGCTTCATCAACCACGTAATCGAGGACTTCGCTGCCATAAACCTTGCAGATGGAGGACTCGATGGCATATTCCTCGAGGAGCTTCATGGTCTGGCGGGTCTTACCGGCTTCGTCGGATTTGCCGGCGTCACTGGCTATTGCCTGTTCGAGCGCCTGTTCGATTAGGCCGGCGGTGCGATAGATCATGGACTCGAGCGCGAAGGTGCGGATGGCCATCTCCGCCAGCTTGGCGCGAATCAGGCCGAATTCGCCGATGCGGTGGCCGAAGGCGGTGCGCTCCTGCGCATAACGCGCGGACGCTTCAATTTCATTTTTGGCTCCGCCAATGCAGGCCGCGCCCAGGCTGAACCTGCCGACGTTCAGGATATTGAAGGCCACGATGTGCCCGCGGCCAATCTCGTGCAGGAGGTTTTCGCGCGGCACCTGGCAATTCTCGAAGAAAATCGGTACGGTAGAGCTGCCGCGCAGGCCCATCTTTTTTTCTTCCGCGCCCACGGAAAATCCGGGGAATCCGCGCTCGACAATGAAGCAGGAGAATTTCTCGCCATCCACTTTCGCGAAAACAATGTAGATGTCGCCGAAGCCTCCATTGCTGATCCACATTTTCTGTCCGTTCAAGATCCAGTGCTTACCGTCGGGCGACAATACGGCGCGCGTGCGAGCGTTCTGCGCGTCGGAGCCGGCCTGCGGCTCGGAAAGGCAGTAGCAGGCAATCCACTCGCCGGTGGCGAGTTTAGGAAGGTACTTGCGCTTCTGTTCTTCGGTGCCGAAATACACGATGGGCAGCGTGCCGATGCCGGAATGGGCGCCCACGGTGACGCTGAAGGAGGCGTAGGCGGAGGCCTTTTCGGACAAGACGGTGGAGGAGACGCGGTCGAGACCCGAGCCGCCGTATTCCTCGGGCACTCCGCCGCCGAGCAGGCCGAGCTCGCCGGCCTTTTTCAGCAACTGCGCCATGAGGGGTTGGTTTTTACCAGCAGGCGCACTGCCCGGGCCTTCTTTGTGCTGCTCGAGTTCAGGAATCAGTGGAAGCACTTCGTTGGCGACGAATTCTTCGGCGGTCTGGCCGATCAAGCGCTGGTCGTCGCTTAACTCCGCGGGAGTGAAAACAGATTCGAGGCGCGGCACATCGAGGAGGAAGCTGCCGCCGGGAGCTGCGGAGCGCGGTGTCGCTGTGGTGGCCATAACGATTCCCCCTTCTATTGTTTTAAGCCCGGCCTAAGACAAAGCCCCACTTTTGCAAAAAGCGCAAAACTGGGCCACCTCAAAAAGAGCAGGCCGTTAATTCCCGAGGCGCTCGAAGATTCCAGCTGCGCCCATGCCGCCGCCCACGCACATGGTGACCAGACCATAGCGCGCCTGGCGGCGCTGGAGTTCGCGCAAAATTGTGGCCGTCAGCTTGGCGCCTGTGCAGCCGAGCGGGTGGCCGAGTGCGATAGCGCCGCCATTAAGATTCACGCGCGCGGGATCGAGGTTGGCGAGGCGAATCACGGCCAGCGACTGCGCGGCGAACGCTTCGTTAAGCTCGATCACATCGATCTGATCGAGTGCGAGGCCCGCCATTTTTAAGGCCTTGGGAATGGCGAAGACCGGGCTGATGCCCATTTCTTCGGGAGCGTAACCGGCGGTGGCAAAAGAAAGAAAGCGCGCGAGCGGCTGCACGCCGAGGGCGCGAGCGCGATCGGCGCTCATCACCACGCTTACGGCGGCGCCGTCGCTCATCTGCGAGCTGTTGCCGGCGGTGACGGTGCCGTGGGCGTGGAAGGCGGGCTTGAGCCGGGCGAGCGCTTCTAGCGAAGTGTCGGCGCGCGGGCCTTCATCGACGGCAAAAATGGCGGCGGTGGTTTTCAGGTAGCCGGGTCTTTCATAGTTATTGCCCCTCACCGGGGCGGCGTCGCCATTGGAGACGATGCTGTTGCGGACCTCGACCGGCACGATTTCGTCGTTGAATTTTCCGGCGGCGATGGCGGCCAGCGCTTTCTGGTGGCTCTGGTAGGAAAACTGATCGGCCTGTTCGCGAGTGATGGCGTATTTTCGCGCGAGATTTTCGGCGGTGAGCCCCATGCTGAGATAGGTGTCGGGATAATGATCCATGAGCCAGGGATTGGGCGCGACCTTGTTGCCGCCCATGGGCACCATGCTCATGGACTCGGTGCCGCCCGCGACAATCACGTCGGCATGTCCGCACATGATGCGCTCGGCGGCCATGGCGATGGATTGCAGGCCCGAGGAACAGAAGCGGTTAATGGTCATCGCGGAAAGCTCGACGGGGAGGCCGGCGCGCAGGGCCGCGATGCGGGCGACGTTCATGCCCTGCTCGGCCTCCGGCATAGCGCAGCCGAGAATCACGTCGTCAATTTCTTTGGGATCGAGGGCCGGAATGCGGTCTAGGGCCCCGCGGATGGCGGTGGCGGCGAGGTCGTCGGGACGGGTGGCGTGGAGGGTGCCTTTGCCGGCCTTGCCTACGGCGGTGCGAACCGAGCTAACGATAACGGCTTCTTTCATTTTGCTAACCCTATATAATACAAGTACTTAAAAAAACGGGATACCCGGGGGCCCCCCCCGTTTTTTTGTAAGGATATCATTACAAATAGCTTGAGCCCACAAACAACGTAAGGATATCATTCTGCTCGACTTCAATTGACCTGTTTTCATGTACTTTAAGTCCAGCGCAAGTAACGGGAACAAAATGCTTTACGAGTTTTATAAGTTCGATACTCCGCGCCTTAGCTTGGTTCCCCTCTTCAACCTATCTATTATTGTACATGATGCTGCAAGGGGGGTGTGCAGGTTGGAAATTCGATCCGAATCGCAGGTGTTAGAGTCCTCCGGTTTCTTTCCGTTATTGGATGCATTCACGAAGCCGACAGATTTCGACCGATATTTGAGCATTACAAGCGCGGCATTTACGGCACGTTCCACCAAGTCTCGACAAAGCACCTGGGCCGGTACTGCAATGAGTTTTCCTATCGGTTTAACCGTCGTGACGAGCAATTGCAGATGTTCGATGGCAAGCTGAAAAGCATCCTGGATGAAAAGGCGTGGCCCTGTAAGAAACTCACCGCCTCAGTGCAAAAATGGTAAGGTCTCTCCGTATGGAATGCCCTACCGCCATTATTCTTTCTGACGCCTACTACATGGCCACTGCGGATTACTTTGAGTCCGTCGACCAATTGTGTCATTTAGTGGGCTCGCATGAAGACTTCATGGCTGCCAGAACTTATACCAACCAAATGCATGTGAATTGCCGAACAGCCCGCTCGGCCCTAGAGAAGCATCGGGCAGAACATGGCTGTTTCACTGCTTCGTAAGTATCGGAGTTTTCGGGCGGCGTTTACCAGAGGTCTTTATTTCCTTGCGAGGCTTCGGGCTAGTTTTTAGAAGCTTCCCGAGTATAGCGTCAAACTTTTGCTTTTCTAGGTATTCGGCGGCGGCGCGGGTTCATGTACGGCTGGTTAATGAAATGGAACGCTCCACCGGTTCTGCTCACTCGAGGCTCAGCGGTTAACGCGCCCGCGAGCGTGGTTGGTCGCAATTATCGAGGGGATTACGGGTGCGGGCTCTACTTGGAGCCCGCGCAATAAATGATTAGTCGTGGAGAACTATACCGAGGAGAGAACTGTGGACGCGCAATCCGGCCTTATTGTAGTTAATAAACCCCAGTCTCTTGAATTTATTCATGAAGAGATTAACGCGGCTCCGCGTCGTACCGATCATCTCCGCGAGTACTTCCTGGGATATCTTGGGAACCGTTGTTTCGGGTTGACTATTCTTTCCGTAACGGGCGAGTAAAAGAAGAGTACGCGCGAGCCGTTTCTCGGTCGAATTGAAGAGCTGGTCGATCAAATCTTGCTCGGTGCGAAGGTTCCGTGAAAGCATGTAGGAAATGAAGCGGTCGGAAAGGTCATGTTCTTCATGGAGAACGCGAATCATCTCTTTTTTGGCAATAACCAGCACAGTCGTGGGGGTGATCGCGGTCGCGGTCCCTATGCGCAGGGGCTGATCTGACAAGCAACCCTCGCCAAAAAATTCACCGGGTCCCAAAATTGCTACGACAGCTTCCTTGCCAACCTCGTTAACAACCGAGAGCTTCACACCACCTTTTTGGATGTACATGACGTTCTTGGGCTGGTCACCTTGAGAAAATATGATTTCTTTTCGTTGAAATTCGGCCACCTGCCGCGCGGCGCCCGCGGAATCCAGGAAAGCCTGAGCATTGAAGGAAGCTGTGGACTTAAGCGGCGGCATTGCGGATTTTTTTACTGCTGACTTCCCGTTGTATTTTTTCATGACGTTCACCCTATTTTCAAAGTCGCTGGTGGAACCGTGTTTTACGGTTGCGCATCCTTTTTTCTACGCGGGCTCCAAGTAGAGCCCGCACCCGTTTCTACGCGGGCTCCAAGTAGAGCCCGCACCCGTTTCTACGCGGGCTGCAAGTAGAGCCGCGCGTCCTTATTTTACGCGGGCTGCAAGTAGAGCCCGCACCCGTCCAATCACCGCGCACGGCCGTGTCAATTTACGTAATTATCCGCGGGGCTAATTTGTTCTTCGACCGCTAGAATCAATTTCTTTTGAACGTCCATTTCCCACCCAACCGGAAGGATGCGGATACGCACGCAGGTGTTGGATTCGCCGATGATGCCGCAAGGGAGCGGGACTTTCACGACGAGCGACCACCAACACCACCGGTCTTCCAAAAAACGCAGCATAGAGGGGCGGTGCATCGGAGGCATTTTGGGTTTCCATGTTTCCCTTATTGAGTTTTTAGGTATGAAGCAGGGTCACGGCTCGGATTTCGGGAGAAGTCAAACGCCAAACCGGAGCGCGCGCGGGCATATCGGGCATCGATAAGGTCATTTATTTCGCGGACCATCGCCAACAGCTTTGCAGCGTTGGGTTCCTTCGCGGCCTGCTCACACAGTTCCTTCCAGCGTTCTCTCGGGTCGCCGATCATTAACACCTCCGCTTGAGCCGATTGAATGTACTGATAAAGACAATACACTCAGGCCGGGGCCGATACTGTCCCTTTAGGCACAAGCCCCAACGCGGGCGCCGCCAGGTCTTAGTTGCGGAGGGGTTTACCGGTTTTCAGGGTGTGGGCTATGCGTTGCTGGGTTTTTGGCTCGCCGCAAAGGCTGACAAAGGTTTCGCGCTCGAGGTCGAGGAGATATTGTTCGCTGACGAATTGAGGCTCGGTTAGCGGGCCGCCGGCCAGGACGTGGGCTAGTTTGCGGGCTACGTGGGCGTCGTATTCGGAGATGAATTCGCCGCGTAGGAGCATGTGGATGGCCAGCTTCGCGCCGGCAATTAATTCTTCGCCCAGAACGCGGATACTTGGCGCCGTCGGAGGCGGCCAAGGCGAGCGATAGCCTGCGGCCACCATGGCGAGCGCGGTGGCTTTGGCGTCGGCGACGAGGCGATCGCGGTTCATAGAGATTTCGTCGGCGGGGCGCAGAAAGCCGAGCGAGCGGGCGTCTTCGGCGCTGGTGGAGACTTTGGCCATCGCCAAGGTTTCGAAGATGGGCTTCATGGCGTGAAAGAGGTCGAGGTCGGCCTCGGGATTGGCGCCACTGGCGGGGCCGCCGGGAGCGGGCGTTGGCGTTTCGGCGTGCTCGTTGGCACGGATGGTCGTCTCTTTCGATCCGCCGCCTGCGGGAATCAGGCCGACTCCGGTTTCGACCAGGCCGAGGTAGGCTTCGGCAGCGGCGTGGATGCGCGCGCCGTGCAGGCAGACTTCGCAGCCGCCTCCCAAGGCAAGGCCCTGCGGGGCTACGACCACCGGGCGCGGCGCGTGCTTGATGGCGAGATTGACATTCTGGAATTGGCGGACGGCGAGGTGAAGGTCGTCCCATTCCTGCTCCTGCGCAGCGACGAGCAGGAGCATAAGGTTGGCGCCCACGGAAAAATTCACGGCCTGATTGGCGATCACCATCGCTTCGAAATCGGCGCCCAGGCGTTTCAAGCCAGCATGCAGGATCGCGGAGATGTCGCCGCCGATGGCGTTCATCTTGGAGTGAAATTCGCAGCAGAGGACGCCGTCGCCCAGGTCGATGAGGCTGGCGCCGGAATTGGCGGCGATTTCCCGGGATTGGTCCTTAAGCGATTTGAGGATGATGATGCCGGGCGGCTCGCTGGGTTTGGTGAAGGAGCCGGAGGCGAGATCGAAGACGGAAACTTCGCCGCTTTTATTTTCGTAGAAGGAGGATTTGCCGGAGGCGAGAAGTTGCGTCACGAGCGGCGGAAGGGTGACGCCCTCCTGCGTGAGGCGGGCGGCCATGGCAGTGACGCCGAGCGTGTCCCAGAGCTCGAAGGGGCCGAGCTCCCAGGCGAAGCCCCAGCGCATGGCGCGATCGACGTCGGCTACCGAATCGGAAATTTCGGGGATGCGGCGCGCGGCGTAGACGCACATTTGCGAGATCGCGCTCCAAAGGAATTGCTGGGCCCTGTCGCCGGCTCGGTAGCTTTTTTCATCGCGCCTAGCGGCGGCGAGCACAGGAGCGAGCAGGGCGCTCAGACGCTCGCGCGTGTCTTCGATAGAGCGAACTCTTTCGAGGGAAACGAAACGCGCTTTCTGACGCGGGCGATATTCCATGGTGGCGAGGTCGAGGGTGAGAATTTCGGCATCGTTTGAAGCCCCCTTACCGGGGCCGGGTTTCACCCGCTTGTAGAAGCCTTGACCGGTTTTTTCGCCGAGCCAACCGCGGCGGATCATTTCCTCGAGTAAGGGCGGCACGCGATACAGTTCGCGGGATTCGTCACTATTAGGCCCCTGGCCGGGGCCGGGCACGTTTTCGTAGATGTTACGAATCACGTGCACGAGCACGTCAATGCCGACGATATCGACGGTGCGAAAGGTGGCGGACTTGGGCCAGCCGATGGCGGGACCGGTGCAGGCGTCGACTTCTTCGACGGTCATCAATGCAGCGGGCCCCTTACCGGAGCCGCCAGCCGTTTGATCAGCGGGGCCGAGGGTGGGGCGCAGGATCGAGGCTGGGGTACCCCATGAGACGCAACGAGTTGAGGATAGAGAACGTGCCGATGCGGTTAGCGATAAAATTAGGGGTGTCCTTGGCACGCACCACGCCCTTGCCGAGTTGGCGATCGCAGAAATCGGCGAGCGCGTCGAGGACTTCGGGCAAAGTGGCGGGACCCGGAATCAGTTCGACCAGTTTCATGTAGCGCGGCGGATTAAAAAAATGAGTACCGGCGAAATGGCGTTGCAGATCGGTATCGGAGCGGGCGGCAATCTGCGCGATGGGGAGTCCAGAAGTGTTGGAGGTAACGATCGTGCCGGGACGGCGATGCGCCGCCACGCGTTCGAGAAGGCGCTGCTTGATTTCGAGATTTTCGGCGACGGCTTCGAGGATCCAATCGGCCTCGGCGCACCAGGCGAGATGGTCTTCAAAGTTGCCGAGCGTGACGCGTGAAGCGGCGGCGGGGTTAAAAAACGCGGCGGGGCGGGATTTGAGGGCGGCTTCGAAACCGGCGCGCACGATGCGATTGCGGACGCGGGGGTCGGAGAGGGTGAGACCGCGGGCGCGCTCGTCAGGGGTCAGGTCGGGTGGGACAATATCGAGGAGGCTGCAGGGCAGCCCGGCATTGGCAAAATGCGCGGCGATTCGGGCACCCATGGTGCCGGCTCCGAGAACGACGACTTTTTCGATACGGTGTTTCATGTGCGCGGACCTCGGTAGGGTCGCACTCGGTAGGGTCGCAAAGTAACGCTACGACGGGTGCAGGCGCGGGGCGGGTAATGTATCCCCGCGGCGGGTTTCAAGGTTACCGAAGGGGCGTGGAGCGGTCAATGAGGTCGGTGAGGATAAGGAGGGGGAGGGCGAGCGGATATCAGGCGTCCCAGAGGCTGGTTTTCGCGTCTAATAGATGGGAGATACAAAGAACATTCGGCAGGGGCTGGAGGGTCCGGGCGAGACGAGTGGCGATAAGGCGCCGGACCGGAGGCTGAAGATGTCGGGATGGCTGCAGACCGCGCTCGACCGCGTGCGCGATTTTGCGTACGCCGCTCCGCCGCTGACAGAGAAGCCAGGGGCGCTGCCCAAGGTAGGGCTGGCGCTGGGCGGCGGATTCGCGCGAGGCATTGCGCACATCGGCGTTTTACACGCACTGCAAGAAAATAATATTCCCATTCACTGCATAGCAGGAACGAGTGCGGGCGCCCTCGCCGCAGTGGCGTATACGAGTGGGCTGCCTTTCGATGAAGTGGTGCGCAAGGCGACGGCTTTAAAATTTGGGAATTTCGCGCAATGGAAATTTTCGAAGATGGGGCTGGCTTCCAACCAGCGGCTGGCCCTGTATCCGCAGCTAACTCTGGGCGTAAGCGACTTCAAAGAATTGAAAATACCGGTGGTGATTGTGGCCGCCGACCTTTATACAGGCGAGGCTGTATACATGAGCGAAGGGCCGATCGGGCCGGCGCTGCGGGCGTCGTGCGCGTATCCCGGGTTGTTCCGGCCCGTGGAGTATCAAGGACACCTGCTGGTGGATGGATTTGTGGCGGCGACGGTGCCGGTGGATGCGGCGCGGCTTATGGGCGCCGACATCGTGATTGCGGTGTTCCTTAGCGGGGAAAACGCGCATCGTCCTAGCAATATTACCGACGTGATCGGGCGGTCGTTCGCCATCGTGCAGCGGCACGCGGACTTTGGGTGGCGGGCCAAGGCGGACGTGGTGATCGAGCCAAATGTGCGGGATTTCACGTGGGATGATTTTGCCAAGACACCGGAACTGGTGGCGGCCGGGGAACAGGCGGCGCTCGAGGCGCTGCCACGAATCATGGCGGCGATGCGCCCGGTAAGCCCCGCTTCCGCAGGACCGGCAAGCGGCGCTTTGGCGGGAAATGATGGGCGGGTAAGCAGCGACGGGCGTGCGACGCGGCCGACGCTGCCGTTTTCTAGACGGCAGTAACGGGGTGGGGAACAGGACGGCAATCAGGAGTTTGAGCGCGGCTCGAGCGCGCCGCGATTCGGCGGCGATTGGCGGCAAATCTCGACGCGCACCGGCTGGCCTCCGCCTTTGCCGCGCCGGGTGAACCACTCACTCATAGCCTGCGCCAAACGCTCGGGAACCACGCGAAAGCCTGCCTCAAGCGTACCGTCGTCCAGGGGAAGGGTGTCGTCGAACTCGGGAGAGCCGGTGAAGTTGCGCATGCAGAAGCTATCGAGCCAGTCGCGCGGGCATAAACGCCGCTCGTGCCCGACGATGATTTCCACGATGAGCCTTTGAGCGAACATGTTATTTGTCGGGTGGCCGGCAGCCGCGTGTCCAGCTTCCGGCTTCGGTTTCTCCAACCTTCGTTGCGGCGCTACTCCTAGGAATAGCGGGAGGCCTGGACGGTGGCGGCTTGGCGCAGTATAAGCGAAGACGGATAAGGCGAAAGGAATGAGGGATTCTTCATTTTATTGCGCGGGCTCCAAGTAGAGCCCGCACCCGTCGCTTGATGGAATGACAGCTTAAGGCTACGGCTAAGGCAACGGCAACACGAAACGGACAACGCGATGGGTGTAGCAGAGAGCAGGCGCGAGCAGCCGCTATTGTTGATCGGCAAATTTCGGGGCTAGAATGAATCCTAAGTTCGCGAGCAGACAGTAAGATAGACTGCCCAGATTTTAGGCAGCGGCGCGGCCGGGGCTGAAGAGCACGGCCGGCAAAATCCGTAACCGGGAGAAACTTTTGTCTCTTTCGCATTCAGAACCGATATCGTCGTCCATGTCGGTCGAACAGTGGGTGGAGGAGGCCGCCGCCCTGACGCGGCCGCGGGAGATCGTGTGGTGCGACGGGTCAGCGAGCGAAGCGGAGCGCATGGCTGAGATCATGGTGGGACAGGGGAGCACGGAACGGCTGAACGAGCGGACCTTTCCCAATTGCTGGTTGCACCGCAGCGATCCCAACGACGTGGCGCGAACGGAAAAAGTGACGTTCATCTGCACGCGGCGGCAGGAAGATGCCGGACCGACGAATCCGTGGATGGATCCCGCGGCAGCCAAAAAGAAGGTGGGCGCACTGTTTGCGGGCGCGATGGCGGGGCGCACCATGTACGTGGTGCCGTACCTGATGGGGCCGCCGGGCTCGCCATTCACGCGAGCGGGCGTGGAAATTACCGATAGCCCGTACGTGGTGGCCAGCGTGCGGATCATGACGCGGATGGGCCGCGGGGCTTTGGAGCACATCGCGCAGAGCGGCGATTTCGTGCCGGGCTTGCATTCGCTGGGGGACTTGAATCCGGACCGGCGGTTCATCATGCATTTTCCCGAGGAGAAACTGATCTGGAGCATTGGCTCGGGATACGGGGGCAACGCGCTGCTGTGCAAGAAATGTTTTGCGCTGAGAATCGGGAGCTGGATGGCGCGGGAGCAGGGGTGGATGGCCGAACACATGCTGATTCTGGGGCTGGAAGATCCCTCCGGAAAAGTGACTTACATGGCGGCAGCTTTTCCGAGCGCCTGCGGGAAAACCAACCTGGCCATGATGAAGTCGGCGCTCGAGAAAAACGGTTACCGAGTTTGGACGGTGGGTGACGATATCTCCTGGATGACGCCCGGCGCAGATGGCTATCTGCACGCGATCAATCCTGAGGCGGGTTTTTTTGGCGTCGCGCCAGGGACGAGTCGAAAAACGAACGAGAACGTCATGGAGGCGCTGCGCCGCAACACGATTTTCACCAACACCGCAATGACGGCGTCGCGCGAGCCTTGGTGGCAAGGCCTGGACGAAACGGCGCCCGCGGGCCTGGTGGATTGGCAAGGCTGCACAGGCGGGGCGCTGCACAATCCTCCCGCACAGGCCAATGCGCGGTATACGGTGCCGGCCAACCAGGCAGTATCGATTTCACCGCGCTGGGAGGACCCGGAGGGAGTGCCGATCTCGGCGTTTATTTTTGGCGGGCGGCGGGCGCGGCTGGCGCCGCTGGTGTACGAGTCATTCAACTGGCAGCACGGCGTGTTTGTGGGGGCGACGATGGCGTCGGAAACCACGGCCGCCGCGACGGGGGCGGTGGGCGTCACCCGGCGCGATCCCATGGCCATGCTTCCGTTCTGTGGATACCACATGGGAGATTATTTCGGGCACTGGCTGGAGATGCGCGGCAAGGTGGCGCATCCGCCCAAGATTTTTCATGTGAACTGGTTCCGCAAGGGCGCCGACGGAAAAATGCTGTGGCCGGGGTTCGGTGAAAATGTGCGGGTACTGAAGTGGATCCTGGAGCGCGTGGAAGGCAGCGGCAAAGCGAGGGAAACGCCGATCGGACTGGTGCCGACTTCCGACGCGTTGACACTCGAAGGTCTCGATATTTCGCCCGAGGTGATGAAAGAGCTGCTGAGCGTGAATGCCTCGGACTGGGCCGCGGAGACGGAAAAGACGGGCGTGTTTTTCGAAAAGTTCGGCAAGCGGTTGCCGCAAGAAATACGGGAAGAGCAAGCGCAGCTCGGGCGAAGGCTGGACGCGGCAGCGACGGCGCCGAAATAGTTTGGCGCCCGAGTGCGGGTTAATCGAGCACCGTGAGATGGCCTTTAGATTGAAGTGGCTGTGCATCTGCCCGCACGGGAATGACTTGACACCGGCCGGCCGGTATCGCCTCACTACTTAGCAAGAGCGATCAGAGAATGGTCTCGATCTCAGGGTCGAGCGCCACGTGGGATTGCGGGAAGCCGTTGATCTGGAAGGTGGTTTCCGCGGGTGCAGCGGGGTCAAGTGTGAAGTGGAAAAAGCGGCTGATGTGGTAATCCTCGTCGAAAATGCCAAAAGTGCGTTCGGTTTCGTCGCGCGTGAGTCCGAAATCGGCCAAGGGAAGTGCGGTTCCGAAGCTCGGGGTTAATTGGCGGTACTTTTGGACAATGGCAAGTAGTGTCATGTTCGCAGGCTCGGGGATCTAAATCCAGAGATAGGCGCCGGCGTCGCCGTAAGGCAAGTTCACGTAGAAAAGATTCGCATCGGGTAATTTTGTGAAGGCCTCGGCCAGTTTCCGCGCGCCGTGGCGGGCGCACAGGGATTCTCCGCGCGTCATGGCGATGCGATTGAAATCATCGAGACTGGGCACTTCTTCGCGCGAGATCCACAGCCAGCGCGCCCGCCGGTGGCATTGTTCGCAATCGCCGGAGGGCAGCGAGAGGCGGCGCTTGATGGCGGCGGCCACCTCGGGCTGCAAACCGGCCGCAGCAAATTCGTCGACGCCGACAAAAAAATATTGCGTAAACACTTCGCCGTCCGGCTCAAAGGCGATGACTCGGCCGGGATGCTCGGATAGCTCGCGTTCCAACTGGGACAGCAGGCACACGCGGCATAGGGAAACCTCCGGGCGCGGCGGGCGGCGGTGCTCCAGGGCCTTGCCGCGCACGTAGAGCGTGTCGGGAATAAACGTCGCCATCCAGGGGCCGCCGTGCTCGAGATGCTCGCATTCGGGCGGTACGCGGGTGAGCCGCGCCCACCAATTGCGCGAGCGCCAGCGGAACTTGATGTCGGGGTAGGCCTGTTCGAGCTTCATTTTCGCCATAATTGAGGCGTCGGAGTCAGGGGCTTAAAAGCCCGGCGTAACCATTGCCAATGTCGCGGCTGAAGCCGCTAATCGCAACAATCCCTTGTTGCTGAGAATTGGTAATGGTGCACCGACTTTGCGCTAAACGTGCCACACCGCGTATGGCCATACCGAGAGAGTACCGATACGGCGTGCGTCCACGGCGTGTGTGCCGACATCGCGGGAGTCCATTCCGGGTCACCTTGATAATTTACAACAATGGTCGCGCGGTGAGGAAATTACAGGAGGGTTGCGTCCGCGAATCGGTTATGAAAAATAGGGTAGTGGTGCTAATTTGAAATTTGAGTTCGTAAGGATGGCTTTAGATCGCCGAATTGTTTTATTGATCATCAAGACCCTAAGACCTGATCTGTCTTAATCTGTACTTGGCGATGGAGCTTTTCCCTGTCCAGCAGTCCAATCGAAGATTGCGTATACTTCCTGCTTGTACTGATGCATTTTGCTATACTATTTGCAGGATCATCAATTATTATCCCGACTACAGGCATTAGTGGATGACTCATTAAGCGCATTCCATCTCCTTTCCATGGAGCGTGATGTAGTGACGGTAGCTTTTGAAACTTGCATCAGATTTACAATAGGCCACAATTAACATGCTCGCAGAATGCCAGCTTGGCTTGACACATGCCAGGAACTTTCGGCTGCTGGCATGGATTGGGCGATTGATAACCGAATCAGCAGCCATAATTGCGTTGGCTCTGCATCAGACCATTGAAAATATCCTGGGCTATGCCTCCACCTGGCATGATTCTTTCGGCTTCCTACTCCTTGACATGGCCTGTCACAAATCACCGCAAATTTAGGCTCCAATATACCGTTGGGTATGGTCACAATCCCGCCGCCAATAGCAATATTCCGTTCGGCGCACTGTTGTGATCCTGAACGGGCAGTTGAGGCATTAAAGAGTTTTCAGGACGTTTCAATCCGAATGAGCATTACTGGATGGTGGCTGTTTTTGAAGACTTGGTGCTGGAGGACCTCTCAGAGTACGGAGGAATTATCAGCAATCGATGCTTGCCCTAGCACGTGCATAGGCAAAAGCGCGACCAGCCAGTAATCTCAAACACGGCTGTGCCACGTAGCGAACTAGTCTTTCAAGTCTTGGTCGTATTCGGAAAGAGAAAACAAATTCTAATGCTGAATTAAGTTCGGGCTTTATGCTGATCAGGTAGATTAGGCTCCCAGGCATCGCCTTAGAAACAAAGTTGTTAACAGCGATTTCGTTGAAACGACCCTCTATTTTACAGCGATAGCGTTAAACAGGCGCGGTTGGAGTTGCGTGCGAAGCTCGGCTATGATGGCGGAGAATGGCTGCGCGTCCCGAGGGGCTTAAAATTCGGGCATACGCGTGCGCGTGCGCAACCAGGAGCGCTAATTTTTATGAAATAAAATAAAATAGAGCAAACGAGGAGAAGATCGTATGGCCGTGGCCGTAGGGCAACCCGCTCCGGAATTTACATTGAAGGATCAAAGCCAGAAAGAGGTGAAGCTATCGGACTATCGGGGCAAAAATGTAGTGATGATTTTCTATCCCCTGGATTGGAGCCCGGTGTGCACGAACGAGCATGCCTGCTTTATAAATGAGTTGAAGGAGTTCGAGAAGCTGAACGCGCAGGTGCTGGGATTGAGCGTGGACAGCGTGTGGTCCCACAAGGCGTTTGCCGACAAGATGGGCATCCAGTACCCGCTGCTGGCGGACTTCCAACCACGTGGGGCGGTGGCCGACAAATTCGGATTTTATCTTGCGGATAAGGGCATCACGGGCCGGGCCGTGGTAATTATCGACAAGAACGGGGAGGTGGCCTGGGTGAAAGATATCGGCATTCCGAATGTTCCGGACATGCAGGAAGTGTCGCAGGCGCTGGAACAGCTCAGATAATGGGCGTTCAAATACACGCGCGAAGTTATTCACGGGGAGTCCGCAAAGGTGCGGAGGAGATTGACGAGCTGCCAGCGCTGTACGTCACTCAGTTGATTCTGGAAACCGGGCATGGGGCGGCGGCCTGCGGTAATTTTCCAGAATATCTCGCCATCGGTCAGGGAGCCAGCGCGCATCGCCGCTGCAAGGCTGGCGGGCCGCGGTTTGTACAAGGCGGCATCGGGGCCGTCGCCCTGGCCGCGATCGCCATGGCAGCGCACACAGTTGTCGACGAACACGGAGCGGGCGGCCAGGAGACCTGCGCTGGTGACGGGCACGGGGTTGGGCAGCAGTTTGGCGGCGTTCGGAACGACCCAGGGGCCAGCATTGCGAAACCGTAGCAGGACGTATGCGGTTACCACGGTGACCGCGAGCCAGAGCACCATGACGGTAAGCCACAATTGCTTGGGGCCTTTAGGGCTTTGGCGTGTGAACCGCTTTTGGGGTGCAAAGGGGGCCGAGTTCATCGCGCGAGGTCCTCGGGGCCACGTCAAGCTTGACCGCGGAATATCAGAACCAGCAGCAGCGCGTTTAGCGCGATGATGGCCGCAGCCGCGATCCAGGCGAGAATGGCGACCCAGAAGCGATTGGCAAACTCTCCCATTTTGCGGCGGTCGTTCGTAAACTGAATGAGCGGCACTACCGCAAACGGAAGCTGAAAACTCAGGACCACCTGGCTGAATATGAGCAGATTGGTCGCCTGCCGCTCGCCTGCAAAACCAATTACGAGCGCGGCGGGCACGATGGCGAGCGAACGCGTCACCAGACGGCGAAGCCAGGGCTTGAGTCGCAGGTGGAGAAAACCCTCCATGACAATCTGGCCAGCCAAGGTGCCGGTGAGGGTTGAATTCTGTCCCGAACACAGCAGGGCGACGGCAAAAACCGTGCTCGCCAGGCCGGTTCCGAGGGCGGGGGCGAGCAACTGATAGGCCTGGGAGATGTCGGCGACTTCGGTAAGGCCGCGGCTGTGAAATACCGCGGCGCCGAGCACGAGAATCGCGGCGTTGATAAAAAAAGACAAACCCAAAGCGAGAGTGGAATCGAGAAGGGCGTAGCGAATGGCTTCGCGTTTCTGGGGGATCGCCGGGCCAAATGCGCGCGTCTGCACGATGCTGGAGTGCAGGTAGAGATTGTGGGGCATGACGGTTGCGCCCAGAATGCCGATGGCCAGGTAGAGCATTTCGCGGTTGCGCAGCAACTCCGGGGTGGGAATCAGGCCCACTGCGGCTTCCCGCCAAAGGGGCTGGGAGATGAAAATTTCATAGGTGAAACATGCGGCGATCAGGAAGATCACCGTGATGACCAGGGCCTCAATCCAGCGGAAGCCGCGCCCTTGCAGTGCGAGGACGATGAGGACATCCAAGCCTGTGAGAAGGACGCCAGCCAGCAACGGCAGGCCGAAGAGAAGTTTCAAGGCGACCGCGGAACCCAGCACTTCGGCAAGATCGCAGGCGGCGATGGCCACTTCGCACAAGAGCCAGAGGGCGATGCGCACGCGCGGCGAGTAATGCTCGCGGCAGGCCTGGGCGAGATCGCGGCCGGTGGCAATCCCCAGCTTGGCCGATAACGCCTGCAGAAATATCGCCATCAGGCTGCTGAACAGGACGACGCTCAGCAGCGTGTAGCCGAATTTTGAACCGCCGCCCAGATCGGTGGCCCAGTTGCCCGGATCCATGTAACCAACGGCAATAAGGTAGCCGGGGCCCGCGAAAGCGAACATCTTGCGCAGCACCGATGCACCGGGAAGGATGGGAATGGAACGGTACGCCTCCGGCAGGGAGGGGGAGCCCAGGGAGGGCGCCTCCATGACCCGGGGAGCTGCAGGCGCGGCTTGGAGGACAGGATCAGGCATTTAACCGAAATGAACTATAAAGATAAACTACACTTAATAGGGAAAGGGGTCAATCGCGCGTTAGGGGCTGTTTCCCAACCGAACAAGCGCGGAGGGCTCGCCAACAGCCGTGGAGCAGCGGCCCAGGCGTTCTGTGGTAGCGTGAACAGTGGATTTGCGAAGACACTACTTTAGTAAGGGACGATCCCAGGGAGGCGCCCAATGGCCGAGCCGCAAGCTCCGCAGGTGCAGATCAAGGCTGAAGAGAAAGAACTGGTGGCGCTGTACAGCAATTTGGTGATGATTCATCACAACCCGGAAGAATTCACACTGCATTTCATTTATATTTTTCCCAACGCCACGCACGGAAAGCTGATCTCGAGCACGATCGTCAGTCCGGGGCACGCCAAGCGGTTGTGGCGCGCGCTGGGCGAAAATATCGCACGGTTCGAAGCGCAATACGGGACGATTCGCGAGGCGCCGGCACCCGAGCCGCCGACGAATATCGGTTTTGTGCAGTAGTAGCCGGCATTCGAGGGGTAGAGCGAACTTGGCGGGACCCGCCGAGGACTGGCGCTGCTGTGTTACTGTAACCACATTCCGGGCATGCCGCCCATCAGCGCCATTTTGATCACGTTCAACGAGGAGCGCGACCTTCCACTCGCGCTATCTTCGTTGGCCGGCGTGGCCGACGAGATCGTTATCGTGGACTCGGGCAGCACCGACGGCACCGCTGAAATCGGGCGACGATGCGGCGCGCGGGTTCTGAGCCGCCCATTTACCAACTTCGCCGAGCAAAAAAATTTTGCCGCCTCCGCGGCCAGCCATGATTGGGTGTTTTCACTCGATGCCGACGAGGTTGTAAGCCCGGAGCTGCGGGCCTCCCTCCTCGCTTGGAAGGCGGGGCCACCCGCAGGCACGGCTTACCAAGTGAGCCGCAAGACCAACTATCTCGGCCAGTGGATTCTGCACTCCGGCTGGTATCCCGAATATCACGTGCGCCTGTACCGCCGGGATGCACAACATTTCGTCGGCGCAATTCACGAATCGGTGCAACCCCGCGACGACTCCAGGCCGGAAGGCGCGCCGGATTCCGCGCTCCGCGCCAGGCCGCGGGCGAAAACGTCTGCTGGCGATGGGCGCGCGGAGAGGCCGCCGGGGCGCTTGCGCGGCGATTTGTGGCACTACTCCATTCGCACGCTTGCTGAGCACTACGCAAAACAGGACGCGTTCACCACGCGGGCCGCGGAGGAGCTGCATGCACAAGGATGCCAGCATTGGCGGATGAGCATGTGGTTGGCTTCGCCGTGGGTGCTGCTACAGAAATTCGTGTTGCAAGCTGGATTTCTTGACGGCTATCGCGGGGCGCTGATCGCCTGGACTTCGGCCCGGTATGTTTGGATGAAATATCGCAAGCTGGGGATTTTGGCGCGGGGCGGCAAACTGCCCGGCCGGCCGTGGCCGCAGGCCGGAGACGCCTGAGCGTGCGCATTCTTTTCGTGGACTTGGCGCAAGAATGGCGCGGAGGCCAAAGCCAGGCGCTGCTGCTGTTGCGAGGCCTGCGCGACAGCGGGCAAGTGGTAGAACTGGTCTCGACAAGCAATGCCCCGCTGGCCGGGCGGGCCGCAGAGCAGAGAATTCCCGTGTACGCCGCTTCTCAGGCGGCCAGGCGGCTTTCGGCCGCGTGGCTGATACGACGGCTGCTGCGCGAGCGTCCTTTCGACATTGTGCACGTCAACGAGGCGCACGCGCTTACCGCCGCGTGGCTGGCTCGGGCACACCACCGGGCGCCACTCGTTATCGCGAGGCGCGTAACCTTTCCCGTGTCGCGCGGCCAAATGGCGCTGGCGCGCTATCGGGCGGCGGCGTGTATTGTGGCGGTGTCGCAGGCGGTTCGCGAACAACTGCTGGGGGCGGGCCTGGACCCCGCGCGAATCGTCGTGGTGCCCGACGGGGTCGAAATTCCGCGGAGCGTTTCGGCGGAAGAGCGCCAGCGGGGACGCGAACGCTGGAATATTACGCGTGAGGAGCGCGTGCTGGCGCTGGTCGCGTCATTCACGGCGGAAAAGGGGCATGCGCTGCTGCTGGAGGCGTTCGCCGAACTGCAAAGGTGGGCTGCGGAGGGGCGCCGGCCACGCTGCCGGCTGCTGCTTGCCGGCGACGGCCCGCTGAGAGGCGCGCTCGAGCGGCAAGCGGCTGGGCTAGGCATTGGGAATACGGTGATATTTGCGGGCTTTGTCGAGGAGCTAGCCGCGGTTTATGCGGCGTGCGACGTGTTCATATTCCCATCGCTGCACGAAGGAGGGGGGACGTCCTTGCTCGGCGCCATGTCGCACGCGCTCCCGGTGATCGCTACAGCGACAGGCGGCATTGCGGAGATTGTGGAAGATCAGCGAAATGGCCTGCTGGCCGAAGCGACGCCGCAGTCCCTCGCCGCTGCGGCGGCGCGCTTGCTGGGCACGCCGGAACTCGCGCGGCGATTGGGGGTAGCGGCACGAGAAACTGTGACAGCGCGATTTTCGGCCTGCCGCATGGTAAGCGATTCACTGGCAGTGTTCGGGCGGTTGCTACACGGCTTGCCATTTAAATCAAGCCCAGGACCCGGCGCATGAGAACGACGTGTGGGGCGCCCTGGCGCCAAGGGAACAAATTAAGATCAAAATACGACGCCTAAAAACGGCGCTTTTATGGAGGAGAATGGAGATGAGGGCGTGCGCGGAAAAGCCTCACGGCCCTCGCCAAGACGCGGGAGGACCTGAGCTACGCGCGGCGAATCACGGGAAGAGCCGAGCGTCTGAAGATGCGCGGGCCAGGGGTTGACCGGAATCGCGTCTCAGACCCGAGCCGAAAAACGACACGCCGGCTGCCCCTCTGCCAGGGAACAGCCGGCGTTTTTCATATTTAAATTTGCGCGCCAGTTTTTGACTTCTCCGTCCTCCTATCCGTGCAGGTTATTTCCCGGTACCGACACCGGGTGCAGCACCCAGCGCCCCACCGGTTCGAGAAACTCGAGACCCACGGCAAACCCCTCGTCCTGCAAAGGGTGGCAGTAGGCTACGCGCGCATTGGCGCGAAAATCTCCCGGCAACAAAGCGATGTTTAGCCGGCCTTCGATTTGCCAGCGGCGCACGGAAATGACCCGGGCGCCACGCGAACTGACATTTTCGGTAAAGGCCGTCTCCACGCCGGGGATCTGCTGATGACCCGACAGGTGTACGGCGACTGACATGGGCATGCGCTGCTCAGCGCGCCGTTGCAAACTTTCCGCGGGTACCGCGATCATGTCAGAAGCTCCGGATTACAAGCATGCGGCCACCTGCGCAGCGAAAGCGCGCGGGTGTTGCGCTGCTTCATTTTGTAGAGCGAGCGATCGGCGGCCTCGAGGAGTTCCTCGAGGCTTTGGCCGTCCAAAGGAAAAACCGAAGCGCCGACGCTGACAGTGATGTAGGGGGTTTCGCCGTCGGCCGGCAGGCGTTCGCAGATGCGGCGGCCAACACTTTCGGCGGCTTCGGCGCCCGCTTCAGGAAGCACCAGGGCGAATTCGTCTCCTCCGTAGCGGGCGGCCGTATCGATAGCGCGGCAGTGGAGGCGCAGGATGTTGCCGAGGCGGCAGATAGCGCGCGAGCCGACCAGGTGGCCGTGGCGATCATTGATCTGCTTCAAACCGTCGAGATCCATCAGGATGAGGGCAAACTGGCGGCCGGTGCGCTGCGAGCGCTGGATTTCGCCTTCGAGCATGTTAAGCAGGGTGCGGTAATTGCCGAGACCGGTGAGAGAATCGCTGGCGGCCAGACGGCGGACCTGCTCGAAAAGCCGGGCGTCGTCGAGTAAGGTGCCGCCCAGCACCACCGCATAACTGGCCACCTTCAAAACCTGCGCCAGGTTGTAGGGAGCGTCAAGAATTTGCGAGGATTGAGTAGCCACAAGATGGCACATCACATTCATCCACAGCGCGGCGTTCAAGGCCTGATCGAACGCGGAGGGGGCGATGCGCGGGCGGCGGCCGAAGCCAATTGCCGCCACCAGGAACAACGCGGCGGGAAACAAATCCCAAGGCCGGGCAAACCGGGCGGCGGGATGAATGGCCGGCTCTATCGGCGTGCCGAGGTAAGCGGCGCTGGTCAAGTAAGCGACCACGCCGACGACGATGAAGGCAATGGCTATCTCGCGTGCGGGGTCGCGCGAGTGGGGAACACGGCGGTCGACCAGCAAGGCGGTAAGCAGCAACACTCCCAGAAGAGTGCGCCCCACCATCCAAGCCATGGGTACGCGGGCCTGCTCAACCCCAGTGACCACCTGCCCGTAAACTCCAAAGATAGCGAATGTTTCGATGAGCCCGGAGAGCACGAAACCGAAGGCCAGGATCAGGGTTAAACGGTCGTGCGTTCCGCGAAACCGTACCAGGGCATTTGACGCATAAGTAAACGACAGCAACGTGCCCACGATCTGAAGATAAGAATAAAGAGCGAAGTCCGAGGGAATGTTGAACCGGCGCAGCCACGTGCTCAGCAAAAACGTACCGGCCAGGGCGACCGCGGCCAGGGGCCAGCGAAGCGGATATAGATAGCGACGGAGTTTTTGCCCCAAAACCACTTAGCCCCCACTAGTTCCGCAGCGCTTTCGGATGACTGAGCGGGAATAAGTTAGGCACGTTCCGGTCCTTTAGGGGCATCCGGGGAGATGTTTTTAGTGTGCTTATAATGTGTTACTTACAAGAACTGTGCCAAAGTGGAGTTCCTGAATTAGGATGGAAAGTCCCGTGAGGATGTATCAAAAGGTTACGAGATATTTCCTGAGTTACCCAGGGGGTCGAAGCGGGCTATTTGTGGAGACGAATCGATTCCCAATGTGGGCCCATCGTGGATGCAATTGGCCAAAAAGGACCGCGAGCATAAGAAGATATTCGGAAAAACGAGAGGCAGTCACACGGAATAGTGGCCGAGATACGGCTGGTTCGGCCACTTCGGGCAAGTCGCGGCAACTTCCGGCGACTGCAAACTAACAACGCACGCGGGCGCCGGCTCGAACTATTTTGTGTCGGGTTTGGAGGTCTGCTCGGATTCTTTTTTGACGGCGGCTTCGGCAGCCTGGAACCCGATGCGGCTGTGCGTGCCGTCGCAAAAGGGCTTCGAGACCGAGCCACCGCAGCGGCAGAGGGCGAAAGCCGTCTTGCCCGTCAGATCGTATTTGGTGCCGTCCGCATCCATCAAGTCGATGGAACCTTCCGGAGCTTCCACGCGATACGGGCCATTCTTTCGCGCAGTAATTTTAACGTCCGCCATTCGTCCTCCAAGTGTTTCCGCGGGATGCCGTGGAATTTGATTTCGAGGTCACTACATAGCAATATTTATATCAAGTTAATACTTGGGCACGGAAGGATCGACTTCATCCGACCAAGCCAGTATGCCACCCTTCAAGTTCCAAACTTTCTGAAAGCCGGCCTTGCGGAGGAACTCGACAGCGTCGGCCGAGCGCTTTCCGCTGCGGCAATGGGCGACGATTTCGCGGGAACTGTCGAGCTCATGGACGCGGCTGGGCAACTGGCCGAGCGGAATTAAGTTGCCGTGCAAGTTGCAAATCTGATATTCGTGCGGTTCCCGCACGTCGAGAATGAACAAGTCGTCACCGCGATCGAGCCTGGTCTTCAGCTCGCGCGGAGTTATTTCCGGGATACCGGTAGTCACCGGGACCGCCTCCTCGCCACGAATTCCGCAGAACTCTTCGTAGTCGATTAACTTATCGATCGTACGATGCTCGCCGCAGATGGGACAAGCCGGATTCTTGCGCAGCCGAAGCTCACGGAAGTGCATGGCCAGCGCATCGAACAGGAGGAGGCGTCCCGCGAGAGGCTCGCCGGCGCCCAAAATCAGCTTGATGGTCTCCATGGCCTGAATGGCTCCGACGATGCCCGGCAAGACGCCGAGGACGCCACCCTCGGCGCAGGAAGGCACGAGACCGGGAGGAGGCGGCTCGGGATACAGGCACCGGTAGCACGGTCCGCCGGGATAATTGAACACCGTGGCCTGGCCTTCGAAGCGGAAAATGGATCCGTAAACGTTGGGCTTACCCAGCAAGACGCAGGCATCATTGACAAGATAACGTGTCGGGAAATTATCGGTGCCATCGACGATGATGTCGTAATCGCGAAACAGGTCCAGAGCATTGTCGCTGGTGAGGCGGGTCTCATACGTGTCGATGCGAATCCCCGGATTGAGGCCCGCGAGGCGCTCCTTCGCGGCCTGGATCTTCGGCCGGCCGACATCGGAGGTGGAAAATGTGATCTGCCGCTGCAAATTAGTGAAGTCAACAACGTCGAAATCGACGATGCCCAGCCTACCCACACCTGCCGCGGCCAGGTAGAGGCCCAGGGGGGCGCCTAGCCCTCCGGCGCCGATCATCAAGACCTGGGCGCGCGCGAGCTTCAACTGGCCCTCCATGCCCACCTCGGGCATGATCAAATGCCGGCTGTAACGCTGAATTTCCTCTTTGGAAAGTGTGCGCCCGGTTTCCGAGGCCGCGGGCGTGCCGGTAATAATCGGCATAGATTGATCTCCTTCAGAGTTGCAATCGAAATGGTGCGCGCCCGCCGGCGATGGAAGGCACGATGCTGATCGTATCGCCATCCTTGATGGGCGTGTTTTCCTTTTCGAGGTAGCGAATATCTTCGTCGTTCACGTAAATATTCACGAAACTGCGGATGCGTCCATCATCGGTGTAGAGATGCTTCCGCAGATCGGAATACGTGGTGGTAAGACTCTTCAACGCTTCACCCACCGTGGCCGCCTCGAGGTCCAGGCTGGATTGCTTGCCGGCAAACGGACGCAGCGCCGTGGGAATTTCAAGTTTGATCGCCATCTACTTGCCTCCCTTATCGAATCTGAAAATATCGTGCGCCTAGTCCCCCAATCCATTATCCGGGGGGCGCAGACTGAGCGCCCGGCCATCATTTTGCCGGCGGCGCCCACGCTGTCGGGCTTTGGCGGGCGGTGGCGCCGGACAGGCTCGCGATTTCTTCCGGATGGAATTGCGAGCGATCGTCCGCCAACAGCCAGGAAGTCATGGCGCGCGGCTCGCCCGCGGCGACGCTGACGATCACGTAGCTGTACCAGGGCCAAGCGTGCTCACGATCGTATTCGCTGGGCCGCGCCGGGTGGTCCGGATGCGAGTGATACCAGCCCACCAGTTCGAGGCCGCCGGCCGCGGCCGCGCGCTCGGCCGCACGAACATCATCAGCAGTCACCGAAAACCGGTTGCGAGGCGAATCGTCGCGGCGATTAGTTAGTGGAAACAGGGCGCGCACCTCGCGGCGAGGGGGGCCGCCAGTATCGCCAGCGGGGCCGTCCAGGCCGAGTAGCGCACCGCACGTCTCGTTGGGATAGTCCCGGGCGCCGTGCGCGCGAATTTCTTTCGTCAGTGTTTCATTTAGCAGGAGCATTTTTACCCGAGGGCGTCGCCTGGTTCAGTTCTCGTCCCAAAAGCGTTCACTCAAATATTTCTCCGCGGCATCGGCAAAAATGGTCACGATCACGGCGCGCTCTCCGCGTCCGAGGGAGGAAGCCACTTGCAGACACCCAACCAAGGCTGCGGCCGCGCTAGGGCTAACGAGCATCGCCTCCTCGCGCGCCAGCCGTCTGACCATGCGGTAGGCATCCTCGGTGCGAACCACCAGATCGGCATCGGCTACCGAGCGATCGTAAATCTTGGGGACGAGCGATGTCTCCATGTGCTTCCAGCCCTCGAGTCCGTGAAAAGCGGAGTCGGGCTGGAGACTGACGCAGCGGATGGCCGGATTTAATTCCTTGAGACGTTTGGAAGTGCCGACAAAGGTGCCGCTGGTCCCGAGGCCCGCAACGAAATGAGTAATCTGGCCGCGGGTCTGTTCCCAGATTTCGGGGGCGGTGGTGCGGTAATGCGCCTGCCAATTTGCCGGATTGCCATACTGGTCGGGATAAAAGAATTTGTCCGGGGCCGAGGCGTAAATTTCACGGGCCCTGCGAATCGCACCATCCGAGCCATCATCGGCTGGGGTGAGCTCGATCTTCGCTCCATAGGCTGCGAGGATGCGCTTGCGCTCAGGGCTGGCATTGGACGGCAGGCACAGCTGGACGGGGTAGCCCAGTGCGGTCCCGATCATGGCGTAGGCAATCCCCGTATTGCCGCTCGTGGCATCCAGAATAGTCTTGCCGACCCGCAATTGACCGCCGCGTTCGCCTTCGCGAATCATGTTGAGGGCCGCGCGGTCCTTTACCGACCCTCCAGGATTGAACCACTCGGCCTTGGCGAAGAACCCCATTCGGGGATAGGCGCTAACTACGCGTTCCAGGCGAAAAAGTGGCGTATTACCGATACGTTCCAGGACGCCGGCGCCCAGTTGCTGGTTTTCAGACGTCATCGTGGGAGCTATGTTTTTCACGTAACTCATTATTTTACAATAGGATCTTGAGCGACCTTCGAACTGGGTTACCCATTACAAACGCGCCCCTTTTCTCCTGTGAAATAGATGCGGCAAAGGCCTCTGAGTATTCAACGGTATCCGAGCGACTCAGCTTATCGGAAAACCCGCCGGAAGGGTAGTGCACGGCGCGGGGGCCGGCTCCGGTTGATGTGAGCAGCGCTTCGGCGAGCCCAATGCCGGCATGCATGTCTACCGGTGAACACCTGATTTGACACGCTGGGAGGCAATGTGGAACCTTAACGGGAGATGTGGGACGTTAGCAATCCGATTGATCCGAAGGCACTCGAAACGCTGCCGGCACTGGGCTTTCAGGTAAGAAACACCGGCGGAGTGATGCGCGTGGAAAAGTACGGTTGCGCCGCCGAATTTCGCCGCTTGCCCAACGGCCGCTTCCAGACGACGATTACTCCCACCATACTGCTGCACGGGCGATTCACGCGCTTGTGGGACGCGGGCTACCAGAAATTCTTCATCACCGATGATGGGCGCAAATTCCCGGCGCTGGCGCCGCAGCTTGAGGCCATGCGCCGGTTCAACGAGGAACTGTGCTCGGCGATCGGCGTGCCCACTTACTATAACGAGGCGCTGGGCTCAACGTGCCAGGTGAGCGAATACGATCGGGTGCAAGGCCGGGCTGGCGATGTGCCGGACCAAGGCGTTGGCGTCAAACCGCATGTCGAGGAATAGCTCGCTTTTTTTGCGGGGCTAGGCATTCCGGGCGCCGCGCCGAGCTTCAACCAGTTGCCGCCTCAATTGCTCGATATCAACGCGGTGCTTGGCTATCTTGCGGGTGCCGAGCAGGACGACAGGCACGTCGAAATCGTACCGCTCGCGCAAGACGGCGTCCGCATCGATGTTGACTTCACGGAGCCGGGCACCGGCGTGGAGCAACAACGGAGCCATTTTCTGTTTCGCTTCCTCGCAAAGATGACATCCAGGCCGCGTGTAGAGGGTCACATCGAGCGGTCCGGCAACGGCAAGAATGCCGTCCTCGGTGCGCACGTAGACCTCCGACTGAACTTCCGTCGCTGCGCTGCTCACCCTATCGTGGGGATCGTTGTCGGCGCCGGCAGCGGGGTGCCGCAGGCAACCCCGCGCGAGTAAATCCTCAGCGAGTAAGCGTATTGATTCCTTGTCATGGGTCAGATAATTCGCGAGTGTGCCGAGCGTGAGCCCGTCACCGGCGGTGTCGGCGGATTTCCGGAGTTCGGGGGCATCGAACGCTTCCAGCAAAAAGCGCGCTTGGGGATCCATGGGCAGCGTAACACCGGCCGGTGGATTGGGCAGCTCCAGCCGTGACCGGAAAAAACTCACGGCACTAATACCGCGTAAACGAGATAAAAGAATACCGCGCCGATGGCGAAAAGGGCCAAGCCGGAGAACCTCCGTTTGGTCAAAAAGAAAATGAGCGTGAGGCCAGTGAGAGATACCAGCGTCATCAGGATCGCGGAAAAATCGATGATGCCGGACCACTTTGTACCCGTGTCGCGGCCCTTGTGCAAATCGTTGACCACGGCAACGAAACCGGAATGCGTCACGCTCAATTCATATTTGCCCGTGTCTCGATCGACGATCGCGCTCGCTTCGTACCCGGGTCCCTTGAAGGAGATTTCGCACTGCTCGTCGTCCACTTGAAAATCGCTGACGGCGCTGCGAATGCCGTGGACCCTGCGGAGGTATTCGACGATCTCGAGCTTCGCGACATCTTTCGAGCCGGTGGCGCCCATCCAGGCACGGTCGAGCACGCCCTGATATTTGGATGTGGAGCTTTCGCCATTGAACCAGTCCGCATGATTTAACGTGAAACCCGTGACCGCGAAAAAAAGCAGGATCATGAAACTGAACATCGAGAGATAGGTGTGCAGCCAGCGCGACAGCGACGCCAGGCGCCGCTTCCAGTGCAGGCCGGGACGCGCAGGCGGATTGGGGGCCAGATCGCCAGGCTCCGCGCCGACGCTAATGGACGATCTTGTGGTAGTCAAGAGAAGCCGACGCAATCTCCAGGTTGCCTGGCAGGTCGATCTGCCTGGGGGTGCCGTTAAAATCCATTTCCTGCCGAATCAATTGATAGGTGCCATGCTCGCGCGAAGCCTCGATCAGCACAATATACTTTCCCGCGGGAACCAGTTTGCCCGACTCATCCTTGCCATCCCAGCGCAGCTTGTACTTGCCGGGCTGGCGGGTGGCGCTAGAGATGGAATTCATGATGTGCCACACCACATTCTCGGGCTGCAAGCTTTCATCGTGGTACCAGATGTGCAGCTCGGGCAGGTAGCGGAACTTTCCATACCATAAAGCAATCGTGCGCACGGCGGACTTTTGCTCGTCCTCAATCCACACGGCGACGAAGGGACGCAGGGCGCGGGCTTCCTGGATGCGGGCTACCTCCAGACCGATGGTCAACTCGAATTCGCGATTCCACGCCGGGGCAGTGGTTTGCTGTGCCGCAACGGTTTGAAACTTGGGCCCGGCCGGAAGACGCGGTGCAGCGGCTGCGGCAGGGGTGGCCGGCGCCGGCGCTGCGAGCGTGCTCCAGCCCGGGCTCGTGATTTTCTCGCCGTTTGCGGTGACCAGGAGAAATTCCGCTCCGGGAATCGAGGCGGCGAGCACGCGGCTTTGCCCGGGAGAAAGCACGGAAAGCGCGGTGGCGAGGGCGCCGGCGTCGGCAGGGTTCGGGGCCACGGCGGTGGAGCTGATGACGCGGCCGGCGGGCTGGCCGGTTCGCGGGTCGACGATGTGAGAATAGTGCCGTCCGCGAATTTCGACACCGCGCCGGTAATCTCCGCTGGTGGCCACCGCACGATCGTGAATCAATACCTGTGCGATGGGCGCGTCATTTTCGGCGTCCGATCGCGGATCGGCAATTGCGACCACCTCTTTCCAAGCGCCGCGGACCACTAGATCGCCGCCGATATTGACGATCACGGCTCGCACGCCCGCAACACCCAGCGCGGCATCCGCGGACCGGCCGACAATATAGCTCTTCACGAATGAGTTTAACGCCAGGGATGCGTCGCTCGTGTGCGTGGCGGTCCGGCTCGCCGCATCGAGCGTCCAGTGGACCTGCCGCACGACTGCTACGGCAGCCCGCAACTCTTGCGGAGTGGGCAGGCGCTGCTGGGAGGCGGCTTTCTGCCATACGCGGGTAATCGTTTCCGCGGAAGCATCGAGTGCTCCGTCGGTGCGGCCGCGCCAGCGATCAAATAAATCAAGGACTTCGAATAGCTCCGGGGAGATATGGACGGCCTGGTCCCGAGTGCGAAACCAGCGGCTGAATTCGCTGTCGGGATCCCAGGAGCTCAGAATTTTCGCTCCGCGGTCGATTTCGGCGAGAACTGCATCCCGCGCTTTTTCCGATTGCGCCGACGAGGCAGCCAAAATTTTCAGCTCCAGAGATGTTCCGAGAACATTTTCGTAGTTGTAGACATACAGCCGTTCGAGAGTGGCGTTGGTCGACGATCCCGCCGGACAGAGTGCCAACAGAAGCAGCGTGGCGAGCGCCACGGTAACTGTCTTCGTCATGGAGAACCGTGAGTAGGACGTCATTCTGGGAATCAGGGTTACCGAGCGGCTGGGCGCGATTTTGGCGCGCAGGCCCGGGACTGCCGCATTTTTGCTCCCGCCACCGGCCAAGGAAGTCTATAACGGCGCGCGTGCACCGGCAATGAGGCTGCAAGTACTTCGATCAGGCCATTGGGTGGACGGGCGTCTCCCGGCAATTGCATTACCGACAAGTTGACGAACACCGACCCAGGCGTTGCGGCCGCCGAGCACTTCCACACGCTGCGAACGGCGCAGTACGGAGAGGTGCTGCGCGGCGTCTCCTTGACTCCCGGGACCAACGGCCATGATCGGGAGGATCCAGAGCGGAACGATCACCCAGGGCAGTAAAAGCGAGGAGCGTTGAAATTGTGACGAGACCCCGGCGCGAGCAGGCCGGGGTTTCGTCTTTTTAACGTCTCACCGCTAAGGCCAGCAGCGGTAAGCACCAGCCCGCTCGTAACTTCCGATTTGCTTTGGTTGCAAGAACAAGATTATCCTGCTAATTCATGCGCACATTTGTTCCAGCGTGCAATTAAAGGGCGAACCGCAGACACGATGGGCACCGCAAAAAATGTCTCGATAGATTCTGCCGAGGCTCTGGCGCATTCCGGGGAGTCCTACGCTATCGAAACGTTTGACCTGACGCGCCGCTTCGGCGATATGACCGCCGTGGATCACGTAAACCTGCACGTCCGTTATGGCGCGATTTTCGGCCTACTGGGTCCCAACGGAGCCGGCAAGAGCACCATCATCAAAATGCTGACCACGCTGCTCGATCCGACTTCGGGCACGGCGGCCGTCGCGGGGTTCGACATCGTAAAATCACCCGGTGAGGTGCGGAGGAGGATCGGCTATGTTCCCCAGCTTCTCTCCGCCGATGGCGCATTGACAGGGTACGAAAATCTGAATCTCTTCGGCCAGCTCTACGGAATTGCGAGCGCCGAACGCAAGCGGCGCATCGCCGAAGCCCTGCACTTCATGGGCTTGACCGAATCGGCCAACAAGCTTGCCAAGTATTTTTCGGGGGGCATGATCAGGCGGCTGGAGCTGGCGCAAGCCATGCTGCACCGGCCCGCGGTCCTGGTTCTCGACGAGCCGACCATCGGTCTCGATCCCGTGGCGCGCCAGACGGTGTGGGAACGCCTTCTCGAGCTGCGCAGCGATTATCAAATGACGGTCCTGATCACTACCCATGCCATGGAAGAGGCGGACGCGCTGTGTGATGCGCTGGCCATCCTCCATTTGGGCAATATCGCCGCGGTCGGAGAACCGGCGCAACTGAAGGACGGCCTGGGGCCGGGGGCCACGCTCAACGATGTCTTCGCGCATTACAGCGGGGGCACCATACAGGAGGAAGGAAATTATCGTGACGTCCGCCAAGCCCGACGCACAGCTAATCGCCTCGGCTGAATCATCAGCATTCCTCGATTTTTTCAGGGACAGCGCCGCCATCGCCCGCGTGGAGCTGCTGAAAGTAATGCGCGACCCCACCGAAGTGCTGGCGCGCGCGGTGCAGCCGGTGCTGTGGCTGGTGGTGTTCGGCGAGGTCTTCAGCCGAGTGCGCGGCATTCCCACCGGCAGCGTCAGCTACCTGGCTTTTCTGACGCCCGGAATTCTGGCGCAGAGTGTACTGTTCGCGGCGATTTTTTATGGTGTCGCCGTGGTGTGGGAGCGCGATCTGGGCATCGTTCACAAACTGCTGGTGAGTCCCGCGCCGCGTTCCGCTCTGGTGTTTGGCAAAGCAGTTTCCGCGGGATTTCGGGGCGTAATACAGGCGGTGGTGATTTACCTGACGGTGCTGGCTCTGCGCGTGAGCGTGCGGTGGAATCCGTTGTCGATCGCCGGCGTGGTGCTTGCCGTAATGCTGGGATCGGCTATCTTCGCGACGTTCTCGCTGATCATCGCTTGCCTGGTGAAGTCGCGCGAGCGGTTCATGGGCATTGGGCAGCTTATGACCATGCCACTGTTCTTCGCCAGCAATGCGATCTATCCTCTCGCGCTTATGCCCCGGTGGCTTCGCGTGGTAGCTGTCGTTAACCCGCTAACTTACCTGGTGGATGCGTTGCGGGGCATGATGGTCGCGCACGCGCAAACCCTGCACGGCCCGCTCATAAATCTGGGCTTTCTGTGCATCGTCTTCGTGGGTCTGCTGGCCGTCGCGACGAGGCTATATCCCTCCCTGGCCCGCTGAAAAAACCTTAGCCTGCCGCAGCCGGCGGGCGCACGAGATTGAGAGAGTCCGCGATTACGTCGTGGACCTGGTTCAATTCGTCCGCCGAAATCACATACGGCGGCAGAACGTACACCACGTTTCCGAGCGGCCGCAGCAGAACTCCTTTTTCGATGTAAAAATGGTATAGCAACGGACGCAAATCCGAAAAATATCCGGGATCGTCTACCGCCAGTTCAACCGCCATCATCGTGCCGATGATGCGGATATCCGCCACCGCGGGATGGCCCTGCAGGGCCTTCGCTCTCCCGCGATGAATGTTCTCAATGCCGGCAATTCTTTCGAATACCGGCTCGGAATCAAAGATTTCAAGACTGGCGATGCCCGCGGCGCACCCCAGCGGATTGGCCGTGTAGGAATGCCCGTGGAAAAAAGTGCGGCCGCGATCGGCGCCGCAAAACGTCTCGTGAATGGCCCCCGTGCAGAGGGTGGCGCCCATCGGCAGGAAGCCGCCCGTAAGCCCCTTTGAGAGGCACATGATGTCGGGAACCACGCCGGCCAGCTCGCAGGCAAACATCCGGCCAGTGCGGCCGAATCCCGTCAGGACCTCGTCGGCGATCAGCAGCACGTTATATTCGCTGCAGAGGCGCCGGACGCGTTGCAAAAATTCCACCGGATGCACGATCATCCCACCCGCCCCCTGCAGCAGCGGCTCGACGATCAGCGCAGCAATTTCGCGATGATGCTGTTCGAGCAGGCGGGCCAGGGGTTCGACGCAATCGATATCGCAGGTCGCGCGCGTTTTTCCGACCGGGCACCGAAAGCAGTACGCCGACGGAACACGCCCTACCGGGAATCGCAAATCTTGAAACGGAGAGACGAATGCCGAATCCGCTCCCACCGACATGGCCCCGACCGTATCTCCGTGGTAAGCGTGCTCGAGCGCGATCAGGCGCTTCTTTTCGGGCCTGTCCAGGTTGTGCCAGTACTGTAACGCCATCTTCAGGGCCACTTCCACGGCCGTTGAGCCATCATCGGAGAAAAAAATGTGCGCAAGCTCGGGTGGTACGACGCGCCGCAGCCGCGCGGCCAGCTCGAGCGCCGGCTCGTGGGTGAATCCCGCGAAAATCACGTGTTCGAGCTTGCGCGCCTGTGCGGCAATGGCTGCCGCAATCACCGGATGGGCATGGCCGTGGAGGTTCACCCACCACGAAGAAATAGCGTCGAGCAGCTTGCGCCCGTCGCCCGTATACAGCCACGCCCCCTGTGCGCGGTCGATGAGGATAGGTTGCGGATCGAGCGCCTCCTGCGTGAAAGGATGCCAGAGCGAAAGCGTTTTCTCCGCGATAGTGGCTCGCGGCGAACTGGATTTAGCGGGCATCAGGATTGGAAATATCTCGTGTCAAAATGGGTGTGGAATGTTTCCAGCAGAGTATCGCGGTCAATGCACTCCAAAGGCGGTATGCGCCCCATGACGGGAGCCCGGGCAAATCGCTCGATGGCCCGCTCGTTATCCTTGCTTTTCTTGCCGATCATAACCACGCCGCGCACATCGGCGCCCGCGATGCGCAGCGCATTCACGGTCAGCACGGTGTGATTGATCGTGCCCAGCGCCGACCGTGACGCCACGATCACCGGCATTCCGAGCTTGCGCACCACGTCCAGCATGGATTCCGAATCGTTTACCGGTACCGCAATCCCTCCCGCGCCCTCGACGATGAGGGGATCGTTCGCCGATAACCGGGCCGGGCGCTCAATCCGGCCGAGGTCGATGCAAACGCCGCCGGCCTCCGCGGCGAGGTGGGGGGAGACGGGGGGATCGAAGCAATAGCATTCGGGCAGCGTCCTGCCCACCGGCACTTCCGCCATGCGCATCACGGTTTGGCGGTCGGTGCCTTCGCACGCGCCCGTTTGAATTGGTTTCCAATAGACTCCGTCGAGCGCGGCGACCAGCAGCGCCGACAAAACGGTCTTGCCCACATTGGTGTCGGTCCCGGTGATGAAGAAATCGTCTTTCATAGTCCGGTGCCGCAGAGGGAGGCGGACAGCTGCTCGCGAATACTGATCATCTCGCTGACGAGGCGTTCCAACATGGGGAGCTGCATCGACGCCGTGAGCGACAATCGCAAACGCGAAGTCCCTGCGGGAACTGTCGGCGGGCGAATGGCCCGCACAGCAAAACCCGCCCGCAGCAGAGCGTCAGCGAACTGCACGGCACGCTCATTCCCGCCGAGTACCACGGGCACGATTTGTGAATCGCTGCGGCCGGTGTCAAAGCCCGCATCCCCCAATTTCCTGCGCAGGAACGCGTGCAGATTGGCCAGCCGGCTCCGCTCGGAATCAGCGCCCGCGACGATTCCGATGGTTGCGCGCAACTGGGCCGCCACATAGGGTGGTAGCGCCGTGCTGAAAATAAAGGTGCGCGCGCGATTTACCAAGTATTGCTTCAGCGTCTGGGAGCAGCAAACAAACGCCCCCGCAGCGGCAAAGGCCTTGCCACACGGGTGAACGGTGGCTAGCGGTCCCCGCGCCCCACCCGATCGCACCGCGAGCCCCCTGCCACCCGAACCAAAAACGCCCGTAGCGTGCGCTTCATCCACGATAAGTTCGGCGCCGTAGCGCTCCGCGATTGCCGCCAGTTCCCCGAGAGGAGCGCGGTCGCCATCCATGCTGAAAACACTCTCCGTGGCGATGAATTTCTGGGCCACGCCCGGTTCGCAACGGCGGAGCTCGCGTTCCAGGAAATCCAGATCGAGATGCGGGAAAATCACTTTGCGGGCTCGGGAAAGGCGGACGCCGTCGATGATGCTGGCGTGGTTCGCTTCGTCCGAGAAAATGAGGTCCTGTGGGCCGGCGATGCAGCTGAACAGTCCGACATTCGCCGCATATCCGGAGTTGAAAAACAGCGCCGCTTCCACGCCCGCGAACTGCGCCAGCTCGCCCTCGAGCTGCTCCCAAATTCTCGAGTTGCCCGAAAGCAGCCGCGATCCGGTGGAACCCACGGCGCAACCGCCGGCCAGCGCCTCCGCGATCGCTTTTTTCAGCCGCGGATCGTGCGCGAGATCAAGGTAATCGTTCGAGCAGAGATTTATGCCCTCGACCACCGCCAGGCGCCGGAGCTGGGATGCCGCCGCAAGGGAATCGAGTTCCGACTGCAGCCGGCCAAGGAAATCGCTAGCTGGGGGTTTGGCCATTTTCGATGGCTCGCTCGGCGGCTCGTTCCATGGCGCGGAGGCCGAGATCCCGGAACAGCCGGTCATCCGCGTCACGTTCGGGATTCGGCGTGGTCAGCAGCTTTTCTCCCACAAAAATGGAGTTGGCTCCCGCGAGAAAGCATAACGCCGCCGCCTCGCGCGTCAGAGAACGCCGCCCTGCGCTCAGCCGCACCATGGAAACCGGCATGAGCAGGCGCGCTGTCCCAATGGTCCGCGCCAGCGTCAGCGGATCGGCCGGCTCGACATCGCCCAATGGGGTCCCTGCCACGCGCACCAGCATGTTAATGGGCACGCTCTCCGGATGCGGATCAAGTGTGGCGAGTTGGTGCAGCAGGCCGATGCGGTCCTCGTCCGATTCGCCCATGCCGATGATCCCGCCGCAACACACGGTGATGCCCGCCTTGCGCACCGCCGCAATGGTGCGCAACCGGTCGTCATAGACCCGGGTGGTAATGATCTCCGAATAGAATTCCGGCGAGGTGTCGAGGTTGTGGTTGTAGGCCGTAAGGCCGGCGCGAGCCAGGCGGCTCGCCTGGTCGTCGCTCAGCATTCCCAGCGTGCAGCACACTTCGAGACCGAGCGACGCGACCTTTTCCACCATTTCGAGCACGCGTATCGAACTCTTTGCCGTCCCGCACTTCACGCCACGCTGCACCCATGCAGAATCGGCTGGCGCCGTCCTGGCGCGCCTGCTGCGCCGCGCGGTATACCTCATCGACCGCCAGCAAGCCTTGGTGTTCGACGCCGGTGGGGTAGTGAGCGCTTTGTGGGCAGTAAGCGCAGTCCTCGGGGCACCCGCCCGTCTTGATCGACAGCAACTGGCACAGTTGCACCTGCGCGGGATTGTGATGCTTGCGATGTATTTGTTGCGCGTTGAAAACCAGTTCCAGGAGGGGCTGGTGGTAAATGGCGCGGACCTCTTCGCGTGTCCAATCGCACCGCAAATGGGCACGTGCGGCAACGTCATCCGGAAAATTCTCGGACATCGCGAGGAACGCTGTCATCGAAGCCTCTGCCGCGGCGTCTGACATCGGCCGCGCAGCCAAAATTGTACTCGATTCGCGCGGGTGTGACGCAGGGTTTATGGGCGGCTCAGGCAGAAATCCGAAGAGACGAATTTTCCAGGCGGGAATCAGCGGGGAGCAAACAAAGCAGTGCCCGGACCGGCTATGCTGGCCCGGTTCGAAACTTTTACATCATTTCTTCGATCAAGCCGCTGAAAACCTTTTTATCGACGTTTACGCTCTGCTTGGTCAGCGGGCCGTTTTTGAAGGCCGCTACGCTGTCTTCGTAGGTAGGCTGTAAGTTCTTGTAAACCACGCCAATCGGGATGCGGTCACCCCACTCATCGGCCTTCTCCATGGCGGCTTTGGCGTTGTTCGAATCGTAAGTCTTGTCGTCCTCGAGCTTGTAAATGCGTTTTTTGAAGAACGCGTAGGTGTTGAGCTTGTTGTAGGTGACGCACGGGCTGAAAACGTCGATCAGCGCGAAACCTTTGTGCTGGATGCCCGCGGAAATCAGGTCCGACAAATGGTTGGGCTCGCCAGAGTAGCCGCGAGCGATATAGGTGGCCCCGGAAACCAGGGCCAGCGCGAGCGGATTGATGGGCAACTCGACGTTGCCGTTAGGGGTCGACTTGGTGCGCGCTTCTTTCGTCGTGGTCGGAGAGGCTTGCCCCGTGGTGAGCCCGTAGATCTGATTGTCCATCACCACGTAGGTGAGGTCGAGGTTGCGCCGCATTGCATGGATGAAGTGGCCGATGCCGATCCCGTATCCGTCGCCATCGCCGCCCGTGATTACCACCTTAAGGTCCGTGTTGGCCAGCCTGATCCCGGTCGCCACAGCCACGGCGCGGCCATGCAGGGAATGGAATCCGTAGCTGTGCACGTAACCCGGCAGGTTCGACGAGCAGCCAATGCCGGAGACCACCACGAGATCCTTGGGCAGCACTCCTGCTTTCGCAGCGCCCGTTTTTACCGCTTTCAAGACGCCGAAATCACCGCAACCTGGACACCAGTCCGGATCGACGATGCCTTCAAAATTTTGTACTGGAAGCTCTACGATTGTGGCCATGAGTTCCCCCTAATGTACCGGCTGCCAGGTATAAGTGGATCCCGTCTCAACGCCTACTTGCAGTTCTCCCTGCTTTTCGCCGCTATCGCGATGCAGGATCTCGATCTGCCATACCGGCTCGCCAAAGCCATTGCCGTCGGTCTTGGTAATCTTTCCTGGACGCGCTTCGTCGCGCATATACACGCGGACGTGGTGATAAGCGATCTCCCGCGCTTCCGCCAGGCTAACGTCGAGTGAAACCTCCTCACCCTTTAAGATGCCGCGAACCTGCTTCGCGATGGTGCCCGGTTCAAAGGGTTCGCCGTCATACTTCAAAATCTGGTCGGTCACGCCGTGGCCCGTCTCCGCCCGCAACAGGCGCGCGAACTGGCCCGTTTCGTTGGCTTCAACGCCAATGGTTCGCTTGCACTTCTTGAGGATTTCCGTGGCCTCCTTGGCGTGGAAGGGCAGCAGGTACTTGAAATGCAATTGGTTGGTGCGCACGCCGGACGCGTTGAGCTGCTGCGCCGCTTCGCGAAGTACGCCCTCGGTGGACCCCCACCCGATCAGGGTCACTTCGGCGTCAGCGGGCCCCTCGATCTTGGGCGCCGGCAAATCCTTCAGCGCCAAGTCCATTTTCCTCATGCGCTTTTCGGCGATCTTGCGGCGCACGGCGGCGTTGCAAAAAACGTCGCTTATGAGGATGCCGTGCTCATCGTGCTCATCGCTGGCCACCACGTGTAAGGTGTTGGCCGTCCCGGGCAACGCGCGCGGAGATACGCCCGAAGGGGTAAATGCGAATCGTTTGTATTCTCCCTTTTCGCCGCTCCATTCGGTAACCAGCTCGCCGCGGTCGATGGGCACGGTGGCCGGCATATGCTCGGATTCGAGCGTCTCGGGATGCTCGGAGAGCTGCAGATCGGAAACCAGGATCACCGGAAGCTGATATTTTTCCGCGAGATTAAAGGCCTCGACGGCGCTGTCAAAACAATCACGCGTATCTTTCGGGGCGATGATGATTCGCGGGAAGTCACCTTGCGAGGCGCCATAAACCTGGTTGAGGTCGGCTTGCTCGGTCTTGGTGGGGATGCCTGTGGAGGGGCCGCCGCGCTGCACTTCGATAAAGACGACGGGAGCTTCGATCATTCCGGCCAGGCCAATGGCCTCGGTCATCAATGCGAAGCCGCCGCCGGAAGTAGCGCACATCGCGCGTACGCCGGCAAATCCGGCCCCAATGGCCACGTTCGCCACCGCCAGTTCGTCTTCCATCTGCTTGACTACGATGCCGCAGCGCTCCGAGTGCTCGGCCATCCACGTCAGAATGCCCGAAGCCGGAGTCATGGGATAGGCGGAGTAAAAACGGCAACCCGCCGCGACCGCACCGATCGAAAAGGCCTCGTTGCCGGTCAAGAACGGGCGGCGCTTCCGCGAGAACTTCCACTGGTAACCCAGCGGCACAAAGTGCTCGCGGGCATGTTCGTAGCCCGCCTTGAGTACGCCCACGTTCTGGTCGATGATCGCCTTGCCCTTATGCGCGAAAGTGTCCGCCAGCACGGTGGCGGTGATGTCAAACTCCATCCCCAGCAGGAAAAGCAGCGCGCCCAAGGCCACCGTATTCTGCATGACGGGCGGCACCGCGCCGAAAGGCTTCATCAGTTGGGCGATGGGCAGCGGCACGGTCATCACGTTATCCTGCACCGGAATATTCACGCGCAGCTTGTCGGCATTGAACAAAACCGCGCCGCCCGGCTCAACCTCCGGGGCGTGCCGCTCGATCGAATCCTGGTTCAGGGCAATCAGCGCATTGAGGTGATCGCCTTGCGAGTAAACTTTTTCCTCTCCCATGCGCAGCTTGAGCCAGATGTGGCCGCCGCGAATCACCGATTGGTAGCTGTTGAATCCATAGGCGTGCAGCCCGGAGCGCGAGGCCGACTTCGCCAGGGTGTCGGCCGATTTGTCGATGCCGTCTCCGGCGGCGCCTCCAATTCCTACGGTTACTTCGTTCATTTGGCAGACCTCCGCATCGTGACCAGGCTTCCCCGTCTCATAAAATTACGTATTTTTGACTCGAGCAGAAAAACAAATCGGCCACCGGCTTGGAATTCAGCTAAGAACCGCAACGACAGGTGAACCTGCGCCGAATCTATCAGCTTTCGATTAGACAACCCTTTGCGGCGACTGTCAAGAAATTATGGCCGCGCCGGAGGGGGCACGCGAAGACATTTATAAACAACTATGGCAAACGCAAATCAGGCCGGGGGTTACGCCGTCAGCCGCGATAATTCCACCCGCGCCTCGTTCAGCACTATGCGCTTCTTGCCTGTGGCGTAAAGCCACCAGTTTCGTCCCGATTCGAAAAGAATCACGATTACCAGCGAAGCGAAGACCAGGGTAACCATGGCGTCGAGCCGATCGTTGAAAATCAGCCGTTGGGTCTCCACGATCTTGTCGGCCGCGATGGCCCCCGAGGCCACTTGCTCGCTCAGAAATCGGGCGTGCGCGAGGAATCCCAGCCCTGGCTCGGGGGCCCAAATCTTCTCCACGCTGGCGGTCATCGTCGCCGACACCAGCCATACCAGAGGCAGAAGAGTAATCAGCACGAAGCGCCCCTTGCCCATTTTGATCAGGATCGTCGTGCATACGCATAGCGCAATCGCCGCCAATAACTGGTTCGATATCCCAAATAGGGGCCACAAGCTGTTTATGCCTCCCAGCGGATCGAGCACCCCCTGAAACAGAAAGAAGCCCCAGGCCCCCACAATCAGCCCGCTGCTTAGTATGATTCCCGGATACCAGCTGGTCCTGCCCAGCGGCTTCCAGAAATGGCCCATCACCTCCTGCAGCATGAACCGGCCCACCCGCGTCCCTGCGTCCAGTAGCGTCAAAATAAACAGCGCCTCGAACATGATCGCGAAGTGATACCAAATGCCCATCACCGCGGGCCCGCCCAGCGAACCCGAAAAAATATGCGCCATGCCCACCGCGAGCGACGGCGCGCCGCCGGTACGGTTGAACAGCGTCACCTCGCCCACTTTCCCGGCGAGGTCTGACATATCCGCAAGGGTTACCGGAAACCCCCAGCTCGTTATGGTGGCCACGGCTTTTTCGGGCAGCGCGCCCACCACACCCGCGGGGCTGTTTACCGCGAAATAGATTCCCGGCTTCAGGACGCACGCTGCGATCATGGCCATCACCGCCACAAACGATTCCATCAGCATGCTTCCATAGCCGACCATCAGCCCCTGGCTTTCTTTGCTGAGCATTTTCGGCGTCGTTCCCGATGAAATCAGCGAATGAAAACCCGAGAGCGCCCCGCACGCGATCGTAATGAAACAGAAGGGAAAGATTTTCCCCGCGAA
Source organism: uncultured Acidobacteriota bacterium (assembly GCA_963719845.1). Lineage (GTDB taxonomy): Bacteria > Acidobacteriota > Terriglobia > Acidiferrales > UBA7541 > Palsa-189. The sequence continues at coordinate 155,111 of CAVRDM010000020.1, read as the reverse complement.
AATCGGACCCGAGCCGTCGATGAATCTCGTCAGCGGCGGCATGAGCATCAAGGGACGCACCGCGATGATTCCCACGGCCAGCGCTAAAATCGCGCCCAGCTTTACGAAAGTGCTTAGCGCTCCGCGAGGCGCCAGCAGCAGCCACACCGGAATCACCGAAGCCGCAAATCCATACAAAACGATCATCCAGGCAAGGCCAATGGCGCTGTAGGTAAAGTAGGGAGCGAACAGGTGTGATTCCCCGATAAATCGCCCCCCGACCACTGCGCCCATCACCAGCACGAATCCCAGCAGCGAAGCTTCCATCGCCCGGCCCGGCCGCAAATAGCGCATGTAAATGCCCATCACGAACGCAATCGGCATGGTCATGGCGATTGTGAAGAATCCCCACGGACTAGATTTCAGCGCGTTCACGACCACCAGCCCGACCACCGCGATGATGATGGTCATGATTGCCAGGACGCCCAGAATTGCGGTATATCCCGCGACGTCGCTAATCTCGTCCTTAGCCATCTGCCCGAGAGATTTACCATCCCTTCGCACCGAGCAGAACAGCACCACGAAGTCCTGCACTGCCCCACCTAGAACCCCGCCCAGCACGATCCAAAGCGTTCCCGGCAAATAGCCGAATTGCGCCGCGAGGATCGGCCCTACCAGCGGGCCCGGGCCGGCAATCGCCGCGAAGTGGTGCCCAAACAGCACCCATTTGTTCGTGGGAACGAAATCCCGACCGTCCTCCAGCCGCTCGGCCGGCGTGGCCCGCTTGTCATCCAACTCCAAAACCCGGTAAGCGATGAACCGTCCATAAAACCGGTAGCCAATGGCATAAATGCATACCGCGCATATGACCAGCCAGACCGCATTGATCGGCTCGCCTCGTGCCGTGGCGATCCAGCCCAGCGCGCCCGCGCCCACACCCGCCACGGCGAACCACATCACCTTTTTTAACAGGTCCATACCACGCCATTCCCGTGGAGCAAGCTAATCCTTGATCACATCTTTTTGCCGGAACAGCCAGGACAATCCGGAACAATCAGGATAAGTGGCGACTATTCTATCTTTGCAATAGATTTTTGCAATCCCCCTTGCTTGCTTTTCGGTTACCGCAGCAAGGCCCAACCTACCTCCGCCATGTTGTGGAACAGCGGGCCTGCGCTACCATATCGCTATCCCTATAGATGTCTGTGTCGACACTAATGGGAAGCGCCCTATGAGACCGCCCATTCGCGCAGCTCTTTCAAATGCTCTTCTGTGCCGGTGCCCCAACTGCCGGCAAGGCGCGGTTTTTCGCGGATGGCCGAACCGCGTCTGGCCCCGATGCCCGGTTTGCGGCCTCTCGTACTTCCGCGAATCAGGCTATTACATTGCCGGGATGATTCTCACCTATGCGGCCACGGCCGGCGTTTTGATTCCTGCCTACCTGATTTCCCTGCTGCTGCCGGACATGAAAGCGGTGACCGAAAACGAAAGGTTCGCGCTCTGGTCCCTGTTTGCCATCTGCTTGACGCTGATTTTCGTCCGCCCAGCTTACAGCCTCTGGCTATCTCTCGATTTCTGGATCGATCCTTGGCACCCCGGGCACCCCGGAGAGCCGCAGGGGTGAGCTACGCAGCTTCTAACTTTCTCGTGGCAATTCCAGCGGGGCCCGAACCTCGCTAACCGCCCGGCCCTTCCAAAACCGCCCCCAATTATCCACAGACGTAAAAGTGTGGCTGCGCATGCGGTCCACATACAGTGTCCCGTTCAAATGGTCGATCTCATGCTGCAGGATTCGCGCGTGCCATCCCGAAGCGCAAATGACCTGCGGTTGCGCGCGCTCGTTGAGGCACTCTACCCGCACGGTCCTGGCCCGTGGAACCACCGCCAGAAATCCTGTCAAGCTCAGGCACCCCTCGAAAAATTCGCGTTCGTCCCCGCTCGATTCCGTGACCTGCGGGTTGATGATTACTTGAAAGGGAACCGGGCGCCTTTCACGCTCGGCCAGTTGCTCCGCGGGAATATCCCTTTGATACTCCTCGCGATCCTCGATCACGGCGAGCCGCAGGGGAAAACCAATTTGCGGCGCCGCCAAACCCACGCCGGGACCCGCGTACATGGTCTCGCGCATCTGCGCAATGATTTCGCGGATCTCGTCGCTCGCAATTTCAGCGGCGCTCAGGGTGCGCGCTTTTTGGCGCAGCACCGGCTCCCCTACTTGCAAGATATCCACGCGCACACTCCCCCCAGCGCTGCGGCATGGGCTGCTGCAGGCCGGGTGCGGGCTCTACTTGGAGCCCGAGCAATACAGGTCGTGGGCTCTACTTGCAGAGCCCACGCAATAGTCTGACTCCAGCGGCGATTTACCCCGTTCGACTGCCTTACCTCCACGCGGACGCCGAGACGCCTTCCTTCTCGATCGGCGCGCCCACTAAGTTTCCCCACTCGGTCCACGAGCCGTCATAGTTCTTCACGCGATCGAGGCCCAGCAGGTACGTCAGCACGAACCACGTATGCGAACTGCGCTCCCCGATCCGGCAGTACGTGATCACTTCGTCGGAGTCCGTAACCCCCTTCGCCCCGTATAACTGCTGGAGCGCTTCGGCGGATTTGAACGTCCCGTCATCATTCGCCGCCTGCGACCACGGCACACTCACGGCCCCCGGAATGTGCCCCCCGCGCTGCGCCGTTTCGGTCATGCCGGGCGGCGCAACAATCTTGCCGCTGAACTCGTCCGCGGAGCGCACGTCCACCAAATGCCCGGTTTTGCGCTTTTCTAGAATGGCGAAGACCTCCTCTTTACGCGCCCTGATCGATTCATCCGGACCGCTGGCGTGATAGGTGGCGGGGTTTACTTTGGTTGCTTCGTTGGTGAGAGGGCGTTTTTCCCCGATCCACTTTTTACGACCGCCATTGATCAGTCTCATATCCTTATGCCCGTAGTATTTCAGTTGCCAGAACGCATAGGAGGCAAACCAGTTGTTGTTGTCGCCATATAGCAAAACGGTGGTGTCGTTAGATATTCCAGATTTGCCCAGCAGCTCCTCGAGAGCCGCTTTTTGAATCAAATCCCGCCGAATATTGTCTTGCAGCTGCGTTTGCCAATTCCATCCCACCGCGCCGGGAATGTGTCCCTGTTCGTAGGCGCTCGTGTCCACATCGACTTCGACCAGCCGCATGTGGGCATCGTTCAAATGTTGCGCCGCCCACTCCGTGCTCACCAACGCCTCTGGATGCTTGTAATCCGCCATCTTATTTCCTCCGGTCATCAAGTTCGATTTTCGATATCTTCGCTGAATTCCGCGCAAGTGCAGCCTGGCGGAGTCGCCTGTCGCTTTCTCGCGCCGGGCGCCTCCCCGGCCCGCCCTGTCACAGCTCATCTGGGCTCTAACATCTGGCCCTGAAAACAAAAAAACCACCGGCCAAGGTCGCCTCTGCCGGTGGGTTTGAGCGGGGCAAGCTTTGACAGTGTCCTAGAGTGCCACCCTCCCGGCGCCAGAAAATACTTGGCTACGACAGATGCAACGACAAGTAGCGCATTGTGAACCGCAGTTCATCGCTGGTCACATTATCACTACGAAGCTATCCCTGGCAAATTTCTGGCGCATCCCTAGATAATTAAAATGTATCGCTAAAATACAAACGAATTTGCTAAATACCTGAATTAATCTGACGATTGCGGTTCGTATACGCGGAACCGAACGAGGGGAGGACTTATCTGTTTCGCAACCGCGAAAGTCGTTCTAACAATTGCTGGATGTTTGTATAGCGGCCTCTCAGCAACCCAGATCCGTGTTGCTTAGGAACTCGATGGCGGCCCGTTACGCATGCCCAGCTGGAAACACGATTCTAAAGCCTTCTCAGACAGCTCTGCGAGTGCGCCTCACGTGCGCAATCGCTGGTGTTATTGAAAGCGCGTCGAACAAAATGCCGCTGACCACGCTTCCTGCCATCCGGGAACTCCAGCAGCAGGCTCGGATGATCCATCCGCGGGAACGTCCGTCGGTAAGGGAATCGAAACCAGCGGAGGCGGGTCAATCTGCAGGTAATCATGATGCCCGTAGTCCCAGTTGGACGGTATCTCGAAAGGTGATTGAAAATTGCTTGGCCTGGGCTTGGAAGGCCCGCAGTGCCCCAGGGCCGCGTGCCACCACGGATGCCCCTCCGCAATGATCCCTCCGATTAGGTTGCCCAACGGAAATAGCGTCGAAAGCACCTCGTCTTTCTTCGAGGCGAGCACCGATATCTTTTCAATCATGCTAGCTGCCGTCTTGAACTCCGTGATCAGACAATTGCCGTCAATGGCTCCGGCCATGAGCGTGACTCGCCGCACCGGCAAGCTCATCTTCGAAACCGTTTGCAACACCAGACGTGCCCCTAGGCTGTGCGAGGCAAACGAGATGCTCGCCGCATTCCCGAAATTGGTGTCGAGAAACGAAGCGATCAGCACGCCAGCTTCATTTGCGATCTTAGGTTCCTCGGGATAATCCAGCCCGTGCGCCCAGACTGAGTCCCCCGGCCATAGTACACCCACAAAAATCGACGGCAGCGGGGCAAGCTTTAGTAGCCCTTCCCAGTTTGATAGGTGCGCGATCCCGCCAGCCCGGTCGACGTTGTACCCGTGCGTCCCGATCAGCACGTGCTGCCCCCGCACATCGCTGACCAACTGATTTATGTCCATGCCCTGATAATCGTTGATGCTTGTGCCTTGATTGGTTGCCACCAACCTGGCCACGGTGCCGCCAACCGGATTGAGGCGCACATCGAGGAATCGCGTCATGAGCGGCCTATTTCTTTACCAATTGCATCGTGTTGACCGCCGTCGCCAATGCGCTGGACAGGTCCTTCGCTATCGGCGCCAGCGGTGTAGCCAGCAGACCCACAATCACGCATTGCAAAATGTCAGCCTGCGGTTTTAACGACAGGCCCCCTACAATCGCGAGTGCAACCGCCACTCCTGCCGCTATCGCCCTCGTCCAATTTGTATAGAGGTTGTCGGAGAGCTGATACGTCTCATCGAGCAGCGCAGTTACAATCAGATCGAACCGGCCGTAGACGTCGCTTTGTGCAGGGGCCAGCGGAGTTCCCGCCGCTATGCTCGCAGCCACACTGCTGAGGACGCTTTCATCCACGCCAGTTGCAGCCGCCAACGCAGGAGCATTCGTGGTACTGAGGTTCAGCTTGATTAACGACTTCGCGATTGATTTTTGGCTGCTCAAATCAGTCCCGTTTGACCAGTTTGCTTTCAAGTTTGCGACAATCTTGTCCTGGGACAAACTATTGGCCGGGCTGCCCGGCGTCAACGACTTGACCGTCCTCTCAATTCCGCCAAAACCGATATGATTGATCGGAAAGACTGCCTTGCTCACATCCACTAAACCAAAAGCCGCAGTTCCCAAGCCCCCAACTGCGACAACGATTTGTGGCAGCGTTTTCAGTTCGATCATAATAGGTGCCCTTCCGTTCGAGGGACCCACACAGTCCAACACTTCAACGTTCAACTGGCTATACAGATCGCATCACTGTGCCGTGTTCCCTCCGAAAAGGCCAGCGAGCGATGAGAAATTCCAGCTAATGCCAACCGTGCCCCTTCTTTGCTGCACCGAAGAAGGTCCGTTTTATTTGACCAGCGTACGCCGATTGGAATCCTAATTCCTCCGGCACCTTTGATCGTGAATTGTGCTTGTGTGACCCACAAAGAGCCAACTGTCCGGGTTGCTCCCTGTCACCAACCGGAGAAGCTGGATCTGTCGTGAGTAATCGCCGCAATGTTTAGAACGACAGTTTCAGCCCCATCTGGAACCCGCGGGGAGCGCCGCTACCTACCGAAGGATTGGAAACTTGCACATCAGGCGTAGCCCCGGAAGAGCCAAATTTGAAATTTCCGGCAGCGGCCATGGTGCCGGTAACCGACGGCGTGTATTGCGTCATGTTCAGAAGATTGAAGCACTCGATACGGAACTGTCCGCTAAGCCGCTCGGAGAATTTCACATCCTTAGTCACGGACAAATCCCATAGCTTGAGTCCGATGCCGCGGAACAGGTCGCGTTCTACGTTTGCCAGCGTCCCGAAGGCGGGCGGCAGCAAGATCGCCCCATTTTGTTCGTAGCAGCCGTATCTCGCGAGGGCGTTAGCAAAAGTGTAGCCTGGGAACAACGGTGTACTGCCGGCATCCAAAGCCGAGGCCCTCGCCTTGCAGTCCGCGTTGGTTGCGCCCCCGAAGTACGGAATTGAGCCAGGACCCATGCCGTCGAATGCCGTGGGGTTGCCGAAAAAGTCCCAGGTGTCGGTCTTTAGCCCATTCCCGCTGATGTCGTTGGTCGCGTCACTCACATTCCACGGGAGCGCACTTTGCACGTTGACCACGGAATTGAGCCTCCACCCCTCGAGCATCTGGGCGAAGCCCTTCTTTCCGGGCAGTGCATACGTCAGAGATGCGGTCATGCGATGCCGCACGTCGTTCCCCGTAGCGGCGTAATCCTGTCTTACGTCGGCGGGATTTCGTGGAAGGGACGATCCGTTCCAGTCACCGTCGGCCTCGCCCAAGGCATGCCCAAATGTGTAGCCCACAAGGTATGAAAGGCCATGCGAGGGGCGTCCCGTCAGAGTGGCCTGTAGGGCGTTGTAGTTGCTGACATCCTGGTTCGATATCTGAATGATATTTGACAGGTATGGGAACTTGCTGAAGTACGGCCTGCTCATGTTCTCGCACGTCGTGTTCACGGAGGCCGTGGCAATATTTGCCGGCGCGATCGGGACACATTTCGTTGCTCCCGCCGGCAGGGTCGCCCACCCGGAACCGACAGTGGGTGCGTTGATGTCATTCAGGCCCATCAGTCCGGTGCCATGAGTTCCGACATACGCAAGCTGTAGCGACACGTTATTGGAGAAGGCGTGCTGGACACTCAGGTTCCACGCGCCTGCGTACGGCCTGTTAAAGTCGGGACTGACTGACAGAATTGGGCAAGGCTTGTTGTTGGGAGATGGGGCAGCGCCGCCGGCGGGTGCCAGAGGGGAGTCGCAGCGAAGTGCGCCGCTCGGCAGCACTGGCCCGGCGATCGTCCAATTAACTTGCGACTGCGGGAATTGAACGTTGCCGGTGGTGATGGTTCCCGGACCCGGCACACCGCCCAGCAGAGCTGCGGTGGGGTCGAAGTTCAGGCCCAGAACAGAGATCCCCGCGAGCCCCTGCTGCGAGACAAATGCGTTGTATCCTTCAATCACATAAATGATGCTTCCACCTCCACGCACCACCCACTTCGCATTGCCGCCGATGTCCCAGGCGAAGCCCAGGCGTGGCGAGAAGTTGTTATGGCGCTGCCAAAGTGGGCTGTTCGGGCCTTCTTGCACCAGCCCGGTGGCCGACGTCGGGTCGAAACGGGCCAATTGATCGTTGGCGTCTTGCATCGGCGTTACAGTCTCATAACGAAGCCCCGCATTAATCGTGAACCGATTGGTCATACGCCAGTCATCCTGTGCGAATGCCGCATATCCCCATTCAGTGATGTCCCGCTGCGGTTGGCCCACCAGCAGCGACGCGCCATTCGACGCGTTTAATGTGCCGGTTAAGAAGTTCGTTAAATTGGTGAAGCTGAAGGTCCCCTTGGAACCCCCATAGGTCCCGCCGATATATTCCAGGTGGCGCATTTCATACCCGACTTTGAACGAATGCCGTCCCCGGTTGTAGGCCACGTTATCGAGGAACTCTAGCGTTATATCCGGACCCTGAATCTTCGGGAAACTGCCGCAGCAACCCAACCCCGAGAAGCCGCCGCTGATCGTAATATTCGGGAATCCGCAATTGGAAGGCAGGCCCACGCCGGACAGCGGGTTCGTGTTCGTATTCAGGTTAGCGAGATAACTGTAATTGGGATGCGGCACGCTACTGAGGCAGTCGCCGGGGTAGCTTTGTTGGTTGTACCGGCTGGCGCCGGCGCGAGCCTCATTCACGACCGTGGATGTCGGCAGCCACGTCCATTGCACTCCGTAAACCATCGACTTGGCATGTGTTTGGGTGTCCCAATAATCTTGTGCGGCGCCATTATTCTGAGGCGCCAAAGAGTCGTAGTTCCCAACAAAGGCGTCGCCGGAAATCGTGTGCCTATCATTAATGTGGTAATCGATCTTGGCCAGCCCCCCGTCGAGTGTGTCAACGCCCACCGGATCGGCCGAGTACGAAAGAGTGGTCCGGTTCTGGAACACGCCATTCGTGCCCACACCGCAACTCGAGGCGCCAGGCACGTACGTAAGTCCCGCCATCGCAATGCTCAGGTCTTTTATGTTTCCCCTCGTGGCCGGGGATGCCGCCAAAGCATTGCACGCGTCCAGCACACTTTCGGTGATCGCCGTTGCCGCTGGCACTCCGGTCGCGATCAGGCTTGCTGTCGTCGGCAGCACCAGCGACGCTGATGGTGAGCCGATATTGTTCCGTTGCCCTTCATACCCCAGCAGAAAAAATAACTTGTCCTTTACAATGGGACCACCAACCGTTCCTCCGAAGTCCTTGATGTCGGTGGTCTGCTTGGGACTGCCCGGAACGATAAAGGGATTCGCGGCATCCAACGCGTCGGTGCGGCCGAAGGCGTAGGCGGTGCCATGCAGCGAATTCGTGCCCGACCGCAAACCCACGTTGACAATGGCGCCGGGCTTCCAACCGTATTCCGCCTTGGGCACCTCCTGAGTGTTGAATTCCTGGATAGCGTCAATTGGCAGGATCGAAGTCGAATCGCCGAAAACGCCAGTGGCATTCACCACGCTTTGCGACGAGAATCCCTCGATCGTATCGATCCCGTCCAGGATGTATACGTTATGCTCGTTGCGCATCCCGTTCGAGCTCTGGCTCCACTTTCCGCTTCCCGGGTTGAGGTAGACGCCGGGCCGCAGCTCCAGGAGCTTGGTGAAATTGCGGCCTTGAACCGGCAGGTCGCCGATGAGCAGGTTGCTGATTGTGCCGCCCAGCACCGCGCTCGTCGTTTCCACCAGCGGCAGCGCTTCGCTCACAGTAATCGTCTGGGTCTGCTCACCCGGCTGAAGCGTCAGATCAACGCGGTATTCGTTGCCCACCTCAATCCCAATATTTTGGCGTTCGGTCGCCTTGAAGCCCCGGTATTCCGCTTTGACGGCGTAGGTGCCCGGAGTCAAATCCGGAGCGTTGTATTCGCCCGCGTCGTTGGTGGTGAGCGTTCGCGTAGTGCCCCGTTGCGTGTCCGTGACAGTGACACTGGCGCCTGCGATGGCGCCGCCGCTCTGGTCCGTGATGCTCCCTAAAATACGCCCGGTACTCTCCTGTGCAGCCACGGGCGCGCAGAGGAGCGACAGTCCCAGACTCACGCCAAGCAGCCGAATAGCCATCTCGAGCTTCAGGAGTTTCATAGACACCCCCCGTTGTGAAAACGCTGTGAAAATGTTTTGACTTCAGCAAAGCTCCGGGCCCGGGCCTAAATACGGTAATGGCACAATTCAATATTGACCGCCCGTAAAAGTTTGGAAGGCGAGACATGCCGCTGCCCGGCCTAATTACGGTCCGGACAAAATTGCAACCTCGCTAAAAATCGTCTAACACCCCGTTAGGACGTGTCCCCTGCGGCTGACATAGCGCCGACCGCGCATCTGATGGTGATGGCTTATCATTTCAAAATGAGAGCGTCAAGGAAAAACTGATAAAATTTAAGGTTTTCTTAAGCCGGCCTGCGGGGACTGTCTTGGTTTCCTCGGTCCTATAAATCAGACAAGTACGCGGCCGGCACTCCGGGGCGGAGCACCATTACGTCTAGGCCATCGCACACGAGCGCAGCCTCGGCACGGTCTGGAATCGCGCCTGATAGAAACAATCCGTGTTCTACCACTCCGGGAATTTCCTTCAATCGCCCGCCCAGCGCCGCCGGATTCTCGATGACTCCGAAGTGGCAGTCGATGATGTAGTTTCGCTGGTCGGTGAGATAAGGTTCGCCCGGGCGCCCCATGCGTACGGCGGGATCCGGCGCGCCCAGATTTTGCAGGCGATCCATCACCCAGGGCGCGGCGAACGGAATCACCTCGACCGGCAACGGAAAAACTCCCAGCCGCTGCACGCGCTTCGAGGAATCGCCGATCACCAGGAAATATCGCGCGGCCTGCGCCAGGATTTTTTCGCGCAGTAAGGCCCCGCCCCCTCCCTTGATCAAACTCAGATCGGGCGCGATCTCGTCGGCTCCATCGATGGTGACGTCCAGCCGCAATCCGCGACGCGGCTCGGTCAGGGTGAGGCCCGCCTGGCGCGCCACCTCTTCGCTTTCGCTCGACGAGGCCACCGCCGACAGTTGCAGCGTGCCGCGGCGCACCTGCTCGCCTAGAAACCCAATGAAATACCGCGCCGTGGTTCCCGTCCCCAGGCCCACCGCCATGCCCGTGCGCACCCATGCTAACGCGGCTTGCGCCACTATCTGTTTCTCCCGCTCCAGTTGGTCGTGCGTTTTGGGTGGGTTCATTTTATTCGCGTCAAAGCATATACTCGGAACTGATTTTCGTCTTGGCCCGCTTTCCCATGCCGGTGCTATCAGCGTGTAACTCGGCGCGGCGTATCGGCGGAGCGTTCCGCGTCATCTGATGGAGTTACCACCCAAATGCAGAGATCGGAACCGCTTTCGAATCGCGCGACACTCCCTGGCCGCCTGCGCACGCGAACTCCGCGCATGCGCATCCGCCGCCTGCGACGCAGCGAGCTTCCGATCGATACCGCCGAACTCGCAGCCTGGTTAATCGGCAAAACGCTCGTGCTCGACCGCCGCCATGCCGGTACCGCCGGAAAGTTTAACAGTGCTTCCGGCGGCAGGATCAGCGGCAGAATCGTCGAAACCGAGGCTTACCTCACCGGAGACGCCGCCTGCCACGCCTTTCGCGGCCAGACGCCGCGCAACCGCTCGCTGTTTCTGCGGCGCGGCCACGCGTACGTGTATTTCACTTACGGTTCGCATTACATGCTGAATGTTACCGGGGAAAGGCCCGGAATCGGCGAAGGTGTGCTGCTGCGCGCGCTCGAGCCGCTCGAAGGCATCGCCGCAATGCGGCATAATCGCAACACCGCCGCGACGCAGCGCCAGCGCAACCCCGCCGCGATGCAGCGCGAGCACAACACCGAAGGTCTGCGCGATTTGGCCCGCGGCCCCGGACGCCTCGCCGCCGCATTGCAGATCGATAAGCGGTACGATGGGGTGGATCTGTGCGCGCCCGGCGAACTGTGGCTGGGCACCGCGGTGCAACCCGCCGGGGCCGTGGGCATCAGCACGCGCATTGGCCTCACGCGCGACGTCGAGCGCCGCCTCCGTTTTTACGAGCGCGGCAACCCGCACGTCAGCGGGCCGCGGCGCATGCGCGAGTAGCGGAACATTTTCGTATCGCATTTCGTGTTTCATTTCTGCAAACGACCGGGATGAGACATCCCAAGGAGGAAGACATGCCCAGAGACAAAGACAGGAACGGCGGAGAACGCGGCCGCAAAACGGTGACCGCCCAGCCTCGCCTGCATCAGAAGGCGGGCGAAATCCAGCGCTACGGCACGGTGACCCCCATGCTGCCGCTCGAACTCGAGGAGCCGGTGCGCCTGGAAATGACCGAGCAGCTCAATCAATTGCTCGCCGATACCATGACGATGCGCGACTTGTATAAGAAATCGCATTGGCAGGTGGCGGGACCCACGTTTTACCAACTCCATCTACTCTTCGACAAACACTTCGGCGAACAATCCGAGCTGGTGGATACCATCGCGGAACGCATTCAACTCCTTGGCGGCATCAGCATCGCCATGGCGGCCGACGTTGCCGAAACCACGCGCATCGAGCGTCCGCCGCGAGGCCGCGAGGAAGTCCCCGTGCAGATATCGCGCCTGCTCGACGCCCACCAGCTGATCATCGGCCTGTGCCGCAAGCTGAGCAAGCGCTCCTCTGACCTCGGTGACGAGGGCACTAACGACGTGGTGGTCAGCGACGTGCTCCGCACCAACGAGCTACAAGTGTGGTTCCTCGACGAGCACCTGGTCGACGAGCCCCTAATTCACGCTGAATAAGACCAGCTGAAAAGATCCGCGCTCAATAACCCGTAGAACGCTAATTCACACTCACATCATTCGCAGGAACATTAGTGATACCCGGGCGCGGGACGCTGAGTTCGCCGGCTACATGCACTGTAATTTGCGCGGTGTCGCTGACGCGCAATAAAAAGGTGCTTGGATTCTTGACTCCCCACTTCGTGTAGCGGAGCGGGAAGGCGGCATCCGAGGTCAGTTCGGCGCCCGCGCTATTGCCCCCGTGCGGAGGGTCGATGTGCACGGCCGCACGAACTGAAATTTCGTGCGATTCGCCGTGCAGCTTGAAATCACCGCCCAGTTCAATCTGCGAATCTCCTGCGGCGGCGACGTGGCCGCTCACCTCCGCCGGAACAAAAACGATTTCGGGATATTTTTCACTTTGCAGGATCTCGGCGTGCATTTTCCGGTCCCGCGAGTGGTTTCCGCTGTCGCCGCTGGTGGCGTCGACGATTACCTCGCCTCCCGCCTTTCCCGAGGCGAGGTCGAAATGGATGCTGCCGCTCCTCAATTTAAATGTTCCGTGCACCGTATGCAGCACATCGCCGAGCGTAAACTCGACCGTGGTTTTCGCCGGATCGAGCTGCAGCACCGCTTCCTGCGCCTGCGCCGCACCCGCGAACGAGAAGAGCGAGCCGAGCATGAATAGAATCGCGCCCAGCCTTGCGCGACCGCGCGGACGCTGCACTATTTTTTGAATGCTTACCCCCTCAATCCGCACGGGTGCGGGCTCCACTTGGAGCCCGCGCAATAGAAAGGTCCGGGGCTCTACTTGGAGCCCGCGTGATAATCAGCCAGGCTTCCCGAATATGCTGGGCTGAGGACCAGCCGCCAACCCAGCTTTAAAGCGCTGCCGAAACCGAACGTCACGTCGGGCGACGCCTGAATATGGGTATTCAGCAGGCGCGCGAAAAGTTGCGGCTCGGCGGACAATGCGCGCAAGACCCGGTCGCGGAACCACGGGTAGGCGTCCATCCACAAAAGGAACCGCGACATGCGCCGCGACACGCGGCCAATGCGTTCATGCGCGCGCTCGTAATCCTTCAATCGATGAACCCCCATCGCGTCCGTCAGCGCGTCCGCCTGCCGGAAGGCCAGTCCCAACCCTTCCCCCGTTAGCGGATCAACTGAGCCCGACGCGTCACCCACCAGCGCAATACACCCGCAGTGCACGGCATTCAAGCGGCGCAGCGCGCAGGCAGTGCCGCGTTCCCTGCTGCTGGCGCGGGCGCCGGCCAGGCGTTGCGCAAGTTCGGGAAATTCGGGCAGGGCGTTTTCAATCGTGACATGGGGATGGCGCGAAGTTACCGCGACGCCCACCTCCGCGCTGCCTGCCGGCGTCACGACGATCTGGCAACTCCGGCCCCAGTACACTTCCACGAAATCGGTCCAGGGGCGCACCTGAAAATGCCGCCGGCTTCCGAAACGGGTTTGCTCGTACCGCGCGGGTTCGGGCATGGCCCACTTGCGAATTTGCGAGCCTTCACCATCGGCGCCGATGATCCAGCGCGTTTCAATGGGCACGCCATCGCAGGCAAACTTCCGGGGGCCCAGCACGCTAACCCGGGCGCCCCAGGCGAGGGTGGCGCCCATTTCCGCGGCGCGCTCGGCCAGCTTGGCATGCAAAACCGTGCGGCGCACCGCTAACCCGCAACGGGCGGGGAAGGCGGCTTCGACCGAAATGTGCGCCGAATTTTCGAGAAAGCGAATCCCGCGGAAGGGCACTGCTTCCTCGGCGGTAAATGAAATGCCGAGCGTCTCAAGGGCCGCGACTGTGTCGGGCATCAAGCCTTCGCCACATGCTTTATCGATAGGCGGCTCGGCATGATCGGCAACCACCACTCGGAATCCCTTGGCACGCGCGAGAATCGCGGCCCCCAGTCCGGCAGGGCCGCCTCCCACGATGAAAATGTCGGCTCGTTCGGTCATGGGGCTCGATTAGTAGATGCCCGCTGCCCCGGCTAAGTTGGGAAAAAGGTTACCGGCTCAGCGCAGGCTGTGCTTTTCCCCGTCGGAAGCGCGCACCTCGGGTAGGCCGTCGATCGGCGGGTTGGCGCCAGGCCGCAGCAAGTGCAGCATGGCGGTAGCGGCATGTGACACCGGGCCGCGGCGGCGGTAGACGACATAAAGATCGCGCGGCATTCGCAACTCGCGAATCATTACTTCCACCAGCAGGCGTTGTTCGACTTCCCAGCGCACGCACATCCGCGGAACGATAGCGACCCCCATATCCATCTGGACGAATCGTTTGATGCTTTCGATGGTCGGTAATTCGATGGCCATGCGCAACGGCACGCGATGCTTGGCGAATAGCTGAATCACCCGATTACGAAAGGGGGTATCCACCGCGTGGGCGATAAAAACTTCCTGGCCCAGATCGGCCAGGTCGACTCGTGTTTTTTTCGCCAGCCGGTGCCGCGGCGAGACCACGAAAGCCAGTTCGTCACGGAAAATTTTGGCCGAGGCCAGTTGCGGTTCGCGCGGCACGAAGGAGACCACGCCCAAATCCAGCCGATGGTTCAGAATCTCCGACGGAACGTCGCGAGAGAAGGTCCGGCGCACGGCGATGTGCACTTGGGGATAGAGCTCCCGGTAGCGCACCAGGACCGGTAACAGCGCGTGTATGGAACTTTCGTTCACCCCGAGAGACAGTTCGCCGTGGCCGCCGCTCCGCAGATCCTCCATCGCGCGCGTGATTTCGTCGCGCAAATTGAGCATGCGCTCGGCGTAGGTCGCCAGAAGCTTGCCGGCATCGGTCAACTGGCCCGCGCGTGCTCCGCGCGTGAAGAGTGGCTCGCCTACCGACTCCTCGAGCTTGCGAATGGCGATGCTCACGGCGGGCTGGGTGCGAAACAACTTTTGCGCGGCGCGGGAAAAGCTGCGCTCGCGCGCGACGGTCAGGAAAACGTTCATCTCCGCCAAATCCATGGGAAGGGCTCGCGGGTAATATAAGCAATCGTTATATGTGGGGCAAGAACTATAAATTGGACATGACACCAGCAACGCGGTGTACTAGGCTAGATCAGGAGATGCCGATGGATACCGTGCGAATCTTCGATACCACCCTGCGCGACGGCGAGCAGTCACCCGGCTTTTCGATGAATACGGGCGAGAAACTGCGCTTGGCCCGGCAACTTGAAAACCTGGGTGTGGACGTTATTGAAGCGGGCTTCCCGATCGCCTCCAAGGGTGATTTCGAGGCCGTGCGCGCGGTAGCCGGTGAAATTCGCAACTGTACTGTGGCAGGGCTGGCCCGCGCCCGCCGCCCAGACATCGAAGCTGCGCTCGGCGCTCTGGAAGCCGCGGTGCGGCCGCGCGTGCACGTGTTTCTGGCGACTTCCGATCTGCACCTGCAGCACAAGCTGCGCATCTCGCGCGAAGAGGCGCTCGAGGCGATTGGCACGATGGTGGAATTTGCGCGTTCGCAGTGCCCGGAGGTGGAATTTTCCGCCGAAGATGCCAGCCGCAGCGATCCGGAATTCCTGGCCCAGGCGTTTTCGGCCGCTGCCGATGCCGGGGCCACCATCCTGAATGCCCCCGATACGGTGGGCTATACCACTCCTGAGGAGTATGGCGGCCTGTTTCGGGGACTGCGCGCACGATTGGGTGACCGTCCGGGCCTGGTCTGGAGCGCACACTGCCACAACGATTTGGGACTGGCCGTGGCAAATTCGCTGGCCGCGGTAACCGCCGGCGCTCGGCAGGTCGAGTGCACCATCAATGGCATCGGCGAGCGCGCCGGCAATGCCGCGCTCGAAGAGATCGCCGTAGCGTTAGCGGTGCGTCCCGATCGCTATGCCGCCACGACGCGGCTGCGCCTTAACGAGCTCTACGCCGTAAGCCGGTTGCTGTCGGAAATCACCCGGGTCCCCGTGCCTCCGAACAAGGCGGTCGTCGGCGCGAACGCCTTTGCGCATGAAGCCGGCATCCACCAGGACGGCATCCTGAAAAATCCGCTCACCTATCAAGTCATCTCGCCGGAAGCGGTAGGGGTTCCCAAACACCGGTTGGTGCTCGGCAAGCATTCCGGGCGCAACGCCTTGCGCTCCAGGCTAGGAGATCTGGGCGTAGCGCTCGCCGAAGACGAGGTCGGCCGCTGTTACCGCCTGGTAATGGAGCTGGCCGATACCAAGAAAGATGTGAACGACACGGACCTTCTGCGGCTCGCGCGAGACGCCCAGAGCGGCCGCGACATTCCCCAGGCCCAGGAGATTCCCCAAGATAGTGTAGCCACCGAAGCCGTCCACGGCTCCGTCACCCTGCGGCGAGGCAATCCTGCATGACCCAGCGGTCGTGGACCATCGCCGTCCTTCCGGGCGATGGCATAGGCCCTGAAGTTGTCAGCGCAGCGATTGGCGTCCTTGAGGACTGTGCGCGCGAATTCGGTTTTAGCGTCGATCTGGTGAAGCTCCCGTTTGGGGGCGCAGCCATCGACGATTCCGGCGAGCCGCTCCCCCCCGAAACCCTGAATGAATGCAACGCTGCCGATGCCGTATTGCTGGGCGCGGTAGGCGGCCCGCGCTGGGATTCGCAGCCCCTCGAACGCCGGCCGGAGTCAGGCTTGCTGGCCCTGCGCCGCGAGCTCGGAGTCTATGCCAACGTCCGGCCGATACGCCTGCGCGAGCCGCTCCGCGCGTTATCGCCGCTGCGGCTGGCCCCCGGCGTCACCATCGATTTCGAAATTATTAGAGAGTTAGTAGGCGACATTTACTTTGGCTTGCACACCACCGAGGGGCACGGCGCAGGCGAGCGCGCGTCCGACGTGGCCACTTATACCGTACCCGAGATCGAGCGCATCGCCCGCTTCGCGTTCGAGCGCGCCCGGCGCCGCGGTCACCGCGTGACCTCGGTGGACAAGGCCAATGTTCTGGCCACCTCGGTGCTATGGCGGAAAACCGTGACGCGCCTCGGCGCGGAAGCGGCCGACCTCACCCTCGATCACCTGTACGTCGATAACGCCTCCATGCAGATCATTCTGCGCCCGGAGCAATTTGACGTGCTGCTCACCTCCAATCTGTTCGGCGATATCCTGAGTGACGAGGCCGCGGCGCTGGCCGGCTCCATCGGCATGATCCCTTCCTGGAGCGCCGGAGATGGTCCTCCGCTGGTCGAGCCCATTCACGGCTCGGCGCCGCAGTTGGTAGGCCGGGATGTGGCTAATCCGTCGGGCACCATCCTATGCATCAGCTTGCTGCTGCGCGAGTGTTTTGGCCAACCTGAAGCCGCGGCCGTTATCGAGCGCGCCCTCGACCAGGTGCTGGGCGCAGGCATTCGCACCCCCGACGTTGCCGAGCCTGGCCGCACGGTCGTTAGCGGCTCGCAATTTACCGCGCGCGTACGCGAGCAAATCCGCGAACAAATTCACGCTCGGGGCACGGACGCCAAGCCGCAAAGCGCTTAATTTGTTCCGCTTTCCTGGTTCCGCTTTCATGCCGCGGGTTTGGCGCGGTTTCCGCTGGCCAGCAGCCACAGCCGCGCAATCTGCTCTTCAAGCTCGCGAATGCGCAACAGTTTACCCAGAACCAGCAAAAGCATCAGGCCCGCCGCCGTAACCACGCAAAGCAGCAGGAGGGCGCCCGCGAATCGCTGCCAGGCGAAGTGCGGCTCGAGAAAAATCTCCAGCCTGTGGCAAGCCCAGGCGATCACCGCGGATGCTGCGCACACCTTGGCGAAAAATAGCATCATTCCGGCGACGTGCCGGTTGTGGGTGCGCCGGTTGAGCAACACAAAAAGCGTCACAGTGTAGGCCGTCATTCCCAGCGAACTGGCCATCGCCAGCCCTAGGTGCTGCGCGCGGCGGACCAGCAGCCAATACATGGGCACACTCGCGAAGGTGACCACGGTGCCGACAATTGCGGGAATCCAGGTGTTGCGCGTGGCGTAAAATCCCCGTGCCAATATGTACTGCGCCCCCCACGCAAACAGTCCCAGCGAGAAAAAAACCATGGTGGCGGCCGTAGCCTCCAGATCGGGCCCGCGCATGCGAGTGTGCGAGAACACCAAATAGACGATCGGCCGGCTCTCGGCGATCATCAGCGCCGAAATCGGCACCAGCAGCGCGATCAGGCCCTTGAGTGTCGAATCGAGCAGGCGATTCAGTTCCTCGAGCTTGCCCTCGGAATAAAGCTGGGCCAGGAAGGGAAAAGACGCCACCCCGACACCCTGGCCCACTACGCCCAGCGGGACGCGCATCAGCGTCTTGGCATAACTCAGCCACGTAATTGACGCCGGCTGCAAGTAGGACCCAAACCAGCGGATGATCCAATCGTCGGTAAATGCGAGGGAAAGCGCCAGCATGATGGGAATAGCCAGGCGCAGGAATAACAGAAAGCCGGGGTGGCGCAAGTTGAGGTTGGGCCGGTAATGCGCCTGCACGCGGTAGGCGCCATAAATTTGCAGCAGCAGGTTGCCGGTGATCGCACCAACCAGCACGCCGACGGCGAATCCGGTCATGCCGATGCGCGAAGCCAGCAGCAGCCCGCCGAGAATGATCATTACGTTATACACCACCGGAGCGAGCGAAGGGATCACGAAGCGGCCCTTGGCGTATTGCACCGCGCTCAGGATGCTGCCTTCGTAGAAACAAATCTGCGCGGGCAGCATCAGGCGCGTCAGGAAGATCACGCGCTGTTTTTCCTGCGGGCCGAATCCCGGCGCAATCAGTTGAGCGAGTTGCGGCGCGAAAATTTCACCGGCGATCACCAGGACCGCCAGCGCCACGCCCATAAACGTGATAACCGTTGAGAAAACATGCCAGGCCTCATCTTCACGGTCTTCGGCGGCATACTTGGTGAAGACCGGGATGAAAGTCACGCTAAGAGAGGCCCCCGCAACAAGATAGTTCAGGAAGTCCGGCAACGTGAACGCTGCGTAGTAAGCGTCGGTCATGGCGTTTGAACCCACCTGGTGCGCGACCGACCATTCGCGAAAAAATCCCAGCAGGCGGCTGGCGAGGATGCCACCCATGACGATGGCGGTCGAGGTAAAAACGCGGCGATGAACGCTTTTCGGGGTTACGGTTGACTGTTCCACGCCCATTCATGGTAAAGGTTTTAGGGTAGTTCGCCTAGCGGCTTCCCCGTCCCGCGCGCCGAACCCGTACCTTCCCTGTGACCCGGGCGGCCAGGCGCGCACTGGAAGATATATCGGAGCGCTAGGGAGTGTAAGAGAAGATTGCCAGGAAGGCTGGCGGCAGGATAGGCGGTCTTCGGTGCGTCGCGATGAAGTCATTATGTTATTATTAGTACATACCTGATAGATACAGATAAACAAAGAGCTTGCAGTGAAACGATGAACTTGAGATATTCCAAACACCTTCGACCCTAATCAGGGATGCCTTCGTGGCAGCATCGGCAGTGCGCGCCACCGACTGGACAGATCATTGAAAGAAGAGCCTAAGAAACGCACAGCATTCGGCAATGACAAGCGCCGCAAGCATCGCCACTGGCAAGTGATCGTGTATTATCGCGACGGCGAGAAGTTTGCCCGCGTTTACACGGACAGGGCCAAGGCCGCGGGATTTGCAGCCAGACAAAAGCGATCTCCGGTCGTGAAGTCCACTCGCGTGGTCCTGGTAAGCTAAAGCTCAGCGGCCCCTGACACGCAATCCCAGGATCGGCTGCAGGGCACACCTGAAGTTCAATCGTTTGCGCGGAGGTACGCCCGGCGCTGCCCCTCGCTGCATTGCCTGTTGCATTACTTGACGCGCTCTTGTCGAGTTTTGGGTGCCGTGCTATAAACTGGCGGAGGTCCGGGCGGCCGTAGTATAGGGGTAGTACGGGAGCTTGCCAAGCTCCAGGCGGGGGTTCGAGTCCCCTCGGCCGCTCCAACTTCTGCTCCCCTCGGTTTTGCTTATCCCATGGAACGAATCGTCGTAGCGGTGGGCAGTAGGCGCCCGCCAAAGCTGCAGGCTGTTCGCGAAGCCCTAAAAGCTTGGGGAACTTTGCTGCCTGATCGTGCCGAGTTCGAGGTTGTAGGCGTCGATGTGCCCAGCGGGGTAGGCCACACCCCTGTAGGCCGCGCCGAACTGATGGCAGGAGCTCGCGGGCGCGCCGAAGCACTGCAGCGCCTGGCGCGTGAGCGCGGAGAAGCCTGGCGCTATTTCGTGGGGCTTGAAGGGGGCCTCGAGGTCGACTGCGAAGACCAGGAATTCTCCCCTGGACCAAGGGGAATCTTGCCGCGAAAGACCCGGCGCTGGGTATTTCTTCAGAGCTGGGCTTTTGTGTCCGATGGCGAGGGGGGCGAGGCTTACGGCCAGTCGGGAGGCCTGCTTCTCCCTGAAGTTCTCGCCCGGCAGGTTCTCGACCACGGGGTCGAGCTCTCCGTCGCGATTGATGCCTACGCCGGCGGCCGTGGAATTCGCGACGCGCAGGGGGCCTGGGGCCTTCTGACAGGTGACCTGATCACGCGCCAGGAAGCATTTCGCATAGCCGTCATCCATGCGTTTGCCCCGTATTTTAACCCGAAAATGTATGGCGATCCGCACGCGGCAGCGGGGTAATCGCGTCGCCAGCCCGCCTGAGATACGAGCGAAACGCTTTTGTAGGGAGCGCGGCTTCGGGGGGTGGCCCTCTTATCCAATCAATTTTGCGCCTATTGCAAAAGTGGGGCTTTAGCCTTTGTCTCTTTAGGATTTCGAGGCCAGGCGCAAAGGGAGGGTGGCACCCACAAATCTTCGCTCATGTAGCGCCGCAAGAATCCATTCGTACACCATCGAAATAGCCGGGGCGGTTTTTTCTATTGCGGGCAACGTGATCGAAAGTCGGCGCATGAACAACCCGCTAGCCGCAATCTCTGACTTTCCGCAGCGTCGCCCATGAAGCTCGCCCCCTTCACTGCTTTTCGTCGTTTTGGTTTGGCCGCTCGCTCTCGTCGGCGGCATTACCTTCCGGAGCTTCCCGCGGGCGCCCGCGCCAGCCGCTCCCTTACTTCCGCGGCCAGGCGAAGATGCTCCTCGCAGCCAATCACTTCCAGTGGCGGCGCCCTCGCTCCCGGTGGCGCTGATTTGCCCGCGCAGCCGCGCAATTCGCGCCCGTCCGGCAGCCCATTGCGCCGGATCGAAACGCCCGCCCTCGGCGGATTCGGCGACGGCCTCGATAGCCACGGGGACGGCGGCGTCGTTATGGCACAGCATCGCAACGTCGGTGCCCGCCTCGAGCGCTTTCACCACGCTTTCGGCGTGCCCGTAGCGCCGCGAGATCGCGCCCATGCCCAAATCATCCGCCAAAATCACGCCGTCAAAGCGCAGTTCGCCGCGCAGCAGTCCCTCGATCACGCGTTGCGAAATTGAAGCCGGCCGGTTCGGGTCTATCCGCGAGAGCAGGATGTGCGCAGTCATCACCAGTTCTACGCCAGCCTCGATCGCCGCAGCAAACGGCACGAGTTCATGCTGCGCCAGCCGTTCGGCTGTTCCGTCGAAGCATGGCAAATCGAAATGCGGATCAATTGTGCCGTCCCCGTGGCCGGGAAAGTGCTTTACGCACCCGAACACGCCTTCGTCCGCCAGCCCGCGCAGAAATGACGTGCCGAACCGCCCGACGCGGCCCGGATCGGTTCCGAAGCTGCGCTCCGCCGTTACGGGGCTGTCAGGATTCGTAGCGAGGTCGAGCATGGGCGCAAAGTCGAGATTGATTCCCACCGCGCGCAGTTCGCGAGCAATCGCTCGTGCAATGCGCACCGTAAAATATTCGCCAGTTTTGGAGTGAACGTCACTTCTTACCTCCACCTGGCCATCCTCCGCAGCGTCTAACCGCCCCAGTTCGGCCGGCGAAGGCCATTGCGTAAACGGCGGCGGCAGCGCGAACCTCGTGCCGCCTTCCTGATCGATGCCGATCAGAACCGGCCGCCCCGCAGCGGTGCGAATCGCCGCGGTAACCGCAAGCAGGTCCGCGGGATCAGCGTAATTGCGCGGATAGATCGCCACACCGGCAAGCCCCACGGAAAGCAAATCCGCAAGCCACTCAGGCACCGAAGTGCCCTCAAAACCGAGAAGGAATCGCTCGAGCACCTCTTCACGTGCAGTCCAATCCCGCAGCAATATCGCCTCCATCTCCTCATTTCGGGATAATTCAAAGAACAATCCCGCAATCATCGAGTCCCATCATGCCCGGCCGGAAACCGGTGCAGCGAGCCTAACGGCGGAAGGAAAACAAGTAAAGTCGCGAGCAAAACGAGCTAAAGTCGTGCTTTCGTTTCGAGGATCGCTTCCATCACCAGCTTGCCGGCAGAATCCAGAACGGCCCCCAACGTTGCCTGGTGAACATCCAGCCCCATACACTTGGCGCGTCATTCATGAGGGTGCTCCTTCCCGTAGGCGTTGCTACGAGCAATCAAAACCTACTGCAAAGGGGCGCCCTTTTATAATGCGTTTCTCAGGCGGAATCAGGGAATTCAAGAGCTAAAACTAGCGATTTTTCCAAGGAGTGATACCATTTGCAATCAATGAACGGAGCTTTGTGATCCCTCTGATTAGTTTTGCTTGCGCATTGGTTGCGCTGATCATTGCGATTGTGAACGGGACCGGCAAAGGCAACCGGCCACCGCTTTGGATTGCTGTCGCGCTGCTCGCTATCGGCCTAATGCTTCCGTGGCTCATTGGCATGTTGATACGGTAAAACCGATTCGGATTGCCAGTTACTGGTGATCCAGTTTCTAGGGTGGCAGCCGCCCTCGACGGACAAGTCAATTTCCCTGGACTCGGAGCAGGGGCCGGCATCATAGTAATTAGGATCATAAATCGGAAGCCCAGCCGAACGTTCCTTCATCGTCCCGCAACGTTAGGGAGGCCTCCATGGCGCGTGTGGACCGACAAACCGTAGATCTGAGCGGTTTCCCCAATTTAGTTGTCGTCTATCTCGGCATGCGGGTTAATGCCCTCGCTGGAGTTAAAACCCTGCTCGGCTTCGGACCGAAGATTTCCCGCTCCGTCGCGGCCAGGCCTGATGGGCTCCTCCTGCACGAGAACTTCCTTTTTTCGCTCATTCCGCCGCACGTTGGCATGCGCCAGTACTGGCGCGACCTCGAATCGCTGGAATCCTGGACGCGTTCGGAGCCGCACCAATTGTGGTGGAAGCAATTCCTGCGCAACTCCGGTGGGACGGCCTTCTGGCACGAAGCATATTTTCTGCGCGGCGGCATGGAAGCGATCTACGATGACCTTAAGCAGCCCATGGGCTTTCTGCGTTTCGCACCGTCGCATGCCGCTCGCGGACCGATGTTTTCTGCGCGCCAGCGCCTCGGACTCCCAGACAACGCCCCAATTTCCTCCCCAGTCCCCGAATCCGAACTCGATCGCCCGCAGAACGATTGATCGCACCCGGGGTGGCCGTCAATTTCTGACCCTCGTCCCGATGTGAACGGAAACCTTCAGGTTTCCGCCCGCCTAATCTGGCACCGCAAAGTGCCGTAAATATAAGCGTTTCCGTAGCGCCTTTCGTGTGGGGTTTTTAGCTCACCGTTTCACATCTGTGCCATACAGGAAATGACGTATGGCTAAGTGTAGATAACGGTCCTTAACTATAATGAGGAGGATTTATGAACAAACTCAAATATCTTGCTCTAACTGCTGTTGCTGGAATCTGCCTGATGGTGACCGCTCCCAAAATGGAAGCTCAGGTCAGTGTGGGCATTAACATTGGAACTGCCCCTGCTTGCCCTTATGGTTACTATGACACTGCTCCTTATGGCTGTGCCCCCTACGGCTACTACGGCCCGGAATGGTTTACCGGGGGTGTCTTCGTTGGCGCTGGCCCGTGGTTTCATGGTTCCCCCGATTTCCACGGCCACGTAAATAACCGTTTTCATCCCGAACATGGCTATAAAGGCCCAGCGCCGAAAGTCGGCGATAAACCCGAGCCGTCAAAGCGTCTCGATAAGGTTGCCAACTTCAAAGGAAATGAAGTGCGTGATGGGCGCGGGCACGTAACGGGCAAAAAGTAAGAACAGCCCATACGAATGGTCCGATAACTGACGCAAACCTGTTCTGTGTGTAATTTCCGGCCCGATTTGTCCCGCGGAAGTTTCGGGAGCCGCCTTCTGCTTCCGAGACACGGTTCTTCGTCTGGGCCCGCCTTAGTTTCGGTAGGGACTACTCACGCTCCCGAGCGACGCCGCAACAAAGGTTTGCCGCTCTGCACGCCAACCTCGAAGTCGAGCAACGCAGAGGTTGTTAGAAGGGCAGCATCTTCCTCTGTAAGTTCAATTTCGGAGATTACGTGGTTTGGCCCGGCAACTGGTTGCCATCGGAGTTGCACCCCGGTTTGTGTCGGAGTTGGTTGAACAGGCGCTGCCGCCAGGATTCGCCCATCCGGCGAATGAACGATGAAGTAGCGGGTCTTATTGGTGCTCATCGGGCAGGAGCCTCGACCATGCGGGGTCGGAATGTCACGATCTCGTTACTGGTTGCGTTGCGCCAGGTCGCCAACCATTGCGTGTTGTTTGGGCCTGTGTCTGGCTGCGGGTCACGAAACGCACCCTGTACGACAACTTGCAACGACGCTCCGGGAACTGGGCGATCCGGTCTCACGCCTGTGAATTCCGGCACGCCACTCATCCAATACCAACGTTCGGGATCGATCAGCGATATGCCATCACTGTCCACGATCCAGTGAAGAAACGTCACTTCGGCATTGGGAGAGAGAACGATCTCCGGCCACGTGAAGACATCAACCGAAACACCCATGAATCACCTCTCATTTCTGACCACCCATTCATGTTGGTTCGACGCCAGTATGCCGCCGCGACGCTGGTTTGTCACCAGCCGACAATCGCTAAGCTGGCGCCAAAGGCGACTTAAACCAAGCACTGGAAAAACCCCTATCTCACCCGTTTACACCCCCTCAAAACCTCTCTGGAACCGCGTAATTCGGTGCAATTGGCGTTTTAATCCCTGTCCCAACCCCTGTTTTCACGAATTGGGGGTGCGCCGGGGATTCGGGTTTACCCGCGCGGCCGAGGCGCTCACAACGAGGGGGGTAACTGGAAGGTACATACCCCCACCCCCGGTGTTTTTTCGTAAGGATATCATTCCATGGTGGTTGCTGGCTCATTTGTCGCAAGGATATGATTCCAAAAGGCTTCTGGGTGGGCCTGTCGAATTCAGAGGCAATCGGTGCGCGCCGAGTTTTTGCCGCTCCCGATGTTATTGCCCCACTAGAACGGCGGGCCTGATCGGGTTTGCTCTTGTTTTGAACGCATCCTTCTATTTTACAGGACGGGGTGCAAGTCATCTTCGATGCTTTGCCGCTTAGTCCCAAGATGGGCGGGCGCACACGCACATCCTTATTTCATGTGACGCCGGCAAACTATATTATTCGTGCACATGGCCGAGAGCAGGAGTGGGTGCCGCGCCTTCGTTTCTAAGGGTGCGGTTTTTCTCAACGCGCCATCCTGTGCGGCGCTACTCGCGTGAGGTGATCCCCACCTCGGGCGGCTGCGCCGGCGTTTTTGACTTGGAATTTTGGGTGCCTCAGTCTTTGGTTTGAAGGCTGGGTCTTTTGAGGTGAACCTGTGGTTACGAAAATGGTGGCCATGCGTTTCCAACTATTTGAAGGGGGATGTGAAAGAGGAATCCCAAAACAGCACAATATCCGACGCCCACGAGAAGCGCGGCAATGCGGCCAATGGCCGTAGAGCGGCTTCGTCTCGATGTCTAGATACGGACAAATACCTTCCCATAGGCGTCTCATCTTAGTAAGCATCCGCACCACAATACCGCCAAGAAAATATAGCCAAACCCACAATGAAGTGAACAGCGAACTATAGAAATAAATCCCATAGGGGGTAGCGGCGTCCGTGCAGAACGGGATGTGATTGAACACTCCGCGTATGGCTAATGGAACAGGAATACCCCTGGTAGAGAGGTAATTACAGCCCCGAGCGGCTGACGAAAGTGTGCGAGCGTGATCCCCCGATGACCAAGCGTGTCAAAAAGAGTATTTAAATAAAATGATTGAACGAAAATAGTCGAACTCGCAATCAACAGACTCAGAACGGTGTCCAAAGTCAGCAAGCGGAAGAGACGTGCGGGACGTGGCTTCAAGGTCATCCATTGGATGATCTTACGACTCACCAGAAGAGAGAAATAATCTCCGACAAGATTCACTAAAAAGCAGACTCCCCAAACAAAAACCAAACCCCTCAATGTCATCAAAATCCGGTGCACTGAAGCCGCCGCCAACTGCAGTATACAAAATCCAAGAAGCGGTAATAAACGCAATTGAAGCAATGAACGACCTCAAAACAAATCGCCACGAGAAGGGATTCTTCCCAAACAAATTATCGATTAAGTGGCCCAAAGCCGTAAGCCAATTATTTGTCGAACGGTAGGCTGGGACGTGTTCACCTAACCAGTTTGAAATCGTCTCCTTGCCGCGTTTGCTTAGTGCACCCTCGATCCATTCAAACGATTTAGCGGTAACACCAACCACCAGCACGGACGCGATCCTCAATAAGGGAGTAACGACAGCAGGAGTAGTGACGTTGAGCATTCGGGCCAAGGCTATCACAGGTTAACTCGGCAGGCAGTGGCACACACAAATCCGTCGTCATGTGACGCTGGGAAGCTGTGCACTATGGGTCGAGAGCGGCACCCGCCGCTCCTATTCTCGACCACTACGTGCACGATCTGATGACTTTTTGCCAGCGTCACGCAAGGAAAGATTTGTGTGCCACCCGCCTTCGCAGCAAGGCAGGTAATACTGATGTCAATTTACACAAAACCGGTGTCACAAATTGTTACTGCCGATTTGCAGGAATTACTTGACGCCGCTGCTGTCGAGAACGGTCGTTTGGAATTCAAATCAGAGAAGGTGCCTCGTAAAGACGAAACCCTGAAGAAACTTTCTTCATTTGGGAATACCTTCGGTGGCTTGATGGTTGTAGGCGCGAAAGCGAAGAGCAGTGACGGCCGAATCGAAGGACTCCCGGGCGTGGACGTGGAGGCCGGATACAAGCAAAAATTGGTGCAGTGGTGCTTCGATGCGGTCAGTCCACCGGCTCGACAGTTGAAGTTTCGGATCCGATAAGTGTGCCTGCCTCCGATGGAAAGGCGTGTTACGTCGTTAATGTGCCGGAAAGCGATTTGGCTCCGCATTTCTTGAATGGCAGGAAGGGTGTCTGGATTCGCACTGATGAATTCAGTTCGCGTTTTGACGCACATCTGGCCGATGAAAACGAACTCCGCCAACTGTTCGACAGGCGGAAGCAGATTGTGGAGCGCCGGTCCAGCATTCTTGATCGGGCTCGAACAGATTCGATACATACGCGTCCAGAATCCACACAGATACTTCCGGTAATCGGACCCAAATGGGATCACGCCTTGAACTCACCTTAGTTCCCCGCTTTCCCGCACGACCCGTCTGTGAGCAAGAGAGCCTTGAGACTTACATTAGGCAAAGCGCCCTGCAGTGGCGCAGCAACACTTTTCCGAGGGTTGAAAAAGGCATCATCTCTCAACATGAGAGCGCGGTTATACTGCAGGCGGGGCGACTGCCGTTATCAATCTTTGAGGCGAATATTTGGGGGGATGGTCTTTTACGGTACTCAGATTGACGGCGAGCACACAACGGGCACGCGAGCAATCCACTTATACGAGTTCGTGGGGTCCGTGCTAATTTTCGTAAGGCAGGCAGCAGGATTGCTTCAATTGCTCGGTTATTCAGGGCCAGTTCTTATCGAGGCGACTCTTGCGTCAATCCGTGGGGTGCCATGGCTCTATACGCAACAAGGAGTGTGGCTCGAAAGCAAGGCAGGTTCCGAACTGGACGATGACGTTTCTTCTCGATCACGACAACCACCGAAGGACTGGTGAACGTCCGGACGGCATTGTAATGGATGTACTGCGTTATGTTTTCTTTTGGTGAATTGGCCGAGTCTGGTTCAAACACCTCACCTCGAAAATGTATTGCGCAGCGGCTATGCATTTAACTCTTGGCAGCAGCCGGAGAAATTGAAAGTTTGAGAAAACAGGGTCATTCCGTTGAGATGATTCCATCTCAACGTGACAGTTGAAGAAAATAAGACCATCCTTTACAGCCAGAGCTTGGTATCACCGCTATTTCCTGAAGGCTTTGCATCAGTGAACGTCATATTACGGCTCCGTCCTAACGGCGGGCGACGGACGGGGCTTTGTCACCGAGCATCGATACAAACTCGGACCCCCAAATCGCCGTTCTGCAAATCGCGCTTGCCCCATCCTGTAAAATAGAAGTGTGTCCAAAACGAAGCCAAGTCCGATTCGCGCTCATCCTCCTCACCAACTGGGGGCCGCAAGCAGCACAAACCGAGTCACGGCGCGGCTTGAGCGCATGAGATGACCGCCAAACACATTTCCGTTGGACTCCCAAACCCGAACGTCTCCGGCAAAATCGAGGGGGAAGGAAAACAAGTAAAGTTGCGAGCAAAAGTAAGCGCCGGAACCGGATATCGGATCGAGGCACGCGCTCCCACGCGCATTGACCTTGCGGGCGGCACACTTGATATTTGGCCGCTCTATTTATTCCACCCGGGTGCGCTGACGGTGAACTGCGCGATTACGCGGTATGCCACCTGTGTCGTGGAGGCTGCGCCGGGGGCCTCGCAACGCATCTCACTGGTTTCGCTGGATACGCGGCGGCGGGAAAGTTTCGCTTCGCTCGGGGCGCTGGTGCGGGCGCCGCGCTACCGGTTGCCGCTGCTGGCGCACCTGGCACGTTTTTTTCTGGAGCGCTCGGAGGTGCGTACAGGCCTAAGGGTGACCACCACTTCGGAAGCGCCCGCCGGGGCGGGCATTGGCGGATCGAGCGCCATGGCGGTGGCGATTTGCGCGGCGCTCGATCATTTTATAGCTTACCGAGGTGGCGGCGGCTCGGAATCGCCGCTTCGCCGCGAGGATTGGATTCACATCAGCCGCGATATCGAGGCCATGGTCATCCGCGTCCCTACCGGCACGCAGGATCATTACCCGCCGGCTTTTGGCGGCGTAAGCGCCATCCATCTGGAACCCGGGGGCGAGCGCCGCGAGGAACTGGCCTGCGATGTTCCCGAGCTCGAGCGCCGGCTGGTGCTTTGCTATACCGGGAAGCCGCGGCAGTCCGGCATCAACAACTGGGAAGTGTTCGTGCGCCACATCGATGGCGACCGGCGGGTGATCCGCAATTTGGCGCAGATTGCGGACGTAGCGCGCCAGGTCCGTGGGGCGCTCCTGCGTAATGATTGGACCGAACTGGGGCGCCTGGTGCGCGCGGAGTGGGAATTGCGCCGCCGCAACGCGGCCACCATCTCGACTCCGACGATTGACCGCATCATCACCGCGGCCAGGAAGCACGGCGCGCTCGGCGCCAAGGTTTGCGGCGCGGGAGGCGGAGGCTGCGTCGCCCTGCTGATCGAGCCAGAGGCGCGAGTGGCCGTAGAAGCGGCCGTGACCTCCTCCGGAGGTACGCTATTGCCGCTGCGGATCGATCGCGAAGGCGTGCGGGCCGGCATCGAACTCTCTGGTAACCAAGAGAGGAAACGTTGATTTCTTGCGAAGGAATTTAGGTGTAAACCCTGCGAAGCGATGTAAGCATCAGAAGCGATTTAGGTGTAAACCCTGCGGAGCGGTTTTGGGTGCTAACGGCCCGCCAATCGGGAGATTGGCGTTCCCGGGGGTCGGCAGCCACTACTTGGCGCAATGGCGGCAAGCTTGTGATCCCTGCGAAGCGATGTAAACCATGGCAAGCGGTTTTGGGTGTAAACCCTGCGAAGCGGTTTTGGGTGTAAACTAGGTCTGGCGATCAGGACGGAATTATGATTCGCATCCTCTGTATTACTATCGCGTCTGGACTCGTGCTGAGTCCCGACGTTCACCAGCGGTCTTCGGTGCCGCAACAAACATCCAGCCAGACGGAAATTCTGAGCGGCCAAACTATTCCGGTGCTGCCCGGACTTTGCGGCCGCCGGGCAGTCTAACGATTCGGCGACTGCCGCCGCTCAGGCCGGCGATTCGGCGGCAACTCCGGATACTCCTGCCCACAAGTCCACTGTCCCTAAAACGCAGGGGAAGGACGATTCGCTGAAGGAGGATTCTCGCCTGGACATCATGCGCAATGTGTCGGGAGAATATGCGCGCATGGTCACCCCCTTTCCCGGAGGCAAGAAAGGATTTCACATCAAGGCCGGGGAACCACTCGACCAGGACGCGCTGCACAAGGCGATTCAAGGCGCCGGCTCTGTGCTGAATTCCGGCGATACGGTGCAAATCACCAAGATCGAGTTTCGCGGGCAGGCCTTGATCGTGGAACTCAATGGCGGCGGCCGGGGGCACACCAACTGGCGCGATCACGTACAGATGGGAATGGGGGGCGGCATCGGCGGCCCCGTGACCAGAACCTCCACGACCACCACACCAACCGAGGGAACGCAGGTGGCGTCTCCGAAGAATGGCGCAACATTTTATCTCGACTTCGGCAAGGAAGTGCCGAACCTCAGCTCCGATGACCTGAAAAGATATTTGAGCGTGGTGCTCGATTTTTCCAAGCAGCGTTCCGCCTCCGTTCAATGGGCTTCCACGCTGCCGCCCAAGGTGCAGGAAGCCATCGCCGAGAAGCGGCCCGATGTGGGCATGGATCGCGATGAAGTGCTGGCAGCGATGGGCCGCCCGGATCGCAAGGTTCGCGAACGTGATGCCGATGGGAACGATACCGAAGATTGGATCTATGGCCAGCCGCCTGCCAAGACAATTTTCGTCCGCTTTGCAGGCGACAAGGTAATTCAGATCGACAAATACCCCTGAACGATTCGCCTCCGGATTTAGTTGGGCGTTTGACATATTTGCACACGCACCGTAGCATCGATAGCGATATTGCGGCGCGCGCATCGCCCTGTGGCACACCGATCGAGGCCCCGCCCGTTCCAGCAATTAAATTCTCGGAGGAAGAATGCCCGTCAAAGTAGGCATTAACGGCTTCGGCCGTATCGGCAGGAACATCCTGCGCGCCGCGCTGGGAGATTCCGCGCTAGAAATTGTAGCCGTGAACGATATTACGGATTCCAACACGCTGTCTTATTTGCTGAAGTACGATTCGATTCTCGGCAATTTGACGCATCGCGTGACGCACAGCGAAGACAGTATCGCGGTTGATGGCAAAAGCTTCAAAGTATTCAAAGTGAAAGATCCCGCGCAGCTCGACTGGGCGTCGGTGGGGGCGGAGATTGTGGTGGAATCGACGGGGCTATTCACTTCCGGCCCCGAGGCGCGCAAACATATGCGCGGACCGGTGAAAAAGGTGATTATTTCCGCGCCGGCAACCGATCCCGACCACACGATCGTGCTGGGAGTGAACGAGAAAACGTACGATCCCGCCAAGCATCATGTGGTTTCTAACGCCTCCTGCACTACGAATTGCCTCGCGCCGGTTGCCAAGGTGCTGCTCGAGAATTTCGGCATCGTGCATGGCACCATGACTACGATTCACTCCTACACCAACGACCAGAAACTTCTGGATTTGCCGCACAAAGACCTGCGGCGGGCGCGTGCGGCGGCTCTTTCGATGATTCCCACCTCGACCGGAGCGGCCAAGGCCCTACACCTGGTGATTCCAGAGTTGAAGGGCAAACTTGATGGCTATTCCTTGCGCGTGCCCACGCCCGACGTTAGCGTGGTGGATTTGACCGTGACCACGGAAAAACCGATAACCGTCGAAAGCGTGAATGCCGCTATGCGGCGCGCCGCTGAAGGACCGCTGAAGGCTTATCTCCAATACACCGAGGAAGAACTGGTGTCCATCGATTACCGAGGCAATCCGAGTTCGGCTATCGTCGATGCCGGTTATACCCGCGTGGTGGGGTCGACATGCGCCAAGGTTCTGGCGTGGTACGACAATGAATGGGGATATTCGTGCCGCGTTCGCGACCTGATCAAGTTTATGGCCGCGAGTCTGTAAACGCACCCGCGAAAAATTATCGATGAGCCCGCGGTGAGCAAGATCTCCATTGGCGACCTCGATCTCGGCAGCCGCCGCGTCTTCATTCGCGTTGATTTCAACGTGCCCATCGAAGGCGGGCGCATCACCGACGATACACGCATCCGCGAGACCCTGCCGACTTTGCAGTTGGGGCGCGACCGCGGCGCGCGTCTCGTGCTCGCCTCCCATCTTGGCCGCCCCAAAGGTAAACCCGATCTGAAATACAGCCTGCGGCCCGTGGCGGCCAAACTGGCTGAACTGGCGGGGGCTCCGGTGGAATTCGCCTCGGATTGCGTCGGCTCCGAGGCCGAGTCCAAGAGCCGCGCACTCGCCAACGGCGGCATGCTTTTGCTCGAAAATGTTCGTTTTCATCCGGAAGAGGAAGCCAACGACGAAGGCTTTTCGCGGCAGCTTGCTGCGCTCTGCGACGGGCTGTATGTTTGCGATGCCTTTGGGTCGGCGCACCGGGCTCATGCTTCGGTAGTAGGTATCACGCGGTTTGTCCGCCAAGCCGCCGCAGGCCTTTTGATGGAGCGGGAACTCTCCTATCTTGGCCGCGCCCTCTCGAGTCCGGCACGGCCCTTTGTCGCCGTGCTGGGCGGTGCCAAGGTCTCCGACAAGATCGAAGTCGTGGAAAATTTGATGAAGGTGGCCGACGCCATGCTGATCGGCGGCGGCATGGCGTACACGTTCTTGAAGTCGCAGGGGCTGCCGATTGGTAAATCACTGGTCGAGGCGGATAAGCTCGATCTGGCGCGGCGCGTATTAGCGGAAGCGCAACAGCGCAAATTCCGACTGCTTTTGCCATCTGACCACGTGATTGGGGCGGAGTTCCGCGCGGATACCCAGACGCGCACGGTTTCCGTCGCGGAAACTCCCGATGGGTGGATGGGTCTCGATATCGGCCCGGAGACCGCCGGTATCTTTTCTTCCGCGATCGCCACGGCGAAAACCATTGTCTGGAACGGGCCCATGGGCGTTTTCGAGATGCCGGCATTTGCTCGGGGCACACTCGAGGTGGCTAAAGCCGTCGCCGCAGCTACTTCAGCAGGCGGGATTTCGATTGTCGGAGGGGGAGATTCGGTGGCGGCAGTGCACCAGGCTGGCTTAGCCGGATCGATTTCACACATCTCTACCGGTGGCGGAGCCTCGCTTGAATTTCTGGCGGGAAGGAAATTGCCGGGTGTGGAAGCGTTAACCGACAAGCCCGGCGCGGGCGCGGCGTAGATATTATTGGTGAAAGCGAGGCTGCTGTGCGGCGACCGGTGATCGCGGGGAACTGGAAAATGTACAAGACGCAGGCGGAAGCGCGCGCGTATTTCGCGGCGTTTGTTCCCCTGGTGGCGTCGGCGACGCATTGCGAAATCATCATTGCACCGGCTTTCACTGCGCTGGCGGCTTCGGTGGAGGCTGTGACGGCCCTATCGACTGTGCCAGGCGTGGAGATCGCCATCGCCGCACAGGATGTCTATTGGGAGCAGGAAGGCGCTTTCACGGGCGAAGTTTCGCCCAAAATGCTGGTCGAAGCAGGTTGCCGCGCCGTTATTATCGCCCATTCCGAACGCCGGCAATTCTTCGGGGAAACCGATCATAGCGCCAATCGCAAGGTGAAGGCGTCGCTGGCTGTGGGTCTAACGCCGATTTTGTGCGTGGGGGAGACGCTGGAGCAACATGAGGCTAAGGAGACCAACGCGGTTCTCGACCGGCAATTTCGGGGGTCGCTCGCCGCGTTGACCGGCGTGGAGTTCTCACGTATCATCATCGCTTACGAGCCGGTTTGGGCGATCGGCACCGGGCGAACCGCAACGCCTGAAATTGCCGCTGGGGCGCACCGCTTTTTGCGCGCTCTGGCCGCCGAAATGTTCACGCCGGAGGGCGCGGCCAACTTACGAATCCTTTACGGGGGCAGCGTCAAACCCGACAATATCAAAGGATTGATGGCGCAAATCGAGATTGATGGGGCGCTGGTCGGCGGCGCCAGTCTTAACGCGCAACAGTTTGCGTCCATTGTCAATTTTTAGCGTGCCTTCGCGCGCCGGAGTGGATAAATGCCAACGGAAGTAAAGTGGGCGTTTTCATTTTTGATTGGAGCCGGCCTGCTCTGGATCGGCTGGAAGCTCTTCGCCTTTTTGGTTCTTTTGCATGTAGGCGTTTGCCTGGTGTTGATTATCGTGATTCTGTTGCAAAGTGGTGAGGCCGCGGACTTGGCGGGTGCTTTTGGCGGCTCGGGCAGCCAGACGGCGTTTGGGCCTCGGGGAGCGGCAACATTTTTGTCGAAATCCACCACTTGGTGCGCAGTGATGTTCATGTTCACCTCGATGGCCATGGCGGTGCATGCCAGGACAACGACGGGCACCGCGGGACGTTCTGTGCTCGAGCAATTCAGCAAGCCCGCGCCGACCGCACCGGGGGCAAAACCGGTGGTCCCCGCTGCTCCGGCGGCCCCGGTGGCTCCGGCCGCTCCTATGGCCCCGGCGCCACCATCTCCGGCCAATCAGTAGCGCCAGATGTAATTGTTTTGTTGCGAGGAATGGCGTCTTTTCATCGCACGCAGCATTTCGTTTTTGCAGGGCGGTCGTGGCGGAACTGGCAGACGCACCAGCTTGAGGGGCTGGCGGTAGCAATACCGTGGTGGTTCGAATCCACTCGGCCGCACCAGATTTTATGTTCGAGCTTGTTTGTCAGGTAGTGCAAGCGCGCTGCGCCTGTAGCTCAGCTGGATAGAGCATCTGCCTTCGAAGCAGAGGGTCGGGGGTTCGACTCCCTCCAGGCGCGCCACTTTTCTTTCTTGAATCAAGCTGATGCAGCCATTTCTGGTAACGGCTCAGTTTCGATTTTCGGTTCGTTCGGTCCAATTAAGGTCTTTTTCGACTGAAGCTCGAGACAAAGGCCGACTCGAACCGCCGCTTCCTTGCGGAACTCAAGATCGTCCTGCAATTTGCTGTAGTCGTCGGTCACGCTCTTCCCCGCATGGCTGGGTGGCTAGCCTCCCTTCTGGCTTCGCTCAGGGCCTTCGGCAACGACCGGATGCTCGGCAAGGTAGGTCTGGGCGTGCGTCACTTGGGTGAGGGCTGGATCAGCGCCCTTCCAGGCCACGAGAAAATCAGCGTACTCCTTCGCGGCAGCGTCGGCATCGCCGGCCTTCTCGCTGCTTAAGGCAATGCCGTAGAGCGGGAAGCCAGATCGCGGCCGCTCGACCAACGCCCTCTCGTATGCTGCCTTCGCATCCGCCCAGTCCCCAACGGCCATAAGCGCCGCCGCTTCGGTCTCGCCAGCCGGTCGAATGTAGTAGGGAGGTTCGCGATAGCCGAGCGCCTTTTCTTCCTGCGCGGCCTGCGCGAACACGTTTTTCGCCTCGGTGGTCTGTTTCTCAGCCGTCAGCAGCGAGGCCCGCAATTCCAGCGACATAACCGACAAGGTATTCAGAATCGGTTGCAACAGCGCATCGGGCATCACTTGCAGTTTTGGCGGACCTGCAGGCGCGTTGTTTGCGCCCATGGCTTGCATTCGCGAGGAGTCTTTCAATTGCTGAGACATCCGCCACAGCTCGGCATCGAATCGCGCGGATGATTCTTCCGCCTTTGCGAGGTCATGGGCTTCGACAGCCTGCATGCCAGCAGCAAAGTCCGCTAGCAGCCGCGCAAGAAAGCGAAGGTTGGGCAGTGTAGCGGGCGGCGCGCTCGCCTTCGATAGTTCAAGAACCTGTGCCCAATCAGCCGTTCGCAGCGCCACCGGCAAGCGCGGATCGACCCGCGAAATCGAATCTCGCGGCTGATAAATGTAAAGCGTGGACTCCAGCTCGCCGCGCGCCCCGGTGAGCTTCTCGGAAAGCGCGGTCGCCTCTTTCAGTTTTCCTTCCTCCATCAAGTTGGCAATCGCATACATCAGATTGTGCACGTAGTTCCAATCGTTATCGGGTTGAACGTGCTGCTCCCGCATGTAGCGTTCGTCCACTCGCATGGAGGCAGCAAACGCCTGTTCCGCCCGGGCGTAATCGCCCAGACGAAAGAAGATGTGTCCGGGCATGTGGACCATGTGTCCCGAGGCCGGGGCGAGACTGGCCAATATCTCCGCGCTATGCAGGGCCTGCTCGGGGTGCGCACTCGGCTCCAGCATGTGAATGTAATAGT
The DNA here is from genome assembly GCA_963719845.1 of uncultured Acidobacteriota bacterium. Lineage (GTDB taxonomy): Bacteria > Acidobacteriota > Terriglobia > Acidiferrales > UBA7541 > Palsa-189. The sequence continues at coordinate 119,028 of CAVRDM010000020.1, read as the reverse complement.
GATTCGCGGCTGAATTTTCAGGCTCGTCCTTCAGGACGGACTGCAAGATCGCTAAGGCTTCTTTCTGACCAGCGCCGTCCCCGAGCGGCGACTCTGCCAGCAGGATCCGCGCCTGAGTATCCTTCGGATACTCCTTCACGAGCTTGCGTAAGAGTTGCAATTCTTGCGAGAAGTTGGGAACCGGCTTGGCGTTCTTCAAGGCATCTTCGTACGCGGCGCTCGCCTCGATGTAAAGACGTTCCCGCTTGCTTGCGTGGCCCTTGAGACTGACAGCCTTGGCCAGCGCCTGGCCCGAATAACCTTGAGCCGTACTATGGTAGAACGACTCCGCCTTGTACAGGCCCCAGTAGCACATCGCGCATTGCGGATCAACGCGAACGCTCTGTTCGAATGCGCGAGCCGACTCGTAATCCCAAAAATCGTGAATAAGGTTGAGACCCTGGTCAAACCACATTTGGGCATCCAGCGTCGCGGTTATCTGGATGTGCGCATTACCAATGCCGTTCAGCTTCTGCGGCACAGGTAATTGATCGGGAGGCATCTCATCTTTGGTCTCCATATTGCCGGACATATTCATCTGCGCGAATGCTAGCCGTGGCTGTGGTGCCGCCAGACACGCAGCCAACAAAGAGAAAGCCATCAATTTCCGTGGAAATAATCCAGGATTTCTTGCAGGCCAACCCATTGAACATCCCCTGCGGTAAACTGGGGCGAGCGCTGGCACTCGGTTCTCCTCAGCCCGCGCTTTCGGCAGATTATACACGCAATGTTTGGACCAATGCGTTCCACGATTGCGACTGGGCTTTTCCCTTCTGCTGCTGCAGGAAGTGGCTGTAGGTCTTGTAGCAAGGCGATCAGGAACTAGACTTGACGTTCCTGGTCGGTCTCCGGCTGATCGTCAACGGAAGCGTTCGCGATGGCCCGGGAGACGGGATCGAGGATGGCTTCGAGCAGGCCGACGACGGCGTCCCCTAAGGCGCGGCTCCCATTTTGGGTCCGAATCCGGACACATAGGTAACAGAACGTACCGAAATGGGCGGGACCCCTCGGGCCAAAAAGGTTGTCCAGAAGCTGCACGTTTAGTCCTCATAATGATATAGCCAAGATCAGAATGCACTATCGATAAGGCAATCACCCTGCCATATCTCAACCAAAGCAGGCTTCTTGGTGGAAGACGCGCCGAGTCAAGAAAACAATTGATTGTTCTGCAAGACCACCCCTCGGTGGCAGAAAACTGCACTATAAGAGAAACAGTCTTCCCGGCAACCGTTCCCGGACAGACGGCAAGGAAATCAGGGAATGGAAGGCGGCGGATAAGCGCCATTTTCGCGCCCGGATGTATCCCATTATCATTGACCTAGAGTCCCCTTAAGGATATGGGCATGGTGCGGGCAGGCAATTGATTGTACAGCGCCACATGGTCATGTACATGCATTAGAAACTAGTACCGCTGGAACGGGCGTTACAGGTTATCCCGGATAGACGGCCACTGCGCAGTCGCTTACAGTGATGTCACCAGCAGGGTGGGTACCTAAATATGAAATTACAGGAATTCATTTTTCGCGCTTTATCCTTAGCGATTGCGGCGGTGACGGTGCTTGTTAACATTCACTTAATAAAGACGACGATAATTCATGTTATCGAAGCTGCTCGCTCCTCTCAGTCCCTAATGATGCTGATACTTGGGGCGGCACTGATCGTGTTGACGTGTGCGGGATTCTCCCTCGGACGTAATGCGAAGGTTGCGCCTGAGAACGTCTCTAGGCAGATGAATGTTTTGACTGAGGAGAGTTTCAATACTTTGCTCGCCCTGGAATCCCGGCGTTCGGGGCGTTCAGAGCCGGTTGCTTTCGCGGGGCGGGTTTCCGATCCGCAACTGGTGCGCAACTCTGATTCGGCGAAATTGCCAGAGCAGGCATTGCCTGCGGTTGTTTCCGCTACTCGCGCAGTCGGGTCGGCGGGCGGGGCTAGTTCGGCAGGGTGGTACGGGAGCCGCTCGGCGGGCGTAATCTCCGTGGAGCCGGGTGGGATCGCCGATCAAGCCGACGATGCCGCGAGCGATGTCGCAGCGACTGGGGCACTGCCTCCCAAAGTCGTCATCTCGATATCCGAGGGTGTTCATTCCCTGTCCCAGATTGCCCAGAGCCAGGCCGTTGAACAGCGCCGGGCTGAGGAGTTCGCTGCCTCTTCTGGCGAACGTACGGCGAGGCCGCCTCTAGCGAAGACAAGCAAGGCGTTCGCCTGTTCGAGCGAAGCCGTAGGCTAATCCCGGCATTCGCTATTCTTCTTTTCTCCCTCTTTCCATCCTCCAAACAGGATCATCCATCGCGACAGTATGCCCCTTAGGAGGCAGATCACTCTGCCCAATTCGGTGCGCACGATGGCGAACTCGTGCGTTTCTGGTACCCGCCAAGCATTCCATTGTTTGTGTTTCAGACCTGCGTTAAACTCGCCAACGCCATTGCAATGCTTCCTGGCTTAGTGCCAAGAGCGGAGGGAATTCATGTCAGCTCACATTTCCGTCAAGTCGGTTGCCGTAGTTGTTCTGGGCGTCGCGGGTAGCATCTTCATGTTCGCCCAGCAACCAATACAGCGTGCGCCGCAAGATCAGGCGCAACAGGGTCAGGGTGGGGGTCAAGCCAGAGGCGGGCAAAGGGCCGGAGGCGGGCAAGGGGCCGGAGGCGGGCAAGCGGGCGCACGCGCCGCAGCCCCAGCCGTCACCGTGGCACCACTCTTTTTCAAGGTTGAATGGGTGCGTCCACCCAGCCAGACGGCGCAGGTCCCCGTAGTTCAGGAAAACATCGTTGATCCCAATGTGCAGTTGAAACAATACGGGCCAGCCGCAAAGCAACTGCTCACGTCCGGCACGCCCGGAAGCGACACCACACCCTTCACGGTATGGTCGGGCGCGTGTGAAGGGCCTTTTGCCATCACTTTCCGGCAGAAAAACAGCTATGTCGATTTGACGGGCCTCGCAAAAATTCGCTGGGTCACGAAGACCTCCGGCTTCCACGTTGTGCGGCCGGTGGTAAAACTTGCAGATGGAACTATGCTGGTGGGAGATGTGGCGGCCTCCTCGGTCCCTATGCTGGTCCAGAGTGAAGTCGCGTTGGCTGGAGTTCGCTGGATGAAACTCGATCCCGATCGTGTGGTGACGCTGGGGCTAAGCGGTGGGGTAGCGAACGAAATTTGGGTCACCAACCCCGATCTTAGCAAGGTTGATGAAGTTGGCTTCGCTGACCTGATGCCCGGCAGCGGCCACGGGACGGGCGGCTATATTCACATCGGGCAGTTTGAAGTTTATGGCAAGCCGGTGCCGCGAGAGGCCACCATCAGCCAACAGGCTCCAGCGGGCCGCGCCGCCCAGTAGCAGGTCGATAGTAGGGCTGCAGCCAGTGCGCAGTGTGAGTGCGAATCAAGCCGTGGGAGTTCCATGCACGTTGCGGCTGCAAACTATAAGACGATACCGCGGTAGGGCGTAGTCGCCGATTACTTCAAGTTGCGCCGGGCCCCTGAACCATGGCCCTCTTCTCAGAATTTTCCTCCACCTGGTCAGAAGGGCCACTACTGGCCTTCTGACCAGTAGTATTTCCGCAGGCTATCGACCTACTATCTTTTGCTGTCTCGATTTCCTTCGCTGCATGGATGACTGGTGTGCCGACGGAGACCGGAGGCATCTGATCGAAGAATGGAGTGTTTGACCATGGCGAGGCGCTCGACAAGTCCTGACGGCAGTAAGGTGGAACGTCGCAAATCCGGCCGTTTTCCGGTGGCTATCCCGATTGAAGTAAGCTGGCGAGACCCTGAAGGCGCCATGTTCAAAGAAGAGGCCGTGGCCAGGCAAGTCAATGCCCAGGGGGGCTTGCTGGAAATGGCGACTTATCCTGAGATCGGCAGCAGGGTCGTACTGACCAATTTTCTGTCCGCCGAGACCTTGGATGCGCGGGTACTCGCAACGCCTTACTCGAGGGAAGGCGTCTCGTTCGGCATTGTCGTCGAACTGGTGACGCCCAGCGAGAGCTTCTGGGGCGTTAATTTACAAGTCAAGAAGACGACCGCCGAACTCCAAAAACTGGAGCAGTTACTGCGTTCCGAGGGCATCGACCTGCGCATGTTAAAGGAATTTCGCGATACGGTGGATTACGTCCGCACAGCTGCCACGGTAGTTCAGCAATTGCGCGAGCGCCAGCTTGACGGCCGGGACGACGACGAGGTAGTCGCCCTGCTCGTAACCGAGCGCATTCGCCGCGCCACCAACCTCTGCGCCGAAGTGCTGACCGATCTTGAATCTGGAAAGATCAGCGGAGAAACGAAAGGTGTGGAGGATTTCCTGCGCTGTGTGGAGCAAGCGCATGATCGCCTGAGGCTGCTGCGCGTGCGCCAGGAATCGGAGTGCTCTCTAGCTACCCGCACTTGATTTGTCTGTTTCCGATATTCCGCGGTGCAACTTTCGAAGCATTTCTCGGCCTTCGCTTTCAGCCAGCAGCCCTTTGCGCATCAGGGCGATCACCAGTTCGCTCAAAACGTGGGACTGTTCTTCTGGCAACGCTTCGTTCGAGCCGTCCGATTTGCTTACTTCACGCGCATCCTGATCTTCCTCTACGCGCTGCTCGCTGTCGCCGCCGGATAACTCGGCCAACCACCTTTGAAAAAGTTTGGATTGCTGCTGTTCCGGAGCGATAAAAGATAGCCCCATACCCATGCCCACCTGGGAAAAGGTCACCATCGCTTTCGCCTGGAAACATTCATCGTTTTTGGTGATGCGAACTTTTACCACCGTTCCAACCGCTAACGGATTCAGCGAATCAACGTAGCAGCCGCCCATACCCAAGTCCGTCGAGCGGCCGTAGATCCGGGTGCCAGATTTAGGCTCTATCGCCTCTACCGCGGCGGTAAAGGGAAAACGCAGGTGGCCGCGGCGCTCGACCGTGATGGCCGTCTCGTCGGTGTAAAAGTTCTCGTTCTCTTTCGAAGGCATTTCGTCTGCACCTTCTGCGCCGGAATGGCACGACGCACCGGGAATTTGTTTTCTTCCCGCCTTCAGTTTGGTAGAGAGACTATCCGGCGGCAAGCCAATATGGTTTCACAGATGTCCGATTTGTCACGCCCGCGCATCCGGAGGGCAGAAATTCATAAAGGACGAACCACGTAAACGGAATCAGCACTTGAAATTGCAAAGCGGATGTATATGATTGTTCGTCTTGGCGGCAGGGCGCGAGCCATTCGAGGTGTTTTCGCAGGGCCAAGGCGCTGGGACTCCCCTGACCCAGAGGCGATCTTCGTAGCACGCACCAGTATGTGCGGCACAGCCGCGATCTGTTCGGAGCGGAGGCGATGCGCAGAAAAATAAGCGAAAAAGGCTCAACCACAATCGCTTTTTGTTTGGCTCTTATCATTGTGGCCTTCACGTTCATTACGGTTTATATGTTTGCGGCAAAAATTTGGTGGTTCCCGCCAGCCATTTCCGACTTCGGCACCCAGATCGACGCGCAATTTCACCGCACATTGATAATTACCGGGATCGTTTTCGTTTTGGCGCAACTGGGACTGGCTTGGGTGATTTTCCGCTATCGCGATCAAGGGCGGAAAGTCGAGTTCTTCGAGGGCAACTCCACCCTGGAGTTCGATCTGGACCGTGGCCACAGTGGTGCTTTTCGTCGGTCTGGGACTCTACGGCGAGCATGCCTGGGCGGAGGCGCATTTTCAGGGCGCCGCTCCCGGAGCTTTGCAAGTAGAGATCACGGGGCAGCAGTTTGTCTGGAACTTCCGCTACGCCGGACCAGACGGCAAATGGGGACAGACCAAGCCGGAGCTGGTGAGCGCCTCGAGCGGTAACCCGCTGGGCCTCGATCCACGCGATCCAGCGGCAAAGGACGACATCGTTTCGCCCACCATGTACGTGCCCGAGGGGCGCGAAGTGGAATTATTGATTCGCACGCAAGATGTGACCCACAGCTTTTACGTTCGCGAGTTGCGACTGAAACAGGATGCGGTGCCGGGCATGGTGATCCATATGCATTTCAACGCCACCGTGCCGGGCGAGTATGAAATTGCTTGCGCCGAGCTGTGTGGCCTGGGCCATTACAAAATGCGCAGCTTCCTGTATGTCGTTTCTCAGGCGGTTTACGATAAGTGGATAAGCGATCAGGAAGCGGCGCTGCAGTAGCCAGGCGTCCCCAACCGATTTCAGTGATTCGAGGAGCCACTCGATGGTGACACACGAAAGCGGCGGCCATCACCATCCGCCGACCGGCTTTATTCGCAAGTATATCTTCAGCGTGGACCACAAGGTCATCGGCATTCAGTACTACTTCTTGGCGCTATTTTCGGTCTTCCTGGGAATGACGCTGTCGCTATTGATGCGCATTCACCTTGGTGTGGCCGGCTGCCAAGCTGCCGTTTACGCCGGGCGGCGTGATGACTCCCGAACAATACCTGGCGCTGGTGACCATGCATGGCACCATCATGGTATTCATGGTGCTTACCACCGCGCCGCAATCCGGATTCGGCAATTACATACTGCCGATTCAGATTGGCGCGGAGGATATGGCCTTCCCGGTTCTGAACATGCTCTCGTTCTGGGTCACCTTTGTGTCGCTCATGGTCATGGTTACGGCCTTCTTCGTCACCGGTGGCGCGCCGATCTCGGGCTGGACCGCGTATCCCACTTTGAGCGCGCTCGGCCAGATCACCGGGCCCGGGCAGGGTGCCGGCCAAACGCTGTGGGTGATTGGCCTGGGAATTTTTTGCGTCGCGTCCTTACTGGGCGCGTTGAACTTCATCACCACGACGATTGACCTGCGCGCTAAGGGCATGACTTTTGGACGGCTGCCGCTCACGGTATGGGCCTGGCTGATTACGGCTGTGCTGGCCTTGCTGGCGTTCGGCGTATTGTTGGCGGCCTGCATCCTTCTGCTGCTCGACCGCACGGCGGGCACCAGCTTTTTCATTCCCGGCGGCTTGGTGCTCAACGATACGCCCATCACCTGGCACAAGGGCGGATCGCCTCTGTTGTGGCAGCACCTGTTCTGGTTCTTCGGCCACCCCGAAGTGTACATCGCCATCCTTCCGGGGATGGGCGTCGCCTCGCACGTTCTTTCCACGTTTTCGCGGAAGCCAGTGTTTGGTTATAGGGCCATGGTTGGCGCGATGTGCGGCATCGGGTTCCTGGGCTTCTGCGTGTGGGGCCATCACATGTTCATCAGCGGCATGAGCCCGTATTCGGCCTTCGCCTTTTCACTCATGACCATGACCATCGGCGTCCCCTCGGCGATCAAAACGTTTAACTGGCTGGGCACATTGTGGGGCGCCCAAATTCGCTTCACCACGGCGATGCTGTTCGCGCTCGGTTTTGTCTCGCTATTCGTTACCGGAGGCCTTTCCGGCCTATTCTTGGCGCAACCTTCGCTCGACCTCTATCTGCACGACACCTACTTCGTGGTCGCGCATTTTCATTTAATCATGGGCGTGGCCGCAATTTTCGGAATTTTCTCGGCCACTTACTTCTGGTATCCGAAAATGTTCGGCCGCATGCTGAACGAGTCCATCGGCAAGCTGCATTTTTGGATTACCTTCGTCGGCGTGTATTGCATCTTCATGCCCATGCATTTCCTGGGACTTGCCGGCCACCCGCGCCGATACGCAGATCTTACGGGTGTGAATTTCCTGGCGCCTCTGCACGCGGTGCATTACTTCATCACCATTTCGGCCATGGTGGTGATCAGCATGCAGCTGTTGTTTCTCTTTAACTTTTTCTACAGCATGAAGGCCGGAAAGATCGCCGGAGAAAACCCCTACGAGGCCACTACGCTCGAATGGACTATCCCCTCGCCGCCGCCATTTGACAACTTCGCCGGGCAAGTGCCGGTCGTCTATCGCGGTGCTTATGAGTTTGGCGTACCTGGCGCCCATGCGGATTTTATTCCGCAACACCTGGTTCCGGCTAAAGCCGGCCGGTCTCACTAACGGAGCGGTTATATGCCAGGCACGATCATAGACGATGTCGAGATCATTGACGCAGGCCATGGCGGAGGCACCGATGTGCCGTCCGGCGGGGATGGCGACGGCGATGGCCGTGGGGGAGGCCTGCCGGCGATTCCGCAGCGCGCCTATTTCACCGCCATACAACTGGCCCTGGCGGGCATCGTCATGTTTTTCATGGCGCTCACCAGTTCGTTCCTGGTGCGCAAGGGACTGGGAGACGATTGGGTTTCTTTCGCCCTGCCACGCATCCTCTGGGCGAATACGCTGGTGCTGCTGGCCAGCAGCGGGACCATCCAGTTTGCGCGCGCACGGTTGCGAAGCGGGGATACGGAAGGGTTTCGCCGGTGGTGGGCCATCACGACCGCGCTAGGCGCGTTGTTTCTGGCCGGCCAATTTGTGGCCTGGCGGCAGCTTGCCGCACAAGGGGTTTTTCTTGCAACTAATCCAAGCAGCAGTTTCTTTTATTTGCTGACGGCGTTGCACGGCCTGCATCTTTTGGGCGGCATCGTCGCTCTATTTTACGTAACCTACAGGCCCTGGCAGCGCTCACGAATTAACCAATCCACTGCCGCGGATCTGGCCTCCATTTACTGGCACTTCATGGACGGGCTGTGGATCTTTCTATTCGCACTTCTCTACCTGGGACGGTGAAACGTGCACGAGACGAAAAGCGATGAGGCACTCGTAATCTCGCCGTGGTCCGGCGGCACGAGGCCGTTTGCCGTCAATTCGAAAAAGCTGGGCATGTGGCTGTTTATCGTTTCCGATACGCTAACATTCTCGGCCCTGTTGCTGGCCTACAGTTACGTGCGCCTGGCTAATCCCGACTGGCCCCGGCCCTTCGAAATCTACCCCGCCATCGCCAAGTCCACTACCATGACCGTCATCCTGCTGGCCAGCAGTTTGACCATGGTGCTGGGAGTGGCGGCCGCACGGCGTGGCGACCGCGCCAAGACCGTGCGCTGGCTGCTGTTCACCGCTATCGGCGGCATTCTTTTTGTCGTTTTGCACACCACCGAGTGGATCAACCTCATTCACGAGGGATACACGCCCTGGAGCACCCCGCAAGGCGTGCCCTTATTTGGAGCGGCGTTTTTCGGGATCACCGGCTTGCACATGCTGCACGTAACCATCGGAGTGATCTACCTGACGGTCATGGCCTTTGGTTACAAAAAGGAGAATTTTGACGCCGACGACGTCGAAGTGAGCGGGCTCTACTGGCACTTCGTCGACTTGGTCTGGATGTTTGTGTTTCCCATGATCTATCTGATGTCGGTGAATCTCGGAGGCTGAGGGGGGCGCCGCAAATCGCCGTAACGAGGAGCGCATGAGCACACATGGAAACGGATCGGACTCGCACGTGGCCGGGAGCACCCGGCTGTTCGCGTTAGTCTGGACTTGGCTGGTCGCCATTACCGGTTTCGAGGTCTTTTTGGCCTACTTAGCGTCTGCGGCCGGAGTTGATGCTGGGCCTGCTCGTGGTGCTTTCGATGGTGAAGGCGGCCCTGATCGTTTCCTACTTCATGCACTTGAAGTATGAGAAGCTGAGCCTGGCTCTGCTTCTGGTGCCCTCGACGCTGTTTTGCATCTGCATGATCGTTATCTTTTTCATGCCCGATGGTTTGCGCGCGATGCAGTTACGTGGTCACTGATCCGCAAGCAATATTCGGCCGGCTGCGCCCTGCGGGGTTATAATCAGCAGCGCTGGAAGGAGAATCAATATGACTCGGCGTTTCCGCACTCTCGCTTTAGCAGCGCTTGCCCTACTGGGCTTCACGCCGGCTCCAGCCGCGCATGCCCAAGGATGTATCTTGTGTTACACCTCGCTGGCCGCGGCGGGTTCCAGCGCCCTGCATGCCTTCCAGATGGCTATGCTCGTCTTGTTGATCCCCGCGCTTTTCTTATTCGTCGGCATTTTCGTCTTCATACTACGCCGGGGCGCTGCGGCAGAGGCCGCGCAAGCAGCCGAGGTCATCGAGGCGTAGCAAAACCTATACCCGTCCGGGCCCCCACAACAGCGCGCATTTTTCGCGCACTCTCTCTTCCTGATTTATCGGGAGTTTATCGGCACCGGAAGTCTGCGTCTCGCCGGTCTACCTTTGCAGCGCTTCGATCACGGCGTCCGCTACACGGTCGATTTGTTCGACGGTCATGGTGGGATACAACGGCAAGGAAAGCACTTCATGGGCGGCGCGCTCCGCCACGGGAAGATCCCCAGGCTTTCCCCCCAGTGCGGCGTATAGCGGCTGCAGGTGCAGCGGGACGGGATAGAAAACCGCGGTGGCGATGCCGCGTTCGCTCAAATGGTGGGCCACGCGATCGCACCGCGAAGCCATGTTTGCCGGGCCGGCTTTGGGCCCCTCGCTCGATATTCGCAGGGTGTAAAGGTAATAGCTGTGCTCGTGGCCGGCGGGCGCCACGGGGGTGCGCACCCCCGAGAGCGAGGCAAACCGCTCCGTGTACCGAGCCGCGTGCTTGCGCCGAGCTGCGACCCACGCGTCCAGGTGCCGTAGCTTGACGCGCAACACCGCCGCCTGCAATTCGTCTAAACGGCTGTTCCAGCCGGGCTCGCTGCTAACGTAGCGCCCGCTCTGACCGTGATTGCGCAGTTTTTTCAGCCGCACCGCCAGGGGCTCCGAATCGGTGACGACCATGCCACCGTCGCCGAAGGCTCCCAGATTCTTGCTGGGATAAAAGCTGGTGGCCGCGATCTCGCCGAACGAGCCCAGCTTTCTCCCCAAATACGTCCCGCCGAGGGATTGGGCGTTGTCTTCGATCAGCGCCAGATTGTAGTGCACCGCTAATTCCAACAACGATTCAAGGTTCGCCCCCAGGCCGTAAAGATGCACCGCGACGATGGCCTTGGTGCGCGGCGTAATCCGCGATTCCACCGACTCCGGATCGATGTTGAGGGTATTGGCATCGCTGTCCGCGAAAACCGGCCGCGCTCCCAGCGCGCTCACCGCCCCTGCCGTGGCGACAAAAGTAAACGCCGGCACAATCACTTCGTCTGCCCCGCCCACCCCGCAGGCTCGCAGGGCCAGCATCAGCGCGTCGGTACCCGAAGCGACGCCTATACCGAAGCGCCGTCCGCAGTATTGCGCCAGTTCCTGTTCGAAGGCGGAGTTTTGCGGGCCGAGAATAAACTGCTGCGACGCCAGCACCTCCTCGATGGCGGCGCGCACCTCTTCCTCGATAGGCGCAAATTCCGCGCGCAGGTCGAGCATAGGAATTCGGGCGGAAGCGGGTAGCGGAACGGATTTAGAATCAGGCAATTTAGAATCAGGCAATCGAGTGCACTAGTGCGGGCGGCCGGGCGGATCGGCAGGTGCAGGAATCAGCGGGTGCACGGTAGGTTGGGAGTCACTCGCCGTGATCTTGGAGGGGGCAGGCTGCGGGAGACCGATGCCCCGGTTCATTTCGAGATGCTCTTTGCTGCATCGCGGGCAATAGCCCTTGCCCGTGTCTTCGTCGCGGAGGCTCGCCAGTTCGTAGCAGCCGTGGACGCAGTCGCAGTAGCCCGTCGTCGAAGCCGTCTTGATAGGGACCAGCGCCATGCGATGCTCCTGGGCGAAATACTACCGTTCGCAAGAACTTTGCGCAAGTCGCCCGTTTCGCCGGCGAGACGCGCACTCAGTCCGCCATTTCGGCATAAGTATTTAGCGGGTTATCCCAGCGTGGGTCACGAGAATTTTATTCATACGGTGACCGCCGGCACCGCCAGCCGAAACGGCGTCTGCACGTTTTCCCGAAGTTCCAGCCACAACGAATTGGCCATCGAAAGAAAAACCTGCGACCACCTTCGGATCGAATTGGGTCCCGCTGCAACGCTCGATCTCCTTGCGCGCGTGCTCGATGGATAAGGCGCGCCGGTAAACGCGGTCTGAAATCATCGCGTCAAGAGCGTCCGCAACCGCGAAAATCCGGGCTCCCTGCGGAATTGCCTCTCCCTGCAGCCCGCGCGGATACCCCGTTCCGTCGTAATACTCCTGATGCGCGAGAACGATTTCCGCCGCCTTGCGCAAGAAGGGGATGCGGATCAGCATTTTGTACCCTATATCGCAGTGTGTGCGCATAACCAGGCGTTCTTCGTTGTTCAGCGGCCCAGGCTTTCGCAGGATCGCGTCGGGAATCGCCATTTTTCCAATGTCATGCAGGAAAGCGGCGCGCGCGAGTTGCGGCAGCAGCTCCGGGTCGATCTCCATCGTCTTAGCGATGGCAATGGTAAACGTCGTCACGCGTTTACAATGTCCCTCGGTTTCCGCGTCTTTCAGGTCCAGCGCTCCGCCCAGTGCTTCCAGAGTCTCGTCGTAGGATTGTTCCAGTTGGTTTAGCGCCAGCTTCAGTTCCAAAGTCCGCTGCTCCACGACCTGCTCGAGATTTCGCTGGTAATTGCGGTTTTCAAATACCAGTCTCCGGTGGTCGAGCGCCCGGCGTACGCTCAAAAATAGCTGGTCCTTTTCAAAAGGCTTCAGGATGTAGTCGTATGCGCCGTTGCGGATGGCCTCGAGGGCGGTGGAAACGTCATGCATCGCCGTCACCATGATCACCGGAATTTCCGTATCGTGCTGGCGCACCCACGATAGCAACTGCAATCCGTCCATCTCCGGCATGACCATGTCGCTCAGCACCAGGTCGATTGCCGATGCTTTTAGGTGCTCGATGGCCTCGAGGCCATTGCCCTCCGACCAGCATCGGTATCCCTGCGCTTCCAGCAGGCTGGACACGACCTCGCGGATGGCTTCCTCGTCATCCACGATCAAAATTCGATTATTCTGCAATTGCTACGACCCCCGATCTCCGACGATCATAGAGTATAGAGACGTTGCAGCCGCCTCCCTACTGGCTTTTCTAAGAAGTGCTAAATCTGTTAATGGCCTGTCGGAGTGAGTATGATGCGGCAAATGGGTGAATCGTCCGAATACGACACGTAGTCCGGAAACGTGGAGTTGGCAGCTACGCTCGGATGTACTAAAGTTCTCCCGTGGCGCTTTTCCCAGCGGACTCGGCGCGATTCGCGGCCAAATTTGTGCGGCACGCTGCGCGCGTTGCTCTGATCCTGGTATTGATAGGCACGTCTTGCTGCGGCGCGGTCCTCGCCGCGACGCCACCGGGTTCCCAATTCGCCGAAAAGACGCCGGAAGCAGCGTTTGGGGCCTTGGCTGGCCAGATTACGGGCGATCGAACTTCGGGTGGCACCGAATCCGAAGCCCTCGAAGAGCAAGCGCTCGAGATCCTTGATCGGGCTGCTCTCGAACAGCTCAATGGCGTGCCAGCACGTGGGTCGTCCGCCGCACAGGCCGCGCCCGATCTGAACCAAATCAATATGCGTTTAGCCTCGTTCGTCACGCACCAACCTCCTGTTGGCGAGGCCTATCGCGTGGTCCGGCTGGGCGGTAGTTTGCCCGCCTACGCGCTGGTGGCCGACTTCGGCTTGAGCGGGCCTTCGGCGGTGCGCGTCTACGCGGGCGTCCCCGGCTCAGTCGCGCTTGGGGCGCGGATCGACCGGTATGCGCAAAAGGATTTCTTTGACGATTACATCGAGGTAGTGCCCTTGCCCGGCCCCGCAGCGGTGTTTGTAACCGTCAACGGACGCACCGACGATTTGCAAACCGGCTATTTCACCGCCTGGTATTTCGATGGGAGGGCCCTGTCTCCGGTGTGGTCCTCGGATATACTCGAGCGTTCGAGTTACGAGGTTGCCCCGGACGGATTTCGCCTGACCTATTGCGCCGACGGTGATTCCGACGCCGTCCCCGGTGGCCCTTGCCACAAGATGCAGCGCGATCGTTATGTGTGGCAATCTAATCGATGGGAGCGCGCCGAGACCACCCCGCTTCCGCCGCAGGCGGCCACGCCATAAGCGCACACAATAAGAAAGGCCGTTTGCCGGCGTACGCGCATCTAAAATTTAATGTCGTGACAGTCTCCCGAGGCCGGAACATCGCACCTTTTATGCTCAAATTGCCCGAATTGGTCCTGTCCATCCTAAAGGCGGCCCGTGGGATTCACCCGCTCGCGCGGCCACCCTGGCCGCGCTGCCAGACCCACCGACCCTTGAACCGACAAACTCTGAGCCGGTCATTGGCGCTCGCTGGATTATGCTGCCTACTGACCTTGCAGGCCGGGTCCGCGCAGAATTCACAGGGGCCCTCCGAGCCTGGGACAGTAACGTCTCCCGCATCGGCTTCGGTGGGCACGTCTGACGCTGAATTCCTCGAGGCCGCCGACCAGGTGCTCGCCGACATGAGCAAGCTGCTTTCGCTGCCCGTGCTCGATGCCGCTCAAGAAAAGCGTGCGCACGCGCGAGCAGATTCGCGATTACCTGGTCAAATCCATGCGCGAAGACAAAAAGGACGACAAGCGCGACGCGGACCGGAAAACCCTCGAGGCTCTGGGCCTGATTCCCAAAGGCTACCCCCTCGATCAAAAGCTTCTGTCGCTGCTCACCGAGCAAATCGCCGGCATGTACGACCCCAAGACCCGCGAATTTTTCATCGCCGATTGGACCAGCCCCGCCGACCAGCGCATGATCATGGCCCACGAGTTGACCCACGCCCTGCAAGACCAGCACTTCCACGTCGAGAAATGGGGAGATGCCGCCAAGCCTAACGATGACGGTGAACTGGCGCGCTCCGCCGTTCTGGAAGGCTCGGCCACTGTGGCCATGCTCGATTATCTCCTGCGTGACACTGGCAAGAGCGCGCGCGATCTTAGCGATCTCGACCCGTCGCTACTGCTGGGCGATACCGACGATAGTCCCGAGCTCGCCGATGCCCCGCAAATTTTGCGTGACGAGATGCTCTTTCCTTACCTTCCCGGCGCCACCTTCGTCCAGCGTCTCCTCAAGGCCTGGGGCGGCTGGGCCGATTTGCACAAGGTGTTCGAAAATCCCCCATTATCGACGCAGCAAATTTTGCACCCTGACCTGTACCTGCGCGGCGTCGCACCCGTCGCCGTATCCCTTCCGCCGCTGGGCAAGATTCTTCCGCGCGGCTGGAAGAAGCTCGATGAAAATATTCTCGGCGAATTCGGCGTCAATGAAGTGTTGAAGCAGTTTCTGGGCAAACAGCGGGCCGACGATCTCGCGTCTTCTTGGACTGGCGACCGCTACGCCATCTTCGAGCGGCAGCCGGGCGGCCGCCTGCTCTTAGTGATCCGCCTGCATCTTTCGAGCGATGCCAATGCCGCGCGTTTTTTTGGAGGCTACAGCGAAGCCTTGGAAACCAAAGATGAAGAACGCAGCAATTTGCTGCGCCGTCCCAACTTCTTCTCCTTCGAAACCCCTGACGGCGGAGTCTTTCTGCGCTGTTTTGCGAGTGATTGTTTGAGCGCCGAGGGTACGACGCGTGAAATTTTCGACGCCATGACGCACGCCATCGGCTGGCCTGAGGCCACCGACGCGCCGCGCAAATCGGCCAGTCCGGCCATCGAAACTAGGCTTCGCCAACCCACCGGCGTCTCCGCGAGTGTGTTGTCGCGCGCCAATCCCTCAGCCATACTTTCGGTTCGGCCGCACGCGCCCTTAGATACTCAAATGAGCTGGCTCGATCTGCCCCGCGTGCCTGAGCCGGAAGTCATGGATGATAGCGGGGAAGTGCAAGTTTACTCCTCCGCCACGGCCCAGGAGTATCTCAGCAAAATTGACGACGTCTTCGTCGAGCATGCCGTGCGGCTGGCCGCCGGCGTCGCCGCGCAAAAATCTCCCGTAAAATTTACCTTGCGTTTGCTGGACATCGGCGCCGGTCCCGGCCAAATCATCTTGAAATTGGCACCGCGCCTTTCCTTCTGGCAACTGCTGGGCGTCGATCGCTCGCCAAACATGATTCGCCAGGCGATTGCCTCAGCTGCCCGGGAGGCCACCCGCCCGCACGTAACCGAGTCCTGGCCATTTGTGCAATTCCTCGTGGCGGATGCCGTCCGCCTCCCGTTCGCGGACGCAAGTTTTGATTTGGTGCTCAGCAATTCCGTGCTGCACCATCTTGCGCATCCCGCCGCGTTCCTCGCGGAAATTGTCCGGCTCGTTACGCCCACCGGCGCGGTACTGGTGCGCGACCTTCGGAGGCCTTCGCGTATCACCTACAACCTCCACGTGCGCCGGCACGGCCGTCACTATTCCGGATTGATGTACAAGCTCTACTGCGACTCGGTACGCTCGGCCTACACCGAGCGCGAACTTTCTGAGCTGTTGCGAACTGCAAAGTTTCCTGGCGCCCGCATCTTTACGGTCGGCCGCACCCACCTGGGCTTCGAGCGCCCCGCGCGCTAAAACAAGCGGCGAGATTTCTCAGGCTTCCGCAATTCCATGCTCCAGCTTCCTCGCCAGCCGCGCCAGCCGCCGCGTGAAGCGCTCGGCGAAATATGCATGCCTATTAGGTGGAATCAAGCCCAGACGGTGCGCGCGTCGCAATTCGACCAGTGCATATCGCGCCACCCGTGCAGCCTCGTGCGGATCGCCCGCGCGCCGCTCGTAATGAATCGCCAATTGTTCGCAAGCCTCGAAGCTAGGCTCGCTCCCCTCTGGCGCTTGATCCAGCTCTGGTGTCCTCCCGTCCTCCTGGCGAAGGTTCAGGCGCGATTGGTTTCCCCGTTTATATCCCAATTCATGCCAAAGCTCCGCGGCTCGGATGTAGTTGCGCTGCCGCTTCACCAGTCTCGCGAGTTCGTGCCGCGCCGTGCGCTCCACCGCTCGCGGCAATCCCGCCTCGAGCGCGCGCTCGTACAAGGTGCAGGCACGTTCCCGCTCGCCCCGCCGGTCGAGCAGCCGGGATACCCCGTAGAGTTCGAGCGCGCCTTCTGCGCCCGGCTCGATTGTTTCCGGCTCGGCCAGCGCGCGAAATATCCTTCCGGCGAGCGCCGCTAACCCCCGCAGATCGCAGCGATTGTGGCGGAAAACGCCGGCCAGCGGCTCGGCAGGCCCGCCGCGCAGGTAGTCAAAGTAAAATTCCGGTATGCGGGAAGAATCGATGTCCTCGTTGCGTGACCACCCCAGGGTCTCCGCCCCCAGCACCCGCCGCTCGAGTTCCACTAGTTTTGCCGATCCCAGCTTCAATCGCCAAAGCTGTCGCGCGGGATGGAGCATGTCCAGATGTGCACCCACCCACGGCTGCTCGATGGCCCGCGTCATGCGAAACCGCGTCTCCAGCAGCGGCCAGTCGAAGCTCTTGCCGTTGAAGGTTACCAGCACCGGACGCTCGAGCACTCTTCTTGCGATTTCCAGCAGCACCGAATGCTCTTCTCCGTGATCGCGCATGAAAAGCTGTTCCACAGTAATTCCGCCGCCGTCCCACCAAGCCAGTCCCACCAGGAATGCGTAAGTCCCAGTGCCCCCCGCAAGGCCCGTGGTTTCGATATCGAGGAACAGCCATTTGCCGGGGTCGCCGGCCAGTTCCGCCGCTTCGTCCATACTGTGATCGGCGGCCTTCCCCTGCTCCCCATTTTGGCAAAAGCTTATGCCGCGGTTTCTTTCCGCACTGCGCCGCGCAGCACGCCCTGCGCCCGCTATCTTGGCGGGCAGCAGCAGGCGCAGCACGTTTGCACACGGATTGCACATCTCGGGAGTGGCGTACCATTGCCGGGCAATCAAGTGTTCGCCGTAGCGATTCCGGCCGACTTCTGCCCCGAGTACGGCCGCGCGGTCGAATTCATCGCCCGGGGAAGCCTCGCGCACGGGCTCACGCCGGCGCGCGGGAGCCAGCGCGGAAATTCGCGACAGTCGATCGAGATACGCTGAATTCAAGGTCTGGCTGTCTTTCCTTTCATCGTGCAGCGCCTTTGAACTATGCGCGATCGCTATAGGTTGCCAGTTCTTCGCCTCGAGGTAAATCGTAGCAACTGGCTTAGCTTTAGCCGCCGGCGCTTGTGGAATTACAATGCCACTCCCAACCGTGCCAGTATGGCCAGCGCCGCCTCTTTGGCCTGCTCGCCGCGCTCGCCCGCGGCTCCTACACACGAAGGGCATCCCTTCTCGCAGGGACAGGCGGCAATCAGCTCGTGTGTCCGTGCCAGCAGAACTTCCGTGGCGTCGTAGAGCGGCTCCGAAAATCCGATGCCACCCGGATAGGCATCGTAAAGGTAAAGATTCGCCTCGAAAAATTCGCGTTCCTCTTTCGCGCCCCCCAGATTGGGAGTCGGCGCCTCCTCCCATTCCACACCTAGGCCCGGTGAAGGTGGCCGTTCACCGATGGCCGTGCCGATATCGCGCCGGTCGCACATCAGCAGCAGCGTAGCCATCGATTCGAGCGCGTACAGCAGCCCGTGCATGCCGTTCTGGCGTTCGCGAACGGGGAACGGCAGCGACGCGATTAGCATCCTTTCGAGCGTCAGCCAAAACGCGGTGGTGTGCATCTCGTTTTCCGGCAGCTCGAGCTGGCCAGACCCGAGATTCTCGTTGGTGAAAAATTTTATCTTCTTGAAGCCCACCACCTGAGAGCGCACGAGCACGTCGCCATGGGTCCGGGCCGCGGCCGCATCCATCGGCAGGTCCTCGTCGCCCGGCTCGCGGGCGCCGTTTTTCGCGCGCCCGCTTTTGGCACAAATGAGCCGGGCGCTCGCAGCCGTTTCGAGCACGCGCACCTGGGTATAGCGAATCGCGTCGGTGTAATACTCCAGGCTGACGCGTTTCACGTATGCTCGGCGCTCTGCAAAATCCATCCGCTCCACTTGGTATTGCTGCCCCTGGTGCAGGTAAATCGCCTTGGGATGCACCGCCGTTAGCGCGCTCGCGAAATCCACTTCGCCGATCACTTCGCCCCCCGGCCTTGAAACTGCGCTTTCGTCAATGATGACGAAGTTATCGGAGGTGACCGCGCGCAGGCTCACTGCGTCGGCCGGATAGGCCTGCTCGGTCCAGTGCCAGTGATCCGCCGCGCGATGCAGATAACCCGCATCTTCCAGGCGCTCGCAAAGCGGCGCCAGCTCGAAGCCTCCGAATTTCTCGTCCGTGCCGATGGGCAGCTCGAACGCCGCACACTTCAAATGATTCACCAGGATTTCGAGGTTGTCGGGCTGAATGAACGCATGTTCCGGCGATCCGCCGAAAAAATATTCCGGATGCTGCACGATGAACTGGTCGAGGGGCGCGGATGAGGCTACCAGGACAGCGCAAGACCCCCCGCTGCGCCTCCCCGCCCGCCCGGCGCGCTGCCACGTCGAGGCAATCGTTCCCGGATATCCGGCCAGCACCACGGCATCGAGCGAGCCGACGTCGATCCCTAGCTCGAGCGCATTGGTCGAAACCACGCCGCGAATGCGCCCCGCGCGCAGTCCCCGCTCGATGGCGCGCCGTTCTCCCGGCAGGTAGCCGCCGCGATAGCCCCGCACCGGTTGCTCCGCCCCGCCAACCGCCGGCTGGATTCGCCTGCTGCAAATACGTAAGCAGAACTTCGGTTTGCAGCCGGCTGTTCGCAAACACGAGCGTCTGCAGGCCGCGCTTCAAAAATTCCTGTGCCACCCGCGAGCTTTCCCCGATGTAGCCGCGCCGTATGCCCAGGTAGCGGTTCACCACCGGCGGGTTGTAGAATATGAAAAACTTCTCGCCTGCCGGCGCGCCGTTTTCCGCGATGGTCGTAAATTCCTGCTCGGTCAGGCGCTGCGCCAGCTCTCCCGGATTGGCAATCGTCGCCGAGCTGGCGATGAATTGCGGCGAAGAGCCGTAAAACGCCGCCACCCGCCGCAGCCTGCGCAGCACGTTGGCCAAATGGCTGCCAAAAACGCCCCGATAGGTGTGCAACTCGTCGAGCACGATGAAGCGCAAATTCTCGAACAGGCGGGTCCACCGCGTATGGTGCGGCAGAATCCCCGCATGCAGCATGTCCGGGTTGGTGAGCACGATGTGCCCCCGATCGCGAATGGCTGCACGCGCATCGGCCGGCGTGTCGCCGTCGTAGGTGAACACGCCGAATCGGCTGGAGAGCCGCTCCCCCAGGTCGTGCAGCTCCGCGAGTTGGTCCTGCGCCAGGGCCTTGGTGGGGAAAAGATAAAGCGCCCGCGCATCAGGATTCTCGAGCACTTGGTTCAGCACCGGCAGGTTGTAGCAGAGCGTTTTCCCCGAAGCCGTCGGCGTAACCACCACGGCATTGCGCCCGGCATGCACGGCCTCTGCGGTTCGGGCCTGGTGTGCATAGAGCTGTGTCACGCCCTTCTCGCGGTAGGCCGCGCGAAGCTCTGGCCGCACCCACTCCGGCATGGGCGCCCATTGCGCCTCCCGGGCAGGAATATGGTGCAATGCCGTAATGATTTCGCCCGTGCGATCGCGCACCGCAAGTTGCTCCACCACATCCCGCACGCAAGCGAGCGTGCCGGACCCCTGCGTCGCACCCGGGGCGCGGCTTGTAATCGCCTGAGGCAGCGGAGAATGCGACATAAGGTCCCTACGAAATGATTCGCCTTTCATTCGCCACAACCTAGCACGCTGCCTCTCCGGAAGCAAGCCCTCCGGAGCGGGCTTTTGTTCAAAGGGAGTGTTCATCCCGCCTGGGCTGGACCTGCGACTTCGGAAGCGAGCGTTACGATGTTAGGAACGCTGTGCAAGTGAAGATTAGTTTCAGCAGCGACGCAATTGCCGGACTGGCCACGGCGCCAAAAGGAATTCTCTCGGCGGTCAGTGTTCCGGTTTCGTGCTGTTTCCAATCGCCGCAGGTGTGCCGGGTTTGGGAGTGCCTTGTTTAGGT
Organism: uncultured Acidobacteriota bacterium; assembly: GCA_963719845.1. Taxonomy (GTDB): domain Bacteria; phylum Acidobacteriota; class Terriglobia; order Acidiferrales; family UBA7541; genus Palsa-189. Next base: position 98,374 of record CAVRDM010000020.1, on the reverse strand, counting down.
GGGTCTACCGGGGTTGGGCTGTTGAGGCGGTAAAAAGAAAGTGGCGAACGAACACCGTTCTCGATGTGGTCAGTCGCTTTACGCGGGGCGGTCGATCGCGTCGCGAGCTTCCTGCAGAGCATGCGCTTTGGCTTGATCCATCGTCGCAAACTCTTCGTCCCCGTGATGAATCGTCTGCGTACGTCCCGGATGCTTTATCAATGTGTAGTCGCACTTCCATCGACCGTGCGGCAACTGATGAAGTTCCATTTCGATTTCTATGCCTTTGTGGACCGCTTGAATCATGAACGCACCTCACATCTGGCGTCCGAAATCTCTAATAGATGTCCGGCTAGCGCATCATACACCACGCCCGCGCATGGACTCATCTGAGAAGCCGGCCCACACCCGAAGCTCGCTCGCTGCCCTCCGAAAATTCCTGTTAATCTAATCTTCGTGCGGCGGCCGTGTCTATGCCGCGCTTCACTGCATGAACGGCTCTACCCATCGGCCCAACTGGAAGACTCTGCTGGCGTTCGCGATCATATATTTTGTGTGGGGCTCCACATACCTCGCCATTCGTGTGGGAGTCCGCGAAGTGCCGCCCTTTGTCCTGGCGGCGATGCGCTTCTTCATTGCGGGAGTGGTTCTTTACGGTTGGATGCTCGCGCACGGCGAACCCTCCCCGACTCGGCGCCAATGGGCGTCCGCCTCTCTGCTCGCGATCCTGATCTTCGTTCTCGATTATGGACTCGTGTTTTGGGCCGAGTTGCGTGTGTCTTCGGGTGTTACCGCCGTCATGATGGCCACGATTCCGGTTTTCATGGCGCTGTCGGAAATTATTTTTCTGCGAACCCAGCGGCTTACCGCGCGCTTGTCCGTGGCGCTCTTGGTCGGCATTGCCGGAGTCGCGGTCCTGATGAGCCACTCGCTAAGCCTGGGTGGCGCTTCGGTCGATAGGGTCGGTGCCGCTGCGCTCATCCTAGCATCCGCAAGCTGGTCAATTGCGTCGGTGCTTACGCGCATGCTGCCGCTGCCACCTTCCAAATTCATGAGTTCGGGAGCCCAGATGCTCGTCGGAGGCGTGTTTCTGGCGGTAACGGCGGCGGCCCTTGGCGAGTTGCGTAATTTTCATCCCGCGGCCGTCTCGCGTGAAGTATGGCTCTCCTTGCTCTATCTGATCGTAGCGGGATCGATCATCGCGTTTACCGCCTATGTGTGGCTGATTCATAATGAGTCGCCGACAAAAGTCGGAACTTATGCGTACGTGAATCCGCTGGTCGCCCTGCTGGTGGGGCATTTCTTGGGTGGCGAAGCCTTTGGTCTGCGAACTATTCTCGGCGCCTTGTTTATTTTGATCAGCGTGGTGGTAATTACCATGACGCCCGCGCAAAGGACGGCGGCGACTCACGCCGCGGAGAAAAGGCCGGAAGCCGTGGGACTCTGAAACCCAGCGGGCTGGGTGCGAACCCTGCTCCGCGTGAACGCCTCTCGCGCTCCCAACGCGAGCCACGGGTGCGGGCTGTACTTGCAGCCCGTGCAATGATTGATCGAGATGTTAAAATAGAACATGCTCGAATCGCGCATTCTGAGCGCCTATACGGGTGCGGGCTCTACTTGGAGCCCGCGCAATAGTCGTCGGCGTAGGCCCCGCACCCATAATCATCCCGGCCATCAATGCCGCAGCGCTAAAGGCCGCAGAATCATATCCTTATGAGAACAGCAGAAGGAACTCCCATGGAATCACATCCTTACACAAAACCTAGGGGGGTAGGCCCCGTAACCACCGAGTTAACTCCCGGCGCGGAGCCCGCTTCGTGGAAGTCCGCAGGCGCACCCGGCCCATGGTCCTGTTCACCAACATGCAGAGCGTGGAGCGAATCCTCTATGCCATCTTTTACGATTTAATCAGCACGGGTGCGGGCTGTACTTGCAGCCCGCAATACGGGTGCGGGCTCTACTTGCAGCCCGTGCAATACGGGTGCGGGCTCTACTTGGAGCCCGTGCAATAATTGTCGAACCACACCCTCCGCCTTTTTACACAAGCAGCTTGACGTCACCCGGTTTTCAAATTTTCGCACCGGGACGCCTGTTTGGGTGTAGCATCGCGGCAGTCGGGGCCCCCAAGGCCAACCCCGGTAAAACCGTCCGGGCGATGTCCCGGTTCGACATTTTTTCCAAGAGGGGAGTTGCACATGAATCGCTTTTTATTGGTTTTTTGCGTTTTAGCGTTGGGCACCGTGACGATCGGGGGCACGCTCTCGCTGCGGCGCGTTCAAGCGCAGGGCGGCGGCGGGCCCAGCCCGGAGGCCCAGGCCGCCAGGCAGAAACAACTGGCCCTGGAGGAAGCCACTCCGAAGTTACAGTTCACCGAGACGAGGCTTCCGCTCTCCATCCCCGGCCACACCATCGGTGAAACGGAAGGAGTTTCCAAGAATTCAAAGGGGCACCTGTTTGTGTACTCGCGCACGGGCCAAGCCGGTAGTGCGCGCGGCGGCACGGCGGCGGAACTTTTCGAGTTCGACGAAAACAATAAATTCGTCAAGCAGTGGGGCCCGGATAACTACGCCGCGTCGTTCGCCCATTCGGTGCGCGTGGATAAGTACGACAATGTGTGGATGGTTGACGAAGGTTCCGGAATGATTGTGAAATTCGACCCGAACGGCATGGTGAGAATGACACTCGGCCGCAAGACGGAGGCGATCGATTACCTGGAGCGCTTCGTCGAACGAGGTGAAAAGGTCACCGACCTGCATCCCGTGGGAACCCTGGGCACCTTCAACCGGGAGACTGACATCGCCTGGGACGCGCAGGACAATATGTACGTGAGCGATGGTTACGGGAACTCGCGTTTCGTCAAGATCGCCAAAGACGGCACCTGGATCAAGGCGGTGGGAACACACGGCAACGGGCAGGATCAATTCAACACCCCGCATAGCATCGCGGTGGACAAGCAGACCGATACCGTTTACGTCGCAGACCGCGGGAATAACCGCATCCAGGTCTATGACACCGATATGAACTTCAAGAAAACCATCACCGGTGTAGGCGCGCCGTGGAGCGTTCAGGTCACGCCCCGGTATATTTACAGCGGAGACGGAACGGGCAAAATCTACCAGTTGGATCACAGCGGGAAGCTGCTGGGCTGGTTTCAGACCGGCTTGGGCTACGGGCAGACCGGCTGCATAATCCACGAGCTCTACGCCGAGTCCGACAATGTCATTTACCGAGGTTCTTGTTCGGAATGGGACGTATCGAAGATCACGGTTAAGCCGGCTTCGTAACAATTTCGTAACAATAAGGGGGCTCGAAGTCGAATCTCAGGCTCGAGCCCCCGAACCAAGTCGCTCCTAATTAAGTCGATTAGTGAAAAGCCGGCTTATGATTTTCAGTTTCGCGCGTTTTAGCAACTACGGTATAGTTTAGGCGGTCCGAGCCGTTGTCTGCCGAGCCCGGTAATATCCTCTGGAAAAGGAGCCAACCAATGGAATCAGCGAAACCCAAACTGCCGGCCGAAGCCGTAGAACTCTATAATCTTTTTATTCACGGCGTGATCAGTCGCCGTTCGTTTATGGATAACGTGCAGCGCTTTGCGGTAGGCGGTCTGGCGACGTCCGCAATTATCGAGGCGTTGATGCCGAATTACGCTCTGGCGCAGCAGGTGTCGAAGACCGACGACCGTATCAAGGCCACCTATGAGACGGTTCCATCGCCGCAGGGAAACGGCAGCATCAAAGGATACCTGGTCAGGCCTATCAGCGCCGATACGCGAAACGACAAGCCCTCACAATTGCCCGGCATTATTGTGGTCCACGAAAATCGCGGTCTGAATCCTCATATCGAGGACATCGCGCGGCGGCTCGCCCTCGCGAACTTCATGGCGTTTGCGCCCGATGGGCTCACCTCTCTGGGCGGCTTTCCCGGCGATGACTACAAAGGCGGCCTGATGTTCGCCAAAGTCGATGGCAAGAAGATGACCGAAGATTTCGTGGCCTCCGCAATGTGGCTGAAATCGCGCCCCGACTGCACGGGCAAGATTGGCGCCACCGGTTTCTGTTTCGGCGGCGGCATCGCCAATACGCTGGCTGTGCGGCTGGGAGACGGCATCGGGGCCGCAGTGCCGTTCTACGGCGCTGTTCCTCCCGATGGTGATATTCCCAAGATCAAAGCGGCGATTCTGGTCCATCACGGGGCACTCGACACGCGACTGGCAGCCACCTGGCCCGCGTACGACAAGGCCTTGACGGCCGCAAACGTTCCGCACGAAGGCTATATCTACCCTAACGCTGTTCACGGCTTCAATTGCGATGCGACGCCGGAACGCTACAACAAGGCTGCGGCCGACCTGGCCTGGCAGCGCACCATCGACTGGTTCAACAAATACGTGCATCCCGCGCAAACGTAAATAAGCGCTGGCCCAGTTACCGGCAAACTGTGTGCGAAGACAGGTCTGAACTCTACGTCCCCGGGCCGGCTTCCTCGTGCCGATCCGGTCTATTTCAGGCGTAGAAGAAGGATCAGCCCCGCAAAAAAGAGCGCGCCTGCAGCAGCGAAGCCTGCCGTCGGCGAATATACACTCCACAACGCGCCAATCAGCACGCTTGACCCAAAATCTCCTACGGCATTTACCGCCGCCATCGTCCCAAACGCCATCCCATGTTGCTCGCGCGTGACCAGCGAAGCGGCTATCGAATCCTCGAGCGCCTCATTCACGCCCACGAAAATTCCTGCGAGCGCGAACACCGCCGCCAGTTCGAGCCGGTGCGTACCCACCGAAGCCCCGCCTGCATGTCCGAACACTTCGCCGGCAACCAGCAATGCGGTCATAGCCATTGCCGTCACGTACCCTCCGGCCAGCACCAGCCGCCGGTTCGGTGCCCGGTCGCTCAGCCATCCGCCCACGTACGCGAAGGCCGCGTAGAAAATGTTGTGCAGCAGGTAGAGCCCCACCGCCACACTCGATGCGGCCGCCAAGCCCATCTCCGGCGCGAGCGTTCGCGTCGCGTACAGAATCAGCATCGTGTGCGAGAAATCGCCCAGGCCAAACACGCCCACGGCCACCAGAAACCAGCGAAAACGCGGCGGCAGATTGCGCAGGCCCGCGGCGAAGGACGCCGCCGGCGGTTTATTTGCGCGCCGCTCGCGCACCAGCAGGGCAAAGGATAGCGCCGCGAATAAACCCGGTACGAGCGTCCACAAAAACACGCGCCGATAGCTGTGTCCGGTCGCGCCGAGCAGCCACAACGCCGTCACCGGCGCGACGATCGCTCCCAGCGTATCCATCATTCTCTCGAATCCGAACGCCCGTCCGTACGCCTCCTGCGGCACCGCTGCGGCCAGCAGGGCCTTGCGGCCCGGCGTGCGCAGGCCGCGCCCGAGCCAGGCGACTGAGCGCGCCAGCATCACTTCAATAGCGCTCGCTGCGAACGCCAGCGACCCCGTCGCCACGGCCGTGAGCGCGTACGCCGAAACCACCAGCGGCTTGCGCCTGCTCAGCCTGTCGGTCCAGTGCCCCGCCGCCAGTTTCGTAAAGCTCGACAGCCCGTCCGCCACGCCTTCAATCGCGCCCAGCCATGCCGGACCCGCGCCAATCGATATCAGAAAGGCGGGCAACACGGCCGTCGCCATTTCGTGGCTCCAGTCGCTTGCCAGGCTGGTCAGTCCGACGCCCAGCACAGTGCTGTTGAGCCAGCCGGATTTTCTGGCGTGCGGATCGCCGCCCGATGGGCTCGATTCCGAGTTGACGGCGGCGCCCCGTTTAAAAATTTGTTCAGCTGAGGGTTCAGTCACGGGACCAGTACATGCGCACGTGCGGGCATGTCCGGCCAGTATAACGCGCGGCGTTCGCTAATAATGGAATCGGTAGCGCACCTCGCCATAAACCTGTCGTGGATTGTTGAAGTGAAACCCGCCAAAAGTGTTGCTGTTGTCGATGAGCAAATGACTATTGGTGACGTTCAATGCGTTTATAGAAGCCGAGAACCGCTCCCCGAAAGACTTGCTCACGGAGAAATCAACCGTCGTGTGGCCGGGAAGATAGTCCGGTGGGGCTTGACCGTTGTGAAATCCCGATCCGTAATAGACGTTCCCTGAGAAGGACGCCCTCCACGGAAGCGTTGTATCGAAGCCCACATTCAATGTGTTTCGCTGGTCATGATCGAGCGGTGAGTAATCTGGCTGAAAGGAGAAGTTAGTCAGCCCACCGGTGATTGCTCCCCTAAATTCCCCAATCTGGTTGGAATATGCCAGATGCATCTGGCCTCTGCCCCACAGCCGAGGGGACCGCAGTGTCATCTCCCAGCCGCGGATCAAAGCATCTTGAGTGGTGAGTGGGAAAAAGATATTGGTCGAAACCACGTTCCCTTGGAAGTCGTAGTTCACATTGCCGTGATCCAAAAAGTTGTGGCTCCGTGTCCGAAACGTATCAATATCCATCGCCCATCCTTTGTACGGCATGGTTACGCCGAACTGATATTCCGTGTCCCGCTCTCCATGCAGAGGGATGAATTGCTGAGGGTTCGCCGAATCACCTGGGGTGTTCACAATTGCGAGTAGCGGCCCGCTGACGGTGACGAGGGGAGGCGGCTGATAGAATTGGCCGTAAAAGCCTCGGAAGACCCAGTTGATGCGGGGGAGTCGGAGTGCGACCCCGGCGCGCGGGCTGGTCGGATTTTCTGCGAAAGTGGGCGATGAGAAGTGCGTTTGGCGAACGCCGCCGCTCAACGTCAACCAGTTAGTGACTGCAAACCTGTCTTCAACGAAGATTGCTTCCACGTTTCCCGTTACGATCTCCCGATCTGAGATCGGCGAATTGGAACCGTCGTTGAACAGCACCCCAAACAATTGGTTGTCATGTTGCCAGAATCCGGAGAAGCCTGCTTGGATGGTGTTTCGAGCCACAGTGGCGCTGAGAGTGGTCTGAGCGCCGACGTAGTTGGAGGCGCGGTGATCGGTGATAGCGTTCGGGAAATCAAATGAGGCGCTGTCGTAGTTTGCTGCATTGAAGTGATAGAAGGGTGAAACGGTCAGAAGTGCGTCGTGACCAAGTGTCCGCACCCACGAGAAGTTCAAGTAGCCGTCGCTTTCGTGTTGGCCGTCCACCTGGATCACGCCGTTGGCTATGTCTGCCGGATCGACCGGCATCTGATAGAAATCTCGGCGTAGGGAACCCACTAGCCGCAACTGATCTTTCGGATCTAAATTGAAGATTAATGAGCCAAATCCTCCGTATCCGTTACCCGCGTCGTGATCGATTTCCGACACGGGTGTCTCCAGGCCGAGATTGCTTCGATTCCCATTCAAGCTGCCGTAGTAGGCGAGTCGCTGGCTGTGACCGCCACAATTGATCTGATCGTTCGTTTGATAGAAGCTTCCATAACTTAAGACCAGGTCGCATTCCCGGTCGCGCTCGAAGCCGGTTCGAGGGACGACGTTGAAAATCCCGTAAGTTCGGTCGCCATATTCTGCATCGTAGCTGCCTCGCTGGACTTCGACATAGTCGATATCTTTGGGATCGACTTGAGGACCTACGTTGCTGGCGATGTTGGTGTTGGGGACCGGGACGCCGTCAATGAGCCAACTGTATTGGTGCCCGCCGCGGATATGGAGCATGTCATGGACCATGTAGGCGCCAGGTACGTAATCGGTGATTATGGCCAAGTTGTTTGTCTGGTCCGCCCCAGGGGTGTTCTGAATATCTAAACGGCTCAGCGTGGTCGTTGGGGTGACGGTATCGGTCAATGCGACGACAGGGGCGCTATTAACGATGGCGGTTTGGTTCACTGCGGCAATCGCTAATTCCAAATGCAGCACCGGGCTGGTATCGGACCTGACGATGACGGACTGCTGTTGCTGCTGAAAGCCGCTGGCCATAACCGTGACCGTGTAATCACCAACCGGCACGGCGGTAAATTCGAACTCTCCGTTGTCAGTGCTTTTCTGAGTTTGTTGCCAATCGGAATTATCAGCCTTCAGAGTGACAGTCGCATCCTGGATAGGACGATGCTGAGGATCATGCACAACACCCTTTACGTTCCCAAAAATCGTGGCGCGCGCAGGAAGAGCCGCGCTCCCCAGGACCAATGCCGCCAATCCAAATATCGCCAGATAAATTGCGATTTTTCGCATAAGCATAGGGGCTCCTCGCTCTTTCGCGTGTGCGTTTAGCTGCCGCCGTTCCATTCGACGATCGAAGATCCTCGAGTGCGCGCTTTCTCTCCATCGAGAGACACACTCGAACTGCTCGTCAACGAAACTGATGAATCACTGCGCGCTCGAAATGGAATTTGCTAGGCGGTCAGACGAGGAGGAGGGGGGTCAACGACAGCGGCAACGCGTACCGCCTTTGCGGATGCAAAGACCGCGGCAGGCTCGGTCGTAAGTTCAGCGCAAAGGGCCGCGGGGGCTATACAGACGAATACCAGTGATGCGGTGTACTGAAGCTCATGGGTCGGGCAGGACTGAAGCAGGGGAGCCATGTGAGTGGCGTCCATATCGCACCCGCCCGGCGCGCCTTTATGGTGCATCGGACATATCGGTCCATTGCAGCAGTCCGCCGTTTTCGCAGCCAAGCCCGCGGCTGGTGCAGCTGCAAAAGTCGCCAGCAATGCGAACACGGCCAGCAGCGAGGTGAGCCTTTGCGTCATGGAAGAGGGTCTTAGGCATTCTTGCGCAAGGCTCCGGCGGAGTCAACTCGGTGCCCGCGAACAGGCCGGCGCCCGGAAGAAATGGCGCCTGATTGCTGTGCGAACAAAGCCGGGGAGACTTGACACCGGTATGCGCAGCCGATATATCAATAACATGGCGCAATCTTATTTGGTTTTCGATTTTGGCTCGAATGAGGAAGCTGCTGAGCGGGCGCGGCGAACTATCGACCGCTGGAAGCAGGCCTTCCGTCTCGACAAGAAAGTGATGATGAAATTTGAACGGCAGAAGCCCGAGGACGACATCGAACCTGCCGTTGAACGTTCGGGGGATGGCACGGCCTCGGAAGCGGAGCCAGAAACGCGAAAAGCCGGCCGTAATGCGGCCGAAAAATCTGCGAGCGAGCCGGCGGGAAAAGTGGCCGGCAAAGACCGCAAAAAAGCGAGCGGGGAAACAACCGAGGAGCCGCCGGAACAGCCAGCGGAACAAACTGGCGAACGCATTACGCTAATCGTGCGCCTCGAGTTTTCCGATCACGAGAAGCTGTCGCATCGGCGCTGGCTGGCGCGTATTCCGGCCGAAGAACCATTCAAGGATGCGCAGCCCAAAACTGTCGAGCATGGCGATCCGGAATTCGCAGCGGTGATGGAGCGCTTCCAGGGCGGAGCAGGCCGCGCTCACGGCTTCACCGGCTCGATTGGGACTTCTTAAGCGCCTGTAATTTCTACCTGCGCAAGCCGTTCGCGTTTCGATAAGACTGGTCAAAACCCCTCCTGCCGTACAGGCGCGATTTCGTGTGCGGCGGTCTAGCCTGCTCTAGCAAGTCCGCCTATGGCTTCTCGGGGTGCTTGCATGAGGCGAATGACCATGCGCGAGGTTTGGGATAGGTATCAGCGGCGGTATCTACTGGGAGTGGGCGCGGTTTTGCTCGCGGCTTGCGGATCAGCCGGAGCGCAAGCTTCTCGGCCTGAACTTTCATCGGAAGAGGCCTCAGGCAGTGGCGTGGCGTTGCCCTCGGAGGCGTGGGATACCACGGCGGCGACTATAGTCGCCACTCGGCTGACTGAGTTGCGCACGCTGTTTTCCGGGCCGAGCGGGTCGTGGGACGCTCCTACAAGTGGCGGGCTGTTTCGGGTCGATGAAAGCAGCGGGGAGAGGGTTCCCGCGTTAGAGGTGATCGAAACCACGGCGGCGGTAAAGGTAGCATTGCCGGCGGCGAAGCCTCCAAGGACTAAAATGGCGGGGCACGCCAAGGCCCGCCAAGAAGCGATGACTAGAACGGCGCGTGTGACATTGTGGAAGAAATCGCCGGTGGCGGCGGTTGTTTACGATATGGCGTTTGGGCAAGATGCCTGGTACGCGGCGACCGACAATGGCATCCTGGTCTCGCGCGATCGGGGAGCGAGTTGGATTCAAGCGCCTGCTGGAGATAGTCGCATGGGCGCGGTTCGTGCGATCGACGCCTCTTCCACTGACGCCAACGCTTGGGCGCTTTCGGGCGACGCGCTGCTGACCTCGCACGATGGCGGGCAAACCTGGACTGTAACGCCGCTGCCGTTCGAGGTGCTCGGCACGGCTCAATTGCTAGGCGACTGGAACCCCGGCCTAAGTTAAGCCTGCGTTTTTTCACGGCTCGGCCATTCCGCTAAGGTGGCATTCCGCTATAATGGGAGGGTATTGTGGTTTCGCTCCACTCTTTCTGAAGCGAGGCTCGATGCCCCTGCAGGCGCCCGCCAAGCCCCCAAACTTCGACGCCAGCCGTTATCACGGCCTCACCCGCGAACGCCTGGTTGGTATGTACCGGACGATGTTCATGTCTCGGCGTCTGGACGACCGCGAGGTCCAGCTCAAGCGGCAGCATAAGATCTATTTTCAGATCAGCGGCGCGGGACATGAGGGCGTCTTGGTGGCGGCGGGGGAAGTGCTGAAGCCGGGACATGACTGGTTTTTTCCGTACTATCGTGACCGCGCACTTTGCCTGAGCCTCGGCATAACTCCCTATGAAATGCTGCTGCAGTCGGTAGGCGCGAAGGACGATCCAGCTTCAGGGGGACGGCAGATGCCGTCGCACTGGGGGCAAGCTCGGCTGAACATCGTGGCACGTTCCTCGACGGCGGGGATGCAGTGGCTACAGGCGGCCGGGGCGGCGGAAGCGTCCTTGTACTATGAAGGGGCTCCGCAAGCGCTGGAGCAGGCGCGGCGGGCTCCGCTCGGAGAGCACGTTCGCCACTATGCGGATGAAATTGTGTTCGTCTCCGGCGGCGAGGGCATGACCAGTGAAGGCGAATTTTTCGAGGCGATAAACACGGCGAGCCTGAAGAACCTTCCGGTCCTGTTTCTCATCGAGGACAATGAGTGGGCCATTTCGGTTCCCGTGGAGGTGCAGACCGCGGGAGGAAGTATTTCGAGGCTGCTGGCGAATTTTCCGGGGCTGCTGATTGCGGAATGCGACGGAACCGATCCGCTGGAAAGTTATGATGTTTTACAGCGCGCTGCGAGCCATTGCCGGGAGCGTAGGGGTCCGGCGCTGGTGCACGCGCACGTGACGCGGCCTTATTCGCACTCACTTTCCGACGACGACAGATTGTACAAATGCGAGGCGGAACGGATGGCGGAGTCCGCAGCGCGATCCGCTGCCGCGATTCAGCTTATTTATGGTGCGTGAAGGCGTTTTGGACGAGAAGGAAATCGAGGAGTCTCGAGGCGGATGTGGACCGCGAGATTATTGCGGCGACCGACCGGGCGCTCGAGGCGGAGTTGCCGGCCAAGGAATCCATCCGCTGCTGGGTTTATTCGCCGGATGTTGATCCGGCGTCGGAGGAATTCGCGAAAGAACCCCAGTTTGCGGGCGAGCCGAAGACCATGGTGGACATCATCTCGGCGACGCTGAGCGATGAAATGGAGCGGGATGCGCGCATCGTCGTTTTTGGAGAGGACGTCGCGGACTGCAGCCGTGAAGAAAATCTTCCGCTGGTGAAAGGGAAAGGCGGCGTTTTCAAGGCCACCGCGGGGCTGCAGCGCCGGTTCGGATCCCGGCGCGTGTTCAATTCACCGTTGGCGGAAGCCAACATCGTAGGGCGCGCCATTGGCATGGCGCTGCGGGGACTGAAGCCAGTGCCCGAGATACAGTTTTTCGATTACATCTGGCCGGCCATGATGCAGATGCGGGATGAGCTGATTTTGACGCGCTGGCGTTCGGCGGGAGCGTTTTCCGCGCCCATGGTGATTCGCACGGCGATCGGGGGATACCTGACGGGCGGCGGAATCTATCACAGCCAATCCGGCGAGGTGCTGTTCACCCATTCTCCCGGAATGCATGTGGTGATGCCCTCCACGGCGCTCGACCTTTGCGGGTTGCTGCGCACCGCGATTCGCTGCGACGATCCGGTGCTCTTCCTCGAGCACAAACACCTGTATCGACAGCCCTACAATCGCTCGCCCTATCCGGGCAAGGATTTCACGATTCCTTTCGGAAAAGCTCGCGTCGTTCGGGAGGGCAGCGATGCCAGCATCATCACTTACGGCGCCTTGGTGCACCGGGCCGAATTGGCCGCGGCCGCGTTGGAACGCGCCGGCATCGCGCTTGAGATTATTGATTTGAGAACACTTTCGCCCTATGACTGGGAAGCGATCGCGCAAAGCGTGACCAAGACTAGCCGCGCGATCGTCGCTTATGAGGACATGCGCTCCTGGGGCTATGGGGCCGAAATCGCTGCGCGGATTTCAGAGGAGCTTTTCCACGATTTGGACGCGCCGGTGCGCCGGGTCGCGGCGATGGACACCTTCTGCGCCTATCAGCCCAAGCTCGAAAACGAAATCCTGCCGCAAACCGAAGATATCATCGCCACCGTCCAGGAACTTTGCGCATTCTAGCGCCGCGATTTCGCGCGCCGCGGTGTGCTGGCGCGCTCGAAAGTAAAAGCATCGAGCGAAAGCACGCCGGCTCCCACGGCTGCCAGCGCGAATGAAGCTCCGCAGAGAGCCAAAGGAAGCTGGTAGGCGCGGACCGCGTAGATTCCGGCGCGAGGGAGGGAGACGCGCGCCAGCACGATGGCCATTTCGATGCCCAGAAGCAACGCTGTTACACGCGTGAATAATCCCAATACCAGGAGTATGGCGCCAAACAACTCAAGTGTGCCCGCGAGGTAAACGAAATATGCAGGGAAACCCAAGCGAGGAAATTCCTTGAGCGAAGCCGCCGTTGCGGAGAAGAGCTTTTCGCGGCCGTAGAAAAAAAGATGATTCCCAAAACCAACCGCAGCCACAGCAATGCCAAAGGCTTAAGTTTTTCCAGGCTCTGCACATTTCCTCCAAGGTTTGACGAATCGCTCGCCTGTAAGTTCGGGACGAATTCTAGCAGAAGGTGAGGATCGGGTTGCGCATGGATATGGAGCGCGATAGGGGCTGTTAATGCGTTTGCACAACGTCAACCGGCCATGCACCAAGATCTACGAACGAATCGTGTAGAATCGTGGCGGCTCGCGACGGGGGCGGAAAGATATTGCCGGGCCTCCACCATTCCGCTATGGCTATGAAATTTGCAGGTTATCTCTGATGTCCTTATCTTCGGCTGCCCGCAGCCGCTGGATTCTGGCAGTGATTTTGCTCGCGGGAATTATCACGGCTTGGTTGATGCGCCGCCGGCCGCCGCAATATCCGGACGCTTACGTCGGAGATCGCAGCGCAACCATCTGGAGCACCACCGCACAGGTGCGGCAACCCCTGGCAACGCTGCATTACGGCGAACGAGTGGCCATTGTGCGGCGCACGCCGGAGCAATCGCAGATTCGCACGAATGATGGCATTCAAGGGTGGATCGATAACCGGCTGCTGATGGATCCCGAGCTGTGGCGGAAGTCCGCGAGTCTGCTCGCCAGCGTGCACGACAAACCGGTCCAGGCCAGCGGCCGCACGCGGACGTTGAGCAACGTGCGGCTCGAGCCGGGCCGCGACGCGCCGCGCATTTTCCAGTTTGGCCGAGGCGTGCCGGTGGTCGTGTATGAGCGCAAATCGGTTCCGATTCCCGCATCCGCCGAGAACGCGCAGACGGAAGAGTCGGCACCCAATGAGGATGCGGTAAGCCCTGGGCAGGAGAAGGCGAAAGCGGCCGGGGATGTGGGTGAGGAAAAGAAAAACGAAAAAGGAGAAGATTGGCTGTTGGTTTCCCGCGTGAGGCTCGAAAACACCATCGTGTCCTCGCCATCGGCCGGGTCTTCTAGCCCGCCGTCCAGTGGTTCTTCGCCCGGCGCTTCCAATGAGGCGTCGTATGAGGCTTCGCAAGCGACCACGCCGGAAACTGGGCGGGCGAGTACCTCTCCGGTTTCGGCTGGTTCGGCTGAAATTGCCGATTCGTCCGCCAACTTGCCGGTAGCGGGGTGGGTTCTCGCGCGATTTATCGAGTTGGAGCCGCCGGAGCCGATTCCAGATTATTCGAATGCGGCCGGCATGCACGTCGTGGCATGGGTCGTTCTCAATACCGTCGCTGACCCGGACGGCGCAAAGCCACAATATCTTGTGGCGGGGGCGCGGGGCGGCGAAGGGCAGCTGTGCGATTTCACACTGCTGCGCGCGTATACCTGGGGCACGGGACGGCAACGGTACGAAACCGCGTATGTCGAAAATGATCTCTGCGGCAAGCTTCCCATTCGCGTTCGGCAGACGACGTCAGGCCCGGAGTTTAGTTTCGCGGAGGGAGATTCCTCAGCGCAGCGGGTTTACCGCATGAAGCAGACGATTATCCGGCGGGTTGTCGAAGGTGGCGCTTCGCAACACAAGAGGCGATCCTCAACTGAGAAGGCGCCGGCGGCGACTTTTGTGAACGGCAAACGCGGCGCGGCGCATCGGGGCAGCCTGCCCGGCAATGTTCCGGAGCAATCCGTCTCCGGTCGCTGATTTCGCCAATTGTTTTTGTGACACTGTAACCTTGCTTCGCACCGGCACACATTTCGGTTTTTGTTTCCGCCGAGCTGCCATTTTTACTTTGGTGGCGGCCATCATGGGCGGTTGCTCGCGGAGCCGTCCGCAAGCCGAAACGGCGGCCGCAGCCGCCATGCCGCCGCAATTGCCGGCAATCGAGTTTGCAGGAGCATGGGGTGTTCACGGCGACCAGCCGGGGCAGCTCGAACAGCCCGTGGGCCTGGCAGCAGATGCGGCGGGCCGGATATATGTCGCTGACCGAAGCACGGGATTCGTGCAAAAATTCGAGGCGGGCGGCACGAACCTGCTTACGTTCGAAGATGCCGCTGCACGGGGGGCAGCCGCCATCGCCGTGGATAGCGGGGGCGGCATTTATGTCGCTAACGCGCGCCTGGGCGAAATCAGCGTGTTCTTTCCAGAGGGCGATTTGCTGCGCGTGTTTCACGTTGCGCCCCAGCGGGATTTCGACGGCCCCTATGCGTTTAGCGTGGGCGCGGATGGACGGCTCTTCGTGCCGGACCCGGCGGGCGGAAAGGTCGAAGTCCTAAGCTCGCGCGGACGCCTGGAAAAAACGTGGAATGTCGCTGGGGCGATGGCTCTACCTCATGAGCAGGCGAGGCCGGTAATCGCCGCAGCCGCCGGGGACGGATCGGTGTATGTGGGAGATGCGCGAACAGGGCGCATTGTGAAACTGACGGGCGAAGGGGATGCGTCGCCTTCGTGGCGACAAGCGGCCGCCGACACGGCGCCGCTGCTGGCCGTGGCGATTTCACCGAAGTATCTTTTCGCGCTGCGACCGACCAGCCCCCGGCTGCAAGTATGGACTCTGAACGGCGAACTGCGGCTCTCCGATGATCTGGGCGGGCGGCTTTCCGTCGTGCCGTCCGACGTCGCAGCAGCCGGCTCCAAGTCACGCGAAGGCGCTTCGCGGGGGATTCCTCCCGGCATGGCCGAATCGATGGCCCTCAGCCCGCGTGGCGAATTGTTTATACTTGATCCTTCGGTGCCCCGAATTCTGCGTTTTCGCATTCATCTCGATCCCTCATGAGGCGGCCATGACGCTGCTGCTCACCGAAGAAGATGTTCGCGTGCTGCTCGATATGCCCACCGCACTTGAGGCGGTGGAGGAATCGTTCCGGCTCCAGGCCTCGGGTGATGCCTGGAGTCAGCCGCGGCGGCGTTTCGCGATGCCGGAGCGCGTCTATCTGAACTACATGGCGGCGGCCGACCGCCATGGCGGTTGGATGGGCGCGAAACTCTATACGGCCGCACGGGGAGGCGCCAGGTTTCTGGTGGCACTGTATCGCGCAGACACGGGCGAACTCGCGACGCTGATCGAAGCGGATTTTCTGGGACAGATGCGCACCGGCGCGGCATCGGGTATAGCGACGAAATACATGTCGCGTGAAAACGCCCGTGTGGCCGGAATACTGGGCACGGGACTGCAAGCGCGTACGCAACTGGAGGCGATTGCGCAGGTGCGGCGATTCGAAGCTGTTCGCGCATTCGGTCGTGACCCTGTGCGACGCGCCGATTTCTGCCGTGATATGAGCGAGCGCCTGCGCCTCCGCGTGACGCCGGCGGCTTCCGCGGAAGAAGCCATACGCGACGCCGATGTCGTGGTCACGGCGACAAACTCCACCAAGCCAGTGCTCTTTGGCGCGTGGCTAGCTCCCGGCACACACGTAAACGCTATGGGCGCAAATATGGCGGAGAAACAGGAATTAGACGGCGAAGCCGTGGCGCGCGCGGACATCCTGGCGGTCGACTCGATCGAACAGGCGCGCCTCGAATCAGGCGATCTGATTCATGCCTTTGGCGACGATGCTTCCCGGTGGCAACGCGTATGCGAGCTCGCGCAGATTGTTTTCGGCAAACTGCCGGGACGTGGGAGCGCGCAAGAGATCACGCTATTCAAATCGAACGGGATCGCGACCTGGGATATCGCCGTAGCCGCGCGCGTTCTGCAGCGCGCTGAGAAAGAAGACGTCGGACGCAAAATTGCATTCGGTGAATTGCGGCGGTGAGGAAGGCACTCGGGATGGAGCTTCTGATGACAGTCCGAGAGAGGGCTAACGACTTGGCCTGCGGCCCAGGCGCCTGGCAAGCGCGTCGTGCAATCGCGCCGCGAAATCTTCCGGAAGCGGGACGGGCTCGGTCTGGCAATAAATGTCGATCGTTTTGCGTGTGGTATCGACGATAATCCTGCAGTTCTTGCAGCGTGCAAGATGGATTTCCATCTCGCGTATGCCTTCGGCATCAAGCTCGCCGTCGAGATAGCTGGAAAGTTCGACGATGAGTCCGCGACAGTTCATGCGTGGGCGCTCTGTCGGAAAATGGGGTGCAGCTTCGCTCGCAGCTTCAAGCGCGAACGAAGCAGCCGCGATTTTACGGCTGGAACGGAGACGCCCAGCATTTCCGCGGTCTCCTCGGTGGAGAGCCCCTCCACGTCGCGCAGCAGAAAGACCGTGCGAAAAATGGGCTCGAGCTCGCCGATGGCGGAAGTCAGTATCGAGTTTAATTCACTCCGTGCATACCGCTGCTCGGGCGTAGGACCCCAGTCTTCAATTTCGCGCGGTATTAAGTCTTCTTCAGTGGCCACCGGCTCGTCAAGCGACGTGACGTTGGGCCGCCGCTTGCGGAGCCGCATGAGGGCCTCATTCACGGCAATCCGCACTAGCCAGGTGTAAAAACGAGAGCCGCCTTCGAAGTTGTCGAGGTGCTGAAAGGCCTTCATGAAGGCGTCCTGAGTAGCGTCTTCGGCGTCCTCACGGTTCTGAGTGATATTCATCGTGAGGCGGAAAATCCTACGTTCGTAGCGGTTCGTAAGCTCATTAAACGCCGACAGATCGCCTTTTTTTGCGGCGGCTACGAGGGCGCCCTCATCATCCTGCACGATGGTGGAGGGCAACGGAGGCTTGGGGTCGGTAAGATTCATGGCGGCTCGCGCCGAAGGGGCACGGCCGTGGAGGCCGCGCACTTCAAGCAGGTTAGCACAACTTGTCGCGCAACACGCCACAGGCGAATGAACCCCCTATATTAGACGCTCGCGCGGCGCCGGAGATTCATCCTGACGATTGCCGCTGGCAGTTGTTACTTCACCGATCGCGCACTTGGGCTTGAGCCAAATGCGCGGCTTCGGGCTGCCGTGGTAAACTTGCGTGGAATTTGCGCCTTGCAGCTATATTTTGCTCCAAACTTGGATGATGATCTAGACGATAACGGGAATAATGAGAACTCTCCCAGACTATCTGCGCCGGGGGATGAAGCTGATTGTGGTCGGTTGCAATCCGGGCGACCGCTCGGCCCGCGTGGGCCATTACTATTCGGGCAGGGATAATCCATTTTGGTCGCTGCTATACGATTCGGGAGTCCTGCCGGAGTTGCTTACGCACGTTGATGACAAGCGCATTATCGAGTTTGGCGTAGGCTTGACAGATTTGGTGAAACGTTCGACGCGCACCGTCGAGGAGCTCGAGCGGCAGGAATTCGCCGAAGGACGTATATTGTTGGCACAAAAGATCGAGGAATTTGCGCCGCGGGTGGTGGCGTTCAACGGCAAGTTCGCATATGAGAAATTCGCGCAGCAGCCGTGCAAGTTCGGCCTGCAGAAAGGCGCGCTTTATGGCGCGAAAGTGTTCGTGCTGCCCTCCACGAACGGGACGGGTTCGGACGCCCAGGGCGTAAAACTGCGCTATTTTCGGCAGTTGGCGGCGCTTCTACGGCACCTGCCGGACTGACCTCGAAGGAAAAGTATCTGGACAATGCCAAAATGATTGCGCGGACCGAACCTGCGGTTTCCGCCGCGCTGGTGCTGGAGACGCGGCAGGACGCTGTTACGACCCTGACATTGAACCGCCCCGAGCGGCTGAACGCCATCGATGCGGCGCTGGGTCAGGCGCTCGTCGACGCGCTCCAGCGGGCAGCCCAGGACGCGGCTGTCCGCTGTGTGGTGTTGACCGGAGCGGGGCGGGGCTTTTGTTCGGGCGGCGATCTAAACGTTTTGCGCGACGCTCGCGAACGCCATGCCACCGAAGAGCTCGAGAGCTTGCTGCGGTCCGGAAAGCAAGTCGTGCTGGCTATCGCGACGATGCCCAAACCGGTGCTGGCCGCCGTCAACGGCGCGGCGGCCGGCGCCGGATGCAACCTCGCGCTGGCCTGCGCACCGCGCATCGCCTCGGACCGTGCGATTTTCGTGCAAAGCTTTGCCAGGCTAGGATTGTTTCCGGACTTTGGTGCAACCTATTTCTTGCCTCGGCTTGTGGGGCCCGCGCGCGCAGCCGAGCTTTTATATACGGGCGAAACCGTCGGGGCCGCCGATGCCGCCAGACTGGGATTAGTATCCAGGGTGGTGCCGCACGACAGACTGGCGGAGGAAGCGACTGCATTGGCCAAGAGCTTGGCCGCCGCTCCCCCTTTGGTCGTGCGCGGCATCAAGCAGGCGCTCTCCACCGATCACCGCGAGGAGCTGCAACGGGCACTCGAGGAAGAAATTCGCTGGCAGATACGATGTTTCCAGTCGAAAGACAGCCGCGAAGGTATCCAGGCATATTTCGAGAAACGGGCGCCACGTTTCCGAGGCGAATAGGCCGGAGTATTGCCGCGATGCGCAAACCGACGAAAAAAATAAACTCTGAAACAAAGGCTAAACCAGGAAAAAGAGAAATTCGTTTTCTTCACAAATCCACGTGCACGTCTTGCCGCCAGGCGCGTGGATTTCTCGAGGAGAGAGGCGCGCAACTTGTACTGCGCGATCTAGGCAAGGAACGCATGACCGTGAAAGAACTCGACGAGCTAATCGGGACGCGCGACTACCGAAAATTCCTTAATACGCGCAACGAACTTTATCGCCAGCGCAAGATGGGGCAGAATCCTCCAACGCGGCCGGAAGCCCTGCGCCTTATGGCTGCGGAACCAAATCTGATCCGCAGGCCGGTGGTGATTTGCGAGGACCGCATCGTGCTGGGCTTCGATCCAGAGGCACTGGAGGAGTTTGCGGGGTAGGGAGACGCCAGAATGACCGGAACGGAATTCGTCACGCAATTGATCGCCGAAAATGAGGCGTTGCTGGCCAGGATCGATGCGCCTGCGGAAAGCCGGCCGGCCGCTTCGGAGGGGTCCGACCGGCAAAGCTTTGACACACTCGCTATCCTCATGAAAATGGCCCTAAAGAATGAAATGGAAGCGGTCGAGATCGCGGCCGAATGGGTGGCCACAACCCCCGAGCTTGATGTGAAGGTGGCGCTGGCGTGCCATGCGGGCGACGAAGCGCGCCACTACGAACTAGTGGAAGCGCCAGGCCGCTCGATGGCCATACCGCTCGAAGGTTTCCATCCGCTCGATCCGCCAAGCCCGGTGCTGAGTTACCTGCGGACGCTGAACAGTACGGTGGAACGGGTTGCGGCGGCACTGGTGGCGCGAGAAGCTAGGGGAGGGCGCCGCAACGCGAAGTTCCTAGCCTTTGTGGAACAGGCGGGCCATCGGGAGCTGGCGACTCTTTATCGGGAGATCATCAATCCGGACGAAGATCGCCATCATCGCAAAGGCTGCGCTCTGCTCGCACGCCTCGCGACCACTGCCACGGCCCAGGAAGCGGCGCGCCGCGCAGCTCGTGGCTTGCTGCAGACCGGAGACCGCGTTCGCACCGCGGCTCTGCAGCAGACCGGCGCCCCAGTGATTCCGGGCTGTTAAGGAGGCCTGCGCAATGCTTGTGTTCTTCAACGAAACAGCGAGTGCCCGCGCAGGACTCCGAGGCTCGGGCTCTGCTATGATCTTTCACGCATGAGGCTGGCCGACAAAATCGTTCTGCAGCAAGGCGATCTCACCGAGATGGATACTGATGCCATTGTCAACGCTGCAAATAACGATTTACAGCTCGGCGGGGGCTTGGCGGGCGTCATCCGCCGCAAATGCGGAGATTCGGTGCAGCGGGAATGCAATGAGATCGGCGCCATACCCGTCGGTGGGGCGGCAATAACCACGGCCGGAAAAATCCGGGCCCGGCATATCATTCATGCGGCCAGCATGCAACTTGGAGGGCATACCACTACACGCGCCTTGCGCACTTCGACGGCTCACTCCCTGCGCATTGCATCCGAGAGAGGACTTCGAACGGTGGCGTTTCCCGCGATTGGGACGGGGATTGGCGGGTTTCCGCTATCGGAATGCGCCGCCATCATGCTCGAGGAAGCCGTGAGGCACCTGAAAGGACCAACGACGCTCGAGAAAATTTATTTCGTGCTTTTCGATGCCAAGGCGCTGGGCGCCTTCGAAAAGGTGATGGCCGAGATGAAGGAGCGCGGTGAGCTCGATGCCGGGGAGCCGGTCGCGGCTTCATCCTGAAACGCGGGGATTTGTCGTCCCGGCAACGTTCTTGCGCCAACACCGAGGCACGTATGGCCTCTGCTCGTGTTCCGTTGCACCGTGAACGAACTCCTGGAGAAAGTCCACCGCGAACTGGTGCGCTACGAGCACCCCCTGTTTGATTTTGGCGCGCATGCGGCCACTAATGGTGTCGAAGTCGAGATCCGGTTTAAGCACGCGGGTGTCGAGGTGCACACCTACCAGTTTTTGCTCCAGCCCCGCGAAATTGAAAATAAACAATTTCCATGGGCATTCCAGCGCCAACTTTATGACTGTCTGCACGATTACGTGATTGAAATGTTTACCTGTAATCCTCAACGGCAAGACACATGAACGCGCACCCGGGACAGTCGGTTGCAGCCTACCGCCCCCCAACGCCCCTGCAGTTAGATCTCGCGGAGCGCATGCGCGCCCACGGTCCCATCCCTTTTGCCGATTTCATGCGCGAATGCCTCTACCATCCCGAATTTGGTTATTACAGCCGCCCCGAAGCACGGCGTTTCGCCGACTATTATACCAGTGTGGACGTTCATCCAATTTTTGGCCGCCTACTCGCGCGGCAGCTTGAGGAGATGTGGCGGGCGCTCGATTGCCCTGCGGAGTTTTTGGTGGTGGAGGCTGGTGCCGGAACCGGTGGACTGGCGGCCCACATCCTCGATTTCGCCGCGCGTTCGATTCCTAATTTTTATCAGGCGTTGCGATATTCGGCTGTCGAGCAATCGTCGGCGCGTCGGCACGCGCACGCGGAAAGGCTCGAAGAGCATATTTCTCGCGGACGCGCAATTTCAGCGGCAGAGCTTCCGCGGGAAATCCCCGTGGGATGCATTCTGTCGAACGAGCTCTTCGATGCGCTTCCCGCGCATCGCGTGCTGTTCAAGAACGGCGCCTTGTGCGAAATGTTCGTCGGGTTGAGTGCGTGCGGCCCGGAAGATGACGTTGCGAAAGGCTCCCCTGGCAGCGCCAGGCGATCCGCGGAATTAGTGGAGAGGTCCGGCCCTCTCAGCTCACCGGAAATTGGGGAGTATTTCCTCGATCAGGGAATCACATTGCGGGAAGGCCAGTTCGCAGAGGCGGGCCTGGAGGCCTGCAGCTGGTTTCTGGACGCGGGCCGGCGCTTGGGCCGCGGCTTTGTTCTCACTATAGATTACGGATACGAAGCTCGAGAGCTCTATAACCATCGGCATTTCCGCGGCACGCTCTTGGCCTACTCGCGGCACCGGGTAAGTGAGAATTTTCTAGATGCTCCGGGTGAGCAGGATCTGACCGCTCACGTCAATTTCACAGCGCTAGACGCCTGGGGTCGCCGCGCGGGGTTGGCCCGCACGGGATGCGTTTCGCAAATGGCTTTCCTCGTCGGTCTGGGCCGGGCGAATGAATTTGCGGATTTATACGCGTCGGACGCAAGCGAAGTTGAGAAAATTCGCGCGCGATTGCTCCTCAAGACACTTCTTCATCCCGATGGAATGGGCGGGACCTTTCAGGTTTGCATACACCATAAGGGGATTTCCGCACCGCTGCTTACCGGCCTGCAAGGGATTTAGAAGACAATCGAATCTTTAGGCGATGGAAGCACGCGCGAGCTGCGCGGGTCCGTCCGGGGCCTATCACGACGTTGAGGAGCCTTCGGTGAAGGGCTGGTTCAGATATTTTTTGGCTTCCCCTTGTGCACCGCCCGTGTCGTCATTCGTCTGTTGCGCTTTGCTGTACTCATTGACGGCGCGTGTGCGTTCGCCAGCGACGTCGTAGATTTTTCCCAGGTAAATGTGCGACCACACCTCGACCCACTTGTAACTCGGGTCGAGATCGCCATCGAGCGCGTCGCGAAAAGCAGTGGCCGCGGCAGAGTAGTTCTTCTGATAGAAAAAAGCCTCGCCCGTCCGGAATTCGGCGAGCGAATTGTTTTTCTGCAAGTCCAGGGCTTGGGAGTATTGCTGGACGGCGTCGTAGTAGCGCCCCTGTTCGGCGGAAGCCTCGCCGCGCGCGATAATCGCGCGTATGTGGAGGCGCGCGCTCGATTTAAGAATGTAATTGTGCGGGTCGAGGATTATGCCGTCGGCCTTCGGGCGGCCGAACACATCCACATCGAAGCTCGATTCGGTTCCACTTACCTCAATGCTCTTGAACTCCGGATTTCCCTCGGTTTGCACTTCGATTTCCACCGGCATATGGAAAAAATCGAGGTTCTGTTTCAATTTGCCGACGATCTTGAAACCTTTTTGCGTTCTGTAAACGGTGTAATTGAGCGAAAATTCAGGTACTCCCGTCGAATTGAGCCATTGGGCGAAAAACGGCCGTAGATTCACGGCTCCGTCGGCGGAATCGCTCGCAGCCGCGCTTGTACTCGGCGACGAATCACCGGACCCTGTCGAGTTTCTAAGCACGAAGCCGCCGGCCGGTGAATCTCCGGCACCCTTGTTGCTGAGTTTTGCTGCGTGATCCACCGCCATCTTCTCAAAATCCGCGAGCGAGGCGGTCTTGCCGGAAAATTGCGTGGCGAAATCGCGCAGGAGCGAAAAGAATGCCGTGTCGCCCATCTGCTCGCGGAGCATGTGAAACACCATCGCGCCTTTATTGACCACGACGGATGTGTAATCGGCCGAAAAAGGCGGAATGCGTCCCGCTTCGGCAATGGGAGCGCTGCCTTCATACATCAGCGAGCCCACGGCGAAATCCTCAAGCGCCTTGTTCATCGCTTCTTTGTTTTCCGCCTGCTCGACGTAAAGCGCTTCCGAATAGCGCGCCAGCCCGTCGGTCAGCCACACCGACGAGGGCTCCGCGGCCATCACTTGATGGCCCCACCATTGCGCGGCTACAAGATTTGACAGCAATCGGGTATTTACCGAGGCGGACCATTGCCGCTGGCTCACCAGCAGGAGGCCCGGCGCGGCGAAGCTTGGAAGCGAGCCGTCGGGGAACTGGGCGACGCTTAGGTCACGCTGCGCGAGCGGCCCGAATTGATCCGAGAAGGCCACGGCGATGCGCGCCGCGGCTTCGCCGTAGGCGGTAGCCGCGGCGGCGGCACCGGCTGGCGCATACACCGACACGTTCAACCCCTCGGCCTTAACAGGATAGAGTTGCAGCGAACCAGCAACAAAAGTTCCCGCAGCGGCAGGTTGTGCGGTGCGGAATGTGTACACTGTGCGCGAGCCGCTGCGCGCTGGAGGGTTGCGTGCCGGTCGACGGCAAGGACGTTCGACCAGTGGCGGGTCCGGGAATTGCCGCTGACACTGAAGTGGGGGTAGTTGCTGCCGCGCCGGATTTGCTAGGCGCGGCTTTGCCGTTCTTGTAAGCAGTGACCGGCGCCCCGGCGGCTTCACCGGCTGGGTTCCTATTGCCCAGCATTGGAGAGGCAGGCGCTGACTCCGGAGCGCTTGAAATCAGCGAGCCTGGAGCGGCAGGGCCCGACGGTTCCGGGGTGCCCGTGCCGGCGACGGCAAAGTTTTGCGGCACATCAATGTGAAAAACCGCAGCGTAGCGATTGGAAGGATAATCGGTCAGCGGAAACCAGCGGGCCGGCAACAAAAGATAGGCGCCCGTATTGCCGATCCATGCCAGGCGAACGCCACGTACCGGGCTCGCGTCTTCATTGGCGAGGGGCCCGGCATATGTAAATGTGAGCTTAACTTTTTGCCCGACGGGGACGGAATCGTTTAAGCTCACGCGCACCAGCAGCGGGTCGCCATCTCCACGGTTGAACGCCAGGGGGCGTCCGGAGGCATCCCGCACATCAGTGATCCGAAGATTGGGATGCAGCTCGGACTCGACGGTACTCGAAGGCTCCCGAGCTTCAAATTCGACGGTTGCTTTGGCGCTAATTGTTTGATCCGCGGGTGAAAGCGAGGCGTATACGTCGTACGATACCGCGCGGAATCCGAGATGCCGCTCGGGCTCCACGGCACTTTGCGGGCGCCCAGGCCCCTGCGCCGCGAGCACACAACAAATTAAAAGCAGTGCCCCGCAGCACGCCAGCACGTGGAGGAAGAATCGTGGGCGAGCGTATCCGAAGCGCATGGAGTTATTTGAGCGGGAGTGTTTTGCGTTCGCGGGTAATATATTCATCGGCGCCACGCTCGCACCAGATTTGATCTGCCTTGTAGACATACCCAATGTATTCTCGGAACACGTAGGATCATCTCTAGGATACCAGAGTAGGGCCCCCGAGTTGCCAAACGGTTTCCCTGGGGAGCCTAATCTGTCATAATGTCCAACCAACGGCCCCTTCGCTGCAGTCAGCCCTCGATCATACCGCCGATAATGCCGGCCGCCCGTTCGATGGCCCCCGGAGGTCCCAGACGTTCGCGCACGAGCGCCAAGTTGTTCCGCATCTCCGCCCGCGCTTCCTCCGACCCAAGCAGGCGCTCAGCCTCTTGCACGACGCGTTCCGGCGAGAAATCGTCCTGAATCAGCTCTGGAACCACGCGCTTCCCAGCAATTAAATTCACCATCGCGAAGAAGGGAGTCCGCACCAGCCGCCGGGCGACCCATGCGGTGGTCGCCGCGACGCGGTAGATTACCACCATGGGTACGCCGATCAGTGCGGCTTCAACGGTGGCCGTGCCGCTCGAAACGATGGCCAGGTCCGCGGCGCCCAAAGTGTTGTAAGTATCATTTTCAATCACTGATATGGTTACGTCGGGACGGGAAGCGAGATGCGCGCCGATTTGCGACCGGCCCAGCCCCGCAGCCAGGGCCAGCACGAACTGCCGCCGGCTTCCATTCTCCGCACTCTTCAGCCGGGCGGCGGATTCGATCAAGCGTGGCATGTGCTGGGCCAGTTCTCCCGGCCGGCTACCGGGCAATAAAGCGATTATGGGCCGTCCCGGATCGGCATCCAGGCCATGCCTGGCCGCGAATTCGGCCCTCGATAACGTTGCGCGTACTTCGCCAACGAGAGGGTGCCCGATCCAGTCGACCGGAACGCCGGCGCGCTGGTAAAACTCCACCTCGAACGGAAAAATGCACAAGCCGCGAATAAACCTCCGGCGCACCAAATTTACGCGGCGCGGCCGCCAGGCCCAGAATTGCGGGCAGATGAAATAAATATTGCGCACACCCTTGCGCTTGAGGGCCCGCGACAAGTGCAGGTGAAAGCCGGGGAAATCGGTAAGGATCGCAAAGGGGGGCCGCCGCCGTCGCGTTTCGGCCATTAAACGGCGCCACGCACGGTTTAGGGCCGGCATTTTGCGAGCGACTTCGGTCAGCCCGACCAGCGAGACTTCCGAGCAATCAACGACAGTCTCGACGCCGGCTTCGCGCATTCGCGGTCCGCCCATGCCGAAGAGGCGGACGTTGCGGCGCGCGCGCAGCGCACTTGCCAGCCGCGCGGCATACATGTCGCCGGAAGCTTCTCCGGCGGAAATCAACAGCTCCGTGGGAGACATAGAAAAATACTCCATGAACTTCGCCGGGACTGGCTGACGACGGTCTGCAAGTCGCGTCTTCGTCGCGCTGGTTACGGTCGTGGCCTCCCTCGCACTACTGGGTGAAAAAAAGAGTGAACGGGATAGCTTGGAGGGCGATGATCGTTCCTGAGCGCGCCCAGCACTGAAAAGCACGCAGGCAGGAGTGCCTGCGCTACTGGAGGTGCCATTAAGTATTACGGAATATTTTGATTGCTCCCCGATAAAGTCGGACCCCCACCCCCCGGTGTTTTTTGCAAGCATATCAAAACAGGAGAGTTGCTCCTGGCGTGTTGGTAAGGATATCAAAATGGCCGGATTGAAACTGCCTGTTTTGATATCGTTGCGGATTCTTGCTTTGATGAGGGTTGTGCGCGGCCTTTTCGCGGCGGGTATTGGAGGTAAATTGAAAGACATCGTTAACGCACCCACCAGGGCGGCGGCAGAGCTCCCGAGTGCTCCGGCAAGACTCCGTTATTTTTGCTTCTGACTCTATTTTAACAGGCGGGTCAAAGAATTTACGTGCGGTTCACCGCGGGGGTGACGTCAAGCTGCTGGTGTAAAATCGTGCGAATGTGAACCTACGATTGGAGTGGTGCCACTCGGAAAAAGCCCCACTTTTGCGGAAAGCGCAAAAATGGGCCACCCCCGAAAAACAGTGCTACATCGGGCTGGGAGCGGTTGTTTGCCTACCAGAAAACACGAAGGCAAAAGCCGCCTCGTTGCCAAGACGCAATAACGTGCTGTTGGACAACGGCGAAGAGCAAGGAGCGAGAACGAATAAGGCGAAAAGAATGAGGGATTCTTCGCTTTGCTCAGAATGACAGCTTAAGGCCACGGCAAGCAACCACAAAGAGGTCGGCGCGTAACTGTTTGCGCCGGTTTGCAGTTGCAGCGCTCGGAAAAAGCCTCACTTTTGCGGAAAACGCAAAAATGGGCCACCCCCGAAAAACATCGCTACATCGGGTTGGGTGCGCCAGCGAACCTGGCCCCAAAAACTTTCGCACACTTCCTGCCGAAAAAGCCTAGAACTGGTCCGTGCTATAGCCATGCTTCATGGGATGCGAGTAAGGCGAAAAGAATGAGGGATTCTTCGCTTCGCTCAGAATGACAGCTTAAGGCCACTCTCTAATCGTCCGCGGGGCGAGGTGCTCCGGCGCCCGAGCCGGCCAGGGCATCGCGAATGGATCCGGGAGGCACGGCGAGGCGCAATTCCTGATCTTTGTACTGCAGTTGGTAGAGCCGGTAATAAATGCCGCGCTGTGCGAGGAGTTCCTGGTGCGTGCCTTGCTCGCGCAGGCGGCTCTTGTGAAATACGAGGATGCGATCGGCGTGCTGTATGGTGCTCAAGCGGTGCGCGATGACAATGGCGGTGCGGCCGGTAAGCAGCCGATCGAGCGCCGCGCGAATCATCAACTCGGTGCGGGTGTCCACGCTGGAGGTGGCTTCATCGAGGATCAGAAACTTGGGATTGTGCGCCAGGGCCCGCGCGAAGCTCACCAACTGGCGCTGGCCTACTGAAAAAGTCGCGCCGCGCTCGCTCACGATGGTGTCCAGACCCTCCGGCAGGGAATCAAGAAAATGATCGAGTCCCACCTCGCGCAGGGCGTTTGCGACGGCCTCGCGATCCACGGTTTCGGTGCCGAGGCGCACGTTCGATTCGAGGGTTCCCGAAAACAAAAACGGATCCTGCAGCACGATTCCGAATTGACGGCGCAAATCCTGCACGTTCAGCTCGCGGATATCAACGCCGTCGAGAAGGATTTGGCCGCGCTGTATGTCGTAAAAGCGGAGCAGAAGCTGGATGGTGGTGGTTTTCCCGGCGCCCGTGTGGCCCACGATGGCGATGGTTTGGCCGGGCTCGACGCGGAAAGAAACGTCGCGCAACACCCAATCCTCTTCTTTAGGCTCGGCGCCCTTGCGGCCGCCGGCATACGCGAACCACACGTTGCGGAATTCAATCTCGCCTTTGACGGCGCCAAGCTGGCGTCCCGCACCGACTGCCGCCGGCGGCAGCGGCTCGTCCAGCAGCTTGAAAATGCGTTCGGAGGCGGCCATGGCGGCCTGCAGGATATTGAACTTGTCGCTCAAATCCTGGATAGGCTGGAAGAATCGCTGCGCGTATTGCATGAACGCAATGAGCACGCCGACGGGCACCACGCCGGCCAGCGCCTGAAAGCCGCCGTACCAAAATACGGTGATGATGGCCACGACGCCGATGAATTCCACGCCGGGGAAAAACAGGGCATACGCCAGGATGGCGTCTTTATAGGCTTCCATGTGCACGCGGTTCAGCTCGGCGAACTGCGCGCGCGATTTGCGCTCGCGGTTGAAAAGCTGCACCACGCTCATTCCGCTGATGTGTTCCTGCAGGAACGAATTGATGCGCGCGATAGCGGTGCGGATGCGGCGATTGGCATCGCGGACCTTATTCCGAAAAATCCAGGTGACCACAAAGATAAAGGGCAGCACTGCGAAGGTGGCCAGAGCCAGCCTCCAATTCATGCGCAGCATGATGAAAACGAACACCAGCAGCAGAAAGGCGTCGTTGACCATCGCGCTGATGCCGGAGGCGAACAGGTCGTTCAGCGCATCCACGTCGGTGGTCACGCGAGTCACCAGGCGCCCCACCGGGCTGCGGTCATAAAAACTCATGGGCAGGCGCTGCAGGCGTTCGAATACCTCCCGGCGCAGGTCGTACATCGTCTCCTGGCCGACCTTTTGCATCACCCGCACTTGCAGGTATTGAAACGCAAATCCCAGGGCCAGAGTCGCCAGGAATAGCAGCGATACCCATCCCAGGCCGCGAACGGCCACGGCGGCGAGAATTTCGTGATGCAGCGCGGGCTCGATGTAGCGGTCCACCGCGATTTCGAACAGCTTGGGGCCTGCGGCGGCCAGCGGCGCTACGGGTATGGTCAACAAGGCCGCGATCGCCACCCAGCCCTTGTACGGACGCAAATAGCCGAACAGCCGGCGCGCCAGGTGCGAGTCGTAGATCTTGCCTAACGCTTCTTCGTCGCGAAAATCACTCATGCGCGTTCCAGTTCTTCCTCAAGCAACTGCTTTTGATACAGGTCTTCGTAATAGCCGCCCAGCGCCAGTAACTCATCGTGCGTGCCGCGTTCGACGATGCGTCCCTCGCGCAGAACGATGATCAGATCGGAATGGCGGACAGTCGAGACGCGATGCGAAATCAAGATCGTGGTGCGCTGCTTCATCATCTCCTTCAAGCCGCGCAAGATGCGCTCCTCCGTGTCGGTATCCACGCTGGAGAGCGCGTCGTCCAAAATCAGGATTCGCGGGTTGCGCAGAACGGCGCGAGCGAGCGCGGCGCGCTGCTTCTGCCCGCCGGAAAGGGTGATGCCGCGCTCTCCGACCATGGTTTCGTAGCGCGCCGGGAATTCCGCAATCTCTCCCGCGATGCTGGCGGTTTCCGCGGCCTGCAGAATGGCTTTCTCTTCGGCGCTTTCCACCCCAAAAGCGATATTTTCGCGCACTGTTTCGCTGAAAAGAAACGTATCCTGCGGCACAAAGCCGATCGCGCGGCGCAACTGGATCAGCGGCCAGTCTCGAATTGACTTTCCGTCGATCAGCAATGCGCCTGGCGGAGCCTCCCATAGGCGCGCCACCAGGGCCGCCAGGGTGCTCTTTCCGCTCCCCGTGGGTCCCACGATCGCTAGAGTCGAGCCAGCCGGTATGTGCAAATTGATATCGTAGAGCACCGGCGTTCTCGTTTGTGGCTGGCCATTATTGGCGGGCAGGTGGCCCGGTGAATCGGTGCGCGTGGTGGGATAGGTGAAATCGAGATGGCGAAATTCGATTTCGCCGCGGATACTCGATTCATTCACGGCAGCAGCAGTGGGAATCAGCGCGGGCGCGGAATCGGAATTGTTCCCGTCGATTTTCTGCCGATGATCCGCAGGTGCGCCCAAACGTGCCGCCGGGTCACAGATCGCCGGCTGCGCTTCGAGAATATAGTTGAGTCGCCCCATGGAGGCAGCGCCGCGCTGAAAAATGTTGGTTACGAATCCCAGCGCAATCATGGGAAATACCAGCTGCACCATGTAGGCGTAAAACGCGACAAATTCGCCGAGTGAAATTTGTCCCGCGATCACTTCGCGCCCGCCGAACCACAGCACGAGCACAAAGGTCAAACCAATCAGCGCGGTCAGTGCGGGCATGAACATACTCCACGCGGCAATCAGCTTCAGATTACGCGTGACGTAATCGCGATTAGGAGCGTCGAAGCCGCGAATCTCCGCTTCTTCCTGCGCGTAGGCGCGGATCACCCGAACGCCCGCCAGATTTTCCTGCGCCTTCGCGGATAGAGTCGCCAGAGCCGCCTGAATGGTCTCGTAGAGCGAGTGAATCACGCGCCCGAAGTACCAGACGATGGCGGCGACAATGGGCACCGGAATCAGCACCCAAAAGCTGAGCGTCGGCGAGAGCCGTACCATCAGCAAGACGGCCAGGACCATCGTTACCAGCGTAGTCGCGCTGTACATGATGCCGGGACCCAGCACCATGCGCACTTGGTTGAGGTCATTGGTGGCGCGCGACATCAGCTCGCCGGTACGGTTGCGCACGTAAAATTCTGGTTCCATCAGCAACAGCCGGTCGAGCAGATCGTTGCGCAGGTCGTACTCGATGTCTCGCGATAGGCCAATCAGAATCCAGCGCGACCAGAATGAGAACACACCCTTGAGGGCCACAATCGCGAGAGCGGCCAGGCAGTAAATCACCAGCGTCCGGCCGCTCGACGGTTGGTACGCCGGAATCAGCCGGTGAATTAAACGCGGCGACATCCGGCTGAGGCGCTCGAGCGGTTGGGCGTTGCCGGAAAGGCAGTCGAGGATGACGCCGAAGGCCAGTGGTTGCAGCGATCCCACGATGCCCATCGCCGCGAGTATAACCAGGCCAACCGCCACCTGGCCCTTGCATCGAGCCATGTAGGGCAGCAGTTTTTGCAGCTGTCTCCAACCGCGCACCGGTTTCGGTTGCGGCCGGTCGGCTGGCGAATTTACGCCTCCGGCGAATGTTGGGGACTGGGATTTTTTTGCCGGATCGTCCTTGGCACCGGAGGAAGGATGAGAAGTGTTGCTCATTTCAATGCCGACGTCGGCGTCTCGAGCAAGGCCAGTTCGTTAAGGAATTGGTTGTTTGTCCGATCGATGGACTGGTATCGGTTAACTTTCGGATTCCACCGGACGGCAACGGGTTCCGGAAGCACCTCGCCTTGCAGCCGTCCCGGGGTGAAATACATGGCCTGCACCACGCCATCTTCTTGCTGGCTCCATCGAACGAGCCACCCCGTCACCGGAGAGAGCGGCGCACCTGCCAGGAAACCTTTCGAATTCGTCAAATGCTCGTCGCACCGCAACACTTCGATCCACCTCGTACCGTTCCGTTCGATAACTGCGGCCCGTGTAAACGGCACAATCTGCGTCCCGACCGGGGCCGCTTCGCCTGCGCTGGACTGCGATGTTACGATGCGGTTCACCACCAGTGCCTGCACATGACCATTTCCCGCGAGATTACCGAAAGCCAGCACTTCCGCGTTACTTCCTAGAAGCAGCGAGGCCGCTACCTGAATATCGGCTGACGCTGGACCCCTGCGGGACGAACCCTCCATTTGCGAGGCATCTCGCGGTAGCGCAGGACTTCCCCCAGCATCTTGCTCGCCCCGCACTGTATCTGACTTGCCGCACGCGCATGCCAGACTCAGTGCCGCCAGCAGCACGAAAACCTGCAATCGCGACAGAGCCCGCCATTCCAACAGCCATGGTATAGCAAATTGTGCCATTTTTAACGAGTGGGGAGCGTCTTTGTGTTCGTAATAGCTGCCTAAGGGGCTGCGCGCGCCAAAGTAATTTCCAGGACGCGGCCCGTTTCGCGCGCGCAATAAATGATCATTTCCTGGGGCACGTCGCTCCCTGCCCAACTGAACCGATACTGCAGAATCTCGAGTTCGTTGCTGCCGCGCATCGACGGGCCGCTCGAATCAGGTTCCCCATAGGTTTCCGTCACGCGGTTTCGTGGATCACCGATTCGCACACCATGCCCGGTGGCCCAATCCTTCATGTTGAGCGCATCCATTCGCCGGTCCACGCATTTGCCATCCTGCGGGACAAGTGAAGAAAGCGTTATGACTTCTATGAGGCCATGGGTATCTGCTTCAACCTTGAGGGAATGACCAGTGCACGCGTCGTCCCATTCCTTCATTTCCGGAAGTTCCGCTTCTCCAGCTTCCCTGGACGAGGAATATTTCGCCTTGAAGTGTTTCAGGGCGGTGCCGAGCGAATCGCGTCCAGGGCGCAACCCTGCCAGCGTCAGTTCATTGACCTGCGGTGCCGCATCTTTGGCCTGATTGGGGGCCTGATTGGGGATCGGTGAAGTGGTTTGGGCGCACGCCACTGGCGAAAAGCTCGCCAAGAGCAGGGCCATGCCCAGGGCCGCGCTAGCGCACGGCGAGAATTTCGTCCAGCCGCGCTTCAAAATTTTCTTCTCCCTCCGACCACAACTGAAAACGCTCGATGGGCACAGATTGCTCGGCAGCCCGCACCCATTTCAGCAGCGTTTGGATATTTTCTCGCGTCCTTTCGTAGTATTCGTGCAGGTGCTCTTCGTGAAGCATCAACGCCAGGAATTCCGCTTCGATCGGATCGGCAGGCGCGCTTCGCGACCCGTGAGAGCCCAGCAGCCCCGCATGCCCCGTAAAAAAGTGCTCGAATCCAAGGTCGGCGAGAAAATCCCCGGACTCCGCCGCAACCCCGTCATCGTACGTCCGGCCGTGGCAGGTCAGCAGGAGCGGCTCGGGAGCCAGCTTCCAGATTCCCTCATCGGCATCGCGCCCCCATAAATCCCAGTAGGCGCTTACTTCGCAGGCCGTGTCGTCGTCGGCCAGTTCCGTCGTCAGCGCGATCACATCCGCTGCGCTGCAGTTCGCGCCGCGCAGGTCGTGCTCGGCCAGGGGAATTTCGCTGAAGTTGACTGCGCGAATCACCAGACCCGAAAAGCCTGGCCGGGACGCCGACAATGGCACAGTCTCGAGCAGCCGCGTGAATCGCTCAAGCAACCGTTCGCGGTGTGGCTCGGCGGAGTCGACGCGCGTCCAAAATCGCACATAGGCGCGATTAGCCATATCGAAATATTATACCGCTTCGGATACGCGGACGCAGGGGCATGCAGACACTAAATTAGGTCCCCCCAATTAAATCTATGCGTGGACGGTCCCGGCGTCCGGAGGTGAGGCGCGGAGATATACCTTGTATTGCTGGCGTCGCGAATCAAGGCAAAGAGAAAATGGAAACAAGAGGACGAACCTGGATTTGCCGCTCCCTTGCCAAACGGAAAAGCTTCTACCTCGATCCCGATTCCGCAGCGCCGCGCGGCTGGTTTTCTGAGCCCGTTTCGTCCTGGGGATTTGCAGGTAGCGTGGCGGCCTCCAGCAGCCGGCTACGCAACGTTTCGCCGACGCTGGCGAAGACCGTTACGCAAGTCTCTCGCAACCGAGACTCCGCCGTTTTCGCCAATGATTCGATACGCTCTTTCGACTCTTCGTTCAGCTTGCCGACGGTTGCGGAAAGCCAGCTATCCGAAGCGTCCTCCAGCCGCTTTCTATATTCGTCGATTGCTTGATTTCCCAGCAAGGTAAATGCCTGGCGCAATTCGCTCGCTTGAAGTTCGCCCTGCATTCGCAAATCATGTCGCGATGCTTCCGCTTGCAAAGCCGCCTCTTGTTGGGCGCGAGCGACGGCCTGATCGCTTTGCTGCGTAAGCGATTCCCGAAATTCGGAGGAGAAGCGGCGCGCCTCGCTCTCAAGCGTTGCGCGAATAGCGGCGGCATGGTTTTCCATAGCCGCCCCAGCGTCAGAAAGAGCGCCGCTCGCTCTGCTACGCAGCTCCGCCAGCACCACTTCGATATGTTTCCGAGCATCCTCGGACAGAGAGGCAGACGCCGTCGCGGCGATTTCACCGGCCTGCCGGCTGATGACGTCCAGGTTTTCGCGCGCCCCGTCTGCGAATTGGCTTTGCGTATGTTCCACGTAACTGCGGCTGTAGTGATCGAGTTCGGTCCCAAACAGCCGGAAAGTTTCCGAGGCTTTCTCGCGCAGGCTCTCGGCGGATTGCGCCAAACTTTTCTCCGCTCCCGCTTGCATCTGCGCTTGCACCTTTTTTTCATACCACTCGGCGGTCTTGAATAATGCCTCGAACGTCGTGTGCGTCGCCTCAGTGGCCTTCGAGTCGATTTCGTCCAGCCACTTGGCTGCGAGAACCTTGGCGGATTGCTCCAAGTTGCTTTCCAGGTCCTTGGCCACTTTTTCTAGACGCTCGATCACGGTTTCGGCCGTGCGCTCGGAAACCTTTATGATGCGATCTTCGTGCGCGTGCAGCGTTGCTTCGGCATCGCCAATACCGCCCTGCAGGCCTCTGAGCGCTTCACCGGCGCGATCGAGGTGTGCGCCCAATTCCCGTTCGAGGTCCAGGGCGGAGGCGATGCGTTCCTCGAAGTGCCGCGCCGCGGTTTCGATGCTGGCAAGCTGCACGCGAGATATTTCGGCCTGAGCGCGCAAGGTTTGCTCAATGGCACGCAGCGGCACGGCCGCCTCCTCCGCGTTTTTGCGCAGTTCGGCGAGATTTTCTTGCGCGTGGGCCACTTTCGACCATGCCTCGCCGGCCGCCAGCTCCAAATTGTCGACGGTTTGCCGTAACTTCGATTCGACCCGTTGCTCAAACTCGCCGCGCCGTTCCTGTTCGAGTCGGCCGAGCTCCGCCGCCACCCGCTCGCTCGTCTGTCGCGCGATCTCGCTTATTTCGAGATTCCACTGCTCGCGCAGCGCCCGAAGCCTAGATCCCAGCTCCTTGCCAACTTCGTCGCGGATTTTTTTTAGCGAGTCTTGCTCGGCAATCCGGGCTTGTCCCAGGCTATCGAACCCGAGCCCCTCCCCACTTCCGGGTGTGGCTCGCCGTTCGGCTTCCTGAAACTGCGCGTAGAGGGCGGCAACCAGGGGCCGCGCCTCTGCAGAGAGCGTCCAGGTCGCACTTTCGCGAATCGTCTCGTGCAAGTGCTGCTTTGGGTCGCCCACCAGGATTTCCAGGTGCCCGGCGAGGGCCGCTGATAGTTCGCCTTCACCGCCGGGGGGCACCATCCGCAGGTGGTCTCGCGAGGCCGTACCTGCCTTCTCACGCTCGGAAGTGTGCCTGTGCGACGCCGGTTCCGCTGGCTCGCGCTGGGAAACCTCTGCTTCCTGCCGGTTGGTGTCGGAGAAGGGAGTGTCAGGGAAGGGAATCCAGTCGGGCGGTGAAAATGCGATGCTCCACAGGTTCCCGGGTACTTCGAGCTCTACGCCTACCTGAAACAGTTTGTGGACGCCGTGGGGCCGCTGAACCCAGGTCACACGCCCGCGAACTTGGCGCGGGGAGTGGTCAGCCTCCGAGTGCGGGACTTCCAGTGTGACCCACATATTTTTCAGGATGTAGTGCTTTGACTGGTAGCGGCAACCGTGACAGTTCACCACAATCGTCGAGGTGCGTTCTACAAACGGCCGTCCTAGGGCATCAACGCCGGTTACCGACAGCGGCACCGCTTGAACGATTCGCGAACTGCGCCTTTTGGACGACTCACGCGTCGCTAACTGAGCGGAGTTTCCCACGGCTTCCCCCGAGGACAAGCCCGATGCGTCCAAGCGTGAGCGTAACACTGCGTCAGGCTTCGCGTCGAGGGCGGAAGGAAACAATTGAAAATGTTTTTGAGAAATAACCCAGCAACCCGGGACTCCACTGCGATTTCTGGCGCAAGGCTAGAGGTCGCGGCGGCCTTCCATTGCTTTCAACATGGTGATTTCATCGGCGTATTCGAGATCGGAGCCCACTGGAATGCCCACTCCAATCCTGGTCACACGAACTCCCAGGGGCTTGATCAGCTTGGAGACGTACACTGCCGTGGCTTCACCCTCCGCCGTGGGATTGGTAGCTACGATGATCTCCTCCACCGTTCCGCCCTTCAGCCGCTCGATCAGGCTTTTCAGCTTTAGCTGATCGGGGCCCACGCCGTCGAGTGGTGAAAGGGCACCCCCCAGTACATGGTACAGGCCGCTGTACTGCCGTGTTTTCTCGACTGCCAGAATATTGTGCGGCTCCTCCACTACGCAAATGATTTTACGGTCGCGGGCAGGCCCGGTGCAGTAGAGGCACGGATCGGCGTCGGTTATATTGTTGCACACGCTACATTCGCGAATATTCAGTTTGGCCTCGCGGATGGCATCGGCGAGAGCCAGCGCTTGTTCGTGGCTGGATCGAAGCAGGTGAAACGCTAACCGCTGCGCCGTTTTTTGTCCGATGCCCGGCAGGTGTTTTAGCTCATCAATGAGGCGCGAAACCGGTTCGGCGAAATCAGGCATCGGCAGGGACCGCCCCCGGCGGCCGCAAAAAAGAGCGCATGCTTATTCGTGGAATCCACCAGCCTGTCAGCGGACTATATTCTGCAAGCCGGAAAAATCAAAAGAGTCCGGGAATTTTCAATCCGGCGATCCCCGGCAACCCTCCGGCCAGGCCCTTCATCTGCGCGGCCAGTTCCTCGTCAACCCGGCGGCAAGCATCGTTCACGGCCGCGCGAATCAGGTCTTGAAGCAACTCCGCGTCTTTGCCCGCGAAAATCTCCGAGTCGATCCGGACGTCGGTCACCTGTTTCTGGCCATTCATGCGGATAACGACCATGCCTCCGCCCGCGGAAGCCTCCACATGCACGCTATCGACATGCTTCTGCAGATTTTCTTGTACCTGCCGGAATTGGGAAAGAAGTTGTTGCAGTGCCTTCACTTCCATTTTAATCCTCGTTCCGGCGCTTGACTTCGGAAATCCGTCCGCCGAACCGCTCCAACATAGCCCGGACGATTGGGTCCTGCTCGAATCTGGCGCGCAACTCACGGGCATTTTGCGCCGCGCGCACTGTGCTGCCCAGCATCGGTGCAGACTCTAGTTTAACACAGACGCGCAACTGCCGGCCGAGAACGCGGCTGCTGATGCTCCGTAACTTCTCCATCGACTCACGTCCTTGCAGCAACTCCGCGAGCGCACGGCTTTCCGTAGGAAAATAAAGGCGAATTTCACCGCCTTCGAGTTCCCAGCGGCTTGCGGAATCCACCAGTTCGCCCAGAAATTTTTGTTGCGAAAGGATGGCCGCCTTGATCGCGGCCACCTGGGCCGCTTCAAGTCCGCTCGAAGGATCCGCCGTCCGCGCGATCATGCTCGGCATGGAGCCCGGCACAGGACCGGGAGCCGCGTCCGCACCACGTAAATCCGGCTCCGACGAGCTACGCAACTGCTGAAGCGCCGCTGGTGGATCCGATAGCGCCGGAACCGATAGCGCCGCTATCGGCGAGGCGTCATCGTTGCGCGCCGTGGCCTGGTCCGCAGCGGTGACATTCGTCGTCCCCACTTCCGCCGCATTTGAACGTGCGGCTGCGGAAGGCGTTCCGGTACCCTCTGGCAGCACCGGCGCCGCCCGGTCTAAGCGTTGGTACGGGGCGCCAGGCGTGCCAAGTTTTATTTCCGCGGAATTTGTTGGCACGATTCGCGGTGCCGCCAAACCGGTTAGCTCCGCCAGAACCTCTTCCAGCGGGACCAGCCTGGCCGCGTTGACCAGGCGAAGCAATCCTATTTCCAGGTGCAGCCGCGGATCGGGCTTGCGTCGCAGATCGTCTTCGGTGACCAGCACGATTTGGAAAAACCGAGTTAGATCTTCTTCACTGAAGGCCGCTGCCGCCCGCGCCAGTCGCGGCCGCTCCTCCGCCGGCGCCGCCACCAGATCCGAGTCCGCGCCGCAAACGCGGACCACCAGCAGGTTACGAAAATGTGCGAGCAGTTCGCGGCAAAATTGCTGCAGGTTCTGGCCTTCCGCCAAGAGGCGGTGGACCAGGGAAAGGGCGCGCTGGGCCGATCGCGCTTCGATAGCGCCTACCATCTCGTCCAGGACCTCCGCAGATACCACGCCCAGAAAAGTCCGCACCTGCGCCTCGGCGATCACCGTTCCGCAGTACGCGCGCGCCTGCTCGAGCAGCGACAGCGCATCGCGCAGGCTGCCATCCGCGGAGCGCGCCATCACGGCGAGCGCTCCTTCATCGGCCTGAAGTCCTTCCTTCCCGGCAATCCCTCTCAGCGCCTCGACGATTTCCGCGAATGAAAGCGCGCGAAAATGGAAATGCTGCGAGCGGGAGCGAATCGTCTCCTCCAGATCTTCCGGCTGCGTTGTGGCCATGACGAAAACAACTTTTTCCGGCGGCTCTTCAAGGGTTTTAAGCAGAGCGTTGGACGCTTCGGGCGTGAGCATATGGGCTTCGTCCAGAATCACCACCTTGTACCGGCCCCCTGCGGGCGCGTAGCGAACCATCTCACGCAGTTCGCGCACCTGGTCGATGCCGCGGTTTGAGGCCGCATCGATTTCGAGCACGTCCAGGGCATTGCCTGCCGCGATCTCGCGGCACGAATCGCACTCGTTGCAAGGCTCCGCCGCCGGTCCTCGCACGCAGTTAAGCGCTTTAGCGAGGATTCGTGCGGTCGTGGTCTTTCCCACGCCTCGCGCACCGGAAAAAATATAAGCGTGCGCCACCCTTCCGGTGGCCACCGCGTTCCCCAGCGTACGGGTGACGTGCGGCTGTCCCACCACATCCGCAAAAGTCTGCGGTCGCCATTTTCGCGCGATAACCTGATAGTTCATCTGCGGCTCATTCCACTGTTTTCACTGCTGAGGTTGCTCCTGAAGTGTCGCGGGCGAATCTCTCGTCGATAAGAGGAACTTCGGGTACTCCGCGGCACACGAAGCGATCCCGTTACCGTTGCTCCCTTCCGGGCCTGGCGGGGTTCACGGGGAATCGTTGCACAGAGCCCGAAGTTCCACGCATCGGCAGAAATTCGGCCCGCTCGCGGCAGTCTAGCACAGCGCTCCAGCACGTTAAAGGATGGGTGCGCCAAGCGTATTCGTTAAAAGATCGCGCCAGTCATGCGGGTGCGCGATTCCGCTCTTCTTTTCTATGTCGCCGTCGGTTTTTTCGGAGGAAAAATCAGGTGCCAAATGTTTTCAGGCTGAAGCTTCGAGGCGCCCAGCGTCCAGCCATGCGAACTCGGGGTTACCCAGGCGACTTCGAACAGCAGCGGCTTGCTTTTTTCAGGCCGGCCCCCGCCGGGGGACACCAATTGAATGGCGATTACATCGCCACACTTCAGTTCCCGCAGCAAGTCAAATTTGCATCCCTGCTCGCTTACGTCCGAGGTTATCGAGCACTCGCGGAAAACACGCCCGGCGGCATCAAAACCCGAAATCTCAATGGGAAAGGCGATCACAACGCGCTTCCCTTGACGGCGGTCCCTGGGGTCTGGCGTTTTCAATTCGATTTTGTCTTGCGGAAGTGTAATTTTCATGTGGCACGCGTCCCTTCCGCGCCGTTAATCTTGCCTTTGCGTTTCAAATAGCGATAAAGACTAGTGCGGCCGATGCCCAGCATTTGTGAGGCGCGCACGCGGTTGCCTCCGCACACTTCCAGAACCCGCCGGATGTGCTCCTTACGTACCTCCTGTAACCTTACCGGTCGCCAGGTATCCCCTTTCCCTCCGTGCCTGGCCGGCCCGTGCATTTGGGTGGGTAAATCGTGGATGTCGATAAAATCGCTTGCTGCCACCAGGGAGGCGCCGGAAATTACGTTTTCCAACTCGCGCACGTTTCCTGGCCACACATGTTGCAACAGCGCTGTCTGCGCCCTTCGCGTTACCCCCTGAATGCGCTTGCGGTACTCCTCGTTGTATTTGTTTATGAAAAAGGCTACCAGAAGAGGAATGTCCTCCAGGCGCTCCGCCAGGCTCGGCACGCGTATGTTCACGGTATTGAGGCGGTAATAGAGATCCTCGCGAAAGCGCCCGGCGAGAACTTCGGCGCCCAGATCACGATTAGTCGCCGCAATCAGACGCACGTCGACGTGCATCACTTCGGGCGAACCTACCCTCTGGATTTCGCGATTTTGAATCACGCGCAGCAGTTTGGCCTGCATGGCCAGGGAAGTGTCGCCAACTTCATCGAGAAAAACAGTGCCCCCATTGGCGTACTCGAATAATCCCGGCCGGGTATCGGTGGCGCCTGTGAAAGCCCCGCGCACATGGCCAAATAGCTGGCTTTCAATCAAGGTGTCCACTACCGCCGAGCAGTTGCACACCGCAAGTCGTCGCGTGCTGACCGGGCTCATCTGGTGCAGCGCGTTGGCAATCAGCTCCTTGCCTGTGCCCGTCTGGCCGGTCAGCAGGACATTCGTATAGTGCCGCGACACTTTGCGCATCAAGTCGAATACTTCGAGCATCGCCGGGCTGCGTCCGACGATCCCGTGAAACTCCAGGTTGTTCAACAGTTTTTCTTCCAGTTCGCGAACGCGCCGCCGTTGCTGAAATTGTGCCGCCAGATCGTCCAGCGTTTTTTTCAAGCGCATCTTGTCCACGGGCTTTGGAAGGTAATCGTAGGCGCCCCGTTTGATGACATCGATGGCCGACTCAATCGAATAAAAGTCCGTCATCACAATGACGTAAATCCCTGGGTCCCGTTCCAGCGCCTGTTCAAGAAATGCCGCACCGGCTGTCTGCGGCATGTGCATGCCGCAGAGCACTACCCGGAATTGGCCCCCGCTGACATAATCCAGCCCCTCCAGCGGATCTGAAGTGGCCACGGCCGAAAAACCAAACTCCTTGAGCATTTCCTCGAGTGTGACCACGGTGGACTTGTCAGGATCCACAACGCAAATCGTCAGAGCGTCGGTTTTGGCGTGCACCTGTTCGGTAAATTCCGAGAGTGCGGAAGGATTCATGGTGGTGGCTAGGGCAAGGGAGATGCCAGAGTGAGGGCAAGCTACCAACTGCAGCAGAGGGCTTGTGAAATTTCCGTGGAAGGACGGGATTAGTAGTCTAAACCGCTGGAAATATGTGGATTACCGCGATGTGTCTGCTTTACGATTACGGATGAGGATTCACCGCCATCGTTCCGGCGGGCCAAGACGATCTTGAGCCTCGTCCCACTTTGACTCGTTCTGAAGTGCCTCGTTCCAATTATGAACTAGAGTTTCAATGGCTTTTAGTTTGAAAGTTTCCGGTTGCTCTGCCACAGATCGGCGAGCGGCTCAATCTCGCTCGCGCTAGTCGGTTCATTTTCGCTGTTGGCTTCGTTCCATAAATCCCAGAGGTCTGTTTCTTCGAGGACCCCTTGTTCTGCATTGGCAAGTGACGACGAAGCGGCGTTCTTCTGCGCAGCGGCGCCATGGGGCGAGACGACCGCACTCAGCGGCCCACCCAACAGTTCCATCACTTGATATAGCTCTTCGCGCGTGGATGTCCGATCAAAAGCATGATCGAAGGAATTGTGGATTTCGGGCTGCGATTTCATCTCTCCACCTCGTCAACTTCTTAGATGCTCAGCGACTCTCCGCGGCTCATACGGTTTAACCCCGAATTATTGGCCGGGTTGCACTCCAGTTTCTTGATCGCCTAGCCCCCTGCACCATTCCGCGTGTTGATTCGCACCCATGCCTAAGCAGTCTTTGGGCCACACCAAACACTTTTAGCATCCAATTGAAAACACATAATTTACCGGGCGGCCCCTGGCACTCCGTCCTGCAGCGCGCTGGGTCATTTTCGCTCAGTTGTGTGGATTTGGCACCGGATGATCGCATTGATACCGTATTTCACCGCTGCTTGGAGAGCCGAAGGCAAGCGAAAATAATTGGCTCCGGGGCCTGGACTCGAACCAGGATAACCAGATCCAAAGTCTGGTGTGCTGCCAATTGCACCACCCCGGAGTAGTTTGAAACTATGTAGTTAATCTTTTGCGGTCGCACCTCGCGGGTTTATTTTGCACTAAGTTTGCATTGAGAGCGTCAAATTTTCGGCGCGCTTCGCCCTTATCCGTTGTCTCCCCGCTTGGCCATAACGCACAGAAACATGAATTTTTGCCAGCAATGCGTCCGATTCCCTGGGAAACCGCCAGTTTGAATACATCCTCTCCGCCAACCGCCCCCTGGCTTTTCTTTCCCGCTGTTTGTGCTCGAAAAACATCGAATAGCAGCTAGCATGCTCCAAGCGCGAGGGATCCGGAGTTGGCTAATTCTCCGCAGAGCCCAAACCCATTCAAATGAGGCCACTTTTATCTGCTGTGGGGAATCTGTGGCGCTGGCGGGAAGTAGCAGGCAGGCTCCGCAGTATGTACGTTTCGACACCCCGTCCGAGCGCGATACGGCGGGGTCCAAGGAACCGTAGTAGGTTCATGCGGGCGAGCAGGTTGCTCAAGTTGATTAACAAGTTGTGATTTATGTTTGTCTTTTCGCGGTCGCAGTCTCTTCGCGGGCCACTGACTCACGGCAAAAGTGAACTTGCGTAATGCGAAATATCCGTCTGCGTACAAAATTCCTCTTTGCGCTTCTGGTGATTTCAGCCGGATTGACCACTGGAACGCTTCTCGTCGTACGCTACAGTGTCGAAAAGCGCGTTCGGGAATCGATTCGCGGAGACTTGCGCAATTCAGTCGACACCTACCAAAGTTTCGAGCGTCAGCTGGATGACTCGCTGACACGGTCCGCGGAACTTCTCGCTAATCTGCCCACCGTGCGCGCGCTCATGAGCACTCATGATGCGGCGACCATTCAGGACGCCTCGGCGGATGTCTGGCGCCTGAGTGGAAGCAACCTGCTGGTAATGGCTGGGCGCACGGGAAACGTGCTGTCG
Source organism: uncultured Acidobacteriota bacterium (assembly GCA_963719845.1). Lineage (GTDB taxonomy): Bacteria > Acidobacteriota > Terriglobia > Acidiferrales > UBA7541 > Palsa-189. Next base: position 55,325 of record CAVRDM010000020.1, on the reverse strand, counting down.
CTGCGAACCAGCACGGCCGGATTGTCGTCCGGGATGGCACAGGAACTCCTGCAACGATCTCTCGATCGAGCGCAGTCGCGGGACTGGTGGTTTGGCGGCGGGCATTTGTACGAAGTGTGGATACAGCCGATTTACTTCGGGGCCGCATCGGAAGACACAGTGACGGGCCTCCTGGCGGTGGGATACGAAATCGACATGCAGGCGGCCAAGGATTTCGGGAGTATCGCTTCGAGCGAGGTAGCGTTTGAGTGCGGCAATACCGTCGTGGCCAGCACGCTAGACGAAATGCAGAAAACGGAACTGCTGCGGCAGATCGGGAATAACCCGGCGCTGGGAGCGGACGCGACAGAGATCCAGATCGGCCGCGAGGATTATTTGGTGACCACGGTGAGTTTGTCGCCGAAGGGCGGCTCGCCCGTGTCGCTGAGCGTATTGAAATCATTTGATAAGGCGACGTCGTTTCTGAACGGACTGGATCACCTCTTGATGGCGCTGGGGCTGCTGTGCTTGCTGGGCGGAGGTATGCTGGCGTTTCTAATCTCCGACACAATTACGCAGCCGCTGGCCGCTCTGGTGGCGGGCGTTCGGGCGCTTGAAGGAGGCGACTTCGCGTTTCCGCTCGAAAAAACCGGCGGAGACGAGGTCGCCGAAGTCACGGGAGCATTTGATCGTATGCGCGTCAGCCTGCAGAAAACGCAGGAGGAGCAGAAGTTGCTGGAGGAGCGGCTTAGGCAGGCGCACAAGATGGAAGCGGTGGGCCGCCTTGCGGGTGGCGTGGCGCACGACTTCAATAATTTGTTGACGATTATTCGGGGCCATGGCGATTTGCTGCTCGATCGAGGCGACGTGGACGGCCCGCTGCGTCACAGCGTCGACCAGATCCACAAGGCCGCGGGCCGCGCGGTTTCCATGACCCGACAACTGCTGGCCTTCAGCCGAATGCAGGTGTTGCAGCCCCGGGTTCTGGACTTGAACGCGGTGCTCATGGAAATGGGCAAAATGCTGCCCCGGCTGATCGGGGAGCATATCGAATATACATTTGTGCCCGGCCCGAAGGTGGCCCCGCTCAAGGCCGATCCCGGACAGATCGAACAGGTGGTGATGAATCTGGCTGTGAACGCACGCGACGCCATGCCCCATGGCGGTACCCTTAGGATGCGAACGCAGAACGTGGTGATGTGCGATGCTGACGTGCGCGAGCGCCCCCCCATGCCGCCCGGAGGATACGTCCTCCTTACGGTCACAGACTCGGGTCATGGAATGAATAAGGAGACGCTCACCCGTATTTTCGAGCCGTTTTTCACTACTAAGGAGGTCGGCAAGGGCACGGGCCTCGGTCTAGCTACGGTTTATGGCGTGATCAAACAAAGCGGCGGATTTATCTGGGTAGAGAGCGTTCCTGGGTCCGGGACGACATTCGAAATTTACCTGCCGCAAGTCAGCGACGCTGCTATCACGGCAGAGTCCGAAATCAAGCCATCGGCAGGCGCTCGCGGCAGCGAGACTATTCTGGTGGTCGAGGACGAAGATGGTGTGCGACATCTTGCGTGCCGGTTTCTACGTGCTGGTGGATACACGGTGCTCGAGGCCAAAGACGGGGTGGAAGCACTTGCGGTCGCAGCCCGCCACACCGGCACGATCCACCTGACATTAAGCGATGTGGTGATGCCCAGGATGGGGGGTGCCGTCCTGCTCGAGCGCCTGAAGGCGATCCGCCCCGGCACAAAGGGCGTACTCATGTCCGGATATTCCGAGTACTCCGGCAGTCCGCCTTCCGGCGGTATGGAAGCGCTGATGATCGAAAAGCCGTTTTCTCAGAATTCGCTGCTGGAAAAGGTGCGAGAGGCTTTGGCGGGGGATGTCGCAACATTGCATAGCGCGGTCAGCGAGCGCTGCACCATCTAGAAGTCTTACTCCCTGAGACATCTGTCCGCATATCTGCGCTAGCATGTGGGACAGCGTGGAGGGAACAATGCGAGCCAATGTTTACCGCAAGCTGCTTCTCGCTCTCGTCGTGGGCACAGGTTCAATGTTGCTGTGGTCAGCCTGCGTCTTAGCCCAGAGTATTCCCCGAAGTGACGCGTCTAACGCGACGGCGGCAAGCGCGACGCCGCGGGCCGTAACACCGCTCGACCAGACGGCTGAGGTGCGCGAGCTGATTGAATCCGTGCGGGCACTTCAGGCGCAAGTGCAAACCTTGAATTTGCAAGTAACTGAGTTGCGTGAAGAGCAGCAGCGGGCTCGCGCTCAAGCCTCAGACTCCCGGCCAGAAAGCGTTCGCGGCGAGAGTGTAAGCCGCGAACTGAATCGGGTAGGGCCGCAGGGGACTATTCCAGGCACTGGATCGGCCTATCCTGGCCCAACGAACGATTCCGGCGCGGCCGGTACATCTCCTCAGGCGCCGCCCGCGCAGCGGAATTTGTCCGCGTCGGTGCCGAATACAGAGCCGCAGGCAATCGCTGACCGGCTCGACAAAATCGAGGAAGAGCAGCAGTTCATGGACGCCAAGATCAACGATCAATACCAAACGAAGGTCGAGAGCGGATCAAAATACCGGCTGCGGCTTTCCGGCATCGTGCTGCTGAACCTGTATGACAATCGCGGCGCGGTAGATAATCAGGACTTCCCCGAGATTTCGACTCCTCCCGACCTCCTTGATTCGCGTGGTGCATTCGGAGGGACGCTGCGCCAGTCGCAAATCGGGCTGGATGTGTTTGGTCCGGACATTGCCGGAGCGCACACCAGCGCAAACGTGAAATTCGATTTTGCCGGCGGCTTTCCGAGTACTGAAAATGGAGTTTCCCAGGGCCTGGTGCGCTTGCGTACGGGCGTGATTCGCTTTGACTGGAACACTACGTCGGTCGTTGCCGGCCAGGACCGCTTGTTCTTCGCGCCTCTTGCGCCCACATCGCTTGCGACTCTGGCGATTCCGGCCCTTTCCTACGCAGGGGATTTATGGAATTGGACCCCCCAAATTCGCGTCGAGCACCGGCACGATCTGTCCGAGAGCTCGAATCTTCTGTTTCAAGCGGGGATTCTCGATTCGCTCTCGGGGGATGTCCCCAATTCGACAGTCGACCGGCAACCTACGTGGGGCGAGGCATCGGGCCAGCCGGCCTATGCAGCGCGCGTGGCCTGGACGCGGCATATATCCGGTCAAAACCTGACGGTTGGGTTTGGCGGCTACTACGGACGGCAGAACTGGGGGCTAAACCGCCACGTGGACGGCTGGGTTACTACTGTGGACGCGGCCGTGCCGCTTGGAAAGTGGTTTGCACTGACTGGGGCGTTCTACCGTGGCCGCGCCCTGGGTGGTCTTGGCGGAGCCATCGGCCAAGACGCCTTGATTTCCGGGCGCCTCACCGATCCGACGACCATCGTTTTGGGTCTCAATTCAATGGGCGGCTGGATGCAATTAAAATTCAAGCCTCGGGCCAAGCTGGAACTCAATGGCGCGTTCGGAGACGATAATCCGTTTGCTAGTGACCTCCGACGTTTTAGCCCGACGGCGTCATTTTATGGTGTATGGTTGTCGAAGAATCTGAGCCCGTTTGTGAACGTGATATACCAAATACGGTCGGACGTTGTAATTGCGATTGAGTTCCGGCGTCTGCAAACCTTCGTGCTCGATACGGGACCGACCGCCGCGAACCATGTAAACCTCAGTGTGGGATACACCTTTTGATAACGGCGGCCGCTAGGCGATTTTGTGTGGTGCGTAATTGGGTCCTAGTGCTGTGCGCATGCGCAATCGGGGCAGCAGGTGAGGCGCAGCAGTCGCCCGTTACAGCAAGGATAGAGCTGGTGGCGGTTAGTGAGCAGAGGCCGAGCTCGCGAGCATCTGCAGCTACTACGACCGATGCGTCCAACGTTGCTGTGTGGCTGACCCCTCTGGACGAAAACGGAACGTCGCAAGCTCCTGGGACGGCGCCGTCGGGGCCGGTACCGCAACTCATCCAGAGAAACAAAACCTTTCAGCCGCACGTTCTGGTAGTCGAAGTTGGTACTTTGATCCAGTTCCCCAATAAGGATCCGTTCTTTCACAACGTCTTTTCGCTTTATGATGGTAAACGTTTCGATCTGGGCCTTTACGAAGCAGGGACCACGCGCTCAGTGCGCTTTAGCAGACTCGGGGTGAGCTTTCTATTTTGTAATATTCACCCCGAGATGAGCGGTGTGGTTGTAGCAGTCGATACTCCATTCTTTGCGCTCTCGGACAGTAAGGGTCGTGTGATGATTCCCAACGTTCCCGATGGGCGATATGAGATGCATGTTTGGTACGAACGGAGTCTGCCGGAGAAGCTTAAGGTTCTGGACCGTCCGGTGGTTATTTCTCCGACGGCACGCTCTCTGGGAACGATCCAGGTGACTGACAATCGCGACTTCAAACTGACCCACGAGAACAAGTACGGGCAGGATTACGTTCCTCCGGCGACGACCGCCTATTAACCGCCCTTTTTTACACATTAACTTCACGCCCGGCGCCCCAGTATCGGCGGCTCAGAACGGCTGAATCGGTCGATCTCTTGTTGTTCGAGGAAGGTCAGCGTCGGTCGACCGCTCCGGCCCTGTCGATCCGAGGGGCACGGGGACCAACGCCCTTGAGTGACCCCAAAGGTCAACAAGACTGGTGTCATTGATCGTTCGAAGAGATTCGACTGGCCGAGGGCCCGGCACTGCTCGTAATTCTTCTCCGGAAGCGGCGCAGCTACCCAGCTGGCTCGGTTCTACGTTGCACAAAGATGACGCACTGTTGACGTTTTCGTGACAAATCGACGGGTGCAAAACGCTAAGCTCGTCTGCGAGCCCCAGAGATTTTGAGTAGATCTCGAGGGGACACACGGGTAGGGCGGCAATCTGCGGGGGTTGTCGCCCCCTCGAATTTGAATCAATCAGAAACTTTGGGTACTCCGCTTGAGCCATGCGTAGCTTCCTGGCGATTGCGGGTGTGGCCTCGTTAGGAGTACATTCCCACCATAAGCCACCAGGAGTGCTGCGGCGCTGGCTATCAGCGATGCTCAGCGGGCTGTCGCCGTGCAGCAGTACGTGGAACAGGTGCATCCAAGCCCCTATGGATACCGTTTTAATTATCGAGGACAGCCGCGCAATGCAGCGCACACTGCAACGCTTATTTGAGGCTGACTCCCTGCAAGTTCAGATCGCGTCAGATGGAACGGCGGGCCTTGAAAGCTTCCGTAAGCAAGCGCCTAGCGCGGTTGTTCTGGACTTAACGCTTCCGGGCGTGTCCGGCAGGGAAGTCTGCCGTGCGTTTAAGGCGGATCTGCCGTCAGTGCCAATTATTATCCTTAGTGCCAAGGCTGACATTCAGGACAAGGTTCTCCTTCTTGAGTTGGGCGCCGACGATTATGTCACCAAGCCCTTCAGCCCGAAAGAATTGCTGGCGCGTGTACGCCGTGCGATGCGTCGAAGTGCCGGAGTTCACGGGCAGTCCGCATCTGGCCCAGATGTGCCTGTTTATGACGCCGTGAGGCACGAGATTCTCGCGTTCAGCGATGTGCAGATTGATTTTACCAGCATGGAGGCGAAACGCGCGGGCGAACCCGTAACCATGACAGCCCAGGAATTCAAACTGCTCAGGTTCTTCGCCAAGACGCCGCAGCGGGTAATCTCCCGAGAAGAATTGCTCGCCGAAGTGTGGGGCTATCAGGATTACCCCTCCACGCGCACCGTGGACAACCATATTCTCCGCCTACGGCAAAAGCTCGAGCCCGATCCTGCCAACCCGCGTTTCTTTCTCACTACGCACGGCGCTGGCTACAAGTTCGTGCTCGGCGTTTCCGGCGTCGACAAGCTGGGCTGACAATCTTGCGCCGTGCGACTTTACGGAGTTTTAACTAGTCTTTATGGGCCAGCTGCGCCTTAAGACCCAACTGCTGATCTCTAGCCTGTTAATCATCTGCGCCCTCACCGGCGCGATTCTGCTGATCGTTCGGCACACCGTGCGCTCGGAAATTGACGAGCAGGTGCGGGAAGGCACGGTGGCATCGGTAGAAGCGTTTCAAGCCATCCAGCAGGAACGGGAGCTGCAGCTATCGCGCACCGCAGCCATGCTCTCCGAACTTCCCACCCTGAAGGCATTAATGACCACCCAGCACTCTCCCACGATTCAGGATGGCTCTTTTCCTTTCTGGCAGGTTGCGGGCAGCGATCTTTTTCTTCTGGCGGACACCAGTGGCCGTGTCCAGGGGCTGCACGTTACCCGTCCGGGGCTCAATTCCAGTATGGCCGAGGGCGATCTGGCCAGATCCGTGAAGGAAAGCGATAACGCCGCGTGGTGGTATGCCGCCGATCGGCTTTACTGGGTATTTTTTCGCACCATCATGGCCGGAGCCGGAAACAATGCCAAGCAGCTGGGGCTGGTCGCGATTGGGTATGAAGTTGATTCCACCGTTGCCAGAGATCTCGCCCGCGTCTCCGACAGCAAGATCGTGCTCGCCGCCGGCGACAAGGTAATTGCTTCGAGCCTGTCTCCTCAGGAAGAAATCGAACTGCAGCGCGTAATTCGCCAGCGTCGCCTCGACGCGGGTTTTCCGGCTCAGGAAGTGGTTTTGAGCGGCGCCGAATATCAGATGGCGTCGGTCGCGCTTCACGATGGGCCGCCGTTGCCGGTGCAATGTTTCGTGCTCGTATCCTTGCGGCGTCCGATGAGTTTCATTCATGAGCTCAACCGCACGATTCTGGTGCTCGGAATCTCGGCCGTGCTGTTTGCTTGGCTGCTGTTGAGCTCAGTTTCCCACACCATCACGCGTCCGGTGGATAACCTGGTCGCCGGCGTTCGCGCGCTTGCCGCCGGCGATTACGCCTATTCCATCACGCCTCGTGGCAGCAGCGAGGTTGCCGAGCTTGGCGAAGCGTTTTCGAGGATGCGCGGTGAGCTGCTGGCCTCCCAACGCCAGAGAATCGAGGCCGAGCGCGTCGCCGCTCTGGGGAGGGCGGCCAGTTCCATCTCCCACGACCTGCGTCACTACCTGGCCACCGTCGTGGCGAATGCCGAATTCCTCTATGAAGCGGAAAATTTGAAGCTCGACAGGAACGAAATCTACGGCGAGATCAAGACCGCCTCGGAGCAAATGACCGAGCTGCTGGACTCGCTCCGCGAACTAGCGCGCGAACAACGCACCATCTCGCCCGTTCCCGCCAGCATGGACCGCATCGTTCACCGCGCCACCGAGGCCGTGCTGGCGCGACCGGAATTGCGCCAGCGCGCCATCTCCATCCATACCGAGGGTGATATGAACGGAGTGTTCGATCCTGGAAAAATGGAGCGCGCCTTTTTCAATCTCGTGCTGAATGCCTCAGAAGCTACTGCCGATCGCCGGGGTAAGATCACGGTCGACATCTCCTCGAGCCCAGAGTCGTTCGAGGTGCGCGTCGCCGATAATGGTCCGGGTATTCCGGCTTCGATTCGCGGCACCTTGTTCGATCCTTTCGTCAGTTTTGGCAAGTCCAATGGCACCGGGTTAGGCCTCGCGATTGTCAGCAAGATCATTCACGATCATGACGGCTCGATCACCGTCGAACGCACTTCCGAATCGGGGACCGTGTTCTTCATCAGGATGCCCAGATCGCAGCCTGTTCCGAATGAAGTTGCGCAACCTGCGGTGATATAGAACCTGAAGTTGCCATGCTGGACGATCATGCCGTACGTTACTACAGGCGCTGTTCTCCTCTTACTTCAACATGTATTAACCTCAGCCAATCTTCTGGCTCTTGGTTGTTCTGCGTTCTCTGCATTGAAAGCAACCCTTCTGTCCTGCGGGGCTAGTTGGAACGAATTGACAATTTTTTGACAAGCTTCAGACAAGTGCGTGGCACTTTCCGAGCAGAACACCGTTAATCTCACAACGAAATGATTTTCAAGGCCGGCACTTGGAGTCCGCAGAGGCGTCGGGCAATCCTGCGAGAGGAGGCCGCATGGTCAACTGTCTCTTAGGATGCCACCAGCGTATCAGCCGCAGTATCAAGTCGTCCTTGGTGACGTCGATTCTCACCTGCGCCTGTTTAGTCGTGTTGTTGTGCCTCTGTGAAAGCGAATCGGCTCACACCTTGCCGCTGCGTAAAGTGAGAGCCATCCCCGCGTTTGCTCGCAAATATGGTTTACCGTGTTCGGCCTGTCACACGGCATGGCCGGAACTGAATAACTTTGGTCAAACTTTTCGCGATAATGGATACCAGTTGGGAAACGATCGCGACAGCCCTATCTATCAGCATCCCTCGTATTTTCCTATCACGTTTCGGATCACCCCAAATTGGCATCTCGAGAGCACAAACCACCAACCGATTGACGCTGTTCCGGGAAATCCAACCAGCGGACTCACAGATGGCACAGTCAAGACCCATGGTTTTGACCTCTCTGGGGTGGATATTTGGGCCGCCGGAACGCTCTACAAGAACATTTCCTTTTCCGTTCTTCCATCTTCCGATAGCAGTGGCAACTTCCATTTCGAGAACGCCTTCGTTCGACTCGATAACCTTCTAAAAAGCCGCTGGCTCAATGTTAAGTTCGGCAAATTCGAGCTCGATAACTTGATTTCCGAGAAGCGTTTCTTGTTTCTTTCGGCTAATGGCGGGCTCTATCAGACCTATCACTTTACTCCGGTGGGCGATTCAAACAATTTTGGCCTAGGTGACAACCAGTTAGGACTGGAAGTCTCGGGACACTCGGCAAACAGCTACACGCGTTACGGGGTAGCTCTACTGAGCAGCAACGATGGAAACGTAGGGCTGCCGTCGAACCGAAGCTACGACACCTATCTTACCTTCAGCCAGGCATTCGAGGCAGGCCGGCTTGGACTCGAACGATTTGGCGCGTACACCTACATTGGTGAGAGGCCGACGTTCTCGCTGACTTCGAGTGCAATTCCGGGAGCGCAGGCCGGCGGCACAACCGCAATCCCGGGGACGGGGACCGGTAACAAACCATTTTACCGTGCGGGATTCGCTGGCGACTTATCCTTGGGGAAATTCGAATTCCTGCCTTTCTTCGTGCATGGACATGACAACGCGTTCCTCGGAACCTCCACCCCAGCGAACCAACCGCTTCCGGTAGGCGCGAGCGCTCCCGTCTGGAACGGCGGGTTCATCGAAACCCACTACTACGTTCACCCGCAATTAGTCTTAACTCAGCGCTACGAAATCATCCGGATGTCACAACAGGCGCTCCCGACTACTCCCCCTGACCAAGGCGATATCACTGCATATTCAGTGGGCTACCGTTGGTATCCGATCATGTTCAGTCGCGCGGGACTCGCCTGGCACAACGAATACGCAATTACCAAAACCATAGGGAACACTCCGCTCAGCGGGGATGGAGTTGGTTTGCCCCCGCTCCTTCCCACTCGCGCAGTTTGGAGTAACAGCCTGTTCTTCGGTTTTGATTTTGCGTTCTGAAGAGGAGCGGTGGGCCCGATGAAGCACACGAAAAAAGCGGTAGCACTCTTCTTGAAGCCTGTCATTTTACTCTTAGCAGCAAGCACAATCTGCGCGTTCGCGCAGGAAAGTCACATTGGAAAGTTGACCGGCCGTGCGAGTGGTGGAGGGCAACTTCGTCCCGATGCGGGCAAACAGCTTTATCGTCGATATTGCATCGGCTGCCACGGCCCACAGGGTGACGGCGAGGGAGAAAACGCATCCTGGATTGACCCCAAACCCCGCGACTTTACCGCTGCCGTGTTCAAATGCCGTTCGACGCCGACTGGCACCTTACCGACCGACGAGGATCTTTTCAACTCCATAACGCGCGGCTTCATCACCACAAACATGCCGCCGTGGAAACCCCTGACGGACCACAACCGTGCAGACCTGGTGGCCTATATTAAGACGTATTCGGCCCGTTGGAAGACCGACATGCCGGGCGAGCCAATCGTGATCCCTCCGGAACCCGCTATCACGATTGATGGGATTCTGCACGGCCGAGAACTCTACCAGAAAGTTGAATGCTGGAAATGCCACGGTCCGGAAGGTCATGGAGATGGGCCCTCCGCCCCGACACTTACCGATTCGAAGAACAACCCCATTCGCCCATATGACTTCTCGGTTGGCTCACGATTCAAGTGCGGCGTAACAAACCAGGATCTTTACCGGATCTTCATAACGGGGCTCGATGGCACTCCTATGCCCTCTTTTGCCGACTCGATCAAGCCCGCCGACGCGTGGGATTTGGTTCATTTTTTGCGAACCCTGCAGCCTCTGAAAACACAAGAAGCCGCTATCTGGAGGGCGTGGGTTGCTTCGCACCCAGGACAACTACAGCCGATCGGCCCGGACGCCGGCTCCAGCGGCGGCCGGTGACCCTTCACAATTTCTCACACTAGAAAGGACATCAATATGCGAATTCGCCGAATCTTTATTTCGATACCTCTGATCGTTTTCTGCTTCACCGCCGTCTGCGGTGCTGGTACCAGTAGCGGCGTTAGCGGCAAAGTCACTTTGGAAGGTGTGCCTCCTCGGCCCAAACCGATCAACATGTCCGCAGAGCCGGGTTGCGCGAAAATGTATCCTACGCCCGCAATGACGGAAGAGGTGGTGGTTGGCCCGGGAGGCGCGCTCGAGAACGTCGTAGTGTATGTCTCCGCTGGCGCTCCGCCAGAGAGCACACCTCCCGACGTTCCGATTTCTATTACGCAGAAGGGTTGCCGCTTTGCGCCACATGTCGTGGCCATGCAGGTGAATCAACAATTTAACGTGATTAATAGTGATTCCACTTCACATAATATCCATCCGTTGCCCACCGCAAATCGCGAATGGAATAAAGCCCAGCCTCCGGGAACCCCGCCCCTTTCGGAGATGTTTGCGAGAGAGGAATTCATCCCCGTCAAATGCAATATCCACCCGTGGATGCACAGCTACTTTGTGGTCCTGAAGACTTCGCATTATGCGGTAACCGGAGAGAGCGGCGCATTTACGCTGAACAATTTGCCCCCGGGAAAATACACGATTACTGCCTGGCATGAAACCTACGGGACACAGACCCAGGAAATAACCTTGACCGGCGATGAGAACGCTCCGGTTAACTTCGTATTTAAGGCTAAGCCCTAAAAAAAGCGGGCGCCAGAGAGGGACCCTCTGCCGGCCGCTTTGTCGCCCCCGGCCATTTCTGTGGCGCCCCGCCTTGCTGACCCTTATAAACGCAATCAGCTTGAACCATTGGATAAAATGGCCTGCACGATTGTGGTCAAGACTAGCTTTGTAGTTCAGGCGAAAACCTGACAGGTCAATCGGGAACCTCCTGCTTGCTTAGCACCCGATTGTTTTTCCAAAAACATTGTGAGGGCAACCACCTTATATGTTAACGGTCCTCACAAACGATCGCGATGATGCGGGCCAACCGGCAGGAAGAGCGAGCAGGCCTATTCAAAATAGAATACCGATGGCAGAAGTTCATTCCCCTGCCATCGGTATTCTGCGAGTGGTTAGCGGTTCCTGCGCTACTGCCGGCCCTATTCTTCGTCTCCGTCCGCCAACTCGGCAGGTACGGGAGTCAGCGTCCCAAACAAGCCGTCCTGCTCCGCGTTTGGGCCAGCGGTGAAAAATAGAGAATTGTATGGGCCCGCGGTCGCGCTATTGCCGAACGTGAGGGACCACAAGCCATCAATGACCAGTTGCGAATCGTTGGGGTTCTTCATAAAGCCGATGAACTCACCATTGAACCCATTATAGGCGGCGATCCATCCACCGCCGAAATTGCCAACCAGCAATCGATTGCTTAACTCGCCGAAATCGCGAGGTGCCCACACAACTCCCCAGGGTGCGTTGAGCCAGGGGCCATGCTGGAGGCGGCCCTCTAGCTTGCCGGATGGGCTATAGATATCGACGTAACCCAAGCCGTCACCCGCAACGTCATCGTGCTTGGCGGCATCTTGCTTGGCATAGGTCACGAAAATGCTCCCACCTATGTTCTGCACGTTGAAAGGAGCAAAGTCTGGCGGGATTTTGTCATCATCGAATCGTTCCTCGGAAAACCGCGCTCGGTTGAAATTGGTGTCGTAAACCTCGACCCGGCCAGCACGGAAATTAGCTACGTAGAAAAAGTGCTGTCCATCCACATCGCCGCTGGTGCAACCTTTGTAAACCGCACCATCAGCTGCCGTTGGTCTTTGTGAATTGTCTACCACCAGCGTCGCTGCGGTGCCGCCCGCCCACGCGGCGATGGTGCCGTCTTCGGTGCAGAAAATGAATTTAGCCGAGGTTTTTGCCCCACCGGCCGCGGGGACAAACAAGAAGTCTGTCGGGCTGCCGTTGTTGACGACTCCCGTGGGAGCCGACACAAAGTCAGAGGGGCTGCCGTTGGGGCCGGGAATCTTGACAATGAGCGCCTGGGGGTTACCTGTGCTGTCATAAAGCGTGGAAAGGCCCGCGTTGTTATCGCTTATCCACCAGGGACTGCCGCTGCTACGCGTCATTCCCCAGGGATTTTTGAGATTAGCGTCGATGTGCGCCGGGTTCGCGCCTTGTACGCCACCGTCGCTAGTCAGGTTCGTCTGTATGTAGTGTTGCGCAAATGTGAATGTTGGAACCAGTAAGGTAAAACCAAGGGACATGCCTAGACTCCACAGCTTGCCGGCAACTCTCATGTTTCGGCTTCCTCCAGTTGAATTTGTGACACCCAGTAGATGGCCTTAACTTCGCAGTTTTAGTGCAACAAGAAATACGCGCAACAATTTCGCGCTGTTTTGTTGCGCCTTAGGCGTGAGTGAGATTACGTCGGACGGCGTCGCGAAGTGTCGCCACACTGTCGAGGTTTTGTAAAAACTTTGTCACTTCCTGCTACACGACGCCGCAGCGCGATGACCATCAGACTGCCACCACAAGCCAAAGGCCTGAAAATGAGGTTATGTAAACGAGAGGGGCGGCAAGGAAGGCTGACGGGAATTTGTAATCACGCGCTCGGAGGTTTCGTGTCACCTTCGGGCTTGCCGGCGATTCCAAGAAGGTAAGGCGTCACGCAGGGGAGGCAGCTGCGGTGAGTTGTACAACCACGGCTGCTCCCCGTTTTTTCTGAGCAGACTGAAGCAAATACTACAGCGAGCGTGCGCTTTTCCAGATCAATGGTGGCAATTCTGATGGATGCCCGGAATGACCGAAATACTTGAGGTAAGACCTGGCATATTCGGTCGCTTTTTCTTTTCCCTGCTCAATATCGTCAACTGCCTCGGAGGGAACGATCCACCTCTTGGAGTTGACATTATAAACGGAGAATTGAATTCCCTGAGCATTATGCTCAGAGAAGAGCCGCAAGTGTTCCCCAGCGACTTCCAGGTCCGCCCAGAAACCTTTATCTAGCATCTGAAGAATTCACACGCGCTATGATTTCCTGCGTTGGAGGATATATTGCATAACACTCATTCCGCGTTCTTTCGCCTAGTTCGAAAAGCGTGCGCTGGGCATCGAACAATCCCGGAACAACGGCCCGCAGCACTGCTCCGTTGGGTAATCGTTCAAAAATCTCGTATTGCGGCTTTTGTAGTTTCATCTCAGTTCTCACAAATCAGATTTGGGGGATTTCGCCGGTCAGCGTAAATATATATGGGGAAGAGTAAGGTCAACCACCAAAGCTAAATTCTTGTCACCAAAACATCACTGATAAGGGCTTTTACACCCCACCCCGACGGAGTGGAGCCGCCCATCCATCCAGAAGGCTGATGAGGGGAAGCGTCAGGGGAAATAGAAGAATATTGTAAATGTGCACGCCCGGGGAAGAACCGCACAATCGTCGCTCTTCATCCCTTGTGCGCGCTCAGGAAAGTTCCTTTCTCGAGCTCGTCGAAAGCCGTGCGGAGTTGATCCTGGGTGTTCATGACGATCGGCCCATACCACGCGACCGGCTCCTCAAGAGGCTTGCCCGAGACGAGGAGGAAGCGAATCCCATCCTCTCCCGCCTGCACGACGACTTCGTCGCCGCGATCGAAGAGTACCAAAGAGCGGTCCTCTGCGTCTTTCGGAGGGGTAGTGTCCAGCCACCCCACTGGCTCGGTCGGCACCGCCAGCGGGCCGGATGCATTGCAGAATTTCCCCGCGCCCGCAAACACGTAGGCGAACGCGTGCCGCGTCGTCTCGATTGGCAGCGTTTTTCGCCTGCCTGGTGGAACCGAGACATCGATATAGATCGGGTCGGCAGCGACGCCTTCCACGGGCCCTTTTTTCCCCCAGAAGACCCCACACACGATTCGCGCCAGCGTGCCGTCGTCTTCGGTCACTACCGGGACCTCGACAGCCTTCACTTCTTGATAACGCGGCGCAGTCATCTTGAGAGAAGCCGGGAGATTTCCCCATAGCTGGAAACCATGCATGCGGCCCTCCGGATCGCCCTTGGGCATCTCCTGATGTATGATCCCTCTCCCCGCGGTCATCCACTGAATGTCGCCGGCAGCGATGGCGCCCTGATTGCCAAGGCTATCGCCATGCTCTACGGTTCCGGCCAGGACATAAGTGATCGTCTCGATTCCGCGATGGGGATGCCAAGGGAAGCCCGCCAGATAATCCTCCGGAACATCGTTTCGGAAATCGTCGAGCAGGAGAAACGGATCAAACTCTTTCGTATTCCCGAAGCCGAAGGCGCGGCGCAAGTGCACACCCGCACCTTCGATCGTCGGTTTGGACTTGATGAGTCGCTTGATTGGTCGAATGGACACAGACACCTCCATAGATAATATCGCGGCAATCCCGGGACACCCGTGAGTAGCGGCGGCTGGTGAACATCACACCGTGACGCGCAGCGATGCGAAATCGTCTATGCCTGCCCAAAGTTCCGTGTATCACCGCCCGACTAGGCCGCGGCTCCGGTGGGTCGGCTGGTTCGGTCCCCTCGATGTGCCAATGGGTTGGTAATGTACTAGCTTGCGTTCCTGCAGATTAACGGTGACAGAATCGTCAGGGGTCTTGGCGTTCGCCCCATCTGCTTGCGGGTGATATTCGATGCGCAGCTGCTGTGGGTCCACCACAATCCTCAGGTAGCCATAATCGCGGTCGTCATAATTCTCTAGAACGACTTGGTCCGAGCCATTTTTAAGTTCCTGGCTATGTTCCCGAACCGGGGTCCGTAAGACCGGGCTCGCACTGCTCGTCAAGCGGTTCACGGCATGCCCGCCATTGCCTCCAATAACGAAAGGAATCTGCATTTCCTTACTCGTGCCGGCGTTTACGATTCGCGTAAAGCGTTGATAGTTATGAGCGTGCCCCGACAGCACCGCGTGTGGCCACACACCGATCTCATTGCAAATCGAGTCAATGTCTTGGAGCATCCGAGGACTGCCTGGATGCCTGCCACCACACGAGTAGGGAGGATGGTGAACGGCGATAATGACTGCGCCGGCGAACTTTTCCGCCTTAATGCGACCCAGGGCAGACTTGAGATATGTCAACTGCCAATCTTCAATATTTTGATATTTTCCTTCGGACGAGATGATGCCGGGGTTCTCCAGGCGGTTGCTATAGAGCCCGAGAACACGTACAAACGGCGCTTCGAGCGTGAAGTACACACCGGGCTGCACCATCGCCGTCCGTGGAAGGTCACCTGCCTCCGAGGTAATATGTGATGGTTGTCCAAGTGCGCAAAAGTTGGCCAGGAATGCCTCTAGAGACGGCGTAGTCGTGTCAGGTGCAACCATGCCGTCGTGATTCCCGGGAATCGCAAAGATCGGTGCAGGATAATCGCGGTAAGGTTCATAAAATTGATCGTAGTAATACTTGCCCTCGCCGAAGCTATAAACTACGTCACCTAAATGATACAGAAAGGCGGGAACGTTCGTCGGGTCTTGGTCGTCGTAGTCGCTTACCATTTTGTCGGCCACTTCGTTTTGCGGGCCGGTGCTCCGGGTATTGCCGGTGTCGCCTAATGCGTGGAAGACGATCTGCCCATGTTTATTGATTCTGTCTATTAACGCTTTGCCACCAGCTCCCATTACATCGGAGAGCTGGATGGTTGGCTCATCCGCCCCTTGAGACTTCGGGAAAGGGAGCGGCGGCAGATCGGGTTCTTTGTCAAGGATCGCGTATGCGGCCCTGTCCGAAGCGTGTTTAACCAAGAAAGTCTTGGGATCTGGTGTGGCCTCCGGTTGACCAAATTGCGGTCCATTTGTAGGTGTTCCTTGAGTATTATCGACAGGTAGATTGCTTCCAGCAGCAGGCCCTTTTCCTTTCGACTTGCTCATGGGTTCAGCTCCTAATTCTGTCAATTCTGTGCGTAAATCGGGAAGGCGGAGACCAAGAATTGAGCTTCGCTATATACTTTTCTGGGAACATATCTGTCAAGTGAATACTCGAAGACGCTAGATCCAGTTCTTACCGGGACACGCCGGCGTTTAGACGACAAAATGTTATTCGGGCTGCAAATAACCGCTGTGGTATCGGAAGGTTGATGGCATCACCAAGCGCGTGTTGATTTAGGATCATGCGCAGAGTACACTAAGCTGTGAGAATCCTTGTCTACACTTGTCCACATTTTATGACCGGGGTTAATTGTCCGGCGGTGATCAATTCCACATTTACGATGTATTCCGTGCACCGCAAGGGATTGCTGTGCTTCCTAAGGCGCGTCGCAGTGGTCCTTCTCCTCTTGACGGTGCCTGCCCTCTCTACCCTCGCAAAGAATAGCTGGTATTTGCCGCAGGCCGACGCCGGGCATTATCTCACTGGAGCGGTTAAGATGAGGGTCGCGCACTCGCCGGAGCTACTCGACAGCCGCCCGCTTCGGCTTATTGCCAATGTTATTTCTCCCCAGCCACAAATCCGAAAACCTCGGGAGCCTGAGTTCGCGCCTGAGATTGCGAGTATAAGCGTCACCGTTGCTCTGCAACACCGATCCCCTCCCACTCTGCTTACCTAGCAGAACCACGCCTTTTACCCATTCATTTGTGAGTTTTTGAAATGCGGCACCGTGCGGCGTCTTCGGGCACGCATTTGGCATCGGAGCTATATGAGCGTAAATCGCCTTTCGCCGGCCGAACTTGAGCGGCTAACGCGTTTGGACTCCTGCACGGTCGCGAATGCGGTGGAATCCTTCGGCGTCCGGTTGCGCAACATCGGTTTCACCCATTCCAGCGTGCATTCCATTTTCCCGGATTTTTCGCCAGCCGTCGGATACGCGGCGACAGCCCGAATCCGCACATCAGCTCCACCGATGGAGAGCCGGAATTACTATGACCGGACCGACTGGTGGACCCACATTCTAAGTATTCCCTCGCCGCGAATCGTCGTTTTGGAAGATGTCGATGCACCTCCAGGGATCGGGTCGCTGGTAGGCGAAATTCACGCCAACATCCTGCATGCACTGGGCTGCGTCGGCGTGGTCACCAATGGGGCCGTACGGGACCTTCCCGCGGCGCGCGCGCTGAAATTTCAGATGTTCGCGGGGAATGTTTCGGTCTCCCATGCCTACGCCCATGTGTTCGAATTCGGCTGCGCCGTCACCGTGGGAGGAATGAAAGTGTTGCCTGGAGACCTGCTGCACGGCGACGCGCACGGCGTCCTGAAGGTGCCTCTGGAGATTGCGGACCAAGTCGCCGACGCCTCTGCAGAGATTATTCGCAAGGAGAAACAAATCGTTGCTCTTTGCCAAAGCGCCGATTTCGCGCTGGATAAGCTGCGCGAAGCCGTTAAGGACTGGAAATGACGACACCACAGAACCAAGACGGCATTCGTGCGAAATGTGCGCGATAAATGGGGTGATTTCATGATGCGGAAAAATTGGCCGGCGTTCTTGCTCTTAGCCATGTGCGCGGCGCTTGCGGGAGGCTGCGGAAAGGCGCATCAAGTGGACGCCGCCGCTGAGGCGCCCACAGCAGCGGTGGTCAAGGTAACCCGGCAAAACCTGGGGAGCCAACTGGAGATCGCTTCGGAGCTGGAGCCCTTCCAGGAAATTAACGTTTACGCCAAAGTCTCCGGCTATATTCAAAAACTCTACGTCGATTGGGGAACGCACGTGCGTCAGGGACAGCTTCTGGCAGTACTCGAAGTCCCCGAACTCCAGCAGCAGCTCCAGCAAGATGAAGCTGCAGTCCACAAAGGCGAAAGCGACATGCAACGCGCGCAGGAAGAGCTTAACCGCTCCCAGTCCGAGTATGACGTCGCGCACCTGAGTTCTACGAGGCTTGCGGACGTTCAGAAGTCGCAGCCGGGGCTGGTGGCGCAACAGGATCTGGACGCCGTGCAGGGCAAGGATTTGCAGGCTAGCGCCGGCGTTTCCGCCTCGAAGGATTCGCTGGCAGCCGCTCAACAAGCCTTGCTGGGAGCCAAGGCTGCGCTCGAAAAAGATAGAGCGATTTTCGACTATGCGCGCATCACGGCCCCGTTCGATGGAGTGGTGACGGAAATTGACGCGTACACCGGCGCACTGCTTCCCGCGGGGACCTCCAGCAATAAAGATCAAGCGCTCTGCAAGCTTTCACAGAATGATTTGCTGCGCCTCGTGATTCCGGTTCCCGAGCGCGCGGTTCCCGACATTCACATGGGCGAGTCTATTTCCGTCCAAGTATCGACGCTGAACCGAACGTTCCCCGGGAAAATTGCGCGCTTCTCGGATCAAATCGATCCCCAGACGCGCACGATGCACACCGAAGTGCAAGTCCCCAACCCCAAATATGAGTTGGTGCCGGGAATGTATGCGACCGTTCAAATTCCGTTGCACACGGCGGAAAATGTCCTGACGGTGCCGGTGCAAGCCGTGCAGGCTACGGGCGGAGGACGCGGCTCGGTGCTGCTGGTGAATAGCGGCAATAAGATCGAGGCGCGCGAGGTCACCCTCGGTTTGCAAACCGCCTCCGAGGTCGAGATTACCTCGGGCTTGCGAGAAAACGAAATCGTCATTTTTGGCGAGCAGAACCAGTATCAAGTGGGTGCACGAGTAACTCCCAAAATCGTGGCTTCGTCAGCAATGGAGTAGGACTCAATGCCTACATTTTCGATACGGCATCCCTATTTTATTATCGTCATTTGCCTGTTCGTTTGTGTGTTGGGCTTGACCAGCCTCATTCAAATGCCTGTGGACATGTTTCCCCCGATTAATATCCCCGTCGTACTGGTCGCCACCTTCTACAACGGCATGCCTCCCCAGCAGATTGAAGCGGACATCACCGATACCTTCGAGCGTTTTTTCACCCTGGGAAGCGGTATCGATCACATGGAGTCGCGTTCCCTGCCCGGCGTCAGCTTGATCAAAATTTTCTTCCAGCCGGGCACGGACGCCAATGCCGACGTCACGCAAATTTCCAATTTAGCGATGGCCGACCTTCGGCGTCTGCCCGAGGGTACGCTGCCGCCCGTGGTCATGAAGGTGGATGCTTCGAGCCTGCCCGTCTGCCTGCTGACCGTGGAAGGGCAGGGCCTCGATGAAACGCAACTCCACGACTACCTGCAATTCCAAATCCGAAATCAAATCGCCGGCGTGCCCGGCGCCACCGTTCCTCCGCCCTACGGCGGAAAATACCGGCAAATCATGGTGTACGTAGACCCGCTCAAGCTGCAGGCGCACGAGCTTAGCCCCATGGACGTGGTTCGGGCTACCGACGCCTCGAACCTGATTCTTCCGGCGGGGGACGTGCGCATCGGCCCTCTGGATTACAACATTTATACCAATGCGCAGGTGCCCAACGCCGACGCGCTGAACAGCATCCCCTTAAAGACCGCAGGGGAGAAATCGGTTTTTCTTTCCGATGTCGGCCACGCCGTCGATGGTTCCGCGCTGCAATACAACATCGTGCGCGTCAACGACCAAAGATCGGTGTACGTGCCCATCCTGAAGCAGGGCGGCGATACCAACACCATCGCCGTGGTCACGGGAATTCGTAAGGCGATCCTGAGCCTGCGTGACATCCCGTCTCAATTGAAAACCCACGTCGTTTTCGACCAGTCTCTCTTCGTCAAGCAGGCGATTTCGACGGTGATTCGCGAAGGCGGAATCGGCTTGCTGCTCACCGGCGTCATGATTCTGGTCTTTTTGGGAAGCATTCGCGCGACGGCCGCGGTGTTTCTTTCCATTCCGCTCTCGGTGATGATCACCTTTTTCATTCTGCATAGCGCCAACAAGACCATCGACAGTATGGTGCTCAGCGGGTTGGCGCTGGCTTTCTCACGGCTTATTGATGACTCGGTGGTGGTAATTGAAAACATCTACCGGCACATCGAGATGGGCGAAGAACCGGAAGTAGCGGCCGTGAAAGGGGCCAATGAAGTAGCGCTCGCTGTGCTGGCTATCATGCTGGTCGCGGTCGTGGTTTTTTTCCCGGTCACCTTTCTCTTCGGTGTCAGCAAGTATCTCTTCACCGCCCTGGCCTTGGCTGTTGTACTGGCGCTGTTTGCTTCCTATTTTGACGCCATGACCGTGGTGCCTCTTTTCTGCGCCCATTTTCTGAAGGCCGCCCACGATCGCGGCGAAGCCGCCAATAACTCCCGCAAATCTTGGGGAGCCAGGTTTCATGCCGGATTCAACGCAAAATTCGAGCGTATGCTCGCCTTTTACGAAAGGTGGGTGAATGCCGCGCTGGACTCGCCGCGAGCTCTTCCTGCTCGCATTCACCGCGCTCTTCTTATTGAGTTTTCTGCTGCTTCCCTTTATCGGTGTCTCCTTCTTCCCGCGCACTGACGCCGGACAGTTCGTCATTAACATAAAGGCGCCCACCGGGACCCGCATCGAGGTGACCGAAGGCGACGTGAAACAGGTAGAAGAGATCGTCAGGCAAGTAATCCGGCCCGGCGATTTGAACACGGTGGTCTCGAATATAGGGCTTACCCCCGACCTGTCAGCTTTGTTCACGCCGAACGCGGGAATGCACACGGGATTTGTGCAAGTGGGGCTTCAGGAGGACCACACGATCAGCAGCTTCATCTACATGAGCGAGGTGCGGAAGCGCATTGCCGAGCAACTTCCGCAATTGCGCACGTATTTTCAATCCGGCGGCCTGGTGGACTCGGTGCTGAACCAGGGCATGCCCGCTCCCATCGACGTGCAAGTCAGCGGCGCCGACCTCGATACCGACGCGCGCATCGCCCAACAGCTGGGGCAGAAGTTCAAAACGCTCCCTGGCGTGTCCGACGTTTATATCCCGCAGGACATGGATTATCCGGCGCTGCAAGTAAACGTGAACCGCGAGCGCGCCAGCGAACTCGGGCTCAGTCCCAAAGAAGTGATCGACAACCTGATTACAGCTCTAACCTCCGACGCCATGATCGCTCCAAGCTACTGGGTCGATCCCCGAAGCGGAAACAACTATTTCGTTACCGTGCAGTATCCCGATAACCAGGTGAAATCCCTAGAGGACTTGAAAGCCATGCCCCTGCGCGCTCCCGACCTCAAAATGCCTACCTATTTGAATCAAGTTGCGGAGGTGACGCCAATTCTCACGCCCACTGAGGTAGACCATTACCAACTTCAAAGATCGATCGACGTTTACGTATCTCCTACCGCAGAAGACCTCGGACGTCCGGAAAAGGCAATTTCCCAAATCGTGGCCCAAACTCGGATCCCCGCCAATATCCGCGTGAACGTTCGCGGCCTAGTGGTAACGATGGAGTCTTCATTCCGCAGCTTCGGGCTGGGCCTGTTGCTCGCAATCCTGCTGGTTTATCTGATTCTGGTGGCCCAGTTTTCCTCATTCATCGATCCGTTCTTGATTATTCTCGCAGTCCCCACGGGATTGATCGGCGTAATGATCACGTTGGCCTTGACGGGCACCACCTTGAACATTCAATCGCTAATGGGCGTCGTAATGCTTCAGGGAATGGTGGTTTCTAACAGCATTCTCATCGTTGACTTTGCGAATGTGTTGCGCGGTGAAGGGCGCAGCCTGCGGAACGCCGTCGTACATGCCTGCCGCATCCGCCTCCGGCCCATTCTGATGACTTCGCTCGCTACGGTCGTGGGATTGTTGCCCATGGCGTTTAAGCTCGAAACCGGCAGTGAAGCCTACGCGCCGCTGGCACGCGCGATTATCGGCGGGCTGCTTTCCTCGATTGTGCTTACCATTTTCGTGGTGCCCGCTGCCTACCTTTTGATGTACCAGCACCGTCTGGGCTCCTCGGAAGCGGCCGCCACAAGTCCTGGGACACTCCCGCCCCCGGCACCGGAGAATGCCCAATGACAATGCCATGCACAGCAGTTGCTTTAATGGCCGTGCTCGCCGCTTCCCTATCCGCGTCGCCGCAGGCTTCCGGGCAAACGCCGCAGGCGCTCAGCCTTTCAGACGCTGAAAAGATCGCCCTTCAGAACCATCCCGCAATTCAAGCGGCCTCCGCCTTGGCTTCTGCCGCGCAAGCTCAGGTGCGTGAAACGCGTGCGCCCTACTATCCGAATGCTTACGGCAGCCTCACTGGAGTCGAAGCCGAGAACAATAGCCGGATAACCGCCGGCAGCCTGAACAATCCCATCATCTACGACCGCTATGCCAACGGCCTGACGGCCAACCAATTAGTCACCGACTTCGGGCGTACTCATGAACTTGTAAAGAGTTCCTCGTTTCATGCCCAGGCGCAGGAAGAAAACGTGGTTACTTCACGCGCGTCGGTGATTCTGGCGGTCGATCAGGCCTACTTTGCGGTCTTGCGGGCGCAATCGGTGCTTCAAGTGGCGCAGGAAACTGTTAAGGACCGCCAATTGGTTGCCGATCAAATTGGCGCGATGGCGCGGAACCAGCTCAAGTCCGACCTCGACGTGAGCTTTGCAAATGTCGATCTTTCGCAAGCGCGGCTGTTGTTGATCCAGGCCCAAAATGATTTACAAGTTTCCTTCGCGGAACTCTCGACCGCGCTGGGTTATGGGGACCAGCGCACCTTCACTCTTTCCGATGAGCCGCTGCCAACCTCCGCTCTTCCCGATATATCGCAGTCTATCGCTCAGGCTCTGCAAAACCGCCCGGAACTCATCGGCGAGCGTCTGGAGGTGAACTCCGCGAATGACTTTGCCACCGCCGAGCGCGATCTGTACTTCCCCACAATCTCGGCTGTGGGAGTCGCGGGTCTGACGCCTTATCGCCAGGACACGCTTACAAACCGCTATGCTGCGGCCGGTTTCAACGTAAACATTCCCATTTTTAACGGGCACTTGTTTGGCGCGCGAGAATCGGAGGCGAAGTATCGCGCCCAAGCCGAGCAGCAATACCTTCGCGATTTGCAGGACCGGATCGTGCGCGACGTGCGCGAGGCCTGGTTGAACGCAAATTCCGCGTTCGAGCGCCTCTCGGTAACAAAGGAACTACTGAGCGAGGCGACCCAGGCGCTGAATCTGGCTCAGGCGCGCTACAACCTGGGGTTAAGCTCCATCGTTGAATTGAGCCAGGCGCAGCTGAACTTGACGCAAGCCCAGATTGCCAATGCCGGCGCAACTTATGACTATCAAACTCATCTATCGGTGCTCAATTATGCGACCGGAGCTGCGCACTAGAATCTGTATACGCGCAAGTGAATTCACCGCGGTGGGATTTACATCTTATCGCAATTATGGTGCGATTTGCGGCGCCCCCGGCGAGGCTGTGGATGCGCCCCCGGCGGCGGCGGTCGACCCCTCCATCTCGTCTAGGCTTTTCTTAATTTCGGCGGCGAAGTTTCCCTGCGGCGCTTCCTTTAGGTAAGCTCGCATTTCTGCCGCTGCGTTGGCTTCGTCGTGTTTCTCGATGAAGACTTGCGCGAGCACGACGTGCACTTGCGGGAAGTTTTGGTGCGGCCCCTGTTCGGCTTTCCGCGCGCTCGTCTCAGCGTCATCGAGCCGATTCAGCCGCAGACTTGCCGCAGCCCGGATGAAGTTCGCGAGCCCGATACGCGGGTCAAGCGCCAGGACCTTTCCGGCCGTGTCGACGGCATCACTATACTGCTCAGTTTGAAGTTGCAGCGCGGCTAGACCGATATAAGGGGGAATGTATTTCGGGTCACTGTCGATGGCCTTGCTAAAAGCTTTGCTCGCCTGCTCCGTTTGATGGCTGGAGGAATAAATTGCCCCTAGCTGGCTCCACGCAGCGGCATACTTGTCATATATCGACACCGCCTTTTCCAGGTGTTCCGTTGCCGAAGGCACGTGATTGCTGTGGAGGTCGCTGGTGGCCTTGTCGAATTCCTTGCGAGCGCTGCTTGGAACCTGCATAGAGGTGATGCTGATTGAGGAGCCTTCGACCCCAGCCAAACGACGGAGCAGCAGAGTGCCCGCTTCGATCCCCGTAACGTCGCCGGTATCGGTGATTGTCTTGGTTAACGGCTCGTAGCCTGCGACAGACACTTGCAGCTCGCAACCCAGCACACGATTGCCAGGATCGCCGCCAAATCCGCCCATCCCGCCAAATCCGCCGGAAAGGTTCGTGTTGCCGCCGACTCTCCCCATCGTATCGTTGCTGGCGCTCGTGTCTACGTTCCCCTGCGGGCCGGCTCCCAGAGTGAATTCGAAATATCCCTTCGGGTCGGTGTGGATGGCTTGAACGAACCGCATTCCGCAATTGAGTCCCACGGAAACCGGTTCTGGGACGGGCTCGCCGGAATTCATGAGTACTCGGCCCTTGATGTAAAGGGGCGTCTGCATTCGAGAGTTCGATGGCTGGCTCGGTCCGACCGGCTGTCCCGGAGAGCTGTTGCTCCCAGGTTGAGATGGCTTGGGTGCTTGCGAACCCGACGATCCCGTTTTCTGAGCCGACGTCGGGAGAACGATGAGCAAAACAAGCAATCCCGCGGCGGAATAATGGGTGCCCGACAGTTTCATAGATCACCTCGCGTGCGGGGTGGGCGTTGATCCTGCGTCCAGCATACGCGCCTACATGGCGCGGAGATACAAAATTCTTCTGCGAGACTCGAGCGCCATCGGGTCGCTCGGCAGCTCAAACGCCGCCGGTTGCTCGGCCCTTGATGGTGTGGTCGCGAGAGAATTTCTCCATCACGCAAAAAGAGAGGCGCGAGCGAGCAATCGCCGCGCGTCTCCTGCCTATAAATTAATTTGTCTTGCGCCCCGGGGATTAACTCTTTCTCGAGACACTTGTACTGCCGAACCGCCAGCAGCTTAAGCCACATCCCCGATGGGCTAGTTTAGGAACAATTTTTGTTGCCTCAGAGCTTCGCTTGGCGTAGTTAGTACGGGTAAGATGTGTCCGCTCCACAGGAGCTGGAGTGACGAGGCAAGTAACCAACGGACCTTTATTCAAGCCGGTGTAGAAGGGAAAGGGGGGTACAGCGATGTGGGAAGCGCTCGAACATGTACATTGGGTGACGGTGCTTGGAACCACCGGGTGGATGTACGAACTCGTGTCCGTCACCCATTACTTCAGCACGTTTTTCTTCATCGGCACAATTATTTTGGTTGATTTGCGTATTCTCGGCATTGCCGCTCACAACCAAGTCATTTCTAACCTAGTGGACCAGCTTGCGCCTTGGACCTGGATAGGATTCGGCTTTTCAATAATCTCGGGTTTTCTCGAGTTCGCTACCGACGCCGGGGATTACGTTCTGGTGAACCCCTTTCGCGTCAAGATCCTTGTGATTTTGCTCGGCGTAGTCTTCGCCCTCATCGTGCAGTGGAATGTGCCCAAATGGAATCGCTTGCCGGTGATACCGGTAGGAGCGAAAGTACTCGCCGTCATTTCGCTGCTGCTCTGGATAGGCTCACTTCTTGCGGCCACAGAGCTCCCTGCTCTCACGGGTCTCGGATAGTTTAGGACTCGGCCAAGTAGCGCCGCCCATCGAAATCGAATTCAAGAGGGACAACAGAGACTGGAGGTCGCGCGAATGTACGCCGCATTGGTGGAATTCTGTAAGTGGCTTGAGGGCAGTCCCTGGGGTACCTTTACCCGTACTACGGATTGGGGATATCCGTTCGTTCAAGTGATCCACTTTTCGGGTCTATCCCTGTGGCTGGGAACGAACATTACTGTGGATTTGCGTCTTTTGGGTGTTGGCAAGCGGCGTCAAACTGCCGCCCAACTTTCCAGCGCACTCTTTGTTTGGAACTGGATCGGATTGTGCATCGTCATCCTGGGCGGATTCTTGCTCTTCTCTTCAACGGCCACCACTTATGTCACGAATCCTGCGTTTCGCATGAAATTGGGAGTTCTTGTTCCCGTAGCTCTTTTTTGGCACCTGGTGGTTCAGCAGAAAACTCCCGTGTGGGGTCGGGCACAGGAAGCGCTTCCGGCGGGCAAATTGGCCGGCCTCGTCGAATTATTGCTGTGGATCTCCGTGGTCACCGCTGCGGTTCTGATTCCTAACTACTGACGGACGCCAGAACGCGATAGGACGTTATCGAATAGTGCTCGATCGGGACGAACTCTCCCATCCGCAAGCAGTGCTTGAACGGAATGAACTCTGGTTTTCTCGCACGAGGAGTATAAGAGGATAAATGTCTTGTCTGGCGTTCCAAACAGCGCGTGCCGGAACGGCAAATATAGGCTGATAACACGACAATCATGTTCCTGCTGTCCGTGCCCCGTGCCCTGTGTTCGACACTTCCAATGCAGTCTGTTGAGTTGTGCTCGGAGAACACACGCAGCTTATGAAATCTAAGCTTGCCATCTTTGTTGTCACCATGGCTGGTGCAATCGCTTTATCAAGTTGTGGCGGACCCGGCAACCAATCCGAAAAATCCCCCGTTTTCATTACCACCATTAACCCCGGCGCAAAGCGCGTTGATCCGGCCACGACTGGATCCGTAAGCGGAACGATTCGCCTCGAGGGGCCGCCTCCTGCCCGAAAAAGAATCAACATGGCTGCTGTCCCCACGTGCCTGAAAGCTCGTGCTGGCGAACCGGCCTTGACCGAAGATGTCGTGCCAGGCGACAACGGAACATTGCAAAATGTCGTCGTCTACCTAAAAGGTGATTTCAACCAGTATACATTCGACGTGCCGCAAACACCGGTGGCGCTCGATCAAAGCGGCTGTCAGTATCGTCCTCATGTTGTTGCCTTAATGACCGGCCAGCGACTGCAAGTAACTAATTCCGATATGACGGGACACAATATTCATCCAATCCCCAAAATCAATCCTGCCTGGAACCAATCCCAACCGCCCGGAGCAGCGCCCATCGAACAAAGCTTTGCGCATGAGGAGATCGCCATACCGATCAAGTGCAACATTCATCCCTGGATGAAGGCTTATGCGGCCGTTCTCGCATCTCCATACTTTGCCGTGACGGGTAGCGATGGAGCCTTTGAGCTGCGAAATGTGCCGCCGGGCAACTACACACTCGCCGCTTGGCACGAAACCTATGGCAACGCCGAGCAGAATGTCGGCGTCGCTGCAAAGGAGTCAAAAACCATTACTCTAACGCTTAAGGCCAACCCCGCGGCACGGTAAAAGCGCTACGCAGGATACTGGGAACCCGGCTTTCGCCGTGGACGCGGAGTTAGGAAGGCTAGCTGAGAGCTACATGCCTGACCTATTCACTCACAGGAGGTCCATGCTATGTACGGTCTGTTGTACTCCTTAGTTAAATGGCTGGAGAGCACCGCCATTGCGACCGTCATTCGCACCACCCGTATCTATCCATTTATTCAGGCGATCCACTTTTCAGGTTTAAGCCTTTGGCTGGGGACGAACCTTGTCGTTGATCTGCGTCTGCTGGGTGTAGGTAAGAAGCGGCAGACCGCCGCCGAGCTCTCGAATGCTCTGTTTGTGTGGAATTGGATCGGCTTTGCAGTGGTGGTCCTGGGAGGGTTCTTGCTGTTCTCGGGTATTGGTTCGACTTACCTGGTCAATCCCGCGTTTCAATTCAAGCTGGGAGCATTTGTTCCCTTGGCAGTGGCGTGGCACGTATTCGTCCAGCAGAAAGTCAGCACCTGGGGACACACATCTGATACGCCAGCCACAGGCAAACTCAGCGCCTTGGTCGAAATAATGCTGTGGCTCTGCGTAGTCACCGCGGCTGTCCTGATTCCGAATTACTGATATAGCTGTGTTGAGCTGGCGGACTTACCTGGGCAAATGGACGAAAAGATCTAACGAACTGCGGTTGGAGAAAACCACGTCACGCCGCAGAGAATTGCCACGCACACATAGGCGGCGAGCAAAATGAATTGCGATAGGGACGAAGCCGTGGAGGCCAGCCCGGACGCGACAGACATGGAAACAAGTCCGAAACCGATCAAGGCCAAGGCGACTAAACCAGCCAGAATCCCCGAATGCGGACCTGGATTTCCCCGGTAAACAGCACGAGGAATAGAAACAACGATTATCGCAAAAACCACAACGGCGCAGATATCGAGTAAGGTCTCCACGCGCGAAACACTAATTCAAGGGGGGCACGGATGCAAGTGCTTTCATCCGCGGGGGCCTGCGCGGCTGGCTCAAAAGTTGAACGCGATTTGATTTTCTTAGTCAGCGTGCCAGCTTGGGACAAGCTCATTCCATGCCGCCAGCTTGGGACAAGCTCATTCCATGAATGTACAACTTACTTCCGGGCGCTGGGACCCAGGTCGGCAGATGTCCTTTGTTTTGACTAGAGACGCTTTGGCGGCAGAGTTGCCTTCAACAGGACATTTCCGAGGAGCTTTGCCACCGCCAGTCCGGGGCTTGACGCACAGGATGCCACTGGCGTATTTAAACAAGTCAGCATACTATTGAAACGGTTCGACGCTGAGTCCGTTATTGGAGGAGATATTCGATGAGAGTTAAGTTCCCCGGTGTTTTGCTGGCGGTTTTTACCCTGCTGAGCGGGGGGATTCCCGCGTTTGCGCATCACCAATTCGGCGTGGAATTCGATGCCAGTAAGTGCACGAACCTGAAGGGTACCCTCGCGGGTATCGATTGGGAGAATCCGCACGCCTATTTTCATATGGACGTGAAGGATGCCGACGGCAAAACCGAGTCGTGGAGCCTGGAAATGATTACCCCCAACGCTTTGAAGAGGAACGGCACGACGAGGCAGGATTTCCTTGAGAATGTAGGTAAACCTATCTCCGCAAGGGCCTGCCCGGCTAAGGCGGGAGGCACCCAATATAGAGGTTCCGCGGAATTTCTTCAGTTATCCGATGGCCTAATACGCGTGGTGGGGCAAAACGTAGAACGTGGTTTGACGCCCGATCAACTTCACTTCTGAACGCTAGCGGGGACCGCATCTTCGGCAAGCCTAAAAGGGGAGGAATAGGAATGAGAGGGAAGAAGTTGCCGTTCCGCTATGATATTGTGTGTGTTGGACTTCTGCTTGCGGCCCTGTGTATGGTCGCCACAGCCGATTTTGCCCAGGATCAGCAGAATCCGTCCACGGGTGCGGGGAAGCCTCCTGGAAAGGTGGTGGGAGGGTTCGAAAATGTGCGTGCAGTGCCGCCGGGTGGACCGGCGCCTCGCCTGGCAGACAAGCACGTGGACATGTCCGGACTTTGGTATCCAAACCATGCAGGAAGAATGCTGGAAGGGGCTTATCCGGTCGATCGCTCCGTTTTTCGGCAATTCGATCCAAAGGACAATCCCGAGCAGCCGATGGTCTTCAAGCCGGGCATGGCCGAAAAATACAAGAGTCCGGTGCCTTATGGAACATGCGATCAGGCCGGCACTCCTAGCAGCATCACCATGCAAGAGAATCAGCACGGCCCGCTATGGATCATGCAAAACCCGGGACTCATGACCATTCTGATTGAATACCCTTTGACGGTCCGAATGATACACACCGATGGGCGTCCGCATATGAAGGATCCCGACCCCACGTTTAATGGCGACGCAGCCGCCCGCTGGGAGGGAGATACCCTGGTAGTTGATGTCATCGCGATCGACGACAAGCTGAGGAATGTTGCGGTCGGGTTCCCGGGCGAGAGCGGAGCGTGGTTTCATAGCGACCAGGAGCATATCGTCGAGCGTTTCACCCGCTCCTCGAAGAACTACCTCACCTATCAAGTCACCATTGAAGATCCTGTCGTGCTGGCGAAGCCCTGGACTTCGGCGCCTCGCACTTGGACATTGGGACCCGCGAGTGACGACTGGCAAGAATACTTCTGTACGCATAACGAGGAGCCCGAGGAATATAAGAAAATACAAGATAAGGCGAATGGAAAGTGAGAGGCTCGTCGCTGGTGCATTGGGTTCGCACCTATCGGGGGAAGTCTACAAAGATACTTTGCAGAGCCGAAAATTCTCGCAGATCGAGCGTATAAGGATCACGAAGGAGTCTCTCTATGAAGATTAAGCTGTTATCGTTTTTATCGCTGGTTACCATTCTGGCGATTAGCTTCCCCATGTACGCACATCACGGGAATGCGGCTTATGACATGAAGGAAGTAATGTTAAAGAGCGCTACGGTGACATCATTTGCGTGGGCTAATCCCCACACCATCATCACCTTCGACGTGAAGGATGATAAAGGCAACCTCGTGCATTGGGCCGGCGAATTAGGCAGTCCCTCCGCGCTTACCAATCTTGGCTGGACCAAAGCTTCAGTACATCCCGGCGACGTAATCACTATCTACATACATAAAAGCAAAACGGGCAGCTCAGTCGGTCGCATTACCCACGTCGCGTTTGCCGACGGCACGGAATTAAAGGACAGCTCGGGCGGAGGAGACGCCTCCGACTACCAAAGGTAAGGGTGAAGGATCTCAGTACTGAGGCTGAGAGTATAGATGGCTAGCTACTAGTGCAGTGCCGTTCGGGCGGAAGCAAGTCAATGACAGCTTCTTCACCGGTAATCAGTTAATTTTTGCAGCCGGTTTTCGCGCGTCACGCTCTATCGACCCGTCAACCGTAGTCCTTGGACACGTCTCGGACCTGAAGTCATATTCCGATCAGGCGACCTGTCGGGGCTGGCCCTGCCTGGAATTCGGGTTAACCTAGGCGCGTGATCATCCTGCGAAACGGCGAAACCTGTCCCATCTCGCCTTTCTTCGTGCGGGAGGCCCGATGCGCACCTTTCTCCAAGATTTTCGTTACGCTCTCCGGGTGCTTCGCAAGAACCTTACGATAAGCGTGGTGATCGTGGCCTCCCTGGCCGTCGGAATCGGCGCCAATTCAGCCGTCTTCAGTGTTGTCGACGCGCTCCTCTTGCGTTCGTTGCCCTACCCTCAGCCGGACCGCTTGGCCGATGTGTGGCTGCATTCTCCAAGGATTGGCATTCGCCGTGACTGGCCGTCGCCTGGCGAATACATCGATATCCAGAACGAGAACCATTCCTTTGAGCAGATGGCCCTCGCGCAGAGCCGCAACCTCACGCTGACGGACCGCGAGCAGCCGGAGCTAGTTGGCGGAATGCGGACGCAATCGAGCCTGTTCGAGATGCTGGGCGCCAAGCCTCAACTTGGCCGTCTGTTGTTGCCGGAGGAAGACAAGCCGGGGAAGCCAGCGGTAGCGATTCTCAGCGATCGAATCTGGAAGCGACTGTTCAACTCGGACCGCTCGATCATTGGGAAGACAATCGTGCTTAGCGGTAGTCCCTACGTTGTCGCGGGCGTCCTGGAACCCGGCTTTACGCTAAGCACAGAAGTGATGACGTCGGAAGTACTCATGGACAAGGTGGATATCTTCTTGCCCTTGCCGCTAGGTGCTGACGCTGCGAACGATCGACTTAACGAAAATTACAACATCATGGTGAAGTTGAAACCTGGCGTTTCACTGAAACAAAGTCAGTCCGACATCGACGTGATCGCTGCCCGCATCCGCCAGAAGGATAGGCGCGACTCCAGTTTCGGCATGGACGTGGTGGGTCTTCAGCAGCAGGTCGTTGGGGACGTGCGCTTGGCGCTGCTTGTCGTCTTCGGGTCGGCGGGGTTGGTGCTTTTGATCGCATGTACAAACGTTGCAAGTCTATTGCTCACCCGTGCCGTTGCT
Source organism: uncultured Acidobacteriota bacterium (assembly GCA_963719845.1). Taxonomy (GTDB): domain Bacteria; phylum Acidobacteriota; class Terriglobia; order Acidiferrales; family UBA7541; genus Palsa-189. The sequence goes on along the minus strand of CAVRDM010000020.1, from coordinate 23,602 downwards.
CGCCAGAAGGAAATCGCTATTCGCACCGCTTTGGGGGCTGGTTGGCAACGGCTCACCCGGCAGTTACTTACAGAGAGTATTCTGTTGGGAGTTCTCGGAGGAGGTGCAGGGCTGCTGGTAGCGGAATTGGGCCTTTTCGTGATGCGCGCAGTGAATCCGGGAAATATCCCGAGATTCGAGGACGTCGCAATCAATGGCGCGGTTGTGGCTTTTGCGATCGGCATCTCGCTGACGACAGGGATTCTGTTTGGCATAGCGCCGGCCAGGTGTGCCGTAAAAATAGATCTGAACAGCCTGCTAAAGGCAGGCGGCCGCGGCGGGCAAAGCGACGGCGGCTTATACCTGCGTCGGCACAGCATGCGGGCTTTGTTGATCGTTTCCGAACTCAGTCTTTCGCTGATGCTGCTGATCGGGGCCGGTCTTCTGATTCGCACTTTTCTGCGATTGCAAAACGTGCACCTCGGATTCAACGCTGATCATGTCCTCACGATGGAGATCGCCACCACCGCCCCGAAGTACCGCGACCCTAAAGCTGTAGTCAGCCTCTACCAGCAATTCCAGAACGGCATAGATAACTTGCCGGGCGTCGTCTCGGAAGGCGTGGTTTATCCCCTGCCGCTGACAGGCGCGGTGAGTTGGGGAGTGATCAACGTCGAGGGCTACACACCGCCCGCAGGGGAACAGCTGCAATTCGACCTCCGAGTCGCCAGTACGGATTATTTTCGGACGATGCAGATTCCTTTGCTCAAGGGCCGATTCTTCACTGTCCACGACACCGCGGACATGCCGCAAGTAGCCGCCATTGACGAGAGATTTGCCCGGCGTTTCTGGCCGGATGGCGATCCGCTTGGAAAGCACTTGTCGTTCGATCCCAAGAAGCCGCTCACCATTGTTGGCGTTGTGGGGTCTGTCAAACAATACGGCTTGGACACCGATGGAAAGCTTGTTGTGTACGTGCCGGGACAGGGCGGGAGTATGTTTCTAGCGGTGCGGACCTCAACCGATCCGGCGGCCATGTCTTCGGCGGTTGTCGGCGCAATCCACACTGTCGATCCGAGCGTTTTGGTTTACGGAGTCCGTACTATGCAGGGACGCCTGAGTGACGCTCTTGCGCGCCAGCGATTTGTCGGCACAATCCTCGGGGCGTTCGCGCTATTCGCTTTGTTGCTCGCAGCCGTGGGCCTCTACGGCCTGCTGTCGCATCTGGTCACGCAAAGCACCCACGATATTGGCTTGCTCGCGGCATTAGGAGCGCGGCCGGGCAACATTTTCAGGCTTGTTCTGCGGCAGGGGATGGCCCTGGCGGCGATAGGCATTCTCGTGGGCCTCGCAGCTTCAGCCGCATTGACCCGCGTGATGGCCAGTCTGCTGTTTAGTGTCAGCACGACGGATGCGGTTACTTTCGGCGTAGTGACCGGGCTGCTGCCGGCCGTAGCAGTCGTGGCTACCGTCATTCCAGCCTGGCGCGCCAGCGGCGTGGATCCAGGGGTAGCCTTGCGTCAGGAATAACGATCACCCGCAGGCTACGGAGTCGCAGCTTTGGCCTTTGGCGCAGCAGGTGTAGCGAACCTCGCCGCATCAACACGCGCGTTTGGCTGAACCTCGCTCAGGTCGATCGTTGATTTGCCATCCGTCCAGGTCACCACCCAGTGGAAGGGCATCTTAACGCCTGCGACATTGCGATAATCCGAGTAGTCCACCTGCGTCGGAATCACGCCGACTGCCGTGTCACTATAGCGTACCTGGCGCACCAGAAGGCCTGACTGATTATCGAAATACAATTTGGCGCCAGGGTCGCCCGCGCCGACCACTTGGATGACTTGCACCGGGCGATCGTCAATCGCGACCGACGGGAACCCCGTCCGCCATTTGAACTCTTGCTTGAGCCCCGCGGGGAAAGAGAGACAACCGTCGATCTTGGCGCCTTCCAAATCTCCTCCCGACAGCGGAAGCACGCGCAGCAGTTTGTCTGACGCAGCAATCCACCCATGATTGCCATCGTAAGTACTGACGCTGTCTCCGTGTTGCGTATGGACGATGGTGGTGAGCTGATTGGGCGCATTGGCATAAATTTCGATGGGCACCTTCTCCGAAAAGCTGTCATATCCCTCGTAGGTCCCCTTGGCCACAAAGCTGGTGAGCTTGGCCAGCTGCGGCGTCCCTCCCACCGCCTGGATGTACTTGTCCAGAATCTGATCGACGGCAGTTTGACTGGTAGGACGGGTGGGGGAGACTTCGATCTTGTCGGGATCATCCGGTGCGATGCTGTACTGGTCTAACAGGCTGGGAATGACTTCGGGGTGGTCGGTGGCGCGATGGCAGGTATAGCAGGTCACCTTGCGCTGTCCGCCGAAGGTGCCCCGATTAAGCATGTTAACCATGAGAATCATCTTGCGCGCAGTTTGCTTCAGCGGCGTATCGACGGCATATCCTGCCAAGCTGGTGTCAGCTTCCGGAGAATGGCAATCAATGCAGTTCATCCCGGTGGCGGCGGAAAAGAAGCCCATCGTGTCCATGAATTCCTTCACGGAAATTCCTTTGAGCAGTTGGACGTTCTTGAAAACGTCCTCGGCCATCAAGGGCTTCTGCTCCGTTCCGGGGCGAGCCGCCTGGCCATGTACTAAGGGATTCCCCAGAAAGTACGCGATCGCCGTCCCCAGGACGTATAAAATCACTCGTTTCGATCCTGCATTCATTTCGGCTATTCTCCTCGTCCTGCGCACGCCATACGCACTCGTAAAGTGCCGCCTTACCGCCCGGCTGAGCATTTTACAACGAATTAGTTCAACCCCTGGTGCCCCAAAGAAGCGAATCGTGTTTGCTCTCTCTGCAAAGCGGGATTGTTTGCCAGGTCTTCTTTGACCTAACCGCGCTGTTGGGCAGCATCGGGATCATGGCCCGCAGGTTCACCCATCCGCTTAACATTCTGCCATGCGTTCACTCAGGTTCGGGTGCGCCTGTGACCTGCGACCCGCAGCCTGCGACCCGCAGTCTGCGGATTAAGTGCCCTACTTGGCTTTCGTGTCCTGCGGGCCACTGAAGGCAGGTTTGCCGATGGTTTCCATATACCGAATCATCTCCGAGGGCACGCAAATCTGTTCTTCCGCTTCCTGATCCGGGATCCAGCGGTATTCGTTCTTCGCCAGCACGAACGGCTTCGTATAAACCGTGGGATCGTCAACCGACGCGACCATCTGCATGTGGTTATGATCCAGGCGCGTATAGCGTTCCGTTATGTGCGCGTTAACGCTATGCGGGTGTCCAGCCTTATCCAGCCAACTTTGGTCATTGACGCCGACCGTATCAATCACCAGCGTGTAATCCCCGTCCCAGTGACCCACCGAATATCCATACCAGCGTGACGCCACGCCATCCTTGGTGTCGAAACTCTTGGGTAGTTCGCGCCCATCCATCCACACATAGCGCCATATCCTCTGGTACTGGTGAAGTACCGCAATTCGGTTCGGCATGGTCGCGAACGCCAGGCCTCTGGTCTCGAAAACCAGATTCCGCGGAATCCCCAGTGGGTCACAGGTGTTCATGGGGTCATTCGAGTGACCCGTTCCGACCTCTGTTTCAGGCTTATTAAGACTGAAAAGCTTCTGCCCCAAGGGCGTAAGAGGGGGTATTTCCATCCGTTCCGGTGTCAGATTCCCTGCCCAAGACCCACTCACATCGTGGACGGGTGCGGGTCCACCCGGAGTAGGATCGGGCTTCAACCTGTTTCCGTTATATAAGGTTTCCTTGCTCCCAGCTCCACTCGCTTGGGCCATTGCCGAGGACGAAAAGGCCAGCACCGCCACAAGACCAATGATTAGTCGCACCAGTGAGTTCCGCATTTCCAGAGTCCCCTTTTCCCCTCGCATTTTCCCACAATCTGCAACCTTTGGATAGCGTCGCAATTATCTAGCTGCACATTACCCAACATCCGCATCTCAGCGAGTCGGTACGAGCGGCTTGTCGTCCGAACATAACTCACTGAGAGTGGATGCGTTGACACCCGGGACTTCAAAGAATAGACTCCGCCAGGTCTACCAAGAGAGGCTTTGAGTTGTTAGGAGGATTTGTGGATATGCGTTGGATGCGGCCTAATGACTGGGCCAGAATCACCGGCCTCACCATTCTGGCTGTTGGCGCTGTTTTTCTGGGCGCCGGTCTTTTTCGCCCGGCCCATTTTTCTACCGTGCTGGGAGCGTCAGAGCAAGCGGCGCCCAAATTCAAGTTTGATCCGGATTGGCCGAAGCCGCTGCCGAACAAATGGAAGCTCGGCGGCGTCACCGGTCTGGCCGTGGATAAGGACGATAACGTCTGGGTGTACGATCGCCCGAACGATCTGACGGATATTGAGCTTGAGGCCGAGCTGACTCCGCCTATCGCCGACTGTTGCAAGCTGCCTCCCTCGCTCATTCACTTCGATAAGGAAGGGAATGTAATCGGCTCCATTGACCCGCCTCAGGGACACGGAATGGCGGTAGACGCCAAAGGGTTTATTTACACGGGTAATGACGTCGACGGATTTGACAGCGTTCACAAATACGATCCGAAGACGGGCAAGCTTCTCGGCACGGTTCCTCACGCGCCTGAGAGGGAACCCGGGTCTGCGCGCAATCAGGACGCCGCTCCTCCCGAACATGTTCCAGGTCACGGCAGTGCCGGACCCGTCGCGAATTTTGTGCGGCCGGCCGGCGCCGCCGGCGCCCGTCGACCGCAGCTCTCTCCTGAAGCGGCAGCGGCTCGTGACGCGGCGCTCAAGGCTTTCTACGAAAAGTACCCTCCGACGTCGCCCATGATTGTGGGAAACATTGAAGAAGTTCGCATCGACGACAAAGCTCACGAAGTGTACGCCACTGACAGCTATCTCGGCGGACGCGTCATGGTGTTTGACCTCGACACCCTGGCGTTCAAGCGAGGTTGGGGCGCCTACGGGCACAAGCTGTCGCAAATTACCACCGATGCCAAAGACCGTGCATATACGCCCGGCGGACCAATGCCCAAGGAGTTCCGAGGCCACCTCACGCTCAACATTTCGGACGACAACCTGGTCTACGCTGCGGACCGCATGGGCAACCGCATCCAGGTGTTCACGAAGGAGGGCAAGTTCCTGAAGGAATTCCCGCTCGCCACCTACACCGGCGCGGGCGGTTCCGCCGGCGGCGTAATGTTTTCTCCCGATCGCGAGCAGCGGCTCCTATATATTTCCGATCTCACTAACAACCACATCTGGTTCCTCAATCGCGACGACGGCAAGGTTATCGGGCAGATGGGGCAGATGGGCCAACAGGCCGGCGAGTTCTTCGGCCTGCACATGGAAGCGGTAGACTCCAAAGGAATCATCTACACCGGTGAAGTTTTTGCCGGCGAGCGCATACAGAGATTCCTCCCCGTCAAGTAGTTCACCCCAATGGCAATTGATCTGAACTCAAAACAAATGAGCCGCACGGCGTCCTGGCAGCCGCGGCTCATTTGTTTTTAGAACGGCCCGGAAATTCCTCTCGGGTCGAGCGCCTCTAGCGTTCGGCATCCAGCAGCTTCCCGATCAAGGCATGCACTCGCGCGTCTTGCGGTGCGAGCTGCAGGGCCCGATCCGCCAGCACGCGGGTCCACTCCAACTGCCCCTCGTCGAACCGGATTTCGCCAAGCGACAACAGAGCCTCCAGGTTGTTCAGGTCCAGCTTGAGGGCTCGCTCGAACGCCGCGTCGGCGTCCTGAATCCGGCCCGCCGCTCGATATTGATTCCCCAACCCCACCAGGAACACGGCGCGATTCGGGGCCATCGTCGTGCTCCGTTTCATGTACGTGATGGCCAGGTCGGGCCACCCCACAGAAGCGTAAGCGAATCCGAGCAGGTAGGTGCCGTCCGCGTCCAGATCGTGCTCGGGATCGAAGCCCGCGATCGCCGGCGGGTCCGGCCTGCGGTAATAGTCCAGTGCATGCACGATCATCGGAGTCGTCTCCACGTAGAGCGAGCGCGGAGTGCGGAACTCCAGCACGGGACGATCGTCCGTATGAAGCTCGCCGATGTCGCGCGCCAACGCCTCGCTCTCGGTTTCTCCGAGGATTTGCGCGCCGAATAGCGCGAAGGGATGCCAGATTCCGGCCGACTCCAAGTCCTCTGCGACCCCCTTGGTCTCAGTGAATGCCGCTCGACACGCGTGTAGTCCCAGCCCAAAGAGTCACGAGCACCCAGCAAAATTAAATTCCCGGGAGCCGGCGTCCACACCTGCATGTGCGGAAACACCGCATGGAAGGTGGCCGCCAACAGATCGAAATCTTCGGGCACCAGCGCGTGCATATCAATGCGTTGCGCGAAGATACCACCCGGCTTTAACCGAGCGCCCACGGTACGGTAGTACTCGAGCGTGGCCAGGGACCCACCGCCGGCCACCCAAATGTCTGACAGATCCGAGATCACTACATCGTACTGCTTGGGCATTCCCAGCAGCCTGTCCCGGCCGTCGCCCCCGCCGCCCCCGCCGCCCCGGCCGTCAACGATCAGGTGCACTCGAGGATCGTCGAGCACGTGGCGTGTGTAGGAATCGAAGAACCTCGCGGCCTGCACAACTGCCGGCTCCCCTTCGACCACATCGATTTGCTGCACCGGATAGCGTGCGACGGCAGCTACCGTCATGCCCGTGCCAAAGCCGAACACGAAAACATCGCGCGGTGCCGGGTGTAGCAGCATCGGCAGGTGCCCCAGCAGCAGCTGGTTCGCCATGTCCACCGGGTCGGTCGACGCTTCCGTCTTACCATTGGAGCGAAAGAATAAGGTTTGCCCGGTTTCGTCAACCGAGATCGTGGCGCTCGCGCCATCACGGTAATAGAGCAGTTGCATCCCGCTCGCGATGTTCCCGAGCGCTTCATCCTCATAGCGAGGCGCAAAAAAACCGATACCGGCCGCGAAGACCTCGCGAGGCCACCCAGGCAGTGTCCCTATCACGATCACCAACGCAGCGGCGGCCGTTACCAGCGCTGCAAGCGGTGGGCGCCCCGGCGCGCGCCCCGTTGACGCCACGTGCCACCATACAGCCGAGCCGACGCCCAGTGTTATCAGAACGGCGAGGATAATGAGCACATGCACGCCCACAGCCGGCATCAGAACCAATCCCGCCAAACAGGCGCCGGCAACCGTGCCAATCGTATTCGCCGCATAGGCGTTGCCGATCACCCGGCCGAACCGCTCCGCGGAGCCGCCCAGGCTGCCCACCACTGCCGGAAACGTCGCGCCTACCAGCAGCGACGGAACCAACGCCACCAGAGCTGCTGCTACGAAGTGCGCGGCGAGCCGCAGGCCAAACGCATCCCGAAACAGAGGGAAGAAGCGCAGGAAAAGGACCGGGATCCGAGGCATGACAATCATCGAGAGCGCCGCGGTGAAAGCGATCACGAATTCAAGTAGTGCAAACCTTTGCCGGTGCCCCTCGATCGTTCGCTGCGCTCGCCCATACAGAGCGCTCCCTATTCCTTGGCCCGCCAGAACCACCACCATCAGTGTGCCGTACGCGTATACGGATGAACCCATCACCATGGCGAGCAGTCGGGCCCAACAGATTACAAGTGTAGTAGCGGCAAATGCCGATACTGCCAATGCCGTCAGCGGCAGAAATTCGATTTCGCGACCAACGAAGTCATCGGCAGGGGCCGCCCCAGTCCGCGGTAAGCGGAGCTTGGGGATTAAAACGCTCGCGCCGGGTGGCTTCGACTCCGCCGCATCTACTGGCACCGCCCGCTTGCGCTTACGCAGTCCCACCGCGAATGCTGCCGCGCCCGCGAGAACGCTTACCGCTGCGGCCCATGCCACGGTAGCGTTCAACCCAATGGCGGGCAGCAAGCGGTATGTCGTCGCCGCAGCGCCTCCAGCCGCACCGAGCATGCTCCACCCATAAACCGCTCCCACGCTGCCCACGATTCCACCGGCTTCAGAGTCCGTGCCCCGGCCAGGCCATGGCCCAACTAATGCCACTAATGCCCCAACTAATGGAAGTGTCCCGCCCATCAGGATTGCCGGCAGGAGAATGGCAAGCGCATTCAACAGCAACTGCGCGCCCGCAACGAGAACCATGTGACGCGCCAGTGAGGGATACGCGGCAACGTACACCACTTGGACAGCGCGGAAGATCCACAGGCTCGCGAACCCGTAAAGTCCGATGGCGATCTGCACGGCCGCAAAAATTATCAAGGTGGATTGCGGGCGACGGTCTGCGACGCGGCCCCACATCCAGGCTCCCATCGCGATTCCCCCGAAGAATGCTAGCAGCGTCGCGCTGGTCGCGAGCCCCGTACTGCCAAAAATTGTACCGCCAAAAGGTGTGCCGCCGAAAATTATGCTGCCAGAAAGTGTCCTGCCGAAAATCAAAGCGAGACGCCGCATCCACACGATCTGGCACATCACGGACGCGGCGCCGCAGATGGCCGCCAAGCCCAATAGGAATAGTCTAGGCGGCCCTTTCACGTTGAGAAGACGCTCCCGGAGCGCTCATGAGCAGGAGAGACTAAGAAGCAGTTGCGGCAAGCAACCAAATTACTCGATTTCGCGGCGTCACCGCTTTTGCGCCGCCGCCAGCGTTTTTTCTACGTCGGTGCAGGCCATGTGCAGAGATTTGAGCTTTGTGCCGTAAGTTGTGAGCCCCAATTTTCCGGGCGCGACCTGATGGCAGGTGGTGCAGCCAAACTCCTCGAAGCGGGCCACCTTGTGTTTCTGCTCCGCGCTGCGATCGGTTTCCTTCACCTGAACAATACCGCTCATGGCGGTAAGTTGAGCAATGCACCCCTCGAACCCCTTGCCGACCAGCTTGCCACGCTCGGTGAACCCCAGCTTTCCATTGGCCCCCAACGTGTGGCACCCGTCGCACCCATGATGCTCGAACACATAATGCGCTAATTCACTCGAGCTCATTCGCGCCATCTGCGCGTCCGTTAAAGCTTGAGCCGAAACATTGGCAGGACTCCCCTTGGCCGCCGAAGCGGTTTGCGAACCCGGTTTGGACCAAGAGAAGACCACAGCCGAAACAAACAGAACGCAGAGCACGCAGCAAGTGAAGAAGACTCTCGCACCGTTCCCTCGACTCCTCGAAATGACAGTAGCCAAAATGGTCCCGCTCGTTCCTTCCGAAACTCTCCGCGAAAATTTCATTACTCCTTCACCTTTCCTTCCGGGGTCGTTGCCGTCACGCCATTCCGAGCCAATAATTCCGATCCATATCTTTACGTTTGCGCATCATAATGCTTCTCCCGCCATGGACACAATAATCGCGTCAAGAAAACCTGAATTGGCGCGGCACTGTCGCGCGCATCCCCGAGTGACAAACTTGCCGCAATAACCTGAAAATGGGCCGCGATCCGGCTGTAAATTCAAAAATGGTGCAGCCAATAATATTCAGCAACCATAGAACTTAAGGGTGATTATGCGTTTCACACAGCTCGGACTAAAGTGAGCAAGTGACAGGCAGGCAGCAGTTTCTATTTGCCAAGAGAGCGATAGGTTTCTAGAACAGCTTGGGCGAGTTTTCCAGTGGCGGCGAGCGTTTCTAGTTGACGGTAGATTGCCGCGTGATGACCTTCGTCTTTCTTTCCCACGCCTACTACGCTGACAGCCTTGATGTCCTCAAAGACTCTGTAGATAACTCGGTAGTCGCCATAGTGGAAGCTGCGATAATCAGCCAATAGGCGCTCAAGAGGCTCTGAGCATCCTACGGGGTCAATGTGAATTTTCTTTTTGAACTCGCCTCGCAATGTGTTCCGTACGTTCTTGGGGAGTTTCTTGACATCTGCTAGCGCTTCATCAATGAACTTAGATGTGTACAAATCTACTCCTCCCCAAACGCCTCCTTAAACGAATGCAGTTTGCCGAGTCGAGTGTTTTCCTCCAAGGTGGAAGCGGTTTGCATGATTCGTCCGAACAGATCCCTGTCCATCATGATCTCTAGAGTTTCTGCCAGTGAGCTCAGTTTTAGGACCAGCTCCTCGAAGTACTTCTTATCGAGAATGAGTTTTTCTTCTTCTTGGTCAGTTGCAGCAATCACGACCACAGTGTTGTTTTTAGCTCTATCCAGAATCTCGCGTTGCTTCTGACGCAGCTCTGACCTCTTCACTGGAACCTTATGCGGGCGCGTTAGATTCGACACGGTCATCTATACTCCAATTCTGTACACAGCTTCTGTACACAGCGTCTGTACACAACTCACGTACATGGTGTACACTTGTAGTGTACAGAACGGTGGTGCTGTACGTCAAGCATTCGAGGACCAGCAATTATGTGTAAGTTCTCAAGCATGTTTGAACTTACGTAACACACACATAGCGCGCTACTTATAATCAGCTATCAAAGGCATCAATTGTCGATCTATTCGTGGAGGCGGACAACAATTAGAGAGTTTGGGGCCGTGGCAGAGCGGCTTATCGCGCCGGATTTATAATCCTTGTGGAACGTGCTCAACCCACGTTCTGAGGGAACACGGTGACGTAACTTTGTGCGTGTAAAAAGGAAGAGGGTGTAGGTTTTGTTGTGTCGAGCAACAAACTCTCCCGTAAAGGAGCCCTACACCCTATGAAGCATGACTATAGCACGGACCAGTTCCAGGCTTTTTCGGCAGGAGGTGCGCGAAAGTTTTTGAGGCCAGGTTCGCTGGCGCACCCCAACCCACGGGTGCGGGCTCTACTTGGAGCCCGCGCAATAGATGTAGCACTGTTTTTCGGGGGTGGCCCATTTTTGCGTTTGCGCCCGAAGAGGGCGCTACAAGAACGGCGCAAAAGTGGGGCTTTTTCTGAGCGCTGCAACTGCAAACCGGCGCAAACAGTTACGCGGCGACCTCTTTGTGGTTGGTTGCCGTGGCCTTAAGCTGTCATTCTGAGCGACGGGTGCGGGCTCTACTTGGAGCCCGCGCAATAAAACGAAGAATCCCTCATTCTTTTCCCCTTATTCGTTCTTGCCTTTTGCTCGTTGCTCTTCGCCGTTGTCCAACAGCGCATTCTTGCGTCTTGGCAACGAGGCAGCTTTTGCCTTCGTGTTTGCCAGTCGGCAAACAATGTTTTGGGCCCACCCCCCTCTCCTACGCTGCCCGCACTCTTTGACATAGATGTTAAAATAGTAATTAGCGAGTCAAAGGAGACCAAGCGGCATCGGCATTCGTTTCGAACATCGGCTTGGTTAAATTCAAATGCGGCAGACAATAGTATTCAGCAAACAAATGACTTTAAGTCTAATCGAATGACATCCTTATGTATTTGACAGCTGTAAATCGCGATGGCTGATATGCTTACAAAAATACCGGGGGGGGTAGGGTCGGCCGGTTCCTAAAGTTCTGCAGGGAGGCGCCGGTGTTAGCCCGACGAGCAAACTTTCGGTTCTAGACAATGGGAATCGCTCTGTATAGAATTCCGCGAACGCTGCCTCCCGCCGCAGTCATCGGCGCCCGACGTAGTGTGCCTGATAGTGGCCTGATAATGGGGATCCCATGCGTGCAAAACAGCGAAAAGTAGATTGGACCATCCTGGCCGTGGCGGTGCTCGCTGCCGTAATCGCTGTGGGCGTCGTAGCGGCCGCCGCTCCGGAATCGGAAGACACCTCTCGAGTGGTTTCCGTTCAACGCCTCCCCGAGAACCTCGATCAATGCACCTGGGATGATTCCGCCGGAAGTGATCCGAGCCTGATGGCCTCCTTGCAGCAAAACGATCTATTTTCCGCCCTGCAGCAACAGCAGCCTGCGGCCCAGGAGATATCTGCAAACGACGAGCGCTCCGCACCCCAAAATCCGGCGACAGCGCGGGAGCAATCTTCGACGCGGGCCATGTCTGTGAGTCAGAAGATTTCTCCCACGCAGCAGATGTCTGCGACGAACGAGCCATCTGGAACTTTGCTGGCCGAATTGCAATCGGCCCTGCCGAACGCGCAGCAGCGCGACGTTAAAGCCATTTCGCCGCGTTTGCCCGTGCGCACCATCCGGGACACGGCTCCGACGTACAGCTCGGTCGCCGTCGACGTTAACTCCAACGAAGTGATCCTCCAGGACAACAATTTGTGGTCCTATCGGGTCTTCGACCGCTCGTCTCCCACCCCTGCGAAGGACGACGAGATCACCAAACCCAAGCGCATCGTCATGGGTGAAAAGACCGCTCTGCAGTTCAACAACGGCTTATATGTGGACCCGGTGAACGGAGACATCTACTCAGTAGAATCTGATGTCGGTGACAAGATGGTGCGCTTCCCTCGCGAGGCCGACGGTAACGTGGTGCCTAAGGCCATCCTGCACACTCCGCACCGCGTGTACAACCTCGCCGCTGATGAAGGCAAGGGCGAGATTTTCGCAACCGTCGAATTTGCCCCTCAAGTTGTGGTGTACCGTAAAGACGCAGCGGGCGAAGAACAGCCGCTACGCCACATCCAGGGCGACGATACGGGCCTCGATTCACCGCACGGCATCGCAGTGGATGAAAAAGATCGGCTATTGTTCGTCAATACCTGGGGCCAGCACAGCAATTACAAAGTCGCCGGCACGGGCAAATACTATCCGCCGGCCATAAAAGTTTATCCGCTGGACGCGAGCGGGGACGCCAAACCGTTGCGGGTGATCACCGGCGATAAGACCGAAATGGATTGGCCGGCGGCGATGAAGTTCAACCCGGACAATGGAGATTTGTACGTCGCGAACGATATCGGCGGGTCGGTTCTGGTCTTCGCCAATGCCGCGAGCGCGCAGGGCGACGTAGCGCCGGTTCGCGTGATCAAAGGGCCGTCGACGCGGCTTCGGAATCCCACCGGCGTCGCGCTCGACAGGAAGAATCAGGAGTTATGGGTATCGAACCTCGGGAACTCCTCCGCCACCGTGTATCCACTCATGGCGAACGGCGACGTTGCGCCGCTGCGCATCATTCGCAGCGCGGAAGAGAGCAAGAGAGGCGTGAATTTCGGCCGGACCGCGGCAGTGACCTACGATCCCATCCGCCAGGAAATTCTGGTGCCCAACTGTGTGAACCATCCGCAGATTGCGGTCTTCGCCCGCTCCGCAAAAGAAGACACCCCGTATCTGCGAGCGATCGAAGGTCAAAAATCAATGTTGGGCAGGACCATGCATGACCTCGCGTTCGACGCGATTCATGATGAGATCGTGGTGACCGGTCCTCTGGCGCAGGCCATCCTGTCGTTCCGCGGCGCCGCGAGCGGGGAGGAGCCGCCTCTTCGCGTTATCCAGGGAAACAAAACTCAAATCAAGGGCGAGGGCGCCCTCGGCAAGGTGAGCATCGATCCGGTACACAATGAAATCCTGCTGGCCACTGCCGACGGCACGATTCTCGCGTTTGACCGGCTGGCGAATGGAAACGTCGCGCCTAAAAGAGTTCTGGGCGGCCCCGACACTCAGTTGACCGCTGCCCTTACCCATCAAAACGATGATGGCAGCGGCAGCGGCACGTGCATTCGCATCGACCCCATCCATAATCTTCTCTTGGTGCCGAGTCCTGTTCGCAGGGGTGACGCCGGCGCTGAAGGTGGCGGCGCTGGAGCTGGTGGAGCTGCTCGCGGCGGTCGTCGCGGTGGCGGCGGAGGCCCGCCCGTCAGCAAGATTCTGATTTTTGATCGCACGGCGAGCGGAAATACGCCACCCAAGGCGGTCATCAAAGGGCCCATCGAACTGGGTAATCAGTTCGAGATATACGCGCCGAAATTGCGGTTGGTCAGCTACAACCGCAAGGGCGATGTCGAAATCTGGAAGATTCCTGAAAGTGGCGAGAGTGCTGAGCCCCCGTTAATAATTCCCGCTCCCCCCATAGGCAGGTACGGCGGGGAAATTGGCATCGTTCTTGATCCCCTTCACAAAGAAGTCATCATAGCCACCGCTTCCGGAAATACCGTCGTGACCTACTCGGTTCCGGAAGTATTCGACTAGGCGCGAAGGATAATATACTAGGGCCCTGCTTCGCAGCGATTTTGAATCATGGATGGTCTGGCCGCCGCAAAACATTATCCTTGCCGACTTCGCGAAGACCGGCGTGGTAACGGCTTCTGAATATTGGATTCGTTCACGAGAAAACCGTGAGGTGGTCAATGACGACTCCTAAAGCAATCAAGAACGCAGTAAGTTCGCAAGAGAGTGGCGCCGGCGCAGGCACACTTTCGAGGCGCGATTTTATCGCCGCCACTGCGGCGACCGGAATTGCCCTGGGGGTCGGGCAATCCGCTATGGCTTCGCCGGAAGTTCTAGCTCCCAAGCCCGAGAACGCGCTGCCAAAGGTGCAACACGAAATGTACACAGGGACTTCTGCCGGGGCGGTGCTCGCGCAGTTGAGGGCCGCCGGCGTCCGCACGCTATTCCACACCAACACGAGCGGCTTCGTACCCTTCTGGGAAGCCATCTACAAAGCGGGCGACGTGCAAGTGATTAACATGACGCATGAGGGTCAAGGAGTGGCGGCGGCAGCGGGCTATACGATGGCCAGCAAGAACATGGGGTTCTTCTTTGGGAGCCACGTGGGGACCTTCAATGCCCTGAGCAACATATATTGTGCCTGGAAAGACCGGGTTCCGCTGCTGGTCACTTTTTCGGGCGGAGGATTGGCCGAGCAAGGGAAGGATACCTTTGAGTCCTGGGATAACCCGCTGGGACCCACCCAACCCTTTACGATGTGGACCGGAACGCTGCTTCCCGAGGATATTACGGGGATACTTCGCCGGGCGATGAAATTCGCCTTTGGGCCACCGAGCGGACCGGTGACTTTGACTTGGGGCGCGGCCGGCCAGGGACAAGTGGAAGCTCCGATTTACAAGATTGATCTGGCCAGCATGCGCTACCAGCCCCGGGGGCAAAGCGAGGCGATCCAGAAAGCGGCGCAATGGCTGGTCGAAGCGGAAAATCCCGTGTTTGTGGTGGGCTCCGAGATTGGCGTGGAGGGAGCGCAGAAGGAAATCTTAGCGCTGGCGGAAAAGCTTTCCGTTCCGGTGGCGGAGACCATGCATAGCCTCTATGCGAATTTCCCGAACGATCATCCGCTGTTTCTCGGCGAGCTGGAGGCGCAGAGATTTCCGCGGAAACGCGATTTGATGATCAGTTTTGGCGAGAGCTTCACGGCCGGCAACGAAGATGATCGAGGACTGTCAGGCAGCCCGGACAGGCCCCTTGTCCACATCAGTCATGATCCCAATACCCTCGGAAGATCTATTGTTCCGGACCTGACTATTCTCTCGGAGGTACGCACGGCGATCGCCGACCTTTCGGACGCGGTGGACGGGATGTTGACCAAGGACCGGATCGCCCGGATTCGCTCGAGCAGACTGGCGGAGGTATCCGCGTTGACGAGCACGCTAAAACAATCCCGGGAACAGGCATTACGCGCCCGTTTTGATAACAATCCGCTGATCTGGGAGCGCGTGGGATATGAGCTGGAGAAAGCGCTCGATAAGGATGCCGTGATTGTGCCGGAATTGGGCACGGAATATTACAAACTGTTGCGGCAGCTTACGCTTGGCGGACCAAATAAACTAAAGTTCGGACGCACGAAAGGCGACGCGCTGGGGTGGGGAGTGGCGGCGGCGTTTGGCGTTAATGTCGCGCTGCCCGACCGGCAAGTCGTCGCAGTGCAAGGCGACGGCGGATTCCTGTTTAACCAGTCGGAGGTGTTGTGGAGTATTTCGCGCTACGAGGCGCCGCTGCTGATCGTGATTATGAACAACCGTCTTTACAACGAGAGTCGGGACCGCAACATGCTTAACGGTGGTCTGTTTTACGACCTCGGTAAGGACTTCAATGGTTATCTAGGAGACCCGAACGTCGAATTCTCGAAAATCGCGGAAGCTTACAACCTGAGAGGGGAAAAGGTGAAAACGCCGAGCGACCTGGCCCCGGCGCTGCAACGCTCGCTGAAAAGCATGCGGGATGGCAAGGCGGTGGTGCTGGATATCGATATAGCACCAGACGGACCGGCGTTGAGCCAGGGGACGTGGTATCAACGCTACTCGATCGCGGAGGTCCGCAAGAAGAAGCTGAACGCAAACGCATAAGAAAGAGGTCTGCACAGGATTCGCGCGGGTGCGGGCTCTACTTGGAGCCCGCGCAATACGGGTGCGGGCTCTACTTGGAGCCCGCGCAATAAAGGAGGAGCCCATGCAGGGCAGGGGCACGAGAAACAATATCCTATCCCTCATAGTGTGGAATCTCCTGGTGTGGATTTCCGCCGCGCAGCTAAGCGCGGGACTTGCAGCCCAAGCCCAAGCTCCTGCCAATACCCAAAGCGATCAGCAGGCCCAGAATGAGAAGGGCAGGCAAGTGGTGGGCGAAGCATGTACGGCGTGCCATACGAATATTTTGAGGATGGTACAGATCTATAAGCAATCCCCGGACCAGTGGAAGGACACCGTCTATTCCATGATTGGCCGGGGAGCACAAGTGACACCGGACGAGATCAACGCGGTCGCTGCGTTTCTGGCGGCCAACGCCGGGCGCAACGTGACGGCCAACGCAGACGTCGGGCGGGGTGCCGGCGGGGGCGATGCGGACGGCAGGGCTATCCTGCAACGAACCTGCCAGCAATGCCATGAATTGGCAACGGCGACGAAAAAATTGCCTGCGGAGGATTGGAGCGCCGTCATCACAAGAATGACAACCTACGGAGCCAAGCTCACTCCCGCAGACCAGCAAAAACTGATCGAATACCTCAACGGAATCGCAAAGTAACGCAGACGTTAGCGCCTCTGCTTCGTAAGATATGTAGGAAAATAGCTTCGTACGACTTTCACGCCGCTTCACGCGCTAGCAATCCGGCAGTTCAATAATGGCTTGCGATAACATTAATTATGCGTTGAGGTAAGCTTACGCAATTCGACGGCAGGGCCGACAAAAACGCGAGGCCATTGCGAATGGTAATAATGGTTAAGAAGGAGCGGTGGTTGGCGAGTGCAGCGCGGCTTGCGGCTCTATTCGCAATAGTATGCGCGATGGGCGCTGCCGCACGGCCGCAGTTGACCACCATAACCATCACCTTGGCGGGGCAGTCGATGATCCGGTCGGATATCCGCGCGACCGCACCCGCGGCGGTGCCCGCGATTCAGGGGCTGCTGAAGGGCGATGTGGTGTTCACCAACTTGGAATCCGCGGTCGCCCAAAAAGGCGAGACGGTCCACGAGGGCAGGGGATTTCTCACTCCGCCTGAAGCGCTCGATGCGCTGAAGACTTTCGGTTTTAACTTGTTGTCCCTGTCGGGCAACCATGCCTTCGATTTGAAAGTGACGGGCATCCAGAACACGATCCGGGAGGCGGACAGCCGGAAGATCGTGCACGCGGGAACTGGAAACAACCTGGCCGAGGCTGCTGCGCCGGCTTATCTGCACACGCCGAAAGGCACGATTGCGCTGATAGCGAGCGCATCAGGCCTGATTGCGCCGGGAGGAAGCGCCACGGCGGACCGGCCGGGCGTGAACGAGCTTCGCGTCGAAGCCGGCGGCAAAGAAAATGAAGCGACGGAAGATCTGGCCGGCGCGCCCGGAAACACGCCGAATCAGGAGGATTCGCAACGCATCCTGCAGAGCATTCGTGAGGCCCGCCAGCACGCCGACCTGGTGATTGTGTACCAACATAATCACGTCTTTGGGAATCACTCGTTCTCAACGATTTTTACGGAAGGGATGCAGGAGCGGCTCGCCCCCAATGATTGGCTCAAGAAGTGGACGCATGCGGAGATCGATGCGGGCGCGGACATCATCGTAATGCATGGCGCGCCTCTGCTGCACGGGGTGGAGATTTATCGCGGCCGGCCCATCTTCTACGATCTGGGAAACTTCATTTACAACGTGCCTCCGACGCTGACCTACATCGACGAACCGATGAATTGGGAGAGTGCGGTCGCATACGTCCAATTCCAGGGGAAGAACTTGCAATCGATTTTGTTGCGGCCGATCGTCTTGAACAATGTGGGCGAGGGCCAGCCCGACATTCACAACGAGTACACCAACAACCAGTTTCTCGATACTCGCGGTTTGCCCTCGCCGGCGACGGGTGCGCGAGCGGGTTATATCCTGCAGCGCCTGGCCGACGCGTCACGGCCCTTTGGCACGACGGTGGAAGTAAAGGGCGACACGGCGGAAATCAAGCTGAAAGCGGGAAATCAACGCTAGAATCCAGCGCCGCTTCGCCGCGACTTAACCCGCCGAGCTAGAAAATCAGCTTCAATCCCAACTGCACGGTGCGAGGCCCGCCGTTTCCGAAGATCAGGCTGGCCAGGTTTGGTGTTGTGGCGGCGCGACCGAAGGTTGCGGGCGCCGAGAGATTGCCGGCAGGTGTGGCGAATTCGATATAGTTGAAAATGTTAAAGAACGCGGCGCGAGAGGGAATGGTTCGTTACCTCAGCGACGAAGCCAAGAGAAACATTTGGCGTTATTCCAGTCCGAGGAAAGCATAGCGGAGCAGGAAAAGAATCGTCAGGATCCAAATCAGCGGGCTTATTTCGCGATACTTGCCCGTGCCCAGTTTGAGAAAAGTGAAGGAGAGCACGCCGAGGCTCAGCCCCGTGGCAATGCTGAAGGTTAGAGGCGTGGCGATAAGGATCAGGAATGCGGGGAAGCCGTCGGTGAATTCCTCCCAGCGGACTTTGGCCACCGAACCGCACATTAGAGAACCGACGAGAATTAACGCCGGAGCTGTAGCATAGGCCGGAATGGCAGCGACCAACGGCGCACAGAACATGGCCAAGAAAAATAACGCCGCTATCAGGACGTTACCCAGCCCGGTGCGCGCTCCCGCAGCAACGCCTGCGGCGCTCTCGATATAACTCGTAACCGTGGAAGTGCCCGTAACCGCCCCGATCATGGTGCCGATGGCATCGGCGAGCAAGGCGCGGCTGGCGCCGGGAAGTTTGCCGTTACGAAGGAAACCACCCTGTTCGCAGACGCCCACAAGAGTGCCTACGTTATCGAAGAGATCGACGAAGAAAAATACAAACACCAATTCACCCAAACCCAGTTTGGTTGCGGCGCGAAGGTCAAGCTTAAAAAGCGTGCCCGCCGGGTGCGGCAGTGAGAAAAAATGCTGCGGCCAGTGCGTGAGCCCGACTGGGATGCCCAACAGGGTGATGGCGATGATTCCCAGAAGAATGGCGCTGCCGACGCGGCGAGCCATCAGAATGGCGATCAAGACCAGCCCAGCGGCGGCGAGAAGAACTTGCGGGTCTGAAATTTTCCCCATGGCCACGAAGGTAGCCGGATTAGCGACGATGATGCCGGCGTTACGAAAACCGATGAAGGCAATGAAGAGGCCGATTCCGGCGGCGGTGCCGTGCTTCAAGCTGTCCGGGATGCCATTGACGATCTGCTCTCGTATGTTGGTCAGCGTCAGCAACAGAAACAGCAGGCCGGAAAGAAACACCACACCGAGGGCCGTCTGCCACGGCACACCACGGCCGAGAACGATGGAGTAAGTAAAATAAGCGTTAAGGGACATTCCGGGAGCGAGCGCGATGGGATAGTTGGCCCAGAACCCCATGATAAGCGTCGCCAGGGCCGCCGAAATGCAGGTGGCGAATAGAACTCCTTCGATGGGCATGCCGGCTTGGGAAAGAATTTGCGGGTTGACTACCACAACGTAAGCCATGGTCATGAAAGTGGTGAGGCCGGCGAGCAGTTCGCGCCGGATGGTGGTGTGGTTGTCGCGGAGATGAAAGATTCGTTCGAGCACCGAGCCGCTCCTAAATGTTGCAACTATAGGGCCGCAAATAACAGCGTCAACGGAAGAACGGCGTCTGCAGCACAAAACCGCGATAAGCGCGGGGAGACATTCTTCACACTTGCCGTTAAATGGAACTGGTCGCGTCCCGCGCCGTCGAGTGAAATCGTTATTACTGAGTGGAGTCGCCCGCTAATCCGCGGCCGAGCGTGATAACAATCGTAGTTCGACTCGTCCGGAAATAAGAATAGAAATAACTGATAGCCACGATTCAAAGAATGAAGTTTTCCTTCCAGGTGGATTGGACTAGCTTCGAAAGAAAATCATTTCGTCGATCGTATTGGTGTTTGGCGATTTTCTCTGGAGGCAGGTGGCCATGACGATAAGGACGCGTTTTGTCTTGTTTTTAGCTGCCGTCCTCTGGCTGGGTGCGGGAACCGTATCCACCGCCCGGGCCCAGCAAACGCTCGGCGGCATCACCGGCACGGTGTCGGACAGTTCCGGCGGCGTGATTCCGGGGACCGCTGTGACCGCCGTGGGCGATCAGACGAAGCTGACGCGCACACAAACCACGAACGATTCGGGGTTGTACAGCTTCGTGAACCTGCCCATAGGCAATTACACGCTCACTTTTGAGCGGGACGGTTTTGAGACGTTAAAGGTGCCGGCTATTCTCGTGCAGGCGGACCGCACGGTGACGCTGAACGAGGGCCTCAAGATTGGCCAGGCTGCGCAATCGGTGACCGTGGTCGAGACGCCGCTGATCAACGCGGTGGACACGACCAACGGCTATGTGCTCGACACGGTGCAATTGGAAGCCATTCCCCTCTCAACGGGTAGTTTTACCGGGCTCGCCACCCTTTCCCCCGGCGTGAGCGCGGAGCTTTCCGGCGGCACCGGCGCAAACTCGGGCTTGGGTAATCAGCCCGTATGGGCCAACGGGCAGCGTGATACCAGTAACAGTTTTCTGCTGAATGGCGTGGATGCCAGCAACCTCTTTAACGGTAAAAGCACCAGCCAGGTGAACTCCGCCCGAATCGTAAACAACACCGGGGTAAGCCAGGCCAGCAACCTCAGCGCGATTCCACTTCAAAGCACCGCCTCGATCTATTTGGCAATCGGAGAAGCCATTCCGACCCCCGCCCCGGAGACCATCCAGGAATTTCGGGTGAACACGTCCATGTACGATGCCCAGCAGGGCTCAACCAGTGGGGCGCACGTGGACATGAGCACCGCGTCGGGCACGAATAACATTCACGGAAGCGCTTACCTCCATCGCGGAACCGACTGGCTGAATGCCGCTCCTTTTTTCTACAACGCCGACCCTGGCATTCCGGCCAGCGAAAAAGTTCCGGAATTGCATCGTTACACGGCAGGGGGCACGATCGGGCTTCCGATCAAGAAGGACAAGCTATTTTTGTTTGCCAGCTACCAGCACGTGCACGATTCCGACCAGGAAATCGGCATCTCGCGTCCGAGCGTTCCTTTTGGCCTCACGGACTCGAATCGCACAGCCGCAGGCCTCGCGGCGATTGCCAATACCGACTTCAATGATCCGAACTTTGCTCCGGATATTTCCGCAAGCGACATAAACCCGATTTCACTTGGCATTGATGAACTATAAGCTACCCAATGGCCAATATCTGATCCCCTCGGCGAACAACAACACGCCTTCGGTGGCCTTTCCCGAGAACGCTGAAATTCCGGGCACGGCATATTTTACTGCGAACCAGGCCGTGGCCGACCTCGACTGGAATCCCAACACCTCCCATAGCTTTGCAGCCAAGTATTACTACCAGCATGACCCTAGCATTGCACCCTACGGATATTCGAGCGTGTCAGGCTTCACGCAGCACCTCGACGCCGGAAGCCAGGTGGCCTCCCTCAATCACACGCAGATCCTCAGGCCCAATCTGAGCGTTACCGAAATTTTTGGCTTTGTCAGGGAAAAGGCGTACAGCACGATCGATCAACCCTTCACCACCTCACAACTTGCGGCCTTCGTCCAGAAGTTTACCGGCGCATCGGCGGCCCAATCGACGATCAACAATTTTGGCTCGCCCTTTTTCCCCGGGATCAGCATCGTAGACGATCTTGGACCGACCGCGAATCTTCCCTACTTAGAAGCGCTTAACATCGGCGCCGGAGCCGCCTCGCAGGGAGCGTTTACCGGCATGTTCCAGAATCGCTTCATGCCCTCGGCGAATGCCATCTGGACGAGAGGCAAGCACACCATAACTTTCGGCGGTTCCTTTGCTTATACACAGCTGAATACTCGCGACGAACGATCGGATCTGGGCATGATTTCCTTTCCGAATTTCAGTAATTTCGTGACCGGGCAGGTAAGCCCCGCGTATATTTTCAATTCGACCGCATACCTGGCCGGCGATCCCAATCGCTACTATCGAGCCAACGAGACAGGCGAATACATCCAGGATAAGTACCAGTTGCGACCCAACTTGAGCGTCACCGCGGGATTGCGTTTCGATTGGGACGGCGGTCTTAGCGAGAAGTACGGCCGCATCTACAACTTCGATCCATCGAAATACGCCTATGACCCGACCACCGATACCATCACGTCCACAGGCTTCATCATCGCCGGGAACAATGCGACATTTCCGACGGCTGGCGTCAGCGATACCACTCTAACGGGCCGGCAATGGGGCTTCGCGCCCAGGATCGGAATTGCGTGGAGTCCCAAAATTTTTAATGACAAGGTCGTGGTCCGAGCCGGATGGGGAATGTATTACGATCGCGGCGAGCTTTTCACGTATCTCTCGCCCGGCTATTCCGCGAATGAAACAAGTGGCGGCCCGTTTGGCGTGAATCAGACGCAACCCTTCGTTAACACCCAGCAGTGCACCAGCGTTGTAGGGGTCTTTCCGATCCTCTGCGACCCCAGCCCAAGTCCAGGGGCGGTGAACGGCTATTCGTTCGCGACGCCCTGGGGCGATACGAAGATACCTGCGCCTAACGGAAATCCTGCAATCATTGCGAGCGAGTTACCCAATGCCGCGGCGCTTAGCAACGGCGCGGAACCCTACTTTCTTGCGGGCTATGCGCGAAATAACAAGCTTCCCTACACCATGAACAGCACGCTTGATATTCAGTGGCAGCCTCGCAGGGACCTGGCCATTGAAATCGGGTATGTGGGCGCCCTTGGCCGCCACGAAATTATTCCGGTGCCGTTCAATCAGTCGCGGATTGCATCACCCTCGAACCCGCTCTGCGGTCCGGCCGGCAAGTGCGCCAATGCGAACTCCTCTCCCTTTGCGCAGTCCTACACCTACGGATACACCGTGGAGCAGCCTGCAGGATGCAACCCCTCCGTCGGCTCTTGCACGGGGCCTATCTCGCTGCCCACCGGCCAGCCCATGCTTCAGAACTTTGAAGGGGGCAACGTGGACCTGCGTGTGCCGTATATAGGTTATGCGAACGAGTCGGAACTCTACACTGCGGCGGGCGTGTCGAATTACAACGCACTGCAGACCCACGTTGAAAAGCGCATGAGCCACGGGCTGCAGGTCGGCTTCTCCTACACGTTCTCACATTCGCTGGACGAGCAAAGCGCCATGGGCCTGTTTTACAACGGCAACAACCCGCTGAACCTGCGTGACGGCTACGGGTCGTCTGATTTCGACCGCACCCATGTTTTCAATTTCGATTACCGTTATGAACTTCCCAGGTTTGTCTCCCCCGCCTCATGGGAAGGCAAGTTCATCGATGGCTGGGCTCTTCAAGGTGTCACCGTCTTACAGAGCGGCCAGCCCTATAGCGTCATCGACTACTCCGGCGCAGTTGGAAGTATCTTCTACAGCGTCTTCAATGGCATCACGAACCCGATCGTGCCCCTGGACTTTTCCAAGTGCACTCCGAAGACTGCGCTCACCGGCGCAGTTGGAACTGACCCTAACGCCCCCGCGCTCAACGCATCCTGCTTCACGGTGCCCTTGCTCTCGCCGGGG
>CAVRDM010000019.1:0-356960 GCA_963719845.1 uncultured Acidobacteriota bacterium | reverse complement strand
GAAACAGGACTGCATGCGAGCAAGCACAGCAGAGGATAGCAGGTTAGTGTCAGTTTGTAAACAGTTACTTATATGGTATTCGAACGGGGTATTCGAAAGGGGGTTCGAATGGCGCGCCGGAAACGGCGGAAGGCTACCGCGTGCAATGCTAGAAGTCTGCCGCATGGGTTCGGCTGAAAAGCGCCCGCGGCTTACGATCCGGCAGGCCCAGGAGGCGGATGCCGCGGCAGTGCGCGAGATCTTCAATGAAGCGATAGAAGACCGAATGGGGACATTTGACGCGCAGCCGCGTTCGCTTCAGGAACAAAAGCGACTGATTCTCGCGGCGGGGCAAGATGTGCGCCATCCCATGTTTGTGGCCGAGGTGCGTAACTGGGCTTGCGGCGTGGTGGCGATCGAGCCGCACGACGAGCGGCGTGGATTTGAAGACCTGGGCGAAATCGAAATTTTTGTGCGCCGCTCGTTTCGCAGCTACGGCGTGGGCCGCCAATTGATGCGCGTGGCGCAGACAGAAGCGGCGCGGCTGGGGTATCGCAAGCTGGTGGGCTACGTGCTGGCCGACAACCACGATAGCCTGCGGCTCTGTGCGGCGACCGGGTGGCGAGTGGTAGGGACGCACGAGCAGCACGCCCGGCACGGCAATCAGTTACGATATGTTACGGTGGTGGAATATGTGGTGCCTTCGGTGTCGCTTGCACAGTAAGAAGGGGCGCAGTAACGGGCGCGCAGTAAGGGGGCTCAGTAAGTACGGGCGCGAGTGCAGTGCGGGCGCGGTAAGCAGGTTGATGCAGATGCTGCGAATGCCGTCAAATAGGTCGGACCTGTAGATCGGATGAAGCTGTCAAACCGGTCAAGTCCCCGTGAACCGGTGGGCCCGTCAAATTTATCGCATGAAGAACCGTGAAGACCTGATGCCGGTGGGCGAGCATTCGACTGACGAGCAACTGATGCGGCTGGCGCTTGCGGAGGCGCATACCGCTGCACAAAACGGCGAAGTTCCGGTGGGCGCCGTGGTGTCCCTGGACGGCCGCATCGTTGCTTGCGCGGGCAACCGGACGATTGGCGATTGCGATCCGACGGCGCATGCGGAAATTATCGCGTTGCGCGTGGCGGCACAGGCCGTGGGAAACCACCGGCTGACCGGCGCGGCACTCTACGTGACGGTCGAGCCGTGCGCGATGTGCGCTGGAGCGATGATTCAGGCGCGGATTGCGCGAGTGGTTTACGGCTGCGACGATCCCAAGGGGGGCGCCGCGCATTCGTGCTTTGCGATCTTCGATCATCCCGCGCTCAACCATCGTGTTGAGGTGGACGGGCGGCGTGTTGGCGGCGGAATGCGGCGGAGCCTTGCAGTCATTTTTTGCGCCGCGCAGGTGAGACGATAGGCTCACGTGTCGGGCGGATTGCTGAAAACGGCGGGCTCCATTAAACTTGCAGGTCTGGAGAGGTGTCTGAGCGGTTGAAAGAGCCCGCCTCGAAAGCGGGTAGCCTGGCAAAACCGGGCTCGTGGGTTCAAATCCCACCCTCTCCGCCAGCTTCATAAATGTCCGATCCGGACACGCGGGCGGGTATACGCAAGAGCAAGCAACGCGAGTGGCAGCAACTCTGCTGCCGGACGTCCTCTTTTATGATCCCACTCGGCCCGCGTCCTACCCGGACAATGGCCGGAAGCTCTCCGACGACGTTATGGATCTCTTCATTTCCTTCCTCACAAATGGAAAGCAGACGCGAGATAACGTAGGCCCCCACAAGGACCTGCTCGCCCAGTTCCCTTACCTCGGCGCGCCGCACCAGGCCCGTGTCGCGGGGCGAGCGGCGGGCTCTTGAGCGCGGGCGGTCGCGGCGCGGGAAGAATGCGGCGAGAGCTGCGGTTAGTAGGCATTGGCAACGACGGAAGTTAGCGAAACCGAGGAAGTCCAACGAAGAGCAGAGGAGAAAAAGCATGAACATAGTTATGGTACTAACATCGCACGATCAACTCGGCAACACCGGTCGCAAGAATGTCGCTGCAAAATGAGAATGTCCGGTTTGTGCAAAGTAGGAATGTCCGGTTTCATAGGTGGCCGAGGGGCCGATGGAAACGGAGCGCATCGAGTTGAGCCAACGAGAACGGGACTGGTTAAAAGTATTGCACGAGGTCGAGCAAAAGCATTTGACGCAAGTAGCGGCCGCGCAGCGGCTGAAACGGACCGACCGCCAGGTGCGGCGGATGCTGATCCGCCTGCGCGAGCACGGCGATGGAGGAATCGTTCATCGACTCCGCGGGCGGCCCTCGAACCGCAAATTGGCCGGGACTTTGGAGCAGAAGATTCTGGCGCGGGTTGGGCAGCGGTATGCGGACTTCGGGCCGACGTTAGCTGCCGAACAATTGGCCAAAGAAGGGTTGCTGGTGAGCCGGGAGACCTTGCGGAAGTGGATGATCCAGGCGGCCTTGTGGATCCCGCGCCGCCGGCGCCTGAAAAAGATTCACGTGTGGCGGGAGCGCAGAGCCAGTTTTGGAGAGTTGCTGATGCAGGACAGCTCCCCATTCCGTTGGCTGGAGGAACGGGGCCCGGCCTGTCAGCTAATCGCTCTGCTGGATGATGCTACCAGTCGCATCTGGGCGCGTTTTACCGAGCACGATACCACCGAAGAGAACTTGCGAACCTTGCAGGGATGGCTGCGGCGCCACGGGCGTCCGGAGGCCCATTACACTGATAAAAACAGTATCTTCCGCACGACCCGCGCGGCAGCGATCTCCGAACAATTGCAAGGCGAAGCGGCCCGCTCCCAGTTCGGACGAGCCCTGCAGGAACTGGGGATCGCCTCGATCGCGGCGCAAAGTCCGCAGGCCAAGGGGCGCATCGAGCGGCTGTTCCAGACCCTGCAAGACCGCCTGGTAAAAGAAATGCGCCTGGCGGGAATTGACAGCATCGCGGCGGCCAATCACTTCTTGGAAACGCGCTTTTTTCCGGAGTGGGAGGAGCGTTTTACGGTGGCGCCGCGGATTCCCGGCAACGCCCATCGACGGTTAGGGCGCGAACACCGTTTGGAGGAAATCCTGAGCGTACGCGTGGTTCGCAAGGTGAGCGACGATCACACGGTCAGCTGGGAGGGAAACCGCTGGGGTGTGCCTCGAGCAGAGGTTTGCGCAGGCCTTCGAGGAGCGCAAGTAGAAGTCGAACGGCGGCTGGATGGCTCCCACTGGTTGCGCTTTCGGAAGCGCTATCTGCGCTTGCGCCACTGTCCGGAACCGGCGCGCGCGGCAAGTCCTTCCGGCCTACGGCCTGCAGGCCTTCCCGCGCACAGAGTATCTAAACCGCAAAAGAAGGTTCCTCCGAACCACCCATGGCGGACATTTCAATATGGCAGAAACCCGGACATTTCTACTTTGCTTTGACACCGCATTGCGCCTTAATTCTGCGCCCTGTGGGTGCTGGCACTCCGCCGAACCCGCCGGCGGCCGAGCAGCGCCTATTCTTCGTCTGGCGCCCCGCTGGCCGGCGCACCTGCAAGGAACGATGGCCTTCCCCGCGCGCGTCAATAAGAAGCTGCGGATGAACGGGTCGATGTCGCCGTCAAGCACCCGGTCAACATCGCCCACTTCAAATTTGGTGCGGTGGTCCTTGATCAAGCGATACGGCTGCAACGTGTAGGTGCGGATCTGGCTCCCAAAGCTGATGTCCAGCTTCGATTCATCGAGTTTGCGCGTAGCCGCCTGGCGCTTCTCGATTTCCAGATCGTATAGGCGCGAGCGCATCAGCTTCATGGCAATTTCGCGATTCTTGTGCTGGCTGCGTTCCGCCTGGCATTGCACCACGATGCCTGACGGCAGATGCGTGAAGCGCACCGCAGTCTCGACTTTATTTACGTTTTGCCCGCCGTGCCCGCCGGCGCGGAACGTATCGATTCTCAAATCTTCCGGGCGGATGTTCACCTCGATGCGGTCGTCAATTTCCGGAATGACGAACACGGAAGCAAATGACGTATGCCGCCGCGCGGCCTGATCGAACGGCGAAATGCGGATCAGCCGGTGCACCCCGGTTTCGGTGTGCAACAGGCCGTAAGCGTTTTCGCCTTCGATCCGCACTGTGGCCGACTTGATCCCCGCGCCTTCGCCGGGCTGCGAATCCAGGACGGTTGAGCGATACCCCTTGCGCTCCGCCCAGCGCAGGTACATCCGCAGCAGCATCTCCGCCCAGTCCTGCGATTCGGTGCCGCCGGCCCCCGGCTTGATCGTGACGATGGCGTTCAAGCGATCGCTTTCGCCTGAAAGCAGCGTGGCGGTTTCGAGTTCCCCGATATATTTATCGGCGTCGGCGACTTCGCGCTCGATTTCGCGCAGAGACGCTTCGCGCTGCGCCGCGTCAGTCTCCTGCCGCGCCAAATCGAAATACGTCTCGATGTCGCTGACGATGCGTGTGAGCTTATCGTCGGCGGCGATTTTTTCCTCCGACGCTTTGCGCTGTTGCAGGATCCGCTGGGCCTGTTCGGGATCGCTCCAAAAATCCGGCTGCGAGGTTTTGGCCTCGAGACCGGCAATCAATTCGCGATGGCGGGGGACGTCAAAGATAACTCCGCACGAGATCGATGCGCTGATGCAGTTCGTTGAAGCGATGCTCTAGGTCTTCGAAAATCATGGCTGCTCGCCAATCCTTCCCGGAATTATCTCCCGCGATCCAATTGCGCCGGTGCACGGGACTGCGCCTTTCCAGCCTGGCTGATCGCTAAAGCAGCGCCGATCGCCAGCGACAGCCACGCAAACCAATCGCCCCAGCGCGTATAAAACGTCAAATCGCTGCGAAATCCGTAGGGCGCGTCCAGCTCGCCGCGCACATCCGGCGCCATGCTGGCCACCATGCGCCCGTACGGGTCCACCGATACGGTGAAGCCGTTGTTGGTATCCCGCAGCAGCCACCGTCGGTTTTCCACCGCCCGCAGCCGCGCCATCAGCAAACTCTGCGCCGGACCCGACGAGCGCCCCAGCCACCCATCGTCCGAAATGTTGATCAGCAACTCGGCGCCGTTGCGCACGAACCGGCGGACTTCATCCGGGAATATCGCCTCGTAACAAATAAAGACGCTGAAGCGCCCTCCCGGCAAATCGCCCACCGCATAGCGCGTGCCCTTCTGAAAATCGGCCGCCAGCGCGGTGAGGTCCTTCGCCAGCCACCAGAAACTGCGCCCCGGCACGTATTCGCTGAAGGGAACCAGGCGCATCTTATCATACAGAAATTCCTCGCGGCCGGCAGGGTCGAGCAACGCCGCGCTGTTGTAAGGCGCAAGCGCCACGACGCCATGCGCGTCGGGCCCGGACTTCCCAGCCGCATTTGGCTCCGGCTTCCAGTCGATCACGCCCACCAGAAAATCGCTGCGAGATCCGCGGGCAATTCGTTCGGCGCGCTGCACGAAGTTGGCGCGCTGCATCGAAAACGGGGCTGGCACCTCCGGCCACACGATCAGGCTGGGCCCCTTCTCGCCCGCAGCACCGGCAGCGCCCGCAGCGATCGACAGAGCCTCGATCTGCGCCATGTCCCCGCTATGCTGCGCGTCCCAATCCGCCGGGTATTCGGCGAGCATGGGCAAGTTGGTCTGCACCAGGTGCGCCACCGCGCTCGGCTGCGCCTGCGGCACCCATCGCGGCGCGAATAGCGCTACGCCGATCAACGCCAGCGTAACTCCCAGCCAGGCCGCCGCCGCAGCGCTTTGATGTGAAAGCGGATGCGAATGCAACTCCCGCTCGGGCCGCCTGCGCGTCGCAGGAGCGGGCGCCGGGTACGCAAACACCGCGCGCAAGAACCACACCAGCAGCGCCCCATACGCCGCCACCAGAAAAGACAACCCGTAAACCCCGGTCACCGACGCCACCTGCGCCAGCGCCAGGTTGTGCGCCGCGACGTAACCCAGCAGGTCCCACGGGAAGCTGAGCGGGCCCAGCCGCGATCGCAACAATTCCGAACCCACCCACAGAAACGGGGCCGCCACCAGCGCGCGATCCGTTCCTCGCTGATCGACGCTGCGCCGCGCCATCCAGGCCACCGGCACGGAAAAAGCCATATTTACAAGTGATTGCTGCATCACCAGCAGCGCCAAGCACGCCCGCCGCCTGCCACACCGGCAGCGGCCCGTAATGCCGCATCACCGTATAAATCCACGGGATCGAAAACGCGTAGAACGCCACCCCGTACGCAAATCCGCAAAGCGCCGCCTCCCACAGACCCGCGCCCAGAACGGCGAAAATCAATCCCGCGGCCGACAGCCAGCCCACCAGCGGCACATTGTAATTGGGAAACGCGAGCGCGAGCGCCAACCCGGCCAACAGGGCGAGCACCGGGCGCCACGCGCGCAAACGAGCGATCACCCTGATATTCTATCTTGAGTCCATCGCCACTCGCGAACTGCCACTCCGGCCTCTGGCGATCGACGCCCACGCGACCTTCCATTCGACGGCGCACGACGTGCCTCATCGCCTGCAGAAACATTAGCGTGGAAAAGTGTGGAAGCACCACTCATCGCGTGACCATGATCTTGAACCCCTGCTCCTCGAGCTTTTCCCTGCGCCCCATTCGCCAACTGGGCATCCACATAGGGCCCCACCCGCACGCGATAAAAATGGTCGCCATCGGGCGGAGTCACAAACGCCGGAAACTTCTTTTTTTGCAAAGCCTGCGCCAGCGCCACGGCATCCGCTTGCCGCGCCACTGCGGCCACCTGCAGCACCGTCGAGCCGCGCGGAATCACCGGCGCTCCAATCCCCGCGGACTTCAGCGCCGCCGCCTTTAACGCACTTGCACCTGCTGCAGTATTCGCTTCGGAGGAACTTCTCCCGGCCCCGCTCCCGCCGCCGCTTCTGTAGTACGACTTGTCGCGACGAGACGAGGACGTTCTGCCCGCCGCCTTGGCTGGCCCCCTTGCCGGCGCTGGCCTTCGAGCGAGGCGATTATGGTTGGCTGCTTTTCTGACGGTTGCCGTGCAGCTGGCTGCGCTCGAGCCACCGCTTCTGGCGGCGCCGGCGGCGCGTCGACCGGATCGGACGCTCCCCCCAGCCGCTCCACCGGCTTCGCAGGTTCCCCCGCATGATAAAAATCCCAATCCGGCGCCGTCGCCCTGGGAGTCTTCCCCGCGGCACTCGTCTTGGCGGTGCCGCTCCCTGAATTCTCCTTCACCGGCGTCCCCGCCGCCTTCGGGGAAACTGAACTGGCGGCAGCGCGAATCTGCGTATCATACTGGCTGCGTCCCAACACGTAGCCCATCGTGAAGACCACGCCCAGCATCACCACCAGCAACGCAAAAATGCCCACCAACTGGCGGCCCGCGAGCACCATTCCGCCGCCGCCCTTTTTATTTCCTGTCGCCACTAGCGTCCTGTTCCGAGTGACCTGACCCACTCCCCGATAACGTCAATCGGCAGCGGGAAAACGATTGTCGTATTTTTCTCCGTGCCGATTTCGGTGAGCGTCTGCAGATACCGCAACTGAATCGCCGCGGGCTGCGTCGCCAGCACGCCCGCCGCCTCCGCCAGCTTCGTCGAAGCTTCAAACTCGCCCTCGGCGTGGATGATCTTGGCGCGCCGTTCTCGTTCCGCCTCCGCCTGCCGGGCTATCGCGCGCTGCATCTGCTCGGGAATATCCACCTGCTTCACTTCCACCTTGCTCACCTTGATGCCCCACGGCTCGGTGTCCTGGTCCAGGATAACTTGCAGCTTGGCGTTCACCTTTTCGCGCTCGGCCAGAATTTCATCGAGTTCAAACTGCCCCACGATGCTGCGTATAGTCGTCTGCGCTTTCTGGGAAGTGGCGTACAGATAGTTCTGCACCTGCGAAAGCGCTAGGTTGGCATCCACCACCCGGAAATAACAGACCGCGTTCACCTTCACCGACACGTTGTCCCGCGTGATGATGTCTTGCGAAGGCACGTCCAGTGTCTCGATCCGCATCGATATCCGGTAAAGGGTTTCGATCGGCCAGAACACCAGGCGCAGCCCCGCCCCTTTGGCGTCCGGTTTCATCCTTCCCAGGCGCAGAATTACGCCGCGCTCCCACTCCTTGATAACGTACAGCGAATTCCAGATCCAGATCAGGATGATCACCGCCGCTATCAAAACTCCGGTGAAACCGATATCCATCGTTCTCTCCTCTAGGACGCCGCCAAATTGCCGCTGCCACCCCGTGGCCGACGCCTGTTTCTGAAAACCCCCCGTACTTGTTCCTGAAATCCCCTACGCGGCGTCTTCCTGGTTCCGCCTCGCCGCCTGCTCCACCGGCGTAACGTGCACGGTCAGGCCGGTGACGCGCAGGACGCGCACCTTTGCTCCCACCGCGATGGGCTGCGTTGCTACGGCGCGCCATAGTTCCCCGTGCAGGCGCACCATGCCCGCAAATCGCGATTCGTGCGAACCCTGCCCCGCGCCCTGCGCCACCTGCACATCCGCGGGCGCCTCAGAAGATTGGCCCGGCGCGTCTGCGCCTGCGGCCGGCGGCACGGCCGATTCGATGGCCTCGGTCACTTCCGCGCGCGCGCCAATCATTTGTTCCGGTCCCGTGGTCTGCTTCCAATTCCGCGTGCGCAGCACCAGCCGCATCAGCAGGATCGTTACCGCGGCGCACGGCGCCGTGACCCCTAGCGCCACGCCCAGGCTCACCCCGGAGCCGGTCATCGGTGAACGAATCAGCATCAACGCCCCCATAAGCATCGCGATCACGCCGCCAATCGCCAGAACACCGTGGCTGGTGTACTTCGCCTCCAAAACGAATAGCCCCATCGCCACGACGATCAGCAGCAGCCCCGCAAAATTCACGGGAAGAATGTGCATCGCAAACAGCGCCAAAATCATCGCGATCGTCCCGGCGACGCCGGGAGCTACCGCGCCGGGATGGGTGAATTCCGCATACAAGCCCAGCACACCCACGATCAGCAGAATGAAAAACACATCCGGCTGCACCACGCGCGCTAAAAACTTCTCCCGCGCAGTCATGTCCACGTGCACGCGCTCCGGATTTTTCAACTCGAGCTTCACGCTCGACCCGTCGAACCGCATGATCGTGCGCCCATCGAGTTGCCCCAGCAAATCTTCGGGGGTCTTCGCGATCCTATCGATCAGCTTGTCGTTCAACGCTTCGGTTTCGGTGAAGGCCTTGCCA
The DNA here is from genome assembly GCA_963719845.1 of uncultured Acidobacteriota bacterium. Lineage (GTDB taxonomy): Bacteria > Acidobacteriota > Terriglobia > Acidiferrales > UBA7541 > Palsa-189. Next base: position 347,841 of record CAVRDM010000019.1, on the reverse strand, counting down.
TCGGTCACCGCGGTCTCCGCCACAGTGACGTTACGCCCGCGTTTTTCGGCGTAGCTTCGCAGGTACGCCAGAGCATCGTTCAGAATTTTTTTCTTGAGCGTGTCGTCCACGCTGATCGGCACTCCGCCCACCGCCTCCAGCGGCGACGCCGCGCCCGTGTGCGTTCCCGGCGCCATCGCCGCGATGTCGGCGGACAGCAAAATAAAAAATCCCGCCGAAGCGCCCCGCGCGCCCGTCGGCGACACGTACACTGCCACGGGTACCGGCGAATCCAAAATGTGCTGGATGATCGCCATCATCGACGATTCCAGCCCCCCTGGCGTATCCATCGTGATCAACACCAGGCTCGCGTGTTCGCTGGCCGCCCGGTCAATTCCCCCCGTAATGTATTCGGCCAATATGGGCTCGACCTCGTCGCCGATGCGCAGTTCAATCACGCGCGCCCGCCCCGCGATGGCGGCAGGCGCGGTGCCAGCAGAAGGAGTGGCGGCAGGCGCAGTCGAGATCTGGGGCGGTGCGGCGTGGATCGCACCAGCGCCCAATAGCGCAGCCGCCGCAATCACGAGCCCCTCTATAAAAAAGGTGGATATGAAAAAAGTGGAAACGGGTGCGGAGCTTCTTAGCCTTTGACGGCTATCGCGGCAGCCGCAAACCAGCCGATCGAGAAAACAGCGGCACGACATTGCGGCGTTATTGTAACAGAACGGCGCGCCGGCACGGCTCGCGCTCACGAATCGGTAACCAGCCGTGCCCTGCGTAAAGGAATGCGGCGCTGGCTAAGCACCGGGCGGCGCCGCGGCAGCTTTGGCTTCGCTTTCGGAGGCTTCGTCGAGCACGGTTTTCACGTCCGGATCGGTGAGCACCTTCACAAATGCCGGGTCCTTCCGCGCGGAGAGCACTTCTTTATACCCATCGTCCACCGCCCGCCGAAGGTACATGGCGCAGTGCTCCGCGTCGCCCATCTGCGCGTACGATTTCGCCAGCATGAAATCGAAAAGCCCGTGATCGGAAACGGAACGGTATTGCATCAGCGCGCCATTGCGGTCGTTTTGCTGAAAGGTATTCGGATCGAGTGCCATGGCCTTTTGAAATGACTTGAAGGCTTCCGGATACCGCTTTTCCCCGAAATACGCATAACCCAGGTTGCTGTAAAAACCCGCCGTCTGGGCTTCCATCGAAAGCGCCTTTTCGTACTGGCGGATGGCCTTGCCGTATTGTTTTTGCGCGAAGTAAATCGCGCCGATATTGTTGTACGCGGCCGCGAATTTCTTGTTTATTTTCGTCGCACGCTCGAAATATTTCCTGGCCCCCACCAGGTCCCCGACTTGCATCAGCGCGATGCCGGCAAAATTGGGGTACGCGGAATTGCGAGGATTTTCGGCGGCTAGCTGCGCGTAGGCTTTCAGCGCTTCGGGGTACTGCTTGGTGGCCATCAGGATGCGCGCGTGCAATTCTTCCTTGCCGCGTGGCGTTGTGGGCGCCGAATCGTCCGCCGCCGCACCTGCCTGCGAATCGCTGGGTCGCGCGAACGCAAATCCCGAAGCGAAGAAAAACAGCAGGGCGGTGCTCACCGCCAATCGGACCGTCGATCGGAACGTCGACTGGAACATTGATGGGGCCGCGGTAATAATTCTCGTCACGATGGCCCTCCCTGGTCGGGTGCGGGCTCTACTTGGAGCCCGCGCAATACACGTCCGGGCTCTGCTTGCCGCCCGCGCATACGGGTGCGGGCTTCTACTTGGAGCCCGCGCAATAAAACCACCCAGCCTACTCGCTCGGAGGTTTCGTTTTCGGGCTGTCCGGATCGGGCTTGCTGCCCCCAAAGATACCAAAAATGCGGTGCAGCAGCCCGTTTTTGTTTTCCGTTTCCGGCGGCTTCTCGGTATCGCTTGCCGGTGGCTCGTTCCCCGCGGTTCGCGATGCGGGGCCGGCCCCGCTGGTCGGGCCACTACGTGCCGAGCCGTCCGCAGGCGATCCCGCTGACGATTGGTTGTCTCCGCGGCCGCCGAGTAAGCGGGACAGCCAGGACCCGTTGGAGCTTTGCGTCAGCAGCTTTCCGCCGTGTAGCTGGCAATATTCGGTCGGCTCGGTGCCCGAGATGAACACCTCCACGCGCCGCATCGGGCAGGACGGTGTGGCCAGTTGCATGCTCTCCGGGTCAATCTCCACTTCGGTCACGCCCTCGGGCGCGTCGAATTCTTGCAGGTCGTGATATGCCGGAAGCGCGGTCGCCCGCTTCATGAACTCCGCCCAAATCGGCGCCGCCGATGAGGTTCCCGAGACGTTCAAGTCCCGGTTGTCGTCGTACCCCACCCACACGATGCACAGCAGGTTCGACGTATAACCCGCAAACCACCCGTCCCGCGAAGTCCCCGTTTTCCCCGCCGCCGGGCCCTGGAACCCCCGCGCGCGCACCGAAGCTCCCGTGCCGTGATTCACCACGTCTTCGAGCACGCTCGTCACTTGATACGCCACCCGCGGATCGAGCGCCGGCCGCGTGCGTACTACTCCGCGCTCGAGCGACCCGCCCCCGGCATTGAGCACCCGGTCGATATATAGCGGCTCCGCCCGTATGCCGCCGTTGGCAAACACCGTGTATCCCGCCGCCACTTCGAGCGGCGTCATCTCATACGCGCCCAGCGCCACTGCGGGCGTGGCCTGAATATCGTTCTCCAGCCCTAGTTCTCGCGCGACCTGCACCACCCGCCCGTAGCCCACCATCTCCGCCACTTTCACCGTGGCCACGTTCAGCGAAAGCGTCAGCGCCTCTCGCGCCGTCACCGTGCCGTGAAAATTTTCCCCGTAATTGTTGGGTGTGTATTCCTTCCCGTCGAAATCAAACGTCGTCGGTTCGTCCACCACCGTGGTCGCCGGCGTGATGATGGGATTCACGCCGTCCACCGCGTCGTCAAACGCCGCCGCATAAACGAACGGCTTGAAAACCGATCCCGGCTGCCGCCGGGCCAGCACGTGATTGAGCTGGCTTTGCCCGTAGTCGCGCCCGCCCACCAGCGCGCGAATTTCCCCGTTGTGGGGATCGAGCACCACCATGGCCACCTGCACCTGCGCCGGCTGACCCTTCTTCCGATCCGCAGCGTAGCGGCGCGCCAGCTGCTTATCCACGCTCGCCACCCCCACCGTCACGGCCTCCGTAGCCGCGTGCTCCAGATCCGGGTCGAGCGTCGTATAGACGCGAAGCCCTTGCGACAGCAGCTCGGCCTCCGAATACCGGTCGAGCAGGTGATCCTTCACCATGTCCACAAAGTACGGCGCATCGCTGCCGCCTACCCCGCCCGACACCAGGTGCAGCGGCGCGCGTTTGGCGTCCCGCGCTTCCTGCACCGTAATAAACTTATTATCCGCCATCTGGTTCAGCACCCGATCGCGCGCTTCATCCGCTCGTTCCGGGCGCCGATCGGCCGAGGAGTACCGGTTCGGGGCGCGAATGATGCCCGCTAGAAACGCCGCCTCATTGAGCGACAAATCGTGAATGTCCTTGTTGAAATACGCCAGCGCCCCTTCCGAGAAGCCGTGAATCGCGAAGCTCCCCCGATTTCCCAGGTAAATCTCGTTGGCGTACAACTCGAAAATTTCCTTCTTCGTGAAGCGATGCTCGAGCTCCATCGAAACCATCGTCTCCGCCGCTTTGCGCCGCCAGGTCCGCTCGGTGGTGAAGAAAAAGCTCCTGGCTACCTGCATCGTCAGCGTGCTTGCCCCCTGCGCCTTCGCGTCATGCCGCACGTCCGCCCATGCCGCCCCCAGAATGCGCACGATGTCGAAGCCCGGGTGCTCGAAGAAGCGCTTGTCCTCCGCCGAAAGCACCGCATTCACCAGCACCTTCGGAATATCGTCAAACCGCACCTTGCGCCGCTTTTCCCGCGAGCTGTCGAAAAGATTTGTCAGCAGCTCCGGCTCGATTTGCGCGCTGTCCGGCGTCGAACCGTTATCGAGCAGCCGTATGCGCCGCACCGCGTTGCCGGCGAATTCCACGCGCAGCGCATTCTTCCCCGCAAAATACGACTCCTGCTCGGGATGCACTTCCACCGCATTGCCCTGCAACGCGAACCATCCCGGCGCTCCGCCCCCTTTCGATTCGCTATAGCCCGAGCGTTGCAGATCATTCACCAGGCTCGATTCCGGCAGCGACTCGCCGGTAAATATTTCCGTGGGAGCCGTGTAGATGCGCGCTGTGGTGGGGTTGAGGTGCCCGCCCAGGCGCTGATCGATCATGCGCCCGTAGGAAAACCAGAAATAACTGTACACACCCAAAATAATGACGAATATTCCCAGCAGACTTCCCAGCAGCGCTAGCCCCAGGGTGGTGGTCAAAAATCCTCGTTCCAGCCGTACACGCACGCCATTCCTCTTCCGCATCACTGCTCGCTAAATTATCGCCAACGAACCACGGATATGTAACGATTGCTGGAGAATGATTCGCCTTTGCAGTCGGCTCCCAGCCGGCGCTTCGGTGTCGCGGCGGCTGACTTTATATGTTACACGAGATACTACGCGGCGGGCGGCTGGGAACCGCCATTTGACGGCATACAACCTCTTTAACGTTCCCACCTGAAGTTTACCAAATGACTCGGGTCATCCCATACCCGAAACGCATCAGAAACACACCGGTAAAGCCGGAACGCCAAAGCGCATGGTAAAAACCTAAACGCCGGAAAACGCCGGCAAGGCAGAACGCCCGCGCCCGCACTTCCTCTCCAGCGCGCCCGGCCCTTGCGCCTGCAAATCGCTAGAGCGCGTTATTGCTGGCGCTCGGATGCAAATTGAGCGTGAGTTGATAGACTTGCAGGTCCACGATAATCGTGTAGTCGGCGCTGATCTTCACATTGCCGGCTTCGGCCGTTACATGTATGTTTTCAGGCTGCACAGGGATGTCTTTCGCCTGCGCCTCCTGCACCAGCGATTTCCGAATCTCGTCGGGCGACTGCCGGTTGATGGTCGCAAATCGCGCGGTGTTTTGCATGGCGTCCTGGAATTGGTATTCGTTAAGCAGGATGGGCACCACCTTGACGCATACGTAGGTGAATACTCCGAAGATTGCAAGCCAAACGATGGCCTTCAGCCGGCCCGCTCCCCGCTCGTTGTGACCGCGCCCATTGGCTAGCATCCGCAAAACCCCTGCTGAAATGCTACATGGGGTCGCCAGGGGTGTCGAGACTTCGCCCACGCAGAGGTTCGTGGCAGTAACGTCCCCAATAAATTAAAGAACCAGTGATCCGATAAGTTCTTCGTCAGTACGCCTTGCCAAAAACGCCGCGCTCGCTGGCGGCTCCCCCGCAAAGGATACACACGCCGTCACCGCCAGCCTGCTCGAGCGGGATGCAACGCATAGTCGCCTTGGTTTCTTCCTTGATCCGCGCCTCGCACTCGCTGCTGCCGCACCAGAACGCCAGCGCCAATCCGGTTTCCACCGCCGCCTTAAATTCTTCGTAGTCCGCAGGCTCCCGCGTATGCGCGTCCCGAAAAGACCGCGCGCGTTCGAGCAGCGCCTTCTGAATCCCATCGAGCAGCGTCCGCACCGCGTCAGGCAGCCCCTCCTGCGGCACAAACGATTTCCCTTCCCTCCCGGGCTTGTCGCGCCGCGCCAGTACCACGCTCCCCTTCGCCACGTCTTTAGGCCCGATCTCGATCCGCAGCGGAACCCCGCGCATCTCCCAATCGTTGAATTTGAACCCGGGGCTGGTGCCTTCGCGCTCATCCACCCGCACGCGCACCCCCGCGCCGGCCAGCGCGTCCCGCGTTTTTCGCGCCACCTCCAACACCGCCGCTCTCTCCTCATCCGTCTTATAGATCGGCACGATGATCACCTGCATCGGCGCCAGCCGCGGCGGCAGAATCAGCCCTTGATCGTCGCCATGCACCATGATGATCGCGCCAATAAACCGCGTCGAAAGCCCCCACGAAGTCGTCCAGCAAAATTGCAGCGCTCCTTCGCGATCGAGATAACGGATGTTGAACGCCTTCGCGAAATTCTGCCCCAAGTTATGCGAAGTCCCCGCCTGCAGCGCTTTTCCATCGCCCATGAGCGCCTCAATCGAGTAGGTCTGATCGGCGCCCGCAAACCGTTCCGAAGCCGACTTCCTTCCCGGAATCACCGGCACGGCCGCTTCGTTCACCGCGAAATCGGTATAGATGTCGAGCATCTGCCGCGTTTCCGCCTCCGCCTCGTCGAAAGTCGCATGCGCGGTGTGGCCTTCCTGCCAATAAAATTCCAGCGTGCGCAGAAACAGCTTCGTGCGCAATTCCCACCGCACCACGCTGTTCCATTGATTGATCAGCACCGGCAAATCGCGATAGCTCTGAATCCACTTCGCGTACGCATGCCCGATAATCGTTTCCGAAGTCGGGCGAATCACCAGCGGCTCTTCCAGCTTTTCGCCTCCGCCAATCGTCACCACCGCCAGTTCCGGAGAAAATCCCGCGACATGCGATTGTTCCTTGTCGATAAAGCTCCGCGGAATCAGCAGCGGAAACGCCGCATTCACGTGCCCGGTAGCCTTGAACCTCTGGTCGAGCGCCTGCTGCACGTTCTCCCACAGCGCCCACCCGTAGGGCCGCACGATCATGCATCCCCGCACGGGAGCGTAGTCGGCCAGCTCCGCTTTCAGCACCAGCTGGTTGTACCATTCGGAAAAATCTTCCGCGCGCGTCGGCAATTTCTGCTCGGCCATATCTCCCTTTCAAACCAAATTTCGCGTCACAGCAAAATTCGGATAGCTAAGGAGAATATACCCTAGGGCCACTTGTGCGAAATCAAACGAAGAGGTTCACAAAGCGCCGCGCTGTCCACGCGTCGCGCACCTCTAGCTCAAGTCGTCCCGCACTCCCGGCGGCCTGAGGCCGTTCCCCAATAACCCAAACCGCAGACCCAGCCGGCACCGCGCAATTGATGTCCCGCTCACCCTGCGCTATCGTTTTGCGGCTGGGGCTCCCAACTTCAAAACAACAGCCGAACAATCTCATGCCGCTTCCTTTCCCATGCCCATGATCCCCAGTCCCGCCGCCAGGCTAAAAAAACTCCTGATCTTCCTGCATCGCTGGATGGGTGTAGCCCTCTGTCTTCTATTTGCAATGTGGTTCTCATCCGGCATGGTCCTGATGTATTGGGATTATCCGGCCGTCTCCCCCACGGATCGCTTAGACCACGCGCCCGCATTGAATCCATTTAGCATTCAGCTCTCCCCGCAACAAGCGTATATAAAGCTAGCAACCAGCGAGCCGCCCACCGAAGTGCACGTGGGCACCTTCGACGAGCGCCCGATGTACAGATTCCGCTTTGGAGACTTCGACAGACTAATCTATGCGGACAACGGGCAGGAGCAGTCCGGTTTCCCGCCTAAATTAACCCTGCGCACCGCCGCGGCCTGGACGCGACAGTCCTCCGCGACAGGCCAAAGCCGAGGAGCTCGCCGCAGAAGATCAATGGACCGTCTCGGGAGAATTCGAGCCGCTGCGCCCGTTGCGAAAGTACACCTGGCCCGACGGCGAACAGGTCTACGTTTCCACGGTGACCGGAGAAGTCGCGCAGTACACCACGCGCGCGTCTCGCACCGGCGCCTACTTCGGCGCAATTCCGCACTGGCTCTACTTCACCCCGTTGCGCCGGCACGCCCAGCAGTGGACTCAATTCGTTATCTGGTCGTCCGGCTTAGGAACCGTCTCCGCGATGCTAGGCATCGTGATCGGTGTCTGGGTATATTCCCCGTCGAAGCGCTACAGCCGCGCAGGAGCACCGGCGAGCATTCCCTACAGCGGTCAAAAGTGGTGGCACGCGATCCTAGGCCTCATTTTCGGCCTCTGCGCCTGCACTTGGTCGTTCAGCGGCATGCTTTCGATGGACCCGTTTCCCCAATTGCAAGAGGGCAGCTCCGAGAACTCCAACGCGACATTGGATGCCACACCGGATGTCCCACTCGACACCAGACTGGCGGCAGCCCTGCGTGACTCGCCTGCACTGGATGCCTTTGCCGCCAAGTCTCCGCAAGAAGCCCTGCTTCAAGCTGGCGCCGATTTTCAAGCCAAGGAGCTTGACCTTATCTCCTTCGCCGGAGAGCCCTACTATGTGGCCACGGGCGCCATGCACCGCACGCGCATCATTCCCATCCACGGCGAACCCTCAGCCGAATTTTCGCAGCCCCAAATCGTCGAGGCGTTAAGCAACGCAGCACGCCCCGCAGCCTTGACCGAGGTCAGGCGAGTCACCGAGTACGAAGCGTATTACCTCGACCGCAAAAACCAGCTTCCCTTGCCCGCCATCTTTGCCCAATTCAACGACCAGGACCGCTCCACCTATTACATCGATCCCCACACCGCCCAAATCGTGCAATCCTACAATTCCCATTCCCGCCGCAACCGCTGGCTTTACCACGGCCTCCATTCCCTGAATTTCCCCTGGCTCTACAAGCATCGCCCCGCATGGGACATCGTAATGTTATCCCTGATGTGCGGCGGCGCCTCTCTCTGCATCACCGCAATCATCCTGGCCTGGCGAGTCCTCCGCCGCACCCTCGCTTGCTAAAGCCGTCGCTTGCTAAAGCCATTGCTTGCTAAACCCATCGCTTGCTAAGAAAGGAACGCCATCGCACACTGGGGTCATACTCAGGTATCGAATCTTGTCGAAAGCCGGCTGAGGCAACAACTATGGTCGGTGCGGAATTCCAGTAGCCATTGGCAGTAAATCTGTCATGAATTGACCCATGGCAGCTACAGAGGTGCGCAGATGAAGACCGCCACAATTGCAGGGATCGTTCTTGTCGTTCTGGGGATTATTGCATTTGTCTCTAACGGCATCACGTTCACAACCCAAAAAAAGGTAGTCGATATTGGCCCGATCCACGCAACCAGGGACGAGACGCATCACATCCCATTCCGTCCCATTCTGGGGGGCTTACTGTTGGTAGGTGGCATCGTCCTCATCGCCACAGGCTTCAGAGAAGCATCCCACTAGCGCAAGGCCAATTTGCCGGCGGATAGCTCGCGCGCCCCCCAACTTACAGGCCGCAATGCGCAACTTCCCACGGCGACGTAAGCCCGCTTGACGCCATGGCGCAAATCACCAGCGTAACCTCAATGGGCAGTTGCATAATTGTGTCGTGCATTGTGGGTGTCCTTCTTTCGTTTTCGGTTTGGGTGCGAGGCGCAGCCTCGGCTGCCACCAGGCCCGCAACGCCCCGACAGTTTGCATCACCTGCCACGCGTGGCCATCCGCCGCCCCGCCGCCGCGCTGACCGCCGCGGCGTTACCGGCTGCACGACTGAGATTGTGCATCCGTGACCGCGAATCTCCGATTGGCGCTCTTTGTTAATTAGCCATTCCGAAACAAATGACAACCCGTGTTCCTCCTCTCAGATCGGTTGCCTGACAGCATCAAATCCCGCAAGCCTGCGATTCCATTCGCGATGGAACCTGCGGCTCTACCACGGCCGATTCCCTCAATTTTCCCTTCCTCAAAAACATCGGCCTCTTGGGACACCGTAATGTTGTCGCCGTTGCTCGGCGGCACCTCCTCTGCATCACTGCAATTACCCTTAGCGCGCTGACTCTCGCTCCCTACCGTAATAAGACCTAATGGCCGCAGCTCGGTGGGAATTGGCAATGCCAGAAACTCGTAATGTCGTATGATTTATGAGCGTACAATCACGGCGAGCGTCGCCGCCCCGTTTGGCGAAAAAAGGAACCACCGCGAAATCTATTCCTCGCCAGTGGACTAATTCCTCGTGATCTGGAATCGCGCTATTTCGGGAATCGCCGTAACACAGTCGGATTCATCGCTACTGAACGGCCAGATCTCAACCAGATTTTGCGCCTCTCGCTACTTGCCATGGCGAAATTCCTAAGCTGTTTCAATCGTGCTTGGATTGGTATTTTGAAAATAGGAGATAAGCGCGCCGACGGACCAAAGAGGCAAGGTGGCCTTCACCGAGCTAATTTTCGCCCCTATTTGCGGTGTCTGGTGGCATAGGAAGTTTTCTATTGTGCGAGGGCTCGCTAGACATGGCCGAGAAATTCCCGCATTCGTCTGATGCCTGCGAAAGAGACGCAGGAGGTTTGGTTGAAATTCGGTCGGTTTCTGAAGCGAGTTGACGTACTCCAACAATTGGTGGAGTTTCCATCCTTCTGCGGAGTTGACTCACGGCCACAAGTAGCTGGATGTCGGAAGGGCCAAGCGGGGCAAAGATGTGGATGTGGTGGTACGATGGTTGTGGTGTTTCTAGAAACCAGCTTCACTCAGCCAATCCACCGGAGTCATAACTCCAGTACGACTTCTATTCGCGGCTCCGGTTAGCACAAGATTCGCAAGCGCTCAGGAAGAAGGCGTTGCGGGAAGCCGAAATTAACGTATTGGATAGCGACCGTTTCGAACGCTTGCCAAAGGTGGACGAGTGCGATCTGTCGCGGAAATGATCCGCGACCGCCGAACAAGGAAGGTCCGAGCTTCATGCGACGTTCGATTCAGAAGGCGAGTGGATCTGAGGCGCAGCCAACCTTAGTGAGCTCGATGCTTGGTCGGGGCTTAATCGTAGCTTACGATCGACAGGCGCGTTCTTTCATATCCTTCTTTATGTTCTACGGAGGTTGCAATAAGCTTCTTGGGAATATTGAACAAGCTCTATGGAGCCCGAAGCTGTGTTTCAAATCTCGATCCTCGGGAAAGGCGCGACAGGGACACCCAGTGTTCGACAACGAATTCCCCTCCCCTCGCTCTGCATTATTCTCGCGCCACCTTCACCGCCTCCAGCACCACCCAAGGACTCCCCAGCGCCTCCCTCGCCTTTACCCCCGCGTCCGGCAGCTCGTAAATCCGCCGCGCCAAAAACCCCGCCGTCACCAACTGCTCGGTCACCGCGGAAAAATTCCAATGCGTGTCCCTGATCTCCACCGACCCCTTCCGGTCGAAAATGCGCACCGTGAACCCCGTGCCATTCATCAGGTACTTCCGCTGATCGAATTCCGCTTCCAAACCGCAAAATCGCCGGTCGCGAAAACACGGATGCGTGAACGACGCCAACAGCCGCCCCGCCGGCCGCAGCAGCGCGTGCATCTGTCCCAAAGCTTGCGCGCAAGCCTCCGCCGTCGGCAGGCACATCCACACCGCATTCATCGTGACGGCATCCACCGATTCGCGATCGACGTCATCGAGCGACGCAAGCAGCGAGATGTTCGCCGCGCCCGCGCAAGTTTCCCGCGCGAGAGCGTTCATTTCCGGCGCAATATCGTAATTGAAAATCTCATCGGCCACATCGCGGCACAGCATCGCAAACGTCCCGTCCCCACACCCAAAATCGAGCACACGCGCGGGCCGCAATTCCTTCAGCCTGTCGCGCACAAACGGAAAAACAATCTCCTTCCGAGAATTCTCCACCTGGCTGTAAGACTGCGCGATCTCGTTCCAGTCCATGGCATCCAAACTCATCGATCACCTTTTTTTGATGGTGCCCGCCGTCCACCCGGCAACCCCATCTCTGGCCGCGCCCGAAACACAACCACCGGGCCCGCAGCGGCACGAATCGCCTTTGGTAGCACAGCCATTCCTTCCTGGCTGTGCACGCCGCGCCCCTCACGCTCGCCGCAATGCACGATATGGCGGAATCCCCGTTTTTGATGGTGCTCGCCGTCCACCCGGCAACCCCATCTCTGGCCGCGCCCGAAACACAACGACCGGGCCCGCAGCAGCACGAATCGCCTTTGGTAGCACAGCCATTCCTGGCTGTGCACGCCGCGCCGCTCACGCTCGCCGCAATGCACGATATGACGGTGCGTACTCGCAAACCATGGGCAGCCTGCGGCCAAGAGTGGCTGGGATCACACCAACGCCCGCGCCGAAGGCCGCGGGTGCGGGCTCTACTTGGAGCCGCGTAATAATAAACGTCAGTTCAGATCACGGAGTTGCCGCTGCGCTCCTCCTTGAATTTCGACCTCCGGTCGCCGCTTAGGGATTAGTGCGGCGGCAGCGATTATAGTAGCCACCCATTCGCTGCGCAAAGGCACGCCTCTCCGCACGATTACAGGCCTGCACCAATCGGTTCCCGATATGGCCCTTGCCTCGTTCGAATACTGTTTGGTAACTACAACAGGCCATTGACTTTATAGGTCTTATAGGCTACACTGGCATATGCTTGCACCGCGCGATTCCGCCGTGTCCCAGTCGAATTCGCCGCAAGGCTGCTTGCAACCCGCTCGGTCCTCCGCAACGCTTGGTAACCTGCGTAGAATGACATGCTTACAACTTTCACCGTCCCAAGTCCCATCGAATCACATCCTTGCACAAAAACCCGGGGGGTGGGGGGTGTCCGCTGCACCAATTCCGGGCGAAAAGTCGCCCGACCGTCGCGATGTTTGCAATGCCTGCCCCCCTCCGTTAGAATCGCGGCTGCTCTGTCCCGAGAAGATTCTCTTCCAGGAAATGTGGCGGCTAAACAATGGCGACTGAAAAAATTCGCACCGACCCTGCGCCAGAGGAAAAAACGGCGGGAGAAAAGCCGCGCATCGCGCTCGGCGCCGATCATGCCGGGTTTCGCATAAAGGATGCCATCAAGAAGCATCTGCAAGATGGCGACTACGAAGTCGATGACGTGGGCACCTGGTCGGAGGCGCCGGTGGACTATCCCGATTTCGCCGTGCAGGTTGCCACTCGCGTGGCGGAGGGCCATGCCGATCTCGGCATCCTCACCTGCGGCACCGGGATTGGCATGTCGATCGCCGCAAATAAAGTAGGAGGCATTCGCGCGGCGCTCGCCCACGATCCGGAAGTGGCGCGCCTCGCGCGCCAGCATAACGATGCCAATGTGCTCGCGCTGGGAGCGCGCGGCGCCACCGGCGAACAAGCCATCGCGATTGTCGAAAGCTTCCTTGCCGCGAAATTCGAGGGCGGCCGCCACCAGCGGCGCATCGCCAAAATGACGGAACTCGATCAGGAGCGAAAGTACAACGGATGAGCACTCCCAGCCGATGAGCACTCCACGTCCCATGAGCACTCCCGGCCAAGTCGCGCGCAGCTTCGCCGAAACCGAGCGCATGAATCGGCCGCTACGTGAGGTTGATCCGGAAATTGCCGAAGTCATCAGGCTCGAAACCCGCCGGCAGGCGACAGGGCTCGAGCTGATCCCCTCGGAAAATCTGGTTTCCGAAGCCGTGCTCGAAGCCATGGGCTCGGTGCTCACCAACAAATACGCGGAAGGCTACCCGGGAAAAAGATATTACGGCGGATGCGAATTCGTCGATCGCGCCGAACAATTGGCCATCGATCGCGCCAAGCAGCTTTTCGGCGGGGAACATGCCAACGTGCAGGCGCATTCGGGCACCCAGGCAAATATCGCCGTGTACATGGCGGCGCTGCAACTCGGCGACACCGTGCTGGGCATGAATCTCGCGCATGGCGGACATCTCACGCACGGCCACCCGCTCAATTTTTCGGGCAAAATGTACAAATTCGTAGCTTATGGCGTGCGCAAGGATGACGAGCGGATCGACTACGACGAACTCGCCCGCCTCGCGGCAGAGCACAAGCCCAAAATGATCGTCGCGGGCGCGAGCGCCTACTCGCGCGTAATTGAATTCGAGCGCATGGCGCGCATCGCGGAAGATAACGGCGCCATTCTTTTTGTAGACATGGCGCACATCGCCGGCCTGGTGGCCGCGGGAGTGCATCCCAGCCCGGTGCCGCACGCCGATTTCGTTTCCACCACCACGCATAAAACGTTGCGCGGCCCGCGCGGCGGGCTGGTTCTCTGCCGGCAAAAATGGGCCAAGGAACTCGACCGCATCACCTTCCCCGGAACCCAAGGCGGCCCGCTGATGCACACCATTGCCGCCAAAGCGGTGTGCCTCAAAGAAGCGATGCAGCCGGAATTTCGCGAATATCAGGCGCAGGTCGTGGCCAACGCGCGCGCCCTTGCTGCGGGACTATCGCGCCGGGGCTACCGTATCGTCACGGGCGGCACCGACAATCATCTGTTTTTGCTCGATCTGTATTCCCGCGGGCTCACCGGCAAGGACGCGCAGGCTTCGCTCGACCGCTCCGGCATCACGGTCAACAAAAACTCGATTCCCTTCGATCCCACTCCTCCGATGACCGGCGGAGGTATACGCCTGGGCAGTCCCGCGGTCACCACGCGTGGCATGCGCGAGCCGGAAATGGATCGCATCGCGGGCTGGATCGCGGATGTTCTCGCTGCTTTGCTCGCAGGCGATGGCACCGCCATCGCCGCCACCGAGCAGCGCGTCCGCGCGGAAGTGGCGGAGTTTGCCGCCGGGTTTCCCCTGTACGTGCGCCGTTGGGACGCCGCTGCGGAGACTCCCGGTCTCGCTGGTTCTGGTCTTGCTGAACCCGGCAGCGCTGAACCTGGCACGCGCGAAAGCGAGGCCGTGCGCCGCACCTGAGAGCGCCGCCCAGATGCGCATCGCCATCGATATCCGCCGCGCCGGCGACTACGGGTTGGGCACTTACATCCGCAACATTGTTTGCCAGTTGGCGCGCGCCGACCACGATTCCGAATACCTGCTGATTGGCGCACCCCGGCACCTCGAAGAATTCGGCCCGCTGCCCCCAAATTTTGAGTTGCTGCAGTACCCGCATGGCCCGGGAACGTTTCGCACCCACTTGCACTTGCCGTGGGTTCTGCGGCAGCGCCGCGTGGACGTGCTGCACATGCCCTGGTTTTACGCGCCGGCCATGGTGCCCGCACGCCTGGTAATCACGGTGCACGACCTGGGCGACGTGCTTGCTCCCCCCGCCGGGGCCACCTCCGCCGCGCCCGTGCAAACGGGCCGCCTGTTTTTCGCGCGCCGCGCCCTGCTGCGCGCCGATCACATCTTCGCGGTGTCGCAAGCGTCGAAGCGCGATCTGGTGCGCGCGTTTGCCGTGCCTGAAGCGAAAATCAGCGTAGTCTACAACGCCGTGGACGAGCGTTTCCTGACCGAGCCGATGCCCTCCGATCCGGAGCGCATCCTCGAGCGCCATGCGGTCAATTCGCCTTTTGTGTTATACGCGGGAAATATCCGGCCGCAAAAAAACCTGCCGCGGCTGATCGAAGCATTTGCGGTGGCCAAGGCGGAGTTGCGCGGCGTGCCGGAATTCGAGCACTTGAAGCTGCTGGTAATCGGAGAAGCGCTCACGCGGCATGCCGACTTGCGGCGGGCGGTGGTCAGGTCGCGCGTGCGCGAGGATGTGCGGTTTCTGGGGTTCGTGCCGCCCACAGTGCTGCGCGTGTTTTACGCCCACGCGCGCGCGTTCCTTTTCCCTTCATTGTATGAGGGGTTTGGCTTGCCGCCGCTCGAAGCGATGGCGCATGGGACGCCGGTGCTGACTTCGGACACTTCGTCGCTGCCCGAAGTTTTGGGAGACGCGGCGTTGCTGGTGAATCCGGAAAATGTTTTCGATATCGCGCGCGGAATACGGCAAATTCTGACCGACGCAGCGCTGCGGGAGACGCTGACGCGGCGCGGCTACGAGTGCGTGCGCCGGTATTCGTGGGTGCGCGCCGCGCAGCAGGTGCGTGGCGCCTACGATACGGTATCGCCGCATCCGGTAGCCGCAGTAAAAACCGCCTGACTTTTTTTGCGCTGCGCAATCGCCGTGCACGCTCGGCTTGCACGCTATCGGCAAACTCCATCGAGCGTCACTCCTCGACAACGTCAATGGTCAGTTCTTCCGAGCGGCCCTCGGCGATGGCGAACGCGCGCACCGGACGCAGAGCGTCCGGCTGCGGCGAGACGATGAAGTACGCGGCAGCGGGATAATAAGCAAGCTCCACGTCGCGGCGCGACGGCGAGTTATCACCGCGCGGGTGGGAATGATAAATACCGAGATGGTCGAGGCCGGCGTCCCGCATGTAGCGGAACAACGCGAACAATTCCGGCGGAGAAATCTCGTACGTGGAAGCGCTCCGCGGCCCCTGGCGCGCGGGAAGCAGCGCGGAAATCACTCCCGCGCGGCCCGCGAGCAGCCCGCAACACTCGACCTCGGGCGCCGAGCGCGCCTCGGTCAGCATCTCCTGCAGCACGGCGCGAACGATGCGAACGACGCGAACCACGCGCATTTCCGCGGCAACGTATTTCGGTCAGGCCTTCTGTACCTGCCGGCGAAGGAAAGTCGGAACGTCGAGGTCGCCGGAGCTGGATTCCTGCTGAATGATCTCGGGCACCGGGCGCCGAACCTCCTCGACGACATGGTGTTGCGGTTGGGGCTCAGGCTCGGGCTGCGGCTCGGGTTGCGGCTCCGGAAGGGCCTTCCACGTTTTGGGGATGTAGGACGGGCGAGCCTGCTGCTTGCGGCTGACTTCGCGGAAACCGGCGGCGATCACGGTGATCTTCACCGATTCCTTCATGGCTTCGTCCATCACCGCGCCAAAGATGATGTTGGCATTTTCATGCGCGGCTTTCTGAATGATGGTGGAAGCTTCATGGACCTCATGCAGCGCGAGGCTGGATGATCCGGTGACGTTGATGAGGATGCCTTGCGCGCCCTGTATGGAATTATCTTCGAGCAACGGGCTGGAGATGGCGCGGTTGGCGGCATCGACGGCGCGGTTGGCGCCCGAAGCTACGGCGGTGCCCATCACGGCATACCCCTGGCCCTGCATAATGGCTTTCACGTCGGCGAAATCGCGGTTGATGATGCCGGGAATGGTGATGATGTCGCTGATGCCCTGCACGGCCTGGCGCAAAATATCGTCGGCGATGCGGAACGCTTCAAAAAAACTCGTGCCGCGCTCGACAGTATCCATGAGGCGCTCGTTGGGGATGACGATGACCGTGTCCACGCAGCCGATCAGTTCGGAAAGGGCGTGCTCGGCCTGGAGCATGCGGCGTTTGCCTTCAAAAGAGAAGGGCTTGGTGACCACGGCGACGGTGAGCGCGCCGAGTTCACTCGCGAGTGAGGCCACCACCGGAGCAGCGCCGCTGCCGGTGCCGCCGCCCAACCCCGCGGTGATGAAAATCATGTCGGAGCCTTCGAGGGCCTCGATGATTTTCTCGGTGTCTTCGAGAGCGGCCTTGCGGCCGACTTCGGGATTGGCGCCGGCTCCCAGGCCTTTGCTGAGCTTGGTGCCAATCTGCAGCTTCACGGGCGCCTGCGAAAGCTTGAGGGCCTGCAGGTCCGTATTGGCGGCGATAAACTCGACGCCTTCAAGCTTGGCGCGGATCATGCGGTTGACGGCATTCGATCCGCCGCCGCCGACGCCGATCACCTTGATTTTTGCGCCTTCCTGACGTTCCTCGGTAAACGAAATCCTGATGCCGGGATCCTTTGGCGTCATCGTGTTTTTCTCCCCGTGTGCAGCCGAACCCGGCCGCCCCGTTGTTCCAACGTGAAGGGGGCGGTCATTGCCCGGCAAACATACTTTTTATTTTTGCCACCAGTGTAACCGGACGCTGCGCTGCGACACGGCGAGCGTGCGCCCCGTACAAAAGCAGTCCTACCGCGGTCGCGTACTCAGGCTGGGAAAGCGCTTCGGGCATGCCCTCGAGGCCGTGCGGTTTGGCAATGCGCACGGGCCAGGAAGTCATGTGTTCAGCCAACTCAATCAATCCGAAGAGGCGCGCGCCGCCGCCGGCCAGTATTAGCCCGGCGGGGATAAGCGCGTCAAGCCCCGCGCGCTTGATTTCATCGCGCACCAGGGTCAGCAACTCTTGCGCCCGCGGCTCAATGATGTCGTTAAGCATGCGCACGAAAACGGTGCGCGGCGGCCGGTCGCCGACGCTGGCAATCTCGATGGAGTGATCCTCGAGAAGGAGCTCATGCCAGGCGCAGCCGTAATCGCGCTTAATTTTTTCGGCTTCTGGTATGGGGGTACGCAGGCCGACGGCCAGGTCGTTGGTGAAGTGATCGCCGCCGACGGGCAGGGCCGCGGCGAAGCGGACCACACCTGAGCCGAAGACGATGAGCTCGGTGGTGCCGCCGCCAATGTCGAGCAGGCAGCAGCCCAGTTCGCGTTCGTCCTGAGTGAGCACCGCTTCAGCGGCAGCGAGCGCTTCGAGCGCGGTGTCGGTGACCATGACTCCGGCGCGGTTTACCGCCGAGACGATATTCTGCGTGGCCGCCGCCGAGGCCGTGACGATGTGCACGTTCACTTCCAGCTTGTGGCCTACCATCCCAACGGGATCGCGGATACTGTCCTGGCGGTCGACCCAAAATTCCTGGGGGAGCACGTGCAGGACCGCGCGATCTTCGGGAAGCTTGATGGCGCGCGCGGCATCCACGGCGCGGCGCACGTCTTCGCGCTCGATATCGCGCGGCCGGTTGCCCAAGGTTACGCCGCCGCGGCTATTGACTCCGCGGACATGGCTGCCGGATACGCCCACGATGGCATTCTCCACGGGAACGTTGGCGATCCCCTCGGCCTCTTCGAGCGCGCGCCGGATGGAAGTGACGGCGGCATCGAGATTCACGATCAGGCCCTTGCGGGAGCCCTTGGATTCCGCGGCGCCCATGGCCATGAACTTCGTGCTGCCGTTTTCGATATCGGCAATCAGCGCGCAGGTCTTGGTGCTGCCGATGTCGAGCGCCACCAGGTACCGGTCTTTCTTGGCCACTCCGCCGCTCCTTGCGATTCCCTTACCGGTCTAGCGTTTCTTTAAATCCACCGGTTTGATTTTTGCCGGTTTGATTCTTGCTGACTTTATTTTTGCCGCGGGGGCGGCCGCCGCAGATTTGCGCGCGACCGTCTTCAGAACGGGACGCGGAGCCGGACCCGAGACGGTTCTTGAAACGGGCCGCGAAACCGGGTGTGAAACGGGCTGCGACACTGTTTTTGACACCATTTTTGAGAGGGGGGCGACCCGCTCGGGATTTACCACCACTTGCCGCGGAAAGCGCAAGTCCACCGATTCCACGTGCCCGGTGCTGGCACGCCACGGACCGATGTTTTCGGCCAGCAGGCGATATTTATTGACGAAGTCGGAGTCGCCGAAGTGCACGTTGATGGGCGCTTCGGATTCCAGGCCCGGCAGGCCGGCGATGGTCGCACGCAGATCTTCGGCGTCCGAGAGTTGCACTTCGCTCACCTGCTCACTGGCTCCGGCGCGAACCAAGTCAATTTCCTTGAGAAACTCGACGAACAGGCGCATGCGCGTGGCTCGATCGGGCAGCGGCATCGCGTCGTCGAGCCCGCTGACCACGGGAAAACGGAAATCACCGTCGAGCGGCCGGTCCAGAATGATGCCATTTTCGTCGATCAGCGCCAGCTCGTTCACGCTGCGCAAGAACGCGACGGGCGTCCGTTCGGTGACTTCCACGCGAATAAGGCGGGGCAAAGTGCGCGCGGTAGCGGCTTGCGCGATCCAGGGAATCGCCTCGATGGATTCGCGCCGGGCGTCGAGCGGCACGCGCAGGGCGCTTTTCCCGAGATCGGCCGCGAATTTTTCGGCGATGGCGGCGCGGCTGACGTAATGATTGCCGGTAATCTCGATCTGATCGTAATTGGCCAGCGCCACGGCCGGAGAGAACAGGAAGAAACGCGTCCCGTAATATCCAAGCGAGCCGGTGGCCAATAGACTGGCGCCGGCGAGCAGCCACTTTCTGTAAGTGGGCCAGCTTCCGCGCGCGAATTTTCGGCGGCGAATTTCGAGAGGCTTCTGCCGGCGAAGGTAACGCGGCTCCTCGTCGGCCAGGGCTTCGGAGGGGTAGGTATCGGGTTCGGCGTTCATTTCTTGCTGCTCATTATGGTGTTGCTGCTCATCCTTAGCGTTCGTCTTTTCGGCGTTGGAGCGACTGTTTGTCCGGCGACTGTTTCAGTGGGCCGGCCACAAGATCACTTCGGTTTCGAGTTCGACTCCAAAAGCGGCGCGCACGCGGTCGCGCACCTGGGCGATCAACCGCAGCATGTCATCCGCGGTGGCGTGCCCGGCATTCAGGAAAAAATTGGCGTGCCGGCCGCTGACGCAAGCGTCGCCGACCTGCAGACCCTTGAGGCCGAGCTCGTCGATCATGCGTCCCGCGGAGGCTCCGGGAGGGTTCTTGAAAATACAACCGGCGCTTTTTTGATTGAGGGGCTGGCTGGAACGGCGCTTCTCGTTGCAGATGCGAATCCCTTGGAGAATTTCACGGTACGGCTTGGAGGGAAGGTCCAGTGTCACCGCGAGCATAATATCATCGGGCGCAAAAGAAGTGTGGCGATATTCAAAGTTAATATCGCTGCCGGAGAGGAAAACGACGCGTCCCTCGGCGGCCCGGTAGAGCTGGATTTCGCGGACATACGAACCGATCTGCATTCCGTAAGCGCCGGCATTCATGCGCAGGGCGCCGCCCACGGTTCCGGGCACGCCGATGAGTCCCTCCATACCCCCCAAATCGTGTTTGGCGCAGAAGGTCACAGTGCGCCCGAGGTCGGCGGCGGCGTCCACGGTAGCGATATTCCCCTCAAGAGTGACGTCGGGGTCATGGCGCGCCAGTTGCAGGACGATCCAGGGAAGGTCGCCGTCATCGACGAGCAGGTTGCTGCCGCCTCCCAAAAATCGGAAAGCGATACCTGCGTTTTGCAGCAAGGTGAAGAGCGCGGGTAAAGAGGCGTGCCGCCGGATCACGAGCAGATCGGTCAAGCCACCGATTCCGAGCGAAGTGCGGGCGGCCAGCGAGGCGCCGGGAAAGTGCGCGACATCGAGATCGGGGAGCGCGGCCAGCAGGTGGGGATCGGTTAACTTCATGGGCGCTTCGCCGGGAGTTGCGGTGTTGGGGCGTTGGGAGCCGGGGTCGCGAGCGTTTCGTCGGCAGGATTGTGGCCGAGAAGCACAGCCAGGTCGCCGAGCGCGCGATTCACGTTGCCGGCCCCGATGGCGAGGACCGCATCACCGGCGCGCGCTTCGCGAGTCAGGTAGTCCACGCCCGCCTGGAGCGTCGGGCAATAGGCGACATTTTTGTGGCCGGCGGCGCGTATCGCGGCAGCCAGGGCTGCGGAGGTGATGCCGTCAACGGGGGATTCGCCAGCCGGATAAATATCCGTGAGGACCAGGAGATCGGCCTGATTGAAGGCGCGGCAAAAATCATCCCAGAGATGCCGGGTACGGGAGTAGCGATGCGGCTGGAACAGTACCAACAGCCGATCGTAGTGGCAGCCTCGGGCGGCCTCGAGGGTGGCGCGTATTTCGGCGGGATGGTGGCCATAGTCGTCGATGAGGGTGACGCCAGCGATGTGAGCCTTGATTTCGAAGCGGCGGCCCACGCCGGAGAAATTCTCGATTCCGGAGCGGATCAAATCGGGAGGTACGTCGAGATAGAGGGCCACGGCCGCAGCGGCGGCGGCATTGCGCACATTGTGAATACCTGGCGGGCCGGGCAGGTGAAACAATCCCAGATCTTCGCCGCGCCAGGTAAGCCGAAAGCTGCTGGCGAGCCCGCGGAGTTCAACGTCGCCGATCACGAGGTCAGCCTGGCCGGAAGTGCCGTAAGTAATGATGGGGCGCTTGACGCGCGGCACAATGGCTTGCACGTTCGGCTCGTCCAGGCAGAGCACGGTGGCACCGTAAAAGGGCACGCGGTTGACGAATTGGGTGAAGACGTCGGAAATTTCCTCGAGGGACGCGTAGTGATCCAGGTGCTCGCGGTCGATGGTGGTGACGACGGCAACCACGGGCGCGAGCAGCAGAAAGGTGCGGTCACTTTCGTCGGCCTCGACCACCATGTAATCGCCATGGCCCAGGCGCGCGGTGACGCCAGCCTGGTTGACACGCCCGCCAACGACGAAGGTCGGGTCGAGACCCGCGGCGAAGAGGACGCTCGCGACGAGTGAAGTGGTGGTGGTTTTACCGTGGGCGCCGGCGACGGCGATGCCGTATTTCAGGCGCATTAGCTCGGCGAGCATTTCGGCGCGAGGAATTACCGGAATCTTGGAGCGGGCCGCCTCGACCAGCTCGGGATTATCGCGGGGAACGGCGGAGCTGGTGACGACGACGTGCGCGCCGTGCACCTGTTCGGGGCAGTGGCCTTCGTAGATTTGGGCGCCGAGGCCCGCGAGGCGCTCGGTGACGGGCGAAAGGCGCGTATCGGAGCCGGAAACCGAATAGCCGAGAGTGAGCAGGACTTCGGCGATGCCGCACATGCCGATGCCACCGATGCCCACCAGGTGGATCTTCTTGAAATTGTGGAACGCGGCAATCATTGTTGAGCTACCTTCAGATCCTGCATTTGAGCTACCTCAGTCGAATTAAATCCGCGATATCGGCGGCGGCGTGGGGCCGTGCCAGAAGGCGGGCGCGCGCACCGAGTCTGGCGATTTGCGCGGGTTCCCGCGCCAGGGCAAGAATTTCGCGCGCCAGGCGCTCGCCGGTTAACTCCGGCTCCGCGATAAACCTCGCGGCCCCGGCACGCAGCATCTCCTGAGCGTTGCGCAACTGATGGCTGTCGGTGGCGGCGCCAAAGGGAATGAAAATCGCGGCGCGGCCGGCGGCAGCCATCTCCGCCACGGTGATGGCACCGGCGCGGCAAACGATTATGTCAGCATCTGAAAAGCGGCGCGGCATATTTGAGAAGAAAGGTGCGACATCGGCATCGAGGCCACTCTGCAGGTAGGCCTGGCGCACTAAATCGTATTCGCGTTCGCCCGTTTGGTGGGCGATGGTGAGGGGGAGGGTCGCCTGTACGGCGGCGAGGGGGGTGAGGGCCTCGATGACCGCCCGATTGATGGCGTGCGAGCCCTGGCTTCCGCCGGTAATCAGGAGTCGGTAGGGTGCGACGGGACGGCTGGGGGGAGACGCGAAGAACTCCGCTCGTACCGGGCATCCGGTCGCGACGGCGCGACTGCCCCAGCGCTCGGCTACCGCGGGATAGCCGGCGGCAATGCGGGTGGCCATATCGGCGAGGACGCGATTGGTGAAACCGGGCTCGGCGTTGGGCTCGAAGATCACGGACGGCAGCCCGGCGATATTGGCCATGAGCATCATCGGACCAGCGGCGTAACCTCCGACTCCGAAGGCGACGTTGAAATTATGCCGGCGGAGGATGGCCGCCGAATCGACGAAGCCGGGACCCAGTTGCATAAGGTTGCGCGCCACGCGGATGGCGCCCAGGCCTTTCAACCCCGCGGCGCGGATAGTTTCAAGTGGCAGACCAGCCTCCGGAATCAAACGCTTCTCCATGCCACGCTCGGTGCCGACAAAGATGACTTCCCGGAGCGCGTCGCGCCCGAGCCACTCGCGGGCCACCGCGAGGGCGGGAAAGACATGGCCGCCGGTGCCGCCTCCCGCGATAAGGAGCTTCAATTTATGCGCTCCGTGGATGCGCTCCGCGGCCGGGTACGCCGGCCTCAATCTGCCTGCTGGCTGATGTTGAGGAGCACGCCGGTGGCCAGCAACATCACGAAAAGGCTCGAGCCGCCATAGCTTACAAACGGCAGCGGGATACCTTTGGTCGGCATCATGCCGAGCACCACTCCCACATTGATTAGCGCCTGGCTGACCACCATCACCGTGATGCCGAGCGCCAGGAAACGGCCGAAATCATCGGGGGCGCGCACCGCGGCGCGCAATCCACGCCAGCCGTAAATTACGAATAGAGCCAGCACAATGGCGCCGCCGATGAAACCCAGCTCCTCGCACAATACTGCATAGATGAAATCGGTGTGGGCTTCGGGAAGATAGAAAAGCTTCTGCTTGCTCTCCATCAAACCGACGCCGAAAAGCCCTCCCGAGCCCACCGCGATGAGCGACTGCACGAGTTGGAAGCCGCGACCCTGGGGATCGGCGTCGGGATGCAGGAAGGCCAGGACGCGCTGATAGCGATAGGAAACGTGCACGACGGCGAGGTAAATGGCGGGCATGGCGGCCGCGCCAGCGCCCAAAATATATTTTCCCGCGAGGCCGGCGACGAAAAGCATCGCCAGCGTTATGACCAGAATTTCAAGCGCGGTGCCGAGATCGGGTTCGACGACGATCAGGCCGAGCATCACGATCACCACGCCGGTGGCGGGCACGATGGTGTGGCGAAAATCGTTCACGCCGAAGCTGCGGGGCCGGCTGCGGAGATCGAGAAACCACGCGAGATACAGGATCACTGCGAGTTTGGCCAGCTCGGAGGGCTGCAGGCTGGCGGGGCCGATGCGAATCCAGCGATGGGTGGCGTGCGATTTGTCGAGAAGGAAAATGCCGGCGAGCATCACCAGCACCACGGCCAGGAAGGCGAAGACGAATTTAGGATCGCGCAGGCGGCGGTAATCGGTTTGCATCATGGCGAACATGCCGGTCAGGCCGAGGGCCAGCCACAATAATTGGCGTAGTAGAAAATGGTAGCCGTTGCCGTACTGCTCGCGCGCGGTGACGGCGGAGGCGCTGAACACCATGACCGCGCCGAGCAGACAGAGGGCGACGGTCACCAAAAAGAGCCAGCGGTCGGTTTCCATCCTTCGGGGCATCGTTATCCTTTGCTCGACACTTTGTTGGCCGCTGCCGGCTGCGCGTGGGCGACGCCGAGCGCGTGGACATACTCTTTGAAAAGTTCGGCCGCGGTGCTCGTAATTCTCGAACTGGTCGAAACTTGCGCAGGCCGGCGCCAGCAGCACGATGTCTCCCGGGCGGGCATGTGCAAAAGCGAGGGCCACCGCGCGGCCGAGAGTGCCGGCGTGCTCGACGGGGAATGCGGGAGGCTCTCCTGGGGCCGGAGGCAAGTTGCGCGGAGATTTTTTCGGCGGCGGCCCCGATCAACAGAACTTCGCGCGCTTGCCGGCGCAACGGCTCCGCCAGGGGCGCGTAGTCGCTGCCTTTATCCTGGCCTCCAGAATTACGAGCAGGCGGCCCGGAAATGCTTCGATGGCCTTCAGGGTGGCGTCGACGTTGGTGGCCTTGGAATCGTTGAAAAAGCTGACGCCGGCGATTTCCGCGACGAATTCGAGCCGGTGTTCGACGCCCGGGAAGGTGCGCACGGCCGCGGCAATGGAGGCAGGATCAACGCCGGCAAGAAAAGCCGCGCCGGCAGCGGCGAGAACATTTTCGAGATTGTGCTCGCCGCGCAAGGCGATGTCGGCGCGCTGGAGCAGGAGGGTGGCCTCACCATCGCGGCGAAAGATAATGTCGTCGCCGCGGAGGGAGGCTCCAGCGGAGACGCGCTTCAGGCGGCTGAACCAATACACGCGCGGGCGCTCAGGGGCATATTGGCTGGCGGCGGCATCGTCGGCATTGAGCAGGGCGGCATCGCCTTCGAGCTGATTTTCGAAGATGCGCGCCTTGGCGCGGCTGTAGGCTTCGAAGGAGGCGTGGCGATCGAGGTGATCGGGGGTCAAGTTGAGCAGGACCGCGATGTCGGGGCGAAATTTATCGATGGCTTCGAGCTGGAAGCTGCTCACCTCCGCCACCGTAATGCCGGCGGCAGTGGATTCGCCGACGCGGGCAATCAGCGGAGTTCCGATATTGCCGGCGACGATGGCGGGCGTTCCGGAGGCGGAAAGAATATGGCCGACCAGGGAAGTGACCGTGGTCTTGCCGTTCGAGCCGGTAATGGCGATCAACCGGCCGCGCAGGAACCGCCAGGCCAGCTCGATTTCGCTCCAAATGGGGATGTGCGCGGCGCGCGCCGCAGCGAGGCCGGGGTGAGTGGCAGGCACGCCGGGGCTGGATACGATCAGGTCTTGTTCCAGAAACGTGGCGGCGGAGTGGCCGCCCAGTTCCAAGTCGCAGCCCGCAGCGCGCAGCAGGCCGAGGGCTTCGCCCAACTCCGATGCGCCCCGCTGCTCGGTGGCGGTGACGCGCGCGCCATGCGCGGCGCAAAACAACGCGGTAGCCAGGCCAGTGCGCGCCAGGCCAACCACGAGGACGCGCTTGTTTGCGAGATCCATGCCGGGCCGCAACAGTTCACCTCAATTTCAGAGTGGTGAGAGAAAAGAGCGCAAAGAAGAGCGCGATGATCCAGAAGCGCACGATGATTTTCGATTCGCTCCAGCCGGCCAGCTCAAAATGGTGGTGCAAAGGCGCCATGCGAAAAATGCGCTTGCCTCTCATTTGGAACGACGCCACTTGTAGAATCACGGAAACGGCTTCGAGGACGAACACGCCTCCCACCGAGAGCAGCAGGATTTCCTGCTTGGTGGCGACGGCGATCAAGCCAATGGAGCCGCCGATGGCGAGCGACCCGACGTCGCCCATGAAGACGTCGGCGGGATGCGCGTTATACCAGAGGAAGGCCATCGATGCGCCGACAAGCGCGCCGCAGAAAATCGTGAGCTCGCCGACCTGCGGCAAGTGCTGGATGTCGAGGTAAGCGCTGAAGCGCGCGTGGCTGGTGACGTAGGTGAGCACGGTGAGCGCGCCCGCCGCAATAATCACGCATCCGATAGCCAGGCCGTCCAAGCCGTCGGTGAGGTTCACGGCATTCGATGCGCCCACCATGACCAGCACCACGAAGGCCAGGAAGGGCAGGAACGCGACCGGCCACAGATAGGGCCGTCCCAGCAGCGAGTGGAATAACAGCTCGGGATGAAAGCGCTTGAAGAAGGGCACGATCAGTTGCGTCGAATAGATGCCGTCGACGGTCATGACCAGGAGCGCAAGTCCAGCGAGGAGGCTGACGATAATTTGGAGAAAAAGTTTGGTTTGGCCGGTGAGGCCGCGATTCCGCTTCCCGACCACCTTAAGGTAATCGTCGGTAAAACCGATGGCCGCGAATCCGAGCATGGAAAAAATCGCGAGGAGCACGTAAGGATCCGCGAGATCGGCCCAAAATATCGTAGGCAACAACGTGGCCGCCACAATCAGCAGGCCTCCCATGGTGGGCGTGCCGGCCTTCGATTGGTGGCTGCGCGGACCATCTTCGCGAATAAATTGGCCAATCTGCAAAACGCGCAAGCGCCGTATCATCCACGGGCCGAGCGCCAGGCCGAGAAACAGCGCCGAAAGGCTCGCCAGCGCCGTGCGCACGGTGATATATCGAAATACGTTCAGCAGGTGGGCGGCGCGCGGCGGAACGTGATAAAGCAGAAAGTAGAACATTCAGCCGCGTCCCGGCTCGCTCTGGGGCGCCACCCCGGCAGGGGCAGTGTCCCGAGGAGCCTGACCCGCGAGCGGATACCGCGCGCGCAACGCTTCCACCACGCGCTCCATCTTCACGCCGCGCGAACCTTTGACCAGCAGGAGATCCCCCGGCTCGACGATTTCGGCGACAAATGCGGCAGCTTCCGCGGAGGTAGCAAAGAATCGCGCCCGCTGGGGCGCCATTCCCGCGTCGACGGCGCCGGCGGCAATCTCCGCAGCTTGCCCTTGCACCGCCACAATCCAGTCGAGATGGAGTGCAGCGGCGGCGGCCCCGGCTTCACGATGCAGGCTCGCCGATGCCGGGCCCAACTCGAGCATTTCACCTGCGGCGAGAATGCGGCGGCGGTAGCCAGCGGTATGCGCGAGAAGTTCCAGCATCGCCCGTAGAGCGGCGGGATTGGAATTGTAGCTGTCATTGATCACGGCAAAACCGGGCTCGAACCGCAAGAGCCGGCCGCGCATTTCTCCGGCCAATATTTCCGGAAAGGCGCGTTCCGCGGCGTCCGCAGCGATGCCCCAGACGCTCGCCGCAGCGAGCGCGGCCAGTGCGTTGGCGATATTGTGGCGGCCCGGCAGAGGGAGCTCGAGCCTCGAGCGGCCCGCCGGGGAGATGAAATCGAAGGCCGACCCATCGGCGCCACGATCCAAGATTTTTTCCGCGCGAAATTGCGCGCCCTGACCGAACCCAAACGTCAGCACCGCCCCCGGCGCCACCTCGGCGAAGCGCGCGACCCGCGGATCGTCTGCGTTCAGCACGGCGACGGAGGCCGCGCCGCGGGATTCTCCAGCATTCCTAGGTGTCGCGGCGGGCGCCAACCCTTCGATCAGTTCGCGTTTCGCCAGCGCAATCTCATCGACCGAAGCAAAAAATTCCAGGTGCACCGGCGCCACGCAAGTAACCACGCCCACTTGCGGCTCGGCGATTTCCGCCAGGCGCCGTAGTTCGCCCCGGTGCGACATGCCGAGTTCCACGACGGCGGCCTGATGCTCCGGCTCGAGCCGCAACAGCGCGAGTGGCAGCCCGTATTCGTTGTTCAGGTTTCCCTCGGATTTCAACACCCGCAGCTTCGTGCGCAGCAACGCCGCCAGGATCTCTTTCGTGGTTGTTTTCCCGGCCGAGCCCGTGATCGCCACGAGGCGCTGCCCCCAAGCGCGGCGAACCGCGCGCGCCAAGTCTTGCAGCGCAGCCAAGGTATCGGCAACGCCGAGCAACTTGGGGCGAACGCTTTCCGGGTATTCGCCGAACCGCTCGCGCGAAACCACGGCCGCCGCCGCTCCGGCCTCCAGTGCCGGGCCGACAAATCGGTGCCCGTCATGCAGCGGCCCGTGTATGGCGATGAACAACTCGCCCCGACCAACCGTGCGCGAATCAATGGAAACACCGGCCAGCGGCGCCAGCGGGTCAAGGCCGCCGGGAATTGGCGTGTCCCACGCGCAAGCGACCTGTTGAATGGTCCAGCGCATATCATTTCAGCAAGCGGCACATCACCGCCGGCCAAATTCCCAGCCACCTTTCGGGCGAGTGGCTCTCATCCCCGAGCACCAAAGCCACGGTGGGTGAGCAATCGCCGGGCCACTTCGCGATCGTCAAGCGTAATCGAGCGGTCCTTGAAGACTTGCGTGGTCTCGTGCCCTTTACCGGCGAGCAATACGATATCGCCCGGCCGCGCCTGGTCGAAAGCCAGTTCGATGGCGCGCTCGCGGTCAGGTTCGATCAGGACCCTGGCGGAGGTGCGCTGCAGGCCCACCAGCGCGTCGTTGATAATCAGGCGGGGATCTTCGCTGCGCGGGTTATCGCTGGTAAGCACGACCACGTCGCTCAGGCGGCCGGCGGCTTCGCCCATCATCGGACGTTTAGCGCGGTCGCGATCGCCGCCACACCCGAACATGGTGATGATGCGTCCCGCGGGATTGAGCTCCCGAGCCGTGGCCAGCAGATTTCGGAGCGCGTCGTCGGTGTGCGCGTAATCCACGATAACGAGGAAAGGCTGGCCGGAGTCGATGCGTTCAAAACGCCCGGGGACTGCAGCAAGATTGCGAATGCCAGTCTCGATTGCGGCGCGCGCTAACCCCAGCCCGACGCAGGTGGCCACCGCGGCGAGCAGGTTGTACACGTTGGCGCGGCCCACCAGCGAGGAGCGCACGTCAACCCTGCCGATGGGCGTGTCAGCGCTGAACTCGAGGCCGGCAAACGCGAGGGCAAATTTTTTTGTGGTGACCTGCGCGCTCGCCGCCAAGCCATACGTGATGGTTCTTTCGGCGAGGCCGCTGAGCTGCTTGCCGTACGGATCGTCGATATTCACGACGCCGACAGCAGCCACGCCGGCACCGGTACCTTCGAAGAGCCGGCGCTTGGCGGCAAAATAACTATCGAGGGTCCTGTGAAAATCCAGGTGGTCGCGCGTCAAATTCGTAAAGACGGCGGCGCCAAACCGGCAGCCCCAGGCGCGGTCGAGCGCGAGCGCGTGCGAACTGACCTCGAGGACCGCGTGCGTTCCGCCCGCTTGCACCACTTCCGCGAGAAAAGATTGCAATTCGAGCGACTCCGGTGTGGTGGTGGCCGCGGCATGCCTGGCGAGCGGCGTACGATGTTCGATGGTGCCGAACAGGCCGGTTTGATAGCCTGCGGCGTGCAAGATCGCATCGATCAAAAAGCTGGTGGTGGTCTTGCCATTGGTGCCGGTGATACCTACCAGCCGCAATTTGTCAGATGGCTGGCCAAAGAAATTGCCGGCAATGATGGCCAGCGCTTTGCGGGCGTCCGCCACGCGGATCCACGCGACTTCCGGGGGAATCTTCACCGCGGCGGGAGCGGCGCTTCCCTGCGCCAGCGCATCCCACTCCCCGCCCGGCGGCGGAGCCATTTCGCTGACAATGGCTCGCGCGCCTCGGGCGATGGCCTCCGCCACAAAGCGGTTGCCGTCGGCCTTTTCCCCCCGAATAGCGACGAACAGGCTCCCCGGGGCGGATTCGGCACTCTTGTAAACGACCGAGGCTATTTCAGCGTCAGGATGGGACCAGGGATCGAGGGATCCCGTCCCCGGTAGTAAGTCTTTCAGCTTCATTGGCGTACCCGACAGTATAGGACTCTCGACGACCAAGCTCAATTTTTCGCCGGTGTCCACAGGCGCCCCCACCGTAGACCCTGCACCTTCGGCCATGTCACTTACTCGCCTTCCGCACGCGTAGCTGTGCGGCGGCCATTTCGACGGACCGGCCGAAGTAAATGGTCACAGTGCCGCCTCGGCGCACGCTCGAACCTGGCTCGGGCTCCTGTGCGGTGGCGATTCCCGAACCAACCAGCACGGGATTGAGCCCGAGCTGCTGGCAAATTTCGATGACCTGCCGCACATTTTTTCCCGTCATGCCGGGTATGGGCACTCCCGCGTCCTCGGCTAGTTCGACGGTGGAGGGCCCGGCTATAGCGGCGGGCCCATTGCTCGCGGCCTGTAGGGGCGCGATGAGCGGCGCGCTCGACGGCACCGAGCCGTGCGCAGCCAACCGGGAAGTTGCCACGGCTTCCAGATTATCGGTGTGGTTATCGGGATTGGTATCCGCGTTGTTATCGGGCGCATCCATTTGCACCGGATTGAAATCGGCGACGTCTTCGAGAGCGGCATTATTTTGTGGACGCGCCGATGCACGCACCGTTTGCAGGGACAGTGGAATGTCATGCGGTACGTTGCGATACGCCAGCACCTGTTCGGCAATGTGCCTGAAGGCCGGAGCGGCTACCGCGCCGCCTTCATGCGCGCCCACCGGCGAGTCCAGTTGTACCAGAACCGTGACCGCGGGATTGTTAATAGGGGCAAATCCCACAAAGGAAGCGATCAACTGGGTGGCGGAGTAGCGTCCCGTCGCGGGATCGATCTTCTGCGCCGTGCCCGTCTTGCCCGCCGTGGTGTAACCATCGAGTTGCGCAAGCTTGCCGGTGCCTCGCAATACTACGCCCTCGAGCATCGCCCGCATCGTTGCCGCGGTGGTGACCCGCACGACGCGTCGAGGCTCCGGTTCGGGCGCCGTAATTTGTTCCGACCCTTTCCGCAGCGCCAGCACAACGTGCGGGCGATACAGCAGGCCGCCGTTGGCGATGGCGGATACCGCGGTGATCATCTGCACGGGCGTTACACCCACTTCCTGGCCCATGGATACTGCCCCGATGGAAATCGGCGTCCAGTTGTCGAGCCGCCGCAGCAAACCGCGGTTTTCCCCTGGGAGATCAATGCCCGACGGGCTGCCGAAACCATACGCGCGAATGTAATCGTAAAGCTTGGGGGCCCCAAGCCGCAGGCCGATCTTGATGGCGCCCACGTCGCTCGAATGCGCCAGAATCTCGGAAACAGTAAGCAGTCCGAAGGGGTGATGATCGCGAATGCGATGACCGGCGATGTATATGGCGCCCATCTGACAATCCACGACTTCGTCGGGAGTCGTGATTCCCTGGTCGATGGCAGCCGACAGCGTCACGATTTTGAAGACCGAGCCCGGCTCATAAAGCGCGCCCACCGCGCGATTCATGCGCGCCTCGGGCGCACTGCCGCCCGCCGCGTTGGGATTGAAAGTGGGCCAACTGGCCATGGCCAGGATTTCGCCGTTGGACGGGTCCTGCACGATGACCGTTCCGGCCTTGGAATGAGTCTCGGCAATGGCCGCAGCCAGCTCTTTTTCGGCGATGAACTGGATGTTCTCGTCGATGGTCAGCAGCACGCTCGAACCCGCTTCCGGCGTTTTGTCGCTGCTGTCAAACCAGCGGCTGTGCGCGTCGGCCAAAATCATCATGCGTCCAGGCTTGCTGCGGATGCGGCCGTCAAGCTGGTATTCGACGCCGCCAATGCCGTGCTCGTCGATGTCCACATATCCGAGAACGGGAGCCGCGAGTTCGCGCTTGGGATAGAAGCGCTGATCCTCGCGCTGAAAATAAATTCCCCGAAGATTTAGGGCCACGATGCGCGCCGCGGTTTCCGGCGGCAGCTTGCGTGCGATCCACACGAAGGAATGGGACGAGGCCAGCCGCGTGACGATCTCGTCGGGCAGGACGCCGAGGATGCGTCCAAGCAGCATCGCGACCATGTCCGGGTCGGGAATCTCCGACGGAACCGCAAAACAGGAATCCACCGAGGTGCTCATCGCCAGTTCGTGCGCGTTGCGATCGAGAATGTCGGCGCGTTTCGGGCTGATTTCGACGAGGTGTTGCTGCTGGCGTTCCGCGCGCGCCAGGAAATCCGGGTACCGAAAAAGCTCCAGGTAAGCCAGCCGAAAAAGCGCGCCCCCGCAGCACAACACCAGCACCAGGGCCACGATCATGAGCCGGGTCAAAGAGCTGCGCAATTCCATTACCGCCACCTGGTTGGGCACTTACCGCACTTGCCAGCCGAACCTGCCGAGCTTACCAAACTGGCCAAACTTGGCCGAACTGGCCGACAGGGGCGCCGCGCGGACCAGCTACAAAAGCTGCATTACGAACGGCCGGCCCTATACGGCTACGCCGGAATCGCTACACATTCGGCGCGTATGGGCGATTATTGGGCGCCGGTCGATGCCGGGGTGCGCATTTCCGGGCGCATCTCGGCGAAAACGGGTTCGCTCGCGCCCTCAAACGGCGCCACTTGCGCGGGGGCCGGGGCGGTCAGCCCCAGTTGCTGCCGGGCGATGTCGCTGATACGGGCCGGGGCGCGGAGTCCCGCCTCCTCGAGTTTCAGGTTTTGATTGAGCTCGACGGCTTGCGCGCGCTGGGACTTCAGCGCTTCGAGCTGGTACCGCATCTGGATGTAGGCGAAATGCTGCCAGGCGTAGAGCATCACTACGCCCGCGAACAGCGCGCACAACGCCACCAGGCCCAGCAGCTTGCGCAGGCCGTGCGGCGCCACCGGGCGCACCAGGCGCGTGTTGTCAATCGCCTTACGAGTATGAAACTCGGTCATAACCGCGGCCAATCCGCAGGAGTTTCCTCCGGCATAAGTTTTTCCGCGACGCGCATCTTGGCGCTGCGCGCCCGTGGGTTCGCGGCTATCTCCGCATCGGAAGGACGCTCGACCTTGCGCGTCAGCACCGCGCATACGCCTTCTCGAGACAATTGCTGGAATTTCTGCTTTACCAAGCGGTCTTCGAGCGAGTGGTAGCTCAGTACCACCCACCGCCCTCCGGGAGCTAATGTGGCAGGGACGCGATTTAGAAACTGCCCGAGTGCCTCCAACTCTCGATTCACCGCAATCCGCAGCGCCAGAAACGTTTTTGTCGCGGGATGCAGTTTCTGCCTTCCCCTTGAAGTACGGGCCCCTGCCACAACCGTTGCCAGGTGCGTGGTGCTGCGAATCGGCCGCGCACGCACGATGGTCCTGGCGATCCTTCTGGAATCCCGCTCTTCCCCATACTGGTAGAGCAGGTCGGCGAGTTCCCGCTCGGCGGTCTGATTCACGATGTCCGCTGCGGTAATCGCCTCTTCCGAATCCGAATCCATGCGCATATCCAGCGGGCCGCCCAGGCGGAAAGAAAAGCCGCGTTCCGCGGTATCGAGTTGCAAGCTCGAGACGCCCAAGTCGGCCAGCACGCCCTGCACCGGCCCCGCTCCGAGGCCGCTCACCGCGTCATCGATCTTGGAAAAATCCGCCTGCACCAGAGTCACCCGCTCCTCATACGGTTCGAGACGTTTGCGCGCCATTTCCAGCGCCCGCGCGTCCCGATCGATGCCAATCAGCCGTCCCGTGGTCAGCTGCCGCGCGATTTCGAGCGCGTGCCCGCCCAGCCCCACCGTCGCATCCACATACGTGCCCTCCGGGTCGATCCGCAGCCAGCGCACGGCCTCTTCGGCCAGCACCGGCGTATGTCCCGCGCTCAACTAGATGCCCAGATCGTTCAGCGTCTGGAGGTCCTCATCGGTGATCGGGCTGGCCTTCAAATTCTCGAGGAATCGCGCGTGATTCCAGACTTCGAGATAATCGAGATAACCGAGCACGTCCACCTCGCCCTTCATCTGCGCGGCCTCCCGCAAAATCGGCTGCACCAGGATGCGCCCTTGCGCGTCCAGCTCGACGACCTGCCCGTAGTAATTCGTGCGCGTCAGAAACTTCCGCTTCGTAACGTTGTGCGATGACAGGCGCGCGAGCTTTTCTTCAATGCCATCCCAAACCTTCATCGGGTAGATCCGCACATAGTCGCCGTTTTCGCTGGTGACGAAAAACTTACTTCCAAACTCGCGCAACGATTCCAGAAAGGCAGCGGGAATCTTCACCCGCCCCTTCTCGTCGACCTTCGCGAGATAGTTGCCACGGAGCATGCTTGGACCCAACAGGGGTCGAAACGTTCACGCCATTCGCCCAGGATCTGGTGCGCCACTTGGTTCAAAAGCCTACTGGCCTGGTTCTCAGCTCGCCACTTTGCGCCACTTACTTGCCGGGTACCCGCCACTTACGCGCCGCTTGCCACTGCTGGCCACTACTGACCACTTCACTCCACTTTGTTCCACCGATCTTAGTCAGGTTGGTTTTCTTGTCAACAACAAAATCGCGCGCTTCGCAAAATAAGTTGTGAAAAAGTGCGCTAAGTTTTAAGTGCGGAAAATGTCAGACTCGGGAAGCAAATGCGGCGGTCGGAGGGGAGCCGTCGGCGCCCATTTTCTTGGCCATTTCCTTAGATGGGCGGGCAGAATGTTTCTAACCGGCGTGCCGCTGGAGATTCTCGTGGGCAGAGAGCTTCGGGGAAAAAGGAATAGTCAGTACGCCGGATAGCCCCGGGCGGGCCTACATCCCCGGCGGGGGTTCCGGGCTGGAAACGCGCAGGGTCGCGAGGTCCCGCAACATATGCTGCTCGTCGGGGCTGAGCCCGCTGACAAACGACGGGTCGTTGAGCTTTGCGCTGCGCTGGGAATCGTTCAGATCGCGCAGATCTCGCAGCTTCTTCAGCACGATCTGACGGCGCGCGGCAGGCAGGCCCTGCCATTGCGGAAGCAAGGTCTGCCGAACGTAGCGCTGTTGCGCCGGTGTCATCTGCTCCCACACCAGTTGGCGTTCAATGAGGGCTTGCCGCTGGTCGGGGGTCAGATTGTTCCAGGCCTGCAGACGTTTGCGGATTTGATCCTGCCGTTGCGGCGGCAGGCTGCGGAAGCGTTCATTATTGGCGAGGAATCGCTCCTGCTGCGCGGGTGGCATGTCCTGCACGCGTTCAATCCATAGCGGCGGAAGATCGAGCATCTGGCGGGTGGGCGGGTTGGGCCGCTTCGCCAGGGGCGCAGGGCGCTGCTGCACGTTGGGCCGCGGGGGCGGGGAGGGCGGGGGCGGCTTCCGTTGCGCGAAGGCGCCCATACCCGGCAGCAGCAGAAATGCAGCGGAGAGTGCCAAAAACGCGCGTTGTAAAGTACGATTCATCTAATTTAGCGCCGAATGATTCAGCGCGGAATAATTTGCCGGCGAAACTTGTCGACCCCGGCGGATCCCCTCCCGCATGCTTCATGTCGCGACATTCATCCAGCTTCCCAGCATGCGTCGGGCGGTAGCGGCTACATCTGCGGGTGCTCGGGCTGCGCGGCCGCCTGTGACGGCACGCTCAGGTCTGAAAGCGCGTCGAAATCCGCCAGAACATCATAATCCTCGAGCACTGGCAGGTCTTTGATCATGCGAAACTCCGCTTCGCTCCCTTGCGGCACCACCGCAGCCGCCTGCTGGCGCGCTGGCGGGACCGACGAGGACAACCACAGGGACAGAACCACCAGAGCGGTCCCGGCAAAAGCCAGCCGTGGCGAAGGCCTCGGCCAGTTCCAGAAACTTGCGCGGCGCGGTTCCTGCGCCACGCGCGCCCGCACGGCCGCGTCGAAAGCCGGCGAAGGCGGCACGGCCGGCAACTCGTCGAGCACGCCCCAAAGTAGCTGGAACTCCTCAGCGCGGCTGCGGCACGCCGCGCATTGCGAAAGGTGCGCCTCCACTTGGCGGCGCTCAGACGGCCGCGCTTTGATATCCAGGTAGGCGATCAGGGTTTCGTTGAGTTGTTCGCAATTCATCGGGGCCTCATTTCTCCACTCGCGACTGGGTTTTCGGCTGGGATTCCGCGCGCCGCGTTTCCACCAGCGGCGCCAGCTCGACGCGCAACGTTTCGTACGCGCGAAACAACAGCGACTTCAGCGCGCTCTCCGAACATTGCAAAATTCCGGCAATCTCATCGTAATCCATTTCCTGATACTTGTGCAGAAGCACCGCGGCGCGCTGCTTTTCGGGCAGCGACTCGACGGCGCGGCGTATCGCCTCCGCACGATCCCGCGCGATCAGTTGGTGCTCGATACCCGGCTGCCGGTCGGGCACCTCGAAAGCGGGCGCGCCGTCTTCCGGCTCGGCGGGCTGGTCGATGGAGACTTCGAGTTGGCGGTAGCGGCCGTCGCGCCGGGAATTCAAGGCCAGATTGGTGGCGATCCGGAACATCCAGGTGGTGAACTTCGCGCTGGGCGCATAATTCTGACGCGCGCGATACACCCGGAGGAAGACTTCTTGCGCTAAATCCTCCGCAGTCGCCGAGTCTCGGACCATGCGATAGAGAAAATTGACAAGCGGAGTCCGGTATTTGCGGAGCAAAAGCTCGAAGGACGAATCGTCCCCGGCCTTTACGTCCAGCATCAGTTGGACGTCGGACCTGGCCATGGCCTCCACATTCTATCCAACCCCAGGCGCGTCAAAAAGTTGCGGTCTTCCAAATCACCGGCCGCGATTGCGGAATCGGTCAACCATCGAGCCCTGTCACAGGCTCTTTGCTTAACGACCCGGGGCACTATGCGGCGAAGCCGGCCACAGCAAGGTTCCCCCTGCAAACCGGGGCTTCCCCATATATTACGCTGATCCTAAATGTGCACCAACCTGTGCAAAACGAACAAAATAGCCACCCCAATGAATACCAGGATCGCCATCCACGGCCCCGGCTCGCGGTTTACCTCGGGCATCAAATCCGATGCCGCGACATATAACGTTACCCCGGCCGAAATGGGCAGCGTATAGGAAACCACGCCGTGTAGCAGCCCGGTGAGCAGCACGCCCGCCTCGGTCGCCGCGCCCAACAACACGGCTCCCAATAGCGCGCTGCGGCGGCTTTGCCCGCCCGCCAGCATCAGCGAGGAAATCGCAAATCCCTCCGGCAGTTTGTGCAGCACGATGGCCAGGAAAATCACCGTGCCGAGCCACCCGGACACCAGAAACCCGGAGGCAATGGCCACGCCATCGAAAAATGTATGGATGCCCAGGCCGGCGAGCGCGGAAAAGCTGGCTCGATGCAGCCGCATCTCCGCGCCGTGTGTCTCTTCGCCGAAGTGGAAATGCGGCGCGACGGTGTGCTCGAAGAAGTGCACCAGAAAGTAGCCGATCAGCACGTAAAACAGCGCCGGATCCCCCGCCAGCCGGATCGATTCCGGCAGCATATCGATCAGCGATGCTGCCAGCATGAACCCCGCGCCGAGCGCCAGGAAATAAGTGAGGTAGCGCCGCGACCAGTTCCGGCGGACGATGAACAATCCGCCGAGGACGTTTCCGCCCGCGGCCGCCAGGCCCAGGCCGAGCGCGATCCACATCCGCGGCTGCACGTGGAAGCTCATCGCCATTTTTCGCCAGAAACA
Source organism: uncultured Acidobacteriota bacterium (assembly GCA_963719845.1). GTDB lineage: Bacteria > Acidobacteriota > Terriglobia > Acidiferrales > UBA7541 > Palsa-189. The sequence continues at coordinate 310,298 of CAVRDM010000019.1, read as the reverse complement.
GTTGTCCGCCGGATCGCTATCCGCCAGAACGCACGAACGCCGTCCGGTCAGGCGCGCTTAGAAAGCGCGTCACCCCGCGTGCCGGAAAAGAACGACATCGCCTTCTTGCACCACGTACTCCTTGCCTTCCAGGCGCACTTGCCCTTTTTCGCGGGCCGCCGGCCAGCTTCCCGCCGCAAGCAGGTCTTCGCAGCGCACGACCTCGGCGCGAATGAAGTTCCGCTCGATATCGGTATGAATGACTCCCGCCGCCTTCACCGCCGTGGTGCCGCGCCGAATGGTCCACGCGCGCACCTCGGGCTCCCCCGCGGTGAAAAACGAAATCAGTCCGAGCAGTTTGTACGTAGCTTGGATCAAGCGGTGCAGTCCCGGCTGCTTTAGCCCGTACGCTGCCAAAAGCTCCGCCCCCGCGGCGTCGTCAAGCTCGGACAATTCCGCTTCGATGCGCCCGCACACGGGCACAACCGCGCTTTGCGGCCGGCCTGCGAGTTTCTGCAGGCCATGCCGCGTGACGGCCGTATCGAGCTCGCCCACCTCGTTATCGCCCAGGTTCAGGACGTACAGCATCGGGCGCAGAGACAAAAACATGAAGCCGGTGAGCATCTTGCGTTCCTCGGCGGTGAACTCGATCTCGCGCAATGGCCGCTCCGCCTCGATCGCCTCTTTGCAGCGCAACAGCATGGCTTGTTCGTGCTCGATGGCCGGCTCTTTTTTCTTTTTCAGGTCTTTGGCCAAGCGCTCGAGCCGCCGCTCGATTTGCTCGAGGTCGGAGAGCATCAGCTCGAGGTCGAGCGATTCGGCATCGCGCAGCGCATCGACGCTGCCGGCGGCGTGCGGCACCGCGGGATCATCAAAGACGCGCAGCACGTGCGTGAGCGCATCCACCTCGCGCAAGGGCGCGAGCGCGGCGGAGTTCCGCGCGCGATCGCTCACCAGGCCGGCAACGTCAACGTATTCGACGGTCGCATACGTCACCTTTTTGGGATGGTAAAGCTCGGCCAACTGGTCGATGCGCGGCTCGGGCACTCGCGCGACGCCCACGTGAGTGGCCCCGCGCGCCGATTTCTCGTCCACCTTGGTGCGCGTCAAGATTCGGAATAACGTCGTTTTGCCAACCTGCGGAAGCCCCACAATCCCCGTCTGCATAGACCGGGAATCGTAGCACAGGCGTGGCACAAGCCTGTGTACCCGTGCGGACAGCAATTAGCCGTGAATCCAATTTTCAGAAAATTTAAAGCGTATCGCCGAGCCGCCTTTGGTAGCACAGGCGCTTCTGTGTTCAGTCTCATGACATCTTTTACACCGTGTTATCAGGGCATCCTTTTACGCTGCCCTAAACCTGCGGTTGCGGCATCAATGCCGAGGAAGAGGGTGCCTCGCACAATATGGACCCTCCTGTCAGATTTGTCGAAAACGAAAGCGGTGCGATCCTAATTGACGGTTCCGCCGATCTGGACGCGGCATTCGCCAGGCGTGGACTTTTAGCCCGTCTGGAAGGTCCGATAAACAAAGCAAAGGCGGTCAAACTGCTGAGCCGAAAAATACGGCAAGTTTTTCGTCCGGCGCTCGCCGGTCATCCGGCAGTCCCGCGTCCGTGGCATTTGAAGCTTCTTTACAGCGCCGGCGCGAAGGCCCCTTTTACACCGTCATATCTTATGGGGAACCTTTCCGAGCGCACCGTCTCAGCAGCGCCTGTATAGAGTTCCGCTGCCAAGTCGATCGTTTTTTCCGCAGGGACCGGCGGCAGCTCGGCGTCCACGACCGTGCGCGCCAAATGACCCGCATTCAGCCGGAACGTCATCCGTGGCCCCAGTAACATAGGATAAGGCGTCCACGCTCCGGCTTTTTCCGCCTGTTGCCACCGGACAATGATTTTTAAAGCCTGCAGTTGAGCGTCGGCGTCGGCATCATTTTCAATCACAATCCAGAGTTCTTCCTGGCCCCGCCACTCCAGATGCGCCGTCATTTCCCCACCTTCATTTCGCGACCGTGGATGGCTCGAGGGCATTTTTTTCCGGATCGACGAAGCTCCGGCCGCGCCGTTCCGACCCGAGCGAAATCGTCAGGGCCAGCGCCACGATCGTCGTGATTTCAAAGCCTGCCAGGGCCCACTGATAGCCGACCCGATCCCGCAGCGCAAATTCCACGGTATTCGTGGGCGCCGCAAACAAGATCCCCAACTGGTACGCTAGCCCAGGCACCAAGCCGCGCGTGGTGTCGTGCGACATTTCGTTTAAATGCACGGGAATCACTCCCCAAGCGCCCTGCACCCCGGCCTGCATCAGGAACGCGCCGGCGGCCAGGGCCACAAGCGTATGGCCGAAGGCCCACAGCGGTATAACCGCCAGCGACAATCCCAGGGCGGTCACCATGCTCAGGCGCCGGCCGGCGCGCTCGGAGAGCTCTCCGAAAATGATCGCGCCTACGATGGCACCGACGTTATACAGCATGGCGATGTAAGAAATCGTCGACGCGGCCGCGCCGTGCGCCGTGCGCAGAAAGTCGGGATACAGGTCCTGCGTTCCGTGTGAAAGGAACATCATAAACACCATCAGCACCACCAAATATGCGAAGCGCTTCCATTCGCCCGCCACCACACGGAACACCGCAGCGGTGCTCGGAGCGCGATGCTGTTTCCAGGCCTCGGACTCCGGTACGCGCATGCGGATATAGAGGGCCAGCAGCGCCGGGACGCCTCCCAGCCAGAACATCCATCGCCAGCCCAGCGTGGGAAGCACAAATCGCGCCACAATTGCAGCCAGCAGATACCCCACCGAATAGCCGCTCTGCAGAATGCCCGACAGCACGCCGCGCCACCGCCGGGGCGCCGCCTCCATGGCGAGCGAAGCCCCTACGCCCCATTCCCCGCCCATGCCAATGCCGTAAAGAGCGCGCATCACGAAAAAAAATGTGAAGCTCGGTGAAAAACCGCAAAGCAGCTCGATGACCGAGAAAAAAATTACGTTGGCCATCAACGGGATGCGCCGCCCGTAACGGTCCGCGAGCAATCCGAAAATGAGCGCCCCAATGGGACGCACGGCGAGCGTCGCCGTCAGCGTCAAAACGATGGAGCCTTTGCCGACGTGAAACTCGCGCGCCAGCGTGTCCACCAGAAAAACCACCACAAAGTAATCGAAGGCGTCGAGCGTCCACCCGAGAAAGCTCGCGGCTACGGCGTGAAATTGATCGCTTCTCCTGGAATGCGGCGTATCGGGCATGGACTGGCATGCGCTGAAGCGCCGGCTAGTGTGTTTGACCACACTCAACGTGTCAAACAAATTGTCGCGCCTGAGGAACAGTCAATCAGCGAGGCGAGCTTGCAAAACGCAAGAAAACCGCGAAGCAAACCGCGGTTGAAAAGTTGCAAGCTGACTTCCGCGAGGTAGAATGCGCAGCATGAAACGCACCCACGCGCCAAAGGTCGTCGGAGCGAAAAAACAATCCACCGCGCATCGCGCGCGCCGCTGGCCGGTGAATCTCGACGACTTCGAGCTGGCCGCCCAGCGCCGCCTTTCCCCCATGGCTTTCGCCTACATTGCCGGAGGCGCCGGCGACGAGCGCACCATGCGCCGAAACTGCGCAGCTTTTGGCGAAATTCGCCTGAAACCGCGCGTCCTGGTCGACGTCAGCCGCGTGGACACGAGCATCGATCTCTTCGGCCAGGCGATGCCGCACCCGATCCTGCTGGCGCCTACGGCCTACCACAAGCTCTCGCATACCCACGGCGAACTCGCGACCGCCCGTGGCGCCCAAGCGGCAGCGGCGACGCTGGTCGTCAGCAGTTACGCCACCACCGGCGTTGAAAAGATCGCCAAAGCCACAGCGCAGCCGCTATGGTTTCAGCTTTACGTCCATCCCGACCGCAATTTCACTCGTGACCTGGTGGCGCGCGCGGTAGCTGCGGGATGCACGGCAGTTTGTGTCACCGTGGATTCGCCCGTCTTCGGCGCGCGCAACCGCGAAGCCCGCACCCGCTTCCAGCTCCCCGCCGGCGTCAGCGCCAAACACCTCGCGCCTCTCGGCGGTGCCGCGCAGAAGGCCGGCCACGTGGCCGCCGATGGTGTTTATAGCCCCATGACCGATGCTTCTCTCCAGTGGAAGGACATCGCCTGGCTCTGCTCCCTCACCAACGTGCCCGTGATTCTAAAGGGCATTCTCACTGCGGAAGACGCGCGTCGCGCCATCGATCATGGCGCCGCCGGCATCATCGTCTCCAATCATGGCGGGCGCAATCTCGATACGCTGCCCGCCACGATTGAGGCTTTGCCAGGCGTGGCCAAAGCCGTCGACGGGCGCATAGCCGTGCTGCTCGATGGGGGCGTTCGCCGCGGCACCGACGTGTTGAAGGCCATCGCCCGGGGGGCGCGCGCGGTCCTGATTGGACGGCCTTACGTATGGGGACTAGCAGTGGGGGGCGCCGCCGGGGTCACGGAGGTCGTACGCATTCTGCGAGACGAGTTTCGCGCCGCGATGGCGCTTTGCGGCCTCCCCGATATCTCGCGTATCACCGCGGATGTCCTCTGGCATGATGCGCCATAACCCCGATCGGCCGCGAGCACTTGCCGTTGGACCCGCGTACCGGGCTTAACTGGCGCTCTGCACCGCCACCCGGCACAGTCGATAAAGCTCCGCGTAGGTGAAAACGCGGCCCTCGGATTTAATTCCCGGCTCTGGCGCAGGATCGAGTCCCGCCTCCGATCCCTGTTCCGAAACCCGTTCCAACACGGGTGCCGGCCTACCCAAACCCGTCTGGGCAGACAATCGTCGCAACTCGGTCGCGCTCAATCCCAATAGTGCGGTGGCGCGCGCTTCATCCACAAGCATGGGTCTCTGCGAATCTCTCATTTCGTGTTCTCCCCCGCGCGTTGCAACGCGCGCCACCGTGGCCTCGTGCTCCCCGGCCCACTGCTCGACCCCTGGTTCGACAGAGTTAAGGAAGGACGCTGGCCCAATCTTCCACTGCCAAAATCATATTTTTGTAGATGTCGATATCCCAGCCGTCCCCGACACGAAAGCGTACAGCCTCGTCCGATTCGCCGACGATGGTTCCGCGCAAAGGCACGCGCAAATCCGCCGCCACAACCTGTAAAACCACCGCGTGTCCCACCCAGTTGGCATAAACCGTTGCCCCCATTGCCGGCCTCCTCAGCGCAGTTGCAGCGTGAGGCCATTTTGTTCGCGCTGCCCGCCGGCGGCAATGGTACAGAGGCCCCATCCGCGTAGGAGGAAAGTACTGTTTATGTGTGCGGCACAAAAACACAGATTGATCCGCAGGGGTGATTGTGTCGGCTGGCGCGGGCCGGCATTCTCGACCTGGAAAATATATTCGCGTCAAAACGTCTGAGGTGACTTGGTATGAGTTCGGCCAGCCGATTACTCTTTCTTATTGCACTTCTGGGACTTTGTTGGGAAGAATGCGGCGGCAATCCCATTTTTTTCTGCTACCGTATCTTACGGGACCTGCTGCGCCACTGCCCGCGCCGCATTTTTAACGAAAGCTTGGGGACATGTTCGAAACTATCCGGCACCTGCTGCACACCATCTATGACGTCCAAGGGCTGATCCGCTGGGGCGGATTGCTGATGGTCTGTGTCATCGTGTTCGTGGAGACCGGACTTTTTGTGGGATTCTTCCTTCCGGGCGACTCCTTATTAGTAACTGCCGGTGTTTTCGCGGCCGCGGGCGACCTGAAAATCGGCACGCTGCTGCCGCTGGTCATCATCTGCGCCATCGTGGGCGACCAACTGGGTTACTGGATCGGGCGGGTTACCGGTCAGGCCCTCTATCGGCGGGAGGATTCGTTTTTTTTTAAGCGCCGCCACCTGCAACAAGCCCATGATTTCTACCAAAAATATGGCGGCAAAACAGTAATCCTCGCCCGCTTTATGCCCATCGTCCGCACTTTTTGTCCGCCTGTCGCGGGCGCCTCGGAAATGCCTTACGCGCGTTACGTTCTGTATGACGTCGTGGGCGGCTGCACCTGGGCCGGAGCCACGATCCTGGGCGGATATTCCTTGGGGTCTTTCGTGCCGAACATCGAGCAGCGCATCCAATGGGTCATCGCCGCGGTCGTAATCGTCTCGCTGCTTCCTGCCGCAATAGGCGCTTTGCGCGCACGGAATGGGCGTGTTGCCAAAACCAGTACGATCCCGTAAAGCCAGTCCCAGCCCGCAAGTCAATCCCGAATCGTTGAGACACCGGCTGCACCGGCACAGCGCTGATCCCCTTCCCCCTCCCATCTGCCGATGAGCCTCGCGCTTCACCCTAGCAGCACCGAATCTCAGCCTGCACAGATTCCGTCGCGGACCCTCCACCACTAATCAAGGAACAGCTAAGCCCGGCCTGATTGGCAAATAGCAGACTCCTCCGCTCTTCAATATCCCCAGCCATCGATCCGGCCGCAATCCCCCGTTGGATACGGCGGCTGGGAGGCGTATCATTTTTATTTCTTTGCGCGCAAAAAGGGATCGCGCGACTTTTCAAGCTTCTGGGGAGGAAACATTGGTAGGACTCAACAAACAGCAGCCGGAACGAACGTGATGAACGCTATCCGCGGTGCGCTGGCTCTGCTTATGGTGTGCGGCGGCTTATGCTTCGCGCCCGCCTGTTTTCCGCAAGACCTGCCTGAGGGCCGCCTCATGCGCTTTCCGGACATATACAAAGATCAGATTGTCTTCAGTTATGGAGGCGATCTCTGGCTTACGACCGCCTCCGGCGGCGTGGCGCGGCGCATCACCTCGCATCCCGGACTCGAGCTGTTTCCGAAATTCTCTCCTGACGGCAAGTGGATTGCCTTCACGGGCCAGTACGACGGCAACTTTAATGTGTACGTCATGCCGGCAGCCGGCGGAGAGCCTCGCCAGCTTACCTTTCTTCCCGACATCCAGGTCATGCCCGAGCGCATGGGCCCGAACAATGAAGTCATCACCTGGACTCCCGACAGCCAGCGCATCGTTTTCCTCTCGCGCCGCAACACTTTTAACGATTGGTTCGGGCGCTTATTTACCGTCAGCGTGCAGGGTGGCCTGGCGGAGCAGATGCCGATCGACAAGGGTGGCCTGACTTCGTTTTCGCCCGATGGCACGAAAATGGTCTACAACCGCATCTTCGTGAACTTTCGCGGGTGGAAGCGCTACACCGGCGGTTTGGCGCCTTCGCTTTCGATTTACGACCTCAAATCCAATCAGATCGAGAATATCTCCCCGTATGAAGGCACCAGCACTTATCCCCTGTGGCATGGCGATACCATTTATTTTGGATCCGACCGCGGTCCCGACCACCGCATCAATCTTTTCGCCTACGATTTGAATTCCCGCCAGACCCGCCAGCTCACTCATTACACCGACTACGACGTCGGCTGGCCCAGTTTGAACGGCAATTCCCTGGTTTTTGAGAACGGCGGATACCTCTACCTGTTCGATTTGTCCACCGAGCAAGCGCATAAGCTCACAATCTACCTTCCGGGCGACCGTGAATGGACGCGGCGCCGCTGGGACAATGTAAGCAAACTGATCACCGATTTCGATATCTCTCCAGACGGCAACCGCGCCGCGTTTAGCGCGCGCGGCGATATTTTCACGGCGCCTGCGAAGCACGGCAGTATCCGGGACTTGACCCAGTCGCCGGGTGTGCGCGAACACTCGGTGTCCTGGTCTCCCGATGGGAAATGGGTTGCCTATGTCTCCGACCGCACGGGTGAAGAGGAGCTCTACATCCTGCCTCAGGATGGCATCGGTAAGGAGGTGGCCATCACTTCTGGAAGCAAGGGCTTCTATTTCCCGCCCGTCTGGTCGCCCGATAGCAAAAAACTGCTCTATGCGGACCAGAAGTTGCGCTTGTGGTACGTCGATATTGCCGCCAAAAAACCCGTGCAAGTGGACCAAGCCAAAGACGGAGAAATCATTAACTACACTTGGTCGCCGGATAGTTTATGGGTGGCCTATTCCAAGCCCGACGAAAACACGAACCAGTTTGTTGAGCTGTACTCACTGGCTGCCGCCAAGATCACCCACGTAACCACTAGCTTTTACAATAGCTACTATCCGCAGTTCGATCCCGACGGCAAGTACCTCTTCTTCCTCTCTAATCGCGACTACAACGAAGTCCTCGGCGTTTACGACAGCGAGTTTTCGAATCCCAAGGCCACCCGCGTTTACGCCGTCACGCTGCGCGCCGACCTGCCCTCGCCCTTCGCTGCGCAAAGTGACGAAGTTGGCCAGAAATCAGAACCGGCCGCACAGGAAAAGACCGAGCCGCCGCCCTCCGGTTCTGCGGATACCAAGACCAACCCCGACGTCAAGAACCTCCCCAAGACGCCCCCTAAAGCCGTTGTGAGGGCCCCCAAGGCCAAAACCGAAGCCGTCCCCGCAGCCCCCGAGAAAACTCCGCCGGAAGCTCCGGGAACGCCGCTGCGCATTGATCTCGAAGGGATCGACACCCGCATCGTGGCGTTTCCCATTCCTATCGCCAATATCTCCCATCTCGCAGCCGCCAAAGACCTCGTTGTCTACGGTACCCTGCCGGTAACCGGGCTTTCCGGCCCGGTGCCGGGTGAGGACCCCTCCGTACACGTATTCGATATGAAGGAGCGGCAGGATCACGTGCTCGTTTCGCCCGCGGATAACTTTGCCGTCTCCTTCGACGGGAAAAAGCTGTTGTATTCCACTTCTGGCGATGAGGGCACCCATCACTACGGCATCGTGGATACGGCCGCGCCTCCTGCGCCGCACAAACCCCCCGATGGAGACATCAGTCTCGATCAGTTGCGCATGGAAATCGATCCCCCGGCCGAATGGTCCCAGATCTTCCATGAGGTCTGGCGGCAGCAACGCGACTATTTCTACGAAAGTGCGATGAATGGCGTCGATTGGGAAGCGGTCCAGGCCAAGTACGCCGCGCTTCTGCCCTATGTCGCGGACCGCTATGACTTGACTTACCTGCTTACCGAAATGATTGGAGAGCTCGCAAATTCGCACACCTACGCCGGCGCGGGCGACTATCCCGATCTCAAGCCCGTCAACGTCGGTATGCTCGGTGTCGATTTCTCCGTGGACACCGAGCACGGTCTCTACCGTATCGCCAAGATCTATCCGGGGGAAGATTGGGATTCCCGCCGCGTGTCGCCTCTCACCGAGCCGGGCGTCCAGATTGCTCCGGGCAGTTACCTGCTGGCGGTGAATGGTCATCCGTTACGGGTGCCGCAAGACCCCTATGAGCTGTTCTTGAACACCTCCGGCCAGACGGTAACGCTCACGGTAAATGACACGCCTAGCGAGCAGGGCGCCCGCAACGTCGTCGTGCGGACGATTGCCAGCGAATTCCATCTGCGCGAGCTCGACTGGATCGAAACCAACCGCCGCAAAGTCGATCTGGCCAGCAATGGCCGCGTGGGCTACATCTACATTCCCAATATGGAGGACGATGGGCTCAACGAGTTCGTGCGCCAGTTCTTTCCCCAGATTCGCAAGCAAGGTTTGATCTTCGACGTGCGCTTTAACGGCGGCGGCTTCGTCGATCAAATTATCTTTGAACGCCTCCGGCGCGTGCTGGCGGGCATGCAGTCCGCCCGCAACTGGACGTCGGGAACCATACCCGACACCGTTTTTAACGGCTACATGAACGCCATCAGCAATGAGTATTCCGCCTCGGATGGCGATTTTTTTACTTATTTTTTTAAGTTCTATAAGCTTGGACCCGTAGTGGGCATGCGCACCTGGGGCGGGGTGCGCGGCATCCGCGGTTACAGCCCCTTGGTAGACGGCGGCTACGTCACCCGGCCGGAGTTTTCCCTCTACGGCCTCGACAGCCAGTGGCTGATTGAGAACCACGGCGTGGAACCCGACGTGGTCGTCGATAACCGCCCCGACCTGGTACGGACAGGACGCGATCCGCAACTTGAAAAAGCGCTCGAACTTCTCTTACAGGAAATAGAGGAGCATCCCAAGCCGCTGCCCCCGCGGCCCCCCGATCTGCCCGCCTACCCCGGCGGCCCCGGCGCTTGATGATGAGAGGTGGTGACACTAACACATCGTGATAAGATGGAAGTTGATAATAAGATTGGTACTGCGATGGGCCAGTTATAAAGTGCGCCCCCACAGTGGCAATGCCCGAATAGACAAAAGTACGAGTCCGCGTAAAGATTTCTTGCCCTGGGAGATTCCTACAGTATATCGGGTATTTTCAGCCGCTGTTATCATCAAGAAAAAACGCTCTTTACAGCTCATTTATCTCCTGCCTCTACTGGCGCTAGACGTGCTCTCTCCCACATGGCTTTCGATCCGGACGGGCGAGTGAAATTCGCTAGACGGTAGAAGCCCTCAGGGAGAAATAAAATGGCCGACATTCATGATGATCGCGTAGTAGAAGTCCAGGGAGTACCGGGTTGGATCGCGCCGGCAATTGTGATTTTGGCTTTGGTCGCGATCGCCGGGTTGGGCTTGGCTTGGTATGACTCGTCTCAGCTTCAGGCTGCCCAGCAATCGTTCGGCAACGAGATGAAGGCAGCTCAGCAGAATACCGCGCAGCAGATTGCCACTCTCGAGCAAAAAGAAACTCAGGCTGATGCCGCCAATGCGGAGCTTCAAGGCGATCTGGGTGTCGTCACCAAGCGCCTGCGAATCACTCAGGGTGATTTGAACAAATCGCGCGACGAAGCAGCGCAAATCCGCGAGGAAAGCGCCCAGAAGCTCGCGCAAATGGATACCGATGTTAAATCGCAACTCGCCACCAAGGCGAGCACGGACGATCTGAACGCCACCAACGGCACCGTCAGCGGCGTTAAGACCGATCTCGAAGGCACCAAGAGCGACCTCAAAATGGCGCGTAGCGAGCTCGGTACGCTCATCGCGCGCAATCACGACGAGATCGATTCCCTCCGCCGCATGGGCGAGCGCGATTACGTGGAATTCAACGTCCAGGGCCGCAACAAACCCCAAAAGATAGGCAATAGCGATCTGACCGTGGAGTTGCACTCGGTCAACACCAAGAAAAATCAATTCACCGTGGCTTTGGTGGTCGACGACGTTCGCACGGAAAAGAAAGACCGCACCGTGAATGAACCCATCGTCTTCTACCCGCACGGTTCGCATCAAGCTGATGAGTTCGTGGTGAACTCAGTCAGCAAAGACAAGATCGCGGGCTATATCAGCATGCCTAAGAACGGCGGCACCACCACCGCCGCATCCGGCAACTAACTTCACCAATAAGTCGCAAGGCGTTTCATACCGGCGGCGAGGCCATCAGCCCTCGCCGCCGTTTTATTTGCGGTGGCGTGGCCCCCAACAGTGGCCGCTGCCGTGGCCCCCGTCGTAGCATGGAATGCGGACCCGCGCTAGACTTGCTGCGGATGCTCGCGCCCCGCCACATACTCTTCACCGCCCTGCAAAGCGTCCTGGTTGATTCGGGCGTCCAGTCGTGGGCGGCGGCCAGCGAGGCCCTCGAAGAAGTCGCCAGGCGCCGGGTTCCGTTCGTGATTTCCACCACCGAGACCCGCGCCCAACTCGAGCCGTTACGCCGAAAAATTGCGCACAACCACCCGTTTATTACCGAAAGCGGAGGAGGCCTGTTTCTCCCCGACGGATACTTCGCCCTCGCGCTCGAGGGCGCCGCACGCGTGGCGCGTTACTTCCGCGTTCCCTTCGGCCGGCCCTACGCGGCGGCCACCGAAGCCCTTGCGGAAATCGCCGCCGCAGCGCGGGCCAGCGTTGTCGGCTACTCGCAGATGAGCGCCAGGGAGCTGGCGCAAAACACGGGTGAATCGCTGCGCGAGGCGGAAATGTCCCGCGATCGCGAATTTAGCGAACGGTTCTTTTTTGCCGGCGAAGTCGCCGCCACCGCGAAGCGCTTCGCGGTGGCTGCCAAGCAGCGGGGATGGGACGCCGTTCCCGGCGAACCCTTTTGGGAGCTTCGCTCCGGAAACGACCAGGGGCGCGCCGTCCGTTACTTGATGCAGCTTTACCGCAAATCCATGCGCTCGCGCTTGAGCTCGGTGGGAATCGGCAGCGCCCTTGCTGATCTTCCTCTGCTATTGGCCGTCGATCACCCCATTGTTCTGCCGGATGCACGAATGGGCTTGCGCTCCGAGGTCATGGCTCGCTTGCCGAATGCGATTTGCGGTTCTCTCCCTGGCGCCGCCGGTTGGAATGAGGAGGTCCTTCGAGTGCTTGAAGGGCGCTTCGTTAAAGGATCCTGAGCGCCAATGAATACGCGGGCTCCTAGTAAAGCCCTCACCCGTTACGGAAAAACTAGGCACGATCAGGGCAAAAGAGAGGATTTATTTAGCAGCTTGCACACAAAGAAATACTGTACCATTTCCGCCTGCCACGGTTAACAATCACGTGCTAAATGACTTAGGTGCGAGGCCGGGCGCCTTGGGGCGTGGCTATGCGATTGCCCTTAATCGCTTTGTTATGCGGCTAATCGGACAAACCGATTATCTCTTGCGAGTCGCGGGTTAAACGCCTCGCCGCTGTGCCGCTAAGGAGCTTGGAATGCGATTTTTGCGCAGCCTCGTACTGCCCGCCAAAGAATCACAGCTCGCATTGGCGCTGGCCGTCTCTATCGTATTCATGTCCATGCTGTTATGTGGATTGATATGGCAATCAGGCGTGATTGTTTACCAGCGCGACCTGATCCGCTGGATGTGGAATTGGAAGTTTGGCGGCTAGTTCCCTGTTCCAATCCCTACTAGTTTCCTGGCTGCGGGAAGGGCCCGGGAACTAGCGCGCGCTGTGGGCCGATTCGCCGCTCTGGCGCTCCAAATTTGTCATTTTTGTTGCATTCAAGGCGGCTTAGAGATGCAGTCAGAGATCCGCTATTTAGTGAATACGCCCTCACGAAGCTGGTCGCGGCCCACGAAGAACTTCGACGAACGGAACCCTTGGAACAAGTCCTGAATCTCTCGATTTTGATAGATCCGGTGGGGCTGAGCGATCGGCGGCGCCGGCACCAATTCGAGGTTTTGCCCGTCGAGAACGCGATAGCGGTGCAGCTGCTCGGGCAGGCGCATGTGGAATACCGCCAACATGACGCCTCCGCTGCGCATCATTTTCGTTACCTGCGACACCACGCGCGTGGCAGCCTCGCGATCCAGATAATCCAGCACGTCCCAGAGCAATACCGCATCGAACGTATCCCTGGCGTAAGGCAAGTTGGACTCCAGAAAGCGCTCGGCGCGGGCGGAAGGCGACGCATCGACGGCTGCGGCAGGTTCACCGGCCGCGATGGACAATTTCAGCCGCTGCTCTTCCTCGCGCTGAAAATGGATCCAGGAAATTAGCAGGTCCTCAGTGTAAACCTTGAAGCGACGCTCGATAAAGAAATTCAGTGTGTCTTGCCAGGGCGGCCCGGCATCCAGTAAATTCCCGCGCCGCAGGCCCTCGAGTTGCCATAAGAATTCCTTAAGTCCGTTGGAGAAGCGCGCTGGGCGCATCGCGGTGCCAGGCGCGGCTTCGCCGGAAGTGGTATGCAAAGGCGCCGCAGTTCGCCCATCGCTGGGACGCTGGTGCTCAAGGGTTCCCCGCGCGGCTACGGCACCCAATTTGCTCAACAAACTCATACAACGGTCCCCGATTCTCGTGCGTGCACCGTGGTAACCTCAACCTCTTCGGCACCCGGCGGTACGAACTTGGCCGCGGCTGAGCGGGATTCCTGGACCTGGGATTCGGGCGGGCCGATCTCGACATGGCCGTGGATTTCCGCGCCATCCTCGACGATGAACCGGCGCGTGACTACGTTTCCCCAGGCGCACCCGGTGGAGCCGATTTGCACGCGCTCCCGCCCGTGCAGATTTCCCTTCACGTTTCCCTGAACCACAATCTCCCGCGCCACGACGTCGGCGGTAACCCGGCCATTTGCACCGATGGTGACCCGCCCTTCCGCAATGCGAATTTTCCCCTGAATATCGCCGTCGATAAACAGATCGTCGCAACCTGTAATGTCCCCTTTAATGGCTAGGGTCCTGCTGATGCGTCCCGCCTGAAGGGAGGCTGGCTGCGCGGTAGGATTGGGCGACAGCATCGAGTGAGGCGCGGGAGAACGCGTGACCGCTGCCTGGGACAGAGGCGCCACAACCGCAACCGCGGCTAGCAGTTCAACCTCCGAAGTGGACACCGGAGTTGTGCTGATTTCTGGAGCGGCAGATGCGCTCTTGTTTTCGTCCGGTTTGCGCCACATGAGAATTCTCCTCCGGAAGTCGCTGAACCGAGCGAGACCCCAGGGGGACTCGTGCGGAGGCTGGAGGCCGAATATAGTACACAGCTATCGGGTTGTACATTGCAAATGGTTACACAATTAAGCAACAAGACGCCTTTTATACACTACTTGCGAACGAGGTCCGGCAACGCTATGGGCCGCGAAAAATCGTCTTGCCCGCGGATCACGGCCCCGGCTCGATTTTACGTTTGCTCTCGGAATTGAGGCCTGCGGGAGAACGGGGGTCTTCCTGAGCGATTGGAACGGCGACTTGCCCGGTAACGGATGGACTGACCTGCGGATCGAGTTGGCGCAGCCGCTCGGCCGCCTGTTCGGGCAATAGCGCGTTGAAGTAAACCTCCTTGATGCTGTAGGACTTACTGCGCTGCTCGAGGATCGGCAGTATTTCGATGTGCCAATGGAAATCCTCTGCGATGGTCCGCCAGTACGAAGACAGCTCGCCCTTGGGATGAATCGCATTGGGCGCGGTATGCAAAACCAGGTGGTAGGAGTCCGTAACCTGGGTGAGGCGCCGCAGCGATCGTCCGAGGAGCGTGGCCAAGTTGCGGCGGCGGGCCTCCCGGCCAGGCATTTCAAAAAGATGATTATGCGGCCGAGGGAGCACCCAGGTCTCAAAAGGGACTCGCGAAGCGTAGGGGCAGAAAGCGACGTAGTCGCCCTGCGTATCGATCATGCGCCGGCCCTGGCGCTCTTCCTGGCGCACGATATCGCAGAAGACGCAACGCTCCTTCTCGGCAAACCAACTGCGCGCGGCGCGCAATTCGTAAAGAATCCGCCGGGGGACAAAAGTCGTGGCCGTAACCTGCGAATAGGGGTGGGCCCACTCACTGCCGGCCAGGGTCCCGCGATTTTCAAAAACGGCGACGTACTTGAAACGATCGTCGCGTTTCAGGTCGAGGATACGGGAAGCGTAAGCCTGCAGAACGCGCTCGATTTGGTCGTCGTCCATTGCGGCGAGCGTTTGATTGTGATCCCGGGACTCGATAATGATTTCATGAGCTCCCAAGGGACGCATGCGATCGTAAATTCCGTCCGGCATGCGCCCCGCCTCGCCCTCGATTCCATAAAGCGGGTGAAAGTGAGGGATAACGCGGACTTGAGGCTCATTACCGCCGGGAATTTCAAGGAGCGCCGGAACCGCATCGGCACGCTCCGGGCAAAGAGGGCACCCATAATCGGGAATGGGGACATCCTCGCGATGCCCGACGCGGACCCAGCTGCGGGTAATGGGATCCTTACGGAGTTCCATGTTTCGGATAACTAAAACGCCAAGATATACGGGACTTTAGGTCCGGCACAGGGACGAGAAGATGAGCAAGAAACAAATGCGCTCGAATCAACGAACGTACCGCGCCGGCGTGGGGCCCTCTTCCAGCCGGTGACGGTCCCAGATGGCGCCTTCACGGGAATAGGTGGCCATCTCAAAGTCTTGGGTAAGCTCAAGGCAATCGGTGGGGCAAGCGTCCTCACAAAGGCCGCAAAACATGCAGCGCGAAGTGTCGTAAGTGAAGGTGGTCAACACTTTACGGCGAGTGAGGTCATCGCGCTGCCAGCCGACCACGATCAAATTTTCCGGGCAAGCCAGGGCACACAAATTGCACGCAATACATAGAGTTTCGCCCGTTTCCGGGTTGATATTCAACCGCGGGGCCCCGCGATACCGCTCGGCAATCATGGGCCGCTCGAGCGGGTACTGTTCGGTGTAAACGTTTTTGGGATTCTGAGCGCGGAACGTCAGCAGCAGCCCTTTCCAGAAATCCGCGAGAAACATGCGCCGCAGCAGTTCAAGCATAAGAAGTAGTTTGTGGGCCAGGGTAGGAATTGTCAAGCAGCGGCGCTTGAAGGAAGAGCCTGAGTTCGGTGACGTTCGAGCTGCCGGTGGAGAATCTGGCCGCTATACTCCCCGGCAGTTTGCATGTATATGATTCCGAGCGACTTGCTAAATGAGGCGTTTGTATCTTGCTGAAAATGCTGGAGTTTTGGAGCGCGATTTGGGCGCTTTTTGCGCGCGGAGCGCGGTTCACGGCGAGATTCCAGAAGGGTATCGGGCCGAGGAAATGAAAACGGGACTGAATGAATGCAAGCACGGCACACGATAGCACATTAGTGTCATTTTGTAAACAGTTACTTATAGGGTATTCGAACAAGCGCTGTTCGAATGGCGCGCTGGAAACGGCGGAATGCGAGCACCTGCAATGCTAGAATCTGCGCATGAATACGGCTGAAAAGCGCCCGCGGCTTACGATCCGCCAGGCCCAGGAGGCGGATGCCGCGGCCGTGCGCGAAATATTCAATGAAGCGATAGAAGACCGACTGGGGACATTTGACGCCCAGCCGCGTTCGCTTCAGGAACAAAAGCGACTGATTCTCGCGGCCGGGCAAGATGTTCGCCATCCGATGTTTGTGGCCGAGGTGCGTAACTGGGCCTGCGGCGTGGCAGCGATCGAACCGCACGACGAGCGGCATGGATTTGAAGACCTGGGTGAAATCGAAATTTTTGTGCGCCGCTCGTTTCGCAGTTACGGAGTGGGCCGCCAATTGATGCGCGTGGCCCAGGCAGAGGCGGCGCGGCTCGGGTATCGCAAGCTGGTGGGATACGTGCTGGCCGACAATCACGATAGCCTGCGGCTCTGCCAGGCAACGGGCTGGCGGGTGGTAGGCACGCACGAGCAGCACGCTAGGCACGGGAATCGGTTGCGCGACGTTACGGTTGTGGAATACCTGGTACCTTCGGTGTCTCTTGCACAGTAAGCGGGGCCTACGGGCGCGGTAAATGGGGGCTCAGTAAGGGGCTATATACGGGCGCGAGTGCAGTGCGGGCACAGTAAGCAGGCTGATGCAGATGCTGCGAATGCCGTCAAATACGTCGAACGGGTCAGAGCGGTTGAAGCTGTCGAACCCGTCAAATTTATCGAATGAAGAAGCGTGAAGACCTGATGCCAGTGGGTGAGCATTCGACCGACGAACAAATGATGCGGCTGGCGCTTGCGGAGGCGCATACCGCTGCACAAAACGGCGAAGTTCCGGTGGGCGCCGTGGTATCCCTGGGTGGCCGCATCGTCGGTTGCGCGGGCAACCGGACGATTGGCGATTGCGATCCGACGGCGCATGCGGAAATCATCGCGTTGCGCGTTGCCGCGCAGGCTGTGGGAAACTACCGGCTGACCGGGGCTGTACTTTACGTGACGGTCGAGCCGTGCGCGATGTGTGCGGGAGCGATGGTTCAGGCACGAATCGCACGAGTGGTTTACGGCTGCGACGATTCCAAGGCCGGCGCCGCGCATTCGTGTTTTGAGATCTTCGATCATCCCGCGCTCAACCATCGTGTCGAGGTGACGCGTGGCGTCCTGGCGGCCGAATGTGGCGGAGCTTTGCAGTCGTTTTTTGCGCTGCGCAGGTGAGTCGACGCTGACGTGCGGCCCGATTGCTGAAAACCGCGGGCTCCATTAAACTTGCAGGTCTGGAGAGGTGTCTGAGCGGTTGAAAGAGCCCGCCTCGAAAGCGGGTAGCCTGGTAAAACCGGGCTCGTGGGTTCAAATCCCACCCTCTCCGCCATATTCACTTTTTATTGGGAATTAGCGTGCTTCTCCTTTGTTTCCCTTGTGGGTAGGGGCCTAATAAGGGCGTAATGCGCCCTTTTACACCCGTCTACCACTACTGTACATATACCGGGCGGAAAAAGGAGTAAACGCCCTGCAGTGAAGTTGACTTCCCTTCCTGGATTATCTACAATGTAGACATGTCCGACATTCTTGGCACCTTTGAACAGGCGGTCCTGTTAGCCTTGCTGCGCCCCACAACCGCACTCGGAAAGCAAGCCTACGGGCGGGCCATCCTGAAGGAAGTGCAAGCCCGTCTCCAGCGCAACATATCAGCCGGCGCGGTCTATGCCACTCTCGATCGGCTGGAGGAAAAGGGGCTGGTTTCGTCGCGTCTCGGGCCGGGAACCGAGACACGCGGCGGACGCCCGCGCCGTTACTACTCGATTGAAGCTTCGGGCGTGCGAGCGTTAGGCGAAGCCAGGGCAACATCCAAACGCCTCTGGGCAGCTGTGCGTCTGCCGGCGAAAGGAATGGCTTGATGACACACTCACGAACCAGTGATCCAAAGCCACCCCTTTGGATCGAGTGGATGATGCGTGCGGGGCTAAGACGTCGGGATCGCGACACTATCAGCGGCGACTTGCTCGAAGAGTATCGAGAAGAGGTCTTCCCCGCGAAAGGAAGGCTGGCTGCGAACTTCTGGTATCTACACCAAGCGCTCAGCCTGATCGATGGTGCCTGGTTTGGCGTCGCGCTCGGCTTGTTGCTAAGCGGTTGGATGGTGATCGGGGCATTCGTGTTTCTTGTCAACGAGAGCTGGTATCGCTCCGAAGGCGTAGTCCATGCACTTTTTGCACCCTTGGCTTTCAACAGCCCGGTGGAGATTGTCCTGGTCCTCCTGTTGCTGTACTTTTCTCCTGTTTTGCCGGGATTTTGGAGTCGGCGGCAAGGGGGCAAGACTACGGATACGATGGTGGCCGGAATAGTGGCGGGTGTTCTGATTTTTTCGGTCACAGCTATAGCGGGGGACATACGCATGAACATGGTGCTGGAAATCATTCGGAATCGTCCCGAATGGCGGCAGGCGCTCATGGCTTTTGCGGGTTCGCGCGGCCTCACGGCTCACGCAAATTACTACTATGCGCGGCAGGTTCCTGAGCGGCTTCTGATCGGCGCGGCCACTGGAGCCGTGGCTGGAACCATCGGCGGTTTGATTGGCAAGATCCGCTTGCATCAATCGCAGAAATTACAAAACTTGTGAAGACAACCCGCCACAGGGCGCCGCTTCGCTAATTGAATGGAAGTTGGGTCCACCAAGGGTCGGCGACGACCTTTAGCGAGACTACCCCGTGACCCGCCATCGGAAATTTATCTGACGCTATCAGCTAAACCATTCGGTGCTTATATGTTGCACAATATTTTTATGATCGCGTGGACTAAGTAATCTGGAACCGTTATCTTCAACAACTGCAGTGTCCCCGCTTGTTATCAACCCTCTAAGTGACGGCCATCCACGGAACGTCGCAGCTGACAATATCCCACGAGAGCAAAACATCCAAGAAGGGAAAACAAAAACGTTCCAGGCTCAGGCGTCGGCTGCAAAATATTGAAATCATAGCTTTGTGAAGCGACCGCGATGCCAGCGGAATCAAACACCGTGGCGGCGAGAACGACAGGTATCGGAACATCGGCGAAGTAATTTGGAATATAAATCCCGTAAGAGACTTGCGGCAGTATGCCAATTGTTGTGTACTGTTGGCCTTCAAAAAACAAATCCAGACCTACGGTCGGTTGGGCTATATTCCCGTTGCTGATTGCACCTGGTAGAAAGCCAAAATTCCAAAAATCGATGCTCGCTCCGATGGGGAAAATCGATCCGCTCGAAGTGATCTGTATTGGAGGATATCCTGAAGTGAGGGTCACGCCCGGGTTTGATGCTAAGTTGGTTCCGCCGAAAGGTGGCAGGAAATACATGTTATTGAGGTTGAAGGATTCTCCTTCAATCGAATCGGCTCTGGCGCTGACTACCGAGAGCAACAAGAAAAAACCAAGGATAAGATATTTCATGGCCTTCCTTTCAGGCTGACTTTGGCCGCGAGTGTCTAACGGCCACAAGCAGATGTCAAGGTATCCTCCAGCGCTTCAGTATTGAAGCTCTGCATCGAAGGTAATTGCTGATTTGTTCAAATCCGCCGCGGCTGCGGGCGTCCAGCGAATACGCATTTACTAGTGCAAAAGTGAGGGCATGAAAATACGCCGCGCCGCCTTCTACTTTTGTTCTCGATAATTTCTTAATTCCCGTTCACGGGAGAGGCGGATCCGACGATCAAAGATGACGCGAACCGTCGAATCGGTCGCCTTTTCGGCAGCCGCTGCCCAGCGCCTTTGAACGGCTCGGCTGCCCTGCCGCGGAGAAGTGACGGGTGAGATACGCGCGGGGCGGGCGGGAAACTCAACGGTGGATTCACAGCCCCCTCTGCGCCGTTGTTGTTTCAGTGGTTCACCCCTGCCGTTCCCGTTCACCTGAGCGTAATTTAATCTGCAGGCACTAACGCGGTCCTATTTCCTGGTTCTGCTTGGGCCGTCAACAAAAGAGGGCAGGCAAAAGAGTGCCGACGCTACCAAAGCGATCTGCGGATTAGATTGTGCCGCCTTTTTAAACCAGCGGGGGCGTGACTTGGGTGGTGCCTTTCAACCTCTCCTGAAAAAGCGTTGGTAGCAGGCCTCGCAGCGATATGGAGATATGCCCAGAAAGCGCAAGAAATATTTCTCGAGAAATCCCTGCTTGCGGGAGCGATGAACATGATGATTGCGGCACTTGGGGCATTTGGGTGTGCGTGGAATACTTAACGGGTTACTCGACAAGTTATTTAACGGGGGTTTAGACGATGTTGGGCGCGGTTGCGGCGGCCTCTGAGGGGCCACGGGATTGGGGGGGATGTTCTTGGGGGCCAAAGTAAATCGCAGTCCTCCTCTCTTTTGGGTTTCATCCGTCCATACGACTTCTCCTACTGCTTCCACTCTGTGGTTGGGTTCGAGTGACAAATAAAAACGGATCGATCCAGTCCTGGGAACAGGAGCAACGGCCAGAAAACCGAGCCCTCCAGCGGAAAAATCCGAGACGATGCCGCCGTTACTGACTCCGAAACTAATATAAGAGCGCTTTCCCGGAATGCTGCGAGGCTCTTTGCGCCGTTCTGCGTACGCCATGGGCTTGCCCCGTCACCAGTTCTTTTCAACGATTGAGCGCCGGAGCCGGGGGGCGTCTCCGGTTTTCAATTTGGGCGACGCAGCCGCTAGCGGACGAGGCGCTAAACGCACAATGGCGGCGGCGGCGCGGTAGCGTACTTCCGGGTGGCTGTCGTCCAGCAGAGGCACGAGCTTGTCGATGTCGCGCGGCGCTCCCTGACGGCCCATAGCCTCGGCAGCGCTGGCGCGCACGATCCAGCTCTTCTCATTCAGGGCCAGCTCGATGGCCTCGCGGGATTCCTCGCTGTTATCGCGACCCAGCATGCGCGCAGCGATGGCCCGCGGTGCGCTGGACTTGTCCCTCGCCAATTCCTCAATCACCGTGACCCCGAATCCTCCCGGCCCCAGAAAGGCGCCGGCAGTCTCGGATGCGCCCAGCTCAACGAGCGCGCGGGGATCATGAAGTTTCTCCTGCATGTCGTGCCATTCCGTGTGAATCATGCCGGGCTTGGTCTTGCGCTCGCCCGCCAGCACCTGGACGAAAATGCTCAAACCGCTGTGGTCTCCCATGCCCCAAAGGGCCTGCGCCGCCGTGAAGCTGACGGCGACGGATTCGTCATCCAGCGCCTTGCGAAGTTTCGGAATGGAGCTGCGGGCCTTCATATCGCCCAGGGTGACCGCGGCGATTTGGCGCACTTCGAGACTCTTGTCGTCGAGGCCACTTTCCACGAATCGCAGGACGTCAGGGTGAATGCCAATCGTCCCGAGCGCGGCTATGGCTTGACCGCGACGATCGGAAAATTTTTCGGCAACACCGTCGTTCAGGACCTTCCACGCCGCGCGCCGCGCCTGTTCATGAGAGAGGGGATGCGGCTTGGCCGCGGGTACAGGAGCTTCAGGCGTCACAGGTGCCGGCGGTTGCTGAGCCGCCGGCTGTTCGGTCGCAGGGAGCGAAGCGGACGGCGGGGCTTGCGCCTGCGCTCGAGCCGCGGCCCCACACAGGCCTGCGAGGACGAGCAAACTTGCTGTCTTGGCGGCCTGCCGCCTGAATGCGGCAGATAGGATATCTAAACTCATCTTTCCCCCTTTGTCAGAGCCCAAAACCGCGCCAAAGCCACATTATATGTACTTCAAACGGGACACGCTGTCACGTAAGGCACGTATCAAAAACAGGAATCATTTGAGAAATTGGCCGGTGCGTGACGAACATTAACGGGCATTGCTTGACGGGCATCGATTGACGCGTGAGGGCCGTTGCCGAGAGCGCTTAAGGCCGCGCTAAAAATCGCACCGGTTTGCTGTCCATTTATTCATCCCAAAACCATCGCGCCCACACTATGGCACGCGGGTGAGATCACGAATTCTCCTGTACTCCGCGTCGGAAAGAATACCTTTGGTCACCAGTTCGCGCTTGTCCCGGTACGGCCGGCCCTGGATGACTCTTCGCACGTCTTGCCTGGTGAGTCCGGGCAGCTTCGCGAGTTCAGTTTCAGAAGCGGAGTTTAAATTGACCGAATCGGGGGTGCTGTGATTCCAGCCCTCGATCATGCCCTGAATAGCAGAGACCGCTTCTTCGGCGAGCGTTTCGGCAGCTTGAGTCAGCTTTTTTACGGTCCACTGCACCTCGGGTTTCACGCGCTCGGTGGCCTTGGCAACTTCCTCCCGTGTCTTTTCATCGCGGTCTCGTTGGCTCTGCGTTTCTGTCCTGTTGAGCGGGGTGCTGATTGGCTTTTGCGCGCAGCCGGTCACGCCCGTAATCGAAATTACGATGCAGAAGGCGGTCATGAGCTTTAACGTGCGAGGCGACACAAAGTCCTCCCATGGAGACAGGTCCGGGTTAGTTGTTTGATGTCATCGACGAAAAAAACGAGACACTGGCGGCGCCGGCTGAACAGGGTCTCAAGGAAGCAAGCGCGCGCCTCCGTAATCGTAACAACCTACGGAGCCGTTCTTTCAGGAATAACGCTGGTGTCGTCGTTACGAAACTCAAATCGCAGAAGCCAATCGCTGGGAATGGGCGCGCCACCGGCTTTGGCGGGGCTGAACGTCCAATCGCGCGCGCTTCGCAACGCCAAATCCGCAAAATACTTGCTGGGCCCGGGTGAATCGAGTTCGGCTCCGGCCACCTTACCCGCAGGATCGACATGCACCCGTACGCTGACCCTCAGGGTGCCGTGAATGGAAGCTCTGGCGCCTGGCGAGGGTTCCGGCAACACCTGGTGAGTTATTTCCCCGTTTCCTGCTTCGACTTGCGCCGCAGTATGGCTCGCGCCGCGTGATGGCGATGGCGCCGGCGCCAGCGGCCCTGCGGGCTCAGGATTGGAGGGTGCAGGTGCGGCCGACTGGTCAGCGGTGGTTGCCGGCGGGTTTGGGCCCCGGTGATGCAGCAGAATCCAGCCCGCGATCAGCGCAAGCAAGACGGTAACCGCTGCGACGGCTGGGAATAGGTTTCTTGTTCTGGGTGGTGCCGGCGGCCGAGGGTCGACGACGCGTGCCACCTGTTTCTGGACTTGCTTCGACTCTGAGGGCTTCAACCCCAAAGATCCGGCGATATCGGCAAGTGTGGGACGCCGGCCGGGGTCGCGCTGCAAGCATTGCCGCGCGATCGAAAGAAAAGGCTCAGGCAGCGCGTCGGGGAACACCGGCTCTGATTGCGAATCATTCCAAAGTGGAAGATGCTGCGTCAAAACTTCCACAATCGTTACGCCGAGCGACCAGATGTCCGCCGCGGGCGCTGCCCTTCCGACCGCCCTTTCCGGAGAGTCGTAGGCGGTGGGCTCGGTGATTTCGCCCGGGGAGTCGCCGACCTCGACCAGCGTATCGCTCGAAATCTTGACTTTATCTGCGATCGCCAAAATATTGGCGGGCGTCAAGCGGCTGTGTACGAATCCGCTGCCGTGGAGATATCCGAGAGCATCGAGCGTGGGCTCCAGCATGGCGCGAGTTTCCATCGTAGTGAGCGGTCGCGTGGGCAAGACTTGCGCCAAATTCTCTTCGGCATATTCCATGACCACATACAGAAAGGTGTGGTTGTCGAGGCGGCAGCGGCCCGCTTGAAAAATTTGAAGCAAGTGAGGATGCGAAAGCTTGGCCGCCTGCCTCCATCGGTAAAGCTGCAGCTCGGCATTCGCAGGATCGATGGAAACAAGCTTGATCGCGGCTTGACGACTATCCAGGTCGACAAGCTTGGTGAGAAAAACGGCGCTAACCTCAGAAGCGCCGAGACATTGGCGGAGAGGATATTTATTGTCGACGACGTGGTTCTCGAATTGTCTCCAGGCGTCGCTCATTTGGCGCTCCGCACGGCGCGGTCGGGCCGCACCATTGTAAGGCTCCGCCACCTCCCGCATGGCTGTAAATACGAATTTTTACCGGGTGCTGTGTTTATCCTGGTGCCCTATTTATCCTCGGGCCGGCGAATCAGGAGGGCAGGAAACGCGCGACCATGATGGTGAAGTCGTCAGTCTGTTCCGCCGTCCCGGCCCACCCTTCGGCCGCCTTCACCAGCGCCTGCAATACCGCGTTTGCGGAGGCGTTGCGATTTCGCCGCACCACGTCCAGGAGGCGCTCTTCGCCAAACTCCTCGCCGCTGGCGTTTTCCGCCTCGGTGACGCCGTCGCTGAACATCACCAGCAAACTTTCCGGCGAAATTGGAATGGTCTCCTGCTCGTACTGGCAGTCGCTAAACAGCCCCAACACCGTCCCGCCGGCGGTGAGCCGCCGTATTTTTTCACCCACAAGATATAGCGGCGGCGGATGGCCGGCGTTGGTATATTCAAGCGTGCGCGTCGTCGCATCGTAAACGCCGTAAAACAAAGTGGCATAACGCTCGTCCGAGGTGCTGCGGAAGAGATGCTGATTGAGCCGGGTGATGATTTCAGCGGTACGGCCCGGTGCCTGCTGGCCCATGAGGGCCTGGCTGCGCAACGCGGCCTGCAAGCTGGCCATGATCAGCGCGGCCGAAATGCCCTTTCCACTGATGTCCGCCAGGGCCATTCCCAATCGACCAGGTGCGAGCGGCAGGAAATCGTAGTAATCGCCGCTGACGATACGAGCGGGGCGGCAGATCGCTTCGACCTCGACGCCCGTCACTTTGGGCCTTTCCTTGGGAAAAAGCTGGGCCTGGACTTCTCGCGCGATGGTCAGCTCATTCTCGAGGCGTTCGCGGCGGCTATGCTCCTCGATCAGATCGGCGACCGAAGCAGTCATGGCATTGAAGGATTCGCCAAGATCACCCAGTTGATCGCGCTGCTTGATTTCCATGCGATGCGTAAGGTCGCCCGAGCGAACGCGCTGCGTAGCGCTGTACAAATCGTCCACCGTATTGGTGATGTTGCGCGTGAGCGCGATGCCCATCGCCAGTGCTACCATCTGAATCACCAGAAACACCCCGGCCACCACCAGCCACGCCGTGAAAGCGAAGCCCGCCCATTCCCCGACCAGGTCGAGCAGCCAAGCATTTAATCGCGACGCACGAGTTGTAAACCTGGCGAGCACGTACACGTCGGATTTCGGATCCATCGCAGAGGCGGCATTCACCGCCTGCAGTCTGGTGTATCCCGTGACGCTGTAATCGAACCAATGAGCCGCGGGCGGCACGGTGCGGTCCGGGGCCTCAATTCGAGCCGTGCGGACGAACATCCTCCCTGCTACACGGTATAAGGGACCTCGCAAATCGCGGGGGCCAGCGTCTCCGAGGACGTCGATCTGCACCGGCCCCATCTCCGGCTCGAGCCTAGCCAAGAGCTCGGGTGACACTGGCACGGAAACTCTGACGAGCAATTCCTGGCCCTCCAGCCGGCGCGCCATTACAGCGCATAGTTCCAATGCCCCACCCCTTAGAACCAGCCCCTTAAATTCTGTGTGGCGGCGGCCCGGGGTCCTTTGCAGAAGGTCGGCGCCGCTGCCCACGTCGATCTTCAGACCCGGCAGATTTTCTCGCTCGGCGGCCAAAAACAATGCAGTATGGGGAGGCGTTTGCCCCCCCAAAGAGGCAATCGGAGTGTCGGTCGAAGCTGCTTCGATGGCATAGGAGGTAGCCACCGTCTCGGCAGTTTCAGAAACTTGCTCGAGCCGCTGCTGGATATCGGCGTACAGCAAATAGGCGCCGAAGTGCCAGTACAGCAGGTAGAGCGAGAGCATGGCCATGACGAGTACCAATAGGAGGGGTACAACGGCGATCAACAGGTAGACCACGACCAAGCGGTTGCGCAACCTCCAGGGCAGGTGCGCGCGCCCCCAGGAAAATCCGCGGAACAAAAGAAGATAAGCCAGGCCCACGACAAATAAAATCAGCCACAGGCCATCCGCGGGGATTTGCACGCCCACCGACCGCAGCACCCTCACCAGGATATAAACGGCAACCATCGCGAGGGCGATGCCGTCCGCAATGTTGAAGCGAACCGGGGCGGGACGGGCTCGATTTAACGGGGTCGGCTCCATGTCTGGGCATTGCCGTTACGAATGAGTTGGGGCGGCTCGTGCGCTCGGAACGAAATGACTGCAGCCGCTGCCAACAGAGTCTATATCAACCTCGGGATGGCGGCTGGAAAATTGGATCGCGCGGAGGCCGGGGTCAAAGAACTCCTGTACCTTTCCGACGAGGACCGGAATCGGACAAGAACGCGTTCAGTGCACGATTGGGGAATCCGCGAGTGCGATCTCGAATTGTCACCTTCATCGCCATCATGCAAGGGATGCTTTTCCTGGCGCATTGGTTCCTTTACGAAACCTTGGCGAGCTTCCTGGAGTTGTCGCCTACCCTGCATCCACACGCACGGTTGACACTGCAAAGCGCCGCCGCTGTGCTTTCCATAAGTTTCGTCAGCGCATCACTGCTGGCGTTCAGATTCGCGAACATTTTGGTGCGCGTGTTTTATACGCTTGCGGCGGTGTGGCTGGGCACGCTGACCTATCTATTTCTCGCCGCCTGCACCTTATGGATCGTTTATGGCGTGAGCAGTGGAGCCCGCGTACCCCTAAACCGCTCTTATCTGGCGGCTAGCCTGTTCGGCGCGGCGTTGCTGATAAGCGTGTACGGCATTATCAACGCTTCCTGGACGCGGGTAACGCGCGTGACCATTCGGCTGCAGAACCTACCCCCCGCGTGGAGCGGCCGCGTGGCGGCGGTGGTAAGCGATACCCACCTGGGCCACGTCAGAAATTATTCCTTTATCAAGCGCATCACGTGCACACTCGCGCGACTGCAACCGGATGTCGTTTTTTTGGCCGGCGATGTGTTTGACGGCACGAAAGCCGATCTCGATCGCCTCGCGGAGCCCTGGTTGCAGGTTCGACCCCCGCACGGCATCTATTTCAGCACCGGCAATCATGAGGAGTTCACCGACCCTGCAAAATACCTGGCGGCGCTGCGCCGCGCGGGCGTGCGCATACTGAATAACGAAAAGGTGATTGTCGATGGCTTGCAGATCGTCGGCATACACTATCGGGACTCGACCAATCCCCAGCTATTTCGTGCGATTTTGAAACGCTCCGCACTGGACCGGGAACGCGCCAGCATCCTGATGACCCATGCGCCGGACCGGCCCGCGATCGCGGAGGAAGAGGGCGTGTCTTTGCAACTGTCGGGTCACACGCACGGCGGCCAGTTTTTTCCCTACACCCTGTTTGCTTCCCGCGCCTATGGGCCCTTCGTTCACGGGCTGTCACGGCTGGGGAGGATGTGGGTATTCACAAACTGGGGCGCGGGCACGTGGGGCCCCCCTTTGCGGGTAGGCACCAAACCCGAAATCCTGCTCATTCGGTTTGAATGAGCGGAATGGATCAGGCACGCGGCGATTGCGGCAATGAGCTCTGACAAGGAGCGCAGAGAATGCTTGACAGCGCTATCGCAAACCAGCATATAGCGCCCTGCGGTTAGCGATTCGGCCTGCGGTTAGTGATTCGCCCTGCGGTTAGCCATTCGACGGGCGACAAGCGGCTCGCCTCTCGAGGGAACCCCGCGTGACCTGGATACAAGTCTACGATCCGCTGGGACACTGGTGGCTCTCAAGCCTCGCCGCCGCCGTACCCATTCTGGTCCTTCTCGGCCTGCTGGCCGGCGTGAAAGCGCGACCCCACCTCTGCGCGATTGCCGGCGCTGCCAGCGCCATCGTGTGCGCGATCCTGGTTTTCGGAATGCCCGCTCGCCTTGCGATGGCGAGCTTCGCGTACGGGGCCTGCTTCGGCCTGCTAAAAATTGTCTGGATCGTCGTCGCCGCGGTTTACCTCTACGATATCGCCGTCGATACGGGCCAGTTTGAAATCATGAAGCACTCGGTGGCAGCAATCACTCAGGACCGGCGATTGCAGCTTTTGCTCGTGGCATTCTGTTTTGGCGCGTTCATCGAAGGCGCAGCCGGCTTTGGCGCCCCGGTGGCTATTGCGGGAGCGTTCATGATCGGCCTGGGCTTCGAGCCCTTTCACGCCGCGGCACTCAACCTGATCGCCAATACGGCGCCAGTGGCCTGGGGAGCGATTGGCACGCCGGTGCACACGCTTGCCGTGGTCTCGGCGCTGCCCGAATCGGACCTGAACGCGATGGTCGGACGCATTCTTCCCTTCTTGGCGGCGATCGTGCCGTTCTGGCTGGTTCGAGCCATGGTCAGTTGGGCCGAAACTTTTGAGGTATTGCCAGCGATTCTTGTGGTCGGCCTTTCGTTTGCCGGGACGCAATTTTTCTGGTCCAACTACATGGACAGCAACCTAGTGGACATCGTGTCCGGAATCGTTTCGATTCTGGCCACGCTGCTTTTTTTGCGTATTTGGCAGCCCAAAAAAGTTTGGCGCTTCCCGCACGAGCGATTAGCACAAGGGGCGGTTGTGACTGCTCCGGCACCCTCGCCTTACTATACGGGCGCCCAAATTGCCAAGGCCTGGCTGCCCTTCGCGGTGCTGTCGGTATTCGTGCTGGTGTGGGGGCTACCCTCGATCAAGCTCGAGATGGGCCGTGCCACGACGCCGGCCTTCGCGCGCGGCGGATGGGAAACGCCGCTTTTGCACAGGGCGGTACTGCGCGCTCCGCCAGTGGTTCCAAGGCCGACGCCAGAACCCGCACTTTTCGATTTCAACTGGCTGACTGCCACCGGCACGGGCTGCTTTTTTGCCGCGCTGTTTTCCGGGGCGCTGCTGGGGGTGCGTCCAAAACGACTGGCGCAGATTTTTGCGCACACGGTTTATCGCATGCGACTGGCCATTATTGCCATGGCCTGCATGCTGGGACTGGGATACGTGACCCGTTATTCAGGCATGGATGCGGTGCTGGGATTAGCGTTCACGCGTACCGGATGGCTCTACCCGTTTTTTGGAACCTACATCGGCTGGCTGGGCGTCGCCCTTACCGGAAGCGATACCTCATCCAACGCGCTTTTCGGAGGCTTGCAGCGCTTCACCGCCCAGCAACTGAATTTGAGTCCCGTGCTGATGTGCGCGACCAACAGCGCGGGCGGCGTCATGGGAAAAATGATCGACGCACAATCTATTACCGTGGCCACCGCGGCCACCAATCAAGTTGGCAATGAAGGCTTGATCTTTCGCTTCGTGTTCTGGCACTCGGTGGCCCTGGCGGCCATCGTGGGCGTTATCGTGCTTCTGTACGCGTACGTTTTTCCGCAATTTATTCCGCATGGTCTGACGTTTGTGCGCTAACACCTGAGGTTGGTGCACGAAAGTCGCGGCGCAGCCGGCATGAAGCGCACACCGCGAATCCACTCAAAAATGGTCGCTGTCCACCCGGGCGGAAGGATGGCCGCCCGGCATCTCCGAGGTGATGCGGCCCCATACCGTGCTGTCGCGATTTGGCGCGGCTTCCGCTCCCCACGAGGGCAGCGGCATCAGCAGCAGCCTCGACAAGACGTCGAGGTAGGGTTCGTACATTCTGCGCAGTTCCTTTAGCTTGGCGTCTCCCGCCTCCGTACATCCGGGCACTCCACATTCGACTAAAAGCGCCCGCACTTTCGGCAAATCGTCGTGGGTCAGGCGATTGGGGGCGGATTCGCGCGGCTGGAGTCTCAGGACCTGGGACAAATCGGCTACGGCGTGCCGGGAAATCGCAAAAGTAAGCTGCGCCTGCCATTTGACTTCGCCATCAGCGTAGGCGATGAGCAACGCGCAAACATCCAGGATCGCGGCGAACGCCGCGACCCAGGACTGGTTATCATGTTGCGAGCGGAAAAAACATAAAAACGGATAGGTAAGGTGGCTTTCCATCAACTGCGCAGACCAGGTCTCCCAGTCGCGAAGATAGATGCCAAGGCCGTCTTCGATGCGCTGCCGGCCGTGGCGGCGAAGCAATTCACCGGCCGTAGGAGGCGATCCGGCGCGGGCGTCGAGCAAAGAGATATTCACCTCTCGCTGGGAAAATGCTCCAAACATCGTGGGCAAATAGGAAATCACGATAGCCAGAACGCCAAACCCGGTGCCGGCCTCAAAAACGGCCACGACACGCTCCAGAGTGGTTGCCGGTGTTACGTCGCCCATGCCTAGAGTGAAAAAAGTCGAGCCGCTCAGATAAACGTCGCTGCGAAACGTGGCCGCGGTCCCCGGGGTCGGACCAGCCGCCCACTGCAGCATGCCGAAAGCTAAAATCAGCGCCGCCGCCCATATTCCAAAAAGCAGCAACAACGACAATGGCCCGTAGTAGCTGAGAAAAGATTGCTGCACCTTTTTGGAAAAGATTTTTCGGGCGACAGCCCTCCAGAACAGCCAGGTGGTCCGGAAGAACAGGCGCGCGAGCCGGTAGGCGCGCATCACGCGGCGAGGCAGAATTACGGTCTCAAATGCGTCCCAAAGCACTACAAAGAGGAGGGCTAGACCGGCTAAAGCGACCAAAATGTGCATACTCAATCCGAGTCCGCGGACATCTTTCGCCCGGTTTTAGAAGTTCCGGGAGAAGGTCCTGACGGCGATCCGCGCTCAAGTTCCTGGCGATTCCAATTGCCCAGCGTTGCGCCTGCGTCATAGGTTGACTGGCAAAAACTGAGCAGGCTCTCGCGCGGAGAGGCCGCCTGGCGGACTTTTTCATACGGCAGAAAAAATTCGGACAATTGCGTATTGTAAAACGCGGCGTCCGGGTGGATCGCCGCTTGCGCGAAGCCCTGCGGCTCGGGAGCGGCGTAGGCGTAGAATGTCGCGTCGATTTCGCCCGTTCCCGGCCAGAAGCCCGCGCTGATGACCTCGTGGGAGTAGGCTTCGCGGGTAATGGAATCGGCGCCAGGGCGTTCGGGCGCGCGGCGGCCGGAAAACCGCGTCACCGCCAGGTCGAAGCTCCCCCAGAAAAAATGGACGGCGCTGCTTTTGCCTATGAACCGCGCACGAAACTCCTTGAACACGCTGTCCGCCGTGACAAGCACGCGCCAGAACCGCTGCGCGCATACCGGGTCGTAGGCGGAATGGATGCGATCCTGATCGAAATGGACCGGGTTGGGCACCTCGGAGGGTAGCGTCCAAATCTTAACGGTAATGCCCAGAGACTGCAGTTGCGACATTAGCTCCGCGTAAAAGTCGGCCACCGGCCGCGGCACGAGCTGAACTGTTTTCGTCGCTCCGGCGCTGGTCTCGATCAGCACCTTATGTTCCATAAAATCAAATAGGATTTCAAAAGTTTCCGTGCCATAGGGGATGGGAGACGTGGTGAGGCCTCGCGCCGTCAGGTAGAAAGGCACTTCCCACCAATGGTTCATCTTGGGGCTGAGCGCAAGCCGGATCTTGCCCACGATCTGCGTGCACATGTGCAGGGTATCGCGCGTAGCTTGCCACTCGGCCAACGGTAGCGGCGGCCAGGCTTCCAGTTTGTCGGTCATTCTCGTGTCACTCTCGTCGGCGTGCAATATCCCTTAAAACGAGGCCCTGCTTCAAACGGGGCTACGGTTCGAGCATGATCTCGTCGACGTAACACCAGCGCCAATCTTCGCCAGGCTCAAACGATTGGACGATAGGGTGTTTAGTGCGGTGGAAATGCTTGGTGGCGTGCTTATTTTTCGAGCTGTCGCAGCAGCCTACGTGGCCGCAACTGAGGCACAGTCGCAGGTGGACCCACGAATCGCCCGTTTCCAGGCATTCCTTGCAGCCTTGTCCGCTAGGTTGAACCTCATGAATTTCCTTTACGTGGGGACAGGTGGTCGCCATATGAGTCCTTTCCTCCGGGCCGATGGTGGCCAGGTCTCGATGAATGTGTTGCTGCCACTTTACCACTTAAATCTGACTGCAAATCCACCTAGAGCCCAAGGCAACCAAAGCACCGCGGCCAGGCGGCTTCGCGCAGCATGCAACGTTGAGTTTTGGACGCTGCGAAATCTCGCCGTTCCTGCCAGATCTGATGGTTAAGCCTTGACTTACGTCGCGCGCGCACTTATACTTCTTGTATGTTCGCTCGGAACAGCTGTGAGCGTGCGTGTATACTCCCTTGTCGCTGTCTGCGCTGTTCATGGCGAGGTGAGCGGACGAACTAAGTAGAGACCCAGCGTCGAGTTTGAGCCCACCGCCAGAATACAACCGGCCGGTGGGTTTTTTGTTTAAGGAGTAAGGCGCGCCGCAGGTGTTCGTTTGGCGCGGGCATTCGCAAGTCGGGATCGACGATCCCCGGGAGAAACAATTAATGGAGACTGTTCTGGACGCGCAGCAAAAAGCCCCGCGCGACTTAGTGGATCGCGTAATTCCCAAGGATGCCCAAGCCGACGCCCGCGCGCGAGCCGCGCGGATGCCTGCCATCGAATTGAATTCCCGCGCCGCCAGCGACTTACTGCTGCTGGCCACCGGGGGGTTCAGCCCGCTCGAGGGGTTCACCGATTTCAAGACTTCTTCCCGCATCGTCGAAGATATGCGCCTCGAGAATGGAGCCATCTGGCCATTTCCCATTCTTTTGCAGACGGAAGCGGCCCAGGCGAAAAGCGTCCGGGCGGGCAGCGAAGTTGCGCTGAAAGTGAATGGCGAACCTGTTGCCTTCCTCGACGTGGAAGAAGCTTTCGCCATCCCGCACCAGGAATGGGCGAAAAAGTTGTTTGGGACCACCGAAGCGGCTCACCCCGGCGTGGCGGGCTTCCTCAGCGGGGGAGACTTCTCACTTGCAGGCAAGGTGCAATGGTTTGGCGATGCCGCCGCGCTAGGCCTGGACGAGTATTGGCTTACGCCCAAAGAAACGCGGGCGGCCATGGCGCAGCGCGGATGGAAAACCGTGGCCGGCTTCCAAACGCGGAATCCGGTGCATCGCGCGCACGAGTACGTGCTGCGCACTGCTCTCGAAGTCACTGACGGCCTGTTGCTCCATCCGCTGGTTGGCGAGACGCGGCCCGAAGACATTCCCGCTGATGTGCGTATGCGCTGCTATCGCGCGCTTTTGGACGAATATCTGCCGCGCGAACACGTGCTATTTTCCGTTTTGCCCGCCTGGATGCGCTACGGAGGACCGCGAGAAGCCGTGTTGCACGCCGTCGTCCGCCGGAATTTTGGCTGCACGCATTTCCTGGTCGGCCGCGACCATGCCGGCGTTGGCGGCTATTACGGCCCGTACGACGCGCAACACCTGCTGCGCTCCTTGGCAGGCGAGGGTTTGGGCATCGAGCCCATCTGTTTCGACGAAGTCTTCTATTGCCGCCGCTGTAGTTCGATGGCCAGCAAGCGGACTTGCGCGCACCCCGTGGCCGACCACCTGATTCTCAGCGGCACCGAAGTCCGACGCCGGCTGCGCGAAGGCCTGGCGCTGCCCGAGGAGTTTACACGCCCGCAAGTGGCCGCCATCCTGTCGGCGGCGGCTCGTTAAGCATCTCGATTTCTATCGATCTCGAAAAAAGCTCAGTTCCGGGAGGAACGAATGGAAGCACGTGAACAGCAGGTGGCAAAATTACAAGCGGAAGCCGAAAGCTGGAAGCCTGACCAAGCCTTGCGCTGGGGGCTCTCGCAATTCGATCAAACACTCGCCGTAGCTTCGAGCTTTGGCGCGGAAGACGTGGTGCTGATCGATCTGGCGGCGCGCCTGGGCGGAAAGTTCCGCGTATTTACGCTGGACACGGATTTTCTGTTTCCCGAAACCTACGCGCTGATCGACAGCGTAGAGAAGCAGTACGGACTGCACGTGGAGCGCACGCGCCCGGAATTCACCCCCGAAGCGCAGGCTGAGAAATTCGGCGCCGCGCTGTGGGCCTCGCATCCCGACCAGTGCTGCAACGTGCGCAAGGTGGAACCGCTGAAGAAGCACCTTTTAGGCCTGCAGGCTTGGGTCACGGGAGTTCGCCGCGACCAGGCCCCCACCCGCGCGAACACGAAAAAACTCGAGTGGGACGCCAAGTTCGGCCTGGTAAAACTCAATCCGCTGGCCGACTGGACTTCGGACCAGGTTTGGGATTACATCCACGAGAACCAAGTGCCGTATAACCCGCTGCACGACCAGAATTATCCCAGCATCGGCTGCACCTACTGCACGCGGCCCGTACAGCCCGGTGAAGATCCTCGCGCCGGAAGATGGTCGGGATTTAACAAGACCGAATGCGGGCTGCACGTAAAGGAGTAGCCCGCCGTTCGTCCGAAACACGCCGAGAAAGCCTCAAAAAGAGACCGGAGCCTGCTCGATTGAGCAGGCTCTTTTTATTGCCGGCAGCAGAAATTTTGCGGCTTAGAATACGCGCATTTCGAGGGGACTGACAAAAACCATGTCATCCTTCAGCAGCCGCAGCTCCTGAAACCGGTCGTGGGACAACTCCACCTGAATGGTGTGCCCGCGCTCGGTTTCGAGCTCCACCTTCACGATAGGGCCTGCGGGATTGATGTGCACGATCCTGCCCGGAAAATGATTTTGGCTGAAAGGATAACGCTCGATGTGCATAAGGTGGGGCCGCACGTAAACCATCGGCGTCTTACCGCCGGAGGCGGAGCTGGCCGCCGGATCGCCAATGTAGGTGTCGCCGTTTTCAACGCGGGCGTGAAACAGGTTGAGACTGCCAAGAAAATTGTAGACAAACGCGTTGGCGGGTTCGTGGTAGACAGTTTCCGGCGGGCCTTGCTGCACCACGCGGCCGTGATTCATTACCACGATGCGGTCGGCGACTTCGAGCGCCTCTTCCTGATCGTGCGTAACGAACACGCTGGTCACATGAATATCGTCGTGCAGCCGCCGCAGCCAGGAGCGCAATTCCTTACGCACCTTGGCGTCGAGCGCGCCGAACGGCTCGTCCAGCAGGAGTACCTTGGGCTCCACGGCCAGGGCGCGAGCCAGCGCCACACGCTGCCTCTGCCCTCCGGAAAGCTGCGTGGGGAAGCGATTGGCGAGCGAATCGAGCTGCACCAGGTGCAGAAGCTCGTTCACCTTCGCGCGGATGGCCTCAGCGCGACGGCCGCGCGCGGCGAGGCTTGACGGTCAATCCAAAAGCGATGTTATCGAACACCGTCATGTGGCGGAACAAAGAGTAATGCTGAAAGACAAAACCCACGCCGCGCTCTCGCGCTTTGCGGTCGGTACTCTCCTGGCCATCGAAGACCACCGAGCCGCTGTCCGGAAAGTCGAGGCCGGCGATGATGCGCAGCAAAGTGGTCTTCCCGGAGCCGGAAGGGCCCAGCAGCGCGACCAATTCGCCATCGGGGATAACCAGATCGACGTCCTTCAGGGCTTCAAATTGTCCGAATCTCTTCGCTACCTTGCGAACTTCGATGCTCATGGCTGGTCCTCGGCGGGCACTTTGTATATTTCGGGAACTTCTGCTTCGGATTTCCACTCCACGATGGCCTTGGCGATCAGCGTCACCAAAGCCAGAATCGTCAGCAATGACGCAACCGCAAACGCGGCGGAAAATTGGTAATCGTTGTAAAGAATCTCGATGTAGAGCGGCATGGTGTTGGTGAGCCCGCGAATGTGGCCGGAAACCACCGAGACCGCGCCGAACTCACCCATGGCGCGCGCGTTGCACAGGATGACGCCATATAGCAGGCTCCACTTGATGTTGGGGAGCGTGACGCGAAAAAAGGTACTCCAGCCGCTCGCTCCGAGCGTCAGCGCGGCCTCTTCCTCTTCGCTGCCCAGCGCCTGCAGTGTCGGTATCAATTCCCGGGCAATGTACGGGAAGGTGACAAACGTGGTGGCCAAAATCAGGCCGGGGACCGCAAACACGATGCGGATGCCGTTATCGATGAGCCAGCGGCCAAACAGGCCCTGCGCCCCGAAGAGCAGCACGAACACCATGCCGGAAATTACCGGGGAAACGCTAAACGGCACATCGATCAGGGTGATCAAAACGCGCTTGCCCGCGAAGTCAAAGCGCGCGATGGACCAGGCGGCGGCGATTCCAAACACAAGGTTGAGCGGCACGGCAATGCCCGCGGTCAGCAGCGTCAGGCGTATCGCCGACAGAGCCTCCGGATCGGTGAGCGCGCGAAAGTAAACTTCGACTCCTTTGCCCAGCGCGTTGATGAAAACGGCGGCGAGGGGAAGAAGCAGGAACAATCCCAGAAAGGCAAAGCAGGCTGCGATCAGCGCCCAGCGAACCGCCGGCGGGTCCATGCGAGCCGCCACCGCCTCCCGGATGGGACCCGGCGCGTGTGTTGCAACTCCCTCGGTCACTAGTTCTTCGCTTCGCGGCATGCCGTCCCCAGCACTACCTTAGCGCCTGCGCAACTTCCTGGCGGCGCTGCATCAAGTTCACAAAAAGCAAAAGCGAAAACGAAATGGTGAGGAACGCCAGCGCGATTGCGCTCGCTCCCGCGTAATCAAATTGGTCCAGTTTGATCATGATCAGCAGCGGCGTGATCTCCGTACGCATGGGCATATTTCCTGCGATAAAGACCACCGACCCGTACTCTCCCAGCGAACGCGCGAAGGCCAAAGTGATTCCCGTGATCCAGGCGGGAAGCAGTTCTGGAAGGATCACACGGCGAAAGGTTTGCCAGAGGCCCGCCCCCAGGCTGGCCGCGGCCTCCT
The DNA here is from genome assembly GCA_963719845.1 of uncultured Acidobacteriota bacterium. GTDB lineage: Bacteria > Acidobacteriota > Terriglobia > Acidiferrales > UBA7541 > Palsa-189. The sequence continues at coordinate 273,458 of CAVRDM010000019.1, read as the reverse complement.
CCACACCTACATCCATCACTTGCAGCACGGGCTGAATGGTGCGGACGACAAACGGCAAGCCGATGAAGGTCAGCGCCACCACCACTCCCAGCGGGGTGTAGGAAACTTTGATTCCGATCTTGGCCAACTGGCTCCCGATCCAGCCGTTTTGCGAATACAAAGTGGTGAGCACAATGCCCGCCACAGCGGTGGGCAGCGCGAAAGGAAGATCGACCAATCCATCGAGCAGACGGCGTCCCGGGAACCGGTAGCGCACCAGCACCCACGCCACCAGCAGGCCGAAAAACCCATTGATCGCCGCGGCGATCAGCGATGCGCCCAGACTTAACCGAAAGCTGGCCAAGGCGCGCGGGCTGCTGATTACCCGCCAGAACCCGTCCCAACCCAGCGAAGCGGATTTCATGAAGATGGTGGAGAGCGGAATCAGCACGATCAGGCAGAGATAGAAAAGCGTCCAGCCCAAGGCCAGTCCGAATCCCGGCAAGACACTTTGCTTTTTCAATCGCAGGGCCATGCGCTCCGCTTTTAGCGATTAATCTTTTCTCTCTCCGCTACCGACCCGGCTGATAGATCTGGTCGAAGGTCCCGCCGTCGGAGAAATGGGTCTTCTGAACGCTTTGCCAGCCGCCAAACTGAGCGATGCTGAACAATTTGAGATTGGGAAACTGCGCGGCATACTTATCCGCCACCGATTTAAGCCTCGGCCGATAAAAATTTCGCGCGGCAATTTCCTGGCCTTCCGGCGTGTACAGATATTCGAGGTAAGCTTGCGCGAGCGCCCGTGTGCCGTGCCGGTCCACATTCTTATCCACCAGGGCGACCGGAGGCTCCGCGAGAATGCTGATGGACGGAACCACGAGTTGGAATTTATTTCCGCCCGATTCCTTCATGGCGAGCATGGCTTCATTTTCCCAGGCGATCAGGACGTCTCCGATGCCGCGCTGCACAAACGTGTCGGTAGCGCCGCGCGAACCGCTGTCGAGCACCGGCACATTTTTGTAGAGCGCGCTGATAAAGGTTTTCGCGGTCGCGTCACTACCGCCTTTTTTTTGCAAGGCGTAGCCCCACGCCGCCATGTAGTTCCAGCGCGCGCCACCAGACGTTTTAGGATTCGCGGTAATCACCGAGACACCCGGACGGACTAAGTCTTCCCAGTCCTTGATTTGCTTGGGATTGCCCTGGCGCACCAGAAAAACGACGGTAGAGGTGTAAGGGGTACTGTTGTCGGGCAGGCGCGATTGCCAATCCGCAGGCAAGAGTTGCGCATGTTCGGCAATCGAGTCGATGTCATAGGCGAGCGCCAGGGTGACCAGGTCAGCCTGCAAGCCATCGATCACCGCCCGCGCCTGCGTTCCGGAACCGCCATGCGATTGATTGATGGTCACGGTTTTTCCGGTTTTGCTTTTCCAAGCGGAGGCAAATGAGGCGTTGAAGTCCTTGTAGAACTCGCGAGTAGGATCGTAGGAGACATTCAAAAGCGTGGCGTCACTGCCGCCGGACTTGCCGAACATGAATAGCGAAACCAGGACGGCGACCCCGGCAGCGGCAAGTAATGCTCTTTTTAGGTTCACGGACTTTGAATCTCCCGTTCCGGTTCGCCTTACGCGGCAGAAACTCACGCGCCAAACTGCTTGGCAATACCACTAAAAACAAAAAACCCACCTCCCAGATCATCTCTGGCGGTGGGTTTAAGAAGCGGCCGAGTGGTATTTTTGCTAGCTCGTCAGCCCTCCACGCCAGAAGACGCACACAGGCAACAGCACGTACAACACGCGCAGGCCTGTGACCGCTTCTGCATGCAGGACTTCACGCAACAAATATAGAAGAAATGGGTGCGAATGTAAAGTTATCTTTTCTCAATTGCTTGGACCGGGGAAGAATTTGCGGGAACGGGTTGCCGGTGGGTTGACGCTATACAACAAGAGCTTTTATCTCAAGACTGCGGCCGGCTCCGTTGCTCGGTCAGCGGCAACGCGCTCAATGGCCAACCCGGCTTCGGCCACGACTTCGCCGACAAGCAGGAGCGCCGGAGCCGGTAGCGCGGTAGCGTATGCCAGGGAGCCAAGATCCATACGGGAGATGGATTGGTGCGGGGTGGAAGCCTGCGAAACGATTAAACAGGGCGTATCGCCGCGCCAGCCCGCCTCGAACAGATCGTGCGCCAGCCGGCCATAATCGGACCCCGGCATATAGATGGCGAGGGTGGCATCCGAAGTCGGCAGCGACCCCCAATTCGCGCTTACTTCGCTGCCGGCTGTTTCCCCTGCGCGCATATCGGCGATCGGTGTTGCTTTTACGGCGCCATTATCGGCATGGCGGCGATGGGCGCTCAGGAAAATGAGCTTGGAGGCCAGCCGGCGGTCAGTCAAGGGAATGCCAGCAGCGGCCGCGGCGGCCGAGGCAGCCGTGACGCCAGGCACAATCTCGAAATCTATCTTCGCGTTGCGCAGCGCAGTCACCTCTTCCCCTGCACGCCCAAAGATCAGCGGATCGCCGCCTTGCAGCCGCACTACAATGCGGCCCTCGCGAGCGTATCCGATCAACAACGCGTGGATTTCCTCCTGGCGGATAGATTTCTGGCCGCAGCGCTTGCCAACGTCGCATATCACCGCCGCGGAGGGCGCCAACCGCAGGATTTCACGCGGAACCAGGGCGTCGTGCAGAACGACTTCGGCCGCGCCCAGAATTTTCCATGCTTTCCGGGTCAACAATTCCGGATCGCCCGGCCCAGCTCCGACAAAATAGACTTTGCCTCTGGCTAGGTCCGATTCCTCGTGGTCCGGCGCGGCTTTTCCATTTCGAAAATCCTGAAAAGCGTGCTCGCTCGACAACTCGGCCAATATTTCCCGGCGATCTTCGGACGAAATATTTCGGGCCATCAATTCGTTACGCGCCTGGCCCGCCGCCTCAATCCAAGCCCCGTATTCGGGGCCAAACTGCAGCTCCAGCTCCCGGCGAAGCCGTTGCGCGATCAAGGGCGCGCGCCCTCCTGTGGAGATGGCAATTTGCAGTGGGCCGCGGCGCAGCACTGCCGGATAATAAAAGTCACAGCGCTCCGGCTCATCCACGGCATTGCATAAGATTCCTGCGCGCCGCGCCTGTTGAAAGATTTGTTCGTGCAGATCGGGAAATGGCGTCGCGGCAATCACCAGGAAGACCCCCGCAAGATCGGCAGGCGAGAAGGTACGCTGCTCCCAAACGACCTGCCCGTCATTCGCAGCCTTGCGAACGCCCACGGTGGCCGTAGGCGCCACTACGCGAACGCTGGCGCCACAACGCACCAGGCTTTCGATCTTGCCTTCGGCAACCTTGCCGGCGCCCACGACGAGACACGAACGCCCCTGAAGTTTAAGAAAAAGCGGAAAAAGCTCCATGGAAGACCCTCGGCTTTCCAAACGCTTTTAACGGCGCGCCTGCCACCCACCGCCTGAAAAACAAAAACCCACCATCAGCTGCGCTGGCGGTGGGCTCGATCAGGCTGAATTTCGCGAACTCTAGATCAAGGCCTCACACCAGAACAGCGCCAGCCAGACAAGCGTTGTGGCGACATTCCCACATCAATCGCCAATCTACCGTCCGGACCTGGCTATGTCAAATCAGGACGCCTTCGGGGGAATCGCTGGCAACTTTTTATTCCCGCGCGATTTCGCGCAAATCCGGGCCGCGGTGCCGTAAACTAAGCCCAAGGGTGGCTTCTCGCAAATCGTGCTTGCGAGATACGGGTGCTAAAATGTTCGTCGAAACGGTCCAGCAAGCGAAGCGTTTTTTCAAAATTGTGGGCGGCTTTACCTTGCTCTTTGCGGGCGTAGTGATGTTGGTTACTCCGGGGCCTGGATGGCTGACGATCGGGTTAGGCTTGGCAGTGCTCGCGGCGGAATATGTTTGGGCGCGGCGGCTGCTGAATCGTCTAAAAGCGGGCGGTGCGAAGCTGCGGGACGCAATTCTGCCTTCGTCTACCGGGAAGACGCTGTAATCGGCGGCCGGCGCACTCCTTGAATGCAGGCGGCCGCGCCGGGCGGGGACTCTATGTCTGCTGCGTGGCAAGGAAAATGGGCGCTGGTCACGGGAGCGAGTGCCGGCATAGGCCGTGAGATTGCCAAGCAACTTGCCGTGGACGGCGCGAATCTCGTGCTGGTGGCGCGGCGAGCCGACCGGCTGGCGCAACTCGCAGGAGAGCTCACGCAAAAGCAGGGGACCCGGTGCGAAATTTGCGTTGCGGACTTGACGCATCCGCAAGCTCCGCAGGAAGTCCTTCGTTTCACCCAGGAAAAAGATCTAGCCATGGAAGTGCTTATCAACAATGCCGGCTTTGGCATCAATGGAGAATTTCTTCGAGCGGATCCTCAGAGGCTGCTCGACATGGTCCAGGTGAATGTGGCTTCGGTGATGTATCTGGCGCGACTTTTTCTTCCCGCCATGGTGCGGCGGCAGTCGGGTTACATGATGGTGGTCGCCTCGACGGCGGCATTTCAGGCCGTTCCCTACCTCAGCACTTACGCGGCTACCAAGGGATTCGATTTGCTGTTTGCCGAAGGTATCGCTGCCGAGCTTGCCGCGCAAGGAGTGCGCGTTTGCGCGCTGTGTCCCGGAGGCACGGACACCGAGTTTCAGCAGGTTGCCGGACAGACCGAGCGGATGGCGCGCGCCCAGGAATCCGCTGAAAAGGTTGCGCGCGTCGGCCTGCAAGCTCTGGCAGCGGGCAAGCCGATGGTTATCTCGGGACTAAAAAACCGGCTAGCCATGGAATCGCAGCGGTTGGCGCCCCGGTCGTGGGTCACGCGCGCGGTAGCACGAATGTTCAAGCCATAATTTTTGTCGGGACGTTCAGGATTGGACGGGTGCAGCCGAAATGGCCCGGTCGAGTAGTTCCACGACATGCAATACTTCCTGACGCGTTCGGTGGATTTCCACGCCGGCACGCATCTGTAACAGGCAACCCGGATTGGCCGTCACGATTACTGCTGCGTCAGTGGCGCGCGCGCATTCCATCTTTTCCTCCAACAGATCGAGCGAGGTCTGCGTTTCGGTCACGTTGTAAACACCGGCCGAGCCGCAGCAGTTGTCCGCAAGACGCATTTCCACGAGCTCCACGCCGGGAATGGCGCGAATCAGACGGCGGGGAGCTTCGCGTATTTTCTGTCCGTGGAGCAGGTGGCAGGAGTCTTGATAAGTAACGCGCAAGCGCAGTTCACCGAGCGGCGCAACCAAGCCGAGCGCATCCAGGAATTCTGTCAGGTCGCGCATCTTCGCGCGAAAGACGCGAGCAGCTTGAAGCGCGGGATCATCAACAGTGAAGAGCTGTTCGTATTCTTTCAGGGTCGAGCCGCAACCGGCCGCGTTGGTGACGATGGCGTCGACATCCTCGCGCAGGAAAGCATCGAGGTTGACGCGTGCGAGTTCCCGCGCCACGTCGCGCACCCCGGCATGCGCGGGCAATGCGCCGCAACACAACTGTCCGCTGGGCACGATGACTTCGCAGCCATTAGCCGTAAGCACCCGGATGGTCGCTTCGTGGAGCGCGGTGAAGCTGACCTGCGCGATGCAGCCCGCAAAAAGCGCTACGCGGGCGCGACGCGCGCCGATCGCGGGAAACGTGCGGCCGAGCTTGGAAAAAAAGAAATCGCCATCCACCGAGGGCATCAGCCGCTCGCGATCTGCAAGGCCCAACCAGCGCAGTACTCCCGAGCGCCGCGCCGCCCGCTGCAAACCGGAGCGCTGATAAAAACGCGCCAGTCGCGCTACGGCGGCAATCCGCCGCGGATGCGGAAGCAAATGCCGAAAAACGAGGCTGCGTGCGATGCGCGATGCGAGGGGGCGCCGGTAATTCTGTTCGATCTGGGCGCGCGCGGCTTCGACAAGTTTGCCGTACTCAACTCCCGAGGGACACGCGGTCTCGCAAGCACGGCAGTCGAGGCAACGATCGATGTGCTGCACGAAGGTATCGCCCAGCGCCAGCCGGCCCTCATCTACCAGCAGCATCTGACGGATACGGCCGCGAGGAGAATCCGCTTCCAGGCCCCACAGGCGATACGTGGGGCAATGATTGAGGCAGAGCCCGCAGTGTATGCAGCGCGCGTAGTCTTCATACTCGGGCTTGTCGGGTCCCTGAAAACCGCTGGGCGCACGGAAGGCGTGCCGTGAGGCGCTTTCCGGCGCTTCCGCGGGGGCCATCCTCAGATCGCTCCTTGAAAACGGCCGGGCGCTAGAATGCCGTGCGGATCAAAAACTTTCTTGAGGTGCTCCGCCAAGAAATGTTCATCGCCGGCCGGAGGCCAAACGCTTCCGCCCGAGTCGCGCAGTTGCCGTTTCACCGAGAGTGGGCACCACTCGATCATCGGCCGCAAGCCCGCGGCGACGCCCGCCTTCATGATTTCGCGGCACGCCATGGCCAGCCGGATATCGGCGTTCTCATCTCCGGCTGCGTTCACATCTCCAGCCGCGGTTGCCTGCGGAAGCATCGCGACATATACGACGCCCGCGGCACGCACGAGCGTTGCTTGATCCAGGCGTTGACGTTCCAGCACAGCGGAAATTTGGCGCAGCAAATCAGGCATAGCCGCGGGTAAGGCTGCGATACGAAAAATTGCGGCCCCGGGAAACGCTTCGAGAATCAGGCGCGGAAACTCGGTAATGCAGCCAAGTAAGGAAGCCTGTTCGGAATCATTCAGCGGGGCAAACTCGCTGGCGTGCATTTCCCCGGCCATCCGCTCGAGGTCCCGCGCATGGCGCTCGACAACCGATTGCTGGCCCGCCGCAGTGATGACCGCGGACCAGTCGGGACCCGCGGCACGAGTGCACCCTTGCGCCGCAAACAAGGGCACGATACCGCGATCGAGCACTTCGACCAATTTTGGCTGGAGTGGTGCCTGGGCGATCGCGGCGCAAAAGCTCAGCGCTTCAGGCGCCGTTGCGAACGAGGCCAAAAATGTTTGCTGCGCCGGCGGCAGCGGAAACGTGCGAAAGTTCAACCGCGTGATCACCGCCAGCGTTCCGAGCGAGCCGATGAGCAGCTTGTGCAGATCGTACCCGGTAACGTTTTTGACGACGCGGCCGCCGCTCTTCGACGATACCCCGTCTCCAGTGATGAACTCCATTCCCAGCAGATATTCGCGGGCGCTGCCATACGCATGGCGCAACGGCGAATCCGCGCCTGCCGCGATAATGCCGCCCAGCGTGGCACGAGCGGCAAACGCCGGCGCCAGCGGCAGGAATTGCCGCTCGGCTGCGAGCAGGCGATCGAAATCGGCAAATAACACGCCAGTCTCCACGCCGCAGGTGAGGTCGCGCGGATCGTAAGCCAGCACGCGATTCAGACGCGAAAGATCAAGCGCGAGATCAAAGTGCCGCGGAGGCATTCCGATTCCGACCTTTGTGCGGCCGCCCATCGGAATCACCGCCAGCCCATCGGAGGCGGCGAAACGCAAAATCTCGGCAATTTCCGCGGGCGCGCCCGGGCGCACCACCAGCGAGGGACGCAAGCCGTCCACCTCATACTCGGCGCAGGCCGCTATATCGGTGAGCACATGCTCGGCGCCGACCATATCCGGAAGGCGCAAGGCTACATACGCAGTGCTTTTGCTCATGGCCGGCCGCTTGAGGTAACCGCCAGCACGTTCATGCGCGTCTCGCCGCAGCCCTTCGCCAGAGGAAGAACTTTATCCGGATTCAAGCGGCCCTCGGGATTGAACACCGCGCGAACGCGGCGCATCAGGTCGAGATCGGCTTCGGAAAACATCAGCGGCATCAACTGGCTTTTCTCCATGCCGACCCCGTGCTCGCCAGTAAGCGCGCCGCCCATATCCACGCAGAATTTCATGATTTCGCCCGCAGCGGCAATGGCGCGATCCAGTTGCGCGGGGTCGCGCTGATCGAAAAGAATCAATGGGTGGAGGTTGCCGTCACCCGCATGGAATACATTGCCGATCTGCAAGCTGTACCGCTTCCCCACGTCCTCGATGTAGCGCAGCGTCACAGTCAGCTTCGTGCGCGGGATCACGCCGTCCATGACGTAATACGATGGCGAAAGCCGGCCGACCGCGCCAAAGGCGTTCTTGCGGCCCTTCCACAGCAGTTCGCGCTCGGGGCCATCCGCCGCGCGACGCACCTCGCGCGCGTTATGCAACCGGCAGACCTCGGCAATCTCAGCGGATTGCGCCTCGGCGGCTTCCTGAACGCCTTCGACTTCAATCAGCAGCACGGCGGCGCTATCGAGTGGGAACCCTGCGTGAACGAAGGCCTCGACGGCGCGGAGGGTCCACGCATCGAGCATTTCGCATGCTGCGGGCGTGATGCCGCGCGAAGTAATGTCGGCCACCGTGTCGGTGGCGTCTTCCACGGTATCGAAAACGGCCAGCAGCGTCCCGACTTTTTCCGGCAATCGTGAGAGCTTTACCGTAATTTCCGTAATCAGGGCGAAAGTCCCCTCCGAGCCGACGATGAGACCCGTGAGATCGTAGCCGGGAGTTTCGATCGCGGGGCTGCCCACACGCACGACTCGCGCATCGGGAAGCACCAGTTGCAGCGCGGTGACGTGGCTGGACGTTACACCGTACGCCAGCGTATGCGGACCGCCGGAATTTTCCGACACATTGCCCCCAATGGTACAAGCCTTCTGGCTCGAGGGATCGGGAGCAAAATACAATCCATCTTTTTCCACCGCCCGCGTCAAATCCAAATTTACAACTCCGGGCTCAACCACCGCTCGCTGGTTTACAGTGTCAATTTCCAGGATGCGTTTCATGCGTGAAAAGACAATTACAATGCCGCCGCGCCGCGCGATCGCTCCGCCGGAAAGGCCGGTGCCCGCGCCGCGGCCCACGATGGGGACGTTATACCGGTTGGCCAGCTTTACGATTTCGACTACGTCCCGCGTGCTGCGCGGAAAAACCACGCAATCGGGACGAGCTTCGTCGATGGAGCCGTCGTACTCGTAAAGCAGCAAGTCGTCGGCGCCCGCCAGTACTCCGGAGCTTCCCAGAAGCTGTTCGAGTTCGTGAACGAGTTTTGCGTCCATATTGGGACGATGCGGGAGGTTCCCGGCCACTATAGCCACGGCTTGCGGAGACGTCAACAAAGGCCACGCCTGGCGCCCGGAGATAACGTGCCAATGAAGCACTTTGCGCGATTTCCTGTACGATTGCTAGACTGGGCGCTAATCTCACATGACTAAGCCAGCCGTGTTTTCCACGCACCCTCTGTTTGAAGAGCCCCGCCGCGCGATTGGCGAGCGGTTCGATGTTGAATATTGGTCCGCACCCGGGCGTCCTCCGCGCGATGAGCTTTTGCGGCGAGTTACCGACAAAGACGCGCTGATTTGCCTGCTTACCGAAACAATCGATGCCGAATTGCTCGCCGCCGCGCCCCGGTTGCGCATGGTGGCCAATGTCGCCGTGGGATTCGACAATATCGATCTCCAGGCCTGTACGCACCAAAAAGTGGCGGCGAGCAATACGCCCGGTGTGCTGGACGAGACCACCGCCGATTTCGCGTGGACCCTGCTGCTGGCGGTGGCTAGGCGCCTTCTCGAAGGAGATGCCCTAGCGCGCTCCGGCCAGTGGCAGGGATGGAATCTCGACCAGCTTTGCGGCGCGGACGTGTGGGGAAAAACGCTGGGTATTCTTGGCTTTGGCCGCATCGGGCGAGCGGTGGCGCGGCGGGCCCGCGGTTTTGGAATGCGCATCGTTTATAATGACGCGGCGCGCGCCGCCGCAGAAATAGAGAATGATTTAGGCGCGCAATTCCTGGAGCGGGATCAGGTGCTGGCGGAATCCGATTTCGTCTCCCTGCATGTTCCATTGCTGCCCGAGACCCGCGGCCTGATTGGTGCAGCGGAGTTACTGCGGATGAAGCCCTCGGCATTCCTGATCAACACGTCGCGCGGCCCAGTGGTGCAGGAAGGCGCACTGGTAGCGGCGCTCGAGCACGGCGTCATAGCGGGCGCGGCGCTGGACGTTTACGAAAACGAGCCCCGCATCGCCGACGGCCTGCGCAGGCCAAATGTCGTGCTGGCGCCCCACCTGGCTTCATCCTCGACGGAGACGCGCACAAAAATGGCCATGATGGCAGTCGAAAATACGATCGCCTTGTTTGACGGCCGCCGCCCGCCCAATATATTGAATCCAGAAGTTCTGAACGAAGGAGCTGCGCTATGAGCCTGGTAACCCGCAATGCGCCTAACCCCTGATCGGAATGTGATGGTCCTGCGCTGCTCTGAACCGTACGCGTTATCGAGATGCCGGAGCGCACTCAATTCAACATGACTGATTTGAAGCCCAATTTGAAGAATGTTGCGCGCGACATCTTTCGCGAAACACTCGCCGGCATCGATATTTTTGAAACTATGCGGAGCAAAATCGCGCTCAAAGGCTCGCATCTGGCGATCACCGGGATCGAGCCAGGCGCAAACAGCATTACTGTGGATTTAGCAGCCTACGGCCGCGTGTGCCTCGTAGCGATCGGGAAGGCCTCTCTCGAGATGGCCCGCGGTCTGGTGAGCGTGCTTGAACCGGCCGTGACGGTCGAAGGAATCGTCGTGGCACCAAAAATTGCGGCGGCCGGCGCTGCGAATAACAACGACGAAATTCTCGTGGCACGTGACGCAGCGTCGTTGCCGCGAGTAGCGCCAGCCCGCCCAGGTGCCGGCACCTCTGGGCTTCGGCTTATCCGAGCAGGTCACCCGGAGCCCGATAAGGAAAGTTTTCGAGCGGCTCGCGAGATTCTAGAATTGCTACGCCTTTGCGATGCGGACACGCTCGTCTTTTTTCTGTTGTCGGGAGGCGGCTCAGCGCTCGTCGAGCTCCCGCTCGATGCGGCGATCACACTGGGGGAGATGCAACAGCTCAACCGTGTGCTCGTGAGCTGCGGAGCGTCGATTGCTGAAATCAATGCCGTGCGCAAGCACCTTTCGACCGTAAAGGGCGGGCGCCTGGCCGCTGCCGCGCCCGCGGCAATGAAAGTGACCCTCGGCGTCAGTGATGTTCCGCCCGGTTGTGAATCGGCGCTGGCATCGGGGCCGACGCTGCCTGATCCCAGCACTATTTACGACGCCTGCCGCGTAATAGAGCGCTACGCCCTGTTGCCGAGGCTGCCTGGCCCAATTCGCGCGAAGTTCGACCGCCTGGCGAGCCTTCCTGAAACGCCCAAAGACGGCGATGCGATTTTTGCACTCTCCCAATTTGCACTCTTGTTAGGGTCGGGCGATCTCTTCCGATGCGCGCAGCTTGCCGCGGAACACCATGGCTGCATCACGGTTTGCGACAACACGACGGATGACTGGCCGGTGGCCCGGGCAGCCGATTACCTGCTCGGCGAACTGACGCGGATCGCCGCGGACAATCCGGGGCGCCGTGTCGCGCTGATTGCGGATGGCGAACTGAGTTCACCCGTTACCGGTGGCGGCATCGGAGGACGCAACTCCGCATTTGTGCTGGCGTGTGTGGAGAAAATTGCTGAAACGCTTGAAACCTCCAGTCGACAGAAAATGCCCGCAAGAAAAATCGCGGTATTAAGCGCGGGCACCGATGGCCAGGACGGCTCGAGTCCCGCGGCGGGCGCCGTGGCGGACCATGAAACGCTCGAGCGGGCGCGCGCTTGCAATCTTGACCCCGCGGAGTTTTCACTTCGCAGCGATTCCTATAGCTTCTTCCGCGCGCTGGGCGACGACATTGAGACCGGGCCCACGGGGAATAATCTGCGCGATATTCGCGTGCTGCTCGCGGAATAGCGCGCCGCCGTAGGCCTGCGGCGCTATTACTGGCCGGCGCTATTACTGGCCGGCTTGGCGGGCATTTCCTGCTCGATTCTCTTGAGCCGATCGTTCATTTCCGCGAGCGTGCGCTCCAGCCGGTCAAGCCGCTCGACAACTTGGATGCCGGCTTGCTGTCCGCCCCTCTGATTTGGCGGAGCCGGATTAGAAGGCTGGTTTGCGAGAGCGTTAGGCGGCGGATTGCCGGCGGCGGCAGCGGCCGCCCCGCTTTGAGATTCTTCGCCATCCCTGCCCGCTGCCACATTTTTCAGCCGCGCGAGTTGCTCCTCAATCACAGGCTCGAGGCCGGAGGTCATATCGTTGCCATTGAGCAGAGCCGTGAGCGGGCCGATGGCTGAGGGATCTCCCCGCTCTCCAAGCGCTGAAAGCGCGGCAAAACGAATATCAAAGCTCAAATCGTTCAAGTACGCGAGCAGCTTCGCTTCGATGTCTGGGTTCTTCTTATCAACTCGCGCCAGGCTCCCAATGGCGACGGCGCGCAGGCGGACGGGCTGCCCTTCCGACGACCATTCGAGTAACGTTCGCGCCGACCGATCATCCCCGAGCAAGCCCATGGCGCGCAACGCCGCGCGGCGGATCACATCATCGGGCGAATCTATCTTGGCCGCGGCCTCCAGCGTTTCGCGTGCGTCAGGGGCCTTGATCTGCCCGAGCGAGCCCAGAGCGGCAGCGCGGACGCGATAGGCGGCGTCATCATGAAAAATCTGCGCCAGCCGCGAAGCCAGCGTGTTGTCATCGTGGAAGTGGCCCAGCTGCGCGACCGCTTGCTCGCGAACCCAGGGTTCCGAGTTCGCCAGCGCCGCAATCACGCCCTTTTCCGCGTCGCCAGACCCGATGCGTCCGAGGGCGAGCAGCGATTCGTCGCGCACGCCCCAGAATGGATCGTGCAGCGCGGCTTCGCCCAGCGCCGCGGCAGCGGCTTCATTTCCCTTTTCATCACCGAGAGCCTTCGCAGCCTCGGCGCGATCGGCGACCTCTGAAGCGTGCTGCAACTGATATATCCATTCCGCGGGAGACTTTTGAAAGTCCACAGTTTTCAGGATCTTGTCGCCTTTGTCGAAGAGAACCATCAGCGGCTGCGATTCCGCGGAGAAAGAAAATGTTTCGTCGGCCTTCGAGATCGTGACGGGAAAATCCTTCGCGCCCCTGGCGGTGGTCACGTTGATCGTTACCGGAACCTCGAACAGGCCCACCGTACCGCGTACTTCCTGTGACTGCTTCACCTGCACGCGGACGAGTTTCGCTTCCGAATCGTACGTGGAGGTAACGGAGAATCGCGGCGCGCCCCCGCCGTAGATCCACTCCTCGAAGAAACGGTCGAGGTTGGTCTGCGACGACTCTTCCAGCGCCTTGATAAGATCGGCGGTAACAACGTTTCCCAGCCGATTAACTTCCAGATAATGCTGCAACCCGCGAAAGAAGGTATCATCGCCGAGCTGTTCCCGCAGCATTTCCAGTATAAGTCCCGCTTTCCCATAAATATTTCCCGCATACTTCATCGAATCGTTGAAATCGCGAGTCACCACGGGCACCGAATAGAGCCGCGCCTGCCGCAGCCAAGCGGCTTGCGCGCGCCAGCGCGAATACGCGGCATTGTCCGCGCCATATTCGTGCTCTTCCCATATCTGGGCCATGAACGTGGCAAAGCCTTCGTTCAGCCAAAGATTAGCCCAGTCCTTGCACGTCACCAGGTCGCCAAACCACTGGTGCGACATTTCGTGCGAGATGAGGTTGTCCGAGCGCTCCAGGCTCTCGCTTGCGAGCAGCGGGTGCAGCAGTCCGCGGGTCGTCAGCGTGGTGGCGCTGACATTTTCCATTCCTCCCTCGACGAATTGGTCGACCATGGTTTGATCGTATTTGGCCCAGGGATACGGGACGCCCACGCGATCGGAAAAATAAGTAAGCATGTCGCGAGTGTGTGCGAACGTGGGCGTCACGCGGTCGCGTTCTCCATGGGGAACGTAGTAATCCACCGGAAGGTTGTGCCAACTCTCCTTCACCTCATCGAATTCTCCCGCGACGAGTGAAATCAGATAGCTCGAAATCGGCTCAGCCTGCCGCCACGTCCAGGTCTTCATTCCGCTTCCGGCATCGGCGATGCCCTCAAGTTTGCCGTTCGACACGGTCACCCAATCCTGCGGCACGGTAACAATCATCTCGATGGATGCACGGTTATTCGGATAGTCGTAGATTGGAATGTAGTATCGCGTGTCTTGGGCTTCCCCCTGCGTCCAAATCTCTTTGGGTTGGGTGGCATTACTCTTATCGGGCCATACAAAATAAATTCCCTTTTTTGGTTTTCCCTCGTAGCGGATGACCACCTCATACTTTTCGCCGGTCGTGCTGGGACCTTCCAGATTCACGTGCAGTTTGGAAGCATCGGTGGAAAAGTGTGCGTCGCGTCCGTTGACACGCACGCTCGAAATATCCAAGCCCACCGAATCAAAGTCCAGCTGCCGCAGGCCCTCGTGCAGGGCGGCGACCGTGTGCGTCACCTGGCCCATGATTTTTCTCTGGTCCAGGTCGAAATGCAATTCAATGCGCGCGTTCTGCAAGGCGTATTCGCGAGTGGGCGCGAAAGGTTCGTCAGCCCGCGCGACGCTGCCGTACATTGCGGCGATCAGCAGCAGCAGTGCCATCGTCCAAGCCCACCGCCCCGTCCGGCGCGCTATTCGCGCCTCGCCGCCACTTATCGCGTGCACATATCGGTACACATACTGCCGGCAATTCGATTCGCCACAAATCTCGCGCAGCATTTTTTGTCTCTCCGTACTCCGTTTTCGAGAGCCGAATGGCTGTTCGCTAGAGCAAGCTCCGAACGTAACCGCCGTCCACCGGAATAGTCGCGCCGTTTATGTAGCTGGCGCGTTCTGAAGCCAGAAAAGCAACCACGGCGGCAAACTCTTCCGGCCTACCGATGCGCCCAACGGGAATCCGCGACGCCACTTGGCTAAAGATTTGCTCTCGTGAAACGCCCTCACGGCGCGCTTGTCCTTCGAGCAGGCTTTCCAGGCGCTCGGTAAGCGTGTAGCCGGGACAGACGTTATTTACAGTGATGCCGTGCGGCCCGAATTCGTTGGCAAGCGTTCGCGCCATGCCCGTTACTCCGGCGCGGAGCGAATTCGAAAGCATCAACCCATCGATCGGCTGCTTGACCGACATCGAGGTCATGGTGATCAGCCGCCCCCAGCCGTTCTTTTGCATGCGCGGCAACACCGCCCTGGCAAACGAAACGGCGCTCATCAGCAGCAACTCCACCGCCGCGCGCCATTCCTCGGCGGACGTATCCAGAAAAGGTTTGGACGGTGGGCCACCGGCATTGATTACGCAAATATCCACGCGCCCGAATCGCCGTCCGACGCCTTCGACGAAGCGCTCCACCGCCCCGGCATCGCTCACATCCACTGCTTCGCTCCCGACCGTGCGCCCCGTCTGTTGGCGAATCTCTTCGACCGCCGCCGCAAGATTCGGCTCGCTGCGTGCGCACACCGTCACCTTCGCGCCTTCGCGCGCCAGTTCACAGGCGACCGCGCGGCCCAGACCCTTGCTGGCCGCAGCTACAATAGCCACGCGTCCTGCGAGGCCCAAATCCATTCTTGCGTCCCCCTGCGATTCTACCTGTTCGGCAAACTCTGCGCTGCGCGGATTGCGGTTGTGATAACCTGCAAATCGCCGCGCTCAACCAATCGTGCGTTCACGGCGGCGGCCCGGCTACCGCAGCATCACAGCACAAAATGGACAGGAAATGAAGGCGCTCCCCTGGCTGGCTGCCATCGTGCTCTTCTTCGAGATGCCCGTGCCGATTTACTGGCTCGTCTTGCACACCCGCATCCAATTTTGGCGGCAACACGTGCTCGCCGGCTACGGGATTGCCATCGTTCTCGCGTGGGGCGGCGGCGATGGGTTACTGTATCACTTTCGCCGTCAGCTATTCGATTGGCGGGCAGCTGCGGCTCCCTCATGGCTTGCGGTCCCCGGACTTCTACTCATCGCCCTTGATCTTTTCGCCTTCGCATCCTCGGAGATACAGCTGGGAACGCGTCGCTTGGTGGGCCTGGCGGAACTCACCGGCACCGGGGAACTGGCCGTCAGCGGCCTCTATACACGCATCCGCCATCCTCGTTATCTTGGCATGATAGCCGGCGTGCTGGGCAGTTCCCTGCTGATCGGTTTGCGCCCGCTCTGGATTATCTCGATATTTTGGTGCGGGCTCGCACTCTCCGTGATAGCCCTGGAAGAGCGCGAGCTGCGTTTGCGCTTCGGATCCGCTTATTCCGACTACGCGCGGCGTGTTCCCGCGCTCTTGCCATTCCGCTTCCGATGACCGCGATCAACAGGGAGACGACCGCATGAGTGAGGCCGGATCAAAACCACGCGTCGCTTTTCAAGGGGAACGCGGCGCCTTCAGCGAAGAAGCGGCCATCAAGCTGCTCGGCAGCGGCATAGAGCTCATTCCTCGCCCGACCTTCGAAGCGATGTTCGCGGCCATCGCAGATGGCGTTGCCGATCTCGTCCTGGCCCCGGTTGAAAACAGTCTGGCCGGCTCGGTATACCGTTGCTACGACCTGCTGCTGGAGAGCCAACTGACGATCCAGGCCGAGGTCATCCTCCCCGTCTCCCACAATCTAATCGGAACGCCGGGAGCGGTCTTCGAACAGGTGCGCATCGTGCAATCGCATCCGGTGGCACTGGCGCAGTGCACGCGTTTTTTTGAACAAAATCCCGCCATTCAACGCATCATTGCGGAAGATACCGGCGGCAGCGTCCGTGAAGTGGTCCGCGCCGGAGATCCCTCGCGCGCGGCGATTGCCAGCCGTCGCGCCGCGGAAATCTATGGCGGCTCCATCATTCGAACCCACCTCGAGGACCATCCCGAAAATTACACGCGGTTCTTGCTTCTTTCGCGCTCCGCGCCCCCTCCTGGAGATGCGAACAAAATCTCGCTGGTGGTGATGCTGTCGCATCAACCCGGTGCGCTTTACCAGGCTCTCGAACCCATCGCGCGCCAAAAGATCAATCTGGTGAAGATCGAGAGCCGCCCGCTGGTCGGCCATCCTTGGGAGTATTGTTTCTACCTGGATCTGCTGGGCTCGCCGGAAAGCCGCGAAATGCAAACCGTTCTTGCCGCGTTGCGGCAGCAGACGCGGGAGCTTCGTATTCTTGGGAGCTACATGTCCGCGCAACCTCCCGTCGCCGAAGCATCGCGCTGAGGGTGTTTTGCGCACTCGCTACAATCTTCCGGCCCGCGAGCAACCATACGAATCGGTAAACAAAAAGGGCGCCTTCGCTTGCGAGGCGCCCTTTATGCGTTGTATCACCACTCTGCTTTGCTAGCGTGCTTGCCCATGATACGGCCTTTATTACTGGCGCCGCCCATTGTTCTTGTCGCGGTAGATATTACGTGAAAGCCTGTTCTGCTGCGCGTTGACCAACTTTTTGTCTCCGGCGGTCAGCTTGCCATTGTTCAGGTTGCGCATATTTCGCGTTTCGCCGTTCAGGGCGGTCTGCTTCGCCTCGAGGTTGTGTGTTTCTCCCGCGGTCAATTGTCCGCTGCGCACGCCTTGTGCGATGCGGTCCTGCTGATTTTCCTTACGCTGTCCCACCGGCCCCGACCCGAAATGATCCGATGCCGCATTATGTTTGTCCTGGTAAATATTGTTGGAAAGCCGGTTCTGCTGCGTGTTCAGTTTGGTCTTGTCCGCAGTGGTTAGGTGGCCGTTGTCCGCGGCGCGCATTTGCCGCGTTTCCTGGTTGAGGTTCGCTTCTTTGCCCTCAAGGTTTGTGGTTTCGCCAGGAGTTAGCGAGCCATTCTGAACGCCATTGGCAATGCGGTCTTGCTGGTTTCCCTTGCGTTGCCCGACCGTCGGATCTGTCGTGCTTGTGGTGGATTGAGCGCCTGCCGACACGCTGAATGCAAAGCCAGCGGCCGCCAGCGCCAAAATCTTGATTCCTCGATTGCATTTCATGACCTGTCTCCTCGAGTGCGATGTCGAATCCGGCCACGTTTTTCAGCGGCCACTACGTGTGAAACACCAGGCCTCCGAAAATGTCGCGCTTTCTTTTACGAAGCTGCAAATTCGCCGAATCAACGTCATATGCTTCGGCGCGCGGGATATTCTCACGCCCGGTTTGGCGCGCGAATGGCACCCTGGTGCCGTCGCACAACAGATTGTCGTAACAGTGAACGTCCAGCGGAAATGAACCGCCGCAGCTTCGCAATTCTGTAACACACCAAACTTCGCGGCCGCCGAGACATCGCTCATCACCACCGGGGCCGGTTTTTGTTGTGGGCATCCGAACGGCTCCGCTACAATACTCATTCTGTTCGCGCGGATTTCTCCGGCGCCACGCTGGAGTGCTCGGGTACGGATAAGGACAACGATGTCCGCTGCCTATCTGCAGTGCATAGACGACGATTGCCGCCAGGAATATCCTCTCGGCCACAGGGAGCACCTCTGCGAACGTTGCGGCAATTTGCTCGACGTTCGTTACGAATTTGAATGGCCGCATTCCGGCGCCCCGCTTGATCGCCTGCGCGCTCCGCAACACTTGGGAACGCCGCAAATCCAGCAGCGCGGTGATCGATCAGAGTGGCGTCTGGCGCTTTCGCGAGCTTTTGCCTTTTGTGCCCGCAGGGGCGCAGATCGTGAGTCTTTCGGAGGGCCGCACCCCGCTGGTGGAGGTTGCGCGCACGGGAGAGTGGGCGGGCGGCGTGCGCCTCGCCATCAAGCATCAAGGCAATAATCCCACCGGTTCGTTTAAGGATTTGGGCATGACGGCCTGTATCACCCAGGCCGCGGCCGTGGGCAGTCGCGTCACCGCCTGCGCCTCCACGGGAAATACCTCGGCCTCCATGGCCGCCTATGCCGCGCGCGCCGGAATGCGGGCCGTGGTTTTTGTTCCCTTCGGCAAAATTTCCGCGGCGAAGATGGCGCAATCGCTCGAGTTTGGCGCGGTGGTCATCGAGATCGGCGACAACTTCGACCAGGCATTTCAAATGTTGCGCGCGCTAGCCGAAGAGATGGGCCTGTATCTGGTGAACTCGCTCAATCCATTTCGCCTCGAGGGACAGAAGACCATCGTGCTCGAAATTCTGGAGCAGCGCGACTGGCGCGTGCCCGATTACATTGTGGTTCCCGGCGGGAACCTCGGAAATGTCTCCGCCATCGGCAAGGGACTCGGCGAACTTCAGGGAGCGGGGCTAATCGACAAGCTGCCGCGCCTGGTCGTGGTGCAGGCGCAGGGCGCCAATCCGTTCTATCAAATGCTGGCCACTGGCGCTTCGGAAGTTGTTCCGGTCAGCGAGCCGCGCACCGAAGCCTCCGCCATTCGTATTGGCCATCCGGTAAACTGGCGAAAGGCGTTACGTGCCCTGCGCCTGACGCAGGGACTCTGCGAATCGGTCACCGACGATCAAATCTTCGCCGCCAAGGCAGCGCTGGCCCACGACGGCGTCGGTTGCGAACCCGCCTCCGCCGCATCGATTGCCGGCATTCGCAAGCTGGTGCAAGCCCGCACCATCGAGCCCGGCGCCGACATGGTGGCTGTCCTCACCGGCCACCAGTTGAAGGATCCGGAAATCTTCCTGCGGCACCGCACCGCACAGGACATGTCCCGCCAACGCCTTCACGTCGAGGCGGACATGGAAAAGCTGCGCGCGGCTCTCGAAGGCGTCCTTCTGCAGTCCGCGTAAATTTGCCCTCCAGCCGCAATAAGAAGCTCGCCATCGCGCTCAGCCTGACTCCTGGCCATAACCACGCTGACGTAGCTAAGCTTCTATCTGGACGATGCTCATAACCGCGCCCCTTGCGGCGCCCTCCGCGACGATATCCGCTCCTCGACACAAAAAGAAAGGGCCGGACTCGCGTCCGGCCCTTCGCTTCTATCGAAAGTTACCTACAGCTATCAAAAGAGTAGCTTCAGGCCCAATTGAATGGCACGTGACCCGCCCGAACCGAGCACCGCGTTGGAAGAGGCTGTGTCAGGCGTAGCCGTGACGCAGCCCAGACCCACGCCGGGGCCTGCAGTCGAGGGATTGAGACTGCAGCCAGCGCCTCCACCTACCGAGTTTCCTGGACTGACAAATTCGGGATGGTTGAGAACGTTGAAGAACTCCGCACGGAACTGCGCGGTGAGCCGTTCCTTGAACTTAAATGCCTTCGTCACCGAGAGGTCCATGTTGCGGAAGTTCGGACCGCGGAACGGGAGGCGTGGGAAGTTACCCGTATTGTAGTCTCCGTAGGCGGGAGGAATTAGAAACCCGCTGCCCAGTTGGTAGCACCCCAGGTTGGCGAGCGAAGCTTGGTTCAAACCGAATGCTGCTCCTCCATCGTTAGCCTTGGCCTGCGCATTGCAAGTGGCATTGGCAGTGGGGTTGCCTACGACGCCGGTACCCGGAAAGAAGGGAACTCCGTGGGACTTGTTTGGGTTAAGCGATGGATTGGCATCAACCCCTACGAAATTGTGAATCGCCGTCCAGTCAGATGCCAAGCCGTAGAAATTCCAACGTCCCCCCATGTTGGCTGCAGAGTTGCCCGTTCTCTCGTTGGTTCCAGAGAAGTCCGTGCTCGTGTCTGAAATACCCCAAGGTGTCCCGGTCTGAAGTATCGCCACGGCATTCACAGACCAGCCCTCGAGTACCTGCCCCAGACCCTTGTGTCCGGGGATGTTATAGGTTCCCGAAATGGTCCCGCGTTGTCGGATATCGAAAACGGTGGGCCCATAGAGTTGGCTATGAATGTTCCCGTAGCTGTTGATGGGAATATTGTTGTTGCCGCCCGTCCCTTGGTCGGAAGCATCGCCGAGGGCATGGGAAAAAGTATAACCGCCGGTAAGCGACAACCCGTGGTAATTCCGCACGGTCAGGACCGCTTGCAGGCTATTGTAGTTCGAACTGTCCAAGTTCCCAAATACGTCGATGAATTTGTAGTACGGGAACTGGTTGATGAGCGGCCGAGCGGCATTCTCAAGGGGTGTGCTGGTACCGCAACTTTTCGCAGTCGTGGCGCAAGTGAGGAGACCCGCAGCCGTATATCCAGGGCCAACTACGAATGGGTTACCTCCGTTTACGCCTGCAACCGTGACGGTATGGGCGACCGGCTGGTTGACATCCAGGGCGCTTATCAACTTCGTGCCGTGGTTACCGACATAGCCAATATCCAAGGATATGCCATTCGCGATGGACCGCTGGAGGTCGACCGTGTATTCGTCGACGTACGGGCTACGCAGATTGGGATCCACACCCATGACGTTGCATTGCTGTGGCTTGAGGCCCGCGAGGCCGCCGAAGCTCGCAGGGAGGGCGGTATTACCGTCACCGCAAAGAGGCGTGAAACTGTAGAGCGGGTTGGCGGCGGAGTTGTGTGCCCAGTTAAACGGGATCGTACCCGCACCCGGACCGGCAATAACGGGCGTATTAGCGAACGAAATGTTAGTGGTATTGATCGTGCCAACGCCCTGCTGAATGACTGCGGCCCCCGAGCCATTGGTGTAAACAAGGGTAGCGCCGGTGGGGTTCGTGCGCAGTCCAAACGAATTGCCTATGCCATTAAACACATCCAGGCTGAGCTGCTCGTAAAGAATGCCACCTCCGGCGCGGAGCACGGTCCTGCCGTTTCCGAATATATCCCAGGCGATGCCGATGCGTGGCGAGAAATTGTTGTGATCGCCATGATAGGGAGTGCCTTGCACGAGGCCTCCTGGGGCGAGGGGATTAAAGTTAGCCTGCAAGTTGTCCCGCTCTTGCGGTACGGTGTTGATCTCATAGCGCAAGCCAAGGTTCAGGACTAACCTCGGCTTGATGCGCCAGTCGTCCTGAACGAAGAGCGCGTAACCCTGATAGCTGAAGTTCCGTACGAGGTTCCCAGTCAGAATGCTCGCGGAACCGTTGTTAGAGCAGGAACCACTAGTAACTAAAGTACAGCCTGGGGGCCCACTGGGAAAGCCGTTGAAGAAGTCTTGCAGACCATCGAAAGTGATAGGTCCCTTGGTGTTCGCCGTCACGTCCGTTTGGCTTAAATTATTCAGGATTTCGCCGCCGAACTTGAAGGCATGCTTGCCACGGAGATAAGAGATGTGATCCGTGATCTGCAACACGCCGTTGGGCCCGACGATCTTTGGCCAACCTGCGCCCAAATTGACGATGCCGGTATTGATCCCAGGTAATCCGAAGCTAATCGGATTTGTCTGCCCCGTGAAGATGCTGTAGGTGCTGCCGTTGAAGTTGTAGTTTCTGGGATCCTGCGATGCGTCCTCAGACAGGAACCTCTGAAAGTAGTGGGAGTAGCCGACCCGGGCTTCATTCACCCAAGCCGCACTCGGTGTCCACGTCCAGCTGCCGGCAAAGGCCATGGACCGCGCGTATTGATCTGTGCGCTGGTATGGCAGCATTTGGGTGCCAGGGCCATCGACAAAGGGGCCGCTGCCAGGGCTGATGTAATACATGGCGTCCAATGAGTGTTTGTTGTTGGCGTGATAGTTTACTTTTCCGAGCCCCGTATCAATCTGGTTGGCGGCAATGAGCGCGGGGTTAATGAATGCGTTTCCCAGCCCCAGCGAATTGGTCCCGAGGTTGACGGGGAACAAGCCCGGATAGTTTGCGGCCGGCGTACAGGTTCCGTTGGGTGCCGGTCCAGCGACACCGTTCGCACCCGCTGCTCCGGGGCCAGGGGTGACTCTGATGCCCGCCAGTTGAGCGCTCAGGGCGGTCAGGGCTCCCGGTGTTCCTGATCCGATCGCTCCCACGTTCAATGTGGCCTGGCAGGCGGCAAGTAGGTTCGAGTCTGAAATCGTCTTGTTGCCGATGCTTGCATCAAAAATCCCTGGCGCGGTAATCGCCGTCGTGTTTGCCGCCGGAAAGCCTATCGAATACCGCTGATCCTCAAAGCTCAAAAAGTAGAAGAGTTTGTCTTTCTTGATGGGTCCACCGAAGGTAGCGCCGAACTGCTGCAGTTGCACCGGCGGAATCGGATTTGGAACAGGATCGAAGACGTTGCGCGCATCCCAGGAGCCGTCGCGGCCATAGGCAAAGGCGGTACCGTGCATGCCGTTCGTGCCAGACTTAATTCCGACATTGACGATTCCGCCCGGCTTCCAGCCATATTCCGCGCGGGGATTTTCTTCCGTCTTGAACTCGTCAATCGAGTCGATCGAGATCAGCGTCCCCGAATCGCCCCCGGCCATGACTGAATCCCACACGGCCTGGGCCATCCACGGATCGCTGCCGTTGATTCCGTCCACCATGTAAACATTATCGTGGGCGCGCATGCCGTTGGTACTCTGAGCCCAGCCTGCGCCACCCGGATAAATCGTGACGCCGGGGCGCAGTTGCAGCAGGTTCGAGAAGTTGCGGCCGTTGAGCGGCAGGTTGTTGACGATGTCGCTTTGCAGCGTGCCGCCCAACTCCGCGTTGGTGGTTTCGACTAGCGGCAGCGCTTCGGTTACGGTAATCGTCTGCGTCTGCTCGCCAGGTTGCAACGTGAGGTCTACGCGCACCTCGCCGCCGGTTTCCAGTAATACGTTGTCGCGCTCGACGGCTTTAAACCCCTTGAATTCGGCGCGCACTTTGTACGTGCCCGGGGTCAGGTTTGGAGCGTTGAACGAGCCTGATTCGTCCGTGGTCAACGTACGCGCAACACCTCTTTGGACGTCGGTCACGGTGACCGTGGCGCCAGAAATCGCGCCGCCCGTTTGGTCGGTGATCGCTCCAAGAATACGGCCCGCATTACCTTGGGCAAACAAGGACACACATACGAGCGAGAGCGCAGCGCTTAAAATAGTTGCTTGGATTGCCTTCTTCAGAAGGCACGAAGACAAAAACTTCATCGGTACCCCCCTTTTAACGCGAAGCGTTACACACCGAATTTCTTCAAACATCAAACATCACTTCGCAATACCACTTCCCCGTCCAACTGCCAGATGTAGATATCTAGAAAAGATTCGGTATGGCCCGACTTACCACCGCCTATATCACCTTACGGAAATCCCTGTCAAGCTGAATCCCCTACTCCGGTCTACCTCACACTGGAGCCGTTAAGCTCCCAGCCGGACGACGCCGAAGCGCACGTTTCTCGCGGACCCCTCCGCGACGATATCTCGCTGCTCGACACAAAAAGAAAGGGCCGGACTCGCGTCCGGCCCTTCGCTTCTATCGAAAGTTACCTGCAGCGATTAGAAAATCAGCTTCAGGCCCAACTGAATCGCGCGGGCGCCTCCCGACCCAAGCACGGGATTGGAACTGGCTACGTCGGGAGTATTGGAGACATATGCAAGCCCTGCCATTGTGGAGCCCGCCCTTGAAGGATTGAGACTGGCGCCGCCTCCGCCCGGCCCACCAGCCGGATTAACGAAGTCGGGATGGTTGAGAATGTTGAAGAACTCCGCGCGGAACTGCGCAGTGAGCCGCTCCTTGAACTTAAAGGACTTGGTCACCGAGGCATCCACGTTGTAGAAGCCATTGTCGCGCCACTCGCCGCGGGCCGTCTCACCGAAGCTTCCGTAGGCTGGAGGAATCAGAATGGAGCTGCCCAGCGCGTAGCAGCCCAGGTTGGTGAGCGAAGCCACGGCCAGTGGGCCCATAGCCGTGGACTGCGCCAGACAGGCCGCATTGCTGGTGCCTGAGAAATACGGAATTCCAGGGGCTCCGTTGGCAGATAACGGCACGCTCTGGAAATTGCGAATGGCCGTAAAGTCGTTGGGGTTGCCGAAGAAATTCCACTGATTGGCGATGTCGCCGGTTCCGCCGAAGTCGGTGGTGGTGTCACTTATACCCCAGGGCAGCCCACTTTGAACGACCGCCACGGCATTGACCGACCATCCCTCGAGGACTTGCCCCAAGCCATTCCTACCGGGAACGTTATAGGTCGCCGAGAAGGTTTCGCGATTGCGAATGTCGAACTCGGTGGGCCCGTAACACTGGCTGTCAAGAGTGGCGTAGGTATTGTTGGGAGTACAGCTGCCGCCGCCTGTCCCTTGGCCGGAGCCCACACCCAGGGCATGCGAATAGGTGTAACCGGCGGTGAGAGTCAATCCATGGTAATTCCGCGCCGTCAGGGTGGCCTGCAGGCTGTTGTAGTTGGAGTTGTCAAAGTTCCCGAACTCGTTAATGGTCTTGTAGTAGGGGAACTGGGCATTGAACGGCCGGGCCAATTGCTCGTTAGCCGTACTAACCTTGCAATTCGACGCCTTCAATAAGCAAGCGGTTACTATGGCCTGCGTCCACCCAGGGCCCAAAACGCCTGAACCGCATGGGAGGGCGGCCGATCCGGGCACCAGGGCTGCGGCGGCGGCGGTGGCGCAATCCGGCTGGTTGATTTCCACGTTGCTTACGAACTTCGTGCCCTTGTTGCCGACGTAGCCGACATCCAAGGACAAGGCATGCGTAATGGCGTGCTGAATGCCGAGGCTGTACTCAGCAGCGTACGGGGTGCGCAGATTGGGCTGTACCCCATAGATGGCGCATTGTGCCGGCTTGTAGCCCGCCAAGGGACCGGAGGGGATGGCCGTCTTACCGTCGCCGCAATAGGGCTGAAACGCGTAGATAGGGGTATTGGGTCCGTTGTTCGCCCAGTTAGATGGGATGTTGCCGGGGCACTCGCCGTTGGCCGCAGCACAACTCGTGCCATTAAGAATTGGCGTGTTAGAGAAGGCGGTGTTTATGACCCCGATCGTGCCGGTACCCGGCTGAACGATCGTGTCCGCGGCGGGGCATGTGCCGGTTGTTGAGATCGAGCAATAAACCAGGCTAGCGCCCGTGGGCTCCGCGCGCAGTCCATTCGAGTTGCCAATGCCGTTGAACACATCCAAGGCGATCTGCTCGAAGTAAATTCCGCCCCCTGCGCGGACCACCGTTCTCCCGGTTCCGAAAACGTCCCAGGCGAAGCCCAGGCGTGGCGCGAAATTATTGTGGTCGCCGTTATAGAGAGAGGTGAGCCCGTTGCCAAGCTGTTGAATTCCCGTAGGGGCGTTCGGATTGAAGTTGCCCGCCAAGTCGTTTCGTTCCGTCGGGACGGTGTTGATCTCGTAGCGCAATCCCAGGTTCACGGTTAGTCTCGGCTTGACGCGCCAGTCGTCCTGAAGGAAGAGCGCGTACCCTTGAAAGCTAAAGTTCCTTAGAAGGTTCCCGGTAAGAATGGTCGCGGCGCCACTGCTGTCTGAACCATTCCCTCCCTGGAGAGTTCCCGCGGGGGGCACGCCATTGGGCAGGCCGGCGAAGAAGTCTTGAAGGCTGGAGAATGTGAGGGGGCCCTTGGCATTCGCGGTTACGTTCGATTGGCTTTGGTTGCTCAGGATTTCGCCGCCGAACTTGAAGGCGTGCTTGCCACGCAAATAGGAGATGTGATCCGTGATCTGCAAGACGCCGTCGGGCCCGACGACCTTGGGCCAGCTTGCGCCCAAAGCGCCGCTAAGGCCAGAGATACTCAGTCCTGGAAAACCAAAGTAGAACGGATTCGTCTGGCCGGTGTTGATGCTGTAGGTGCTGCCGTTGAAACTGTAGTTTGCCGGGTTCTGGGCGGCGTCCTCGCTCAGAAACACCTGATAATAGTGGGAGTAGCCCACCCTGGCTTCATTCACCACCGAAGAACTGGGGGTATAGGTCCAGGCGCCCGCGAAGGCCATGGAGCGCGCGTATTGATTCGTCTCCCAGACCGGATTCGTCTGCGAAGGAGAGTCATTCAACTGTCCGGTCCCCGGGCTGATGTAATACATGGCATTCAAGGAGTGTTTGTCACTGAGGTGGTAGTCCACCTTGCCCAGCCCCGAGTCAATGCGGTTGTTGTTGAGCAAACCGTTACCAATGGAGTTGATAGCAAGGGCGCCCGTCACGCCTACCGGATTGGTCCCCGCCACGACTGGGAACAGGCCAGGGTAGTTAGCCTTCGGCGCACAGTTGTTGCTGAGGCCCGCCAATTGGGCGCTCAGGGCGGTCAGCGCTCCCGGCGTTCCCGATCCCACCGCCCCAACTTTCAATGCAGCCTGGCAGGCAGCAATGAGACTATTCGATGCGTTTTCGCCTGCGATCCCGGTGGCCGTGACCGGGTCCGTGATAACCTGGGTGGATCCCAGCGCGTAGCGTTGCTCCTCAAAGGTCACAAAGTAGAAGAGTTTGTCTTTCTTGATGGGCCCGCCAAAGGTGGCGCCATACTGCTCCAAGCTCAATGAAGGAATCGGCTGCGGCGCCGGGTTGAAGTAATTGCGCGCATCCCAGGCGCCATCGCGGCCATAGGCATAAGCCGTGCCGTGGATGGCGTTGGTGCCCGACTTGATGCCTACGTTGACGATACCGCCCGGTTTCCAGCCGTATTCCGCTCGCGGATTTTCCTCGGTCTTGAATTCATCGATGGAGTCGATGGAGATGAGCGTCCCCGAATCGCCCGACGCCATCACCGAATCCCACACGGCCTGGGACATCCAGGGGTCGTCCCCGTTGATTCCGTCCACCATGTAGACGTTGTCGGTGTTCCGCAAGCCGTTGGTGCTTTGCGTCCAGCCTGAGCCACCCGGGTAAATCGTGAAGCCCGGTCGCAGTTGTATCAGGTTCGAGAAGTTGCGTCCATTCAAGGGCAGGTTATTGACGATGTCGCTTTGCAGCGTGCCGCCCAGCTCGGCATTGGTGGTTTCCACCAGCGGCAGCGCTTCCGTCACCGTGATCGTCTGGGTTTGCTCACCAGCCTGCAGCGTCAGGTCTACGCGCACCTCGCCGCCCGTCTCCAATAAAACGTTATCGCGCTCGATCGCCTTGAACCCTTTGAATTCGGCGCGCACTTTGTACGT
Source organism: uncultured Acidobacteriota bacterium (assembly GCA_963719845.1). Taxonomy (GTDB): domain Bacteria; phylum Acidobacteriota; class Terriglobia; order Acidiferrales; family UBA7541; genus Palsa-189. Next base: position 245,923 of record CAVRDM010000019.1, on the reverse strand, counting down.
GCCCGGGGTCAGGTTTGGAGCATTGAACGAGCCCGAGTCGTCCGTGGTTAATGCACGGGCGACGCCTCTTTGCACGTCCGTGACCGTTACCGTTGCGCCAGCAATGGCGCCTCCGGTCTGGTCGCTAATCGCGCCAACAATGCGGCCCGCATTGCCTTGCGCAAACGAGGACAAAGACAGAAGCAACAGCCCAGCGCTTAGACTCGTTGCTTGGATTGCCCTCTTCAAAAGGCGTGAAGATAAGAACCTCATAGGAACCCCCCCTTTTTTTAACGCGCCAAGCGCGTTACTCACCAAATGTCTTCAACCGCTAGAACACCAACTCCCCGTCCAAACGCTGCTCATACATCTCCAATAGAGATTCGGTACGGGCCGAAACTTGCCATTGCATATATCACTTTATGGAAATCCTTGTCAAGCGAATCACCTGGCGCTTTCTCGCCGCCTCTAACTGATTTCCTCTTGTCGGCCCTCTTGGCCAGAACGTTAATTCCCGTGATTCCCTATGCATCCCGCCGGTTGAAGGCCCTCTCGAACGCCCCCTCGAAGGCGATAATGCATTCGACAATCGTTCAATTCCCGTCCATTCCTCGTGGGCGCCCATTCCGCTTGGGCGTTCATTCCGCTCGCGCCATCTGGTTAAAAACGCTCGCATCAGGTCCAAATCAACTCCCCCGACAAGGTCGTGATCGACAGAGATTGATTTACGGGTGCTTCTATAGCAGGCTTTCACCCAAGTCAAGAATTAAAAAAAAAGAACTGTGTGTCGTTTTGAGAATCAGGGGTAAATCGGTACTTTACACGCGATTCTGGGCCGGAACTCGCTCTTCCACCAGGTTGCGATGCGGCAGGTCGCCGCGCTGCGCCAGCAGTTCGGCATTCAGAATGGCCGCTCCCGCCGCCCCGCGGATAGTGTTGTGGACCAGCATCTGTAAATTTGAAGTCGGCAATTTCGCATGGCCGGATGCGCCCCACGACTACAGACATGCCGTTCCCGGCGTCCCGGTCGCGGCGCGGCTGAGGCCGGTCGGAGTCCTCGGTGACGATGATCGGGTGCTCGGGCGCCGAAGGCAGCCCCAACTTCTGCGGCTCACCCGCGAATGTCGCCAAGGCCTCGCGCACCTCTGCAAGGGATGCGCTACGCCGCAGCCGTACGCTTACCGCTTCGGTGTGCCCGTCGAGCACGTGTACGCGGTTGCAGTGCGCGCTTATCTTCATGTCGGAAAATTTAACCGCTCCTCCAGACAACCGGCCCAAAATCTTGCGCGGCTCGGTCTGCACCTTTTCTTCTTCGCCGGCAATATGCGGAATCACGTTATCCAAAATGTCGAGCGAGGGCACTCCCGGATATCCGGCGCCCGAAATGGCCTGCATGGTCACTACGAAGACTTCCGCCACGCCGAAGGCGCGCTCGAGCGGCGCGAGCGCCATGGCCAGCCCCACCGTCGAACAATTCGGATTGGTCACCAGATATCCGCTGGTATATCCGCGCCGTTCCCGCTGTGTGGCAATCAAGTCCAGATGATCGGCATTAACCTCCGGAATCACCAGCGGCACGTCGGGCGCCATGCGGTGATTCTTGCTGTTGCTGATCACCGGATAGCCTGCCCGCGCGAACTCTTCCTCAATCGGTCCCGCTACGCCCGAATCAAGCGCGGACAGCACGAAATCGCACTCCAGCGGAGGCGCGGCCGCCTTCACCACCAGGTCGCCGACCGCCGCCGGAAAAGAGCCATTCAAGTTCCAGTGCACCGCCGTCCTGTAGGGCTTGCCCGCCGAGCGCTCCGACGCGCCAAGTTCCGCGACGCTGAACCACGGATGGGCCGCCAGCAGCTGAATCATCTGCTGCCCCACCGCGCCGGTCGCCCCCAGTATTCCGGCTCGCCATTTCTTGCTGTTCGCTCTTTCGGGTGTCATGCGCGTATCCCTTTCTGTCGGTCGTCTCTGCTGTAGCGTTCCCTAACATAAAAAAACCCGCCTGCCAGTCTTTTTTCTGGCGGCGGGATCGTGGTGCGCTTGCCTTGGTTACACTCAGCCCCCGCCGGCGCCAGTAGATTTACGCGCACCCGTAATGGGCCGCGTAATCCGCGTGCGCTTGGCAATCGCTCCCACAGTCTCGCGAGGCATGAGTTTTTTCATGGCCTTACCGCAATTTCCTTCGCGCGTAACTCTAACCGCCGTCGCAACTCGTGTCAAGCGGCGCGGCTGGCGGTCGCCAAAGTTTCGTCCAACTTGTTCCGCGAAGAACTTAAGGATGAGTAAGGGACAAGATTCCTTGGTTTTTTCAGCCTACGAGGGAATTACATTGGAACCGACGCGCTTCAATTCTGCATGGCCACCGATATACCCGTTTCAAGTAGTTTCGCAAACTGCGCAGCCGGCACAGGGCGGCTGAAATAGTATCCTTGTCCTTCATCACAGCCATGGGCCTGAAGAAACTCTAACTGCTCGGTTGTTTCCACACCCTCCGCGATCACACGGTGCTTGAGGCCTCTGCTCATATTGATCACTGCGTTGACGATGGTCGCATCATCTGTGTCAGCGGCGATCTCACGCACGAACGACTGATCTACTTTGAGAGTGTCAATCGGAAACTGTTTCAGATAACTCAAACTGGAATAACCGGTCCCGAAGTCGTCGATTGCGAGACCCACCCCCATCGCTTTGAGCTTCTGGAGTGCCGGAGCGGTGAACTCGACATGCCGCATCAGGACGCTTTCCGTCAGTTCGAGTTCGAGATAGCGCGGCTCCAAACCAGTATCCTTCAAAATATTCCTAACACCTTCAAGGAAATCGTCGCTTCGGAACTCTACCGACGAAACGTTTACTGCCATTTCGATAGGGCGCAAGCCCGCATCTTGCCATGCTTTTGCTTGCCTGCAGGATTCGCGGAGTACCCATCGGCCGATTGGCAACATCAAGCCACAGTCTTCCGCAACCGAGATGAATTGCCGCGGAGCGATTAGCCCCCGATCTGGGTGTTGCCAGCGGATTAGCGCTTCAACGCCCGTAATCTCTCCGGTCTTAAGATCTATCTTAGGCTGGTAATGCAATAAGAACTCATTCCGCTCCAAGGCATGGCGCAGACTCTCTTCAATCCATTGCCGCTCCGACAGCCCTGACATTCATACTCCTCTCAAAGAACTGGTAATTGTTAGGACCCTTTTCTTTAGCTCGGTACATTGCCAGATCGGCATTTTTGACCAGCATCTCGGCATCTTGACCGTCATTTGGATATGTGGTCACGCCGATACTCGCAGTAACACTGACGCATATGGGTCAATGCCGTGCGGTGCGACTTAGCGCATTTAAAATCTTTCTGGCTTTGACTCCGGCATCGCGTGCGTGAGCAATCGCTGAAAGAATGACCACGAATTCATCCCCGCCCATGCGGGCTACGGTGTCGGAGGCGCGCACACAACCTAGCAATCGCTTGGCCACCGATTGAAGTACTTTGTCCCCGATCGCGTGGCCCAACGAGTCATTGATATGCTTGAATCCGTCCAAATCTAAGAATAGCACCGCGAGCTCGCGTGCCATTACGACGGGATGTCTCAATCGCCTTGACGAGCCGGTCCATCAGTAGGATTCGGTTGGGCAAATTGGTGAGCCTATCGTGTTGCGCCTGATGGGACATCTCCAGCCCCATGGCCCTGGACTCGGACACGTCGTGGAAAACGATTACGGCTCCGGTCACCACCCTTTTCCGATCACGGATCGGTGCAGCAGAATCCTCGATCGCTGATTCATGTCCGTCGCGGCGGATGAGGATACAGTGCGGGGTGAGTCCCACAGTCTTATTTTTCTCAATTGCGGCTTTCAGAGGATTCGGACACGCTTCTCGCGTGCTGCCGTCGATGATCTTGAATACTTCATCAAGCGTCTTGCCTGTTGCCTGCGCCCAAGTCCAGCCCGTCATCCTTTCCGCCACAACATTAAGGTAGGTAACGTTACCCGCTACGTCGGTACTGAGTACAGCGTCCCCGATCGAGTTGAGCGTGACCTGAGCGCGCTCTTTTTCCGCGAATAGCACTTCTTCCGCCGTTTCCCGCTCCGCCATATTGCGTATGGCCCGGTCGAATGAGTACGCGTCGAGATGATTCTCCAGAAGGTAGTCTTTTGCTCCGCGCCGCAAAGCTTGTACGGCTGTATCTTTGTCGCCCAGAGTTCCGAGCACGAGGGTTGGTACGCCGGGTGCCGCAAGCGATAGCCGATCGAACGTCTCAATACCCTGGCTGTCGGGCAGGGAAAGATTGACAAAGATCGCCCACATATCCTTCTTCCCTAACCGTGCGATACCTTCAGCGAGTGTCCTAACCCACTCGCTCTTGAATGGGCCACCGCTCGCCTCGTGGAGTGCCCCTCGAAGTACGTCGGCATGAGAAAGATCGTTGTCGATCAGAAGTACAGTCCGTATGGTTGTCATGATATATCTCCGCTCCTGTACTGTGAATGATCGACCCCTTCGCAACTGCCCTGTTCCATACACTTGTCCAAAGAGAAAACGCTTCCTTGTGGTGGATGCGCGCGCCGGCAAAAGTCCGCCCGTGCCGGATGCCCACAACCCCCGAAGACCCGGCGAGCGCATGCGCGTAATTGCAATTGCGCGCAATCGGCCATCGCAGAGGAGGGCCGCGCTTCTGTTACCGCATGCCAGGGGGCAGTCCCTTTTTTCGCGTCCATCTCCCCAGTCCCCAACACGCGTTGACGCTGTCCGCCGCAAGAAGTACACTCCGCCCCGGCAACGATAGCCATGTCACTTGATAGAGGAGAGGTTTGTATGAACAACAATTCCCTTCTGCGGACATTCGCCCTGTTATGCGGACTTTGTGTGTTGGCCCTGGCTGCTGCTCTAGGAGCACAGACGCTAACCGCGCCTAAGTACAAGTTCGATCCGGACTGGCCCAAGACGTTGCCCAACAAGTGGAAGATGGGCGGTGTCACGGGATTGGCCGTGGATAAGGACGATAACGTTTGGGTCTACGATCGCCCGAATGACCTGAGAGATATTGAGCTCGATGCGGAAATCCACGGCGCCGACTGCTGTGCGCGGCCCCCGTCGATGATCCACATCGACAAAGATGGAAACGTCATCAATTATTTCGACCCGCCGCAGGGCCACGGGATGGCGGTCGACAGTAAAGGGTTCGTTTACCTCGGGAACAACGTCCGCGGGATCGGCAACGTCCGGAAATACGATCCCAAGACTGGCAAACTTCTCGCCGAATTGCCGCACTCGCCGGAAACCGAGAATGGCGGCGGAGGTGGAGGGGCGGCGCAGCCGATGAAGCTCCGCCGGCGCGCGTTCCCGGCCATGGCGGCCAGGGGCCGGTCCAGACGGCTCCGCCGGCGGGCGGAGCGGGCCGCGCAGGACGCGCTGCCGATCCCGCGGCCCAGGCGGCTCGCGCCAAAGCGGTAGCGGCCTTCCGCGCGAAGTATCCGCCGACGACCCCCATGATCGTGGGCGGCATCGAAGAGGTCCGCCTCGACGAACCGGCTCACGAACTTTACGCCGCCGACAATTACCTTGGCGGTCGCGTAATGGTATTTGACCTGGACACCTTCGCGTTCAAGAGGGGCTGGGGAGCTTACGGTCACAAGCTGTCGGAAATCACCACCGATGACAAAGACCGCGATTACGTGCCCAACGGTCCGATGCCCAAAGAATTCCGGAACCACCTCACGCTGAATATTTCCAAGGATGGGTTCGTCTACGCCGCTGACCGCGGAGCGAACCGCATCGACGTCACCACCAAGGAAGGCAAATTCGTGAAGGAGTTCATCCTGGCCCCATCCACAGGCGTCCCGTCGGCCGCGCAAGTCATAAACCGGGGCTTGGAAGGTTCCGCCGGTGGCGTGGGCTTTTCGACCGATCCGCAGCAGCGCTTTTTGTATATTTCCGATCTATCGAACAACCACGTCTGGTTCCTGAACCGCGAAGATGGCAAAGTTGTGGGCACGCTGGGCAGCATGGGACAAAACGGCGGGCAGTTCTTCGGACTCCACATGATCGCCGTCGATTCGAAAGGCGACATCTATACGGGTGAAGTGTTCAACGGCGAAAGGGTGCAGCGTTTCGTCCCGGTAAAATAATACGTAAAGTGACACCGGGGCGCGCCTGAGCCAACCGTGGTCGGGTCCCACAACGTACCGCGTGCGGAGGCCCGAAATCTCGGGTCGCTGCAACCTCCGCTTGACACGTCCACGCATCGCTGTTTATTCTAGCGGCGGTGCGGGTTGCCTCTGAACCCGACGAACTGCGAATGAAATTCGTACTTTATTATTCGAGCTTCGCCTTTACCAGCCGCTTCTCCCCTTGGGGAAGCGGTGAGGCAGAAGCCCGATTGCGGGTGCGCTGAAAAGACACACTAAAGCCGCAATAGAGTTTCTACCTGAGCCAGCCTCCCCCGACGGGATCGAGACTGGCTTTTTTGTTGCGCGCCCATCTGGGAATCCGACGGACCAGACGGGAAAAGGAAATGCCCGGGCGCCCGAAATTTTCGCCCCGCCGAATCGAAACAAGATGCCAGGAGGCATCCGAGCCATGATCGTCAACATGAGTCCCAACGCCACCGAAGAAGAGATCGAGCACGTCGTGCAGCGCGTCAAGGAATGCGGCTATCAGGCGCACGTGATCCGCGGCGCCACGCATACCGTCATCGGCGCGGTGGGAAACAACGGCCGCCGTGGCGAACTCGAAGCCCTGCAAGCCGCGCCCGGCGTCGAAGCGCTTGTCCCCATCTCGCATCCCTTCAAACTTGTAAGCCGCCAGCTTCGCCCGGTCGGCACGCTGGTCGACGTTGGCGGAGTAACCATTGGCGGCGGCGCCTGGGTGGTGATCGCTGGGCCCTGCTCGGTCGAGTCCCGCGAACAACTGCTCGAGGTCGCCCACGCCGTGAAGAAAGCGGGCGCAACGCTGCTGCGCGGAGGTGCGTATAAACCGCGCACCTCGCCATACGACTTTCAAGGCCTGGGCGTCGAAGCCTTGAAGCTTCTGAAGGAAGCTCGCGACGCTACCGGCCTGCCTATCGTCACGGAAGTCATGGGCGTCGAAGACGTCGATCTGGTCTCAGAATATGCCGACATGCTGCAAGTCGGCGCGCGCAACATGCAGAACTCCCCATTGCTGCGCCGCCTCGCGCAAACCACCCGCCCCGTCCTCCTCAAGCGCGGCCCCTCGGCAACGGTCAAGGAATGGCTCCTCGCCGCGGAATATCTTTTGTCGGGAGGAAATCCCAACGTGGTGCTCTGCGAGCGCGGCATCAAGACGTTCGACTCGGAGTTGCGCAACACCTTCGACATTGCCGCCATTCCGCTGGCCAAGGAGCTTTCGCATCTCCCGGTCATCGCCGATCCCTCGCACGGAACCGGCCGGCGCAGCGTCATCCCCGCGATGAGCCGCGCCGCCATTGCCGCAGGCGCCGATGGTCTGATGATCGAGGTGCACCCCTGCCCCGAGCGCGCCCTTTCCGATGGCCCGCAATCGCTCGATCTCGCCGCCTTCGCCAGCTTGATGAAGGAGATGGAACGCCCGTCGCGCCCGCGCGCGGTTCCCAGCCAGTAAGTGGGCCCCATTGATAATGTTGCATAACGCTGGTGAGTCGAATAACTAAATTGCATAACCCGCGCCACCGGTGTGGCCCCTCAAACCGTAACAGCCCTGCGCTGCGCGGCGACCGCGCTTCTCAGAAATCCCAGGTGTGTGCTTGAAGCCGCGAATACGGATCGCTTTTCACTACCAGTGGAAAGGTTTCTCCCCGGATGATTTTCCATTCGTATTTTCCCTTCCTGTCTCTGAAATACGATCTGGAGATCTCCCGCAAACCGGAAGTCGTGTTTTACGCCACCTTCAGCCGCTACAATGATTCGTGCTGGCCGGATGCGCGCCGCTGGCTGCGCGTCATGCCGGTGTTTAAGCCAGGAAGTTCGTTCGCGTATTCATCACGGGGGAAAATGTTGAGCCGCTGATGGACGAATGCGATTTTGCAATTTCCTTCTCCACGATCATCGATCACCCCAATCACCTGTTTCTTCCATTATGGGTATACGACATCCGCATGTGGGGATTCTCCGCCGGATCGCTGCTCAAGCCCGCGGAGGCCGATTGGGAGCGCGTGGCCAGTGAAAAAACAAACTTTTGCAATTTTATTTACGCGCATCCGGTGAGTTTCCGCGACGCCGTATTCACCGCTGTTAATAAGTATCGCCGCGTGGACGCCCCGGGGCGCTGCCAAAACAACATGGATGGCCGGCTGCTCCCGCCCGGTTTCCCCGGCAAAATCGCCTTTATCAAGTCCTACAAGTTTACGCTGGCGGTTGAAAACTCCATTTGGCCGGGCTACGCCACGGAAAAACTCGTGCAGCCCATGTTCTGCAACAGTATTCCCGTCTATGTCGGCGACCCGCTCGTGCAGCGTTCCTTCGATCCCGACAGTTATATCGATTTCACTCGCTTTCGTTCTCTCCGGGAAATGGCCGAATTCGTCCGCGAGGTCGACAACGATAAGTCGCTCTACCTTAAAATGCTGGCCGCGCCCAATTTTAGGGACAATCAAATTCCCGGTTATGCGCGTGAAGATCGCATGGAAGCCTTTTTCGACCGGATTTTTCAGCAAGTTATCGCGCGGCGATCCTAGGGACGAAATGGCGCCTCCCGCAGCTCCGGCCTGCGAATAAGTTCGCCGCATTAGGCAGCCCCTGTCGTTACTGGGGTGGTCTTTCCCGGCCACCACCACATCCAGCACTTTCCGACCCTCTGCGGCACCCGCCCTCGCCGCTCCGCAATTGCCCACTCTCTCTCCTTTTTCCGGGTGTAGAATTCCCGCCGGGAGCCCTCACCGAAGACCGAAGGAGATTGAATATGAAACGATATTTGGCTATCGCATTCGCACTATGTTCTGTATCAGCAGGCTTGGTTGCCGCACAGACCAAGGCGCCGGAGACTAACCCCAATGACGCCGTGGTTAAGGCTGACCAGGCGCTGGTGGCGGCTTTCTATAAGGGCGACAAGGCCACGATCAACAAGTATCTCGACGCCGACTTCTCCTGGATCGATACCGATGGAATCATGTGGGCCCGCCCCGACGTCCTGCGAGCCGGCCTCAAACCCCTGGTACCCGTCGCCAGCGATGTGAAAATCACCGAGCACAAATATGGCAAGGTAGTCTGGATTCAGGATAGCCAGGGAAACAAGTATGCCGCGCATTTCTGGGTGCAGCGCCCCGAGGGTTGGCGCCTGCTCCATACCAACGAGATCGCTACCCGTCCTGCCGAGCCGGGCGAAAATTCCAGGGCTACCTTCACCATTCCCTGCATCAATCCCTGCAAAGAGTTGCCGTACAAACCCCTGTCGGCCAGTGAAAAAGCGGCTATCGAGAACTGGCAAGATCAGGAGTCGGGAACCGGACATCACGACATGCACATGGGTGACAACGTAGTGGTCATCAGCTCGACCACCACCACCCCGCGTCCTTCGGCCACGGCCACCGGCCCCACCAAGGTAACTCCTCCGACTCCGGATCGCCCGTTCATCAGCACCACCCCGGCACTATGGGCGCGCACCTGGGACTTTGGCGACGCCGTGGTGGCCATCATGCTTCAGCCCACCTGGGGCGGCAAAGCGTATTGGTCCAGCCGCGTGTTCGGAAACCACAACGGGTTCTGGAAGATGGAAGAGAGCTATCACACCACGATTCAAGCGGCCCCGCGCATGCAAGCTGTACCCATGCCAGTGCAGCAGAGTCAGAAGTAACTGCAAGCCTCAGTAGACGCCACCGGGATTGCGGAGGGAAGAAGCAATCACTTCCCTCCGCCGTCCACGGGCCGCCGTACAGCTCGCCGCCAACCTCCCGATAAACAATCGCGATTCCCGCCACTTCATCGCCGCTGGCTGTCACCCATTACAATCCACGTCTTTTTCACGCGGTTCGCGCGGGTGTGGGCTCTACTTGGAGCCCACGTAATGGGGAGAAAACGCCGCGGGCGCATGCTCTTAATTGCGCTCGACGCGATCCGGATGCCAGAATGTCTGCGCCACATCATTTGCACTAACGAGGTAAGCCGGTGGGCATCCCTTTACGAGACATTTCGCGCAGGCCCGCACACCCTCCTGTCGTCACTGTCTCCATCATCGTCATTAACGTACTTGTATTTTTTCTGGAATTAACAGGCGGCGATGCCTTCGTACAAACTTGGTCCGTTATTCCCGCCGATATAGTCGCCGGCCGGCACTGGATTACCATTCTTACGTCCATGTTCATGCATGGCGGCTGGATGCACATCATCGGCAACATGGTATTCCTCTGGGCTTTTGGTCCCGCCATCGAAGACGCCATGGGACCTCTGCGGTATTTGGCGTTTTACCTGCTCGGTGGAGTAGTGGCGACGCTCGCTCAGATTGCCGCGGCCAGCAGTTCGACCATTCCCAGCCTGGGGGCCAGCGGGGCGATTGCCGCGGTGATGGGAGCTTTCCTGATCACCTACCCCCACGACCGGATTCGTACCCTCCTGTTTCTGGGTTGGTTCATCCAGGTCGCCGTCCTTCCTGCATCGCTCCTGATTGGCATTTGGTTTGTCATCCAGCTCTTCAGCCAAGTGGGCTCCGTGGTGACAACACAATCCGGACAATCCGGCGGAGTCGCCTACATGGCTCATATCGGCGGCTTGATCTTCGGGTTCATCACCGCACGACTCTTCGAGGATTCCCGGCGAATAGCGGCACAAACTCTCGAGTGATTGACGCCTTTGCGAACGGCGTCGATTGAATGCGCCACACGCGAAGGCGCAAGGGACGAAAAGCGCTCACCTTCTGTGCCGTAACCCTGCTTTTAATTCATCCAACGCGTGGGGGTGGAAAAACCATGCCGGTAAAAACATCTTCGAGCAAAACGAAATTGCCGCCGGCACGACGCGCTCGACCGGCCAGCGCCAAACCGCGGTCCGCTCCCGCGACCATGCGCGCCATCGCCATCGATCGATACGGCGGCCCCGAAGTGCTCACCTTGCACGAACTGCCCGTCCCCGAGCTGGGTCCAACGGAGGTTTTAATCTCGGTGCACACTGCAGGAGTCGGTGGATGGGATGCCGACATCCGCGGCGGTTGGTCTCCCGGCGGCCGCGTCCATTTTCCGCTTATCCTAGGCACAGATGGATCCGGCACGATCGCGCAGTTAGGCAATCGCGTTCGCCGCTTCAAGGCCGGTGATCGCGTTTATGCCTATCTCTGGAACAGTCCCAAAGGAGGCTTTTACGCCGAGTACGCGGCGGTGCCCGTGGACAATGTTGCGCTTATCCCCAATCCGCCACTCGACCTCAAGCATGCCGGCGCTGTCCCGGTCACAGGACTTACCGCGCTCCAGGGAATCGCCGACCATCTCGGCGTTCAGGCGGGGGAGCATGTCATGATTCATGGCGCATCCGGCGGCGTGGGCACTCTCGCTATTCAATTCGCCAAGGCGCGCGGTGCCAGGGTCCTGGCGATTGCCGCCGGCCCGGATGGTGTGGCTTTAGTCAATCGATTGGGTGCGGATGCGGCACTGGACGGTCACCAAGAGAACTTTGTAAAAGCGGCATTCTCGTTCGCACCAAAAGGCCTGGACGCCGTCCTGGTTCTGGGAAGCGGCAAGTCCGTTCCGCGCTGCCTTGAAGTGCTACGCCCGGGAGGCCGCCTGGCGTATCCAAATGGCGTTGATCCCGCTCCCCAAAAACGCCGCGGCTTCAAAATCATTGCCTACGACGCCAAAGTCGGGACTCCCGAATTTGAACGTCTGAATCGCGCCATACGGATGGCCGAACTAAACGTGCCCATCGCCGCGGAATTTCCACTCGCGGAAGCTGCCAAGGCACACCAGCGCGTCAAGCAGGGCCACACCCTCGGCAAAATTATCCTCCGCGTCCGGTGAAGATTGGTCCTTGTGACAGGCAGTTTTGCGAAAACGCAGCCTTATGAAATCAACCCATTGCTCTGATCTACTGCAGCCTGGAATCCCGAGTGCCGGCGCGCTTCGCAAATTCGCTACAGAATGCGCTCGTGCATATAACCGGCTTCCACAATCGCCGCCAGTAAATCCGCCAGGTGTTGTGTTCCCCGCGTTTCGAGCGTGATGTCGATCGCCGTGTCGCCCAGGCTTACCCCGTAATAGGCACGGTCGAATTGCAGTTCCACGATGTTCGCTTTTTGTCCCGCGATCACCGAGGAAAGTTCCACCAGCGCCCCCGGCCGGTCCGCCAAATGCACGCGCAGGCGCACCAGGCGTCCGTCCTTTACCAATCCGCGTTCGATGATCCGGCTCAGCAGCGAAACATCGATATTGCCGCCGCACACCAGCACGGCCGTGTGCTGCACGTCGAGTGCGGTCTTGTGCTGCAGCAGTGCCGCTGTAGCCGCAGCGCCCGCGCCCTCGGCCAGAAGTTTCTCGCGTTCGAGCAGCGTCAGGATCGCGCTCGCGATCTCTTCCTCTTCCACCGTAACGATTTCATCGACGTACTTCGCCACCAGCGGATAGGTGATTTCGCCCACCCGCCGCACCGCGATTCCGTCCGCAATCGTTGAAGCCGTCGGCACCGTCACCGGCCTCCCTTGCGTTATCGCCGACACCATGGAGGGCAGCCGCGCCGTCTGCACTCCCACCACCTTCACCGCCGGCCGCGATTCCTTCACTGCTGCCGCCACTCCCGCAATAAGTCCCCCGCCCCCGATGGGCACCACCACCGCCTCCAGTTGCGGGCACTGTTCGAGCAGTTCCAGGCCGATCGTGCCTTGGCCCGCGATCACCGCGTAATCGTCGAAGGGATGCAGAAACGTCAGCCCGCGCTCGGCCGCCACCTCCAGCGCGTGCACGCACGCTTCGTCGTAGTTCGCGCCGTGTAGAATCACTTCCGCGCCGTAATTTTGCGTGGCCATCACCTTCACCAGCGGCGTCGCTGCCGGCATTACGATCGTGGTGCGAATTCCGTGTCTCGTGGCATGGCAGGCCACCGCCTGTGCGTGGTTCCCCGCCGAAGCCGCAATGACCCCACGTTTTCGCTCCTCGGGACCCAGCAGCAAAATCTTATTCAGCGCGCCGCGCTCCTTGAAGGCGCCGGTCCGCTGCAGATTTTCCAGCTTCAGGTAAACTTTCTGGCCGGTCAGCTCCGAGAGCTTCGCCGAATACGGGCACGGCGTGTAATAAATCGCGCCATGAATCCGCTGCGCCGCCTCGCGCACCGACGAAAGCATGTCTATGGTCGAAATATTCTGAATCGTCATTCCGTTTTTCCGCGAATATCCGCGAGCCTGTCTAAGCCGCACTGACTCCGCGTCAAACGCCCGGCATGCGCCCCGGCGCGCTAATCATGCCGCCGGTGCACGAACGCCTTCGCCGCCGGACCCTGATAATCGCGCGCCACATGCCCTCCGCCGCGCAAGACGTACTTGTAGGTCGTCAGCCCCGCAAGCCCCACCGGCCCGCGCGCGTGCAGCCGGCTCGTGCTGATGCCCACTTCCGCGCCAAATCCGTAACGATAGCCGTCCGAAAATCGCGTCGAAGCATTGTGAAACACGCCCGCCGAATCCACCTGCGCCAAAAATATTTTCGCCACCTCCGCATCCTCGGTAACAATCGCGTCGGTATGCGCCGACCCGTATCGCGCGATGTGTTCCATCGCTTCGGCGAGCCCGCCCACCACTTTCACCGCGAGAATCAGATCGCCGTACTCGATATGCCACTCGTCCTCCTCCACCAACTCCATCGGCGTTCCCGGAAGCGCGGCAATCACCTCGCGGCTGCCGCGCAGCCGCACCCCGCGCGCGCGCATGCGCTCCGCCAGCGCCGGCAAAAATGACGCCGCGATGTCGCGATGCACTAGCACCGTTTCCACCGCATTACACGCCGCCGGATAATCCGTCTTGGCATCGTCGATGATCTCGAGCGCCATCGCGAAATCCGCAGCGTCGTCCACGTAAATGTGGCACACGCCTTCGGAGTGCCCCAGCACCGGAATCCGCGTATGCGCTTGCACGTGACGCACCAGCGCGTACGACCCTCGCGGAATCACCAAATCCACCACATCGTCGAGCCCGAGCAGTTCATCCACTTCCGTTCGTTCATGAATATCGGTCACCAGCGCCTCGGGAATCGCTGTCTGCGTCCGCAATGCCCGCCGCATTGCCGCCACCAGCGCCCCCGCCGTCCGCGCCACCTCACGCCCTGGCTTCAAAATCACTGCATTCGCCGACTTGATGGCCAGCGAACTGATCTGCGTCACCGCTTCGGGCCGCGCTTCAAAAATCACCGCCAGCAATCCCAGCGGGCAGCTCACTTTTTCAAGTTCAAGCCCGGTGTCAAGCGTAGTCCGCTCGAGCGCCCGCCCAATGGGATCGGGAAGCTTCGCCACCGCGCGCACGCCTCGCAATCATCGACTCGAATTTCGCCGGCGATAGCGCCAGCCGTTCGAGCAGCACGCGCGCCAGTTCCCCGCGCGTCACCGCCGCTTGCGCTTCGCGCACATCTTCGGCATGCGCTTCGAGAATGGCGCCCGCTTCCTGCTCGAGTCCCTGCGCCACTGCTTCGAGCGCCTGGTTTCGCTGCGTCTCTGAAGCCGCAGAAATTTCCCGCGCCGCTTGCTTGGCGGCCACGGCCAGACTGCGAACGCTCTCACTCACGGCGGCCTTCACGAATTTTTCCCGCGGGCCGTGTTGACCGGCCCGCCCTTCTCATGCTCCCGCTCGGAAGCGAAAAACACCGTGCCCACAGGTTCTCCCGCGCAGATCATGCCCAACACGCCGGGCGTTCGCCCATTCGCGATCACCGCGGGGCGATTCGCCTCATTCGCGATGCGCACCGCCGCAAGTTTCGTTTCCATGCCACCGCGGCCGCGCCCGTTGCCGCCCTGCGCGTAGCCATAAATCGCCTCGGTCACCCCGCGCAATTCCGGGATCAGCACCGCGCCCGCGCTCTGCGGATCGCTCGTGTACAGCCCCTCCACGTCCGACAGCAAAATCAGAAGGTCGGCGTCGATGTGCGTCATCACCAGCGCCGAAAGTTTGTCGTTGTCGCCGAACACCCGCGCGCGCTCTTCGCTTCCCGCCGGCCGGTCCAGTTCCGCCGTCGATACCGTGTCGTTCTCGTTGATGATCGGTATCACGCCCAGCCGCAGCAACATACTCAGCGTGGCGCGCAAATTCTCGTGCCGCTCCGCGTCCACAAAGTCATCCTCGGTGAGCAATACCTGCGCCACCCGGTAACCCAGCTTGTCGAACGCATCGTCGTACATGCTCATCAGCCGGCTCTGCCCCACCGCCGCGCAGGCCTGCACCAGCACCACTTCCGACGGCCGCACCGCGAGCCCGAGCCGCTGCGCCCCCAATCCCACTGCGCCCGACGACACCAGCAACACCTCGCGTCCCGCACGCCGCAGAGCGGCCAGCGACTCCGCGATCCCGTACAGCACGCCAATCGACACTGACCCATCTTCGCGCATGATGACGTTGGTGCCCACCTTCACCACGATGCGCCTGGCCGCCGCCAGCGCCGCGCGCGGCGTAACTCCACGCAAATTGTTTCTCGTCTCGATGGCCTATTCTCCCCGTGAATCTGAAGTATTCTGCCAGTCACCGCGCGAGACCGCAAGGAAAGCCCCCGCCGCGCGTCTGTACACCTAAGCGTACCCGTGCCTTGGATATTCGAGGATTAACTGGATCGCGCGCCTTCGCAGACTACAAGGAACGCGGATTTGGATTTAGACTCGTGGCCACCCGTTTACTGGCTCTTCTTTTTTCCGAACAGTCCGCCGAGCGCCTGTCCCAGATTCTGTCCGCCCGGCGCTGCCCCCAGCTTCGACCCATTCGACAGCGCCCCTTTCGCGAGCCCGCCCACCATCGCATTCACGTCCGGCTCGAACACCGGATCCGAGGTCGTGCCGTGAATCGTAAAGGGAATGCCGCCCGACGAGCCCCCCGCTGAAGTGAGCGTCGCCAGGCCTCCCAGCGCCCCGCCCGAACCGCCGCTCACGCGCGCCGCCATCTTGAAATCGAGCGCATGATTCGCCGCGATCGTCCCGCTGCCCGCGATGCTGCCAATCGCCGGAACCACGATGCTTACCTTGTCCAGCCGCATACCTTCCGGAGCGATTCGCACATCTGCGCTCAGCGTCTGAATCATCGTATCCGTGCCCTTCGGCACTCCCGCGAACGAAGACAGCGCGCCCATCTTCGACCCCAGGTCAAACCCCGTCAGCTTCGCGTTCGACAGGCTCACCGGCCCGGTCGTCACCAACTTGTCCAGCGGCCCGTTCACCGCCAGTGTCACATTCACCGTTCCGCTTTGCAGCGCTGCTCCCGCCGGCAAAATCACGCCCAGCGCCGGCAGCATCGCCTCCAAATCGGTGGCCGGCATGTTCTGGCCCTCGACTTTCATTTGTACCGACGGCGTCTCTCCCGCCGTCGAGTACGTTCCCGTCAGCCGCGCCTCCGCCTTGCCCACGTGCACTGCGCCCTGGTTCAACACGCCCGAGCGCGCCTTCAGCCTAAACGAGGCGTCGTAGTCAATCTCCGCCGCCTGCCGTGCCGGCGAACTCCCCGGCACCAACTGCAATTTGCTCGCCGTGATTTTCCCTTTCAAGCTGAGCTGCTGGCCGTCCGAAGCCAGGCTGCCGCTGAAATCCAATATTCCGGCGATGCCCGACGACGGTTCCACAAATCCCGTGGACGTTAAATCCACCGACTTCGCTTCCAGGTCCGCATCGAGCGGCGTCTCCTGCGCATCTTTCTGATTCAGCGGACCCGCCTTCCCGGTCAGCTTCACCGTCCCATTCCCCGGCGTCGTGGCCGTCAGCGCAAACGGAAATTGCGTGGTATACGAAAGGTCCGAAGCCGTGAGGTTCACGTTATTGTAACTGTGCGTCTTTCCGCCCACGTCTCCCACCGAAACGGTGCCATTCTTGATGTTGAATTGCCGCACCGAAATCCCCGCCCCAGTGCTCGCCTGCCCTGTGCTCGCTCCCGGCGCGCCTCCCGCCGGCGCTCCGCCATTCGCAGAAGCGCCCAGCGTCGAAAAATTCCACACGCCCGCCTGCGAGCGCAGCAACGCCACTTGCGGCTGATCGATGGTGATCCCGGTGACGTTCAGCGCGTGCGAAAATATCAGCGGCATCAGCTCCACGCCCACCGTGAGCCCCTTCGCCCCCAGAAACGCACCCGTGCCGAACGCCGGATCGTCCGCAATCGAAATGTTATCCACCGCCACGCCCCCGGACAAAATCGACAGCTGGATATTCCCGATGCTCACTTTGCGATTGAGCGCGCTATCGAGCAGCGCCTCGATCCGCGGCCGGTATTGATTTGCGTCCAGCAGCATCGGCAGCAGCACAATAACCAGCAGCAGCACGGCCACCACGCCGCCGCCAATGTAAATCCATTTCCGTTTATTCTTCATAGTCATACTCCTGATTCCGCGGCCGAAGCTCCGCGCGGTAATCCAGGCACCCATTACCCCACGCAATCGGCCGCCATGTCCGAGTATATACCCCGCCGCGCCACACGGGCGGGAGCCAGGTTCCATTTCAATTTTTACGAGGTAATTTCGAAGCAGCGAGAAATTCCGATCCCTCGAAGCGAAAACAAGCGCCACTCGTAAAACAACGAATCATTTCCGAATGAGCAGGCTGAGGAGCATGCTAATTCGCGTGATCTTGGTAGCACAGTCATGCCCATTGCCTTCATAATCGCGCCAGATTGGACCCTCCGCACCGCTCTTCGCGCCGAACTGCGAGAGTCGGGCATCGACGCCCTAGGAATGGATTCCCCCAATGATGTCGCTTCCGCCCGCGCCTCAGCCCAGATCCCCAACGTAGTCGTCCTCGAAGCCACCCCGGCAGCTTCTAGACGACCTTCGCATTCAAAGTTTACTTCGCCGCGTCCCCGCCATCCTGATAGCCTCGCGTACCCTAACCGTCCCTCTCCCACCCACCGCCGCCGTCCTCTACCGCCCGGTCCGCATAGCCGAAATCGTTACCCGCGTAACCGATCTCCTAGCCCGTAACTCCGCCACTTAAATGTTGCGCCGCTCTAGTAGCGCACGCACTCTGTCCTGCGCTCTTTCTATCAACGCCAAAAAATCGCACCACCATCTCTCCGGTCACCAAGTCCAGTACCGCCATCTGCTGATAGTCCGGATAAAGATCACAGCCTATAATCTTCATTTCGGCTCCTTTCTCCCGAGCCTTGGTCGCTCATCACGCCAAGTCTACCCGGGTCCAAGGAGCCGATGTCGTTATGAAACCCAACTTCGCGGGACTTAGTGCGGCGTCTGTTTGAGATTATGCTCGCGAGCCGCAGCCCGTAACAGAGCATTGCACGCTGGCGTGAAGCCGTGTACGTTGTCGGCCGGCCCGCGGCCAATTCGGAAAACGGCGAGGAAGCGCCCGTGAAGATTGTCGGAACCGCGATCGCTGCGGGAGATGTTGGATCGAGGACGACCAGCAAACTTCGTCGCCGCCTCATTCCCTTACTTTTTCTCCTTTACGTTGTTGCTTACCTCGACCGTATCAACATTGGTTTCGCGTCGCTTACGATGAACACCTCCTTAGCCATCACCAGCGCGCAGTTCGGTTTGGTCGTCGGCGTATTCTTTTTCGGCTATTTCATCTTCGAGGTTCCCAGCAATCTTCTCCTCCACAAGATCGGGGCCCGCATTTGGATTGCTCGCATCCTCATTACCTGGGGCCTTGTGGCTATGCTCACCGGAGCCGTGCATAGCGTCCCCCAATTCTATGTTGCGCGGTTCCTGCTGGGTGCTGCCGAGGCGGGCTTCTTCCCCGGCATTGTCCTGTATCTCACCTATTGGTTCCCGCAGCGCGAGCAGGCCCGCGTAATCTCACTTTTTGTGACGGCGTTGCCGGTAGCGAGCATCTTGGGCGCTCCTATTTCGGGCTTCATCCTCGATCACGCGCATTGGGGGGCCATCAGCAGTTGGCGCTGGCTTCTGATCCTGGAAGGCCTTCCCGCCATCGTTTGCGGCGTCCTCACGTATTTACTTCTGCCGAGCCGCCCGGCGGAATCCACTTTTCTCAACCAGGACGAAAAAAGCTGGCTCACCGCGGAGCTAGCCCGCGAAGAGCAGGACAAAACCGCGAAAAACTCCATCTCCGCTATGCGCGCACTCGCTCACCCCAGAGTATGGCATCTAGCATCTGCACTTTTTGCGTTCGATATTGGTTTGTACGCGATGAGTTTTTACATGCCTCAATCTGTGAAATCGCTTTCCAGCGGTTATTCCAACACGGCCCTGGGCATCTTGGTGATGGTTCCTCATCTCGCCGGGTTAGCGGCGATGATCCTGGTATCCCGAAGTTCCGACCGCAGACTGGAACGGCGATACCATGCGGCAATTCCTCTCGTCGTTGGAGGCCTGGCCCTGGTTTTGTTGGGCGCAACGCGGTCCCCCTTACTCTCCATCGTGCTCTGGTCGTTTGTGGCGATGGGAATCTATAGCTTCTTCGGACCATTCTTCTCGATTCCGGGCAATTTCCTGGCGGGATTTTCCGCCGCCTCGGGCATCGCTTTAATTAACTCTGTTGGGAGTTTGGGAGGGTTCGTGGGGCCATCGGTCATCGGAGCCCTCGCCAACGGCCCGCGAGGAATCTACGGAGGGCTCGCCCTCGCCGGCGTTTCGTTGTTCGTGTCAGCGACACTTGTACTGCTCCTGCCAAAAACAAGAAGAGCCAGCCTCCTCCCCGCCACTTTGGTTCCCGTGCTGGCAGGTAACGATAGACCCTCGTCGTGAACTTCAGACAGGACCCGAGAAACGCACGTCTTTGCCTTTTTCCTTGCTCGTTTTCGAGCGTTCGAACGCCGCCGCCCGTGAAATCAGCCACCGCATTCGAATAAACTATAAGTTAACAAGCCTTGCGGTTTAGTTACTAACATGTTATCATATCGCGATGTCTGCCAACTCCGATTCGATCAACTGCCCCGAGAAATATTGCCAAACTTCGTACCCCTGCGCGCCAAATCGCGCGTTGCAACCAGTCTCGAATCAGTAGAATACAAGGGCAATAATATAGTTTACGAATCAAGGCGGTAAGGCTGAGCCTTTCATGGCTGCTGCCGACATGAAAGCCACCTTTATTATCTGCCAGTGAAAGCGAGATTTCACTGTGCAAGGATTGCCCTATCCAGTTCTTTGGCCATGTAGACGCATCCACGAGAGTCGCATGATTGAGTTTAATATCTTTTGGATATTCTACGTTTCTAGCGGTTTGAGACGGGTTTTAGATATTCCGGCTGGTAGTATGCTCAGCGATTGGGGAAGCGTTGTCGTGGAAGCAAGAGGTGCTCTAGAAACCTTTCGTGGAAACGATGACGCCGAGGCCCTTTTCCCAAAGACCATTATAACAGCGCTGATGCTTGGTGAAATATTGAGTGGCCTAGTTCCCGATGTCCCTCCCGGAACCGAGATTCCCAACAGGAAGATTAAGGAAAGCGAGATAGTCTGGCTGGGGGGAATGTTTCACCGCTTCCTGACTATCTTCCAACAAGAATGTGACGACGCCTTTGTTATCGCTCTGGAAAGGCAGCGGGCCTTCGACCTTCACACGCTAATCGACTCAATTAAGACAGCATTCGATATAAGTGTGTGGGATAGGTTTTCCGAATTCTCAAGAAGAGAGATCAGCGAGGCAGCTCGTTGCCTAGCTCTGGAACGCTACACAGCATCTGGCTTTCACATGCTACGTGCAGTCGAAAACGAGGTTCGTGATTGTGCCATTCTTGTTAGTCGTGCCCGTCCACTTAGGAGAGACCTAGGGGATTACATTCAAATACTTAAGCTACAGGGGGCTGATGCAAGGCTTATAGCCGTTCTGGAAAACATTCAGACTCTGACGTAATCCTTTGGCTCATCCAGAAGATTGGCTGGATCAAGACGACGCTGTAAATATTTTCTGCATCGCACAAGCGGCATTCTCAAGATTGATCGGGGACATGGAGAAGCGAAACATCCTGCCTTCGATCCGAGGATCAGACTAAGTGAAAAAGTTAAGCGAGTACGATAATTTCGAGCGCATTATGCGGGAATTGATGAAGGTTCCACACAGTGAAATCAAGGCCAAGCTGGACGCTGAGAAGCGAGCGAAACAGCAAAAGAAAGCCAAGCGCAGATAAAGCATTCAAATGGAAAAACAAGTAGCCAAACGAATCACATGGCCCAAGGTCGCCCAAATCCTTGTCATCTCGGCGGTCTTTATCGGTGGTGCGGCTCCAATAGTGATGCAAAAAGCGCAGCAAGGTGACTATGGCGAAGCCATCGGAAGCGCAATCGGCGCATTCCTGGGCGTGATCTTGGTTCTAGGGATATTTGAGCTAGCGCGATGGTGGCTTACACGGTGGCGACGATGGGCGGTGCGTTCCTAATGCCTTCAAAGGTGAAGACAAATGACCAGTAAAACAAAGTACTATGTTGAACTTTCCGACATTCTAGCAGTGCGATGTGAATGCAAGCGGTGTCGCGCCACCGTTTCTATACCAATCGTTAGGGATGCTAGGACAAACGGATTATATAGTTGTCCGAACTGCAACGAAGAATGGACAGTCTTTACTGTCGGGCAGAACAGCCAGTCTGTTGACCCGACAATCCGCGCATTCATCAACAGCCTTAAAAGCATGGATGAAGCTATTCAGAGGACAAACGAAGCACAGGGGAATGGTGGCTTTGTTTCTCACTCTAGAGGTTCGCAAAGAAGCGGAAACTACTTCTTCCGCTTCCCGCGAGGCAGTCTAGTTGGGCAAGGAATCCGTCGCACCCACCTTGCCAGTCACTTCGGCATAGGTGAGGCGCTTGCCGAGAATATGAGAAAGAACGCACTAAATCGCTCCCCGTCATGCACTCGACCACTCCATTTCCCTCGCGCTCCCTCCGAAATGGAACCGCCATCGCCACTGCGCTAAACTGGCAAACCGTCATGCGCACATCGAAACCAGCAGGCCGCCACGCACGTACCGCCGCGCACCAGTTCTTGCGTGCGTGCCGCACCGCGGCATTTTTCGCCCTTCTCGCCCTCCCCGCTCGCCCTCTCCGCCCAGGATCCCGCCGAGCCCCCGTCGGGCCAGCCCGCCGCAAACGTCCTCCCCCGCCCCGCCGGCGCAATTTCGCCCGACGCCATCGACGTGCCCTACCTTCGCGCTGTCGACGAAGAACTCGTCGCTTGCGGAACGCGCCTGTCGCTCTCCTCCTGGGACGATCCCAACCGCGGCATCGGCTGCGCGCGCGATCGCATCCTCGCCCGCTACCAGCAGATCGCCAGCGACTCGGGAGGCCGCCTGCAGGTTTCCGTCGATTCCTTCGACGCCACTTCGCCGCGCACCAGTAACCAGCCCGCGCATTTTGAAAATATCGTCGCCATTCTTCCCGGCAGCGATCCCGCTCTGGCCAAGACGGTTTTCCTCGTCTCCGGCCATTTCGATTCGCGCCCGTCCGACGTGATCGATCCGCAAGTTGACGCGCCCGGCGCCGATGACGATGCCTCCGGCGTCGCGGTAGCCCTCGCCGCTGCGCGCGTGCTTTCGCGCGGCGCCTACCGCGCCACGCTCGCGTTCGTGGCCGTCTCCGGAGAAGAACAAGGCTTGCTCGGCGGCACTCGCCTTCTCGCCTATTTGCAGGAACACGGTTACCAGATCGGCGGTTTCCTGAATAACGACATCGTGGGAGCCGACTCCGCGCCGGGCGCGCCCCACCGCGTCCGCGTTTTTTCGGGTGGCGGCCCCGAAGGCATCGACTCCCCTTCGCGTGAGCTGGCGCTGGCCGTCGAAGAAATCGCCGGGCGCGACGCCGTGCGCCTGATCTTCCGCGTCGACCGCCTGGGCCGCGGCGGCGATCACCGTCCTTTCGTCGAGGCCGGCCTGCCCGCCGTGCGTTTCACCGAGCCGCTTGAAAACTACGATCACGAACATCAGACCCCGCGCACGGAAAATGGCCGCGAGTACGGCGACCTCGGCAAGTATTTGAACTTCACGTTCATGCGCAATGTGGCGCGCGACAATACGGAAGTCCTTCGCGAACTGGCCCTCGCGCCCGCTCCGCCCGCGCATGTCACTCTCTCGGGCGGCGTAACCCCCGATGCCAAACTCGATTTCTCGGCGCCCGAAGACCCGGAACGCTCCGGCTTTGAAATTCTGTGGCGCGAAACTACCGACCCGCGCTGGTCGCTTTACGAAGTTGTGGCCAATCCCGGCCAAACCGTGCTTGCCGGCGTCTCCACCGACAACCATTTCTTTGCCGTGCGCGCTGTAGGGAAAAATGGGGCGCGGTCCATCGCCGTTCCCGCCGCCGAGGCGGCTCCGGCCCCATGAGTGTGCCCCCCATGGACATGACACGATGAATCGCCGCTCCGGGAACGGGGTAAACTGCGCGGCCAGCCGCCCGCGAAAAGCCACGATGGAGGACTTACCATGTACTCGGGAAACCTAACCCGCACACCCGCGGAGCGGGAGAAGTCTGCCATCGCGCCGCCCTCCCTGGCGCAATTTGCCGTCGATTTGCGCAGCGATACCGTTACGCGGCCGACCCCGGAAATGCGCGAAGCCATGTTCCAGGCCGTCGTGGGCGATGATGTTTACGGCGAAGATCCCACCGTCAATCTGCTGCAATCGCGTGCGGCCGAAATTTTTGGCCGAGAAGCGGCGCTCTTCGTGCCCTCCGGCTCCATGGGCAATCTCATCGCGATACAGGTATGGGCGCGCCACGGCCAAGAAGTGATCTGCGAAGAGCGCGGCCACATTCACCAGTACGAGATGGGTTCAATTTCCGCCATTGCCGGCTGCATGCCCCGAACCACTTACGTCGACGACGGCATCCTCACTTGGGAACGTATCGAACCGCTTCTGCGTCCCAAAAGCCGTTACGCCGCGCAAACCGGGCTCATCAGCCTGGAAAATTCGCACAACATGGCTGGCGGCACGGTGTACCCGTGCGAGGTCGCGGAGGAAATCTGCGACCGGGCGCACGAGCATGGACTGCCGGTGCACCTGGACGGCGCGCGCATCTTCAATGCCTCAGTAGCGCTGGGCCGCGGCGTCGCCGAAATGACCAGCAAATTCGATTCCGTGATGTTCTGCCTGTCTAAAGGATTGGGAGCGCCGGTGGGATCGCTGCTGCTGGGCTCCCACGAATTCATCGACAAGGCGCGCACCGCGCGCAAGCGTCTCGGCGGCGGAATGCGCCAGGCCGGCATATTGGCCGCCGCGGGACTGGTAGCGCTCGAAAAATCTCCCGCCCGGCTCCACGAAGATCATGCCAACGCGCGTTATCTCGCCGAGGGACTGTCGCAACTTCCGGGCGTGCGTGTCGATCTCCGCAAAGTTCAGACCAACATCGTGATTTTTGACGTTTCCGCCACCGGCCGCAGCGCCGCGGAACTCTCCGCCGCGCTCGAGAAGCGCCAAATCTTCGCCAACGCCACGGGAAAATTCGCGCTGCGCATGGTCACCCACTGCGACGTCAACCGCGCCGGCATCGACCTCGCCCTAGCCGCGTTCCGCGAAATCTTTCCACGATAAGCCGCTGCCGCCATCGCGAATCTGAAAGTGACGACCGCGCAGTCAGAGTTAAGTAAGATTGATCAACCGACGGCGGCTACAGACGGGTGAGGTTGACCCGACCGCCTGTAGCCGACCGGCTAGCTGGATGCGGCAGCTGTGCGGGGTCAGGCTTTCTTGGGTTCCCACAGACCCAGGGCCGCGCCCGTGGGATCGAGAATGATGCTGAACCGCCCAGCATCCATAACCGGCTGAACGTCCTTCATAATGGTCGCGCCAAGCGATTTGGCTTTTTGCGTCGCTGCTACGACGTCATCCACCAAAACATATGCAAGCCATGCGGACGGCGCACCCGGCACGGGGTGCTTCATGATTCCCCCGCCCGTCCCCTCGCCTACTTTGATCATGGTGTAGGCCTCGGTGCCCATCGGGAGATCTTCGAGGGTCCAACTGAACAGCTTTCCGTAGAAATTCTTGGCCTTGGCGACGTCCGTTGTTGCTAATTCCACGTGCACAAATGGATTGGGCATGATCTCTCCTTTGATTTTTTGAGCTAGCAGAGTCTGCTATTTTATTTTTTTGCATCACTACTGTTTTATCTCGCTCGGCATTTCCCAGACGGGCCGGATTTCGATGGTGCCGAGGCGCGCGGACGGAATGCGAGCGGCGATGCCGATCGCCTCGTCGAGATCCTTGGCTTCCACCAGATAGTAGCCGCCCAACTGCTCGCGCGTCTCCGCAAAGGGGCCGTCGGTCAACAACCGCTTGCCCTCGCGAAGGCGCACGCTCGTAGCTGCCGAGGTGGGTTGCAGCGGCGCTCCGGCCAGGTAGTTGGCGCTCGACCTGATCTGCTCTCCGAACTGCATGTACTCGCCGAACAACTTCCGGCGTTCGGCTTCGGTGAAATTGCTCCATAACTTTTCGTCATCGTAGATCAACAACATGTATTTCATGTGCACGCCTCCATCAGTAAGTCGAACGGGGACCTGCCGAATCGACACGCCAACGAAAAATTATTTTACAATCGGATATGCTTCCCGGCGCCGCCGCGGCCATCGACGAAGTTTATCGCTCGGACTGGGGCCGGATCGTCTCCACGCTGATCCGCCTGGTGGGAGACTTTGACGTCGCCGAGGAGGCTGCGCAGGAGGCCTTCGCAGCCGCCGTAGAGCAGTGGAACACGGCGGGGGTGCCGGAATTTCCGCGGGCTTGGCTCATTCAGACGGCGCGGCACAAGGCCATCGACCGTATCCGGCGCCGTGCGCGGCTGGAACAAAAGCTCGAAACTTATTTTCCACCGGGCTTTGCACCGGGCGCGGCTTCCGGACCTGGAGCCGGGACGCAGGAGCCCACCTACGACGCCGGCGAAATTTCCGACGACCGCCTCCGGCTGATTTTCACGTGCTGTCACCCGGCACTGGCTCCTGAGGTGCAAATTCCGCTGACGCTGCGTACGCTCGGGGGCCTGGAGACAGACGAGATTGCGAGAGCATTCCTGGTGCCTCCGGCGACGATGGCGCAGCGCCTGGTGCGTGCAAAACGCAAAATCCGCGATGCGGGCATTCCCTACGCCGTGCCGGACACTGCCGACATGCCCGAGCGGCTAGACGCCGTGCTCACAGTGATCTACCTCATCTTCAACGAAGGATATGCGGCCACGCACGGCGAGCCACTGGTGCGCGCCGACCTATGTTCCGAGGCCATTCGCCTGGGGCGGCTCGTCAGAACTTTAATGGCTCCGCAACCTCCGGTGGAAGCGACCGGACTTGTCGCGCTGATGATGCTTCACGATTCGCGGCGCGAAGCACGGCTCGATGAGGCCGGCGATTTGGTGGTTCTCGAAGAGCAGGACCGGAGCCGCTGGGACCAACGCCAAATCGCCGAGGCGTTGCCGCTGGTCGAGGAGGGGCTTCGCGGCGGGCCCGGCCCGTTCGCCATTCAGGCGGCCATTGCGGCGCTGCACTGCCAGGCGCCGCGAGCTGCGGACACCGACTGGCATCAAATCATTCGCCTGTACGATCTTTTGGAGCGCGTGCAGCCCTCGCCGATCGTGGCGCTGAACCGCGCGGTGGCGCTGGCCATGGTGGATGGCCCACAGCCTGCGCTGGCGGTTATCAACGCCATTGCCGCCGCCGGGGACCTGGACAATTATCACTTGCTGCACGCGGCACGAGCCGACTTGTTGCGGCGGGCCGGAGCGCCCGAAGAAGCGGCCCAGAGTTACCGGCGAGCGCTCGCACTGGTGACCAATCAAAGTGAACGGCGATTTCTCGAGCGGCGTCTGCGCGAAATTCAGCAGGGCTCGTGACACGGCGCCTTCTGCCATGCAATTGACGCTATGCGATCGTCGCCACGCGATTGACGAGCGAGGGGCTGGTTAGTGGCTTCGTCATGACGTGTCCTCGAGGAGCGGTACGCAACACCCGGCGGTAAAGGGGTTCGAGCCTACTCCCAGGGTTGCGGTGTTCGTAGGAATTGGGGGATTATAAAATGGTATATACCCCCACCCCCCGGTGTTTTTCGTAAGGATATCAATCCATGGGAGTTGCTGACGAATTTTTCGCAAGGATATCATTCTAAAAGGCTTTTGGATGCGCATTGACGATTTTGAAGGCCAATACGCACATGGTTTTTCTATCGCTCTCGATCCGGTTCTTTGCCGCGTTGGATTAAAAGAGCCCAGCGCAGTCGGGTTTCGCATCGTTTCGGACACACTTCTATTTTACAGGATGGTGCAAGGACATTTTAGACAATTGCGGTTTTGGGCGCGATTCGGAACGGCCACGAATCGCTGGACGAAATTTCTCGCGGCCCTGCCCGCCGAGGCCTTAGCGCAGGCGGGCTAGGGCTGGAGGTTCATGCGGCGCAGCAGGTCGGCGAAGCGCGGGTCCGAGCGCAGCGGATCGAAGATTGGGTCCACTTTTAAGGTGAATCAAAGAGTCAGAGCGTTCCTCAAGACCCTTCTCCAGCCACTCGAATGCCTTGTCTTTCTCACCAAGTCCCGCATAGATTGTGGCGACGTCACACTGCCGAAACATACTTTTGCTTCGAGAGTTCATTTAATTGATCGAGCACCTTTGCGCCTCTGCACTTCTGCCTGCCATCGCATAAGCATATCCGAGTAGCATAGGTTCTACGCATTGCCAGGGGAGATCACCAACGCCTTTTCAAACTCCGCGATGCCTTCCTTATACATGGATTTTTGGATATAGGAACTGCCAAGGTATCGTGAGCGCCGGAACGAAGTTGGGGTCCAACTCCAGTGTCTTCTGCATTCTGCTCGATCGCCTGGTCATACTGCCGTGCAAAATAGAAAATGCAATCCCAAACTCTAATTAGTGGTTAGCGAGAGTGGATCAAGTTCCAAGGCTCGTTTCTCCTCCGCGATCGCTTCTTCCAACCGCCCCGTTTGCATCAAACCGCAGCCATACTCATAGTGGGCGCTCGCATAGCTTGGATTGAGTTCAATTGCTCGCTGGAACTCTTTCTCGCCGCCTGACCAGTCCCAATCATAGTTGATTTGACTGCTCCCAGCGCAGTATGAGCCTCAGCAAGATTGTCATCTATTCTCCACTGCCTTCAGCGCGGCCTCCTTGGCTCTCGGGTAAGCGCTTCTTTCGGGGCAACAAAACCTAAGCCCGCAAGCGAATCGTAGGATTCCGCCAAGCCGGAATAAGCCAGAGCGTAGGTGGGATCTTTTGTCGATGGCCTGCTGAAAGTATTCGATGCCCTTGTTCAATCCCTTCCTCGGTTCTCTTGTTCCACCAGTAAGCGGCCCTTCAAATAGTCCTGATAGGCTTCGGGATTTGCAGTGTAACTTTTCGCCATGCGCTTCTCGTCTTCGCCCGTCAAGCGCATCCGCAACGCGGAAGTCATCTCTTTGGCGAGGTCTTCTTGCAAGGCGAAAATGTCCGCCGCCTTGCGGTTGTATTGGTGACCCCAGATGTGGCTGTTGTCACGGGCGTCGACCAGTTCGGCGCTGATTGCCAGGTCGTCGCCGCGCTGCATCACGCGGCCCTTGAAGACGGCTCGAACCCCGAGTTCGCTTGCCCGACGGTTCGCGCATCCGTTTCCTTACCCTTGTACATGAAGGCGGAGTCGCGTGACATCACTTTCAAATGGGGCAACTGCGACAGGCTATTGATGAGGCTCTCGGTGATGCCGTCGCTCAAGTATTCCGTGTTGGGATCGCCGCTCGCATTCACGAAGGGCAACACCGCCAGCGAATCAATTGTCTCGCCTCCACCCAGCGCGACCGGTAGAACCAGCCTGCACCCGCCAGCAGAGCCAGCAAGGCAACGCCTGCAACCCCCAACACCGCCCTACTGCGCCACCACGGCCGAGGAGTTGCTTCAGCGACCGGGAATGCCGCGCTCGACGCTGGCGATGCGATGGCGCCCGCCGCACCCGAAGCGGCTGCGGTAACAGCGACGGTCGCGCTCTTGCCGGAATCGATCTCGCGCTTCAATCGCTTCAGGTCGGCTCGGAGTTCAGCCGCACTTTGGCAGCGCAATTCGCGGTCCTTCTCCAGCGCCTTGTTGATGATCTCTTCCAGCTTCGGAGGGAGTTCGGGATTCAAGCGAGTCGGCGCGGTGGGTGCTGTGTGGAGGATGGCCCCAAAGATGATCGCAGATGTGTTGCCGGAAAACGGTAGTCTGCCGGTCGCCATCTCGTACAGCACCACGCCAAAAGAGAACAGGTCCGTCCGAGCATCTAGTTCTTCCCCTCGTGCCTGTTCCGGCGACATGTAAGCCACCGTACCCAGCGTCGTACCCGGGGCTGGTTAGGTCCTCGGCGGAGGCTCCCGCTGTCGGCAGTTGCGAAGTCCCAATCCCTGCCTTTCCTCGCTCGTCTGCCTTCGCCAATCCAAAGTCCAGAATCTTCGCCTGCCCACGATTCGTAATGAAAATGTTCGCGGGCTTGATGTCTCGATGAATGATCCCTTTGGAATGCGCGGCATCCAGCGCATCGGCAATCTCTGCCCCAAGTTCCAGCACCTGTTCCGTCGGCAAAGGCTTTCCGGCGAGCCGATGCTTCAGCGTCTGTCCCTCCATCAGTTCCATGACGATGAAGGATTGACTGTCCTGTTTGCCGATCTCGTAGATCGTGCAGATGTTGGGGTGATTCAGCGCGGACGCCGCACGCGCCTCACGGCGAAAACGCTCCAGTGCCTGCGGGTCTCGCGCCAAGTCGTCGGGCAGGAATTTCAGGGCTACGAACCGGCCCAACTCGATATCCTCGGCCTTATAGACCACACCCATGCCGCCGCCACCGAGCTTCTCCAGGATGCGATAGTGCGAGATGGTTTGGCCGATCATGGCATTAAGGCTGGAGGTTCATGCGGCGCAGCAGGTCGGCGAAGCGCGGGTCGGAGCGCAGGCCGTCTAACCTCGGATCCAGTCCCAGGTAATCCATCCAGCTATCGCGTTCGTCGTAGGCCCTCTCGAGCCAAGCCAACGCTTCCTCTTTCTCGTCCAGAGCCGCATAGATCACGGCCACAGGATAGGATGGCACATACTCTTGTTTGAGAACCGATCAATGACTGTCCCGAATTTTCGGCAACCATCTTGGCCGCCAGGACAACCGCCGGCACTTCCAGAAACCCCGCTGCTCCAGTTCCCTGACTCAGGGCTGAGTTTCTTAGAATTGTTCTTGACGGACCCCGCACAGCCAGAGGATACCACTTGTGTATTTTGTTGAGGTGATTAGCGACGAGTGTGTTTTGCGGGTGCCCTGTTCCCCGGTTTTGGAGGGCAGGGCTTTGATGTGTCCCATGCCCAAAGGTTTAAAGCGCTATTACGGGCAACGGCATCTACGTTTTATCACGTGCAGCTGTTATCGGCGATTGCCGCTGCTGCGGTCCGCACAGGCGAAAAATGAACGCGAACGCTCGAAGACCGCAAAGCCCTGCGCCCGATGAAAGCCGGGGACAGGCACCCTCAAAAGCTTCTCGTGATAAGGGGTCGGCCACCGCGGCTGAGTCTGCTCTTTCGTTGCGCTCTGTACCGGCAAACTCAATTGCGATCAAACCGTTCTCGCCCTTTTCGTAATATGACCAACTGCTCCAGGGCCAATCTTTCGAATGCACAGCCAAGAATGACTGTGCTACCAAAGGCGATTCAAGCTGAATAGGGATGTGCTTCGGCTTCCCCTTCATGAAACGGCAGCGACATCTGTGGGCGCAGCGGCTTTCTGCGTGTTGCTCTTAAGGCTCGCGACACTTTTTGTTTCAGGACCTGCACGACTTTGGAGGGGTCGCCCCCGGGAGGCTCACCCATGAGCAGATGGATGTGCTCGGGCATAACCACGTAACCGATCAGCGGGAATTCCCAGCGAACGCGAACACGGGTGCGGGCTCTACTTGGAGCCCGCGTAGTAGTTGGTCCAGCACTTTCACAAACTGATCGCGCGCCCGCCTCGTTCCCAGATAAGGGTGGCGGCGATAGAGCTCATAACCGTGGAGAAGGACGTTAAATTGGAGGTGCTCGATTGGGGCGGATCGGGACGGCCCGTGGTTCTGCTGACAGGCCTCGGGAACAACGCCCACGTTTATGATAACTTCGCGCCCAAGCTAACTACAACCTACCATGTCTACGGCATCACACGACGCGGATATGGTGCCTCCAGCACTCCTACATCCGGATACTCCGCCGATCGACTCGGGGACGACGTGCTCGCCGTGGTTGACGCACTCAAGCTCAACCGGCCCGTGCTAGTCAGGACACTCCATAGCCGGCGAGGAATTGAGTTCCGTGGGCTCCCGGCATCCCGAGAAGGTCGCAGGGCTGATCTATCTGGACGCCGGATACGCCTACGCATTCTATGACCAAGCCCGAGGGGACTTGCAGATTGATCTGTTCGACCTTGAGAAAAAGCTCCAGCTAATGCAGCCTGGAAAGGGAGCGAACGATACTAGTCCTGTAATCAATGATCTGCTGACGACGGCACTCCCGCAGATTGAAAGGGACTTAAAGGAGGAGCGGGAATTTCTATCAACGCTGCCTGCCGACATGATCACCGGCAGTTCAGCATCCATGCCCACTGCGTCCCAGGCAATATTCGCAGGCCAACAGAAATACACATCGATACCAGTCCCGATCTTGGCAATCTTTGCTGTTCCCCATGACATGGGTCCGTCGCTTGATAACAATCCAACGCTGCGTGCCGCGTTCGATGCGCACGACGAAACTAGCAGTGGGGCTCAGGCGACCGCGTTCGAAAAAGGCGTTCCCACGGCGCACGTAGTTCGACTGCCACATGCAAATCACTATGTCTTTCGGTCAAACGAGACGGACGTGCTGCGCGAAATGAACGCTTTCATTAGCGGCCTTCCTTAGTGAGGTTCCGGTGGACAGGACACCTTCAAAACCTTTTCGTGATAAGGGGCCGGCCACCCGGCCGATGGAGTTATATCGCTCGGAAAAAGCCCCACTTTTGCGGAAGGCGCAAAAACGGGCCACCCCCGCCTGGAGCAGTTTTGCGTTCTATTCTAAACGGCAGCCGGGCTTGGTGCCGATGGATCCAGTCCAGTGGAACGCGGACGCTCATAGAGCGCAAAGCCCTGCCCCCGATGAAGCCGGGGACAGGGCCCCCTCAAAACCTTTTCGTGATAAGGGGTCGGCCACCCGGCCTCCTGAAAACCCCCGCGAGTATAAGATCCTTCTTCATCCTCTCCTCGAATCGATGCGCGGAAGGGTTCTCACCTAAGCCGGCATTCCCAATTTGGGCCTCTGACTGGCGCAGCGTACGCTTCTTCTGCCCTCGACGCAACAAATGTGCTACCAGAGCAGGCCGCTGCGAGGCTGTGCGGTTCCGACGGCTCGTTTTTTTCCGTCTGCCGCGCCCCGGTTGTTGCGACGTAATCGATTTCTCAGACACAATGCCGACCTTCCTCGTTCGGCTGCAGATTTTGTAACCGCAATGGCATTGCTAATCCGATGGCACCGGGAAGTCGTGCCAGCGCAACCGGTGGATGCGCTTGACAATCGATAACCGTATGGTTATGATTTTGAAATGACGGCGGCAGCGGACTACGTTTTCAAGGCTCTTGCTGACCCGACGCGGCGGGCGATCTTCGAGCGGCTGGCCCGTGACGGGGAACAGACCGTTCACGCCTTGACGGATCGCGCTGGGGTATCGCAACCGGCTGTGTCGAAGCACTTGGGTGTCCTAAAGCACGCCAAACTGGTGCGCGACCGGCGCGCGGGCCGCGAGACGCACTACCGCGCACAACCGCAAGCGCTGGCGCCGCTGATCGACTGGATGAGCGTCTATGGGGCCTTCTGGCGCGAAAGGTTTGACCGCCTGGAATCTTTGTTGAAAAGGATGGACCAATGACCAAAGCAGACACCACGCGTTCGGTGGTCATCGAACGGGAGATGCCGCATCCCGCGGAAAAAATCTGGCGCGCGCTCACGCAAAGCTCGTTGATAGAGGAGTGGCTGATGAAGAATGATTTCCAGCCGGTTGTGGGGCAGCGGTTCAGCCTACGCGCAGACTGGGGGGCTGTCGACTGTCAGGTGCTGGCCGTCGAGCCGAACAAAACGTTGTCTTACACGTGGGCGGCCTATGGTCTCGAGAGTATCGTTACTTGGACTCTCACCCCTACGGGCACGGGGACCCACCTGCGCATGGAGCAGTCGGGGTTCCGGCCGGATCAGGAGCAGGCCTACCAGGGCGCCAAGGGCGGTTGGCAGCAGTTCATCGGCAGCCTGGAAAAAGTAGTCGCCAGGCTCGAGTGACAACAGCGGGGCTATTGCCAAGGAGACACAATTCGATCGATGGTGGCGGATGGCCTGCACTTCTTACTTCTGGGCCTGGCTCGCGACTTGGTTCGTATTGTTTGGAAGGGACTGAGTTTGCTGATTTAGCATGGCGCGAACATAGGACTTGGTGTAGCAGCCGGAGAGCGAAACGGCTGCGGCGAGCAACACAATCAAAGAAATCTTACGCATCGAAGTTCCTCCGTACGTCTGGCAACAATTCATCATCCCCCATGGCTGTGGGCATGGCTACTGGTCCAAAGACCAATTGGAGGACGGGGACGCGACCCTGTCCTTCGGACGAACAGCGTTGTGCGTCCAATAACGCGGGTCTCGCAGCCAGCGATGGCGTCGCGTCCCGACCCGCACCACTTCAGGCCAGTTAATCAAACACCAAGCTTGTCGAAAAATTCCTAAGGGCCGCTGGTTGGTGCCGCGCCATGTCAAGTCCGCAGTCGAGTCCC
This sequence comes from uncultured Acidobacteriota bacterium, assembly GCA_963719845.1. Lineage (GTDB taxonomy): Bacteria > Acidobacteriota > Terriglobia > Acidiferrales > UBA7541 > Palsa-189. Next base: position 212,189 of record CAVRDM010000019.1, on the reverse strand, counting down.
ATTTGTTAAATTTGTTTCATCTGCGCGTCATGCGCCGCTAACTGAACTGAGGCACCTTTAGCTGCGAGCTTGATGTCTCCGCCTCGATCTCGCAAATCGCAATTTCCGAAAAGGGGGAAAGAATGAGCAAGAATGGAAGGATAGGTTTGTGCGCAATCGTGTTCGTGCTGGCCGCAATGCCGGCGCTGCGTCTACCCGCCGCACCGGGCCCGAACCAGGCGCCTGGCGGCGATCTCAATCGCAATCGCCATGTATTGCTGATCAGCATCGATGGCATGCACGCGCTCGATTATGCAAATTGCGTAAAAGCCGGCACCTGCCCGACTCTGGCTGCCCTGGGCAAGCACGGCGTAACCTACACGCGTACGTCTACCTCGAGGTCATCCGATTCGTTTCCCGGGCTGATGGCGCTGGTGACCGGCGGCACACCCAAGACGGTAGGCGCGTTCTACGATGTCGCTTGGGATCGCGTCCTGGCGCCGCCGGCAGTGACCACCGGCAACGGGCTGGCAGCGGGAAACTGCAACCCGAATGCAATTAACGGAACGCAGACAGAGTACGAGGAAGGCGACGAAATTGACCAGACGAAGCTCAATGGCGGCGGTCCGTACACTTCTGTCATCGACGGCGGCATACTCTCCCTCAATCCCAGCAGGTTGATACGCGATCCGTTCAGTTCCCCTACTACGTGCATGCCCGTTTACCCCTGGAACTTCATCCGTACCAACACCATTTACGGCGTGATCCACCAGGCGGGCGGCTACACGGCTTGGTCCGACAAGCACGCGGTCTACGCCGCCGTTTCCGGTCCGACGGGGACGAGCAGCCCCAGCAACGTGGACGATTACTACTCGCCGGAAGTAAACTCCAACCAGATTTCTTTGCCGGGCATCAAGACCGCCGGCACGGACTTCAACTGCGGGAAAATTGCAGCGAGCGGGAACGACTGGACCACCGATTTTCAGGCCATCCAGTGCTACGACCAGTTGAAGGTCAATGCGGTGGTGAACTGGATCAACGGCAAGACTCACCTCGGCGGGCCCAAAGGGATCGGTGCCGGCGATCTTTGGGATGAACTTCCAGGCCGTTAGCGTCGGGGAGAAGCTGATCGAGAACGGAGTTTTTGGCGGTTACACCGACGCCGCGGGCGATCCTACTCCCAGCATGGAGAGCGAGATCGTGTTCGTGGACGCCGCTATCGATCAGATGGTCGACGCCCTGGACGCCGCGCACCTCCTCGATGACACCACCATCATTATCACCGCCAAGCACGGGCAGTCGCCGATCGACCCGGCCCGCTTCTTGCCCATTCCCGGACCTTCGAAGCTGAATGGCACGTCGCCGGCCAATCTCCTCGTAAACCTTATTCCGCCGGCCGAGCTCGCCGGGCCTGGGCCAACCGAGGATGACATCTCGCAGATTTGGCTAACGCCGGGGACCGACACCGTGCAGGCAGTGGACCTGCTGGAGGCCAACGCGAAAAATGCGGGAATCGGCGAAATCTTTTATGGTGACTACCTCACAACCATGTTCAACGCTCCGGGCGTGCCTACGACTCCCGGCCCCTGCTGCTTCCTGCGGGAAGGCGGCGACCCGCGCACACCCGATATCATCGTGGAGCCGAACGTCGGCGTGGTCTATACCGGGAGCACCAGCAAGCAATCCGAGCATGGCGGCTACGCTCAGGACGATACCGACGTGATGCTGTTGGTATCTAACCCCCACATCCACGCCAAGACGCTCACCAGCTGGGTGGAAACCATGCAGGTGGCTCCCACGATCCTGCAGCTCCTGGGTCTCGATCCGTCGGCGCTCGACGCCGTCAGGACGGAAGGCACACAGGTTCTGCCGGGCTTATTCGAGTAGCAAGTAAGTTGATTGCGGCAACAGCGGGCGCTCGGGGAGCGCCCGCTGTTTTTTCCCCACGCAACTCTGACACGCTCGCTCGTCTCTCCGGGAGTTCAGAAGAAGATGATGTGCCCGGGAGATTGGGCGATGCGAATCAACAGTGCAGTGGGATTCGGCGCCGCTCGAAGACGCTGCTGATTTTGAGGAAAGATGGCGGGATTGGCTGACGGCAAAACGGATCAAAAAAATAGGGGCGCAAGTGAGGATCGCGCCCCCTTCCCTGTGAACTCAATGTTCGATTGCGATCGGTTCGATTGCGATCGCGAGCCCGGTTAGAGACGCAATCCGCCGAACAGATACAGTAGCAGCACGATGAGCAGAACGGTACCGAGGATTCCCATGCCTCCGCCCGTGCCCCAGCGCGAATACCCGTAATAGCCTCCACCGCCGCCAAACAAGAGCACCAGAAGGATGATCAGGAGCAACATGCGATTCTCCTTTGTAAATCGAGATGTGCAGCTTGGCACCAATCACTGTGCCGACCCATCCTGAACAAAGCAGGGGCGAGAGTCGATCAGGATATCTGCTATGTGCACGCGGGGACTTACCGTAGGAGAAGCAACAACCGAAGTCGCGCAATCGTAGTGACTTAGGAGGGGACCACCAAGTATTCCCTGCGGTTCAGCCGCGGATCAAGTCAACCACGAATCAGGCCTCTGATCTGTTTGGCAAGCTTCTCGATCTCTTCGGTTTTATGAATGACATCAAGAGACAGGACGTCCTTGGTGTCACTGTCATCGAGGCCCTTGCGCAATTCGGAAACGAGTTCGGACAAGCGGTCCACGTCTTTTTTTATATCCTCCTGGTTGGCCTTCAAGACTTGTCGTGGATCGGGCTTTACAGGAGCGTCAGCCGGGAAAGGCTCGGGCACCCGGGGGAACGGCGGATCGGGTCCCCCGGTTGTCGGGGGCCTGGGCATCGGCGTGGGTTGCGGCGTCCTATTCTGCGCAGCGCCGACAGCAGTGGCTACGGCCATGCCGGCGGCCAAACCGAGAAAAGTTCTGCGCGATGGGTGCATAAGAACCTCCTGACAGAGGCCAACTTCACTGTGGAGAAGGTGGCCCAGGTACTTTGCGATGCTATACTATCGTTCCTTCCTAGATTATGACAGACCACATTTTCAAATGGACAGAATTTGCGCTAGGGCACGGAATAAGACTCGTGATCATCGTGCTCCTGGCGTTAATCGTCAACCGCGCGCTTCGGGGATTGACGCGACGGCTGGTGCGGCCCGGTGGTGCGGAGTCCATGGGGCGAATCGCGCGTATGCGCGAACAGCAATCGCGCACGCTCGCGGGGGTCCTTTACAGCGCGGGAACGACGATTATCGTAATCGTTGCGGTGCTCACCGCGCTGCCGGAGTTTGGATTCAATGTTACGCCGGTGGCGGCCGCGGCAGGGCTGGCCAGCCTGGCGGTGGGTTTCGGCGCGCAGCACCTGGTTCGCGACTTTATCAATGGATTTTTCACCGTATTTGAAGATCAATACGTGGTCGGAGACATCATCCGCGTCGGAGACGTGGTGGGGAGAGTCGAGCACCTCACCCTACGGCGCACGGTGGTGCGAGACGGGGCCGGTGCGCTGGTTAGTATTCCTAACGGAGATATCGGCAAGGTAGCTAATCTGAGCCGCGACTGGGGGCAGCTATTCCTCGATACGGTGGTCTCCTTCGACCAGCCGCTCGATGTCGCCATGGCGGCGCTCGAAGCCGTGGCGACGGCATTTCGCGCCGATCCGACGTGGTCGCCAATGCTGGTGGATGGGCCGAGGCTACTCGGCGTCGAAGCGCTGGCGGCCAACGGAACGACGTTGCGCATCCAGATTCGGACCGCGCCTAATCGTCAGGACGACGTCGCTCGTGAATTGCGCCGGCGCATTCAGACCGGATTGAGCGAACGGGGCATTGAACTCGGGGGCGTGCAGCGCATGCAGCTCCTCGACGCGGAAGCGGCAACGCGGCGTGCCGCGCAGGACTGATCCGAATTTCCGAAATGGGTGCGGATAAGTGGGACTAAATATCGACGTACGCGTAAGCGGCCGCGAATTGTGGAGGCGCGGGTGGGATTCGTTCTCATACGGCCCACTGATTCCATGTAACTTACTAATTTTATTATCCGCTAAAATCGCACCGCTGAGACCGCCCGAGTCGGGTACAGTTCCGGTACAGATTCCCTTCCAACAAGTTTGCTTGGCCGTGAAGTCGCGCAAAACGCCCGCGGCCCACGGGCGGCGTTGTCCGCCGAAACTTCCCGCCCTCCCAAGGCTGAAGGTTGGGGCGCTGGTGACTCCATCGCAAAATGGCGCTCCAAGGCGGAACTCTCATCACGAGGCCGCGCGTTGGACAGGAGGAGGCCGCCTGGGAAGCGCGCGAAAAAGCGTTCGCGGAACTGCGCCAAGCAGGCGCCGCGGCGAAGCAGCGCGTAGCCGAGACACTCGAAAAGCTCGTGACTGTGGACATCGTACCTCTGGCCCCGGCAGCGGCGGAGTTTCGGCATTTCTCGTATTTCTTCTCACATTTAGATGATGGAACGATCGCCCGGGTATTCCCGCAGGAGGAAGTGAAGATGTTCGCACCGGCAAGCGGCGCCGCGCTCAAGTAACGGAGTATATGCTCATCGAAATCAAAAGTATTTTCTCAATAGAATTTCGAATCGACGGTTTGCGTGTTAGATTCGGCTCACTGGAGCAATAGAAAAAAATATGGCTGCGCCTGACATCGCCGCGAATAAGACCAGCAAGGTGCGTACAGAATACCTGGACTTCGATGCGTCGAATCCGAGGCTCGTTGAAGAAGGGATTAAGAAGTCCACTGACTCACAGATAATTCTCGCTCTTGCCGATGTCGCTGACTTAGGCGAATTGGTGGAGTCTATAGCCGCGAATGGTTATATCGACATTGAACCGATTGTTGCGCGACGCTTTCGCCAACACACAAGGGGTAGTGGGTGATTTCGCGCCGTTTCCCTATCCCTCGTGCACGTGACTGAAGCCAAAAACGCGCCAAAAGCGAGTCACTTTTTCCGTTGAGAAGAATCAGACTCAACGGCGGCATTGGCGTTCCGAGCGGGCGGCGAATGGCTGGTTCGGAGACATTGTGTAGGACTTCGACGGCTCGTCCGCACCGTCCATAAAACAGCGCATTTCGAGCAGAGGAAGTTGGCGCGAAACCGACTGCGCTGCGTGCGAGTCCTAATCGAGGAGGTCAGGACGACGAGCGGAGGATACCGGTGCTGAACTTCAAAAAACTGCTGCTGCCCCTCGATCTCGAGGAACCCTCGCTGGAGGCGATTCGCCAAGCCGCTATGGTGGCGCGGCATTTTCATTCCGAGATCGTGATCCTGCATACCATGCGGCCGCCGAGTCATCTGGGGCTGAGCAAGGAAGAATTCGCGAAGACGCTAAAGCGCGAGGAGCAGCGCCTTGATGCGCTGCTGGCGCCGGAACTGGCCGGCATTACCACGCGGCGGGTGGTGCTCAAGGGCGATCGGGCGGCGGCGATCGTGGAAACGGCGCACCGAGAGAATGCCGGCGCGATTGTCGTGGGACCGCACGCCTATACCGGACTGCTGGGGCAGCTGATAGGCTCAGTGACGGAGAACATTTTGAGCGCGGCGGAGTGCCCGATCTGGTCGTGTGGTCACCTGAGCGAACCAGGAGGAATAACGGGGCCGAATCTGCCGCGGCACCACCTAATGTGCGGAGTGAACCTGACGCCTAGCGATTACGATACGTTACGCTGGGCGCAGGCGGTGGCTGCTGAATTCGGTGCCAGATTGACGCTAGCGCACGTGACTCCCGGAGTGGAGATTTACGGACCCGGGGGATACCACGACATTCCGGAGTTGAAAAAAAATCTAATGGCCGCGGCCGCGCAAAGAATGCAAAAGCTCCTCGAAAAAACGGGCGTCTCCGCCGGGACTCACATCGGAAGCGGCAACGTGGCCAAAGTGCTGAACGATATCGCGCAGCAAATCAGCGCGGAACTGCTGGTGATAGGGCGGCGTCCGGCGCCGGGCATGCTGGGAGGCCATGTCTACCCCATCGTCTCGAGGTCGATTATTCCCGTGCTGGCGGTGTAAGGCCGCCCAGGGGAGTGATGAACGGCTAACCAAATGTCCGATTCACTCAATGGAGCCGCTTCCCCGTCCAGTCCGTCGCCGTCTTGTGCAAATACTCCTTCCATTGCTCCTTCGTCATGGGACTCGACGGCCGGCTTCGGCGTTCAAGGGCATCTTGCTCTGGCGTTAACTCCACCGGCTTGTCCAGGCCCATGACTGCCTTGAAGCGATCGAGGCTGACGCCTTTGGTGGGCTCGGGTGTGAGGGCAAAATGCGGTTCCCTCGACTCTGCCATTTGGTTCCCATTCTCGTTTTTCCGCAAAGTACCGGGAACCGAATCTTCTGCTTTCAGCGGTTCTGCCCGTGCAATCCGCGTGGAGGGAGCCGGCTGCGAAGGCAAATTCGTTGTGACGTCATAGTCGTTCTCCTTTTTTTGTTGCGATTCCAACTTCACAAACACTTTCGGGTCATTCTCCAATTACATCTCGACGCCCGCAAGCTGTCACACCAAACCATCCGGAAATACAAGCTTGCAACCCCATGCTAATTCAAGCTGGTGTCGGAAGAATGTATCTAGGCGCATACCCCCGACTATTTCATATGCTTCGGATTGCTGGCGCTTTTTCGGGCGCCCACCGGGGTTGCCGGAGACGCCTTTGCAGGCGACATCTCCCGCAGAGGGCAGGCTACACGCGCATAGGCTAAAAACTCTCGTGCTTCTGATGCGCTACACCGGCATGCGTGTCTCCGACGCCGTGACGCTAAAGACGGACAGACTCGACGGCAAACGGGTTTTTCTTTACACGCAGAAAACGGGAGTGCCGGTCTACCCGGTTCTGCCGGAATCCGTTCTGTGGGCTCTCGAAGCAACTCCGCGGATGACTGAAACTCATTATTTTTGGACGGGGCAGGCGAAGCGCGAATCCGTCGCAGGTCACTGGCAAAAGCGTCTCAAGAAAATATTCGACATGGCCGAAGTCTCGAAAGGCCAAGGCAACGCTATCTCACATCGTTTCCGGGACACATTCGCTGTGGAGCTCCTTCTTGCAGGCGTCCCGATCGAGCGAGTTTCAATTCTACTGGGCCATCAAAGCGTACGGCTGACGGAGAAGCACTACAACCCTTGGGTGCGCTCGCGCCAAGAGCAACTCGAGGCCGACGTGGCGAGTGCATGGAGCCGGGACCCCGTTCTGGCCGGTACAAATTCGGTACAGATTTCAAAGCGATCCGTTAACTAAATGAAAGTAAAAGACAAATTGTGGAGGCGCGGGTGGGATTCGAACCCACGAATGGAGGTTTTGCAGACCTCTCCCTTGGGCCTCTTGGGTACCGCGCCTAACGTGGGCCAGTATATCGAAAATGAGCGCGGCATGTCAGCGCGAGAGCCGCAATACAAAATTCATCACCAACCAGCGGACCGATAAAATGGGAGATTCTTAGCTGCGCTCGGCAGGACAGCGCCGGGCAAGCCCATGACCATCGCAATGGCCAGGGGCAGAGTATGGAAGAGCGACAAGTAAAAGGTGGCTCTGGCCGCCGATCTACGCCGTGGCGTCGACTTCGGCCTCGCGCATGTAGCGGGCTGATTCCTCGGGGGGCGTCGGGCAGATGTAAAAGCCGGTGCCCCATTCAAATCCCGCAACCCGGGTAAGCTTGGGGATAATTTCGAAGTGCCAGTGATAATATTCGTTGACTTCTTCGCCTAGCGGCGACGAGTGCAGCATAAAATTGTAGGCGGGGCGGTTTAAAACAGCGTCCATGCGGGTGAGATTGTCCTTCAGAATTTTCGCCAGGCTGGCATAGACGGGGCTTTGGTTATTTTCAAACGCGGCACCGTGCTGCTTGGGAGCAATCCACATTTCGAAGGGAAAGCGGGGAGCGTAGGGCGCGAGCGTGACGAAGTGATCGTTCTCGCCGATCACGCGAACACCGGATTCGATTTCCTGCCGAATAATGTCGCAAAAAATACAGCGTTCTTTTTCGCGAAAGTAATGCAGGGCGCCATCCAATTCCTCGCGCACGCGCTTGGGAATAATGGGCAGAGCGATCAGCTGGGAGTGCGAATGCTCGAGCGTGGCGCCGGCGGCATCGCCGTGATTCTTAAAAATCAGCGCGTAGCGAAGGCGTTTGTCATTCTTAAGATCGAGGACCCGGTCACGATAAGCCCAGAGCACGTCCTCAATGGCGCGCTCCGGGAGGGTCGCGAGCGTGGCCAGGTGATCGGGCGTTTCGATAATGATTTCATGTGCGCCCACCCCGTTCATGCGGTCAAACATGCCTTCGCCTTCACGGTTAAGGTCGCCTTCGATTCCCAGGGCGGGGTATTTATTGGGGACCACGCGAACGTTCCAGCCGGGGGTGTTCGGACCGCCACCCGTGCGTCCGTAGGCCAGAATTTCTGGCGGAGTTTTCGACTCGTTGCCATAGCAGAATGGGCAGAACGCGGCACCCTGGATTTTCACGCTTTCGCGCAGAAAGTCTGAAGGCCTTTTGGCGCGATCGGTAGAAATAATGACCCAGCGGCCGGTGACCGGATCTTTCCTCAGTTCAGGCAAAGAGTTCCCCCTTAAGAAGCTCGGCGTCCCATGGACGGGACCGATATGTCTTCTCTAATCTAACCCGCCCGAGGGCGTCAGGAAAGAGGCACGTGCACGCCGCGCTGTATCCGTTAGCAGGTACAGGTTGAAATTTGTCTAATTGAACGCCCCTTTGTGCAGACGGACCACGGGCTTGACGCCGGGGGGCGACTCGATGGCCATTACGTCGAAGCGAAACGGACGCTCCCGCAGGCGCCACTGGGCGCGAAATTGGCCCGCGATGCGCGAAAGGTGGCGCCGTTTGTCCGGGGTGACGGCGTCTTCGGGCAAACCAAAGACGCCGGGTTCGCCGGTGCGGGTCTTCACCTCGATGAAGGCCAGCACCGCTCCGTCGTAGCCAACCAGATCGATTTCGCCCTTGACGCCCGGCACAGTAAAGTTACGCGCGATGATGGTGTAACCGTGGCGGCGCAAATACCAATAGGCAAATGTCTCGCCACGGACCCCAGTGCGTCGACGAACGAAGCGCGGTGACTGCGTCACACCAAGGGCCGCTCCGGGCTCCCGCGGAGGCGCAAAGCCCCGGCGCGAAGCCCATTCGATACAACCGAAGATGATTCGCGCCAGGACGGGCATTAAAATCAGACCGATTTTTCAACCTGTCTTTCAACCTGGGCGATGCAATTCTCGAGCGTGCGAATCGCGAAGTCAGCTTGTTGCTCGTCGATCACGAGTGGCGGACACAGGCGCAGCGTGTTTTCTCCCGACCCCAGTATCAGCAAGCCCTGCTGAAACGCGGCATCCACGAGCGCGTCGCGCAGGTCCTGTGCGCGCTCCTTGGTATTCTGGTCTTTCACAATTTCAATGCCGATCATTAAACCGCGGCCACGAACGTCGCCGACGACGCGGAATTTGCCGCGCCAGCCGGCCATACGCGCCAAGAGGTATTCGCCCATGCGGCGAGCGTTGGCGATGTATTCGGTTTCGAGCAGGCGCAGGGTGGCCAGGGCGGCGGCAACGCACACCGGGTTGCCGCCGAAAGTTGAAGCATGCGAGCCGGGCGGCCAATCCATTACGCCGGCATTGGCGATGATCGCAGAAAGCGGCATGCCGGAAGCGATGCCTTTGGCCGTGCACAATATATCCGGCTCGATGCCGGCGTGATCGGCGGCCCACCAGCTCCCTGTCCGGCCCATGCCAGATTGGACTTCATCGAGCACCAGCAAAATGCCGTGGCGGCGGCAAATGGCTTGCAGCTCGCGCAAAAACTCAGGCGGGGCAGGCACGTAGCCACCTTCGCCCTGGATGGGTTCGACAACAATGGCGGCGACTTCGGCGGGGTTCACGATTTTGCGAAAAAGCTCACGCTCGAGAAAAGGAGCGCACTCGGTGCAGCAGGAATCGGCCTGCTTCCCGTAGGGGCAACGATAGGGATTCGCGTAGGGCACGTGAAACACGCCGGCGAGCAGCGTGCCGAAACCTGTGCGCTGCACGGCTTTCGAGGCCGTCAGCGATAACGCGCCCAAGGTACGACCGTGAAACGCACCATAGAAAGCGATAATTTTTTCGCGGCGCGTGTGATAGCGCGCCAACTTGATGGCGGCCTCGATGGCTTCGGTTCCGGAATTGCCAAAATAGACGCGCTTGGGCTGGGCGCCCGGCGCGATGGCAGCGAGCTTTTGTGCCAGCTCGATCATGTTTGCGTAGTAGAAATCGGTGCCGGACATGTGAATCAACTCGGAGGCTTGCTGCTGAATGGCGGCAACCACTTCGGGGTGGCAATGCCCCGTCGCGACTACGGCGATGCCGGCGGAAAAATCGAGGAATACGTTGCCGTCCACATCTTCGATCAGTGCGCCACGCCCACGGCGCACGACCAGAGGGTAGCAGCGGGAATAAGAGGGCGAGATGTATTGCCGGTCAAGATCGAGCAGGCGTGCGGCCGCAGGGCCAGGCAGTGGCGTGATCAGGCGCGGGAGCTTGCTTCCCGACATTGCTAACTCCTCGGAAAGCGGTACGGCCTTCGGCGGCGAGGCGCGTTAACGCTGTGCTTCCATCGTACAAAGGACACGAAACGCTCAAAAGCCTAAAAATGCGGAAATGCGACCATAATGCCACCCGCGTTATGCCACCCGGCGGTTGTTCCACCAGTGGGGCCCCGCCAATATGGGGAGCGCCCGCGTGCACCTAACGGCGCTCTACTTGCGCTTCCAGCGAATTTCGCCATCGCGGGAGTCCTCGAGGATGACACCACGCTCGGCTAACTGGCCGCGGATGCGGTCGGCTTGAGCGAAGTCGCGGGTCTTGCGGGCAGCCTGGCGGGCCGCGACAAGCTCTGCGATTTCCTGGTCGGATGCGGCAGCTTCGGGTGCCAGGCCCAGAGCTTGCAATTTTTCCGCATCGTTATCTTCGAGCACCGCGAAAATGCCGTTGAATATATCGAGGGTGCGAAGAACTGGCGCAGCATCATCCTGGCGGAACTCCCCGCGATCGATGGCGGTATTGACATCGCGCACCAGATCGAAAATCGCGGCGAGCGCCTGCGCGGTATTCAAATCGTCTTCCAGTCCCTGCTCAAATTCCTGACGAGCTCTGGCGGCACGTTCGGCCATGGCGGAGCTTCCCGGCGGAAATTTACCGAAGCGAACTCGTGCGGCGAAATTACGCAACCGCTCGACCGAACTGGCGGCTTGCTGCAAGCTTTCTGGCGTGAAGTTGAGCTGCCGGCGATAGGGAACCGCGGCCAGCAGGAAGCGCAACGTCGAAGGCTTGTGTCCTTGTGCGACCAAATCACGCAGGGTGTAGAAGTTTCCGAGCGATTTCGACATTTTCTCAAAGTTAACCAGCAAGTGTTCGGCGTGCAGCCAATAACGCACGAAGGGCTTTCCCGTCGCGCCCTCGGCCTCGGCAATCTCGTTTTCGTGATGGGGGAAGGCGAGGTCCACGCCTCCAGTATGAATGTCGAGGGTTTCCCCCAGATATTTCATAGCCATCGCGGCGCACTCGATGTGCCAGCCGGGACGGCCGGGGCCGATTGGCGTTTCCCAGAAAAATTCACCGGGCTTGGGCGCCTTCCAGAGGGCGAAATCACGCGCATCGGCTTTGTCGTATTGATCCACGTCCACGCGCGCGCCAGCCTGAATTCCGGCGGCGTTGATTCTGGACAGCTTTCCGTACTCTGGGAATTTGGAGATCCGGAAATAAATAGAGCCGTCACTCACATAGGTGAACCCTTTGGCGGTGAGCCGTTCTATGAGCTTTACCATATCAGCGATGTGGTCGGTGGCCCGCAAAACGTATTCGGGAATTTCCAGGCTGAGAACGCGGCGGTCGGCCAGAAAGGCTTCGATGTATTTTTCGGTATAAGAGCGGATGTCCAGGCCTTCGGCGGTAGCGTTGGCGATAATGCGGTCGTCCACATCGGTGAAATTCATCACTTGAATAACAGCGAAGCCCCGCGCGCGAAGGAATCGCCGGAGAATATCCTGGAACACAAAGGTGCGAAAGTTACCGATGTGCGCGAAGTTATACACCGTGGGTCCGCAGGTATACATGCGGACCTGGCCGGCATGAAGAGGAACGAAGGGCTCCTTCAGACCACCGAGCGTATTTTGAAAGGTGATGGCACCCATACGCACACGAGAACTCGGCATTCTAGCCGACAGGGCCGAAGCAGCGCAAACGCGCGTCAGACATGAGAGTTTCAAACAGGGGGAGCAAGGTCAACGAATTCGACGGTCCAGGGGGTGACGCCCAGGTCCAGGCGCGCGACGGTAATGGGCAGCTGAAAGCGCCTTGGTCCGGCGCTTCCGGGGTTCAGGTAAAGAATGCCAGCAGATAGCCGGCGCAGCGGCTTATGGGAGTGGCCGCTGACGACGATGTGGAATCCCGCGGCGCGCGGGTCGAGATCGAGTTGGTGGACGTCGTGCAAAACGTAGATAGTTATTTCGCCTGCTTCCACGACGGCTGTTTGCGGAAGACCCCGAGCCCAGGCGGGCGCCTTGGGACCCTGCTCGATGTTGCCGCTGACCGCTGTGAGAGGCGCGAGCTCGTTCAGCGCGTCGAGAATCCCGGGCTCGCCGACATCCCCGGCATGAATGATTAGATCGGAGCCTTGCAAAGCACGCAGAGCCTCTGGGCGCAGCATGCCATGGGTATCTGAGATGAGTCCGATCTTTTGGGCGTTTTTTCCCACGAAACTCCGCGATCTTTTATCGTACCAATATTCTTTACATGTTTTGCCGGGTATGCTATTTTCCTGAGTCGTAACCGCCTAATCAAGCGCCAGGCGGCTGGGCCACCTGCTAGCGACCCGCCACAGTTTTTGTCGCACAACCCCTCCTTTCGAGGAATTCGAATACGTATCGGCCGGTTCTCATATTGTTTATGGGTCTGTGCCAACATGACAGGGTCACAAAGGGGTAACCTTGCTCAAGCTTCGCAAAGTTGAATTGGTCGGGTTCAAATCATTCTGCGAAAAAACGCACCTGACCTTCAGTGGCACCGGATTGAGCTGCATTATCGGACCCAACGGCTGCGGAAAATCCAACATTGTGGACGCTATTTCCTGGGTTCTGGGCGAGCAGAGCCACAAGTCTCTGCGCGCCGAGCGGATGGCCGATTGCATTTTCAACGGCACGGCGAAGAAGCCTCCGATGGGCCTGGCTGAAGTTACGCTGACGCTGGTGGATGCGGAACTTGCCGCCGCAGCGCGCCAGGTTCTTGGCGAACCAGGGTTCTCGGAAGCGGGCAGCTCCCTGCTCCCCAATGGCGAGGCCTCGATCGCGGCAGAAAGCGTATCAGAGCAAGATGCGGCGGGGGCCAGCTCTGAAGATAATGGCCGCGCGGTGCAGGAAATGGAAACCACCTCGATTGACGAAGGGAAAGCCCGCAAGAAGCGCGGTGTGAAAAAAACTGCCACGGAATCGCGCCCCGGAGAGGTCGTCATTGGCCGGAGGCTCTACCGTTCAGGACAGAGCGAATATCTCATCAACGGCCGCACCGCCCGTCTGCGCGACATCCAGGAACTGTTCATGGGCATTGGGCTGGGCCCGGATTCTTACGCCATCATCGAACAGGGACGCATCGGGCAGGTGCTGAGCTCGAAACCCTCCGACCGGCGGGCCATCGTCGAAGAAGCCGCAGGGATCACCAAATACAAGACCAAGAAACGGCTGGCCGAAGCGAAGCTGGAGTCTTCCAAGCTGAATCTTTCGCGCGTAAACGATATTTATGTGGAAGTGGAAAAGCAACTTGCTTCCCTGAAGCGCCAGGCGTCGAAGGCGCGCCGATACGCCGAGTTGCGGGACGAAATGCGCGGGTTGCTACGACAGTTGCTAGCCAGCAAAGCTCGTGGGCTGGATGTGGAAGCCGACCGGCTGGCGCGGCTGCTCGGTGAAATCGGAAACGGCGAGGCGCAAGAGGGACAGGCAGTGTTGCGATTGGAGGCCGAGCAGCAGCGACTTGATGAGCGCATCTACGAGCTCGACGCCGAGTTGAAGCAGAATCAAAATTTGATCGGTCAAACGGCGCTGGAGCTCGATCGCACTGAGAATCGCATCGTCTTCAACCGGCAGCGCAGCGAGGAACTGCAAGCACGCGGGCAGCAGCTTGTAGGGCAAATGGAGCAGGCGGCGGTGCAGCTGGCACAAATCGAGGCGCGCGTGGCGGGGCAACAGGGCAGCGTCGCGTCATTGCGCGATGAGACCGCCATCGCGGCCGCTACGATCTTGGCATTAGCGGGCCGCACGGCGGAGCTGGCGGGCGCGAGTGGAGCCGCCGAGGAACGTATCGGCGAATTGCGCCGCGAAGCTGCGGAATTTGCGCACACGCTGGCGAATCTCCAAGGCGCGCAGGCGCAGGCCGCGCAATCGCTGGCGCATCATTCGGGCGCGCTCGAACGGCTGGAGCTATCCGAGCGGCGCTTGCTGGAGGAATCAGGCGCCCACACGGAGCGGTTGCGCCTCGCGGAAATTCGCTGGGATTCTGCAAACCAGCAGGTGCGCATCTCGCACGACTCTGTGGTGGAGGAGCAGGCGCGGCTCGGAAGTTTGCGCACCGAGCAACAGGAAATCTTGATCCGCTGGGAGGCGCTGCGAGATCGGCTGGCCGGGGCGCGCGCACGGAGCGAAACTCTGGCGCAGATTCTGAGTGACCGTTCCTACACGGCTGAAGCGGTTCAAAAACTCTTCGCTTCCCGCGGCGCAGGGACCCCGGGCAGTTTCCGCGCCGTCGGGGTGCTCGCCGATTACGCCGAAGTCGCGCCGGCGTATGAAGGAGCGGTCGAACAATTCTTGCGGGACGAACTGGAATACGTGGTCGTCGAGACATTCGATCACGCGCGCGCGGGAATCACGCTGCTGCGCGAAGAAGTCGGCGGTCGAGCCACATTTTTCGTGGATTCGCTGCGCAGCCTGAATCTCTCCGTCAACGAACCTGCGACGCCGTTGGCGGAGGAGGCTGCGGTGATCTCACGGCTCGATCAGCTGGTTGAATTTCGCGATCCACTGGGGGCGGCGGCCAAGCAATTCCTGCCGCGTCTGCAATCCGCATTCCTGGTGGAGTCCGCGGAGCCCGCCGAGCGGCTGGCACGCGAAAATCCCGCCTGCAGTTTTCTTACTCCTGACGGCACCTGCTATCAAGGACGCGCGGTCACGGGCGGGCGCCCTGCCGAGGCGGGTCCCCTCGCCATAAAACGAGAGTTGCGCTCGCTCGAGGGTGAGGCTGCGCGGCTGGAAGACGAAGCCGCCGAGGAGCAGGCGGCCTTGGCGCGCACCGAAGCAGCCCAACGAAACGCCCAAAAGGCGCTGGCAGAAATGACGGTGCAGCACGTCGAAGCCGGGAAAGTGCTGATCACCGCGACGATCGAGCGCGATCAAGCGCGCAGAGAGCTCGAACGGCTCGGCGCCGAGCTGGCCGGCTGCCAATCGGAAATCAGCGGACTTCGGGACCAGGCCGAATTGGCCCGGCAACGCGCAGCGGCCGCGCTCGAGCAATCTGAACGGATCGTGCTGGCCCGCGAAGCGGCCAACCGCGAAGAGGCGGAGGCCACTGCCAGAATCGCCGAGATACGGCAAGCGGCCGAGACCCAACAGGAAGAACTTGCGAAAAAACGCGCCGAGAAAGCGGGGCTTGATGAGCGGTATGCCAGTGCGGCGGCTCTCGCCGTACGGCTGTCCGAGGAACATCGTGATCTGCAGGCGCGGGCCTCAGCAATCGGGGCGCAGCAAGTATCCATGGCTACCGAATGCGCCGACCTTGGGCGCCAGAACGAAGGGCAACAGGCGCAGGCGTCTGCGCTGCGAACGGAACGCGAACGGCTCGAGGCCCGCAAGGCGGAATTTGAGGACGAATGGGATCAGGCTCGGAGGCGCACATCGGAAGTAGACGACGCTTTGCGGATGTCCCGACAGACGCTGAATGAGTTGCGCGAAGATCGCGGGCGCCACGAGGTGGAGCGGGCGCGCAATGATGCCGAGCGGGAACATTTACGCGAGACCTGCGTGAATGAGCTTAACGCTCAGCCTGAGGATCTGATCGCCGAGCATCCCACGCTGCTCACCGCCGAGGAGCTGGCGGCTGCCGATGCAGATTATCAGCAGATGAAATCACGAATCGCGGCCATGGGCCCGGTCAACATGATGGCGCTCGAGGAGTTCAACGAGTGTGAACAGCGCTTCGGTTTCCTGGGACGCGAACGCGAAGACCTAATACAATCCATAGCCGATACGCAGCAGGCCATTACCGAACTCGACGAAGTCTCCCGCCAAAAATTCGAGGAAGCCTTCGCGATCATCAACACCCACTTCGCTGATGCCTTCCAAACGCTTTTCGGTGGCGGTACCGGACAGATGCGGCTGTCGGAGGCGGATAGCTCCGGAGAAGCCGGCATCGATATTGCGGCGCAACCACCTGGTAAGCGACTGCAAAACGTGCTGCTGCTCTCAGGAGGCGAAAAAGCGCTGACGGCGCTGGCGCTGCTTATCGCCATTTTTCGCTACCAGCCGAGCCCCTTTTGCATCCTGGACGAGGTGGATGCGCCGCTCGACGAAACCAACGTGGGGCGATTCGCGCAAATGGTGGCGGAAATGAGCGTGGATGCTCAGTTCATCGTCGTTACGCACAACCGCCGCACAATGGAAATGGCTTCGGTGCTATACGGCGTGACGATGCAGGAGCCGGGCGTCTCGAAGCTGGTCTCGGTAAATTGGGATCAGGCGCGCGCTTCTGAAGCCAGCAACGCCGCATAAGGCCGCGGAAACGGCCGCGCAATTCGCGGGCGGATTTCTTTTGGATTGCGGGCGCCGTCGAGCAACACTCAAAAAATCTCGCTGGCCTGTCGAGGTCTCTTCCATTTTTTTTCCCCGTTGACATCGCGTATCGCTGCGCTAGAATACGCGCTCCTACCTACGGGGGCTAGGTTCAGTGGCATCAACTTCTATGAGCGCTGTGGTCTGGGAAACGAATTTTCCCGGCCTGACGTTGCTATCTCGAGGCAAGGTCCGAGATCTCTACCAGATCGACGACGACCTGCTGCTGGTGGCGACCGATCGCCTGTCCGCCTTCGACGTGGTGCTGCCGACGCCGATACCCGACAAAGGTCGGGTGCTTACGCAGCTTTCGCTATTTTGGTTTGAGAAGCTGCGCGATATCGTGCCCAATCACGTACTGAGCGCGAGCGAATTTCCCGCCCAGGCGCGGGGCTTTCGCGACCAACTGGCGGGCCGATCCATGCTCTGCCGCAAGACTCATCCGGTGCCGATTGAGT
Organism: uncultured Acidobacteriota bacterium; assembly: GCA_963719845.1. Classification (GTDB taxonomy): domain Bacteria; phylum Acidobacteriota; class Terriglobia; order Acidiferrales; family UBA7541; genus Palsa-189. The sequence continues at coordinate 194,919 of CAVRDM010000019.1, read as the reverse complement.
GCGTCGTACGAGGCTACCTAGCTGGTTCCGGGTGGAAAGACTATCGTGCCACAGGAAAAGTTTGTGGTATCCCCTTGCCCTCCGGTCTTCGGGAATCCGAGCGGCTACCGGCACCAATTTTCACCCCATCCACAAAAGCTTCCGCCGGACACGATGAGAATATTTCCTTCGACGAGACGGTAGCCAGGATTGGCGGCGAGCAGGCCGAGAAGCTTCGCGCACTGAGCTTGGAAATTTATCGCCGCGCCGCCGCTTATGCCGAGCCTCGCGGTATCCTGCTGGCCGATACCAAATTTGAGTTTGGACTCGCAAACAACGAATTAATCTGGATCGACGAAGCCCTCACCCCGGATTCTTCACGCTTCTGGCCTGCCGATGGTTATGCGGCCGGACGCCCGCAGCCTTCCTTTGACAAGCAATACGTGCGTGACTACCTCGAACGGATCGGTTGGAACAAGCTGCCGCCGGGGCCGGAACTTCCCACCGAAGTGGTTACTGGAACGCGGGACAAATACCGGCAAGCCTACCTGTTGTTGACGGGCCGCGAATTAAGCTGAGTGCCCTGTTTGCTGAGCCTGGTTCCAGAGGGATACGAATGCCTCAAGCCTTTGTGCGGAGCGTGCGATCGTGAAAGAGCAATTGGAAGCTTTGGTGGGGCAGATGGTAGAAAGAGGCATTCTATTTGACGAAGCGGTGAACGAATTCGAGAAGAAATTTATCAAACGCGTTCTCGAACGGTCCAGCGGTAATCAGTCGCGAGCGGCACGATTGCTCGGAATTCACCGCAACACTCTTAGCCGGAAGATCGGCCTCTATAAGCTCGAACACCGTCCTCGCCGCCGAAGCTAGTATTACTTCTTCGGGGGTAGGGCATGCGTGGGCCGTTTCGCTCCTGGCGCTGCCTTTTCTGGCGAGATGTCCTCGGTATTTACCTTGGCGTTGTCCCACGTAAGCAGAAAAGGCGACGGTGAGTAGCCACTCAGCGTTCCGGTGAAACGTACGTAGTCGTCCTTCTGAATGCGCTTGGCATCCGGCTGCCCTACTACGTGCACTTCCATGTTGGGCGCGGTCGCCGCCTGCATTTCTTCCTCGGTGGCGGCCCGGAAAACCTTGAGCGTGACGTTGCCCCCGTCTCCCGGCGTCACTTCCATCACGCGCACGGCCACATCCGGATATTCCAGACCGCACGTCGCCAGCCACATCGTCTTCCCGTGGTCTCCGCCTTCCTGCAGCCAGGGTATGAAATTCGCGGTGTCTTCCTGCGCCTTTTTCAGATCATCCGCGCTGGGAATCGTGAGCGTCTCCGGCCGCTCCGGGCTGGAAGTTGCCAGCGTGACCATCTGGTTCATCTCGTCGTCCAACAGTTTGTCACACCCCGGCTGCTGATAACGGAGAAGCTGACTGCGAAGATAGGCCCTAACTTGCACGTCACCCGGAACCTTGAGCGCAATCGAGCGCGCCAACTCCCAATACCCAGACAGCGCATCAGGAGGAACCGACTGCAGGTACGCGAGGCCCAGATTGTAGTGCGTGAGCGGATCGCTCGAGTCGAGCGCCAACGCCGCTTTGTAGGAATCCACAGCGGCCTTGTAATCCTTCAAACCCGAATTGGCCTTGCCCGCAACCGAGTCAAACAGCATACCGATATTTTTTTTCTGCGCCGCAAATTGGTCCGCCGTCATGTTGTCCGGCTTCTGCCAGGTGGTCAGCATTTGCGCACCCTGGTTTGCGGAGTCCTTAGCCTTGGTGTACTGCTCTGGAGTTTGCAACGATTTGTCGGCCGATGCTGCGAAGTAAGACTGCGCCCGCGCGACTAGCGCTTCCAGGCGCGATCCGAAGTCGACTTTATCGCCCAGTGCCAGAAGTTTATCGACAAATATGAGGGTCTGCGGATAGTTCTTGAGAGAGTAATACGTCAAATAGTAGTCGCGATAAACGTATGGCGTCAATTGATCGGGTGTTGGATATTTGGCGGTGAAGTCGTCGAGCGCTTTCAGCTTGGCTGACGCGTTCTGTTCATTGTGCGCGGACTGGAAGGCATTGTACTCGGCCACGCTATAGGTCGGCTTCTGCTGCTCTTGAGGAATTGGGGGAATTGGCGGGCGGCCGGCAGCAGCGCCGTTAACAGCGAGCGACGCCACGCTCAAACAACCAACGCTTATCCATTTAGAAATTGTGTTTGTGTTCATCGTGTGACTCCTCGCAACGCATGCGAAGCCCGCAGCCGGACCGAAGCCAAAAACCGAGAAACGCTTTGCGGATTTGGGGCATAGGCTCACCCGGGTTTCAGTGTAACACCGCTGGTTATACTACAAATTAGAACAGCCCCGAAACTGTCGGGGCTGTTCGTCACATATCCGTTCTGCAACTCGTTCGCAGCAACGCCGCTATTATTTCTTCGGGGGCAAAGCATGCGCCGGCCGTTTCGCTCCTGGCGCCGCCTTTTCTGGTGAGATGTCCTCGGTATTTACCTTGGCGTTGTCCCACGTCAGCAGAAAGGGCGACTGCGAGTAGACACTCACCGTTCCCGTGAAACGTACGTAGTCGTCCTTCTGAATGCGCTTGGCGTCCGGCTGCCCTACTACGTGCACTTCCATGTTGGGCGCAGTCGCCGCCTGCATTTCTTCCTCGGTGGCGGCCCGGAAAACCTTTAGCGTAAGGTTATCCCCGTCCGGCGTCACTTCCATAATCCGCACGGCCACGTCCGGATATTCCAGACCGCACGTCGCCAGCCACATCGTCTTCCCGTGGTCTCCGCCTTCCTGCAGCCAGGGTATGAAATTCGCAGTGTCTTCCTGCGCCTTTTTCAGGTCGTCCGCGCTGGGAATCGTGAGCGTCTCCGGCCGCTCCGGGCTGGAAGTTGCCAGCGTCACCATCTGGTTCATCTCGTCGTCCAACAGTTTGTCGCACCCCGGCTGCTGGTAACGGAGAAGCTGATTGCGCAGATAGGCCCGCACCTGCGCGTCACCGGGCACCTTGAGTGCAATGGCTCGCGAAAGCTCCCAGTATCCAGCCACATTGTCGGGTGGCATCAACTGCAAGTCGGCTATGCCTATGCGGTAATGGGTGAGCGGAGCGTTAGGATCGAGCGCCAGCTCCGCCTTGTAGGAGTCAATCGCGGCCTTATAATCTTTCAAACCGGAATCGGCCATACCCGCGACATCGTCTAACAACATACCGATATTCTTTTTGGTGCCGGCAAACTGGTCGTCGGTCATGTTCGCGGGCTTTTCATACTTGGCGAGGATCGCCAAGCCCTGCGTCGCGGCATCGCGAGTTTTGGTGTACTGCTCGGGAGTCTGCAGATCCTTGTTCGCCGATCCGGCCGAGAAAGCTTGCGCGCGCGCCACCAAGGCGGTCAATCGGGCAGTGGCATTGATCTTGTCCCCGAGCGCGAGCAGCTTGTCCACATACGTAATCGCTTGCGGATAATTCTTCAGCGCCAAATGAGTGAGGTAATAATCGTTGTACGCAAATTGCAACAGATCGGACATCGGATACTTACCGACGAAGTCATCGAGTGCTTTGATTTTGGCCTGCGGATCTTTCTCGTTATGCGCGGCCTGATAGGCATTGTACTCCGCCAGGGTATAGTTGGGCTTTGCCTGCTCTTGAGGAGTCGCCGACCAGGCTGCGGCTACGCCACTACCGGCTAGCAGCGCGATACTCAGCCATGCCGCACTTATCCATTTGCACGCTATTCTCATGAACCTGCCTCCTCGGCAAATTTCCCAATGTGGTACCTATGATGATTCCAACCCGGGGTTAAAATCCACTGGATTATAGGTAATCCTTTTCGACCGCGCAAGTGAGTTTCGCGGAACAAGCAGAATGTGTGGCGACCCCGTTGGCACGCCCACTTTCGGTCCGGCGACCACCTTTGCCCCCCAAGTGGATTGGATACAAGCAGCCGCGGACCGTAACCGTGACACTGTGAATGGTAAGATGAGAATACCGGGAAAAAGGTCACTCTGAAGGCGGTAAACCGTGGAGAATCAGGCAGCAAAAGCGCACCATGGGGAAGGGCCCCTGAGCGGGTCAGTGGCATTAATCACTGGCGGCAGCCGGGGTATAGGCCTGGCGATTGCACGCCGCCTCGGCGCTTTGGGAGCCAGTCTGGCCCTTTGCTCGCGCGGTACGGAGCGCTTGCAAGCGGTTACGAAGGAACTGACTGACCTTGGCCTGGATTCCTTTCCTGTAGCCGCCGATGTCACGCAGGCGCGTGACGTCTCCGCCCTTGTGGAGCGAATAGGCGTTCAATTAGGTCCCGTCGATATCCTGGTAAATTGCGCCGGTGTGGGTATTTTCGGCCCCTTTCACGAACGCAGTGAGGAAGAATGGAATACTGTGCTGAACACGAACCTGAAGTCGGTATTCCTGGTGAGCCGGGCGGTGGCGCCGGAAATGATTCGGCGGCGGCGCGGGCACATCGTTAATATAAGCTCTCTCGCGGGGAAAAACGCCTTTCCAAATGGCGGCTTGTACTGTGCGTCGAAGTGGGGGCTAATGGGCTTGAGCAACTGCATGGCCGAGGAGCTTCGCGTGCATGGTATCCGGGTTAGCGCTGTTTCTCCGGGTAGCGTGGCCACGGACTTTTCTTCGCATGTTGGCCGCGACATAGACAAGCTTTTGCACCCCGATGATGTCGCTCACGCCGTGGCCATGATTCTAACCGAAGGGCCTCGCAGCTTTATAAGCGAGGTGCTGCTCCGCCCGATACAAAAATCGTAGTCCAAGGTCCCGAACAGACGAGCGAGCTTAAAAAAGATGAGTGGTACCGTCGAATTTCTGGTGCGCTACGGATACTTGGTAATTTTCCTCTGGGTGCTCGCGGAGCAGGCAGGCTTGCCCGTCCCCTCCGGGCCCTTGCTGCTGGCTGCGGGAGCTCTGTCGGGCACGCACCGCATGAATATACTTGGCGCCCTCATGCTACCCATCCTGGCGGTGGGAATTTGCGACACACTGTGGTATCAACTGGGCCGCCGGCGGGGGATAAGAGTTTTGAAGCTGCTTTGCAGGATCTCGCTCGAGCCGGACTCCTGCTTGCGCCGCACCCAGATCAGCTTTGAAAAATATGGCGGTTGGGCGCTGGTGGTCGCGAAATTCGTCCCCGGACTGAACGCTATGGCGCCACCGCTCGCGGGTATAATTCGCATGCCATGGCAACGGTTCTTGCTCTTTGACGGCATCGGAAGCCTGCTGTGGGCTGGGGCGTATATGGGCACGGGTTACATCTTCAGCGGCCAACTCGAGCGCATTGCGGCTCACCTGGCATTCCTCGGCAGAGGTTTGCTGGCTCTGTTGCTCGCGGCGCTGGCCGGGTATGTCGGCTACAAATATTTTAACCGCCGGCGGTTCCTGCACAAGCTGCGCATAGGGCGCATTACGCCCGAAGAGTTGAAGGAAAAAATGGATTCCGGGGAAAACGTGATCATCGTCGATTTGCGCCACGCTGTGGAGTTCGCGGCCGAACCGGAAACCATTCCCGGGGCGGTGCGCATGGATCCTGGGGATTTGGAGGAGGCTTTCGATGTGATTCCCCGCGATCGCGAAATCGTGCTGTTTTGCAATTGCCCGAACGAGGCGACCGCCGCGCAGTTGGCGCTACGGTTGCGAGAGATGGGTATCACGCGCATCCGTCCGCTGGCGGGAGGCATCGCCGGGTGGAGAAAGCGGGGCTTCCCCCTCGAAACGCCCAAGGAAGAGGGGCTTAAGGAGGCCGCTAGCCACATCATTGGCGAGAGTTTTTCACCCTGAGCCTGTTTTGGATGAGAGGCGGTATCCGGGCGTGACTTAAAGCCGCGGGAGGACAATTCCCTGCTGCGACTGGTATTTTCCCTTCTTGTCCTTGTAGGAAATCTCGCAGGGTTCATCGGATTCAAAAAAAATAACCTGGCAAAGCCCCTCGTGGGCGTAAATCTTAGCGGGCAAAGGGGTAGTGTTGCTGATCTCGAGCGTCACGAAGCCCTCCCACTCGGGTTCGAACGGCGTTACGTTCACGATGATGCCGCAACGGGCGTAGGTCGACTTCCCCACACAAATCGTGAGGACGTTTCGGGGAATGCGGAAGTATTCGACGGAGCGGCCCAACGCGAAAGAGTTGGGCGGAACAATGCATACCGGGCCTTGAAATTCAACGAAGGAACGTGCATCGAAATGTTTCGGGTCCACCGTGGTGGAATTGACGTTGGTGAAAATGCGAAACTCATCGGCCACCCGGATGTCGTAGCCATAGCTGGAAACGCCATAGCTGATGACGCCGTCGCGCACCTGGCGGTCCTCAAACGGCTCGATCATGCGGTGTTCCAGCGCCATTTGGCGTATCCAGCGATCCGGTTTCACCGACATGCAACCCTCCGTGTCAGAATTCGCTCGCGATTCGATTCCATCGGGTGCGTCCTCTACTTTCAGTACGCGCAATAAGGGGAGGCGCATCTTAGCGCAGCGTCCGCGGCTTTGACAACCGCCGTGCTTGCATTCAGCTACCGGTTCACATCGCTGTTTCGCGGATACCGATAAAACCGTATTCCGCGACCTTTGGCGTCCCGCCCATCAAATTTGAAAATTAAATTCGGTGAGAGCCGTTGAGTTGTGTCTGGAGTGAGCAGAGCCTGCTGATGAACGCCGCCGAGTGGCAATCGCCCTAATAGGGCAGCGATTTGAACGCGATCGTTTGGTAAGAGCTGGTTACCGACGAATAGGTGATGGTCGCGGGGCTTGTCGACACGGTGAGGGCGTTGTCGAAATGAAGGTTCACGCCGCCACTATCGTCAATCGTGTTGGCGACGACTGCGCCATAAAGGTCCGAGCCTCCGTGGATGGTGACGGGAGCATTCGGAGCATTTAGCACGTAATAGCCGCTGGCCCCGCCGGTTATCGTAACGGCCTGCGTCCCGGCGTAATTGATCATAAGATTCGCGGCAATGAGAGAGGTATTGCTTACGGAGTTTGCCGAAAGGCTGATCGGTGAGCCGCCGCACGCGGCGTCTCCCGTAACATTTATGATTATCTGTGTCGTCGCTGGACTGATCTGGACGGTCGAGTTACTGCCAACACTCAAGCAGTCGACGTTATAAACTCCGGGCCCCGTCAGAGTAAGAATGCCGTGCGGCGTACTGACGCTTATATTGCCGTAAGAGCCGGGGCTCAAAGTCACCGCGGAGCTGATCGTTTCGTTCAACATTCCAGGCGGCGGGATGGACGGCACGGGTGGAGTGTAGTTAGCTGATTCGAACGACGCCGCCGTAGGTAGGGTGGCCGCTGGTGAACACATCGCTGTTGGGGCACGTTCCGTTGACGGTCACGTGCTGAACGTGAATGTTTCCGCCGACGTTCGTGGAGGTGCCTCCGAGCGATACGCTGCCATTGGAGCCGACGCTTCCTAGCGCGTTCGACTTCGTGGTCGTGTAGGTTCCGCCATGGGCGCTGGAATAGCCGTCCGTGGAGGCATTTCCCGCAATCTGCAGGGCTGAGGGCTGAACAGGAGCTGGAAGCCGCGAAGAATCCGTCGGGGTCGCTGAATCCTGCGGGAGTGGAGATCACCGTTGGGGGCTGCGCCGCAACCTCCTCCTGAACCATTTGCCGCGCACCCGTGGAAGTGACACCCAGCGCTGTAATCACGAATACCGGCGTCGCCGCCGTGCCGCCTGTTGTCAGGGTATTGCAACTGGAGCCGGAAGTGAGCACCACCTCGGAGGCGCCATTCCAACAGACCGGGCTCGCGGCCGCCTGCGTGCCGTTGACGGAATATGTGGAAGCCGACAGCGTGGTCACGTGGTTAACGGTGGTGGCGGTCAGATACGAAGCCGAATTATTGAGTTTCCAGTTCACCCGCACCCACTCGTAGGGCATGGCCGCCGTCGTGCCGTTCCACGGTGCGTTGCTGTTCACCGTGGAGTACCACGTGCTTCCGCTAGGAAGCGTCGTGCAAGCGACATCCGGCGTGGCGCTGGACATCCCGGTAATGGTGTAGCCTTCGTGGCAGAGTTCGTCATCCGACGTACGTATTGGTGGTGCTCCAGGGAGCCACTGTGCCGGTCGCGGTCGTCTGATTGATCAGGTAAACGATTCCGCCCGTTGCCGAGGGGATAACTGCTCCAAAAGGCGGCCCTCCGGTCGCGGTCATGATGTTGGCTGCGATACTGTTCGCATTGGTCTGCATCATGCGGTCGGTCACTTCATAAAGGCCCGCTCTCGACGCGAAAAATGCCATTTCTTCCGACCGGTAGTTGGCGTTCACGGTGGTTTCCGTGCGATGACATCGTGACCAGGGCCGCCGTCATCGCCGACAGGGCCAGCAAGGCCAATAACACCAGCAGTAGGGCCACGCCAGATTCCCGGTTCCTGGTTATTTTGGACATCAGTTTTCGCTCCTGATTGAACTTGCCACTCGCCGTCGGCCGTGGCCTTTTGCCTTGCCGTGTTGCCGTAGCTTTACGTTGTCATTCTGAGCCGGGTGCGGGCTCTAGTTAAAGCACGCCGAATAAAGCGAAAAATCCCTCATTCGGCGTCTCATCCTCAGGGCCTCCGACCACTACTGATCCTCGCTGCCATTGTTAATCCTGGCCTCGGACACCATGGTGACCGTGGGATGCGTGGTGGTGCCCGCATCCGGCTGTGAGGATTGCACGTATAGGGTGATTCCGATGTTCCTGATCATGGACAACGTATCGCCGCGGGCTGCGTTATAGGCGCTTCCGTCGTACTTGTAGGCTGTAAAGATGCTTGTGTTTTTGACGTTGTTGAGCTCGGTATAGTAGGGGGGAGTGCCTCCCACCGACTTGAGCACGGTGCCCCGCCGCAAAACACATGGAAGTCGCCGGCACGTGCCACCGTTCACGTTCTGCGCCAACTGAAGGTAAACCTGGCTCACTCCACTTCCATCTATGTCCCCCTCGAAGACGATCGCCGTGGACGAAAAGCTGGTAAGGCCGCACGCCACGTTGGTGTCGGAGGAGCAAATCGTAGCGGACGTCAGAGTGGAGGATCGAACATGGCCAAGGCCGGGTAACCCGATTGACGCAGGTCTCGCAGAATCTGGTCCATGAACTGACGCGATTCCTGGGTCAGGGCCACTTTGTTCGTGTCACTGGTGTTCCGAACTTGAATCGTGGACAGGCCCTGTAGGACGACGGCCATCACCGTGCCCAGAATCGCCAGCGTTACCATGAGTTCCAGCAGACTGAAACCCGCGTGGCTCCCTGCGTGGTGTCTTCGGTCTTTTTGGTTGTGATTCGTTTTCATCGTCGATCCCTTCCGGCTATGGTCCGCCGACAGCCCGCAGATTCACGGGCATCGCAAACAGGGCGCCTCCCAGCCGGTTTGAACCGGCCGCAAGGGGGCGCGCGGACGCCGTCACCAAGCGCGTCTGATTTGTGTCAATGGTCATCACGTTCCAGCGTACGTCGTAGGTGATCGGGCGTGCCCCCGTTGCTGGGGGTGCCGCAATCCACGTATTGCATGGCGTAGCCCGCGGGAATCGTGGAGTCACTTTGTGTCGGATCGATGCCTCCGTAATTCGAGGAGGTACTCGTCGTCACCAGGTTGGCTCCGGCGCCGCTCGGCGAGGCCCCCCGTCGTGGCCACCGTCCAGGCGTTTCCGGCGCAGTCCGTCACCGAAATGGAGGCCGTCGAGTTGGGGTGTTGCGCCGTAATTTGCTCGATGACCATCTGCGCTAGCAGGCTCGCCGAGGTGTCCTTGCTGTTCCTGCTGTCCGAGGAAACGGCCACGGAAAGCAAGGTGGTCAGCGCGCCGAGACCGATCGCCAGGATCAGCATGGCGAACATCAATTCAATCAGCGTGGATGCCGCGCTCGACTGCGCGCCGGATCTGAATCAAACGAACGGGTGGCGCTGCACGTGAGCCTCGTTTCAGAATGTATTCCACTGACTCCCGGTGTAGTACCACTTCTGAATCCGGCCCGCGGGAGTCACCGTCAAGGCGTGCCATTCGCTGGTGGCGCTATCTTGAAAAAACGTCCAATAAGCCACCGGGCCGCCGGAGCTATCGCATACGGTTCCGCCGGTCACCGCCAGGGGGGCGCACGGCAAGCCTCGCGGACCAAAAGTAATCGGAGTCACGCTCGCATCCACGGGCGCGACCTTCGTATTCGCCGGCAATAATTGGTTTTGGAGGTTCGACGTGTTCGGCGCATTGGCCTGCACTTGCTGGGTGATCTCCCCGGCTAACTCCATCACCGGATCGCCAGTCGTTCCCGGAGTTCCCGATACGACCGAAGTGCCGCCGTTTCCAGAAGCGCCGGTGCTGCTCTGTGGGAACATGTCGATGTAAGCCTCCGAAGGAGCATGGCTGAAGGTGAGCAGGTACACCGAGTAGAAACGATTGTCCCTGATCGCATAGATTCTTTGACTCTCAATCATTCCGGAAAAATCGGTTGCGGCACCGCGGAGTCTCGACTTTCGCTGAACCCCGACCATGTTCGGAATCGCCATTCCCGCGAGGATCAGCGACACCACCAACACCATGACTTATCTCGATTACTGAAAAGCCGCGTTCGCGCCCGAATCGTATTCTTTGCTTTTCCGTTCACCCCATAACCGTGCAACTGGGGCACCAAAGTAGGAATCCACCTAAATGGCAGATACAGGTACTTTCGCTCTTCTTAACGTCGACGCAAATTGGCGGTTAAGTTGCCATGGGTGAAAATGTAACGGCCTATGCCATCCCCCTGACCTTCGAACAGTCTTTGCATTGTTTTGCAATACCACACATTTTCTTGGCGGTTACAGCAGAAGAGGCTTGCCGGGTGTTCTCCCGTGCGACCAACGCTCTTCGCATTCGAATATTATATTCGAATAGTAACAATAACTATTCAGTTCACAAACACAGGTGTTTGTGCTACCATGTTCTGTGAAGCTGGCGCTGCAATTTTTCGTCCAACCCTCGTTAAGTGCCTCTTACCTCTGCGTGATGGCAATTTCTCGTCACGGTTCATCTCGCGCACTCCGTTGTCTCTCGCCCAGTGGCTCGTATCAAAATCCTCAAACCGCGCTCCGCATCCCCCTTTATTCTCAGTTAATTGCAAACTGCCCCATTCGCAATCGCCTTGTTTTGAATACGGTTACAAATGCCCCGGGGGTATAGGCATTTCCAATTTAGAAATAATGCCTCGCGGGCTGTTCCTCCAGCCCTGGGCCTCTCACAAAAATCGGACCCGAGCGGCCCGGACACGTTCTTGCAGCCACACGATGGTTCCATTCCTTGACATCGCACGAGCCTGTCTAGCATAAGCTTCGTTTTGCAATCGGAGGGGCGCGTGATCAAGCTGGACATCGTCAATGCCGTCGTCGCTAAGACGCACCAGTGACGCGCACCAAAGCAGAACAGGCCGTGGAAACGGTGTTCAAGGCCCTGAAAGATTCGCTCGGCCGCGGCCAGCGCATCGAGCTGCGGCGCTTCGGCGTCTTCAACGTCAAGCCGCGCAAGACCGGCATCGGACGTAATCCCCGCACCGGCGAAGAGGTCAACATTCCTCCTGGCAAAGCCGTGCGCTTCAAACCCGGCAAGGAATTGCAATCCATCTGAGCTGATCCGGCGGGCAGGCCAGCGTGCGCGGCATTTTTCCGCTCGAAGGGCTGGCGCAAAAAATCGTACCGGCTTGGCCAACCCGCGCATCTCTATACTATATTTATGAATGGCATGAACGGAGAAAACAGCCAGGACAACCTCCCCGTGGACCTGTTCCGGGTGGAGCTCGCCCCTGCGCCGTATCCGCCGTGGCCGGAGCCGCCCAGCGAGTCGCGCTCTTGGCGTTCGCTGGCCCTTGCCGTCGGCCTGTTTGCGCGCGACGGCCGTCACGACGTTAGCCGCGGGAGTTCAGTTTGCCGCCGCCTACGCGGCCGGCACGCGGTCCCGCACTCGACGAGTTCTATTCCGGATATTTCAGGCCGTTTAGCGAGCCTCGTCTGTTCCTGGCGGGTATTCCGTTCGCTTGCACTCTGCTCGGCATTCTGCTGGCGCACGAACTCGGCCACTTCTTTGCCTGCCGCCACTATCACATTCGCGCGACGTACCCGTTCTTTGTGCCGGCTCCGACGCTGATCGGCACGTTGGGCGCCTTCATCCGCATCCGCTCGCCGATCATTAACCGACGAGCTTTGTTTGATATGGCGCTGGCCGGCCCGCTGGTCGGTTTCGTCATCGCCGTGCCCGCCTTGGCCATCGCCATCGTGCATTCGAAAGTGGTTGCCGCCGGAGGAGCCGATCTCGCTCCAACGTTCGGACAGCCGCTCGTCGAGCGGCTGCTCGAAGCATGGCTGCGCCCCGGCGTTCCCCACGCGAGTTTGCTATTGCATCCGGTGGGGCGGGCGGCTTGGGTCGGCCTTTTCGCCACTGCTCTCAACCTGCTGCCGGCGGGCCAGCTCGATGGCGGACACATTCTCTGCGCGCTGACCAGCGGGAGGCATCGCTGGATATCCATGGCCGTAGCGATCGCGTTGCTTCCACTGGGCTGGTTTTTCTGGATGGGCTGGTTTCTGTGGGCTGTTCTTCTACTGGCGATCGGATTCCGTCATCCGCCGCTGCTGGACGGCTGGGAGCCGCTCGACCGGACTCGCCGCATCTGGGCCGCCGTCGCGCTGGCCATCTTTCTTCTGTGCTTCATGCCCGCGCCGTTCACGGTTTGACGACGTTTTTCAAACGACCACACTTCTTCAAAGCAGGCTGGCCGGGTCCACGTCCAGTAGAACGGCGCGATCCGGAATCCCTTTCTCGGCGCAAAATGCCAGGCATGCCGCCGCAGCGCTGTGGAGCGCGGAGCGCCGCGGCGATTTCAGCAAGAATTGGAAGCGGTATTCGCGCTTGAGGCGCGCCAGCGGCGCCGCCGCCGGGCCCAGCACCTTGACGCCGCGCGCCTCCATCGGCTCGAGAAACGCGCCGATCTGGCGCGACCAGCGGATGGCTTGTTCCAGATTCGTGTCGCGCACCAGGAGACTGGCCAGCGCGCTGAACGGCGGATAGTGCATGAGCCGGCGGAAGTGCAACTCCTTCTCGAAAAAAGACGGGTAATCCTGCTGCGCGGCAAGCTGGATCGCGTAATGCTCGGGATAGTGGGTCTCCACCAGAACTTCTCCGGCGAGCGTTCCGCGCCCGGCGCGGCCGGCCACCTGCGTGAGCAATTGAAAGGTGCGTTCGGCGGCGCGGAAGTCCGGGAAACCGAGTTGGGCATCCGCGGAAGCGACGCCGACGAGAGTGACACGCTGAAAGTCGTGCCCTTTGGCGACCATTTGCGTGCCCACCAGGATGTCGGTGCGGCCGTCGGCGAACGCGCCCAGAACCTGCTCGAAGGCCCGCTTGCTGCGCGCGGTGTCGCGATCGAGGCGCGCGATACGCGCCTGGGAAATAACGCCCGCAGCCGCTCCTCGAGTCTGCTCGGCTCCCGCGCCGACGAAATAGACGTACTCCGAGTGGCATTTCGGGCAGGCCTTGGGCACGCGCGCGCGAAAAGCCGCAGTAGTGGCAGAGCAGGCGGTCCTCGCGCTTGTGATAGGTGAGCGCGATGCTGCAATTTTCGCAAAGAATCGAGGCGCCGCAGCTCCGGCATAGGGCAAACCAGGAATAGCCGCGGCGATTGATCAGCACCAGCGACTGCGTTCCGGCGGCGAGGCGCGCAGCCAGTCGCTGCGCGCAGCCGCTCGGAAATTTGTCCGGCCCGGTGCGTTTGGCGAAAATCCTCGCGCAGATCCACGATCTCGACGCGGCGCCATGGGGCGATTTTCGATGCGCACGTCGAGGCGCAGCAGCTTGTATTTTCCGGTGCGCGCGTGATGGAAGCTTTCGAGCGAGGGCGTCGCCGATGCCAGCAGCGCCACCGCGCCTTCCCGCTTGCGCGCGCACCATCGCGACATCGCGGCCGTTGTAGCGCGGCGTTTCTTCCTGCTTGTAGCTGGACTCCTGCTCTTCGTCCACGATGAGCAGGCCCATATTTTCGAGCGGCGCGAAAACGGCCGAGCGCGTGCCCACCACCACGCGCGCTTCGCCATTGCGCACGCGCCACCATTCGCGCGCGCGCTCGCGTTCGGAAAGCCCGCTGTGCAATATCGCCACTCCGCCTTCGCCGACCGCCCTCCTCCCCCCAGCCACGCCTGGCGGCCAAATCGCGCCCGGCACAGCCGGGCGGCCCAGAGCGTCAGGCCGATCTCCGGCACCAGCAGCAGCGCCGTGCGGCCGCGGCCAGCGTGGCTTCGATGGCACGCAGGTACACTTCCGTCTTGCCGCTGCCGGTGACGCCGTAGAGCAGCCGGCCGTAAACGTTCGAGCTCCAGCCACTTCGAATTTCATCTACCGCGCGCTGCTGCTCCTCGTTGAGCATGTTCGCGGGCGGCGTGAAGTCCGCTTCGAGCGGAGCTTTCTTCCGCGCTGCCGGCTCCTCCCACACTTGCACTTTGCCTTGCCGCGCAGCCGCTCGATCACCGACCGCGAAACCCGCGCAGCTTCAGCAATTGCGGCAAAGGCAACGGGCCGCGTTCTTCGGCGAGCACTCTTCGACACGCGCCTCCGTGGAGTGCAGCGGCCTCGCGAGATCGGCGCCCCTTGATCGGGGCGCGCTGATCGTCGGGTTTACGATCGCGGCTCCGTGCCAAGCAACAATTTTCTGCGTGCGGCGGGCCGTCGCTGCGCTACCTCGCGCACGGCGAGTCTCCCGCGCCTCAGCAGACGCGCCGATGCTGCTGGCCCTCCCGGCAGCTTGCGTATCAATTCGCCGCGGATGGGCTGCCCCTGCACTTCGCACAGTTGCAAAAGCGCGAAATCTTCGACTTCCGCTGCACTGCGGTTTACGAGTGATTTCAAGTTCCAGGAGGTATGCGCGACCCGCTTCGGTGATCTCCATTCTCGCGCGACGCGCAGTTCCACTGCCGGCGGCAGCATCGCTCGAAATGTTTCACCGACCGGCGCCAGGTAGTATCCCGCAAGCCAACGCCCGAGCTCAACAACGGCTCCGGCAATGCCGGCAGCGGATCGAGGACCTCGGTGACCTCCCTGAGGACGCGCTTTCGCAGGACGCTGGGCTGCGCCGGCGGCTCGCTGGGCGTTCAAGGACCATGCCGACCATCGCTCGATTGCGAAAAGGCACGACGACTCGTGTGCCGGGAAATATCAATTCCTCGAGCGCATCGGGCACGGCGTAGGTAAACGTCGTGCGCAAGCGGAACAGGTAGGGCGACTTCGCAGTAGCCGGCCATGCAAGCGCACTAGTGTAGCAGCCCTGCCGTGACCGCAGCATCGCGCGAGACTGCACGTAATCGGTTCGCTTCGGCGACACTCGCGAATGGCGATTGTCCGGATTCAGGAGAGGTCAGACTGGCGTGCGGCGAGTAGGCGTTGGGCTGGAGGCTTCAGGCCGAGGACGGCCATGGCTTTTTTCAGGTCGGCCCAAACGTCGGGTTTCGCGTTTGGATTGCGCAACAGATACGCCGGATGATAGGTGGAAATCAGCTTCGCGCCGTGAAAGTCGAACCACTGGCCGCGAAACGTGCGAAATCGATTTTTTCGTTCCCAGCAGTGTTTGCGCGGCGGTGCTTCCCAGGCATACGATGACTTTCGGTTCGATGGCGCCCAACTGGCGCAGCAAAAAAGGCATGCAGGTGGCGACTTCATCTTCCTGGGGCTGGCGATTTTCCGGCGGCCGGCACTTCACGATATTTGCGATGTAGACGTCCTCGCGGCGCAGGCCCATCGCCTCGATCATCTGCGTCAGCAATTTGCCGGCGCGGCCGACGAAAGGGAGGCCCGCATGTCTTCGTCATGTCCGGGACCTTCACCGACGAAGACGAGTTCTGCGTGCGGATTGCCCGCGCCGAACACGATTTTGTGCCGCTTGCGATGCAATTTGCAGCGGGTGCATTCCCAGGTCGGAGCTAGATGCTTTCGAGCGTCTCGTTCGCGGTGCCGTCAGGCTTAAAAAGCGATGGCGGATGCACCAGCGCCTGAGCTCGGACGGAATCGCCGACTCCGCTCGCCAGTGGGTATCGGAAGCGCAATGCGGGTTATCTGCGGTTCGACGCATCTGGCGTGGCTGCGGCGCGCGTGCTTTCCGACCGGATCGGAAAGCTCCCGTTCCCGCGGAGAGTTTCAAGCGCGGGATTGACGCGTTTGGCCGGGCGATGGATGCTTCGCGATCACGATAGAAAGAGTCGGATACCGAGGTCATCGAAATACCGCAGCCACGCTTCGAGCTTCAAGGAGCGCCGAGTCAGGGCGCTGCGAATCCATAATCGCTAGCGCGCCTTCGGTCATGGGACCGATTTCGCAACAGGAGGTTCAGGAGACGCCACCGAAGAGCCGCCGGCTGATTACGCGGCGCGCGCCTTATCTCCAAAGCGCGCATCAAGGATGCGTTGAGCAACTTCGAGTTTGCTCATACGCGGCAGAGGCATTTCGCGGCCATCGCGCGTGATACAGCGTGACGATGTTGGTTTCATGGTCGAAGCCTGCGCCGGCGGCGGTGACATCGTTCGCCACGATCAGATCGGCGGCCTTCGCCGCCAGTTTTTGCCTGGCGTGCTCCGCCACCTGGTCGGTCTCGGCGGCAAATCCCACCAGGATGCGATCCCCCTTGCTGCGCGACACGTCGGCCAGAATGTCCGGGGTCGCTTCGAGTTCAAGCGTTAAGCCGCCCGCCCGCGCTTGATCTTGTTCGTTTGCGGCGCCACGGCGCGATAATCGGCTACGGCGGCCGCCATGATCACGATGGTGGCCGGCCGACAAATTCGCGAGCACCGCGCGATGCATCTCCTCGGTGCTGCGCACTGTGACGCGCTCAACTCCCGCGGCGCCTCGAGCGCCGTCGGGCCGCTTACCAGCACCACGCGAGCGCCGCGCCGCGCCGCCGCGCCAGCGAGCGCATAACCCATCTTTCCCGACGAGCGATTGGTCAGATAGCGCACCGGATCCAGATCCTCGCAGGTAGGGCCGGCGGTGATGAGCACCGTTTCGCCATCCAGATCGTGCCGGATCCCGAGCACTGCGCAGACCGCTTGCGGCGATGGCTTCGACGCTCGCAAGGCGCCCCGCGCCCGTCATTCCGCAGGCGAGATAACCTTCGTCGGGCGAGACGATGTGCACGCCGCGGGCGCGCAACATTTCCATGTTTTCCTGCGTGGCGGGATGCTCCCACATGTTTACGTTCATGGCGGAGCCACAATAGCGGGAGCTGTCGTGGCCAGGTATAGCGTGGTTAAGAAATCGTCGGCGATGCCGCGCGCGAGTTTTGCCAGCACGTTCGCGGTGGCGGGAGCGATCACCAGAGCGTCGATGCGCTGCGCGACGGCGATATGTTCGATCGCACTTTCGACATTGGCGGCTGATTCGCCGCCGGCTTCGCCGCCAAAAAGGTCCGTGATCACCTTCTGTCCGGTAAGCGCGGCAAAGGTCAGGGGAGTTACAAATTCCCGCGCACTGCGCGTCATCACCACCTGGACTTCGAGGGCATCCTGTTGCAGCCGGCGGACCAGTTCCGCAGCCTTGTATGCCGCGACTCCTCCGCTCACGCCCAAGGCAACTCGCATGGCCGGCGGCGCTACTCCTTGCGCCGCTTATCCTTGTCGCCGGCATCGGCCGGAGGCTCGGGGGTCTTGTATTCGAGTTGCGCGGCGTTGAGCTCTTCCATGGCCACGCGGGTGGGTTTATGAGAACGCGGATTGGCGACCAAAGGCGATGCGCCGGACATGAGTTGCCGCGCGCGCTTGCCGGCTACCACAACGTACGCGAACTGGCTATCGGGGGCCTGATTGAATACTGGCATGCGCCTAGGAACCTCCGAATGTGTCCAGAATCTTGCGAAGCCGCTCATCATTGTCGCGCCGCCGGCACCGCGCGGCTACGACTACGGCGCGCACCTCGCTGCTGGCCCGCTCGAGATCGTCATTCACCACCACGAAATCATACTCACACGACCGGGCCATCTCCTGCCGGGCGCGCTCCAGACGTCGCGCGATAGCTTCGTCCGAATCCTGACCGCGCTCGCGTAGCCGCCGTTCCAGATCTTCGCGTGAAGGCGGCACGATAAAGATCGCGATAGCTTCGGGAAGCTTCGCTTTCACCTGCCGGGCGCCTTGCACGTCGATCTCGAGAACTAAGTCAAGACCCTGTGCTCGCAGCCTCCTCAACCTGCTTGCGCGGCGTGCCGTACCAGTGCTTGCCGAATACCTGGGCATACTCTAAAAACTCATCCCGCGCGACCTTCTGTTGGAACTCGGCTTCGGTAATGAAATCATACCATTTCCCCGGGCTCTCCGTCCCACGCCGGGGCCGGGAGGTGCACGAAACGGAGAACATCAGTCCCGGTAGATCGCGCAATCTCTGTACCAGCGTGGACTTGCCCGACCCTGAGGGTCCGGATACGATGATGATTCGCGGCAGCGGAGCGGGAAACGTCATTCGACGTTCTGTACCTGCTCGCGAAGTTTCTCGATCGCCGCCTTGATTTGCAATCCGAGATCGGTCACCGTCAGGGCATCGTCGCCGAGTGCGGGAGTCTTCGCCAGCAAGGTATTGGCCTCACGCTGCATCTCTTGCAGCAAAAAATCTAGTTTCTTGCCGATCTCGCCCCCGCCATCCAGGAGATTTCCGAACTGCGCCGCATGGCTTCTCAGGCGTGCGAGTTCCTCGGTGACGTCGGCACGTTCGGCAAGTATGGCAGCTTCCTGAGCGAGTCGGGACGGATCGAGAAAGCTTTCCTGAAAATGATTGTCTGGGCGGTCAACGCGAGCCTCCAGCAAGCTCCCCAGCAGCTCTTCTACTTTCATTTTTAATCGCAATGCGTAGGCAGGGCCACTTCGAGCGGTGAGCGATTCTAGTTCCGCCGTCTTGGCTTTGATATCCGCCACGAGGGAATACATTTCTGAAGCCAGTGAGCGCCCTTCCCCCTGCCGCATTTCCTCCAACTGGTCAAGGGCATCTGCCAAACAGCCTGCCACTTGCCGGGTGAGCCGCGCCAAATCTTCTTCGTGCATCACGGCTCCCGCTGGCCGTCCCCGCGCCGCGATCACTCCGGGCAGCTGAAGTAGCGCCACCACGTCGGGCTCCCCGGTAAAACCAAAGTCGCGCCGCAATTCCTGCACTGCCCGCATGTAGGCGGCTGCGGTTTCGTGGTGCAATTCAACGCTGGCGGCACCCACCGGCTCCACGAATAGCGTGATGTCGATGTGGCCGCGCCGCAGGCGATCGCGCACCAGCTGGCGTATCGCAGGCTCGCAGGCTTCGAAGCCCTCCGAAATCCGCACGCGCAAATCGAGGAAGCGATGATTCACGCTTCGCAAGGTCACGCGTACCTGACAACCATCAACATCCGAATGCGCCAGCGCATAGCCGGTCATCGATTTCACGGACGCTGCCGGGGACTTGACCGATGCTGCGGTGACACCGGGCGTGGTCCTACCAGGAAACTGCTTCTCTCTCGAGGATTGCTCCGCATCCGTAGGTTTGCCGGCTTTCAGTGAAGGCATGGACGTTTTCACTCCGCCGGACCTGCCGCCGAGGGCGCGGCGTCGGTATCGGCAAACTGCAATTCGTAGAGGCGCGCATAGGTGCCTCCGCCTGCCAGCAGTTCCTGGTGGGTGCCTACTTCAGTGATCACGCCTTCATCGAGCACGACGATCTTATCGGCTCTGCGGATGGTTGAGAGGCGGTGCGCTATAACGAAAACCGTTCGATCGACCATCAGGTTCGCCAACGCCTTTTGCACCAGCATTTCGGACTCAGAATCGAGCTCCGAGGTCGCTTCGTCGAGAATCAGTATCGGCGAATCCTTCAAAAGAGCGCGGGCAATGGCGAGCCGCTGGCGCTGGCCGCCGCTGAGCCGCTGACCGCGTTCGCCCAGCATAGTCTGGTAACGATCGGGCATCTCGGTAATAAAATCGTGGGCCAGCGCAGTACGGGCCGCCGCGAAAACACGCTCCTCCGGCAGGTCCGGCTGGCCGTAGCATATGTTATTCCAGACCGTGTCGTTAAATAAGATCGTCTCCTGCGTAACGATGGCGATCTGCTCGCGCAGAGACCGCAGCGTCGCATCTCGCACGTCGACGCCGTCAATGAGCACTGCTCCTGAAGTAACGTCGTGGAATCGTGGAAGCAGGTTTACCAGCGTGGTCTTGCCCGCCCCGCTCGAGCCCACAATGGCGATCACTTCCCCGGCCCGGGCCTTCAGGCGTATCCCGCGCAAAATAGGGGACACGGGATCGTAGGCAAAAACTACATTATTGAATTCGGCTTCGCGAGAAAACGGAGGCAGTTCACGCGCGCCTGGATGCTCCTGTAGTTCCTCCTGCAGCGCCAGAAAAGCAAAAACCTGAGCCGTCGCGCCGTGCGCCTGTTCATATTGCTGGTACACATTGCCCAGCCCCTTCACCGGCTCGTACGCTCTAAGCAACGCATAGACAAATGTCCCAAAGGTGCCCACGGTCATCAGATCGTGCTTGATAGCACTGCGAGCGTAAAGCACCACGGGTACGATTACGATCGGCGTGAGCATATCCATCAGCGGAGAAGTAAACACGACACTGCGAATCCAGCGCATGTTTTCGCGCAGCAGCCGCAGCGAGGCCGCGCGGAACCGCGTGATTTCAAATCGCTCCATTCCAAACGCCTTTACCACCCTGTTGCCGCTCAGCGTTTCCTGTAAAATCTGGCTCAACTCGGCAAGCTTCGACTGGCTGGCGGCCGCCGAACGGCGAATCCGGCGCCCTAGTTTCGTCACCGGCCAGATGATCAAGGGGAGGAAAACCGCCGAACCCACGGTCATTCTCCAGTTCGTGACCAGCAGCACACTGACGAGGAAAAACAGCGTGAATACATAGCGAAAAAACAGCGCCAGCGTCTCCGAAAGAGTGCCCCGCGCGCGCTCGACATCGTTGATCACGGTGGACATCAGGCGCCCCGTCGGCTGCCGTTCGAAAAAGCCGATAGGCTGTCGCACCAGCTTTTCGTAAACGTGATTACGCAAATCCGTGGTGGCTGCCTGGCCGACATACTGTACGCCCACGGTACCGAGATATTCCGCGACGGCTTTGGTCAGAAACAAAAAAATGAGGACGATCGCAAATACCGTTCCAACGTAATGAATATTTTGAGGCACAAAGGAGTTCAAATAGATTACCCGTCCGCTCCCCGGCAGCCGTAAGAGAGGAAGGTGCGAATCGGTGCTTCCGGGATTCAGTATGCGATCGAGCAGCGGCGTGATCATCAGCGCGATCAAACCCTCGGCGAGCCCCACTACGGCCAACGCCACGACACCCAGGGTCAACCGCGTGCGGTACGGCTTTACGTAGCGCAGCAGTCTCCAAAGGTCGCGATTGGTTTTCTGAGAGTCCACGTATTCTACATTCCTGTCAGCGTGACAAAGCTCCGAGATCACCTGGCGCATCAGCAAGCGCCCGGCAGACTTGAACGCCGCTTCGCTTCGCCGTGCGCATCACGGCGCCCACTTATCGATATCGCGATGCACAACTTTAGCGGTGTAACCTGCGCCCGATAGTGCCCGCCGTACCGCCTCGGCCAGCATTACGGAACGGTGGCGGCCCCCCGTGCAACCAAACGCGATGGTAAGGTAACTCTTTCCTTCACGGATGTAATGCGGAATCAAATACGTCAGGAGCCCGCCGATGCGGCGGAGAAATTGGGCGGTTTGCGGAAATGACCGGATGTAACGCGCGACCTTCGGACTTTGCCCGGAAAGCCGCCGCAGCCGGGGGACAAAGTGCGGATTGGGCAAAAACCGTACGTCAAACACCAGATCGGCGTCCGCCGGAATGCCATAACGGTAACCGAAGCTTACCAGCGATATCATCAACGGACGGTTGGTCCGGCTCTGGAAACGCCGCACGATGAACTGGCGCAGTTCGTGTACGTTGAAACGGGTCGTATCGATCACCACGTCCGCGAACTTGCGAATGGGCTCCATCAGTTCGCGCTCACGGCTCAAGCCTTCCCGCACCGGCCGGTTGCGCCCCAGAGGGTGCGGGCGCCGCGTTTCACTGAATCGCCGCAGCAGAGCTTCTTCCGAGGCCTCGATAAAAACCAGCGTTGCGGAAACGTCCCGGCGGATCAACTTGAAAATCGCCGGCAGCCGCTTCAACTGCTCGCCTTCGCGCACATCCACCAGCAAGGCGGCGCGTTCGATCTCCGCATCCCCGTAAACGTGCAACTCGCTAAAGGTGGGAATCAGTTCGACGGGCAGGTTATCGACGCAGTAATAGCCCACATCCTCGAACGTCTTGAGCACGGTGCTCTTACCGGAGCCGCTCAAGCCCGTGAGGATTACCAGTTGCAGGCCTTCGCGAGAGACTCGTCGTTTCACGGCGGGGAGGCGCCTAAGCTTTCACGCGGCGCTGGTGCGTGCTGGGGATACGCAAATCCTCGCGGTATTTGGCGACCGTGCGGCGAGTCACCTGGATACCATTTTGGGCCAGTTTTTTCGCGATCTGATCGTCGGTCAGCGGCTTCGCCGTATTTTCTTCCTCGATCATTTTCTTGACGACGCGCTTGAGGGTCTGCAACGACATCCCGCTGCCTTCGGGACCATTCACCGACTCGCTGAAAAAGGATCGCAGTTCCATCACCCCCTGGGGCGTATGGGCATACTTACTGGAGACGGCGCGGCTCACGGTCGAGGGGTGCACGCCGACTTCCTCGGCCACTTCCTTGATCATCATGGGCTTCAACTGATCGGCGCCGTGCTCGAGGAAATCTCCCTGGCGGCGGATAATTGACTGGCACACGCGCAGGATCGTGTGCTTGCGCTGCTCGATGCTCTTCATCAGTTGCAGCGCGGCGCTGAAGCGCTCCTTGACGTAATTGCGCACCTCGCGGTCCGCGACATCGCGCGCCAGCAGCCGCCGGTATACCGGGCTCAGCCGCAGCTGCGGCACTTCGTCATCGTTCATGAATACCTGCCAGCCGTCATCCATTTTGCGGAAATAGACGTCGGGCTCGACCAGGTGGGCCTGCGTCTTGTTGTAGCGCAATCCCGGACGTGGGTCGAGGCGGCGGATCACATCCATGGCTCGCTTCACAAGCTCCACGGGACGGTTGAGAGCTCGGGCAACCTCTTTGAGCTGGTTTCCCTGTAACAGTTTCGCGAGGGGGGGTTCCGGGCTTTGCTCTTCCTCTTCAGTGGGCGCCAGCGGGCGTTTGGGCATGCATTCGGAGACAATTTGCTGCGCGAGGGTGTTCTGAGGATCGAGCGTGCGCAACTGGTTCAGCAAACATTCGCGCAGATTGCGCGCAGCCACACCTAAAGGGTCGAATTCCTGCACGACGGCGAGCGCCTCCTCCACGTCTTCCATCAAAAAATTGCTGTTCCTGGCGATCTCCTCGAGCGAAACGGTTAGATATCCGTTTTCATCGAGGTTGCCGATGATCGTTTCGGCGATCTCGCGCACAGCTTCATTGCACACTGTGACGCTCAGTTGCCAGCCCAAATGCTCGGCAAGGCCCTGCGGAGAGGAAATAAATTTGTCGAAGGAGGGCTTTTCGATGACTTCGTGCTCGCCGCGGCCCTCGCCACTGCCACTGTCGAGATACTGGTTGAAAAATGAAGCGATGTCGAACTCATCGAAGGGGTTCGCCGCCTCAGTTTCCGGAACCTTTTCCGTCTCGGCTTTGACGAAGGCTTCTTCGCTGTAATCTTCGCTGACCGGCCCGTCGTCGGTCAGCTCTTCTAACATCGGGTTGGCGACCATCTCCTGGGTGATCATTTCGCGCAACTCAAGCCGGTTGAGAGCCAGGACGCTCACCATCTGCACCAGTCCCGGCGTCAGAATCTGCTTCTGCGAAACCTTGAGATGAAGTTTTGGCTGCAGCCAGTTCATAGATGTTTAATTGAACCGGAAATTGTCGCCTAAGTACAGGCGCCGCACTTCAGGATTTGCGCTAAGTTCCGCTGGCGTACCCGAAAAAAGAATGCGGCCCCCGTGTACGATGTAACCACGGTCGGCCACCGCCAGGGTTTCCGGAACGTTGTGATCGGTGATCAATACCCCGATACCCAAATGGCTTAAGTTCGAGATGATTTTCTGAATGTCTACCACGGTCAGTGGGTCAATTCCCGAAAATGGCTCATCCAGCAGCAAGAAGGCCGGTTCAAGCACCAGTGACCGCGCGATCTCCAGCCGGCGCCGCTCACCACCCGAGAGCGTATAGGCCCGGTTAAACCGCACCGTTTCCAAACCCATCTGGGCTAGGAGCTCTTCTAGCCGGTCGCGCTGCTGTTCGGATGTCAGCGGCAGCGTTTCAAGGACAGCAACCAGATTTTCTTCGACGCTGAGCTGACGAAAAACCGAGGGCTCCTGAGGAAGGTAACTGATACCGCTGCGGGCCCGAAGATACATCGGAAGATCGGTAATGTCGTCCCCGTTCAGTAAGACGCGTCCGGAATCGGGCCGCGCCAATCCAACCAGAATGTAAAATGTCGTGGTTTTACCCGCACCGTTCGGTCCCAACAGGCCAACCACTTCACCTTGGCCGATCTCTAATCCAAGATCGTCGACAATCTTTCGTCCCCTATAAGATTTATTGAGGTCGACAGCCTGCAGCTTGAGCATCTTCGATCATTTCTCGACCCGGTGCATCGTCAGCGTACGCAATCCAACTTCCGAATCAACAAGAATCTTATCATCCGCTAAAAATAAGGTCAATTGACGGCCAGAAGTGGAGTTTCCCAACTCGTCATAAACCCTTGGAGGACCGCCGCTAAGGACGAACGTGCCCTCCGACGCGGCATAGTCTGCCCGATCACCTGTGCCATGAAGGCTTTCCTGGTCCAACACTACGTGTCCTAAAGCTATAGCCTTGGAAAGCTCCTTCTCGCCGGTCTCACCGCTGGGCGAGCCTGCCGGGCCCAACATGGCTTTCGAGGTCGGTCCGATTGGCCCGGGGCGGCCTGGGTCCTGGGAAGTGAAAAACAGGTCCATTGAGTCGGCCCGAAGTGTGCTTTCGTTCGAATGCGCCTGCACCCCTTGTTCCAGCCGCGCCCGCCCTTCATCGCTTTTATAAGTCATCCGGCTCGCCTCAGCTCGCCAAAACTCGGTCTTTGCCCCGGGGTTAGGAGGCGCTTTTTGACTGGCAGGATCTGGGGGCTGCTGGGGCTTCCATGCCGCCTGCGGGAATATGACGCGCACGTGATCGGTCGCTGTAAGGACGTGCGCCGACCTGTCGATTTCAACGATATCCGCCTCGATCACCGAAGCCCCCTGCCATAGCCTGGCGTGCCCAGAATAAGTGGCATGGCCACTTGCAGTGTCCAAGAGCAGGCGATCCCCTGAAAGGTGAGCAGGGCCGGGACCGAAGCTCGTGGCTGGTGTGGAAGACCCGACTTGGCTAGTTAACACACGCCCGTCGGCTCGAATCTCGTTTGCGGACCGGCGAAATGTCGCCAACTGCGATGTGGTGCGCCAGACACCGTCAGTGACTATAACCTTGCCTGAAAGGGTAGCCATATCGGTGACGCGTTCGAAATGACCGCGGTCGGCCTGCGCGTCCGCATCATTTTGATGCAGACGCACATTACCTGTCTCGTCAACGCTTGACCACATCCCATCCGCACCGAAATGGGCCACCATGTCCCGACTGGTACTGGTCTCTGCTGCCGAATCTTGGCCTTGCGCGCGTTCCCGACGCTCCAGTTCCACCCCCCCGCTTCCGTGGACTTCGCGCAATTCATTCACAGGGCCGAAGATGGCATCCAGCCGCTGTGCCACCAGGTGTATATGTTCAAAGCTCGATGCGCTCGGAACCGACGAGCTTGAAACTGACGGATGTAACGCGGGTGCTTTCGCCGAGGCGACCGGCTCTTCGGAATCAAATGTTGCGGCAGGAGCTGTGGCGAGCCCAATACGCACCGTATGGCCAGCGTTATTTCCGCCCGCAACGAAAGTTACCTCCAACTTGGATGTGACCAGCCGGCGGCTGACTCCGGCGTCGGAATCCGATTGCGCCTGGACATCTCCTGTGGCTGTAAGCAGCCGCGGCAGACCAGTTCTGGGGAGGAGTTCAATTTCAGCCCTGGCAGCATCCAGGCGATTGTCGTCCACCGGGCCGCGGGCTCGCGCATGAACGTTTCCTTGCGCAATGATCCTTTCGAGCCATCCGGTTTCGGCGACCGGAGCTGAAAACTCGTCCGCTGAAATCGCGACGGGCGAAGCGCCGAGCACGTGGAATTCGGGGTGTTCATGTGCAAGAATCCGGCGCGCCCGTAATCGTGCATCCAGTTCAACGTTGAGCTGCCCGGCTAACAATTCATAGTTGCCTTGCTCGGCCTTCACCGGCCCGGAGAGGTAGAGTGTCCGCTCGTCCCGGTGAAAAAGCAGGGTGCTTCCGGTGACCTGCAGCTCATCGGCGCTAGTGACAACCGCCGTACGGCTTTGTTGCGTACTCGCGTTTGCCAGATCTCTTCGGTGCAAGGTCAGGGCCACGTCGTGGAGCAGCCGAATTTCGCCCTGTCCGGTATCGTAGCGAAAACCGACTGCACGTCCTTCGACTCGTGAAAGTTGAAACCGCAGCGGTGCTGGAGTGGTGGCCACACCCGAGTCGCGATCGAAAGAGACGTTACTGGTAAAAATGTGAACCACATTCGGGTCCGAATCCGGTTTGTCGTGTCTGGCGGCGTGCAGCCGGGCGTCTTGGGCGCTCTCCAAATCAATTTCAACCTCTCCCGCACAGGTCATCCTGCCGCTGGATTCGAAGTATTCGCAGGAGTGCGTGCGGAGATTGTCTAAACGTTCCCCGGTGCGTCCAAAGGCCGTAAGCCACACGTTTTCCAATACAGCGCGCCCGCCTTCGTTAAATTGGGTCGCGTGCGACGCACGAACGGTAAATTCAGTACGGTTGCCCGTTTCCTTGGAAAAGGAAAATTCCTTGGACTGCTGTAGGATGCTCGAAGGCACCGCAGGAGGCATGGCCATGTGTAGCAAGCGCGTCTGCCAGGAATGCCGCATGTACACAGCGCCAACCAGAGCGATGAGAAACATGGAGATCATCGCCGACCAACGTGCGTAACGCGCAGCCTGGGTATTGTGCATTTTGTTTAATTAGAAGCGAGAGGCGCGAATAAGGTTTGCACGATCGAGCCGAACTACACCAGATTGCTACCCCCCAACCGACGTGAATCAAGCCGTGACGCTTCCAACGGTAAAGGAACCGCGAACCCGGATGTGGTGACGAATCCTCGCACAAACCGTAAGTCGGCCTTGCTTGACGAGGTGGGGAATGTTAGCCTCTACGGGGTCGCAAGTTGACCTTTGATTTCGCTGGATCGATCGAATGCATCGCTTCATTGATCGGTGCCTGATCTGCCTGGTATTTTAGATCCGCTCCATCAAATACACCCTGTCTTAAGACTGACGGCGAAGGCTTCTTACACGCACTTGGGACGCTGCGAGGGGCATGGCAAGTCTTCTAACATTTCCTACAAATGAGACCGAAGGTTGGGCCGGATTCCGAGAACGTTGGTCCAGGCGCCACAAAATTCGAGGGCTTGAACCCTTGCGGCTTGACGGTAAAGTGTCGAAAGCGGCACTCGCGGGTTTTAATGGCGGCGTTGCGGTTACCGACAAACGCATCTGGTTGAATGGCCTTCCCGACGCCTTTCGGGGCTTCCGCATTTTGCAGCTTAGCGATATCCATCACAGCCTCTTTGTGCCTCTGGACCGGGTGGCCGCGGTCGTTGAGCTTTCAAACCTGCTAAAGCCGGACCTGGTCGCGCTTACCGGTGACTTTGTCACCTATTCGCGCACTTCGATTGGGCCGGTGGCGGAAGTTCTGGGGGCCTTGAGGGCCCCCGCTGGAGTCTTCGCGGTGCTTGGCAACCACGACTTTCGCGTGGGTGCGAAGGCGATTGAGAGAGCGCTGCGACACCAGCATATAGATGTTCTGCGCAACCGCCATGTCGAACTTCGCGAGGGTGGAGATAGACTATATGTTGCTGGCGTTGACGATTATGGATACGGAGCCGATCTGGAAGGGGCGCTGCGTGGCGTTCCCAGCCGCGCTCCCTCTGTGTTGCTGGGCCACAATCCCCGCCTGGTGCAAGCTGCCGCCTGTCGTGGCGCTGGCTTGATGCTCTCCGGCCATACCCACGGCGGGCAGGTGAATTTACCCCTGCTGGGCTCCGTATACGGCCGCACTCCGGAGCAATTGCGTTTCAAAATCGGTTGGGATCGCCTGGGGGACACACAAATCTATGTCAGCCGGGGCATCGGCACCATCGTGCTTCCCTGGCGGCTGCGCTGCCCGGCGGAGATTCCCTGTCTCACGCTGGAGACATATCGGGATCATGGCAGTCAACCGAGGACCATTCCGTACTGTGGCTTTACCTCGACTCGGCTCAAACCTGACCAGGCGAACGCCTTGGTGGACTGAAGCTGGCGCATGCGCGCAGTGGATCTTATTCGCCGCAAGCGCGACTCCGCTGAACTCTCCCACGACGAAATTCTCTTTCTCATTAACTCCTACACCTGTGGCGACATTCCCGACTACCAAATGTCGGCCTGGCTTATGGCCGCCGTGTGCCGCGGCCTGACGCGGGCCGAAATTGCCGCGCTTACCGAAGCGATGCTCCACTCGGGACGGGTTCTCGATTTATCGGGTCTTCCCGGCAAGAAAGTAGACAAACACTCCACGGGCGGTGTCGGAGACAAAACTTCGCTTATCCTCGCGCCGATTGTCTCCGCCTGCGGGCTGATTGTACCCATGATCAGCGGCCGCGGCCTGGGCCACAGTGGAGGCACCCTCGACAAACTCGAATCGATCCCGGGCTTTAA
The DNA here is from genome assembly GCA_963719845.1 of uncultured Acidobacteriota bacterium. Lineage (GTDB taxonomy): Bacteria > Acidobacteriota > Terriglobia > Acidiferrales > UBA7541 > Palsa-189. The sequence continues at coordinate 166,146 of CAVRDM010000019.1, read as the reverse complement.
CGTTAATCTCTCGCTCAACGATTTTCGCCGCGTGCTGGAAGCGTGCGGTTGTGCGCTGATCGGCCAGACCGCGGAGATCGCCCCGGCGGACAAGAAAATCTACGCGCTTCGTGATGTCACCGGCACCGTCGAAAGCCCCGGCCTCATCTGCAGTTCCATCATGAGCAAAAAGCTGGCCGAAGGGATTGACGCGCTGGTGCTCGACGTTAAGACCGGATCGGGCGCGTTCATGAAGCGGCCCGAAGATGCCGCGAATCTCGCGGAGTTAATGGTCGAAACGGGCGCAGACATGGGCACTCGCGTCGTAGCACTCATCACGGATATGGACCAGCCGCTGGGACGCTCCGTAGGCAATGCACTGGAAGTCGTGGAAGCCCTCGATGTGCTGGCCGGAGGGGGCCCTGCGGATGTGCGCGAACTGTGCCTGGAATTGTCAGCGTGGATGCTTTATCTCGGGGAGCGCGTTGCTTCGGTAGCGGAAGGAAAAACGCTCGCTGGTGAACAAATCGCTACGGGCCGCGCACGCGATAAGTTCGCGGAAATTATTCGCCTGCAGGGTGGCGATCCAGCGATTCTGGATAATCCCAGCCGTTTGCCGCGGGCACAAAGCACCTTCGAGGTAGTCAGTCCCGCCGACGGTTACGTCTCGGCCATGCAATGCGAACAGCTAGGCCGCGCCTGTGTGGTTCTGGGTGGAGGCCGCGAAAAAAAGGAAGATGCCATCGATTCCGCCGTGGGCCTTATCTTTCACGGCAAAACCGGCGACCCCGTGCGCCGTGGCGATTCGCTGTGCTCGTTGCATTACAATTCACCCCGCCGGCTCGCCGAGGCGCGCCACCTGGTCGAGACCGCCTACTGCATCGCTTCTCAGCCGCCCTTGGGTCGCCCGCTCGTCCAGCGCGTCATAGGAGGCTAAAGGGTGGCGGCGGGCGGGTAATCGAAGGGCAGACCAGATTATCTTGGGGCGACCTCCAAGTATTCGCGGCAAGCCATGGAAGCACTAGAGATGAGAGAACTCTTAGACCGCAGGCAGGACGCCGCTTTGCGCCACGGCGACGCTGTCGCGCGTGCTGTTCTTTACGATGTACATGGCTTCGTCGGCAAGGTGCAGAAGTTGCGCCTTGGTCTTTGCGTCAGTGGGATAAGATGCCACACCCGCGCTCGTGGTGATGTGCACGTCCAACCCTTCGGAAGCGAGCCACCTGGTCTCGCGGATCAGGCCGTGCAGCCGGCGAGCCACGATGCAGGCATTCTCCTTGGAGGTTTGCGGCAGCAAAATGACGAACTCGTCGCCGCCGTAGCGGAAAGCAAAATCGATTAAACGGCAATGGTCCCGCAGCACCTGGCCAATCTCCGCCAGCAGCTTTGAACCCGACAGGTGCCCATGAGTGTCATTCACGGTCTTAAAATGGTCGAGATCCAGGAATACCAGCGAAAATTCGTAGCCGTATCGCTGCGAACGATAAATCTCCGTTTCCAGAATGACGTTTAGGTGTCGCGCGTTAAAGAGGCTGGTGCAGTCATCGGTGATGGTAAGCTCGTGAATGCGCTGCACGTGGCGGGCATTTTCCAGTGCAATTGCGGCGAAATCCGCCAACGCCTCAAGCAACGCCAGGTCCCGGTCGTTGAAGCCATCGACGCCCACGCAGTTTACTAGTTCGATCACTCCCAGGCAGTGGTCGCGAAAGCGGACGGGCACGGCTACGATCGAATGTGTCTCCATCCTCGTCCTCTCGTCCACCTTGCCGAAGAAACGCGTATCTTTACTAACATCGGGCACAATGACCGCCTGTTGATTTTCCGCGACCCAGCCTCCGATGCCTTGACCCATCTTGATACGTACGTCTTTGAGGGTGTGCGCGTTTTTCCCAATGGCCAGCTCGAAGTAAAGCTCCTGCTTCGCCTCATCCACCAAAAGCATGGACCAGGTATCCGGATGCAGAAACTCATCGATTTTTTCCATGATGGTGTGCAGAACCTGATCAAGTTGCAGGGAGGAGGTGAGAGCCTTACCGAGTTCGTGGAATACGGCTACTTCGCCAGCTTCCCGCTGATCGGCCTGGATCAGGGGACTGCGGCGGCGTTCAATGCCTGTAAACCCTTTTGTTTCTGCCACTTTTTGCTCGAACCTGAAACCATTAAACGATCAGTGAAGCCGGCCGGCAACAGGGCCCGCGAAGAGTCGTATTGCCGCGTCCAAACAAACCGCGGCAAAAGAATGCAATTCATTATAGGTGAGCCGCGTCGAGTCAGGCAATGTTCGTTCCTGAGTTGTTGCTGAAGATTCATCGTGGCGGGTCCCCAGGGCGCACCCTTGGCCTTTAGTGGTTTGCCACAGCACGAGGTGTTTGACACCCCCCGGAGGCCCGCCTAGTATTGCCGAGAAGCTATTTCGGCTATGGGCAAAGCTGGCTTTGGCGAACATTTGAAGCGGGAACGCGAAATGCGCGGAGTGTCGCTGGATGAGATCTGCATGGCCACGCGCATTGGCACGCGGTTTCTCGACGCGCTCGAAAATGAGGAGTGGGACCGTTTGCCGGGAGGCGTGTTCAATCGCGGTTTTGTGCGCGCTGTCGCGCGTTACCTGGGAATGGACGAAGACGGACTTGTTGCGGAATATGCTTTAGCGATGAGTGAGCACAGCGGCACTCCGGTATGGACAAACCAGCACCCGCAAAAACTTGCCGCTCACTGGCCAGCCAATCCTCAAGCGAATTGGCTAATGCGGTTCGGAATTTTGCTGGCCGTGCTTGCAGTGGCAGGTGGAGGCTGGGCGGGTTGGCGAAGGTATGCCAGCCGCCGGACCCCACAAGCTGCTGCCGCACAGGTGGAATCGACGCCGTCTACCGCCGCAATCCCGATCGGCGAAGGGGCGGGTTCGACCGCGGCACCAGCGATCACGAGCGAATCTCCTGCGTCCCCCGCTGCAAATTCGACTTCACCGCCCACTTCACCGGCCACTCCGCCCGCCGGCCAGCCTCTCGTGCAGCTTCCAATCGAGGCTCTACAACTCAAGATCGAAGCAGGCAAAGCCACGACGGTCAGTGTCTCCGCCGATGGCAAGACAGCCTTCAAAGGTCCTTTCGCCGCTGGCCAGACCCGGACGTTCAGCGCGCGAAACAGGATCGACGTACGCGCGCACGACGCGGGGGCGGTTTCGCTGGAGCTTAACGGCCAAACCGTTGCGCCCATCGGACGGCCGGGCCATGCCGGAAGAGTTGCACTAACGCGCCGCGATCTGAAGCCCGCCGCGGGAGGGCCCGATTAGCTCGGAGTTGTATGAGGAGGTTCTCTCCGGCCGGACAACGCGCGAACGCAAGCTCGCTGTGTGTTCGGGCGCCGCAAGGCTGATTGCCGCGGAGCGCGCCGAACTGTTGGCGGTGCTGGCTGAAGACGCGGACGAACTGGTCCGCGAGCGCGCCGGCAACGGACTGCTCACGCAGCCGCTCGAGGGATTTGTCGCCGCGTTGTGCGGCGACGCACCTGCCGCACAGCTTTTCCGATATTGCGGGCGACACTTGATTGATAAGCCTGAGGTGGCCACTGCCCTAGCCCGGCACTGGCGCTGCCCACCCGAGTTTTTAACTTCCGCCGCGAAACGTCTGCAGACTTCCGCGGTGCAGGACCTGATGGGGGATTTGGACCGGCTGAGCGCTGCACCTGCGCTGGTCGCCGCATTGCTGCACTCCGCGTCGCTTACCGCCGATCAGCGCGCTCAACTTGAGGAACTGGTGCGCGAGACGACAGAAAACGCAGCGGTATTTGCCGATGGGGCCGCCCAAGCCGAGATCGATCCTGCACGGCGCATCACCCTCGTGCAGCGGCTATCGCGCATGCGCGTGGTGGAGCGCGTGCAACTGGCGCTTAAGGGCAACCGCGAGGAGCGCATAGCGCTGATCCGCGATCCATGCAGAGTCGTGCAGCGCGCCGTGCTGCAATCTTCGCGCATCACGGACCGCGAAGTGGAAACCTTCGCGTCCATGGCCAGCCTCAGCGACGAAGTGCTGCGGCTGATTTCCATGAACCGTAATTTTCGGCGGAACTATACCGTGGTGCGGAACCTGATCAACAATCCCAAAACGCCCGTGGATGTTTCGCTACACCTGCTGCCGACCATAACTGCGCTCGACTTGAAGGCCCTCGCACTAAATAAGAACGTGCCGGAAACGCTGCGCAACTCAGCCAACCGCCTGCAGCGCCAACGCACGGAAAAGCGGGACTAGTCGCGGGCCTTTATCGCAGGAATGAGGAATCAAAAGGATGCGGCAGCAGTTGCGACATGCGGTACGTGGTCGTGTGGCCGTTTAAGTTGGCGAGAACGATTTCAACGTCGCCGCAAAACTCCCAAATTATCTGGCGGCATGCGCCACAAGGCGGCGTCAGGACGTCCGTATCGGCAACGACGGCTACTGCATCGAAGCCGTGCTCGCCTTCGGAAATAGCCTTGAAGATAGCCACACGCTCGGCACAAATTGTCAGGCCGTAAGTGGCGTTCTCCACATTGCAGCCGGAGAAGATTCGCCCCGAGGCCGCGCGGACAGCCGCGCCCACGCGAAAATTCGAAAACGGGGCATGGGCGTGCTCCCTTGCGGTACGTGCCGCCGCGACGAGAGTTTCCAGCACAGCAGTCACCGGGCCCGCCTCTTCGGCTTTTTTGCCGGGTCATCGGCTTTCGGAGATGCCTGGGCGGAAGCCGTTTGCGTCGCTGGTCCAGGGGATGACTCAGACCCAGATGTCAGATCTATGGAAATGCGGGGTATGACCGCGTTCAGCAGGGCGCTGAATTGGCCTTGGACGCGTTCGCCGGTTTCGAGGACTTCTTCGGCGGTTATGGGCTGGTCCAAAATTCCTGCGGCCATGTTGGTCACGCAGGAAATTCCTAACACGCGAATGCCCAGGTGCGCTGCAGCAATAATTTCAGGCACCGTGGACATGCCCACGAGGTCCGCTCCAATCCCGCGAAGATAACGTATTTCGGCCGGCGTTTCGTAACTCGGTCCAGTGAGCGCGGCATAGACTCCCTCGAAAACGTCGAGGCCGAGGTGGCGCGCTTCTTCGCGCGCAAATGCGCGGTACGGCGCCCAGTGTACGGTGGTCATATCCGGAAATCGCACCCCAAAGCGCTCATCGTTGGGGCCGATTAGCGGATTTGAACCCTGCAAATTGATGTGGTCGCGCAGCAACACTAAGCAACCTTGGTGATAATCGGTGCAGATACCGCCAGCAGCATTGGTGAGTATCGCTGCGCGAATGCCCAGTTGTGCAAGCACGCGCATTGGAAAGATTACCTGTTCGAGAGAGTAGCCCTCGTAAAAATGAACTCGTCCTTGCATGGCCGCTACCGGGACGCCTTGCAACGTTCCCATCACCAGGCGACCGGCGTGGCCAATGGCGGTCGAGACAGGGAAATGCGGAATCTTGCGATAGTCGATGATGGTGGCGTTAACCAGGCTGTTGGCGAAGGCGCCCAGCCCGCTCCCCAGCACCACGGCGATGCGCGGCCGCAGGCGAGTGCGTGCCAGGATATATTGGGCTGCTCGTTGCGTCTGCGCGAACGCTGACAAATTTCTTCCTTTGGCGCGCTGAAGTGTAGCGGTCATCGCGTGGAGGCCCATAGGTGTTCACTCAGTCTTGCTCGTGCACGGGCCCACGATCATCGTAGAAACATTCCCACAATCGAGGCGGACATGAGATTTGCCATGGTGCCGGCGAGCATGGCGCGGATGCCCAGCCGTGCGAGATCGTTCTTGCGGTTGGGTGCCAGCGCTCCAATGCCGGCGATCTGCATTCCGATCGAGCTGAAGTTCGCAAAGCCGCACAATGCGAATGTGGCGATGGTAAAGGAACGCGGGTCGAGTGTGGCACGCATCGGACCGAGAAAAGAAAAAGCCACCAGTTCGTTCAGCACCATGCGGATGCCCAGCAGATTGCCGATTGTGGCGCAGTCGTGCGAAGGCACGCCAATAATCCACGCGACCGGCGCGAAAATCCAGCCGAAGATCTGCTGAAGACTGGAAGGGAACATCCCAAAACCATGAGCGGCCACGCGGTTATGAATCCCTCCAAGTATGCCATTACAAAGATAAATTAGCGCCAGAAAGGCAATTAGCATGGCAGCGACATTGATGGCCAGGTTCAGGCCGTCGGAAGTACCCCGCGCAATGGCAGCCAGAAAATTTTGATCGCGCTCTCCGCGCTCCATCGTTACAGTGCCCGCCGTGAGGGGTATTTCAGTTTCGGGTACAAACATTTTCGCCATCAGCAATGTCCCGGGCGCCGTCATGATGACGGCTGTGATCAAGTGCTTGGCGTCCACTCCGAAGGCGATGTATGCCGCCATGATCCCGCCCGAAACGTGCGCCATGCCGCTCGTCATGATCGTCATTAGCTCCGATTGCGTCAGATCGGGGAGAAAGGGCCGGATGGTGAGGGGCGCCTCGGTCTGGCCCATGAAGATGCTCGCCGCGACGTTAAGCGATTCCGCGCCGCTGGCGCCCATGACGCGCTGCATTACCCAGGCCGCACCCCGAATGAGGACCTGCATTACGCCCAGGTAGTAAAGCAAGGCAAAGAAAGAAGCGATGAAGATGATCGTCGGCAAAACCTGGAACGCAAAAATAAGCCCCAGCGAGGAGTTGCGCTTACCCAGTTCGCCAAAAACGAATTCCGAACCCGCATAGGAGTAGCCGAGCATTCGCGTCACGCCGTCGCCGGCTTTTTCAAATAACACCCGCCCCGCGTCGAACCGGAGCACGAAATATGCGAACACCAGCTGCAATCCGAGTCCCCACGCCACCGTTTTCAGGCGAATTGCACGGCGATTCGAGGAAAAGGCATATGCCAGACTTAGCATCGTAAGAATTCCAAGGATGCCCGTGAACCGCCCCATCATTTCCTCCCGGTGGCGCTGTCGGAGCCTGCAGTGCGTTCAACAGCTAGGTTGACCGTTGCCCGTGGGGAACGATAGCAAAGTTCAGCATGTAGTGGAATTTCGAAGAGGTCTGTGCACCCGGAATTTTTATCGCAGACTTTTCAACGACCGGAATTCGCGTGATAGCGCCGATTTCAAGCGTGAACAATGGCTGTTAGAGCGCGTTGGGTCGCGCCGCAGTTCGCTCCGCAATGTCCGCGCCAAGGCGCAGCATTTCATCGTGAATATGGCCGTTTGTGGCCACGGACTCCCGATCGCCGGGACGATAAGGCTCACCCGAAAAAGTCGTGACCACTCCGCCCGCTTCTCGGACCAGCAGCGTTCCGGCCGCGGTATCCCAGGGGTGCAGGCCAAACTCCCAGAAGCCTTCGAACCGTCCGCAGGCGACGCATGCCAAGTCCATAGCCGCCGAACCGTCTCGGCGGACGCCATGGGAACGCAGGGTAAAGTCCCAGTAATAGTGGATGTTCCGGTTCTGCGTACGCTTGACGCTGGGGAATCCGGTAACAAGTAAACTGGTCGCGAGGCGATCGATTTTCGATACCTGGATGCGCTTTCGATTGAGATAGGCGCCCTCGCCCTTTGCCGTGGTAAACAATTCCCGTGTGATAGGCTGGTAAATAACGCCCACAATTAACTCGCCAGCCTCTTCCAATCCGATGGAGACGGCGAAACACGGATATCCGTGCGCGAAATTCGTAGTGCCGTCGAGCGGATCGATGAACCATCGAAACGGCGAGCTGGTTTCAAGCCCACCGCCCTCTTCAGCTACAATGGCATGCTTGGGAAAATGCGTGCGTAGGCGGCTGACAATGGCTTCTTCGGAGCGCCGGTCCGCCTGGGTTACCAGGTCTACATCCCCCTTATAGGTGATTTGCACCGGTCGGCTGAATTCGGAAACCAGGATTTCGCCAGCCTCGAGCGCGGCTTCCACGGCTACGTCGAGGAAATCATTCATTCGGCGGGGCCACCCGAGTAGTACACCTTGCGGTGCCGCACTGTGTAGTCTCCCTTTACGCGCACTTCGATCTGCCGATAGACGCCTTGCGGCGGGCGCGGCTGCGGATAATAACCCAGCCGGTATTGGGTGCGCAGTTCGCGATCGATGCGAGCAAACATGGCATCCAGCTGGGAGGTTTCATCGGGGTAGTACATTGCGCCGCCCGTGGTATCGGCAATGGTTTCGAGTGCATGCTCGCCGGCGGTATTCCGGCCGCCTTCGTTTTTTACGGGGCGCAACACAATGGTGTAGAGCAGTGTTTCGGCGCGCAGCGCAGCGCGCCGGGCGGTCTCGAAATCGGAGCGACTAGTGGTCTCGCCCGCATCTGTGAGCAGCACCAGTACCCGCCGACGTTCCGGCGCGCCCTTGGCTAGGGCTTGCGATCCGAGGAACACGGCGTCGTACAGTGCAGTGCCATCGCCCGGGGTGACTCGCCGGACAGCGCTTTGCAGGCGAGGCACGTCATCGGAAAAGGCTGCAAGCTGCGTGATCGAGTCCGCAAATTCAAAGACGGATACGCGGTCGCCGGGCCGGACCACCTGGCGTATGAAATGAGCGGCGGCCTCGGCCTCAAATTGCAATTCCCCCTGTTGGCTTAAGCTCGAATCGATCATTAGCGCAAGGTCGATGGGCTGCTGTGTCTGCGACTCGAAAACTTCTATTTTCTGGGGCTTCCCTTCCTCGTAAATTTCAAATTGATCCCGGGTCAGATCGGGAGCCGGCCGGTTATTCTTATCGAGCACGCTCGCGATGACGCTGACCAGATTCACCTCAACGTGGATTGAGCTGCGCTGATCTTCAGTTTTGCCTGAGCCGGCCCGTCCTATGGCACCGGCCTTCCCTTTGGCGAAACCGCCAAGAGCTACAGCGCAAACGAGGCACACCGCAAACAAGCTTGTTACGTGTTTACGTGCATACGTTCCCGACTGTGGGCATCTTGAATTCATCATGTAGGCGAAAAGCAGCCGCAGGCGCATCAATCCGCTTAAACCTTGGATTCCGGCAAGCGTGAATTGGATGGCGCGGGTGGAATTTCTCCCTCAGTCGCCGACATTTTGTATTTCAGCCAAAAATCAAGAAACCTGCATTTTACAGGGACTTTTGAGTGGTCGAAACTGCTTTCAGGTTGCCAGCGAAGGACAGATGATGACACGTTTTGGTGGTTTATTGGGTACATTGGATACAAAGAAAACGTGTGCGGAACAACCTATTGTAGTCGAGAAACCAATCGGCATGGGCACGAATCTGTGCTTCGCGCCCATTACTCCCAGTTGTGCCGAGAAAGACAGACAGCAATTGGCCATCTGATCGGGCCAATCAGGCCGATGTCGAGGCCGGTTCGGCCTCCTGGTCCCGCCGAAGATCCATCACCTCAAGTCCCACGGCTAGAACGACCATCCCCGCCGCGAGAACAACCAGACTTTCGAAGCGTTCTGATGCGATCGGGTAAGCTGTTCCCACTATGGCGAGTGCGACACACAGGACTACGCTGGCGTTCGAGAAGACTTCCTTGACGACGAGTACGCCTCGCCGCCACACGAATAACGCGCCGACCGTGAAGGCCGCGAGGAGTACGACCTGCCAGGGCAACGTCATAGGAACATCAATGATGGCGTGGGCGACGATCGACGGAACGATGGATCGTGTCCAAGCGAAGACCACCCCGAACCCGAGGGCGAGGATGAAAACGCCAGCGATCATCCCCGCGTTGTAGGCGTTCGCTATGTGGTATTGACTATGCGAGAAGGTGAACAGACAGGCGGTTCCTATGATTGCCGCTCCGTTTCCCCAATCCTCGGCCAGCCGCCGCTGGCAATATCCTCGAAAGAAGAGTTCTTCGACGATGGGAATGAGCGCCCAACTCGTGACGCCGGAAAACAGCCAGAATTCCCATCGCCGCCAGGACATGTCAAGAACCGCCTGCCGAAACGGTACGGTCTCCCCGAATGGATGGATGGCATTGACGATCCCCACGCTCAGGACCGGCCAAGCGGCGAGTGCGGCCGTCGCCGCACCGGCAAGAACCAGCCAGGTCCAAGACCGGCCCGCTTTGGTCAAGCCGTAGGCCGCAAGGCCCCGCCGTCGATGCCACCAGTTGATCGGGATGATCAGCAGGAAGTAACCAGAGTATTGCAGCATCAAGCCCACGAACAGCCGGCGCGCCAAAGTAATCAACTCGGTGTTGGTAATACCGACAGTTAGGTTCGCAAGTGGATTGGCGAAATGGAGACCAAGCGAGCGCATCAATAACGCCACCACAAGCTGGCCCGCGAGGAACACCCCCAGCACTTCGAGTAACGCTGCCGCACGACGTCGTGACTGTGCTTTCATCACAAGCGGCGGGATATCACTCATTGCGAGTTTTTACAAGTTGAAAGTCACCAAGTCACATACTTCAGTCGATGGCTAAAGATCAGGAATCCTAAATGACACGCAGGCCACAGGGCGGCGGGAGATGTTCGATTCACTCCACGAACGACAGACGAAGCGGGGTAAGGTGAGAACGTGAACGTCTTCGACGGCGAAACATGATTTCGATCAGAGTGATGACCGGAACGGGTGTACCGGTCTGATCGAGTGCCGGGGCTGAAGCGCCACGTTTGCACAACCAAACGAGGCACACCGCAAACAAGCTTGTTACGTGTTTACGTGTGTACGTTCCCGACTGTGGGCGTCTTGAATTCATCATGTGGGCGAAAAGCAGCCGCAGGCGCATCAATCCGCTTAAACCTTGGATTCCGGTAAGCGTGAATTGGATGGCGCGGGTGGAATTTCTCCCTCTGCCCAGACGGCGCCATCCTCGAAATATTCCTTTTTCCAGATCGGTACCGTTCGTTTCAGCGTGTCAATACCGAACCGGCAGGCCTCGAACGCGGCGCGCCGGTGGGCAGAGCTGACGGCGATCAATACGCTGGTCTCCCCAATTTGGAGGCGGCCCAGACGATGCACGAGCGCCAGGCGATCAACCGGAAATTGCTCGTGCATGATTTCACCGATTTCTCTCATCTTGCTAAGCGCCATGGATTCGTAAGCTTCGTAATCAAGGTACAGCGTGCGCCGGCCGCCGGATTGATTTCGGACGATGCCTTCAAATACTACCAAGGCGCCATCTTCGGGCGCCTTCATACCCGTCACAATTTCCGCCACGGGGATTGGCAAGCGAACTAATTCAAATAAGTCCTTGGCGGTCGCGATTCGTTCCACGCTAGTTCCTCCGCTGACGGGCGGCAGAAATGCGACTTCGTCGCCTTCGCCGAGCGGCGCACGCCAGTCAGTGAAAACCTGGTTGACGGAGGCCACCACGGACTTGCGAAAAGCACTCAATTCCGGATAAAGCTGGCCGTATCGCGCGAATAAGTCGTCGATCGTGGCGCCCTCGTTCAGGTCGGTGTTTTCCTCGGCGCAGCCCACAATTTCTTTCAATCTCCCAAAAAACAGCACGTGCACGCGCATGCGCATATTCTATCCGCGTTCGTCTTTTTGCCGCAGTGTTTTCCCGTCGTTTGCCCGAGAACCTCTCGCCGGTGCCGATCGGTGTTATGGTTCAACAACGGCAGCCTCTCGGTGAGCCACAGGATCGTCAGCGCATGTCGCAACACGTCGGAGGTGCACCTGTGAAAATACTCATTTCCGGATCAACAGGCCTGGTTGGATCGGCGCTGGTTAATCGGCTGCGGGACAAAGGGCAAGAAGTCATACGCTTAGTGCGTCCGGCCTCTCGCTCGGAGCAGCCAAAATCTGATTCCCGGCCCGGAGAAAAGGCGATTGTCTGGGACCCGGCTAACAGCACCCTCGATTCCAGCGCTGAGGGAGCGGACGCGGTGGTGCACCTTGCTGGCGCTTCCATCGTGGGAGGCCGTTGGACCGCGGCACGCAAACGACTTTTGCGCGACAGCCGTGTCGCCACGACGCATAATCTTGTCGCTGCACTGGGCAAACTTAGCCGCCCGCCGCGAGCTTTCATCGCCGCTTCCGCCATTGGCTATTATGGCGATCGTCGCGATGAGGAACTTGCCGAATCCAGCACGCCGGGAACTAATTTTCTAGCCGATCTGACTCGCGACTGGGAAACAGAGTCGTCGCGAGCGGCCGAGTTTGGGTCACGTGTGGCTATGCTGCGATTCGGTATCATCCTTGCCAAACAAGGCGGAGCGCTGCCCCCAATGGTGCTTCCCTTCCGTCTCGGAATTGGCGGACGCGTGGGATCGGGCCGCCAATGGATGTCTTGGATCGCTCTCGAAGACATTGTCGAAATAATTCGCTTTGCGATTACCACCGAAGAAGTGGCCGGGCCGGTGAACGCTGTGGCCCCGAATCCGATCCAAAACGCCGAATTTGCCAGGGAATTGGCATCGGTGCTGCATCGGCCGGCGTTATTTCCCGCGCCCGCTTTCGCATTGCGCTTGGCGCTTGGTAAGGAACTGGCGCAAACCCTGCTGCTATCGAGCCAGCGGGTGTTCCCCAAAAAGCTCGAACAATGGGGCTACCGTTTCTTGCTGCCTGAGTTGCAGCCTGCCCTGCACGCCATTTTACGTAATTGACCTGGGTACCAGCCGCGTATTAACGGCCAACTGTCTACGGGTGCGGGCTCTACTTGGAGCCCGCGTCATAAAGGTTACGTCAAAGATCGAGCTCACTCAGAAGCGCGCCAAGATTCGTTTCGTCGACCACGAGCTCCGGCGGGTTCTTGGCGAGGCGCTCGGGATCTTCGATCTCGTCCAGCGCCTGAAAGAGCCGCATTTTTGCTACTGCGTACTCCTCAGTGCCGGAAAGAACGCGCCCTGCGCTATGGCTCCATTTTTCGGCGGCGTCGTGCTTGACAAAAATTCGCAACGGAAAAACTTTCTTCCGATCGGCCGAAACCATGTACACGTACTCCGTTCCGTCAACACCGTCCCGCCGGACCTTGCGAACTTCGTAAAAGTAGTACTGGTAGACGTAGCCCGATGGCGCCGAATAGCTTTTCACGCGCCGCACCGCCTCGGGGCGAGTCATCGCATGATTATTCTGCCCGCGCGAAACGATGTCAACGGGCTGGGGGCGCTACTTGAAGCCCGCGAAATACTTAGGAATGGTGCAGTGAAGCAGCCAGGTCGCGATGAAATCGCACCCGATCCGAGCGTCGATCGTGCCCCGATCTGAAACAACATCCCCTGCGCGAATCCCTTTATGGAACGCGCCCAGCAGAATTCCGCTTTCGGCTCAGTAGCTGCGCTGGCTCGCTTCACCTGTGCGCCTGGCGGCACGCACGCCTGATAACCATTTAATTTTTATCAACTTAGTTCTAATTGAGATGCGGCACACGTCGGCGATCATATCGATACGCAGAGGATTACGCGCCATGGCAGCGTCCGTGCTTTGTTGCGGAGTATGTCCTGTGAAAACCGAAAGTCGAGGACTGCGAATTGGAGGCGAAAAGCACTGGCGGCTGCGTACTTGATGACGACGATGGCCTGCCTCGGAGTCGCTGGATGTGGCGGCGCTGCCACATCATCTTCGCCAACTACGGAGCCGCCACCGTCGGATGTTTCGGTAACCCTTACAGTAGTGAACCCCTCCCCGTTGCTCGGTAAATCGACGGCGCTTACCGCGAACGTATCGAACGCGGCGAATACCGCGGTCAACTGGAGCGTACAAAATGTTCCCGGTGGAAATAGCACGGTCGGGACAATCGTCCCCAGCATGAGTAATGGAGCAACGTTCACCGCTCCGCAATTCATGCCATTGCCCGCGGTCGTCGCGATCCGAGCTACAAGCATCGCCGATTCCACACGAAGCGCCACAGTAAACATCACAATTACCAGTGATGTGAGCGTTACGATCGCACCTGGGGCGCTCGCCATCGAACTGGGCGCTCAACTCGGTTTTCAAGCGACGATCGCCTCTGCCGGCAACCCAGCGACCGCTGTTTCGTGGAGCATCGGGGGTGCAGGATGTTCAGGGGCAGCCTGCGGCGCCATAAACTCCGCCGGTGTCCTCACCGCGCCACAGAGTTTGCCTTCACCGCCGTCGGTGACTTTGACCGCTACCAGCGTGGCCGACCCTTCAAAATCCTCGACCGCGAGTATTACAATTTCCAGCCTCTTTGCACTTACCATCAGCGCGCTCGGCCCCATCTCCTCGGGGATAGCGGCTGGCGGGAGCATCAATTTCGCGGCTGCACTTGCCCCCGTGCCGGGTTCAAATCCGAGTACCGCAATTTTTTGGAGCGTTTCCGGAGCGGGGTGTGTCGCCGCTGCCTGCGGCTCTCTTTTCCCCACGGCTTCGAGCACCACGATGACCTACGTTGCGCCGACAGTTGTGCCGTCGCCCGCGCTGGTCACGATTACCGCGACAGCGGTGGCTGATCCCTCGAAGATGGCGTCGCTCGCCATTAATATCAATCCCGGGGTAACCATAACCGTTTCCCCAACTGCCGCCACAGTCGCGCTAGGCGGGTCCATCAACTTTACCGGCACGGTAAGCGGCGCAACGAATACCAACGTGGACTGGGACGTGAACGGGATCGTCGGCGGCAACGCCACACTTGGCACCATTTCAGGCGTTCTAGGCAATACCAGTCAAGCCGTCTATGCCGCGCCCTTAAGTGTACCTGCCGCCAACCCAGTGTTCGTACATGCCCACAGCAACGCCAATCCCGGCGCCATGGCGACAGCCACCGTTACAATCGGAAGTCAAACGATCAGCGTGTCAGTGACGCCCAGCGTGGCTGCCCTTAGCGTCAATCATCGTCAGACCTTCCAGGCGCAGGTGCTGAATTCCTCAAATACCGGGGTTAGCTGGCAGGTTAATGGCATTCCCGGAGGCAATATCCTGGTCGGACAGATTTGCGTGGTGGCTACAAGCCCATGCGAGCCCATCACACCGGCAACAAGCTCAACGGTCGACTATCTTGCGCCTGTGGCCGTACCCTCCATTGATCCCGTCACGCTGGTGGCCGTGAGTTTGGCCGACAGCACGAAAACAGGCAGCGGTATAGTAACGATTCTTCCTCATGTGGTCGTCAGCGTCTCGCCGCCCAGCGTCACCCTCGCTCCTGGGGAGATCCAGGCTTTCACCGCGAGCGTCGCCGGCACTTCGAATCAACAGGTCACTTGGAATGTTCTGGGTAATTCCTGCGCCGGTGCCGGGGCGCCCTGTGGAACGGTCGACGCGACCGGGCGGTACTCCGCGCCTGCCATCGCTCCCTCGCCGAACACGCTGAGCGTGTCCGCGACGAGCAGCGAGGATGTCAGCAGATCGGCCACCGCCAGTGTGACTATTACCACCGGACCGGTGGTGCTATCGCTTTTGCCCTCCAGCGCCACGGCCGGGGCGGCAGGTTTCACATTGAGTATCGCGGGCGCCAATTTCATGGCCACCAACTCTGGATCGGGCTCTACTATCCTTATCGCCGGAAAAACGCGAAGCACGCTCTGCCAGTCGGCCGCGGATTGCTTCACTACACTCAGCCCCTCGGATCTCACCGGCGCCACAAACCTCAACATCGTCGTACAAAACCCCAATGGGGCAACGTCTAATGCAGTTTCTTTTGTCGTTGCTCCGCCTCCATCCGCAGCCGACAACATCGCCCTTACCCCGAGCGCCCCCACCGCCACCGGCAAAGACATCGTGGTCACTGACCTCAGCATGGATGGTTCATCGGCGCCGCAGGACTCGAATTTGAGCGTCGGCGCAATCGGTATCTACCAGCCAGCCACCGGCACATGTTCGCTAAATGGAGGACCTATCGAAATCCTGCGACCGGCCTCCGGTATCTTCACCGCAAACATATGCGTGTTTTCGATTGCCGGGCTTGATCCGTTCTACGTCTTTACCCTGACGGGTCCGTCGCCGAACGATGTTCTCATCATTTCCACAAATTCGCTTGGGTTTGGCATTGTGCAGCTAACGCTCACCGTTCCCAGTACAGCACTGGCCGGTGCACGCACTCTGTTCATTCAGAATCCCAACCTGGACGTTGCCTCCGCCAGTGGGGTGATCGATATCGAATAAAGCAGGCGCTCGAAAAGGGGCACCAATGACGGATAAAAGAACGCACATAACAACTAGACGTACCGAATCACTCGTTGCGGCAGCGCTCTTCGCCGCATCGCTGGTCGCGGCGTGCAGCGCGACGCAGGCGAGCGCCACAACGCTTCTGCGGATGAGCCTCTCACAAATGGCGCAGGCTGCGGACACGATCGTTCGCGGGCGGTGCATCGCCACTTCGAGCCGATGGGATGCCGGCTCAATCTGGACTTTTGCCGATGTGGATTTGATCGAGACCCTTAAAGGCTCGCCACCCGCGCGCATTATCGTGCGTCTGCCCGGAGGCCGTGTTGGGAATGTTGCCACGCACGTGGACGCAGCGCCCAACCTTAAGCCGGGAGAAGAAAAAATTCTCTTCCTCGAAAGAACGCGAGCGAATGACTACGCCGTCACCGCCTGGACGGAAGGGGCGTTCCGCATTAGCAGAAATTCGAGAGGCGAGGAAACGGTCACGCAGGACTCAAGTGAAATCGCCGTGTTTGACGCCGTCACTCGGCGGTTTGACACGCAGGGCATCCACGATCTTCCTATGAGCGACTTTCGCCAACGTTTGGCGGGAGTTCTTGGACCATCACCTGAGCGCG
Source organism: uncultured Acidobacteriota bacterium (assembly GCA_963719845.1). Taxonomy (GTDB): domain Bacteria; phylum Acidobacteriota; class Terriglobia; order Acidiferrales; family UBA7541; genus Palsa-189. The sequence continues at coordinate 149,600 of CAVRDM010000019.1, read as the reverse complement.
CGCGATGACTACCTGGCCGATAACAAAAAGCCGTCTGCCGGCAATTCTCACGGCGTGTCTTTTTTTGTCGCACGTTACTTTTCCCGCCGCCTCTGCCGCATATGTTCTCAACACGGTTGTCGCCGATATGCGCCTGCCCACTTCGCTCTCCGGAACCACCGCATGCCCACAAACCACGCGCGCCAATCTGTCTATTGCGGGCGGCATACGCCGGCAGTGGAGCACGTCGCTCGGAGTAAACCCCGTGACCATCCTCACCGCGGATCAGACCCCCAGCGGCCGTCTGAATGAGATCGAAAACACGATCGCGCAGGCGTTCGGCGTTTGGACCGGTGTCGCGGGAAGCGCACTGGTTCCCAGTTCACTCGCGCCTTTGGCCCGCACCGGCGTGCAGACCAGTTGCGCCGCCGACGGGGTGAATACGATTTGCCTCGATCAAGGCGATCCGGCATTCTCCACGGGCGTTCTGGCATTTACGCGCGTGGTGACTGCCGACGCGATCGGTGAGCAGGCCTCTCCTGACACGCCGCCGGCAGCGTTTGTGGGGCAGATTCTCGATGCCGACATTCTGGTACGTCCCGCAGATGGCACAATCACCTTCGCCACGCCCGCGGCGCTCGCGGCCAACCCGGCGGCCTACGATCTTGAATCCATTCTTACCCACGAAATGGGACACATGTTGGGCGCCGGGCATTCTGACGTGTGGCGTGCCATCATGTTTCCCTTCGTCCCGCCGGCGGGCACTTTTCGCGGTAGCAGGCCTACGCTTGCATCGCCCGATGCACCTCTTTCGGAAGACGATCGCGCCGCTTTGCGCCAGCTTTATCCCGATCCTCGCGACACTGTCTACAACGGGTCCATCTCGGGACGCGTCTTGCCCGCCAACCCGCTGGCCCTTTCCGGCACAGGAACTACCGGAATTTTTGCCGCCCACGTAGTTGCAATAGACTCCGCCACCGGCATGGTCATAGCGGCTTCTATCTCGGGCTGGTCGTGTTCCGATCCTGGCCCCCCTGTTTTTGACGGTGCGTACCACATCGCCGGACTGAGCACCGGCATTACCCAAGCGTACCAGGTATATGCCGAGCCTCTGGATGGGCCGGTAGCGACAGACGAAATTTTCGAGTCCACCGTGCTTTGCCGCAATGCTCTGACGGACCCGGGCTGGCCGGCTCAATTCGCGTGCAACACGCCTTCACCGGTTACGGATTTCTCTACCGGGTTTCGCTTTGTTCCTTGATCTTGCAATCGCCTAACTTCACTGGCAGGGAAGCTTCAAACCGTTAGAAATCTAAAGAAAGGCGGCTCCGATTCGGGGGAGGATCGGAGCCGCTTGGGGCATCCAGCCGTTTTAGGGGTGGACTGGATGAACGCGAATAAGCCGCTGGCGTCGCAGCAAAATCAGTACAAATCGAGCCATTGCGTGCGCTGAACGGAGGTCACAACCGAGGTAATCGCGTCGGTTGCCGAAGGTGTGACCGTCGTCGCTGGAAACCAGGGCGGTGCAAAGCCCCCCTGCAGGAAGCGCCGGTCAAACCAAACGTTTCGAGTCGTCGCATTGATATTCTGAATCGTGTTTTGGATGCGCCCTCCGACGATCGTTAGCGTGTTGATGGCGCTACCGGTATTGACAATTCCTCCGGAACCGCCCGATGCGATGGTCGCGACAGACGCATCTATTTCCAGCATTCCGTTGGACTGGCTGTTCGCCAGATTGACGTTTCCGCCCGCCGTGAAAATTCCCAGCACCTGACCGGTGTTATTTGCAGGAATGATGGTGTCGGCAGGAGTGAAGGTCACTGGTTCAGCTTTGTATACTAAGTCTCCAGTAATAGTTATATTGCTGGCGGCTGTAACGGTTATCGCTGCGGCATTCTGAACTGCAGCCACACCCTGGCCGGGGCCCGAGAGCGACGAGACGTTGCCATCCACGTAAAGCATGGTTGCGGGTGACGGGGTACCGCTCGAATTGTTCTCCGGCACGCCGTTGATCGTGGTTGTAGTCGTGCTACCACTCCCCGTCTTGGAGGCCAGGGTCGTGGAATTGGCAGTCTGGTCGATGGTTATGGTCGTTGTTACCGTGCCCTGTTTAATGGTGTAAATCTCCAGTGCGTGGCCACTCTGCGCACCACTGCTGGGGGTTGAAGCCGTCAGGACCACTGAATCGGCATCCCCTTCAACATAGATGCCTCCGCCGGTCATCGTATTCGTGGTCACTCCTCCCGTCGTGGTTTGAGAATATCCCATGTACACTCCTGGCGACGAGGTGCCCGCTGAGGGATAAGCTGCGGCGTTATACTCTTTCAGCGCGCTATTCATTTGGGCATTCGAAATCGAACCAGTGTTCCCCAAGCGATCCACCACAGCCTCCTTCTGGTTGAAGCTGTTCGTTGGGAGAGGAATGGAAGTTTGTCCCAGCGCATAACTCGATTGAAAGTTTACCGAGAATCCCGGCTGTGGAACGGTGGACGATCCGGTGCAGCTGCCGCTTTTGTCGAATCCGAAGGTTGGCGAGACGCTGCCTACTTTGTCTGTGTATGTATACGAGCCGGTATTCCCAAAGGTCCACGCGCCATTGGTAAAGACCGGGCCGGTTATCGTCCCCGGAACCAGGTCAGCCGAGCATTCCGCAAATTGATCGATGAACATGCCCCAGGCCGCGAAGCTCGTGCTGGTGCCTGCAGCAGGCGCCACGTGGACATTCACAAGCAACGATCCAGCATCCTGCATGTTCTGTTGCTCGTTCGCGAGGGCCTGGCCTACCGTCGCAAGGCTATAGTTATACGTGTACTGGTAATCGGTAACACCGAAACCCGTGCACGTTCCCGTGCATGTCGGTACGTTGGTGCATGTGTACGGGCCCGCATTGGTTGGCGTGCCGGTGTAAGTGGGTAGGCAATTTGCAAGCGTCAGCGTGGGTGTTCCGCTGACATTGAACTTCCCTGGCCAAGAACTTGTTGCCTGCCCGCTGTTGATCGAAGTCGCACTGCCGTATTGCGTGGCCACAGCCGAAGCCACGGTTGCCTCGGTTCCTGCCGGAATCGGTTGCGCCGAACTGCTGAAAGTGCCAGGGATCGCCGCCACGATCTGGCTCAACATATATTGGCGGGCGATGTTCACGCCGGAATCGGCCGCGTAGAAAGACGAGCGAAAATTGCGATAATAGCGCGTAATCAGCGTGTCGGAAGTGACGGCGATCACCATGGCCAGCGTCATAGCCACCATCACGGTCAGCAACAGCAACGTCAAAATCAGCGCAATGCCTCGTGAATCCCCGCCTCGGCCTGGCGCCTGCTGGCTTACTTGGTCTGTCGAGTTTTGCGCTATGCTCATTCGAGCCCTCAATTGTTGTTCATCGTCATGTTGCGTGGGTTGATCACCGCCATGACGCTCTCGATCTGGTAAGGCCCGCTGTCGAAGCCATTACGGTACGTGTACGTTGGGTCGGTGACCGGCGTGGTCCGCGCAATCAACGAAATCTGCACAGAACGGATCAGCCAAAATTCGTTGTTGTAGCCTGGGGGCGTTGCGGCGAAGGCTGCGCTGGCGTTGTAGCTATACGGTATGGTGTCGTCGGTGACGTTCCAAGCCGCCGCTCCTACCTTGAAGCCGATGACCTGGTCGGCGAGAACCGATGTGAGACCCCCCTGCACCCGAACTAGTTGCGGATCGGCCGAGTTTGCAGTGCTGACCTGATAGGTGACCGGCTGGAGCCGCAAAACCCAATCGTCTGCGCAATAATTTACACTTAGCTTCGGATTGAGCGCATTGGTGGTTACGCTCAACGGATCGTTGGCCGCCGTGTTGGTTCCATTCGCATTCGTGGTATTGAATACGAGCCTTACTCCGGACACTCCGCCTGACGTATAAGTCGAACCCGCGGCCGTAAGCCATATCGTGGTGATGGAAGAATTTACCGCGTCCACCAGGAGCAGTTCGTCGCTGACCCTGAAGTTTGCGGCCAGCGCCGTAGCCGCAGCAAGCGTGCCCGTCGACGTTGAGAGATAAATCGGCGAGCTCGTCGTCGCGATGCAATCGGTCGTGATATTGCCTGTGAATGTTCCGTTGTCAGGATGCGCTGCCGGAGTATTTGGGTCGGTACTTATGATATTTATCTGATCGAAGCACGTCGCCGAATAGGTATAGGTCGAGGCGGTGTTGCAGCCCGTCCCTGGGTTACTGTTTACGATGGTGATCCCCACGGGCCAGTCAGGAATGTTCGCGCCGGTGTAATACCCGTTCCCCGCATTTACGACGTCAAGTTGCAATTGCGCCACGGCATTGCGTATGGAAATGTTCAGTCCCGCGAGGTTCTGCTGCCGCGTAAAAAGAGGTTGGTGTTGGGCGAACAGTGCCAGAGCCGCCCCGCCGATCACCACAAATATGGCCGTGGCGATCATTAACTCCAGGAGCGTGAAGCCACGAGTGCCAATGTGCTCACCTCGCCCCTTCATGGCCGCACCAGGCTCAGCTGAAAACTTACGGGTGGCTGCATGAATCCGTTCTCTAGAGTCGCCTCTACAGTCATGCGTTTAATGCCGGTAATCGGTTGATCCATTTCGATAGCCCAGCGGCGATGGAAAGCCACGGCTCCAACATCAGCGGTGTTCGCGGTCGTGCTGGTGGTGGTGGCAACCACTCCGTTGGACTGATGGCAGGTGGTGGTGTAGAGCTGGGCGCCCCCTGATATGCTGCTCACCGTCTCGCAAACAGCGCCCGTCGAATCCGATATCTCTACGTCGTCATAATAGTCCACCGTATCGGTGATTGAATTGCACGTTACGCTCGCCGCCTGCACATCTGCGGTGAGGCTCCCTGCCGTCGTACCTGACGCCACGCAGACGTGCGGGTCCCAAGTGGGCCAGCGGTTAAGATCTTCCAGTTTTTCTGACACCATGGTCGCCGAAAGTCCCATGAAGCGAGACTGAGCCGTTCCCGCCATGCTCTGTGCCGCCAGCGAGCTTAGCGCGACCATCCCGACGGCCAGGATAATCATGGCAAACAATGTCTCCACCATCGTGAAACCGCGCTGACCAGTTTCGCTATGGTGATGTGACTGTGATATTTCCATAATTGGATACCGTAATGGTGTTCGACCGGCCTGAATAACTAATCTGGAATGAAAGTCCCCCGGTAGTCGCAGAGACGATGCCATTGGCCTTGAACTGCAACGTCGTGGCGGTGTTGAGCACCACCGGCGATCCGGAAATCGGAACGCTTGTGCCTACATTGCTAAAGGTCACTGCCGGGGCCGGCTCGCTGCCGATCTGGTAGTTGGGGTTCACGCCGCCCGTGCCGCCGGTAAAACTCACTTGAAATGGGTAGCCCTCCATCAGCGCTTGAAACCGGGTGGATTGAATCGCCCAGGTCGCGCTCGCCACCGCCGACCGCAGACGATACGCGTTCAGGGTTTCAACGACGATGGGAAGTGCGCAGGCCGATAAAACGGTGGAAATCAATAGCACCATGACCAGCTCGATCATGCTGAAGCCTGCAGTACCGTTACGCGTCGCGCTCTTTGCCATCACGAGGTAAAAAGAAAGCATTTGAGTGGCCAATCATCGTCATGATTCAAGTAACAGAAAAAGAGAGGCTTATGGCAGAACTGCGTAGAAGGTTTGCGGCTGGGAAATGAAGCGCTGGATAGAAATGTTACGCTTCCGCGACACGCCGGAGCGGTGCGGCGGGGGACCCGCGCAATACGGGGCCGGGCTCTACTTGGAGCCCGCGCAATAAGGGGTCCGGGCTCTGCTTGGAGCCCGCGTAATAGCGAGTCCGGGCTCGCGAACGTCTCCTCGCCGCACCCAAAATCGAGCAGCCCGGCGGGCCGCGATTCTTTCAGCTTGTCGCGCACAAAGGGAAAAACGATCTCCTTTCGAGAATTCTCCACCTGGCTGTAAGAATGCGCGACCTCATTCCAGTCCATGGCATGCAGACTCATCGCTCACCTTTTTTAATGGATTACGCAGCGGCGAGCGAGTTTCGTCAGAAGGGCGAGAACGAGCTGTCGAAACCCCGCGATCTCACTACGGCTTAGGGTGGCAAATTTGTTGCGTCGAGAGCAGAAGAGGGTGTAGCCTCCGAAGTCCTCGGGACATTTTCACAAACCGACAGGCCCCCATGCTTTGTTAATTCAACAAGCCCACTGAATAATCGGAAAAACACGCGTGAGAATCCCTCGCATGCCCTTCAGAATGGCGCTTTTTGCCCTTTTATTGTTGACCGCCTGCCGCACCGCGCCCGGACCCGCCGCCTCCCCGGAGTGGGACAAATACGTGACCGCCTATCTGGACGCCTACTTCACCGTTCACCCGGATATTGCCGTGGGCAACGGACGCCACGAGTTCGATGGCAAACTTCCCGACTTCAGCCGCGCTGCGCTTGACCAGGAAGTCGCGCGCCTGCATTCCGAACGTGCCCGCGCCGCATCCTTCGGCAAAGAACTCGACCAGCGGCAACGGTTCGAACGCGACTACGTGCTTGCCGCGATTGACTCGGATTTGTTCTGGCTGGAATCGGCGCGCTGGCCATATCGCGATCCCTACTTCTACAGCAGTTCGGTGGACCCCGTCGTTTATCTCACCAGACCCTATGCGCCTCTCGATCGGCGCATGCGCGCCTTTATCGCTTACGAGCGCGCGCTTCCCGACGTCTTGCTGCAAATTCGCGCGAATCTCCGAACGCCCATGCCCCGGACCTATGTGGATTTTGGCCGGCTTACGTTCGGCGGACTGGCTCAGTACTTTGCTCATGACGTGCCCGGGATTTTCACAACTGTAAAAGATTCGCAGCTGCAATCGGACTTTGTGGCTGCCAATGCCGCCGCGATTCGCTCGTTGAAGTCTCTGGACGCGTGGTTTGCGTCGCAACGCCGCACCTCAAATGAAGATTTCGCCCTCGGGGCGGACCTCCTCCATCAGATGCTATACGCCACCGAGCGGGTGAACGTCTCCCTCGATCAACTGGAAGCTATCGGCCGTCAGGATCTCGAAAGAAACCTTGCGGCATTGAAGGATGCTTGCGCCCAGTTTGCTCCGGGCAAGACGCTGGCTGAGTGCGCTGCAAAACAGACGGCTGATAAGCCCCGCGCCACTCCACTCGAGGCCGCGCGCCAACAACTGCAAGAGTTGAAGGCCTTTGTAGCCGATCACAACATTGTTTCCATTCCCGGAACCGAAGAGGCTCAAGTCGCCGAAGCGCCGCCGTATCAGCGCTGGAATTTCGCTTACATCGTCATTCCTGGCCCCTACGAAAAAGGTCTGCCCTCGGTTTACTACATATCGCCGCCCGATCCCAAATGGCCCGCCGCCGAACAGAAAGCATATCTTCCTGGGAACGGCACGCTCCTTTTTACCAGCGCTCATGAAGTGTGGCCCGGCCATTTCCTGCAGTTCTTACACGCCAACCGGGTACCCTCCCGGTTCGGCCAGGTTTTCGTCGGATATGCATTCGCGGAAGGCTGGGCCCATTACTCGGAAGAGATGATGTGGGAGGCGGGACTGGGCGCGAGCGATCCGGAAATCCACGTCGGGCAGCTTACCGAGGCGCTGTTGCGCAACGTGCGATTGCTGTCTGCCATCGGCTTGCATACCGGCCGCATGACCGTTGCCCAATCCGAGAAAATGTTCCGCGAGGATGCCTTCGCCGATCCCGGCGATGCCCGCCAGCAAGCTGCGCGGGGCACCTTCGATCCGGCCTACCTCAATTACACGATGGGCAAATTGATGATCCGAAAACTTCGCGCCGACTGGACCGCGACCCGCGGAGGCCGCAGCGCCTGGCGCGAATTTCACGACCAGTTCCTGAGCTTTGGAGGCCCGCCCATTCCCCTGGTTCGCGCAGCCATGTTGGGAGAGGCGGCCGGCCCGCCATTGTGACCAGCCCGCGAATTTCAGCCGGCGTGCAGAACCGGTGAATTCAACATCCTCATTTAGGAGATTAAGCCCTGAGCTGAACTAAAGCGGGTCGGAGGTACCGTGATCGAGATTCACCCGAAGGAAATTATAGGGTCTTGGGACCGAGGATGTGTCCTCGACGTACACACGATTTCAAGTACCATGATTGGGTACAACGAATTCGGACATCCCGAATTCGACACTGTTCGATCACCCTTGGGCGAACTGGTGTACCGCTTGAAATATAGAGGAGACAAGGACGCGATTGTTTCCATTGTGGAGGCGATTACAGGATTTATGAAGACTTCCGATATCAACCCTGAGGTGGTCGCTCCGATGCCACCATCAAAGTTGCAACGCAGTTTCCAACCGGTTATTGAGCTTGGCACCGAATTGGCCAAGACCCTAGGAATCGTCTTTAACGCGACATCGCTAAAGAAAGCAAAGTCCACGCCAGAAATGAAGGATGTGGGCGATTTTTCGGCACGCGTCGCAACGCTGGAGGCTGCCTTCGTGAGTGACCGAGATCTCGAAGGCAAATCCGTATTGCTACTGGACGATCTTTTTCAATCCGGCGCAACTATGAACGTCGCAGCTCGGACCCTGAAAGGCCAAGGGTTAGTCAAATCAGTTTATGCCCTTGCACTCACTCGTACGAGGAACTGAAACATGGATTCCGTCTTTGTGGCTGGTTCGCGTGCACTGTCGAAGCTAAATGCCCAGGTGAAAGAGCGCCTCGACAACATCCTGAGAAAAGAGTTCACCGTGTTAGTCGGCGATGCAAACGGCGCTGATAAGGCTGTGCAACGCTACCTTGCCGAACGCCGATACAGACACGTAGTTGTCTATTGCATGGAAGTTTGTCGCAACAATGTGGGCGATTGGCCGACCCGCTCGCATTCCGCCGACCCGGCTGTCAAGCGAGATCGCCACTACTACGGAATCAAAGATCGGGCTATGGCGAAAGATGCCAGTTGCGGATTCATGCTCTGGGACGGGATTAGCAAGGGAACTCTCACAAATGTCATAAACCTTCTTGATTACGACAAGAAGGTTTTGCTTTTCAGTGCTCCCAAGAAGCAATTTTTCACATTGCGTTCTTCGGCGGACCTTGACCAAACGTTAAGGGCCAGTGGAATTAAGGACGTGCCCGCATTGTTAGCTTCTCTGGAATCCAAACACGAAACGACTGAACACCTGCGTTTTGCCGGCCTTCATCCCTAAACAGGGATTCGGAATTGAGTTCGTGGAGGCACCGTTTTTCTTTGCGCTAACTGTCACGCAGAGGCCGTGTGTTCGCTTCGTGGGTCCAAAGCGGCTGGTCCTCCCCGACCAGCTGGAAGATGCGCGGCGTTTGGTTAAGGGCTACGTGGAGCATTACAACGGCGTGCGTTTGAACAGCGCCATCGGCTACGTCACGCCGAAGGACATGCTCGCCGGGCCGCCAGCGGGCCGCGTGACGGATGAAACGGATTACTTCCGCATTGCCGACGATGTGCTCGCTATCGTTAATTCAACCCGCTCTCGAAAAGCATCCGCACGAAGCGCTCATTGCGCATATTAGAGTTGACAAGATACTTTAACGTAGTTTAGAGTTGTCGTTCGCTGACTGATCCAGGATGAAAGACACCGAACTCGCGGCCTCTTTCGCGATCGCCCAAGCAAAGAAACGAAATCGGAGCGAGATTGGCGCCGATGAGTTGCTCCTGGGATGCTTGCAAGTTATTTCGCGATTCGGGATCGTTCAGATGGGATCCTGGACCTTCGATTTGGAAGAACTCGGCGTCGATTGGCTCGACAATCCGGAAAGAAGTGAAGCGAAGGTGGCCTATTCACCGGCGGCCGTGGAACTCTTCGACCGCGCGGCGCGAATTGCCACTACAGATGGATCCAGCACGATTCGCGTCTCTCACCTACTGGCTGGTTTTGCTACAGAGAATGATGGATTGATGGGCGACTTGAAAAATTCCTATGGAATAACAAACGCAAGTTGGCGAGTCGCCGTCGCGAGGACTTGGTCTGCTCGATTCGGCAAGGATACGAGTGAGAACCAAGAGGATGGCTCCGAAGCGGGCAATCTTGGCGACTACTTGACTCCGGAAGAAGCAGCCAAAGCATTGAGCATCCACGTGCAGACGGTGCGAGCTTACGTTCGGTCTGGGAAACTGCCAGCGCTTCGCCTCGCGGGTGAAAGGGCGATTCGAATTCGCCGGACGGACTTGGATACCGTGTTGGAGCCGCTCGTCCCACAGGCATAACGGGTTCGATTTCGCTGACAGCAGATTCAAAAAGGAGGCTTACATGGCATATTTCGTCGTAGAACGCGACCTGCCGGGTGTCACTCCCGAAATTCTTAAGAGTGCAGGTATGCGCGCCAAGACTTGCTGCTCCGAGATGACGAACGAAGGGCAGTCGGTCCGGTGGATTCGGAGCTTCTTCCTTCCCGAGACGGCCCAGACGCACTGTTATTTTGAGGCGGCGAGCCGAGATACCGTGGAAGAAGCTAACAAACGCGCCAGAATTCCGTTTACCCACATCACCGAAGTCGTGGAGATGACACCCGACTCAGTCTAGATCAACGGATGGGTTCGGTCTAATTGATGAGGTCGGAGGCCGTTCACCGGGTCACTCTCGATCCATTAGGTAGGTGTTGATTGTTCCCGAGTCACGGGCTATCCGGAAGTTGAGACGGATGGACGTGGTGGAGCCACAACGATCTTGCTGGGCGAAGTGGAAGCGGGCTCTGCGGGGACGCGGCTCCTCCGCCCCTTGGCGCCGTGCCAGCGATTATAGTAGCCGGCCCTGTGCTCGGCGAAGGCTCGCCCTCCGCCATCTGCCTTGCCACGTTTCACATGCTGCTAAGTCCCTCCGTGTGGCGCGAGGTCAACTTGGCAATGTTCACTGTGTACATCGACGATAGCGGCACGAGCCCTTCGCAGAAGATCGCCATTGCTACTGGGCTTGTCTTGCCAGCCGCACAAATAATCCGACTAGAGAATGAGTGGGACTCGTTGAAAACGAAAGAGGGGTTCTCGGATTTTTCTATGTCGGAGTTCGTTCACAACAATCTGAAATCAGAATTTGCTAACTGGGATGAGGCAAAGAGATTAAGGGTGTGGTCGCGGATACGGCAAATCTCCAAAAAATATGGTGTTCGCGCATTCTCGGTAGCTGTCAATAAGAGCGATTACGATGAGGTCGTTCCCGACGAAATTCGCTCGTACGGTGGGAAATATCACTACAGTTGGGCAGTCACTAATTTACTTGCGTTTTTAGACGGTTGGCGATCTGAGCGTCCTTCGCGTAACCCACTGGAATACGTATTTCATTGGATGGAAGAGCCCACTTCCAAGGCCGAGATAGAGGCCACTATGGAACGCTCTGAATACGTCGCCGAAGAAAACGGAAATCTAGGTGGCTATTTGAATTATAGCTTTCGTAAAAGCATTGGGATTCCCGGACTTCAATGTGTTGACGCTATTAGCTGGGTCTGCTATCAAATCGCTCAAAACGCTATAACAGGCAAAGGGCCACACAAATATGCCAACATTGGATGGCAGGACTTCGGGGGCGACGTTGTTGAGAATGGCTGGCTAAAAGGCGTGACCGTCCTAAGAGGCGACCTAGAGCGATTCGTTTCCGATTTTATGGCTAATCCAGAAGGTAAGGAGCGGCTTCAGCGAGCACAGAATAAGCGTTTGGCCCGCTTCGCCCTGGAAGGCTTACGATGAGGGTGTCTAGTCGTTTTGTAGTCTACACTAGGTGAATACAGATATTGAATTGGCGGGATTAGGAAGTAAGCGTTCCGAACCTTTGGCTCGGTGAACCTGCCGAAAATTGCCAGTGTCATTCTTGGCGGGATGAGATGGCATTTGCGGCAAGGCAGTAGGATTACGCACTGATTCTGGTACGGCCCGGACGAAGTGTACCGCGAGACGGGCCGAGAATGATCCGAAAACATTCATGGCGCAACAGTTCCCTAGTTTCTCGCCCTTCTCTAAACCTCTGGAGTTTCTCCGGACGGTTAAATATGGAGGGGCTGTGGGAAAACAATCAGTAATCGTCATAGTGGCTTTGTTCATACTGGGCTTTCTTGGGCTTTGCGCCATTTGGATTAAGGTGATCGCTCTAGCAATCGCCGTAATGGTCCTCATTTTGGTTGGCGGTGGACTATTTGCAATTCAAAAGACACTTGAGAATTATCCACAGCAGTCAATGATGGAGGGAACAGACATAATCAAATATCGGCAACAAGAAATAGAAATTGGTAGCAAGGAAGTCAGAACGCCCCCGCCAGAGCAGCGGCGATCAATAAGCGAACCTGGAGAGCCTCCGCAGTTGCCGCCGGGTGAAAATCCAGAGGAGCCAGACCAGTGAAAACATATCTACATGTCGGCTTTCATTGGGTCGGCGAAGAGAAGATTGAAGAGCTTGAGCCAGTTTTCGATCTCGCGCTGAGTTGGATTCGCTATGCGCCAAATTGTTGGATAGTCTGGACGAGTAGTTCGCCAGGAAAGTGGTACAGGCGGCTTAAACCATACGTAGGTGACGGAGATCACCTGTTCATCTGTGAGCTAAATATAAACAATCGGCAAGGATGGCTCCCTACCTGGGCGTGGGACTGGATTCGAAAGCAACGGGTATAGCCCTGTCACGGCGAGCAGATTTTACCATACTTGACGCGGGGGGATAGTTACCTGCCACGTTCGAATACTATATAGTAATCGTGATGGTATATTGACTAACCAGGTCTTATATGCTACACTGGCCTATGACTACACTCCGCCATTTGCCCCCCTCCGAGCCGACTTCACCCCGAAATGCGTTTCCTCCCGGAGTTCCAGGCCTAATAATGTGCGGTAACCCGCGTAGAATGAAATCCTTACAAACTTCCACGCCGCAAGTACCATGGAATCACATCCTTGCAGAAAACACCCGGGGGTGGGGGGTCTGCCCGTACCGATTTCGGGCCGGCTGTCGCTCCCAGGCCGCGATGTTTGCAACGCCTGCCCCTCCGTTAGAATCGCGGCTGGCTCTTACTGTGGGAGGCGTTGCAACTCGACTGGTGTTGAACCTAATCTCACGCCGGAGTTGTATTCGCCATCTGGCGTGTGGTCGTTGCGGCTCAACAAGGATTGCCTGCGGTCCCGCGATGGGCGTTCTCCTGCTATTGGCGCAGGATGGTCGAAAACTTTGAAGAAAATCCCCGGCCACGAAGGAGATGCCGCTCAAGGCCGGCGCAGCTTCAAGCACGTCCCCCGGGAACGCCAATCTCCCGATTGGCGCGCCGCCGTGCATACCAACATCATAACGGGGTATCTGGAATGAATACTCTCCTCAGCATTTTGCTACTCACGTCTCTCAGCGCCGCCGAACCTCAAGCAAGCTCATCTGTGCCGATGACCACCTCTAACCTCAATAACGTTCTGTACGTTGACGGCACAAGATTCAGCGGATCACCCGACTTGGGAAAGACGCTCAATACGATGATTGCGTTCTTGCCGAAGGTACGCGGCTATCCTGCCGGAAAGATTGTCATTCCGCCTGGCTCGTATGCACAGTCCACCACCGTGGTGATTAACAGCCCTTACGTATCCTTTCATGGAGCGGGAAGCGGTTCGACAATCGTAAATTGCCGTGTGTCATCTGGCGACTGCTTTCTATTCGTGGATACCCCGTTTACTGTGACAAACGGCACGGGCGGACTGTTCGGTTTGACTCTCAACGGTAACGCCGCTCCCGCGCAAAAGTTGGTGCACACGAGAGATATGACCATTGGCTTCCATCTCTGGGACGTGGTGTTAGGAGACGCGTCGGGCGCAGGCTCAATCTGCTGGTGGGCGGAGAACTACGCACACTGGACGGAACGCACCAATCTCAACGACGTATGGTTCAGCAATTGCTCAACCGGCTTATCGCTGACGGTCAACTCCGAGGCAGGCGGTTCAAACTCGTTTGGGCACCAATCATGGACAGACGTGAGATGGAATCTCAGTAGATCGCAGACCGCCATGCAATTGAGCGATACCGCTATGTTGTACGCAAGTATTTTAAGCGGGGTTGTGAATTCAGACGCGGGGCCGAACATGGCCTTTAGCCTCTCCGGTACCTCTCAGGTAACGGCCGATGTGTGGCTTAATCTGCTGATAGATGAAGGCGCCGGAAGCGCGACGGTAGGCGTATCCTCCGCTGTGGGAACCGGCTTTGCACCGTCTGGAACGTTCCAGGGAATGGCGTCGAATCATGCTCTAGGCGGCTTCTATACCAGCGCACAACAAGGTGCGAGCAATATCTGGATGTTCCCCCCCAACAATCTCGTGGGACTAACGAACGTCGGCCCAACTGGAGTGGGAAGTTGGCTGCACGCGAGTGTTGGAGCTGGCGGGCGCTTCTATCTTGGTCTCGGTGAGAACCTGCATTTCGACGGCTCGTATTACAAAACCGCTGGAGACGGTGTTAACAACGGAGCCACCGCCATTTTCTCATCCACCGGCAACGGGCTGCGCTTCTACACAGTTCCTTCGACTGGGCCAAGAGGACAGACTATTTCGGCTGCAACGTTGGATTCCTCTTATCTCCGCGCCACTCTGGACCAGTCGGGGCTAAACCTGAAAACAGGAATCGTAGAGCCCCTGTCGACGAAATCGTCGGATTATACGCTCACCGTTTCCGATTCCTGGATCAATGTCAGGGGCATGACAACAATAACTGTGCCCCACGCACTGGCAGGCCAACGCTGGGTCATATTCAACTGCGGAGACACTGATCCCCGCGCGGACAGCGGCAATACCTGGGTTACCATTCGGGCTGACAGAGGAAAGGTGAACTCGGCCGCCAGTATCAGGCTGCCGACGAATACAGGAAAGGAATGCACGGCGGACGGCGCCGACGTATGGTGCCGTTAAAAAATCTGCGAAGCGAACCGGGGGTCGGCAGGGTGGGTATTCGGCGATCTCAAAAACTGTCGACGCCTAAAGGCTTAGAAAGGCGCATAACATCGCTCAGACGTAATTCCCTAAAGTCCGCGAATACAAGATCCGCACCGGCGCCAAGTAATAGCGGGCGTCTGGTTGCGGTTGCAATGCCAATACATTTCATGCCGATGTTCTTGACGGACCGGATGGCAGGCGCGGCATCCTCAAAAACCAGAACGTCACGCGCCTCGAGACCAAGCTTCTCTGCGCTGCGCAAAAAGATCGCAGGGTCGGTTTTGCCCTTGTGCACGTCGTCGCTGGTAATTACCGCGCTAAAACGGGTGGCCATTCCGTGTTTTTCCAAAATTCTCTCTGCCCGGGCTTTCGACGCACTCGTGGCGACGGCCTTAGGAAGCTTTGCCGATTCCACAAGGTCCAGGAAGGCCTCCACTCCAGCAATGGTTTGCACTTGGTGCTCGTCGTTCTGAACGAAAGTTTCCTTCTGTTGGGTGTAACTTGCGATCTGCTCGGAAGTCAACGGCCCGAAGAAGTGATGCAAAATCTCTTCACGAGTAGCCCCATTCATAATGAAATCGAGTTCATCCTCAGATGCGTCTTTGCCCGCCTTCTGAAGGACCCCCCGCCATGCCTTGCGATGGACGGGATGGCTATCGAACAGCACCCCATCCAGGTCAAATATTAAACCGCGGATCATTTCGTCTCACCGACTGGTTCGTCTCACAGGCCGGGCCAGACACTCTGCGCGTGTTCGTAATTTGAAACAGTTCCTATATCCAGAAGAAACTCTTGAATCCGATAAGCAAACATGTCACCTGCAAGGCGGGGCAGGACATCGAACCCGATGTCCGCCGGCCGCACGCTCGGGATTGCCTCCAACAAAGCACGAGTGCCAATCATGACTCCCGCGAAAGCCAGATTGCCGGGGGGATCTTTGGGCTTTTCCAGAAAACGCACAATCTTTGCCGCTTCGTCCACTACAGCGATTCCGCAGCTACACGGGTCTGAAACGTTGCAGACGCCCAATGTCGCGGCGCTTGCGTGGGTCTCATGAAATCGCGCCATTTGCCGCAGGTCGACGTTGGTCAGTACGTCAGCGTAAAGAATCCAGAAGGTCGGGTCGTCGCTCAACCACTCGCGATGCGCCGCCAGGGTGCCGGCGCTGCCAAACAACTCTGGCTCCTCTTCCAGCCTGATGTGTAGACGCGGAAACCGGCCGGATAGGAATTGGCGGACGACGTCAGTATGGGCATGCAAATTTATTAGAACTTCGTTGATACCGTGCCTTTCTAGAAGCTCCAGCCAAATTTCCAGGAGCGGTTTTCCTTGAATGGGTACCAGGCACTTGGGGAGTTTGTCGGTCAAGGGCCGTAAACGAGTTCCGTTTCCGGCCGCTAGGAGAAAAGCTTTCATTTCGTTCAGCTGCCGCTACTCCCGACAAACTCGGCAAAAAAGCAGCACACTTCAGGCGAACTGCTCGCTCGAAGGCGTGAAGGTCCAGCGTAAACCGCAGCGCGCGTCTCCGTCCAGGAACGGATCGTTGACAAGTACCCTGGCCCCCTGAAAGTCGAAATCGAACGCCAGTTCGCGAAGACCCTCTTTTCCAAGGGCGTCCCTTACTTTATCCTGCGAATTCTTCTCGCAGAATAACAACAAGAATCCTCCGCCGCCTGCGCCAGTAATCTTGCCTCCCAGCGCGCCATGCTCTCTGGCAAGTTCATACAATAAATCGATTCGAGCATTGGAGATCTGGTCCGAAACTTTTCGCTTCGCCTGCCAGCTCTCATTGAGCAAGTGACCAAAGTCCGTGAGATTGCCAGCCAGCAGGGCGGTATGCATCTTCTTGGCGAGGGCTCGAATTACGTGGAGCGATTCTATCGCGGGTCCCCCGGGTTGCTTGGTAGAGCGCTCTTGCGCTTTTAGAATTGACCAGGAGTTATGCGCCGCCCCGGTAAAAAACAGCATGAGGCTGCTCTGGAATTCACGCAGGACATCGGGCGCCAGGATTAGCGGATCGACGGAAACACCGCCATCCTCGCAAAAGGTTATGTAGTTCAGCCCGCCAAACGATGCAGCGTACTCATCTTGTTTGCCAACCGGCATTCCTAAAACGTTGCGTGCGATATGAAACGCCCTCTCGGCCAGCTCATACTTGGTCATAGACAGCTGCAGGTACGTCGCGAGGGCCGTGAGGATGTTCACGCAAACGCTCGCCGACGAACCGAGGCCGGTGCCTGGTAAGACTTCGGAGGCAAGAAACAGATTCAAGGGAGCGTGAATTCCAAGGCTTTGCATGACGGCTAGAGGGATATCGAGATCTCCGCTATTTACATGCATGCCCGCAATGTCCTGCCACGTTTCGATAATTCGCAAATCGGCTGATATCACTTGAACCTTATCGTCCATTCGCTTAGTGACGATCGAGTAGAAGTATTTGTTTATCGCCACGCTGAGCGCGGCACCGCCATGCGCCTCATAGTACGCCGGCAAATCAGTTCCGCCGCCACCGAAACTGACGCGAACCGGGCTGCGAACTATAAGCATTTCTGGTTACTCCCCAATGGAACTGAACAGCCGCGGCGAGACACTATCCGTTTGTGGTACCTGTCGATTCACTTTGGGAGGATCGTGCTTATCGGCGTGGACGAATAAACGCCTTGCCAATGTCCACATTGTTTGCAGCAGGAGGACAAAATCAAGAGCCGGAGTCCAATTCAGAATATACTGGAGATCGTATCTGGTTTTTTCTTCCGAGGAGTGTTGTTCGCGAAGGCCATTCACTTGCGCCAGACCGGTCATCCCCGGCGGAACCCGTAATCGCTGCTTCTGCCATTCCGAATAATACCGTACGCGTTCAGGGGGTTCCGGCCTCGGGCCGACCAAGCTCATCTGACCGCGGAAAACATTCAGCAGCTGCGGCAAATCCGCGATGCTCAGCCTGCGAAGAACTTTCTGAAAAGGAGAGGCTTTAGTATCGTCAATTTCTACATCAAGCCTATACATTGTAAAAGGCCCGCCGAATCTGCCGCAACGAGTTTCGCTGCGAAACAACCGCCGCTGCGTAGCCCACAGTATTCCGCTGCAACCACCCAATACGATTGTCGCCGGAAACGCTAATCCGATTGACACAATAAGATCAAACACTCTTTTTACCATGAGGGCGACAGGGGAAAACGAGGCTCGCTCCAAGGTAATCAGCGGAACACCATCTATTTGGGTCAACTTCGGCCGAGAAATGTAAAGTTCATACGGCTGTGGAAGGAGGTGAATCTGCATTCCCTCCTCCTGGCAACGTATCAAACAATTCTGAAGTTCGATGCCTGGCGTGTCCTTAAGCAGAACCAGAAGCTCCTGCACGCCTAACTTCTTGAGAAGGGTGGGCACTTCTAAGGAGCCAAACACGTTTGAAGCCGAGGGCGAGCTGCCCCGGTTACCAATGACAGTGCTGCCAAACGGCGACAACGAACCGACGATCTCATACAGCAGCTCAGGATGACGGCCAATACGATCGACAATCTCGCGGGAGAGGTCGTTATCGGAGATTACTATAACCTTTCGAGTTCGGCCTGACCGCGCTTGAAAACGCAGATATCCGTACGTCGCATACCGAATCAGGATAATCCCTACCCACAAAAGAATGGCAAAGTAAAGCAGAACCAACCGTGAGAAGTACACTCGTGTTGAGTAACCGCAAGTGACGATTGCGGCCATCAGGAGAGCGATCGACGTGGAGGTCTTGCCAATCACGGCGGATAACTGCCAACCAGTGCGAAAACCGTCAAGATGCATGGTCATGTAAAGCAGAGTCCAACCAGTTAAGGAAATCGCCAAAAGCAAAAAGTGCGCGTCCGGGACCGGTTGGTTGAATCCCCAACGCAGATCTGCGCCGTAACGCAACAGGTAAGCGCCGAGCAGCGTCAGCGCGATACATGTTAGATCCGCAATCAATATGAGGAAGTAGAGGTGCTTTTTCAGCATGCGACACGCTGGACCGAGATGGGGACGCTTGCCAAGATTGTTTTAATCACGGGTCCGCCCATTAATGGCAGCTCACCTGGCTGCCGCACCTTTGGCCGCCAGGGTTACATTCGAGTTTCTTATCAAATTCGCGAGTGCGAGAAACAGCGCGTGCATAACGCATAAGTGGGCATCTTCGATCTGTTGCATGTTGTCCGACGGAATCACGACGCATACATCGCATAACGCAGCCATTTTCCCACCCCTATAGCCCCCGAGGCCTACGGTGACGGCACCAACTTCGCGGGCCACCCGCAAACCGCTCAACACATTGGGTGAATTGCCGCTACCGCTGATTGCCATGGCAATATCACGCGCTTGAATGAGCGGGCGTAGCTGGGCAGAAAATATATCCTCATAATTTGCATCGTTCGCCCAGGCTGTAATTAGGGGAACATTGTCGGTGAGGGATAGAACGCGAAAATGGGGTTTCCCACTGATGGTCGTGCCCTTATTCAGATCGCACGCGCAATGCGAAGCCAGTGCGGCGCTTCCGCCGTTGCCAAACACATACACGGAGCGATTTTCACGGTAAGCCTCGAAAAGCCGGTCAACGCACTCGTTTATCGAGGGAATGGGCAGCTTCTCCAAGACCTGTGTAAACGTGTTGAAATACCTCTTGGGGCTCGCTAAACCAAGTTCCTGGGAGGCATCATGAATTTGGACGGCCTTCATCGTGCGAACTTTCATCGTAGGGTAACCCCTATGCGCATGTGTGGATCCACGGCGGCACTCACTTGAGCATCCTTCCTTTTAACACGGCATGAGCGTCAAACTGGCGTCATGGAAGATTTGAGGACGACACCTGCACTTTTCATGTGGTCATAGGCGTTATTCACCTCGGCCGGTATGCCGCCGATACTATCAATCCAGGAGAGAAAATCATTCAGAATCGTCTGAATATCGCGTTGGGGACGCCAGCCAAGACCCTTAAGTTTTTCTATGCTCGAGACACTATGGCGATTGTCACCCAGCCGATATTCTCCGGAACATACTACTTCAACACGCGAAGATAGGCTCTGGCGCACGAGATTGGCGTATTCGAGCACGGAGGTCGCACTTCCTGCGCCGACATTGAAGGCTTGGAAATCCGCCGCCTCATTTTCGAGGACGCACATATTGGCATCGACGACATCGTCGATATGAACGTAATCGCGCGTTTGGAGCCCGTCTTCGTAAATGATCAAAGGCTGTTCGCTTAGGGCCCGTCCCACAAAAATACGGCAGATTCCAGAGTATTGGTTAAATAACGATTGTCGAGGACCTTGTGTAATCGAATAACGGAGCGCCACCGTTGGGATACCCTTTAGCCAGCCAAGTCCAAGCGCTATTTTTTCTTCGGCCAACTTTGAAACCGCATACTGATTAAATGGGTTCGTGTGCTCCTCTTTCAAGAAAAGGGGCTCGCCCAGCTCGTCGCATTCAGGGCACCGCACGTCCCATTGTCCACGGGACAATTGCTCGCGGCTGCGGGGAACAGGCAAGAAGTGGCCATGGTTGGTGCACACGTACTGCCCTTCCCCGTACACCGACTGTGACGAAGCTACAATGATTTTTCTGACGTTCAGCCGTTCCGCGACAATTAACTCGTAGAGGAGAGCCGTACTGAAGGCGTTAACGTATAAGAACCGGGAATAATCCGGCATGTAATCTTGATACGCCGCCTGGTGAAAAACGATATCAACATTTTGGAGCGCCGCCAGCAAAGTGTGGCGCTCGGTTACATCACCATGAATAAACTCAGCGGCACTGGCTAAATACGCCGGACGTCCACCCGGATGGACTCGCAAGTCCAAGGAGTCCAGAATGCGGACCTGAAAACCCTCCTTTAAAAGGCGATCCGCCAAATGCGACCCGATAAATCCAGCGCCCCCGGTGATCAGCACACGCATTAAGCATCATCTCCTTGTGTCGGCTGATATCGTTCGCTGCAGCGTCGCCAAAAAAAGACGACCTCAGTAGGTGTGGAGCGCCAAGGCGCCGGTCATCCCGCCGCGCCAATCCCACTTTGTGCCTCGCTCAGCCGATAGCCGCGGGGCCGCTTGATCTTCCACTCCCATGCACTGCGGAGAATCTGATCCAGATTTGAATATCGCGGCTCCCAACCCAATTCATTCCGCAATTTCGTATTGCTGGCGACTAATATCGCCGGATCTCCTTCACGCCGAGGCGCCATTCGCAACCGCAGTGGACTTCCGGTTACTCGTTCAGCAAATTTAATCACTTCCTCGACGGAGTTGCCCGCTCCTGTGCCGATGTTGTAAACCCCGCAGGCACCCTGCGGAAGCGCTTCCATAGCAAGAATATGAGCTTGTGCGATATCACGGACGTGAACATAATCGCGGACGCAAGTTCCATCGCTTGTCGGATAATCATGGCCGTACACGGCAATTTCCGTGTCAGCATAAATCGCATCGAGAATACGGGGGATCAAATGCGTTTCCGGCTCGTGATGTTCTCCGCGGATTTCGGTAGCGCCGCAGGCGTTAAAATACCGCATAGCGATGTACCTCAGCCCATATGCGCGACGATACCATTCCAGAATTTTTTCAAACATAAGTTTGGATTCGCCATATGAGTTTATCGGCCGCGTCGGATGTTCTTCGGAAATGGGCACGCTTGTGGGATTTCCATAGACGGCCGCCGTCGACGAGAAGATGAAGCTTTTGACTTCCAGATCCAGAAGGAGATTTAAGAATGCGATGGCTCGCCGTAAGTTATTTTCGAAGTACACGCGTGGCTGGGTCATCGAGTGGTCCACTAAAGTCTCAGCGGCGAAATGCATGACCGCAGCAGGCTGAAATTTTGTGACCAAGGCGGAAATCAGCTGGCGATCGGCAAAATTCCCTTCGACAAATTCCGCCTCTGAGGGAACAGCCTCACGGTGCCCCGTCTGCAAATTATCGATAACCGCTACGGTATGGCCTGCCGCGAGAAGGCATTCCGTACATACGCTTCCCACAAACCCGGCGCCACCGGTTACGAGGACTCTCATTCCTCCCCCTGGTGCTCGTTTCACTTAAATCGCACCGTCGCCAAAGAGAACAACCGGGATCGTCCTCAGGATTATGGTGAGATCCAGGAGGAGCGACATATTATCTACGTAATGGCAGTCGAGTTGGACCCGCTCGGCGTAAGACAACTTCGATCGGCCGCTTACTTGCCACAATCCTGTAATCCCCGGTTTTACGCTCAAAAACTTGCTTGCCGATTCGCCATACATGCGAAGCTCGCTATCCAGGATATCGCGTGGGCCGACCCAGCTCATTTCACCTTTGCATACGTTCAACACTTGCGGTAGCTCATCCAGACTGGACTTTCGAAGCCACTTGCCGACTCTGGTAACCCGCGGATCGTTCTTTATCTTATAAGTCGCGAGGTATTCGGCCCGCAATTGGGCGTCTGACTCCAACAATACTTTCAATATCGCTTCTGCGTCAGGAACCATGGTTCTAAACTTGTACTTATAGAAAGTAGAGCCGTTTTGCCCGAGCCGCTTGAATCTGACCAATATTGGCCCGGGAGAATCAAGCCTAATCAATAAGGCAGTCACAAGCCCAAAAGGCACGGTAAGGGGAAGCGCAAAAAGGGTGAATAAAAGGTCGCACACCCTTTTCATGCCCGACCGGTAGGACCACTTTGCATTTGCGGCTCCCGCGGTTATGGGAGATGGTCCCACACGTGAACGGTTTGACATCACAGTAGAATCAGTCGAATTTTTAGCCATCCAGTGAATGCTCCGAACCTTCTGCGCCGTCTTATTGGGGCCCAACACTGCGTTGAGTTATCTACGGAAAAACGTCGAGATCGGCTGCAAACTTTTCATCAATGAGTTCACATAAAATGTGGCCGATCAGGATATGTGCTTCCTGAACGCGTGCGGTTTGGTCGGAGGGTACGCAGATACAGTGGTCGGCCAGACCAACCAGCGCACCGCCGCCTGCGCCGGTCAAGCCGACGGTCAGCAGGCCCATTTTTTTGGCAGAACGAATAGCGTCGATCACATTAGGCGATTTGCCGCTCGTGGAAATCCCCAAGGCGACGTCTCCACGCGATCCAAGCGCCTCTAATTGACGGCTGAATACCTTTTCGAACGAATAATCATTGCCGATCGCGGTCAGCGCGGAGGTATCCACTGTCAAGGCCATGGCCGGCAACGCACGGCGTTCCCGCCCGAAGTGGCCTACCAGTTCTGCAGCCAAATGCTGGGCATCAGCCGCGCTCCCACCGTTGCCAAAGAAGAACAGTTTTTTGCCGCGGGTCAGCGCGCCAATCATTTCTTCGGCGACCATACCAATCGTCTCGATCAGTTTCTGATCCTCCAAGAGGGCTTGATGAAGTGCAAGGCTTTTCACAAGCGCCCCGAGAATCACCTCGTCAGCCTTGGCCGAGGCTCTCAATAGTCACCCCTGCAGATACTTCGGTCGGTAGGCGAAGGGCGGGGCTGTTTTAAGCAACAGTGCCCTCGCCGTATCGTTTTACATCTTCCCTGCGGCATACCCTTCACAACTCGCCTGCTCCAAGGATGACCACTTCCCTAACATGGCCGCGCAAGCATCGCGAACCGACTCGTAGGAGATACACTCCATACATGCGGGGCGTCGAAATCGATACTCCCAGCCCAGGCTAACGTAACCACAGCCCGCGAGCGGCGAGTCAATAGCAGCCGCCTTCTCACTGACCGGTCCCCAACGTATTGACGAGGTCGGCCCATGTAACGTGACCAACGGTACGCCCAGCGCAGCAGCCATATGCATTACGCCAGTATCGACGCTAACTACGAGGCGCGCCTGAGCCAAAATCGCCGCCGTCTGTTTCAGATTGAGCCCGGCTGCATTTGTCACAAGGTGACGCAGTCTTGCTGGAATCTCAGAAAGCAGAGTAGTGGTAGCACTAATATCCGAAGGTGCTCCCGTGAGTACGACTTCCATTCCCTGCGCAGCGAACTCGCCGATCAGGCGGAGCCACCGGTCAGACGGCCATTGTTTCAGCTTCTTAAGCCGGCCGCCGGGCCACAAGTGAAAAACGGCGTAGTCGCGCACGTTTAACGGGCTTTCCTCCGAGACGCGCAAGGAAGGTACATTGTGCGCCGTTACCCCTAATGCGCGAACCATCCTGCGATAGTTTTCAAGTTCGTGAACATCGGAGGAATGTTCAACGGTTTGATCGTAGGCGTAATGACGATATTGGTGCGGCGTTCGAAATCCAAGAGTGAACGAAGCCCGCGAAAAAAGCGTGATTAACGCCTCCGCACGCGACCACTGGCCGAAATCAAGCATCACGTCGACTGCGGGCACACGGGCCGCCGAAATCCCGGCCAGCAGATTAAGCATCGGCATTTTTATGACGCGATCAAGGCCTTCAAGTAGACCTGCCATTTCGAAATTGCCTTCACTTGCGAATAACGTTATCGCGGCACGTGGAAAAGCGCTTCGCAAGTCGGCAATGATTGCGCTCAGGAGGACGGTATCGCCAATTGCTCCCGTTTTTAGAAGGCCAATTGTTTGAATTGTACAGGGAAGTACCTGCTTGCGTCGCGTGCTCCCCAAAACCATAACCGCCGGGATACCAACGGCTCGATCCAGATAATGTAATAGCGGGCTTCCGCGTTCTTTTATCATTCTTCGTATTCCAGCCGCTTAGGGGCCACGGTGGCTTCAAACCGCTCGAGACCACGCCCTCGGTGCACAGGAGCACCACGCTGCGGTTGTCACGGCTTTGATCCCACGGGAACCTGAGTATTGCGAAGTTGCGCGATAAGCTCGGTTACTTCCTTCATCACCTGGTCCACGGGAATAAGGGTCAAACAATAAGGTTCAGGATGAATGCAGCGATCGCCGCACGGGCGGCACCAGACGTCCCGGCGCGTAACAATTCGGTGTATATCCCCCGGGGGCTTAAACCATTCTGGAAAGGTCGATCCAAAAATCGCCACGACAGGAATTCCCAACGCACCAGCCAAATGCATTGGCCCACTATCATTGCAGACAAGTAATCGGCATCTTGCGAGGACAGCAAGAAATTCTCGGAGAGGCAAACACGTTGAAATTATATTTTCCGAGGGGGGAGGAGTTCGAGAATCGCTTGGATCGCTGAACCAAAGCACCTTGGCGTCGTGCAGGTCCGTCAGCTGGCGAGCTACCGCTTGAAAGCGCTCTTGATCCCAGCTTCGTGCCGACACTCGGGAGCCAGGATGAAGCCCTACTAGGAAATCATGGGCGCCGACACCGTGAGTGGCAAGAAAACGCCCAGCAAAATCCTTTTCTTCCGGAAACACGGTTAAGAGACTTCCGTTCTTGTGATCCTTCACGCCGAGATATTCCAAGAGCCGCAGCGGAAGTTGAGCTTGATGGGGCCTCCCCATATCAGGTTGAACTACATCGGTGAGGAGCGCGCCGCCTCCGGCAAATCCGTAGCCAATTCTTCGCTGCGCGCCCGTCAGCCAAAGAACCAAGTTATAGCGAATATCGGTCCTGCCACCGGCAAACGCCAGGTCGAAGTGTCTGCGCCTAAGACGAAGCAGCCGTCGAACAAAGGCTGGCCACCGCAAGGAGAATGGGTTATATCGCTTCCAGGGTGAGACCGCGACGAGCCATGGAATGGGTATGGGAATCAATTCATCAGCCAGTCCTTGGCGTACGATCAGAGTTTCGATACTTGACTGACTGATAGAAGCATAGTTTTTGTTTGCGTTCGCATAGGCTGAACGGCAGAGAACGGAGATCTGGGCCTGGGGGAAGCCGCTTCGCAGGCTCCTGAGGAAGGGAGTGAGCATAACGATATCGCCAAGACTGCCCGGTTCAAATACTAGAATTCTCCGCACCTGGCCGAGGGCAGTGCCCGACTGTCGCCTTGAGGACCACGCTGCCGGCGCCAAAAATAATTCGATCAAACGAACCATGAATCGCCGCTTCCCTCGATATTTCTTGAATATCGCCGCGGCGGCCGGTTCGATTTGCCGATGGGCAAATCCCGAGCCGTTGGTTTTGTGTTTTTCTTGAGTCATGTCCCGATCACAGTAAAGTTCGGAGAGCTCGAAATTATCTCGATTCCAGGATGCCTGGCAAAGAGATTGACACCGGCAAATCGTTTCGGAGCTTGTCGGACTCCGGTAATGATGCGCGCCGGAACATGACGTTTGCGACCACATCACCGTTGCAGGAAGCCCTCATTAGCTCGCCAAAAGCAGATTTACCGTAAACCTTAGGCACTTGCCCTTCGTGTCTTGCGCCCTCCGGAAGGATGACCGCCTCATCGAAAAAGGGGGTGACCAGCGACAGAAATTCTTCATTGGTAACCTTGGCAATTCGCCTGAGATGTTTTTCCACGATTTCCACTACCAACGCCCGGCTTCGCCCGAGCAAGCCTTGCATACCCCTCAGTGCGAGCGCCTCCGATCCCTCGATATCCATAACCATTAGATCAAAGGTGGAATCAGGAAATACCTCGTCCAGCCTGTGCATACGCACAACAACAGTTTTGGGTTTCTCATTGAAATGCGCTCGCCAACTCCATTCCTCTGTCTTCATGCGGCTTCCACCCGTATTTGTATGGGTCGTGATAAAGCTCACCTCGTCTTCCATGTCTCCGGCCGCAAAATTGTGTATTTCCATGTTCTTTAGTCCGTTCAACAATACGTTCAGTTCGAGGAGTTCAAATGTAGCCGGATTCGCCTCCACTGCGACCAGATGCCGTACTTTCTTGGCTAAGGGAATGGCGAACGCACCAACATGGGCACCGATTACCAGTACCTCAGATGTTGAGTTACATTGCGACAGCAGGAAACTAAGGACCGCATCGTCGTAGCGGCCTTTGAAGCACAGTGAGCGACCAACAAAGGCATCGCTTACAGGCACAAGAAGCATTCCATTGACACTCTTTGCGAGTACTGCCCGGCCAAAAGGACCCACCAGCCGCGCACGCAGACTTCCGAAACATCTTGGGACGCCAATGCCGTAAAGGAGGCGTCTTAATAAAATTCGCAAAGAGGTATTCATATCAATTTGCACGCGCTATTTCTACATCCAACGCCGTACAAACGCTGGCTATTCGACAGAGTGCCGGCTTCAACGAACATATCGGCCAAGCGCCGTCTGGAACGCTATATAATTCAGCGCCCGTCATACTGCAGAGCATCCAACGAAATCTCGCGGTGCATAACTCCGGCACTTGCGGCAAGAAGAGCCAACAACGTCCAGAAAAGAGTCCCAAACGGTGGGCTTACGCTAAACATGAAATCCACGAGGCCCTGGATCAATAGCGTAAGGATGGCGCCAAGAATCCCAATGGCCAAGACCTTATCCATCACAGCCACCGGCCGATAGAATTGTTGCAAAGCCTGCCGAACCGCCTGAAAGATAAGCCAACAAAACGCACTGAAGCCGATCAGTCCGGTTTCCGCGAGAAATTGGAGGTAGGTGTTATGGACTCCAAAAACTCCCGGTGGTATCCATGAAAACGGCAGATACGAACCGTACAGTTCGACGAAATTGCCGTAGCCGGCACCCCAAAAGGGTGAACTTAAAAATAGTTTCAGCGCTGTCGCCCACAGGAGCAGGCGAGTAGCAACATCTTCACCGCCGTTCGCATTCAGCGTTAAGTGATCCGGATTCAAGAAATTACCTAAGAGAGAAATGCCTACAGCGATAGCCGCCAGTCCCACAAGTAAAAGAATTTTTCGCTGCCAAGTCTTGGAGAAATAAAGAACAGCAATGGCCAGCACGCAGCCGAAGGCCGCCATCGCTGCCCGGGTCTGCGTAAACGATAAGGCCACTATTCCCAGACCCAAGCTCCACCCCGCCAGTCTGCGCAAAGAGGAGTCACGTTTCTCTAAAATGCAGCAAGCCAGTGCAAAGGGAAGAATAAGATTCAGGTAGCCGGCCAGGGTTGTGCAATAGTTCAGGAATGAAGGGACCCTGTGCTCCATCGGCAGAAACCAATCTTCCGGGGGATTTAGATAGAGCCATAAAGATGTGTAGTCACCGACGATTTCCTGAATTATTCCGTATACTGCGACCAACACCGTAGAGGCCAGCATGGTGACGACGATCATGCGAATGCGCCTTCGGGAATTGGCCCAAAGGAAAACGAAAAGATAAAAACCTACGTAAGATATCAGCCTCACGTTAGCTTTAAGCGCTCCATACGTCAGGCCACCGCTTCCAAGCACGACGGATGTAAGCGCCACTGCAACCAATATGAGAGAGGCACGCGTAAGGCGTGATTTGAATAGCCGCCTTACCTCCATTTGGCCTCCCCACATCCGGCCCATGAAGAAGCCCCCCACGATGAGCAAACGCACAGCCGTGGCAACATCCAGGCGCGCATCTTTGCCACCCAAGGGCAAATCGATCTTTACGGACCATCCTATCGGCACCAAAAAAATGATAGCCAGCAGAAATGGCTCGCTCTCCGCAGCTGAAACCGCGACGATAATTAATGCGGCAGAAACTGCCAATGTCCAATTGGCGAGTACAAAAAGAGCCGCTAAAGCGGCCGCAATTCCACCCCAAATGACGAGGCCTGTGTAATTGCACGGCGGCGTTAGTTCCGGAATGGAAATCGATTTGGTGCTCATGGCGCGATAAGGACAGATGGATCCCGCCGTAACTGCCAGATGCTGGCAAATTCAGCCAGCATGCCGCTGCGATGGAGATAAAAGAAAAAGCACAAGAGGCAAATGGTACCGGTAAGAACGGGGGAGACCAACTGGCCTCCAGCGAAAGTCGCTCCAAGAACTAACATAAACGCCAACGAACTCCGCATTGCGCCCACGGGGAAAATCATGCGACCGACAGCCCCGCGCAGGTAGTAGGTATTTATGATCACAGATAACAGGTCGGTGACAATAGTCAGCGCCGCGGCAGCTCGCCAGGTGTACCGTGGAATGAGCAGCAGGTTTCCGAAGAAGTTCACCGCCAGGCACGCCGATGTGGTAACGACGAAGACGCGCTCGTAACCAGCCGCCAGCAACCCAATATTTAGAGCATAATTGAGATAGCGAAAGATGACTGCCCAGACGAGGATCTTTAATGCCAGCGCAGACTCCGTATAACGAGCACCAAGCACGAGATGAGTGGCAGGACCTGCAAAAACCATCGTGGCTAATACGACGACGAAAGCGGCGTTCAACAAGAGCCCCATGGCCTTTTCAAGTTGGCGTTGCTGCGACTTGTCAAAGGAGTGTCGCGACAGCGACGGCAACAGGCTATAAAGGACACCAGAACCGATAATTTGGGTCATACCTAGCGCCCGATAGGCCACGGAATAAATTCCCGTCGCGTAATCCCCGGCCAGTTTGGACAGCAACACAACGTCGAACCGATCATAAAGGGTACCCATGAACCCATATACATTGAAAACAGCGCTCTTCTTTATCAGCGCTGAGGCTTTTAACTGAATCCGCAGAGGGGTACGAAGTTTTAGCGCAAACCCCAGGGCTACCGCCCCAGACGCTAGCGCCGCAATCACTTCTGTGGCAATTACGCCGCGAAGACCGCCTCCACGCACAAGCAGAACAACGCCGCCGGTGATAAGTGTGACCCCTAGGAGAGATTCAACAAGGAGATACTCCACATATCGACAAATCCCGCGCAATACGCCTTGCACCGCCTCGCTTAGTGATCGCGGCACCATGGTTAGAGACATCCACAAAGTGCCTGCAATTACCAGCTGCGGATAATCGAGAAGTCTCAGAATCGTAACCTCGATGGCCAGCACCACAACAGCAATTCCCAGTCTCAGAAGCACTAGCTTCAGCCCGAGATCCCAACCGATATGCTCGTTCTTGGCCGTCTCGCGCGTCAGATAATCCGCGTACCCTCCCCCTGAGGCCACCGACAAAAATTCGACCATCGTGAAGAGTAGCGCGTAAACACCAAATTTCTCGGGGCCAAGCACTCGCGCGACCACCAACGCGAAAGCTCCCCGCAATGTCCAGCGAACAAATTGAGTGGCCGTGAGCAGAACTACATCGGAAAATTTCGCATCCACCGTTGTTTGGTTTCCTGTCGCTAGGTTATTGCGTAGGTTGAATCAAGGAGATATCACCGGAAATAATCGCCAGACCAACAACTTTCGAGACCTTTTTGGCTAACTGCAAAGGATCTTAATTTGACGGATTTAACTGCTCTTTCGAATGTAACGGCTCGATGTCCGAAGCTTCCACATCCGCTATCATCGAGCAGGAGATCTGCGCCAGCGAAACCACCACTCGCATCGCTCCTTTCTTCCGTACGAGAATCCCCTTCTGACCCTGGAGCGGACCTCCCTTGATCCGAACGTGCCGACCTACGGTTAGGTATGGATGCGGCTGGGCAGCTAGGCCCTCCTCCGAAGCTCGTTTTAGAGCATCGATTTGTTCATCGGGCAGAACCGCGGGCAGCCCGTCAAAACTCACCAATCGCACCGCTCCCGGGGCTTGAAGAACTTGCAGACGGTCACGCACCGCAATGCGCACAAAAACGTAACCAGGAAAAAGTGGAAGCTGCAACCTTACTCGCCGATCTTTCCAGAGTCTGGTCGATTGAAACAGCGGTAGAAAATGTTCGACCGATCGCAGGCTGAGATTTTCGGCGACCCGCGCTTCATGATTCGCGCATGTGTACAATGCGAACCAATGTCTGGCAGTGCGATACCCGGGGTCGCGGGAGGTCAACAAAGGCCTATTTACCTCGCCCGTCTCGTCGAATCTGTCGCCACAAAATCCAGGATCGGTTTCGCCCATAGCTTGAACGTCCACAGCTCCGCTCCGTCACTTACAGGCGGCGTGTGACCTAACCTGTGATTATTCAATTGGATACAGCAATCTAGTCCCGCTTGTCCCCCGTTGGGCCGTTGGCAGAACTGGAGGCCGCGCGGCCGCCACCGTCCACAGCAATGCCATTACCGTGGCCGTTTTGAGGTGTTCGGGATACGCGCGCTTTTACGACGTCAAAAATCTCCTGTGCGAATACTTTTCGCGCGTCAGTCGGCGCAGTTTTTTGCCAGAGCGCGTGAGTGAATATCCACGTCAAGCCAGTCGCAAACGCCAGGAACGTTCCTAAGACTATGATCAGAAGTCTCGGAGGGAATGACCTCTTATCTGGAATCTGCGGCTCGTCGAGAACTTTGACCGTGGGCGTCTCTTTTGCCTCCTGGACTTTCGCGAGTTCGTATTCTTGCGTCAGAGTGTCAAAAATTGCTTCCTGAATTTTGGCATTTCGATAGAAGTCCGCGTAGCCCACGCCAAGCTGCGGAAGTTGCCTAATCGAAGGATACATGGAGTCCTCTCCAGCTTGCCCTGTGGCGTCATACTTGCCGCCCAGTTTTTCGAGCTGCTGCTGGAGTTCCGCCACTCGCGCTCGCGTGGCGCGAACACGCACATTCCCATCGGCATAGATTTGTTGCAAACCCTCGAGTTCCGTGCGGGCGGCGATCAGTTCGCCATCAAGAGACGCTGCCGCTTCAATCATGGCCTTTCCCTGAGCAGGGACATCGAGAGCAACATTCTTACTGGCAAAAGCGCTGAAGTTGTTTTCGGCAGATTCGAGATCTTGTTTCACTTGTGCCAGACGCCCCTCAAGGAAGACGCGTTCTCGATGCGCCGAAGAAGTGCTCACAAGTGCCAGCACCCGATTCAATTGCTCCACATACTCGTGAGCCATGGCCGCCGCACGGCCAGGATTCTTGTCCGTCACTTTGAGGATAATAATTCCACTCTTATGATCTTCAGTGACGTCCGTTCTATCTTCGAGATCGGTTCGCGCATCCTCTATGTGCCGGTCCCAATAAAGGTTTTTGAGGTTGAACTTATTGATGAGATCGTCTTCCACGGTTTGGCTCTGTATAACTCCCACGAAAAGTGCACCCGTGCTTTTCAAGCCGAGCAGATTCCCAGCCATCTCTCCAAGACTTGCTCCCAGGCCATCCCCGAATAGTGAGCTAGCATCCGACGACCCGCCAGGTTTGCCGGCCGTCGCGGCCATTGCAAGCGCAGCCATGCTGCCGCCTTCCTGGTCAGGTGGCATCAAACGAGCTACAGCTTCGTAGCGCGACGGAATCAAAAAAGCAACTAGAACGGAAAAGGCCAAGCCGGCACCAGCGAGCCGGAGTAGAAAGCGCCGCTGCCCCCAAACCAGCCGCAGTCTCGTCAAACTTCTTTCTGGAGATGCGGTTTGCTCAGCCGACTCGCCGTAGAGGCTGTCTCCTTCCACGATACCGACCGAACTGCCGTTTGTTTTGATCAGTTTGTCTGCCATGACAATCTGCCTGTGCTTATTAACGCTTCCAACTGCGCGGCCAGTACGTCACATCCACCGTGGACGTCCAGTCCGCCTGTGGCAAGGGAGCCAAAACGGGAGCGACCCATTTTTCATATTGCACGGCCGCCGACACACTTACGTTGCTGCGCACCTGCCAATTAACCGCGGTCGAACCGTCGTTAAAGGTCTCGCCCTTCGGGATGAAGTCCGCGGCCACCTTGGCGTGGCGGTAGGCGAACTGCAAGCTGGTTCGCGGGGTGAACCAATAGGTGGTCCATCCCTGAAATCCCGTGCCTTCTCGTCCAATCCAGTCGCCGATTAGAACATTCTTGTTCGTGTACAAGTCGCGATAAAAATTGTTGAAATAGATATATTGGCCGCTGAAGCTACGCGGCGTGGGCGGGTCCGTGTATACGGCTTCCAGACGGACGTCCAACTTATGCAGCCCCGGCAGGCGCGGAATATAGATTCCCGGCCGCATGGCCACGCGCCGAGGGGCGTAAATCGGTGAAGGGTTCATATCCAGGTTGGTCGGGTTATCTTCCGGCAACAGCACGTCATCATATAGCGTGAGCCGGTTGCGCAAGCCAGGAATTCTATACGAAAAATCGCCGCCTACCGTACGTTTTCCAGGACTAGCATTGGCTGCGTAAATATCCGAAGATTTCACACTGAAGTAGCTGTTGAACAGAGCTGCTGCGGTGATTGGGCGGCCGACTCCGCCAAACTCCGTCGTGCGGGAGATGCTTATTTCTAGATTTCTCGACGGTTTGAAGCTGATTTTCTCGCCATGGATTAATGGCCTGGGCGGGAATTGGTTTCCCGCAAGCTGCCCGAAAAAGAACTCAGTTTCTACCGGCCCCAGATGTCGAAAAATCCAAGGAAGCTGAGAGGCCACCGTTTGCCTGGCACGAAACATCACGAAGGGCTCGGCGTTATCGCTCAGCATTAAGGCGCCGCCGTCCCCGGGACCCCACCAAAGGCTTTGCTTTCCGAAAGACAGTTCCCAGTTGTCTACACTCATCGCTGCGTAAGTATCCAGCAGGGTGAACTGATTAATAGCCGCAGTAGGCCGCGAGACTTGCACTGGGTTCTGATCCACTTGCGCAATCGCATTCTCAGCCTGCTGTGGATAAGCAGATAATTGCGCAGCGTGTTGGTATTCACCGCGTACGTACACCGCAAAGCGTCCTGAGGATGCCCAGCCGGAAAACCCGGCCACGGCGTTCACTCCTTCCCCATAGGGACGGCCAAAATCATTGATGATGGTTTCGCCGAAGTGATAGCTATCCCGAATAGGCGCGCCAGAAATATCTCCGACTCGCGCGTAGAGCGACTCCAACCGCACTGTCCCGGAGCGATCGCCACGCAAGATGCTCAAGTCTTCCGCGAATTCCTGCTCCAGAACGTGATAAAGCTGCTGAGATTCGTCGGATGCAGTTGCATCTTGTCCCAGCAGTGTACCCGCCTCATCGATCATCTGGGCGCACTCGGTCCTGGTCCACGGCCGCGAACTCAAGTAGGCTGTTTGGACATAGCCGAGCGCGGCGAGACGCTCAAGCGGCGGATAGATCCAACTATCGAGCGGGACGTACGGGGAACCCTTGCTGGTGGGATTCCGCGCAGAGTCCAAAGCACGCTCTGACATAGTTTCCCAACTGCTGCCCGCAAGCTCGGGATCGTGGTGCGCGCGGTAGACATACTGGCTTGTGAACCACCCGATCGCGGCGCCGACGAACACATCAGAAGGAAAATGTTGTTGTCCGACCACACGAGAAGCACTTACGGCAGTAGCCAGACCATATACTAAAATCTTCGTAAGAGGTCCGGGATACTCGTGCGCAACGATTCCAGCAACCGACCACGCCACAGCCGAATGATCCGATGGGAAAGAGTCTCCCCCACTAAAAAAAGGGCCCGCCTTGTTTTGGTAGGGCCGCTCGCGTCCCAATGAATACTTTAACGCCGTAGTGACTGCCAGACTGTCAAGAGCGGCTTCTCCAGCAAGCAGCCCGGTTTCGGTCCGGTGATCATCGTGAGACACCTTGCCTAACAGGTAGGTCGCGGCTCCAATGCCAACCATGGCGCCTACGCCATAATTCGAGAAACTGACATATCGTTTCGTTTTCTGGGGATCGCTCGATAAGCTGTTCACGGCTGAGTGATCCGTCACAAAAAAGCCAGCCGTCACCCCGGCCAGGGGAATGAACCAGTCTGCATCGGTCCAACGAAGGTGAAATGGGCTCTCCCAGATTGCTTTTTGATCGGACACCAGATTCCTCATGAGCGGCTTTCCGAGGCCATTCGCGTTTCGACTAGTTGACGGCTGCGAATCCGTCGTATTGTTTGCTCCTTCAGCTTTCGGCGTTTCCCCGACTTGTTCTGGTGAGGATGCCGCCTGGTTCTGGGCCCATGCAATTCCTTGCGCGCCCAGTGTAGCGCTCGTAAGCACGCAGAAACTCAAAGCAAAACTTGCCCACCGGCGCATCATTCTGACTTCCTGCTAGTAGTGCAGGGCGATATATATTGTGCTCGCGACGGAAGTCGCCAATTGGGCGGCCGAGAAAATTGTCTGTAACTGGATCCCCCCACTAAATACCCTTTCCGGTACAATCACCGAATCACCCGGCTGTAAAACGGCACTGAACGACTCGCCACTCCATATTCCGTTCTTCGCGCCGATTACCGAACCATCGGCTCTTACCACCATGATCGACTTCTTATCCGCTAATTGCGTGGGACCTCCGGCTTGGCTGAGATACCACTTTGCGCTTTTACCCGGCCGGTAAGAGATAGCCGTCGAGTTCAAAACTTGGCCGGTCACCAGCACGTAGCTCGGTTTCTTCGGAATTATCAACGTATCCCCGGCCCGCACTTCGAGATCCGCCGAAGTGTTTCTCCACAGGTTGACGTTTGACGAGATCCGGACCGAAACGCGCCCCACTGGAGGGTTGGCGTTCAGCTGTTCCAGCATTGTCCGCCATTGCCCCAGCGTCATCTCTTTCGCTTCTTTCTGCTGGGGATTACCATCTGGCATCAGCTCCAAATGGCTTTCCACGTCTTTGATACGCAAGACCATCGCGTCTTGAGAGGTCTTCTCCAAATCGCGGACTTCATCTCTCTGCAATATCAGCCCGTAAGGATAAGCGTCTGGCTGAAATCCGCCCGCTCGCTCGATAATCGAGCTGAGTTTTTCTCCCGGCCGAATGCCATACGTTCCCGGATGATTCACTTGCCCCTTAACACTGATCGAGGCCCCCAGTTCGTCCCACCCGGCTCGTTCTCGAATCGTTAGCACGTCACCGTTATGCAAAGCCGCATTGGCGCTCGATTCCCCGCTGAGCGCCGCGGACAGTTCGATGGAGGCGTGATCTGCGGTCAAATCCATTTGCTCGGACCACTGATACTTGGTCAGATCGGCGGATTGTGTATCGGCACTCGGTTTGAGGCCACCACCGACGCGTACCAGGTCAGCGACCCGCATATTCATCATTAAAGGATAACGGCCGGGGTTTGCGACTTCGCCCTCGATATAAACTGTCGCCGGTTCTACGTCTTCAGCATTACGGTGAATGAGCAATCTGTCTCGCGCCTGCAGGATGATATTCGATACAGGATCGCCCTCCAGCGCCTCGCTGAGGCTGACGCTGAGAATTTCCGACTTCCCGTCCGACAGGTAGCGAAACACCTGCGCGTCCGCTTTTTCCGCTTCCGGGGTAAGTCCACCAGCCAAATGAATCGCATCACTCAGCCGGATTGTTCCAGAGGTCTGGTAGGTTCCCGGTGCGCGAACGTCGCCCAAGACCGAAACCGTCGGAGCATTTTCGAAATCGAATCGGCCAAAAATCCGGACGGTATCGAGCGGATGCAATAAAGGAGCCTGGGAAGGATTTGCCAAGGCTTCGTCTAGATCGAAACTCTCGACGCTGGGGCGGAAGTCGGGCTCGTTAAGGCGAATGATCTCCGCATATTTGGTGGAAGGCTCCGGGAGCAAATCCTTGTAGGATGAAATCACGTCGGTAACTCGCATGTTTTCGCGATAGGAATACTTGCCGGGGCGGATGACGTGGCCCTCGACATAAACCGCGTTCTGGCTGTATGCCGCGATCGGGAAAATCCGAATACTGTCGCCATCATGAATCTCGAAAGACTCGAGTTTCGCCGTTACTTCCGCGTCATCGCTGCCCTCAGGAA
Source organism: uncultured Acidobacteriota bacterium (assembly GCA_963719845.1). Classification (GTDB taxonomy): domain Bacteria; phylum Acidobacteriota; class Terriglobia; order Acidiferrales; family UBA7541; genus Palsa-189. The sequence continues at coordinate 113,321 of CAVRDM010000019.1, read as the reverse complement.
TGTCCAGGCTCAACATCGTTTGTTTGTCGTGCGTTACAGTCCGCTCTACTTCGACGTGCCGAAGTGTCGCCGCAGGCAACAATCCCCCTGCCAGTTCCAGCACATCCGCCAGCGTTTTTTCCTCCTTGAGCTCATAAACCGCCGGACGCCGCACCATTCCTTCGACGGTTACTTGTGGTCCAATCGGAGGCACGAGCACGGTATCGCCATTTTCCAACCTTTGGAGATTAGTCTTCACCCCGTGCAGCAACAGGTCATAAACATCCACAATTTGAACCAGTTGGGCGCCTCGATAATGCTTGAGGATGCGCATCGACCCCCGCGACGTGGGGCCGCCCGCAACGAACAAAGCGTTCAACGGCGTCGACAACGAGCTGATGTCGTAAGCGCCAGCGTTGCTTACATCGCCTACCTCATACACTCGGATGGTGCGCAGGCGGGAAAGCGAAACGTCCGCCGACACATCGCGAAATTGCGATCTAAGTACTTGCTGTAGGCTCTCCTGCAAGTCAGCGAGGCTCTTGCCACTTACAAGAACCGGGCCAACCTCCGGCAGGGTGATCCGGCCCTCCCGATCGACCACCCGGGACAGACGCTGAGATACGCCTCCCCAGAGGTTCACGGTTAACCCGTCACCCGGTCCCACGACGTAGTCTGGTCCGGCCGGCATGTCCATGGGCATCCGTTGCAAGTCTCTAGTTCCATTCTCAAATACTGCCAATCCGAATCGCTGCGGGACCTCTGGGCGCGGCACAGCCTGCATATACATGTCGTAAAGAGAGGGAATATCGCTGTAGGGGCTCCTTTTACGCAACATCTCGGGGGATTGCAACACTTCTGCGTTCATGTGCTGCCGGCCGACAAGTTGCTGTTGCGAGTAAGAACTATTCATCATCGCTTCGGACGAACTATTCATCATCGCTTCGGACGTCAAATTGTTGGAGCCGTACAGGTCCGACAATTCGTTACTGGCATTCAATTCCATTCCGCCGTTAGCGCCCGCGGCCATGGGAGATGCACCGCTATTGAAAGCCGCCGAATATCGATTTGACAAACTGCCTTCATTGCCCTCCTGCCCTATGATCGACGAGCTTACATTAGTACCATTAGTACCGTTAGCACCGGAAAAATTCGGGCGAGACCCATACCCATACGAGGCCTCCAACAGGCCGTCATTCGAAGCGGTGAGAGGCAGAAACTGGTAGGAGCCGTCTTGCATTTGAGTCAGTTGCGTGCGGGTGTCACCGCCATTAGCCGGAGCGTTAGGTAGATTGCCCGGAGAGTTCATTGAAGGCGAATTTTCAGCTGGAAACTGCCGTTCCGATGCCGGCAAGCCATTTTGTGTTCCGCCACAGCCTGAATTGTTTAACGAGTCACAGCGTGGGGCTCCCTGCGATTGCCCTCCGGCGTTTCTGGCAGCGGCTTCGGCGGCAGCCGAACGCTGTCGCGCCTGCACGCGTTCTTCTTCCTGGGTCTCCGCGATCCATTTAGTCCGCTCTTGAACCAACAACAGATGTTCTTTAGCGAGGTCGGATTCTGGATTCAGCTTGGCAACCAGGTATCCGTACTGTTGGACAAGCGTCGTGACCACCGAACGAAACTGGACATCCGTTTCCAAACGGATAAAAATTGCGTCAGCGCTTAGCTCCTTGTCGCTGACAATTTGTCCATGCGCAGTTGCATCTTTAGCAATCCAACGCTTCACCTCGACCATTAAACCTGTATCTTCGACGAGGACGGCTTTGATTTCGGCTGCCGATGCCGCTACGCGGCTCAGGTTGCGCTGCGTCAAGTCCGGTGCCTGGGTGGCAACGTTGTTCGACGGTTGTTGCTGCGCACGAACGCGTGGAACCAGCAGTGTTACAGTCGCGATCGTAATGAGCGCAATTTCCGCGCCCCACGCAAGCCGTTGGTGCACCCGGCACTTTGATGTCAGCCCCACGTTTAGCCTCCTACCAGACTGCTCTTGCCGCGCAACGTATTGAGAATCCCCTCCTCGGATGCCTCCACTGGGACTGCGTGGATGTCGAAGGCCGTAAAGAAAAACACGCTGCTGTTCCGCTCCGGAGCCAGAGCCAAAACCTTCATTTGCGGGTGGCGAAGGAGAAGAACTTCACAAATTGGCGGACATTTGTCCGATTCGCTCAGAGTAACGATCAGAAAATCGGGATTGATCTCATCGACCGCCTGCGCGATGTCTGATTCGTTCTGAACCTCGGCAACGACTTCAATGTCCGCCTGTTCCTTGATGGTCTCTAACACCAACTCACGCACGAGCCGCGGCTGGTTAGCGACGATAACACGAACCGGACGTTCCATAGGCTCAGGCTCCGATCAGCGCACTACTCTCCGATCAGCGCACTACTATAGTCGGGCCCGGTACCCAGCGGAACGTTCATAAAGGTCCTGAAAAAGGGGTGGGGGTCGGAACTGTCAAGGACCGGTTAATTAGCCCGTGCCAAGTACCTACCGGTACCGCACCAAAGCACTATCCGTAGTACTAGTATGGCACTAAGCGGGTTGTCGGCCACAGTCTTTGGGCATGATGCTCTAAATAAAATCCTTCCACGGTGATCCGGACGAACTGATGTGGAAACGTGCCCTGCGACGCTTCATCACCAGCGAATGAACACCCGCTCGCTACGCGCGCTGCTTCATCTGTTCGACTCTCACACGAGGAGCGGCGGAATGGATCGAACGAAGTTTATCCCCGCCGACCCCCGCGGAGTCTTGGAAAAATCGCCCAACGGATATAAACCCGGTTCAGAGAACTGCGGCCAGCTCTGCTGATCGCTTCCGGAACATCTCGTTCCCTAATTAAGAACTACGCCACGCGCTGAGTCGGGTTGCAGGGATTGTTATCAATCTCCAAGAAAACACTTGAACTTAGTACGATCACCAGTGTAAGTTTTGCCGGTGGGTCCGTGGGTACATCACGGTCAGCTTGAGAAGAGGCGGGCCCGCCTAGAGGGAGGCCCGGTTCGTGACTATAAGAATCTTCCTCGCCCTTGGCAATCGAGTCCTCCGGGATTCCCTCGCTCGTCTGCTTCGTAACAGAGCCAAGGATTGCGTCGAGGTATGCGGCGTGTCCGCCTGTACGTCGCAGCTCGCCGAGGTGGTTTCTGCGGCGAATCCGAATGTGCTGATCACCGAAGCAAACCCGGGCGGCTCATCCGAAGACAGACTTCTGCGGCAGGTGTTTCGCCTTTCACCCGCCCTGAAAGTCTTGATTGTTGACATGCAGGAAGATGAAGCGACATTTCTTGAGACTGTGCGGGAAGGTGCGATCGGGTTTCTGCTTCGGGATTGTTCTGCAGCTGACGTGCTGACGGCAGTCCGAACGATTGTTCAAGGCGAAGCCTTTTGCCCGCCGCGCCTCTGCCTGGCACTGCTCAATCACATTTCAAATGAACGGCTGCCTCTGCCCTCGATCCACGTAAAGCTCCAACTCGGCCTGACGCGGCGGCAACAGCAAATCGTCCCCTTAATCGCCAAGGGCTGGACCAATAAGGAAATAGCGTGCCAGCTAAATCTCTCAGAGCAAACCATTAAGAACCATATCCACTCAATGCTTCGCCGCACCGGGGCTAATGATCGGCTTGCGGTCGTTGACTTAACTCGTCAAACCACCCAGGCTTCCGAGAACGGATAACGCGCGCGCTACATATTCCGTGCCCGCTCGTGCAGGCTTGTCGGGTGAATTTCGCTTCGAATTTCAGGGCAGTGTTTCGTTCCGCGGCGTGCGATGCATGGCGCCGCTTTGCGCGGGGTACTCGAAGGGTGCTTTTTTCAACTCGACGCGGATAGAAAAGGAACGGACCACTACATCAGAGGCACGACTAAAACCTGCCGCTGATTGCTCCGGCGGGGGGTCTCTCCGTTGTCTAACCCAGCCTCATGATTAAAAGATCAAGGCGTGACGGATAGCCTCGAGGTGCTAAAAGCGGCCGCCACTGAGCGACAAGGTCTAACGCGCGACTTTTCGTTGAGCCGCGCCGAGCCCCAGGAGACCCAATACGCCGGCGACCACCAGCGCCAGAGACGACGGCTCAGGCGTTGCCGTTGTGCCGCCGGTGAGTAAATTAAGCGTGAAATCGCCACTCGCCGGAAGGCTTTGCAAATTGATTTCGATGTTAGATGGGCCGAATGTGACGTCAGAATTGGTTAATCCGGCTATATTAGTAGTCAGCGTGAAGCCACTCAACGACCCGCCGGAGAGGAATGACAGCCCCGTGAAATCAAAACCATCGAATGCGCCACTTTGGTAGGAATTGGGGAACACCACTGCGGAAGAAATGGCAGACGCTCCCACGCTGAATGTTTGAGTTCTGAATCCATATCCGGCGCAAATTGGGGAACTCCCCGGACAGCTCAAAGAGGAACCTACGGCTATGGTATCCTTCTCGACCGTCGTAGAGGTATCTGGGAAAAACCAGTTGATACCGACTGAGCCTGTCAAGCTGTCGGCGTGAGCCCCGCCAGGAGAAAGCAAGACCGCAGTGCCGACCATGGCAACCGCTAGTACATAAAGATATAGTCTTCCCATCACGACTCTCCTTTTGCGACTTCTTACCAATTCCGCTAGCAGTCTCGCAGTCAGCTACTTACAGCAAAAACCCGAGCGATGAAGTCGAGAAATTGGTGATGTTCGGAAACACGGTCGGCAGCTCGGAGCTGGGCAGCCCATACCAAAGGGCCAGCGTCGCGGCATATTGATCGACGGAGGTGGTCGGTATCCACCTACCCCGCGCACTCGAGCCTGAGTCGGCATCATCGCTTCCACCCAGCTCCAGGTCCGGATAACGCCCGTAGAAATCGCCCCCGGCGACGCCCCCGCCCATGACAAATTGATGGCTTCCCCACGCATGATCGGTACCTGTGGCGGCTCCGCTTTGTGCCGGCGTGAACGTGCGGCTGAAGTCAGAGGCGGTGAACGTCGTCACTTGAGACGCCAGTCCAAGCTCGACGGTGGCATTGTAGAATGCTGACATTGCTTGGCTGACCTGCGACAGCAGACTTGCCTGCACACCGGTAATATTGCCCTGATTGAAATGGGTGTCGAATCCTCCGAGAGAGCAGAAGAAGATCTGCCGGCTGAGCCCTAAGCTTGAGTTTGTGGTGGCGAGCTTCATCAGCTTGGCCACCTGCAGTAATTGGTTCCCAAGAGATGTGTTTGGGAATACGGTGGTCAAGGCCGGGTTGGTGGTCAGCAGCAGACTATTATCCACGGCCTGCGAGGTCACCTCTGCCGCGTTTTGGATCAGGGTGGGCATCACGCTTGCCGAATCTTCCATCAAAGCGTCCAGTAATCCCTGGTCCGACTTTAGAAGCTTCAGGGTCTGGCTAAGGAGTGTAGGCGCCGGTGACAGGACGATCGGCCGTGTGTTAGCGCCAGTGCTGAAGGCGGAAACCCCGGCCACGGACGCAATCACCGGGAAGCGGCCGTCGCTGCCGATTGCGCCAGTCTCATCTACCACGCGTCCACCCCACCCCGTGCCAATCGGATTCGTAGAGTACGCCGTCTGCCACTGATTTTGCTGATCGGAGTGCGAAAATAGTTGATATGGCCGAGCCACTCCAGCCAGATATTGGCTTTGCGTCAAGGGATTGGTCAGCGTGCCGAAGTTGCACAGTACTGCAAGATTTTTGTTATTCCAAAGGGTATGCAGTTCCGCTAACGACGGATGAAATCCATACTGGCGCCCCGCGCTTGGCGGTGAGATGGGCAACAGATCGGTCTGCGGTATGGCGATGCCCGAGCTGCCACGCACGTTGGCATAAAGCTGGTAGTCATCAAAGGGGATTACGGTGTTGTTGGAATCGTTGCCGCCATACAGAAATATACATACCAGAGCCCGGTACCCACTTCCACTGGCGGGCGTCGGCGCGGCCAGGGCGTCAATCAGGGCGAAGCGCCCAAGCCCGGCGAGGAGTGCACTGGCACTGAGCGTGCCGCAGGTAGCGTGACGGATGAACTCTCTTCTGGTTTTGGTCATTGCTTACCTCCTCACCTGATATTCGGACGAACTGGCCGTCAAATACGCAGCCTCTTGCACGCGGGCCAAAAGCTGAGCGGTGGTCCCTGACGGCATTTGGGCTAGTGCACCCAGAATCGTAGTTCTCAAGGCGTCCGACAGGTCGCCATGCAACAGGCGAAGGTTGAGCTCGTTCACGAGTGCCGATCCGTCTCCCGTCGCCAGTGGCTCCAGAGACGACAGATCGAGCCAAGTACCCTGTGGCCGGTTCGTGTTGACCGTCATCTTGTGATACACGACCAGTTCGACGAAATTAACTCGAGCGAACGCGCTCGCCGTGTCTAGAAGCTGAAATTCCGGCGCCTTCAGACCCGTTCCGGGCAGAACGTAATTCGGCGAATAGTAATTGAATACACTATTCGCAAGGAACAGGTCCTGTCCCATAGCGAGAGGCACAGCTTGCCCCGGCGTGAGAAAGGATTCGCCGAGGACGAAATCCGTGGTCACTGGCGGCCCCCCAAGACCTAGCCCCCGCAGAGTGGTCGTGATGAAGAGCACAGGCTCCATCAGGTGACCAAAGCTCGTGCTCGGAGAATCGGAATTGGCCTCCGGATCGAGCAGGATCGCACTGACTACCGCAGCTAAATCGCCCCGAACCCCTGCTCCGTTATCATTAAACGCCGCTGCCACCCGTGACACATACGCCGGACTGGGGTTGCTCGTCACCAGGTGCTGAATGAGAATTTTTCCAATAAAGGGTCCGACGTTGGGATGGTGGAAGATATTATCAAGAGCCGCATTCAGGTCGACTTCTGCAGTCTTGCCTCCGGCCACCAATCCATTATTCACCGCGCCGGGATACTGCAGTAGTTGCTTGGCGTTGGTATCGTGAAGAGTTTCGTTATGTACCACCATCGGATCACGATAATTCGACATGCCGGTGCCAAGGGCTGTTGCCAGGTTCCATCCTGTGAACGCCCTGGCAAAATCGGTCACCGTCGCTTGATCATAAGTTGGGATCGGATTGCCATGGCTATCCACCTGTAACGTGCCGTCCAAATTGAGTTGGTTCAGCCCAACGGTAAAAAGTTGCAGCACTTCCCGGCCGTAGTTTTCATTTGGTGCTGTCTTTACGTTCCCCAGCATATTTAGATAGCGGCCCATGGCGGGATTTACGCTGATGTCGTACATCAAGGTTCGGAAATTCGCGAACGCATCTCGATCGAGCACCTGCAGGTACGGTGTCATCCAGCTGCCCTTATTGAGTGTGGCTTCTTGCGCCGAAACTACAAAAATCTGGCTAAGCGCAAATGCCACCCGCTGTCGCAACTGGTCAGCTCCCTCAATCGCGTTTTCGTAAAACTCCTTTTGCAGCGGATACATGGAGTAATTGTCCCGCCGGCAGGTGGCATCGCAACTTGGATCCACCAAGTCGGTAACGAATGGCAAATCGGCATAATTGCTGCCGTTGGCATACATGGGCGGCGTGCTGAACTGCTCGTTCAGCCAGGCCTGAAACCCGACTTGTACCACGTGCGCGACCGACGCTGGTTGCGAGACGCTCCCGAACGTAGGACCAAACGTTGCGTACTGTAGAAACCGCACGGCGTCAAATGTATTCTGGTCGGCTGGAACGCCATCGAACAAATTTTGCGCCAGCAGCAGATGTACGCTGGGGGCCCATGTTGTAATAGCGCCCGCCCGTTGTGCCGGCGCACAGGCAATAACCATGGCCATGAATAGGGAGATCACCAACCTCCCACTCAAAGAGCCGTTATATTCATAGTGTTTACTGCTACGGTTTGCGGCCAACTCGGCACCTCCAAGCTGGGACTTAGCCGGTGAATTGCGATTTTGGTGGCCCGACCCTTCCAATGGTTGCGGAGCCTACTGCAAATTTTTGCGGAATGCAAGCGCAGCTAAAATTAACCCTCAAAATGTCCAGGGTGCTGCAGCGGAGAGCTTTTCCAAAAAGTGCCTGGCAGCCAAGCCCGGTAGCGCGGGCGGAATCACACGAATGAGATCAAAGGTCGACCGAATTTTGTGATGTGGTCAAAGATAAGCTCGACCAATCAAATCTGAATCCCGCGCTTGATTTTATCCGGAGAGAAACGCCGAGTTCGCTCCGGAATTATCACTTGCTAATTCAACTGGCCATATCCTGTGCTATCGACCGAAGTACCGGCGGATCCTTGTCAATCCGCGAGATTTCTTCTAACCTGTCGATGCTTCTGCTCAGCCCTCGCTGTGGCGCTATGGTGCAACGGTTAGCACGCGGCCCTTTCAAGGCCGAAATGCGGGTTCGATTCCCGCTAGCGCTACCAACCCTACCGCTTTATTTTAAAATCGTTACACTAATTCAGGGTCCGGGTGCGGCGCGTGTGATGCGCCATGATGCACCAAAAGTTCACTGGATTTGTCCCCGCATCACATTTTCCCGAGCATCGGCTGCTCGGGCGTCGCCCTGAGGCAGCGCGTGGGAGTAGATCCTCGCGGTGATGTTTGTATCGGCATGCCCGAGGCCACGAACTGTAGAGCGCGAGGAGTTCAATTCGCGGCAGGCAAGTTGGGACAGACTTGGCGATAGCGCTGTTTGGGAAACCAACGCTTCCATTCGTCGTGAGACAAGTTGCTTGTGAGGCGGGCACAGGCTTGGTCTCGCAGATCGCCCGAACGCCAGAGCCAAACCGCTGCGGCGTGTTCCTCGTACCCAGCTAGCAGATAGCGGCCATCGGGGCTAAAAGCTGCCGAGTGGAGATAGCCGGCATCAGGAAGCTGCGCCAAGCGAGCGCCGGTCGTGGCATCCCACACGGTCAGACGTCCGTGAGTAACCGTAGCGAAGGAGGCGGAAGAAGGATCGGGCACGATTAGGTCAATGTCGCCACTGGCGGTGAGCGAGAAACGTTGTTTGCCGGACGGTATATCCCAGGCTTGCAAGTTTTCGCTTTGCGCGGTGAATAGGATGGTGCCAGCCGGGTTGAAGGCGAGGCGATTCAAATCAGCGGGCAGGGGGATGCGGCTGACGCGGGCTTTGCTGGCGGCACTCCAAATCTCGATAGAGAATTCGTTTGGTGATTTGCTTGTCTCAAAGGCCAGAAGCTTGCCGTCGTCGGCCGTCCGTAGCAAAGTGGAAGCTGGGCCGTCCAGAGACATGGTCTGCCGAAGGCCGGGTAAAGTATACAGCCGGCTAACGCCGTCACGTTGGACAGCAAGAGCCTTACCCGATGGATCGATCCGCATTTCTCCAGGCAGGTCAGGTAAAGGAGTAGCCGAAGGCGGGTCGATAGCAATGTGAAATAGCTTGTTGCTCCACTGGGCAATCACGTCGTTTGGATCGAGGAAAAACAGCTTGTCGATAACGGGAGCACCTTGAAACTCGATGTCGCGCAGAATTTTGCCGTTGATGTCGGCAATTCGCACCAGGGATAACCGTTGGGCCGATCTCGTGGCGATGGCGAAGCGCTGGCCATCCGTGCTAAATGCAACGCTGGGGACGGCGGCGAGCAGATCGAAGTAGGCAGGGCGGTCGGCGCGGCGTGTCTCGGAAACGAAAACCGTGCCCTCCATGCCGCCAGCGGCGAACCGGCCGCTAGCAGGGCTGAAAGCGACAACTTCGGCACCTCCGGCAAGCGAAGCGCGCTCGAGTTCCCTTCCGGAAGGGAGTTCCCAGACGCGTGCGGTGCCGTCGTATGAGCCCGTGCCAAGTTTTGTTCCATCCGCATTGAAGGAGACGGCGGCCACAGCGGAATCATGTTTGAGTTCAAGAATCTGGTGGCCGGTCTCCACATTCCATACATGAGCAAAACTGTCGCCGCGCGCCGCATAAGCCAGAAGTTTGCCATCGGAGGTGATAGCGGCATTGTAGATCCATTGCGTCGGAGTGAGCGTTTCGGACGAAGCAGCATGAGTGGCTTTCAATAGTTGCCGCCCCGTAGTTACATCCCAAACAAAAGCAAAATCGCCGCTTGATGTAGCCAAGCGCTTGCCATTCGTGCTGAATGCCAAGTTGAAGGCAGCATTACCGCCGGCCAGGGTACGAAGAAGCTTTCGATGCGCTGGATCAAAAAGCGAGACTGCACCTTCCGAAGTTAGTGCCGCAAGGAGTTCGCCGCCGGGACTGAACGACGCGGAAACTATTTTGTCCGGACATTTGAAATCGGCCACGAGGACTGCGCGAGCGATATCGAAAACGCGGACATGACCATCGTCACTGGCGGTAACAAGCTGGTTGGCCTTGGGGTGGAATGCCACTTGGGAAACAGGAGCACCGTGGAAGATGCGCAACAATTCGCGTCCGCCGGGCACGGCCCAAACATGAGCAAAGCCATCGCGGGTGCCGGTCGCCAGCAGCGAGTCGGAGGAGTTGAAGGCCACGGAAACGGCCGAATTGTTGTCCCCCGAAGCGCTTTGCGGGTCGGCGGGGAGTTCGATGTGGGCCGCAGGCTGTTCATCCGGCACGAAGAATCCGACCGGTTTGTGGTTCACAACATCCATGAGTTCGGTGGAGCCGTCATCGCGCGCAACGGCGAGGATGGCGCCGTCGGGCGAGAATGCCATGTCGCGAATACGCTCGGTTGGGTTTGAGTCTTCTGGTGGGTACAACTGCGCGCTTGCGGGTAAAAGAGAAACCGCTGCCCGCAACGCCTGATTTCCTTCGAAGGAAGGATTGAGCCGGTTGGATTCGATAGCCAGAAGCGCCGCCTCGCGAGCTCGATCCGGACTATCGGCGAGGACTTTGGCCGAGTTCGCGGCGAGGCTGGCGGCGAGATTCTGGACCGATTCTACGTAGCTCTGGCGAGTTTGACGCAGTGCGAAGAGCGCGGTCAGGAGAATGGCGATAAGGCCCGAGGTGGCGAGCAAGCGGTTTTGCCGCCGGATACGAATATCCGCACCGTCGAGTTCGTCTTTGGGCCGATTGTGCAGCGTAGCAGCAAGTTGGAGGACGGCCTCGTGGAAGCGTGGCTCGCGCATGCGGAGGCTGGTGGCGCTGTCGCGTGCCCAACAAAGATCGAGAAAGAGAGGCTCCTCGGGAAAGGAGCGTAGAAGGCTTGCAGGGAGAGAGTTGGTGTGCTCGGACGTGAAAGAGCCGGCGAGATGATCCCACTTCAGAGTGCCGCCAGTAAGGACAATCAGGACACGCGACGTACCATTTTTGCCGATCCAATACTCGGCCTCCTTCGCAACCCAGGGCGAGGCAGCTGCTTCAGGGGAGGCAAATAATATGAAGAACAGGGATTGATCGAGAGCGTCGCGAATACTGGACCAAAGCGCAGGATTCACGGCGAGGTTGGTTTGATCTCTGAAGATATGCAAAGCGCGCAGCTTGTACCAGGGTCTGGCAAAAGAATGCAGAGCCGATTGAAGGGCGGCTGCGAGGGGGCCATCGGCGGTGTGACTGTAAGATATGAAGGCGTTGTAGGCCATCCGTTTTTATAAAGATACACCAGGCGGCACGCCAAATAACCGACGTAAGAGAATTTTGTGCCGACGAACATGACCGCAGATGATAGCCACCCATTGGAACTGTTCTGGTGTGGCAGTGACGGGCGAGAGCTAGACTCCTGCGTTGGTGCCCTATGCCTCGGGTATTTTCTTGATGTCTTTGCAGCGCTCCAGTTCACTTCACTTCGTCTGGGATTTAGGCTCCTGCTGCTGCACCGATGCCCATTTCGCGTGTTCCTGCGAGACCAGGGACTCGCCCCCGCCGACTTTCTTTGCCAGCGCCTGGCCCAAGGACTATGCAATCGCCATCCGTGTGCGGCTGTGCCGGGTGTAGAATGCGCGCTGGGCGACCCCAACCTGAGGAGATGAATATGAAACGATATTTGCCTTTCGCGTTTGTGGTGTGTGCTGTATCGGCAGGCTTGGTGGCTGCACAGGCCGATAAGCCCGCCGCCACCGCCGACGATGCCGTCCTTAAGGCCGACCGCGCATTGGTAGCGGCTCTCGACAAAGGCGATCGCCGCGCCCTGGACAAGCTGCTGGATCCCGAGTTGATGTGGATCGACAAGGAAGGCATCATGTGGTTCAGAGAGGACGCCTATCGAGCGGGGCTCAAGTCGCTGGTACCTAACGCAAGCGACGTCAAGGTTACCGAGCACAAGTACGGCAAGGTGGTGTGGATTCAGAACAACCAGGGCAACAAATACGCTGCACACTTTTGGGTCCAGCGCCCTTCGGGTTGGCGGCTTCTGCACATTGCGGAGATCGAGCAACGCCCGGCCGAACCCGGCGACGTGCGCCCGAACTATTTCGTGGCCTGTGATAACCCCTGCAACGAGATTCCCTACAAGGCTATAACGGAAAGCGAGAAAAACGCCATTCGAGGATGGGAGCTCATGGACTCGGGAGATCCGGCGCTCCGCGCAAAGTACCTCGGCAGCGGAGTGACCGTCACATCCACGCTCAGAGGCGGTGGCGGAGGCAACGCGGCGGCCGGAGGTGGCGGAGCGGGAGGCCGGGGCGGTGCAGGTGCAGGTGCAGGCGCAGGCGGAAGAGGGCCAGCAACGCCACGGCAGGTCGGGGCGCCGCCAGCCTTGTTCTCGCGGGTGTGGGACTTTGGGGATGCAGAAGTTTCGGTGATGCTGCATGCGGATTACGGGGCCAGGCCCTATTGGGCTAGCCGAGTCCACTTCCTTCGCGACGGTGTCTGGCGGATGGAGGAAAGCTATCACTCAACGATTTGGGCTGCTCCGCGCTTAACGGCTATTCCGCCGCAACCGGCGCAGCAAAGTGCGAATTCCAATTAGCGATCGGGTGCATCTCGCTGGAAGGGGCCTTGCGGTCAAGTTTTTCACGAAAGCACCATCCTTCTTGGTGACGATGACGCGATTGGCGGCGCGATCGGCGGCATAGACCAGCCCGTCATTCGAGAAGTTCAGGGTGAGATGCACGTTGAACTCCTAGGGTGTCGGCCCGCCGGCAGCGTAGTCGCGGTCATGCGGATCGGTGAAAATCTCAGACAGCTTGTGTCCATAGGCGCCCCAGCCACGCTTGAAAGCGAACGTGTCCAGGTCAAAGACCACTACACGCCCGCCGAGATAGCTGTCGGTGCAATAGAGGCTGACGGGGGGCCGGGCTCTGACCAAAAGGGGTTTTCGATCTTTAAGATCGGCGATCACTTTGTCGTTTCGGAAGCCAATTTTTGGTTTGAGCGTTCCACTCTGGCAAGAAGCCAGATGACGAGAATCCCGTTCTCGGGACTTGGATAGGTCAAAGAGTGACTACCAGGTGATTTCGTCTCCCGGCATGAGAACGAAATTAAGGATATCTTGACTGGCTGGATCGAACTGTACAGGTATCAAGTGTCCTTGGAACAGCCTGCGAACCATGAGCGTCTTGGGAGCTGTGGTGACGAACGCGCTCACGTTCATTGCGTCTCGAACCGTGCCCGACACACGAACGAAACTCTCCTGACCGTTCACCCGAACGCGCAGTTCCGGAATAACGCCGAAGCCTGGAGGAAAGCTCATGCAAGTGACGCCAGTCGTGGAGGCGCTCTGGCAAAAATCGCTCGGCCCGGCTTCACGGTGCTCTGTAGCCTCATTAAGCTTGATCACGTCCGACGCACTCATGACGGTTGCGATCGTAAGTTGACTCGACACGTCAATCCGGAAGAGCAAACGAAAATAACCGAACGATTCAGGAAAAGAGAACGTGTTCTGGGTCGTGGATTTCTTGAGGGGTGGTCCTCCCCCTACTGTCTCGGTAACCGAATCGAGTGAGATTCTAACGCCACTTCCCTTCTTTGCGGAGACGAACACATATTCGGCAGTTTCATATCCGATGGGTTGCCGAGGCAACGTAGTTGCGCCTTGGGCATAAATCGGACTTACCACTTGCAGGCGAAAATCGGAAGTCAGATCGAATACCTTTGTGATGCCGTAGCTACCGAACCGCAAGAGATAAGCAACGTCGGGTGGGAGAGGAAGATTTTCGACCACTGCGCGTATCAAATTCTGCCCTTCATTTGCAGTGAGGCAACTATTCTCTTCCAGATTGAGTAGACTCTTTCGAACCTCGTCGAGGCTTTCTACCGGGGCAAGATAGAGACTCTGGGATGGAGCGACATTGATGCCTCCAGGCGTTTCCACGACAACTTGATTCGCTGTTTCTGGAACGTAGGTCTCGGATTTTAGACGGACTTTAGCGGTGCTCCTGTCCCAGTTAAGCGTGAGGAGAGGCCCGTCGATGTCACAGTCCGTATGCGACGATGCGTTCTTGCGGGCATTTGTGATACTGACTTCGACGGAAGGCTTACTTTGACTGACAGCTTGTGCCGGCGGAACCAGGAGTGGCGTCGCCCCTTGCCGCAGTAGCTGATAGCTCACCGGGGCGTGCCGGCAGCCGGTTAGAAGCACTAAGACGGCGATGAGGGGGCCGAACTTTCGCATGGCTCGCCCACTAAGTGTGGGCGTGCAAAAGTATATCGCCGTCAGGCCATTCTCAGCCGAGGACGATTACAAAGCCAACTCCTGAGAAGTCTTAGTGTTGTATCGGAAGCGCGAGTGATCAAGCTGCACACACGAGCACGGTGTGTTTGCGCGCTTTCGATACAACGACTTGAAGGTGGCCGCTGGCGGCTGCGGCGGATGCGGGCTAATCGCTATGGGAATTCAATCTTTTCGCCCATCTGTAAACTATTGGTTTTGCGGTACTTAGAAAATGAGCCGACGCGAGAGCCGCAATTCGATGCAGCTTCCTGATGAACTGCACCGTTTTTTGTTTCAATCAATGAGGACTCCCCCGCGTTCTAGTCGTCCCGCGTGACTGGAAACGTGGACGGGACCCAGAAGCGAGCATTTTTAGGGTACGTACCCGTGCTTTCCTGCAATGTATCCCTGTACTGGCCATGTTTGGAGTAGAAAACGATAGGAAGCAGAGCGAAAACAAAGCAAGACACAGAAATCCGAAAACAGTGAATCAGGGCTCATCCTACTTCTTGAAGATCACGATGTGCTGCGACGGCAGGGTCTCCAACGTCTGCACATGTGCCAGTCCAATGACCTGCATTTCTTTTTCAAGTTGCTCAACGGACATCTTGTGCACTAGTTTGATGGGGACGCCGGGATCTTCCTTGCGATACTCGACGAAGACGACGCGGCCGTTCGGCTTCAGCGCCTCGCGGACTTTGATCATAACTTCAAAGGGATAGGATAGTTCGTGATAGACGTCCACCATGAGCACGATGTCCACGCTGTTCGCGGGCAGGTGGGGATCGGTCTCGCTGGCCTTCACTGCTTCCACATTTGTAACTTTCTGTGCAACCATGCGCGTGCGGATCGTCTCTAGCATTTCGTCCTGGACATCGACGGCCAACACCTTGCCCGCGTGGCCGACCTTTGGCGCGATACGGAACGAAAAATAACCAGACCCGGCACCCAAGTCCGCAACCACCTCCCCGCCCCGGAGTCCCAAGGCGTCAATCACCATCGTAGGCCGCTCTTCGTTTTGACGCTCAGGGCGATCCAGCCACTCAATTCCGCCGAATCCCATTACTTGGGCGATTTCCCGACCCATGTAGAACTTCCCGGTGCCGTCAGGGTCATGAACCGCTCGCGTCTCATATAGAGGCTGAGGCGCGTGACCGACAGCCTGCAGTTGTGAATCAAGCGGGCCGAGCACTGCCTGAACGGTTGAACGAAAGGAATAACGCTGGGTCCGCGAAGCTTGCGCGCCTGCGACGATCAACGCCGACGCGAGAGCTACAGCGACGCCGCTACGTTTGAGATTTAGGATCATGAGCACCTTCTTACTACGGCGCAGGCTATCTCAGCACAATATGAATTGCGAGCCCAATTGGGATGATTCAGCAAGTCGACACGCGACATGACGAGTTTAGGGGCATTATCCTCCACCAGTCACCTTGACCCACCGCTGCTGCAAGCTCGTCAGCGACCGTTTCTTGCTCCGCCGCGCCAGTGCTTGAGAAGCCGGATAATCGAAATGTGGCAGACCCGCGTGAAAACCAGCGCTGAGCCGAATGCCTAGTGAAGATCGCCGTGGTCACCGCCGCGAAGTTCGCGAATTTCTGGCGCGGCACCCGGGTGGTGCAAAACCAGCGGCGACGGTGGATTGCAGCCACGCAGTGGTCATTCGCCTGCGCTACCAGAAGAGTCGGAAATTGGTATCTGCCTGATTCTAGAACGTGTTGCTGTACCCGTCTGTGGTTTCACTGTGGCACGCCTCGTGCCTAATCGGTAGACCTGAAGGGCAGTAGAAACGGGCCCCGTGCGGCGGATGACTCCAGCGACGACGAGCCGCGGGAGCCGCCAACGGCGGGGTAAAGACGGAAGGGAGAAGCGATGAAGACGCGAACGAGTTTTCTGAAAACAGGGTTGTTCACGCTGGTCGTCCTCACGACAGCCGTGCTAATCATAGCGGTTGGTAGCGCACATGCTACGCCGGTTCCCAGTGAGCAAACCGATGAAGCTTTGTTGAGCAAGCAGGTCCACCACGAACTGGTGATGCTTCCGTGGTACGGCGTGTTCGACAATCTCCAGTACACGATCAACGGAAGCGAAGTCACACTGAGTGGCCAAGTCCTCCAGCCCATTACGAAGTCCGACGCCGCAGCCGCGGTCAGAAGGCTCACGGGCGTGACGCGTGTGGTAAATGAGATCGTGGTGCTGCCGTTGTCACCGTTCGACAATCAAATCCGGCGCGCGGAATTCCGGGCCATCTTCACCGATGCGATACTCAGCCGGTACAGCATGGGCGCGGTGCCAACCATTCACATCCTTGTGGATCACGGTCATGTCACACTGGAAGGCGCAGTGAGCAACGAGATGGACCGTCACATCGCCAACATTCGCGCCAACTTGGTCCCCGGCGTTTTCTCAGTGACCAACAATCTGCGCGTCGCGTAGATTCTTCATCCCTGAACCGCTTGTTAACTCACCATTCGGGCCCGGCTCCGGCCGGGCTCTCTCCAATCGAGAGTTGTCAGCACACTGCTTGGGACGGCTCGTTGGCCAAGTCCGGTAAGTCGTGCCAGCTCCCAAATAAACCTCGGAAAGTGGCTCCCAGTTTCCGTAATCGGATTCTCGGAAACTGGCCCGCCCTGAATCGCAGTTTCCAATAGTCCCTTTCCCAGCACACAGCATGCCTGCTCGCGAAAAACCTTCACGTGATTTTCGTCACTGTTTTTAGTACATTCGCATTCGCGGAGGCTTTATGAAAACGGGCGGTTTCATGCTCCTGGTTGGGTCAGCTCTGATCGCTCTTGCTTCGGTGACGTTCGCGCGGCAGAGGGGTCTTCCGCCCAATGTTCCGCCCAATCCCAACTGGGTCGTTTCGCCTTGGGGCGAACCGCCGGGTGGAAGCAGTTGGTTGGATCTCAAGTCCGTCAATTCCATGACCTACGATCCTCATGGCCAGGGGTCGATCGTGGTTTTGGTAACTCCGAAGCTCCGCACCGATCCGTCCGTCTGGGTCTTTGACTACGACGGGAAGCTCCAGAGGACCTGGGGCGCGGACATGTTCGTTCGCCCTTACGACATGATCGTCGACCGCTTCGGCTACCTGTGGATCATCGATGAAAATCAGAATTTCATCGCCAAGTTTACCGAAGAAGGCAAACAGCTCATGACTATCGGCCAGAAGGGCGTTGCTGGCGACAACTCCTCGCACGACGCCTTCAACGGCCCCTCGGGACTCGCCGTCGCCAAGAACGGCGATATCTTCGTCGCCGACGGCTACAATAATTCGCGCATCGTGAAGTTCGACAAGAACGGCAAGTTCCTAATGATGATCGGCGGCAGTAAGGGCTCCCAGATCGGCCAGTTCGACTTGCCCCACCACGTCTTGATCGACTCCAAGGGCGAGCTGGTGATCCAGGACCGCGTGAACAAGCGCATCCAGTTCTGGACCCAGGACGGCAAATTCATCAAGCAGTGGACCGACATCGAGTTCGGCCGCCCTTCCGGATTTGCCATCCTGCCGGACGACACCATTTACGTTAGCGACAGCGACGGCCAATCGATCAAGATCATTAAGGATGACAAAGTCCTCGATGCCATCGGCGGCCTGGACGGCATGCGTCCCCACCAGATCACCATCGACCGCTTCGGGGCCCTGTATGTCAACGACGAGCCGTTCCGAATCGTCAAGAAGATCGTGCGCAAGAGCACCCCTGACCAGGCTCCCAAATAAACCTCGGAAAGTGGCTCCCAGTTTCCGATAATCCTTGCCAGCTCAACCGGTCGATGCAACACCATTGAACCAGTTGATCCGGCAATACTTGCTCTAGAGGGAACCGATCTATAAGGCTGTACTCATTCACAACCTAAACAGGGCAGTGTTCCGTTCACATCGATGCCCTTGAACGAATTTTAGCTTCGCAGACTCCTGCACGTGGCCTTTGAGCTAAGTGTTGCGTCGACCGATCATGCCGTCTGGAGAAAGTTCTTCCTGGCGACGGCTGAAGCGATGGCGCTGGCCGTGCTTCTCTTGGAGCCGCTGACGGCGGTGGTTTGGTCACAAGCAGCAACGACTCAATTCAATCTCCAGCGGTACCTCACTGGCAGATAGATGCTGGGGGCAAAATGGAGTTCGATGTTGCTTCAGTGCAGCAGGAAATACGATTCAAGCCCCAAGAGCGTCCTTTTGCGCCTACCTTGAGGGACGCTACCGTCGTCCTCTGGGAGTGGGCCTCTTGGAAGTCGACCTCGCCGGCCTAGCTCTACGGGGCGTTACGGGAGCGGGAGGTGGGGGTACGGCATCCGCGTTAAAGATGTCTTCTATTACTTTCCACTCCCCGCCCGGCTGTTTCTTCCACACCGTGACATATTTGCCCTTTTCGGTCATCGGCTGTCCTGCGGCATTATTTACGGTCATCTGATAAATACCGCTCGTGTAGCCGAGATCCCCAGAAGCGCTGACGTCAACTTTCGTCGCGCTCCACCGAAGCAAAAAACCAGGCATCGAGGTCATTTTCGTGAAGGCGTCTCGGATCGCTCCTGAGCCCGTTGCGATCGGCATCCCCTGTGGATAAACCGATGCGTCGGGGGCGTAGTAGGAAAGTAACCTTTCGAGGTCTTTAGTGGTTTGGGACCACTCACTGTCGAGCGCAAGCAGCTTGGCACGCTCTTGCTGAACGTTCGGGGATGATCCGCATGCAGATGCAAACCCCGCCAACATGAGCAGCAACCATAGGGAACGCCTCATATCCCCTCCTTGTCACTTTTTAACGAAATGTTTAATTTCATGGTCAACTTTGCCCAAAACATATGGTTAGTCGCAACTGTTCTCAATTATTGAGGACCCGCACATCCGACTCCGCCAAGTCGCGGTGCGTCGCCTTCGCGGAATGTGCCCTGGCTCCCCGGCAGCCAGCCGCCGGGAACCGCTACCCTGGCGTTTCTCTGCGGAATATGTAGACGGGAACAGAAGAATAAGCCTCCGCGAACACCGCCGCCACCGACTGGAAAACGATAAGCCTGCTTCAATGCTTCCCATAATTGGGGTTCAGCAATAGGGCAGGTAATGGGAAATTAGCGCACCGACGCTTCGTTTCTTAGCGTGCCACTGCCCGAAAGTAGTCCGGCAAGCCCGGCTTGGTTCCCCGCAGGATTTCAACCACCGCCCGGCGGTCGGCAACCGAGAGACGCGCATACCGCGTGTCTGCGACAGCTCCCGACAGGATCAGCCACATCCTCTGATAGATCGCATCTTTCGCCTGAGGAGGCAGCGCGTCAAACGCGTCCGAATAGATCATGTAGCTACATGGATAGCGCATCAGGCGACGTTCGAGATCGAGTTGCCGCAAGGACCGTCCTTGACTGTCATGCGGCCCTTCGGCGGAAAAACTCTCGGCAAATCCTGATGTCCCTTCGATCTTGTTCGCGAGCGGAGCCTCATCGACGAAAAGCATGTAGTCCACGAGTTCTTGCGTTGTCTCGCCCACACCATTCGCGCTGAGGTCGCGAATGTTTCCGGCGCGCAGGGCGTAACGTGCCTGCCAGCCAATGCGAGTCAGCAGATTCATTATGTGCATCTGGTGCTCGAAAACCATCAGCGCAGCGATGTCGCTATAAGGAGAGAGATAAGCGCCTGTATCGAATTTCCCTTCGAGCGACTCCAGATTGAGCGTCTGTTGGGTAACTAACGATTCCGGCGTGCTCGCGTCGGTGACCACCGCGTTGCCCATGTGGTGGATCGCGCCGGTCTTGCCCGTAACATACCAGCCGCCCCAGCGTTCTTCCAGCGGACTTCGATGGTCGGTAACGTAGCTGCCAAGCCATCGCATCGCCTGTCCATCGGGCGCTGTGAATTGACTGCGTACCAACATGCCCGGAACGCCCATCGCATTATTGGAATTGTGGCATTGTAGGCACTCGTCGTGACGCGTGAATTGTGGCTTCTCAACAGCCGTTTGCGCGAGCGTGTAGAAAATGACGCCCTGCTTAGGGTCTTGCGCCGCGATCTCGACAAAGCCGCCGCGCACCCACCCAACCACCACGGAATCGTTGAAGAAAAGTGTGCGCGGGTTCCGGGGGTCGATCAGCCTCGCTTGAACGCTGGTCTTCGAAAAGACAGCCATCTGCGACTCGACGGGAATGTGGAGAGCGTCAAGCGCAGATCGTAGGTAGCCCTGCTGGCCGTCAAACTTGAGTTGCGATCTGCCAGCTTCGATCTCGCGGTTTAGCGTAGATATGCGATCAGTCGTGGGCCCGGTCCCATAGGCAATCGCTGGATCGTCAGGGTCGGGCACAAACCCGCTTTCAAGTTCTGCAAAAGCAACGGCGACCGTTACCAAGAGAATCGCCGCAGTGAGTCCTTTCACTAGCAGCTTCATCGAATCACTCGGCCTGCCATTCATGCTTCCCGGAATCATAACCCCGGAACGCAGCGCCAGGAGCAAATGTAAATTCCAATTTTCGACCTATAGCCTGCGGCCGCGGCCAACGTGAGGCCTGGTGTAGCGTCGCCGATCCGGGAATTTCGGTCTAGCGGCTGCGCCCCAACCAGCGACCTCCTGCGCCGCAAAAATTCTGACCCCGAAATAGCCCTTCTACTCACCTCAAACTGGGCCATGTCGCAGAGCTGGCACCGTTTATCGGAAGTTGGCTCGGAAAACTGCCTCGCCGCAGGGTTTTTATCCGTATGCCCCTAGAGGTCCAGCTTCATTTGATAGTCCACGCTCCGGACCTTAGTCCATGTGGCGTTAGTTCGGCGAAGGGTGCTCGATGTGGTCGATGACGATGACGTCGACGGGGCCGGTCGTTGGCTCAAGTTTGAGGCCAAGCTGCTCCTGAATCGCTGTGAAGATCAGCGCTGGCCCAACGGCCTGGGCATCAATTGCTGCACGTTGGGACGTAAATTCCAGGTCCACGTCAAAGACTCCGCTAAGCCCGGTCTGATCCACGACGGGACGGTCCACCTGCTGCCCGAGGGTCGCGGCAAACCGATCCATAGTGATCGCGTCGGCAGTTTCGCGGAGTCCGCCGCTTGCGCCCGCCCCGACACGAAAGTCCCCACAGTAAGCTGGCATCGCTTTGCCCGGGCCCGGGTCGGGCTGTGGGACGTTAATGCACTTTGCGTCGTCCGAATGCGGCTTTAGCTGCGGACCAGTTTTTCCCGGCTTCGTCAAAACGAGCGCATAGACGGGTAATTGCCGCGTCTCATGGTGCACGGTCAGCTTAAAGCGATCCGCGAGCAGCGATTGCAACATCAGGATCATTTGCTCGCGCGGGGGATCACCGTCCGCCTTCGCCTCAATGTTGTAGCGCTCCGAGTCGAACCAGCTAGGTGCGCCGATGATTGCGCCTCGGCCCTGACTGAGAGCGAGGTTGTAGGCCACAGAAAAGACGGGGCGCAGGGGTATGTTGATCGCTACTAGACGACCGCCAGGCTGAAACTGGAGTGCTCCGCGTGGATCCGCGCCGTCGCTAAGCTTGACGGAAATCGCGTCGAAGATCGGTAGGGTCTCAACGCCTGCGGGCGGCTGGTCTGATGGCGATCGCGTTGCCTTCGCAGCCGTAGGTTGGCTTGCTGCTGATTGGGGCCAGAGTGGTGCCACGAGCGCGACCATCAGAGCTATCAAAAAGATTGTCTGAAAGAGGGTTCGAGCGTTCCACTTCCCTCGGACGTGATTTATCATACTCGGCTCTAAGCACGCGTCGATACTGCAACCGATGGGCCAAGGCTAAGCCGATTATATGCCCAAGTCCCGAGAAGTCATGCCAGTTCAACTGGTCGATGCAACACCCTCTGTATTAAATTGTTCTCTTCAAGGGTCTTGTTTTCTGATCGATGGGAGACATCCCCAGCTTACTCCTACGCAGAGAGCCGATTTAATGCGGTGTTTTGAGGCCCGGCCGTTATTGCGTGAGATCGGCTGCGCCCTCGGCAAAGCGCATAACGTCTTTCACCTAAAAGGGGTGTTGCACTGACCCATTGAGACCACCCAGATTATCGTCATGCAAAAGCCAGTATCCGAGAAACCACAAGCAGCTTGAGCGTCTTGCGCGCCAGGGTGAGGCGCGCCAGCGCTGGCTTCGCGCCTCTGGCAACGCACGCTTGGTAGAAATCCTGGAAAGGTCCGCTGGTAGCAGCCGCTCGCGTGGTAGCACCTTTGAAAATATTTCTCAGATCGTGATTATGATTTTTGTGCAGACCCCGGATGGCCAAGAATTTCTTGGAACGTCTGAGTTGACTACCCACGAACCGGTATTCCCCACTGGTGTACGTCGCGCCAGGCCGCAGCAGGCCCACTTGCCTTAGGCCCTTGTCTTTGCTGTTACCTGTTGCCTTGCCGTTGGGTGTTGCTGTTGCGTGAGTTGTAGCCTTAAGCTGTCATTCTGAGCGCCGGGTGCGGGCTCTACTTGGAGCCCGCTTAATAAACCGAAGAATCCCTCATTCTCTTCGCCTTCTCTCGTTGCTCTTTGCCCTTCGCCGTCGTCATAATCGTTGTCGTTGCCCAGTTGCCGCTTGGTGCGAAAGCGATGGGGTGTCTGCATCAGCGCGACCAGCAGAGCTGCTCGAATGGGTCCAATCGAGGGAATCTGCCGCAGCAATTTCACCACGCTGTGTTTCTGGCTCTCTGCCAATAACTCTCGTCGCGCTTGCTGGCGCAAAGCCGCTAAGCCGTCGAACTGCTGATTGAGTTCGGCGCGGCGCGCCGCCACCTTCGGCGATCTTGGCCAGTCCTGCGGTAACGGGGTGCATTCACCTGCTGGCCGGCACCAGGAATGGCCCAGCTTCGGTAGATCGCTTTCAGGCGACTCATCACCCGGGTCAGATCGCGGGTGATCGCCATGAGGGTGCTCCTTCCGGTGGGCGTGATACGAGCAATCAAAACCTACTTCAAAGGGGCGCCCTTTTATAATGCGTTCTCGAGACTGCCAAACCTAAATGGTAGAAACAGCGTGACCCTTCTCGTCTATTAGAGTAGGCCCGGCACCAAAACTGTATCATCCTGCGGATCACACAATGGTCGAGCGGACGATGAGAAACCGCGAGAGGCAAACTCGAAGCGGTTGGGCCAGGCTCTTCCTGGCGACCGCGGGGGTTGCGTTGTTTGCCGTGTCGCTCATCGCAGGTGTGCGGAATGCACCACGGCTACGGGCTCAAGAGCCGTCAGCCCAGCCTCCCCCAACGCAGTCGTCCGTAGCACCTCAGTGGCAGATCGACGCCGGGGGCAAGATGGCGTTCGACGTGGCTTCGGTCAAGCTGAATAAATCAGGCGGCACCCGCGGGTCTTCCAACATTACGGGATTTAACGCGGGCCCAACCTTTTCTCCTACCGGAGGCCTACTCTCTGCAACGAACTATCCGCTTATCAACTACATGGTATTCGCGTACAAGCTTAATGGCCAAGAGATTCTGTACCGAATCTCAGGACTGCCGGACTGGGCCAAAATCGGCGGGGAGAAGTTCGATATTGAGGCACGGGCCCAAGGAAATCCCACCAAGGACCAGTATCGCCTGATGATGCAGGCCCTGCTCGCAGATCGTTTCAAACTCTCCATGCATCATGAGGCCCGGCAAGGTCAGGTGCTGGCACTCGTGCTATCGAAGGCCGGAACGATTGGCCCGCAGCTTCTGGCGCATTCGGCGGACGAACCTTGCTCTACCGCGCCCACGCCCGGCCACGGCTTACCCCAGACCACGCCGGTGCCTTCCGCGCCTTCGGCACCGTCAACCACATCCGGCCTGGGGTTGGAGCCGATTCCTTGCGGTATAGCGTTGGTAGTGTCGCCGAGTGTCAGCGGGAGAGTCCGGATTGGTGGAAGGAACGTCAGCATCGAGGACATTGGCACATCGCTTGGCGGAGATGACGCAATTGACCGCCCCGTGATTGATCGAACTGGCCTCCGCGGGACCTTTGATTTCACTCTCGAATGGAGCCAACAGATACACTTCAATGGACCTCCGCCGCCCGATTTCCAACCAGACCCCGACGGTCCTTCGCTAGCCGCCGCGCTGCAAAAACAACTCGGCCTCAAACTTGAGCCCCAAAAAGCCCCGGTCGATATCCTCGTCATTGATCATGTGGAGGAGCCTTCACCAAATTGACGGCGATCGTCATATGGAAAGCCCGATTCCCAGTTGAAGTAATGTGAGAGCCAATCATGAGAGACGTGAGCAAGCTATGAGAGCGTGGAGAGAAACCTCCTTGACACTCATAGCTGTGAGCTTGCTATGGCGGTACTGGCAACTCCACACGTACGAGCACAAGCACAGGTTCCCGCAGCAAGGCTCGCATTCGACGTAGCGTCAGTGAAACCGAACAAGTCCGGGAACGCCATTATGACCGCTTCTAATCCGGCGCAACCCGGAGGCCGCTTTACGGCAACGAATTACAATCTACGACGGCTCATAGCGGTGGCATTCAACCTTTACCTTGGTCAGACACAGAACACGCTCTTGGGAAAGCCGGACTGGATCGACTCGGAGCATTTCGATATAGAGGCCGAGACCGAGGGCAATCCAACGATAGACCAGAAGCGACTGATGCTTCAGTCGCTTCTCTCGGATCGGTTCAAGCTGATGGCGCATCACGAAACGCGGCAACTTCCCGTGTATGCGCTCGTGCTGTCGAAGCCTGGAAAGACCGGGCCCCAGCTCAAGCCGCATTCGCACGACGCAACGTGTGCTGATCCTTCGGCTCCGTTTACCCCACCGGGACCCGGCGCGGCGGTGATCGTTGCTTGCGGGGGGTTTTCTCTCTCTGGTCAATCTGGGGGTTTTCGTGAAGCCGGTAATAAGATAACTATGGATAAGTTTGCGGGGGCGTTGAGTGATTTGGTGGACCGCCCCGTGGTGGATCGGACGGGGCTCACGGGATTTTTTGATGTCATGTACGAAGCTGCGTTTGCGATCCGCGGTGGCCAGATCGTCACTACGAACGCGTCCGACCCGTCGGGACCGCCATCAATCTTCACGGCTATACAGGAACAACTCGGGCTCAAACTAGAACCGCAAACGGGTCCAGTCGACGTGCTGGTCATTGACCACGTAGAGGAGCCTTCGCCGAATTGACGGCATTGCTTGCGGCCCGTGCCAAGTCCCGATAAGCCCTAACTGCGTCTTCGACGCGTCGCTAGTGCCAGAAACTTGTCTAGAGTTTCCCCTTTTGCGAATTTGATGCGGGATTCGATTCGGCAAGCTAAAGCCGCAAACCGACATGGCGCTTCGTGCCCGACGATAAGCATGGCTCCGGTACTGGCGATCAGTAGTCTGGTGGCAAGGACCTTGTTGTACACGCCCTTTGACCCCGTTGGAGAGTTTTTTAAACCGTTCGTCACCGGGCCGAATCGGATCCTCATTTCCACCGAGGAGGACCGAGATGAGGACGGACAAAATGCTGTGGCGAAATCGCAAGTTGAAGAAGGAACTAGCGCGGCGGTCCTGGTGTTGAGACGGGTTTCGGCTGTGGTAGGTGAGGCTTTGAGCTGACCTCCCCTAAATCCGCACTAACTTCCGACGCGCCGAAGTCCTGGTAAGTCGTTTCTCAGGAGTTGGCAAACCTGGATAGTGGAAACAGCGTGCCCCCTTCTCGGCGTCTATAAGGTGTGATGGCATCAATCTAGATCATCCTTCCATCTGTGCTGATCTATGAAGAGTTGAAGCGGACATGAGAAATCGTCCGAACGAAACACAGAACGCCTGTGGTGTTAGCGGCATTGGGACCGACATTGTACGATCAAAAATTTCTGGCGTCGTACGAGAGTTTGCACACCTCAGTCAGGCGGCTACTTTGATCGAGGTGGTAAAATAGAACATGCTCGAATTCCGCGTCGCGAACAGTGATTGCACTCTGACGAGCCGGCAGCGCTCTTCGGTTCGACGCGATAAATCCTGCGGAATCATATGCTTGTAAAAGGAGCAAAAAGAACTCCCATGGAATCACATCGTTACAAAAAACATAGGGGGGCCGGGGTAGTAACCACCGAGTTAACCCCGGCCGCGAAGCCCACCATCCGATCCGAGGCCACCGAGGCCACCCTCTGCCAGCATCTCGACGCCCAAGGCCATCGCTGCCGCATGCTCTCCGCGCCCAATGGCGAACTCTGCGCCCACCACGCGCAGCGCCTCTCCCGATCCACCATAGTGCCGCTATTCACTTGCACGGTATGAGCACGAGATGCCGCCGAGCTACGGCTGGGCGAAAGGGATTCCGCAACGAGTGGCTTGGGGGGTTGTAATGCGGGGAGCACGACGAAGACTGCGGCGCCCTTGTCGGGGGTGTTGCTACATATGGAGAAAATTTTGTCGCTGCTTCCGATGGCCGTCACTCACCGTGGCGCTGGCCATGCTCCTCGAGCCAGGCCATCTGAATGGATTCGAGCTTCCCTTCATTTGATAGTTTTGGATCGCCGGTGAAGCCATCAAGCGCAATCACCCATTTGTGCAAGTCCGTGAAACGCACGCTCAGCGGGTCGGTGTCGGGGAACTTTTCGGCGAGTTGCAGGCCAATCTCTTCCGTATCGTCCCAATCGAATGTGCCAGGCATGGTGGCAATTCTCCTTCTATTTTGGCTGGCTTTTGCCGATGCTCTTCGATCCGGCTAGTGTTCGGCTTCCTTCGCGAAGTTGCGATTCCACGCCGGAATTTCGACGATCAGGTCTGCGGAGCCATCTGGAACGCACTGGCACCCCAGCCGCGACTTCGCCTCCAGGCCCGGAGCCTCGTCCAGTTGGTCGAGCTCGGCATCACTGGCCTCGTTGCAGGAATCAAGCCCTTCGTGCACGATCACATGGCACGTGGAGCAGGCGCACACGCCTCCGCATGCGTGGTCGAGGCCCATGTGGTGTCCTGTAGCGATATCGAGGATGCTTCCAGGCAGGCCATCGTGCCCGTAAGGAAATTTCGCGGGGTCCACCTCCACGGTTTTTCCCTCGGGCATGAACGTGACCTTGAACTTCTGCGTTGCGGGCGTGTACTTGGCTTGTTCGATGTAAGGATTGCTGCCGCCCATCTACATTATCTCCCTCAGCGGCTCGTTTATTGCCGCACATCTAAACGTCGCTTAACCGCTTCCCTGAAAGCGCGCTGGAAAGAACCCGATTCATCATGCGTTCGGCCAGTGGCGTGGTGGCTTGATTTAGTTCGTCTATGCGCGCGCGAATCAGCTTGTAGTCGTCGCCCGCTATGGCGGACCGCAGCGCCGCAATCGCCGCATCCACGGCGCGCTGCTCTTCCGCGGGTAATTCCTGCGATCCTTCAGAGCCGCCTCGGGCCGCCGCCAGCCCCGAGAGCGATTTTTCCGTGGCGCGGAGGATGGTTTCCGCCTCCACGCGAGCTTCAATCACCTGCCTCACGTTAAAGTCCCGTTCGGCGTTCTCAATCGACTCCTCGAGCATGTGCTCGATTTCCGCGTCCGTCAGCCCGTAGCTGGGCTGCACTTCCATCGACTGCTCCTGGCCGGTCTTCAAATCGCGCGCGGAAACTTGCAGGATTCCGTTCGCGTCAATCAGAAACTTCACCTCGACGCGCGCGAGGCCCGCAGGACCGGGGGGAACGCGCAATTGAAAACGCGCGAGAGACCGGCAGTCTGCCGCGAGTTCACGCTCACCCTGCAACACGTGAATGTCGATGCCCGTCTGGTTGTCGACTCCCGTGGTAAACATCTCCTGCGCGCTCGCCGGAATGGTCGAATTCCGCGGAATGATCTTGGCCACCACTCCGCCCATGGTTTCGATGCCCAGCGACAGCGGCGTCACGTCCAGCAGCAGCATGTTCGTCACGCCGCTTTCCAAGATGTTCGCCTGGATCGCCGCTCCGAGCGCCACCACTTCGTCGGGATTGAGCTCGGCATGCGGACGGCGCCCGAAGAACTGCTCGACCATGCGCCGCACCAGCGGCACGCGCGTGGACCCGCCCACGAGCACCACTTCGTCTATATCCACGACCTTCAGGCCCGCGTCCGCAAGCGCCATCTGCACCGGACCCATGGTGCGATCGAGAATGGGCTGCACCATTCCCTCGAACTCCGCGCGCGAAAATTCGCGCACGTACGTGCTCCCGTCGGGCAGCGGCACCATCACCGTCGGCACGCTCCGCAAACGACAGCTCGTGTTTGGCGCCAATCAGCGCCTTGCGCAACTCTTGCACAGTTTCCGGATGTTGCTCGAGATCGAGGCCGTGCCGGATGCGAATCTCGTTGCGCGCCACAGCCAATAACTGATTGTCGAGATCGTCGCCGCCGAGGTGGGTGTCTCCATTGGTCGAGAGCACCTGGTAGATGTCGCCTTCGCCCGTGGAGATCAGCTTGAGGATCGAAATGTCGAAGGTGCCGCCGCCCAAATCGTAAACGGCTACGCGGCCGCGCCGCTGTTCGTGCAATCCATAAGCCAGCGCCGCCGCGGTCGGTTCATTCACCAATCGCAGAACTTCAAGACCTGCGAGACGTCCCGCATCCTTGGTCGCCTGCCGCTGCGCGTCGTTAAAATACGCCGGCACTGTGATCACCGCGCGATCCACGCTTTCGTGGAAGAAGCGCTCGGCCCAGCTCTTGAGTTCCTTGAGGATGAATGACGAAATTTCCGGCGGCGTAAAAACTCGCTCGCCCAGCCGCACTCGAATCACGTTTTGGCTTCCTGCGTCGATGCGAAACGGAAAAATCTTGAGTTCGCTCTGCACGTCCGCTACGCCGCGTCCCATCAGCCGCTTCACGGAATAGATGGTCCTCGCCGGCTGCGTCAGCAAGCGGCTGCGCGCGGCTTCGCCGACCACGATGCTGCCGTCGGCGTCTACGCTCACAACGGAGGGACACAGCGTATCGCCCAACGGCCCCGGAATACACCCCGGGCGTCCCGCGGCCTGATCGAGATATGCGATCAGGCTGTAAGTAGTGCCGAGATCAATCCCCACCGTCCGTCCCATGCCGCCCTCAGGCCTCCTCTAATTCCTTTTGCACGCTCGCCACCAGATTGCGAATGTAGGAGCGGCGATTGAGCGTCTCGTTCATGCGTTCCATGAGTCTTTTCTGCTCGTCGCCGGCGCCGGGCGTCTCGCCACCGCCCGCCACACTCTTGTCCCAATCAACAAACAAGCGCTCAAGTTCGCCGTCCACCTGGCCCAGCCTGTCCTCGAAATTCCAGCGCGCCGCTTCAAGTTTGCGGCGCACCACGGCGGTCTCCGCCCGCTGGCACGCCTACGCGCAGTTCATCCAGCGACTCGTTCAATTCAAAAACCTCTTCCAGCAACTCCGGCGGCGCCTGCTGTTTCTGCTGCCGTTCCCGGCGCATCCCCGCGCTCGACAGCAGATACTCCACGCGGCTAACCGGATCGCGCAGCGCGCGAAACGCATCATTCAGTTGCGACGAACGCGCCAGCGCCATTTCCCGCTCGCCCTCACTCGCTCGCGTGAAATTGTCGGGATGCAGTTTCCAGCTCAGTTGGTGAAAGCGCCGCTCGAGCTCTTCCGGATCGATAGTTAATTTGCGGGGCAGGCCCAGGAACGCGAAATAATCCGCTCCTCGCGCGAGCGGCTGGATCTTTCCGCAAGCCGCGCAGAAATGCCCGCTACCGGAAGGCGCGCCGCAACTCCAACATATGACGCTGTCGGCGATTTTTGCGGCCGATATTCCTTCGCTGTTCACGAATTGCCGCTCCCAGTCTGTATTTGTTTGGAGAGGAACGCCCTGTCAAACCCCGTTAAACCTTTGGCGATGCAGGGGGCGCGGCCGGCGCGCGTCTCGGCCGCTGTTTACGGGCGGCCTTCCGCGTCCAGCTACGCGGTAAACGAGCTGCCGCAGCCACAACTGCGGCTAGCCTGCGGATTCTGGAAAATAAAACCCTCGCGCATCAACGTCTGCTCGTAATCGAGCGTCGTGTTGTGCAGATACAGGTAGCTCTTGGGTCCACGAAAACGCCGCGCCCCGTTTTCCTCGAATACTTTGTCACGGTCGCGCGCCTGCGTGTCCAGTCTCATGGCATACGACAATCCGGAGCAGCCTCCGCCCTGTACGCCCACGCGCAGTCCCCCGGCGCCCGGCAACGCCTTCCTTGACGAGCAGTTCCTGAATTTTCTTCGCCGCCTTTTCGGTAACGTGAATCATGGCCTCGGCCTCCAGGTCGAACCGCCGCGCAAAATCCCCGTGCCGTCCGGTTCAACCTTGCTGCCCGACTTAGTCGTGCGCCCGCGGGGTGTCGGCTTCCTCTACTTCCGCGCCGTGCTTCTTCTTCCAATCGCCGATCGCCGCCTTGATGGCGTCCTCGGCCAGCACCGAGCAATGAATCTTCACCGGCGGCAGGCTCAGCTCCCGTACGATGTCGGTATTCTTGATCGACAGCGCTTCCTCGACGGTCTTGCCCTTTACCCACTCGGTGGCCAGCGATGAGCTGGCAATCGCCGACCCGCAGCCAAAGGTCTTGAACTTGGCTTCTTCGATGACTTGCGTCTCCGGATTGATGCGCATCTGCAGCTTCATCACGTCTCCGCATTCCGGCGCGCCCACCAATCCGGTGCCGACGTTCGGGTCCTCCTTGGGCAGGCTGCCGACGTTGCGGGGATGGTTATAGTGCTCCACGACTTTATCTGAATACGCCATCTGTTCCTCCTCGCTTATAATCGCGATTCGAATCTCGAATTGAACTTTAATCCGTAATTAGACTGCTACGCCGTCTTCCAATTCATCTTGCTCAAGTCCATGCCTTCCTTGGCCATTTCGTACAGCGGCGACAGTTCGCGCAGGCGTGTGACCACCTCCACCACCCGCCCGGTAACGTAGTCCACTTCTTCCTGCGTATTGAAGCGTCCCAGCCCAAAGCGGATCGAGGTATGCGCCAAGTCCTCGCCCACGCCCAACGCCTTCAGCACGTAGCTGGGTTCGAGCGTTGCCGAGGTACAGGCCGACCCGCTGGAAACCGCCACGTCGTTGATCCCCATCAGCAGCGACTCGCCCTCGACGAAGGCGAAGCTGATGTTCAAGTTGTGCGGCAGGCGGTGGATCATCGAGCCGTTGATGTATACCTCGTCCAGCTTCGGCGAAAATTCCGTCCTTCAGGCGGTCGCGCAGCGCGCAGCAACCTCTTGCTTTCCTCGGGCATTTCGTTCTGGCAAAGCTCTGCCGCCTTGCCGAACCCCACGATTCCCGGAACGTTCAGCGTGCCCGAGCGCATGCCGCGCTCGTGCCCGCCGCCGTCGATAATCGACGCCAGTTGCACGCGCGGATTGCGCCGGCGCACGTACAGCGCGCCGCACGCCCTTCGGCCCGTACAGTCTTGTGCGCCGAAAGCGACAGCAGATCGATGCCGTCCTTCTGCACGTCCACGGGAATCTTGCCGGCAGGCCTGCACCGCATCGCTGTGGAAGAAAACGCCCTTTTCCTTGGCGATTTTGCCAATCTCAGCGATCGGCTGAATCGACGCCGATTTCGTTATTGGCATACATGATGGTGATCAGGATCGTCTTCGGAGTGATCGCGCGGCGAAGATCGTCGAGGTCCATGCGCCCGTCCTTGGCCACCGGCAAATAGGTGACTTCGTAGCCGTATTTTTCCAGGCGCTTACAAGTGTCCAGCACGGCCTTGTGCTCGGTCACCTGCGTAATGATGTGATTGCCCTTTTCGCGGTACATCTCCGCAACGCCCTTGATCGCCAGGTTGTTCGATTCCGTGGCGCCGCTGGTGAAGATGATCTCTTTCGGCGTAGCGTTGATCAGCCGGGCGATCTGCGCACGCGCGTTCTCCACCGCCTCCTCAGCCGCCCAGCCAAAGGCGTGATTTCGGCTGGCGGAATTGCCGAACTTCTCATTGAAAGTACGGCAGCATCGCGTCCACCACCCGCGGGTCCACGGGCGTGGTCGCGTGATTGTCCATGTAAATCGGCAGCTTAATGGCCATTCTGGCCCTCCTAATGTCACTAGTGCGATAAATCGACGAGGACGTGTTTTGCCGAATCGTCGCTCATCTGCGAAATCGTCACAGCTTTCAAAATCTGCAAAATACTGTCATTTACGCGGCGCAAGCGGCTCCCGCACCGAGCAGGTCGGAGCCTGCCCGCATTCCCCGTGGCTGGTGACGCAGGACGTGATCGCCAGCGGCCCATCGATCGCACTGATCACTTCGAAGGCGCTGATCTCTTTCGGGTGCCGCGCCAGTTGATACCCGCCGCCCGACCCGTGCCGCGACACAATCAATCCCGCCTTGGCCAGCTTCTGTAGCACCTTGGCCATCAGCGCCACGGACATCCCGCAGGCGGCCGCGATTTCCGATGCGCTGCAGGCTTCCGCAATCCCATTCACTGCCAGGTGCTTCACCGCAATTAACCCGTAATCGGCCTTTTTCGAGAGCTTGAGCATAGCGTATATACGACCGAATTAGTCGCATTTAGATGTTACTGCGGAAGCCGCTTGGCGTCAAGCCTGCCCGTTTCAACCAACCTTCAACCTTTTAAGCAGTGATGTTGCTTGAAAGGTGCCACTTAAAATACGACTGCTTTGGTCGTAGTTGCAACCTGGCCGCGCCCGGATGCACTTATTGGGGGTCGAATGGCAGCCACGTTGGCCGAACGATCCTTTTGCTGTTAAGCCACTCTAGACCCCGCCACCTGGGTATCATAGACGCCGCAAGGTCCTCCCATTCCCACGGAAGCTCCCCCCAATGGCGCCATAGACGAATTTCTCGCCGTGCTAAACTCCATCTCTGCGTTAGAATGTCGGGGGTCTCGACCACGAATGGAAGATGTGACCGCCATTTACCCGGGCTCGTTCGACCCGGTGACCAACGGCCATCTCGACTTGATCGAGCGGGGTACGAAAATCTTCACCCGCTTGGTCGTCGCGGTGCTTCGCAACACCGAAAAAAACCCGCTTTTCACGTTATCGGAGCGCGTCGAAATGATGCAGGAGGCTACGCGCGCGTTCCCCAACGTGGAAGTGGATGCGTTCGACGGACTACTGGTGGACTACGCGCGCAGATTGGGCGCGCACATTCTTTTGCGTGGTATTCGAGCGGTTTCCGACTACGAATTCGAGCTGCAGATGGCCATGATGAATCGTAAACTCGAACCCCAGATCGAAACCGTCTTCATGCTGCCGGGCGAAGCCTACAGTTATTTGAGCTCGCGTCTGGTGCGTGAAATTGCGCAGCTCGGCGGACCCGTCACCGGTCTGGTGCCGCCATCGGTCGAGCAGCGCCTGCGCGCCAAAGTCACGTTAAAGGTCACGACCAAAAGGAAGATGAGGCCTTGCGACTCGCCAGTCGTGTTAATCGCATCTCGGTTTCACCAACCGCCGCCATCCTGATGGAAGCCGAGCGCATGAAAGCCCGCGGCCTGGACCTTGCCGACTTCGGCCCCGGCGAGCCGGACTTCCCCACTCCCCAGCACATAAAAAACGCCGCTATTGACGCGCTCGCAGCTAATCGTACCAAGTACACCCCTACGGCCGGGATCGAGATTTTGCGTGAGGCCGTCTGCGCCTGGCACTCCAGGGAGTTTGGCACCCGCTACGATTTCTCCGAATGCATCATCACCGTCGGCGGCAAACACGCCATTTATAATGCGGTCTCCGCGTTGATCGAAGAGGGTGACGAGGTCTTGATCCCCAACCCCTATTGGGTCAGCTTTCCGGACATCGTTCGCCTTTGCGGCGGTGAAGTTGTCTTTGTGCCCACCGACTCAGACGACGGATTTTGCCTGCGCGCTGAGCAACTGGAGGCCGCCATTACCTCACGCTCGCGCATGGTGATCGTTAATTCTCCGAATAATCCCACCGGCGCCGTAATCCCGCCCGATGAGTTCGCACGCATTTACGAACTCTGCCGCCGCCGGGGCCTCTGGCTCATGACCGATGAGTGCTACTCGCACTTCACCTACGGCGCCGCGCGGCCCTATTCCATCGCCAGCCTGGCCGACTCGAAGCCCAACGTCATAGTCATCGGCTCGTTTTCGAAAACATTTGCCATGACCGGCTGGCGCCTGGGCTACGCCCTCGCTCCCAAGCCCCTGATCGACGCCATGATTAAGATTCAGAGCCAATCCACCTCGAACCCCAATTCGATCGCGCAATATGCCGGCCTCGCGGCAATGACAGGTCCGATGGACTCCGTCCCAATAATGCTCGCCGAATACTCGCGGCGCCGCGCCCGCATCCTGGCAGGCCTCAACTCCATCTCCGGCGTCACTTGCTCGGAGCCCGCCGGGGCGTTCTACGCCTTTCCGGATGTCTCGGCGAGGTTGGTAAACGGCTCGGGAGACGCCACCGCGCTGGCTCACCATTTGATGGAGCGTGAGCACGTCGTCGTAGTTCCCGGTGAGGCCTTCGGCGCTCCAGGGTTTCTGCGTTTCTCTTACGCCACTTCCATTGAGCGGATCGAAGAGGGTCTGCGGAGACTTGAGCACTTCTTTGCATCTGCGGCCACGGCCCAATGACGCTCGCTCCCGCCCGCCTGGCGCCCATCTTCGTGCCGCGCATTTGGGGATCTCGGAACCTGGCTCCCCTGTTTCCGATACCCGCACACTCCTCAGCGTCCGGCCTGGCAGAACTCGGCGAAGAGCCGATCGGTGAAGTTTGGCTGAGCGGCGATAGCTGCATCTTCGATACCGGCCCGCTCGCTGGCCGCTCGCTCGGCGAAGCCTGGACCTCGCTGCCGGCGCAGTGGACGGGCCCCAGCATGCTAGGCCTTCCACGTATCCCTATTCTCGTAAAGTTCATCTTTCCGGAAGACAATCTCTCCGTGCAGGTCCATCCCGACGATGATTACGCGCGAGTGCATGAGGCCGCTGCCGGTGGCGTCGGTAAGACGGAAATGTGGTACGCGGTCAGCGCGCGCGAGGGGGCCGGGCTCCGCCTGGGCTTCAAACCTGGTGTAACTCCGGGAAGCTTCGAGCGGGCCATCAAAGAGCGCACTGCGGAGAAGTGCCTGCAGTGGCTGGGTGTGCATGCGGAAGACGCCTTCTTCGTACCTGCCGGCGCTCCCCACACCATCGGACCCGGCATGGTGTTGTGCGAGGTCCAGCAGCATTCCGACATCACCTATAGAATATTCGATTACAACCGCACCGGTCCGGACGGCGCGCCTCGCCCTCTGCACATCCGTAAGGCGCTGGAAGTCATAAGATTTGGCGATACCGCCAAGAGCCTGGGACAGCGTGTGCAACCCGTCCAGGTCCAATGCGGGCCGCTGCAACGAACGTATCTAGCCGCGTGCCGTTACTTCGCTACGGAGCGCTGGCAATTCTCTGAACCCGTCGCAGCGCTTACCTCTCGCGAGCGATTTGAGCTGCTCATCATTCTCGAGGGTCACGGCCGCATCGAATCGGATTCTGAATTCTCGGCTTACCGAGCCGGCGAATGCTGGTTTATGCCCGCCGGCCTGGGCGCGTATCAATTCACGCCAGACTTCCGCACGACTCTGCTGCGCACCTATGTCCCCGACCTGCGCGAATTCGAGCGAGAACTTGCCGGGCAGGGTCTGGACGAACTATCGCGTGCTCGTCTGGTGCATCCGTGAGCGGCGTCGAGGCCGAGACCTACGTCGTCATTCTAGCCGGCGGGCGCGGCACGCGTTTCTGGCCGCGAAGCCGGACGCGCACTCCTAAACAATTGCTCAACATCGTCGGCCGCCAAACGATGCTCGAACAGACATTCGATCGTCTCGTGCCCCTGATACCGCCCTCGCATGTATGGGTGGTCACGAATACCGAGCAGGCAGCTTCGGTGCGCCGCCAATTGCCGCGCGTGCCCGCTTCGCAAATTCTTGCCGAGCCGGTAGGCCGCAACACCGCGGCCGCCATCGGGCTCGCCGCCGCGCACATCTTGCGCCAGCGCGTCCGAAATCAGCCGAAAACTGGCGCGTTAACACACGCGCCGGAAACCCCCGATGCGGTACTAGATGCCGTAAAAGATGACTTAAGAAACGACGCGCTGATGGTCGTGGTGCCGGCCGATCACTTTGTCGCCCGCCCCGCCCGCTACCGTAAAATCGTCCGCGCGGCGCTGCAGGTCGCGGCGCAGCCTGACGCCCTGGTGGTCCTGGGGGTATCCCCCACACGGCCCGAGACCGGATACGGTTACATAGAGTTCGAGGGCCGCGCCGCCCGCGTGGCAGGACAGCCCGTATACCCCGTAAAGCGTTTCACCGAGAAACCCTCGCTTGAAAAAGCGCGGCGGTATCTCGTTTCGAAGCGCTACTTTTGGAATGCCGGCATGTTTTTCTGGCGCGTATCCACCTACCTTAAAAGCCTGGCCATCCACCTCCCAAAAACCCACGCGTCGCTGCTGCGTCTGGCGGAAACCATCGGCACGCACCGCTACGCTGCCGCTCTGCGCCGCACCTACCCGCAACTCGAAAACATTTCTGTCGATTACGCTGTGCTGGAACCCGCCTCGCGTGACAAAAAAGCTTTCGTTCTTCCTGCAGAGGTCGGCTGGAGCGACATTGGCTCGTGGGAATCGGTCTACGAATTGCTCCTAAAATCCGCCGGCAGCAACGTCTCCGCCGGTCCCCTGTACGCCCTGGATTCTTCCGGCAATCTTTTTTGGAGCCCTAGGAAATTCGTCGCCGCCGTGGGCGTGAACAATTTCGTGGTCGTCGATACTCCCGACGCGCTGTTGATCTGCTCGCGCGAACGCGCTCAGGAGGTCGGGAAAATTGTGAAGTGGCTGGAAGCCCATGCCCGGCGCAAACTCCTGTGATTTCGTTCCCGTCCCCGCGTAACCAGTGGCCCGCGCCCCCTGGCGGAAACTCCGGAGGAAACTGCCCGCTGCGAAAACCGCCAACAACGCCGCGCTTTTCGCATATACTTCACTTTCGTGACGCCCATAAAATTTGGTACCGATGGATGGCGGGGCATCATCGCGGACGATTTCACCTTCGCAAACGTGCGCAAGGTGGCCTACGCCATCGCCCGTTATGTCGTACGCGCCGAGCAGCCCGCGCAAGGTCTTCTGGTGGGCTTCGATAATCGTTTCGGCGCGGAGGGCTTCGCACGTGCCGCCGCCGAAACCATCGCCATGACCGGCACCCCGGTATGGCTCGCGGCTGCGCCGTGCCCTTCTCCGGCGCTTTCTCTTCTGGTGCGACAGCGCGGCGCCGCCGGCGGCCTGATGATCACCGCCAGCCATAATCCTCCGCGCTGGAATGGCATTAAGTTCAAAGCTAGCTACGGCAGCTCCGCATTGCCCTCGACCGTGGCGCAAATCGAACAAGAGCTTGCCGCCATTGGCAACGGCGCCCATCATGAAAACAAAAATCATGAAAATGGGCGCGCGCCCGGCGTGCCCGCTCTTCCCGTGCGCCATGAACAGATTCATTCGCTCGACGTGCTCGCGCCTTACCTCGACACGATTGAAAAGCTCGTGGATTGGGAAAAGCTGCGCGGCGCAAAACTGCGCTTCGTTGTCGATCCCATGCACGGTTCGGCGCGCGGATTGCTCCTCGCGGTGATGCGCCGGCACGGTGTCGCCTGCGACGAAATACGCGGCACCCGCGATCCCTTATTTGGCGGAGTGAATCCGGAGCCCATCGAGCCCCACGTCGCCGCGCTTCGCGACGCCGTCCGCGCCGGAAATTACGACGCGGGTTTTGCCGCCGATGGTGATGGCGACCGCATCGGCGCCATGGACCGCGACGGCACGTTCATCACGCCCCACCAGGTTTTTTCCATCCTCTTCTGGCATTTGGCCGGAACCCGACACCTGCCCGGCGACCTCGCCAAAACTTTTTCCACCACCAAGCTCCTCGACAAGATTGCGGCACGGTTCGGCCGCCGCGTCCACGAAACGCCGGTAGGATTCAAATATATCTGCGAATTGATGCTCGAGCGTGACATCCTGCTGGGCGGAGAGGAATCCGGAGGCATTGGCACCAAGCTTTACCTGCCCGAGCGCGATGCCACCGTGGTCGCACTACTCCTCGCGGAAGTCATGGCCTGGCACCGCAAATCGCTTGGCGAGCTGGTGGCGCAATTACACGCCGAATTCGGCGAACACCATTACGGCCGCGTCGATCTGGAGTTGCGTCCCGGACAGAAGGAGCGCGCCCTCGAATATTTCAGCGCGCCCAGCCTCACACGCCTGATGGACCGGCCGATCAGCCGCCGCGAAGACCTCGACGGAATCAAGCTTTACATCGGCGACGGCGCCCATACGAACTGGGTAATGGTCCGCGCCTCGGGCACCGAGCACATGTTGCGCATCTACTCGGAAACCGCGCATCCGCAAACGACGCAAAAAGTTTTGCAGCATGTGGTGTCCCTGGTCCAAAACCTTTGATTCCCATGCCGACTTCATACAGCGATCGGATACTCACCGGATGAAGCTCCACTTTTATCAGCTCGACGTCTTCACCCAAACTCCGCTGGCCGGCAATCCCCTGGCGGTTTTCACCGATGGCGACGGCCTGTCGACCCGGCAGATGCAGGCCATCGCCCGCGAGATGAATCTGCCTGAGACTGTCTTCGTGCAAAAGCCTACCGGCACGCGGGCGCTTGCGCGTTTGCGCATTTTCACCACCACGTCGGAACTGCCACTGGCGGGCCATCCGGTCATCGGCACTTGGTTTTTGCTTGCCCAGCTAGGCGTCGTTCCCGCCCAGAACGGCAGCGTCCACATCTGGCAGCAAACCGGCGCCGGCATTCTGCCGGTGGAGATTGCCTTTCACAATGGCCGGCCTTCGCGTATCACCATGACGCAGAAGCCCGCGCAATTTCGCAGTGCGAACAGCCGCAATCTCGATTGCGCGGCGCTGGCCCACGCCCTCGGTCTTGCCGTAGGAGACCTCGACTGCGGCGGCAAATCCGGCCTGCCCGTCGAATTCGTCTCCACCGGCGTTTTCAACCTGCTCGTGCCGCTCCGCCGCAAGGCCCTGCTGGCACGCATTGAAAGCGATCCGCGCGCACTTGCGGCACGCTGTGGATAGGTCCGCGACCATGGTCTACTGCTTCGCGCTTGGCGCGCGCAACACCGTTTTTGCCCGTGGGATGCTCCCCTGGGCGGTCGCCGAGGACGCCGGCACCGGCTCCGCAGCCGGCTCGCTGGGCGCCTACCTGGTGCGCCACGAACGCTTGGCCCCGGCTACCCGCCTCGAGATCCATCAAGGGATCGAGATGGGCCGCCCCTGCCGCATCCAGGTCGAGGTGCTTTCCGAACGCGGCAAATTAGTGCCGCTCGTGAGTGGCAGCGCCGTCACGGTGCTCGAGGGCTTCCTCGAAATCTAACCTCTCCTATTCTTTTTCTTTTTTCTGTACCGCGTGCAGCACGGAGTCCAGAACGCCATTCACGAATGGCGCTGCCTCCGCCGAGGAAAACTTCTTGGCCAGCTCCACCGCCTCATTGACGACTACCTTAGGAGGAGTTTTTGCCGCGCGCAGCTCAAATACCGCCAGCCGCAGGATGGCGCGGTCGATCACCGACATCCGCTCGAGCCGCCAGTTGTCGGCGTGCGCGCCCACCAATGCATCGAGCTCTGCGGCTCCCGAGGCCGCGCCTTCAAATAGCTCGTTCGCAAATGCCCGTATGGTTTTCTCCGCGCGCACCACGGTCCAAAATCCCTCTTCGATGCGGCTGGGCTGCTGCCTGCCGATTTCCCACTGAAAAAGCATTTGCAGCGCGTACTCGCGCGACTTGTGCCGTGCCGTCATCTACCGGCGTTTCCGCGCTGGTACCCTGGCCGGCGCCGGACCGTTCAGCCGCCGCGAAAGCTGCGCCATTTCCAGCGCCGCAAGCCCGGCTTCGTACCCTTTGTTGCCGCTTTTGAGCCCCGCTCGGTCGATGGCCTGCTCGAGCGTATCGCAGGTCAGCACGCAAAAAATAATCGGTACTCCCGTATCCATCTGCGCCAGTTGAATCCCGCGCGACACTTCGGTAGCCAGGAAATCGAAATGTTTCGTCTCGCCGCGCAAGATACAGCCGATGGCGATCAGCGCATCATATTGCCCGCCACCGGCCACCTTCTTCGCGGTCACCGAAATTTCAAACGATCCCGGGACGTGCACTACGTCAATTTGCTCGCTCGAGGCGCCGCCTTGCTCCAGCGCCTCCAGCGCGCCGCTCAGCAACCGCGCGGTGATGAAGCTATTGAATCGGCTCACCACCAGGCCAATGCGTATGCCGGCGCCGTCGTGCCCGCCGCGAATCTGGTTGGGCTTGAAATTTTCGCTCATCGCTGCCGGTCTGCATTTCCCGACGGGATGTCCGCGTCGCCGAATCGCGGTGCGCGCTTTTCTAGAAACGCGCGCGTGCCTTCACGCATCTCCGGCGTGGCGCAGCACGTGCCAAATAGCGCCGCCTCAAACGCCATTCCTTCCTCCTGGGGCATCTCCGCGCCGCGCGCGATCGCTTCCATGGCCAGCCCTACGGCGAACCGCCCATTCGCGGCAATCTTTTTCGCCATCGCTTCCGCTGCCGGAAGGAGTTCCGCCGGCTCGTACACGTGATTCACCAAGCCAATGCGCTGCGCCTCCTCCGCCGAAATCATCTCCCCCATTAGACACAGTTCGTACGCCACGCCCTTTCCGCACAGCCTGGCCAGGCGCTGCGTCCCCCCATACCCGGGAATAATCCCCAGTTTCACCTCGGGTTGCCCCAGCTTCGCGGTGCGGCTAGCCAGGCGAATCGAACAAGCCAGCGCCAGTTCGCACCCTCCGCCCAGCGCAAATCCGTTGATAGCCGCGATGCTCGGCTTCCCCAATGTTTCAAGCTTATGAAATACCGCCTGGCCGCGCAGCGCGGTTTCCCTTCCGCTCACCGGCGTCATTTGTGCCAACTCATGGATATCCGCACCCGCCACGAAGGCCTTCTCGCCTGCTCCCGTCAAGATCAGCACGCGCACGCCCTGGTCCTCTGCCGCTTCCGATAGCACAATTGCGAGTTCCTGAATCGTGCGTACGTTCAACGCGTTCAGGCGTTCGGGACGGTTCAGAGTAATCGTTCCGATGCGATCTTTATGCTCATACAACAGGTTCTCGTAAGCCATCCCGCTCCCTTCAAACAATCTGTCTTTCGGGCTCACATGGTCTCCGGTAAGCCAAGTTGGACAGACGTCAGCGCGCCACGATCACCGGCGCCACGGTCGCGTCGCCTCCGCGCTGGATCGTTTCCGCTAGTCCCGCTTCCGCGCGATTGATCAGCTCGGTCACGATGTCCTCGCTGTCATAATCAACCCGTCCCACCGCTTCCACGACGCTCGCGCTTACCGTAAGGTGCTCGCCTCCCCACTGCGGCTGCACTTGTGCTCCCGCTTTGCGTAGCTTTTCCGCCAGCAGTTGCGCCCCTGCCAAGGGCGTATCCGGCAGAACCACGGCAATTCCCCACGACGTGTACTTCACTGCGATGTCGGTCTGGCGGATGGTAGCACTTAGCACCCGCGCCAGTTGTTGCAGCAGGCCCTCCAGTTGCGCTTCTCCATGCTTCCTTAACAGCTCTGGGCCTCCGTCAAACTGCACCAGGACCAGCGACAGCGGCGTAACTTGTCCTTTGGCACGCTGCATTTCACGCAGCAGGCAATCTTGGTAGGCGCTGCGCGCAAGCAGTCCCGTTTTCTCATCCGCGCTCCCTAAAGTGCGCGCTCTGGCACGTAATCGCGTGTGGCTGATGCTGAGCAGCATCTGATCGCCGATGCTTTGGAGAAAGTACGTCTCTCCCAGCCGCCAGGTATGCGGCTCCGCGTGACCCGCGATCACCATGCCGGCCGGCGTCTGGGTTTCCGGGTCGGAAAGCGTCACCGCCAGCACTGTCTGGAGGCCCATTTCATGCAGCAACGGTGCGGCCGCGGCATCGAGCATCAGTCCACCCATGGGGTCCGGCGCCGCGCTATCCAATTGCGCCAGCAGCCGCGCCAGCACCTCTCGCGGCACGGGCTCGACGTCGGGCGCACAAAACTCAGAAACCATTTCCGGCGCGCCGTCCGGAGCCCCGATAACCGCTAGGCATCGAGCCGCCCGCAGGTAACTACCCATTTCATTGGCGGAGGTGGAAAGAATGCTCCGCGGCGACGTCAGCCGAAATAACGACTGGCTTAACTCCGCTATGCGCGCCAGATCCCGCATGGTATCGACAGATTCAACCGCCGCATTCCCGCGGGCCGGGCCCGACTTAACATGGAAATTGTCGGAATCGGAGTTGACCGCCCCTTTGAAGATATTCGCCGGAGCACTGTTCCCCGCGCCACGCGCCTCACCCGCAATTCTTACTTCACCTCCCTGGCCGCCCGAGGAAGCGGGCCGCCAATTAGCCATACGACAGAGGTTACGCAGCCGCTCGTTGCGCTCTTCCTCGTGCGGAAACAGCTCGGCAATTTTTTCCAGCCGCTCCACCACCTTGGCCTGCAGCGAGTACTGCATGAAAATTTCAGCCTGCACGATCAGATCCTCGAGCGTCTGCTGCTTGCGGTTTTGCTCCTCGGCCGGCGTCCCATCAGCCGCCGATTTCGCCGCAACTGCGTTCATACCCTCGGAGGTATTGGTAGCCAGTTGCGATAGTCGCGTCCGGATGCGCCCGAGAAATGCCGTGTCCGCCCGGCCTTTCAGGCGGTCCAGACGCTGCTGGTGGCGCGAATCGTACGCATCGATATCCACCAGCTTTTCCAGCGCCTCGCCGGCGCCTAAAACGTTTCCCGCCTCCAGGTACATGTCGAACAGCAGCACCAGTGCGTCGAAATATTTTACCTCGCGGTTCAGCGCCGCATAAGCCGCCGCCCAAAATTCCACCAGCAGCATCGATCCGCGGTGCTCCTCCACCAGCGCGTCCAGCTGTGCCGCAAACTCGCTTTCGTGCCGGGCGGCGACCATATCTTTTTGCATCCGCCCGAGCAGCGCCACGGCCCCGGCTTCGTTCCCGGCGCTCAAATAGCGTCCCGCCAAGTCGAAAAGCTTTACCGACGTCCCCGCCTGTTCAGGCGGCAGCCGCTCCAATATTCCGCGCGCGCGGTCGAGCGCCCCCGTCTGCATCAGCGCCTCGCCCAGCGTGGCCAGCGTGGCGGCATCAAGTTCGCTCGAGGTG
The DNA here is from genome assembly GCA_963719845.1 of uncultured Acidobacteriota bacterium. Classification (GTDB taxonomy): domain Bacteria; phylum Acidobacteriota; class Terriglobia; order Acidiferrales; family UBA7541; genus Palsa-189. The sequence goes on along the minus strand of CAVRDM010000019.1, from coordinate 69,953 downwards.
AAGGGCTCGAGCGTTTGCACCGCGGCCGCTGCCTCGCCCCGGCGCAGCTGGGCCTGCGCGTACAGCAAGGCCGGGCCGCGGTCGTGGGGCGCGATGCGGTACGCGCGCTCGAGTAATTCGAGCGCCACCTCCGCGTCCCCCGGCGCACTAGACGCGTCATACAACTGCCCCGCACGCAAAAATGCGCGAGCCGCCATAGCCGTTTTGCCCGCCCGCTCCGCCAGTTCGCCCACCGCGCACTGCCGCGTGGCGTCGTCCGGCTCGAGTTGCGCCACTCGCTCCAGGCAGTCGAGCGCCGGCTCCTCCTTCCCGCGCGCCAGAAACAGCTCGGAGGCCAGCATCAATTGCTCGATCGCCTCTTCGGCGCGATTTTGTTTCTGCAGCAAAAGCGCGTAGCGGCTCATGCGTTCCGGAGGCTGTTGCAACCCTTTCAAAGCGCGTGTGTAGAGCGCCAGCGCCCTAGGTTCTTCCCGCATTTCAAACAGGCGGTCGAAGACCGGTGCGTAAAACGCTCCCGCGCGATCGGGCTGGCCCAGCCGCGAATAAATGTCGCCGAGCGCCTGCAGCGATTCCACATGTCCCGGAATTTCGTTCAGTACCGCCTGGTAGGCCTCGATCGCGTCCTCAATCTTGTTCTTTTCGAGGTAGCGCTTGGCGCGGTCGAGTTGTCTGCTGGTGTCAAAGGCCATGCGTGGCGCAGCGGCTTTCGTCTTGAAATGGCTTGCAGTCCATTCGGGATCTTTCCGCGAGCACGCCGCCTGCGCCGCCGTGATATAAGACGGCGCGCTGGCGCTTCCATTCATGTCGCGGCGAAAATACTATATACCCGCGCATCCCCCCGGCAAAACCGCTGTGCTGCCGCTGTCCCCATAACGCCATCCGCGACCGCCATTCCGGCACGCTTCACTGCCGCCTTTGCATTTCCCAGCATGGTCACCTCCGCGGGCACTACGACTTCTGGCCGCACGCCTGCACTTGTGGCACACTGGCACCTTCTCCAGCGTGCGCCAAATCTTGCGCCCCGCGGCCACCCCGCGTAGGAATCGCCAGACCCAATGGATCCGCGTTACATTCGCAACTTTTGCATCATCGCGCATATCGACCACGGCAAATCCACCCTGGCCGATCGCCTACTCGAGCTTACTGGCGCGCTCACCCAGCGCGAAATGACCGCCCAGGTGCTCGATTCGATGGACCTCGAGCGCGAGCGCGGCATCACCATCAAGGCCAAGAGCATTCGCCTGCATTACCTTGCGAATGACGGCCACGAATATCAGCTCAACTTGATCGACACGCCCGGCCACGTCGATTTTTCCTACGAGGTGTCGCGCGCCTTGTCGGCGTGCGAGGGCGCCCTGCTGGTAGTAGACGCAAGCCAGGGTGTGGAAGCGCAAACGGTCGCCAACACTTTTCTCGCGGCGCAGCACAATCTCACTATCATCCCGGTAATTAATAAGATCGATTTGCCGGCCGCGCAACCCGAAGAAGCTCGCGCCCAGCTCGAAAGCGTTCTCGCCATTCCGGGAGCCGACGCTCTGCTCATCAGCGCTAAAAGCGGGTTGGGAGTTGAAAAAGTCCTCGAAGCGATCGTTGCGCGTGTTCCTCCACCCGTGGGCTCCGCCGACGCCCCGTTGCGCGCGCTTATCTTCGATTCCTGGTTTGACCCCTACCGCGGAGCCGTCGTCCTCGTGCGCGTGATGGAGGGCCGCTTGTTTCCGCACCAGCACATTCGCCTCTGCGCGAATAACCAGGTGTTCGAGGTGGAGAGCCTGGGCGCGCTTACACCCAAGCCCGTGGTGTTCGACGAGCTGGCCGCGGGCGACGTGGGCTTCATCATTGCCAACATCAAGCAGGTGGCCGACGCGCGCGTGGGCGACACTGTCACCGATGCCGCGCGCCCCGCCGCTCCCCTTCCCGGCTTTGAAGCCATCAAGCCCATGGTCTTCGCGGGACTTTTTCCCGTCCAATCGCACGAATACGAAGCGCTGCGCGACGCCCTCGGCAAGCTGCAGCTCAACGACGCCGCATTTTTTTACGAGCCCGAAAATTCCGTCGCGCTGGGCTTCGGTTTTCGCTGCGGCTTCCTCGGCCTGTTGCACATGGAAATCGTGCAGGAGCGCCTCGAGCGCGAATTCGGCATCGACCTGATCACCACTGCGCCGAGCGTGCGCTATCGCATCACCACCACCGACGGCCAGGTCGTCGAGGTCGACAACCCCACGAAATTTCCCTCTCCGGGAGTGACCGTTAAAATCGAGGAGCCCGTCATCACCGCCATGATCATCACCGCCGATGAGTCGGTGGGCGCCATCCTGCAGCTCTGCGAGGAAAAGCGCGGCGAGCAAAAGGGATTCGAGTATCTGTCGCCCAAACGCGTGATGCTCACCTACGAAATGCCGCTCAACGAGATCGTCCTCGACTTCTACGACCGCCTGAAGAGCGTGTCGCGCGGTTACGCTTCGCTTGATTATCACCTCGCGGGATATCGCGAAGGCGATCTGGTTAAGCTCGACGTGCTCATCGCCGGCGAGCCGGTGGATGCGCTGACCCTGGTCTGCCATCGCGACCAGGCTTACGAGCGTGGCCGCGAACTAGTGTCGCGCCTCCGCAAACTCATTCCCCGGCAAATGTTCGAGGTGCCGCTGCAAGCCGCCATCGGCAGCCGCGTCATCGCCCGCGAAACCATCAGCGCCATCCGCAAAAACGTGATCGCCAAATGCTACGGCGGCGACATCTCCCGCAAACGCAAACTGCTCGAAAAACAAAAAGAGGGCAAACGCCGCATGAAGCGCGTCGGCCGCGTCGATATCCCGCAGGAAGCTTTTCTGGCTGTCCTCAAAGTCGCCAGCTCCTCCGATGAATAAGTGGGGCGAGCGAGTACGAACCGTGATTGCGCAGGCACTCCGGCCTGCGCTGTTAAGCCTGTCTCGCGCCACGCCAATTCCAATCCATGCGCAGCCCGTCTGCATTCTCGCCGCTCTTCGCCTTCGCTGCGGGTGCCGCACCCTTTCGTTTTCAAAAGGGTGCGGATTTTCTTCCGCCTCCGATCGGGCTAGCCGTTCTCTTTGTCCGTAACCCGCGCGCCCAGCTTGCCGTGTGCCAGCTGTACACGTATCGCATCGCCCAGTGCCACGCCATCCGCCACGCGCACCACGTTGCCCGCCGCGTTGTAGCAAATCGCGTAGCCGCGCTCGAGCACCCGCAGCGGGCTGCGCTCCTCCAGCTGCACGCGCAGCCGCTCGACCCTTTGGCGCTTGGCCGCGAGCGCGCGCTCGATGCGCACGCCCAATCCGGCGGAGCGGTGCTCGAGCCGGCTGGCCAGCGCGCGCAGCCGCGCGCGTAAATCCACCGAAGTCAACCGCGTGCCCGCCACGGTAAACCGCCGGTGCAGCCGCTCCAGCCGCAAGCGCAGCGCGTCGGCAACCTGCGCGACGATCTCATCGGTGTGCTGCCGGTTGCGCCGCAAAAGATCTTCGATCTCGCGCAGCGCGCGGTCCATTCCCAGTTCGCGCAAGCGGTGCCGCGATTCCAGCAGCAGATAGCGCACCTGCCGCGCCAGCTTGTGCCGTATGTCAGCCAGATGGCGATCAAATTCAAGCCGCGACCTCACCACCAGTTCGGCCGCGGCCGACGGCGTCGAGGCGCGCACGTCCGCCACGAAATCCGCAATCGTGAAATCGGTCTCGTGCCCTACGCCGGAAATAATCGGGATGGTGCACGCGGAAATCGCCCGCGCCACGATCTCCTCGTTGAACGCCCACAAGTCTTCGAGCGAGCCGCCGCCGCGCGCGAGAATCACCACGTCCACGATTTGCTTGCGGTTGAAATATTTAATCGCCGCGACAATTTCAGCCGCCGCGCCCTCGCCCTGCACGTGCACCGGGAGCAGCATCAGGTGCAGGTTCGGAAAGCGCCGCCGCAAAATCAACACCACGTCGCGCGCCGCCGCACCCTTGGGTGAGGTTATCAGCCCCACGCACCGCGGCAGCATCGGCAGCGGCTTTTTGCGCTCGGGAAGGAACAGCCCTTCCGCTTCCAGTCGTTTTTTCAGTTGGTCGAAGGCCAGTTGCAGCGCGCCCAGCCCCACCGGCTCCACATGCTCGACGTAAATCTGATACTCGCCGCGCATTTCGTAAACGCTGATCGAGCCGCGCACCGTCACATGCAGCCCGTCCTCGGGACGAAATTTCAGCCGCGCCAACTGGCTGCGGAAACACACGCAGCGCACCTGGGCGCGCGCGTCCTTCAGCGTAAAGTACAGATGGCCCGACTGCGCGGGATGCGCGTTCGAGACTTCGCCTTCCACAAAAATGTCGGTGAATTCGCGCCCCATCAGATCGCGAATGCGCGCGGTCAGGTCGCTCACCGACCAGATGACGCGCTGCGGCATCAGCGCAGGATTCAGGGGCAGCGAAAATTGGCTCATTTGCGCGCCGTCACTTTGCCAAGCCTGATTTGCGGCGCGATCGTTGCCGGGACTTCATTTGCGGAATTTTTGCGAAATATCATTTACGACATTTTATCTACGAAACAGCGCCACCAGCCACATGACCACTGTGAGCACCACGCTGATGAGCAGGCACGTCACCACCGGAAAATAAAATGATCCGCGCCTTCCCTGAATGGCGATATCGCCCGGCAAGCGCCCCAGGCGCAAAGGCAGGCGCGAGCCATACAGCAGCAGTGCTCCCACTGCGGCCAAAATCACTCCGCCGACGATCAGCCACCTGCCGAGATCGCGCGCCGGGTCCATCTTCATATTATACGCGCGCTGCCAACGGTCACGCCGACTGCCGCGGGCCATGCGGCCTTCACGCGCTTAGCGCTTCAGGCGCTCGACAATACTCGCCAGCAACACGGGCCGCGCCGCGGGCGCGCTTCAGAGCAATTCGTAACCGGCGAAAAAATATCCGATCTCAAAGGCGGCGGTATGTGGCGCGTCAGAACCGTGCGTGCAATTGCTGCCGATGCTGGTTCCCAGATCGCCCCGAATCGAGCCGGGAACGGCTTTAGCGGGATCGGTAGCGCCCATCGTATCGCGCCACCGCACGATGGCATCTTCGGCTTCGAGAACCAGCACGATAATTTTTCCCGAGCTCATGAACTCGGTAAGCTCGCTGAAAAAGCTGCGCTCTTTGTGCACGGCGTAGAACCCACCCGCTTCGCTCTGCGTGAGGCGCAAAGATTTGATGGCCGCGATATCGAATCCGGCTTTGTGGATGCGGGACAATATTTCGCCCGCGAGACCGCGGCCAACCGCGTCCGGCTTGATGATGGCGAGTGTGCGTTCAATGGCCAAGCAATTCTCCTATGATCGTTCCGTTTCGCGCCGGCTTAATTGGCGTTTTCATTTCGAGGTGGATTAGGACATCGCGGCGGCCAGCGTTTGGCCAATATCGGCGGGGCTCTGCACGCAGGTGATGCCGGCGGCGGCCATGGCCGCGTATTTCTCCTTCGCGGTGCCCGAACCGCCGCTGATGATGGCGCCGGCATGGCCCATGCGGCGGCCGGGAGGCGCGGTCTGGCCGGCGATGAAGCCGACCACGGGCTTGCGCACCTTGTCACGGATAAATGATGCCGCTTGCTCCTCGGCGTTGCCGCCGATTTCGCCAATCATCACAATTGCCAACGTTTCGGGATCGTCGTTGAACATGCGAATGGCGTCGAGGAACGAGGTGCCGATGATGGGGTCGCCGCCGATGCCAATGCAAGTGGATTGGCCGATATCGAGTTTGGTGAGCTGGCCCACCGCCTCGTAAGTAAGCGTTCCGCTGCGGCTGACCACGCCCACATGGCCGGGCTTGTGAATCTGGCCGGGCATGATGCCCATCTTGCATTGCCCGGGAGAAATGATGCCGGGGCAATTGGGCCCGATCAGGCGCGTTTTGCTGCCGCGCAGAGCGGCGGCGACGCGCACCATATCGAGCGTGGGAATTCCTTCGGTGATGCACACGGCCAGCGGCAACTCCGCGTCGATGGATTCGAGCACGGCATCGGCGGCATAAGGCGGCGGCACGAAGATCAGCGAAGCGTTCGCGCCCGTTTCGCGCACCGCGTCGGCCACGGTGTCGAATACCGGAATGTCATTGTGCTTGCTGCCGCCCTTGCCGGGCGTGACGCCGGCCACCACGCGCGTGCCATAAGCAACCATCTGCTGCGCATGAAAGCTACCCTCGCGCCCCGTCAAACCCTGCACCACTACCCGCGTGTTTCCGTCGATCAGAACGCTCACCGCGCACCTCCCGCGAGGCGCACGGCTTTCTCGGCGCCATCTTTCATTCCATCCGCGATGGTGAAGTTTTGTCCCGAATCGCGGAGAATCTGTTGGCCCTGTTCGACATTGGTGCCCTCCATGCGGATCACTATCGGCAGCTTGAGCTGCAGGTCGCGGGCCGCCGCCACGACTCCACTGGCGAGCACATCGCAGCGCAAAATACCGCCGAAAATATTGATGAAGACGCCGCGCACCTCCGGGTCGCTCATCAGGATGCGAAACGCGTTTTTCACCTGCTCGGCCGAGGCACCGCCGCCCACGTCGAGAAAATTCGCGGCCGCCCCGCCCGCCAGCTTGACGATATCCATGGTAGCCATGGCCAGGCCGGCGCCATTGACCATGCAGCCGATCGAGCCGTCGAGCTTGATGTAATTGAGCTTGAAGCGGGAGGCTTCGACTTCGAGCGGATCTTCCTCGTCCAGGTCGCGCAGATCGGCGATCTCCTTGTGGCGGTACAGGGCGTTATCGTCGAAGGTCATTTTCGCGTCGAGCGCGATCGAGCTTGCCGTCGCCGGTGACGATCAGCGGATTGATTTCCGCGAGCGACGCGTCGGTTTCTGAATCGCTCGATAGAGAGATTGCAGGAATTGTCGTGGCCACCGGCACAGCCTCCGCGCCCAGGCCCAGGCCGAACACCAGCTTGCGAACTTGATACGGTTGCAGGCCGGTGGCGGGACGAACGGTTTCGCGCAGGATGGCTTTCGGATCTTTAGCCGCGACTTCTTCGATTTCGACGCCGCCGGCGGTGCTGGCCATGATGATGGGAGCTTCGAGCGCACGATCGACGAGCATGCTGAGGTACAGTTCGCGCTTGATGTCGAGCCCTTCTTCGACCAGCACGCGGCGCACGATGCGGCCGCCGGGGCCGGTCTGCGGAGTGACCAGGTTCATGCCGAGGATTTTCGCGGCGAGTTCCTTCGCCTGCTCCGGGGAACGCGCCAACTTCACGCCGCCTGCCTTGCCGCGGCCGCCGGCATGAATTTGCGCCTTGACCACCACGACTGGGGTGCCCAGATTTTTCGCGACTTCAAAGGCCTGTTCCGGCGAAGTGACCATCTGGCCGCGCGGCGTCGGCACGCCGAAGCGCCGAAAGATTTCCTTGGCCTGATACTCATGAATTTTCATGCGCCCGTCCTTTTATGACCCCAAGTAGAGCCCACACCCGTCCCAGATGTGCCGAGCGCGTTGCAGCGAGGCTCGGTGATAAAATTCGCGTTCGTTCAAAGTTGGCCAGTGTACTCTGAACGGCGCGATGCGAGCAAGGCCACGGGATGGGTTGTGGGGCTTCGTTTTTCGGATTGATGGCGTGGACTTGGAGGTGTTGCGCGATTTTTGGCGTGCGGGAACGTTTGGCGCAAAGCGCACAGGCAATGATGGTATGGGTGCGATGGTGCGCGGACTTACAGCGCGGAGAGCTGAACAGGACATGGAATCAAGACAGAGTTTGCTACGGCGGATGGCATGATAACATATTGTGTACCCCTTCGCCAGATCTATTTACTTAAAAGGTATTCGAATGCGCCGGTTTGGGCTTGTTTGAATGGCGGGAAAAGGCGCGGCGGCCCGTTCGAATGCCCATGATTGCCGACTCCTTACGAAAATTGGAAGCGGGACGCGGACTTACTCGTGAGGAAGCAGAAGCCGCGATGGAGGAGTTGCTGGCGGGAAGGCTGGCGCACGGAGATATCGTGCGGCTGCTCATTTCCCTGCGCGACAAAGGTGAGACAGTTGACGAATTGGTGGGATTTGCGCGGGCAATGCGGCGGCACGCGGTGCAGATATTTCCGGCGGCGGTGCCTTCGCAGATAAGCGGGGGCAGTAGCGGCGTCGATCGCCAGGGTGATGGTGGGGTTGACGCCGCGCGAACCTACGGCTCGCGAATTGACCGTTTGCTCGTGGATACGTGTGGCACGGGAGGCGATGGCGGCGGCACGTTCAACGTTTCGACGGCGGCGGCATTTGTGGCGGCGGGCGCAGGGGCGCGGGTGGCCAAGCATGGCAACCGGGCGTATAGCTCGCGCACGGGATCTGCGGACGTGCTGGAAGCGCTGGGCGTGAAGCTGGATATAACTCCTACGCGTGCGGCGGAGGCGATCGCGACGATCGGAATTGTATTCTTATTTGCACCGGTGATGCACACGGCGATGCGTCACGCAGTGGCGGCACGGCGCGAGGTGGGCGGGCGGACCGTGTTTAATTTGCTGGGGCCGCTGACCAATCCCGCGGGGGCGCGCGCGCAGGTGATCGGGGTCCCTTCGCCGGCGCTGGTGGATAAGCTGGGGCACGCGCTCGCCGAACTCGACGTGCTGCGCGCGTTCGTGGTGCACGGGGTGGACGGGATCGATGAAATTTCGCTGAGCGATGAGACGGAGGTGGCGGACGTGCGGCCACACTCGGTGCAGCGCTACCGCGTTGCGCCGGAAGATTTCGGCGTGGCGCGGGCCGCGCGAGAGCCGTTGGCCGGCGGGGACGCTGCAGCGAATGCCGCGCTGATCCGGCGCGTGCTCGAAGGCGAGCCAGGACCGCGGCGCGATTTCGTGTGCATCAATGCAGCGGCGGCGCTGGTGGCTGCCGGGTTCGCGCCTGATTTTCGCGAAGGCGCGCGACGCGCGGCGGAAGCGATTGATTCACGAGCGGCGCTGGCGAAGTTAGACGCGCTCGTCATGTTTTGCAGTTCTTAGGTATCTAGAATTAATGTGGCCTAATGGCATACTGCCGGGCATGAAGAAACCATTGCGCAGCTTTAAATTACCCGATCCGTGGTTTTCATTGAAGATTTCTGAGGGAGCCAATTGTGTAGGAGCCAACCCCAACGACGGGCAGACGAAGCGATATGGGCCGGCCTTCCGACTTCCAAAATTGATCGAGCGCGCTTACGGCAACGTTAGAGGCTGAGGAAATTGCGGAGGAGTTGCATGCCAACTTCGGTGAGGACGGATTCGGGGTGGAATTGCACGCCTTCGAGGCGCAGCTCGGAATTGCGTACGCCCATGATGAGGCCGTCGGTTTCGGCGGAGATTTCGAGTTCGCGGGGAAGCGAGCCGCGCTCGACGATAAGCGAATGGTAACGGGTGGCGACGAAATCCTGCGGAAGCTCGCGAAAAACCGTTTTGCCGTCGTGATGAATGCGGCTGGTTTTGCCGTGCATGATTTCGGGCGCGCGGATGACGCGGCCTCCAAAAGCATAACCAATCGCCTGGTGGCCGAGACACACGCCGAGAATGGGAACTTGGCCGGCAAAGCGGCGGATAACCTCGACGCAGACGCCGGCTTTTTCAGGGACGCCCGGGCCGGGGGAGATGACGATATTGCGCACGGCTTTGGCGGGATTTTTGTCGGCGATCTTTCCGGAGATTTCGTCGAGCGTGATTTGGTCGTTGCGGCGGACTTCGAGCTGTTCGCCAAGCTGGCCGAGAAACTGGGCGAGATTGTAGGTGAAGGAATCGTAGTTATCGATGAGGAGGATCATTTATCGATGAGAACCATGCCGCTGCTTTATGAACGTTGCTTGATTTCCTCGCTTGTCTAGGCGGCTCGTTGCTTTGCTTATTAGATCTATTCGGCTCACCTATTTACATCGCTTGCGCGGGTCTTTTACTTACGCTTAGACCGCGCCGTTTTCTTCGCGCGGTGAATTTTGTTCGCGCGGGCGGTGGGCTTTTCTTCGCCACCGCGATGTGCGACTTCGAGAGCGGCGATGAGGGCGCGCGCTTTGTTCACGGTCTCCTGATATTCGTTCTGGGGCACCGAATCGGCTACGAGTCCCGCGCCGGCCTGCACGGAGGCTACTCCATTCTTCACCACCATGGTGCGAATAGCGATGCAGGAATCCAGATTACCTGAAAAATCGAGATAAAGAATGGCTCCGGCATAGATGCCGCGGCGCGTCGGCTCGAGCTCGTCGATGATTTCCATGGCGCGTACTTTGGGCGCGCCCGAAAGCGTGCCTCCCGGAAAACACGCGGCCAGCGCGTCGAAGCAATCGACTTCGGGACGCAGCTTGCCGCGAAGGCTCGAAACCAGGTGCATGACGTGGGAATAGCGCTCGACGAATTCGAGGTGCTCGACGCGGACCGAGCCGTATTCGGAGACGCGGCCGAGATCGTTGCGGCCCAGATCGACGAGCATAATGTGTTCGGCGCGCTCCTTGGGATCAGCGGCCAGCTCGGCGGCGAGGCGGTCGTCTTCTTTCTCGTCGCGGCCGCGGGGGCGGGTGCCAGCGATGGGACGGTAAAACGCCTCGCGTCCCTGGACTTTGAGGAGCATCTCGGGCGAACTGCCGACGATGGCGGTGTCGCCGAGCTTGAGAAAATACATGTACGGCGAGGGATTGACGACGCGCAGGGCGCGGTAAATCTCGAACGGATCGGCGCTAGTGCGCGCGGAGAAGCGCTGGCTGAGGGCCACCTGAAAAATGTCTCCAGCGCGAATGTATTTTTTAGATTTGCGCACGGCAGCGAGGAATTGCGGCCGGGAAAAATTGGAAGTGACGCGCAAGGGGGCGCGGCGTGCGGGCGCGGGGCTGTCGTCGAGGGGCGCGGCGAGCTGGCGGCGCGTCTCGGCGATTTCGCGGACGGCGGCCTGATATTTGGAGCGCAAGCTGCCTTCGCCATCGGTGAAGACGTTGCGCACGATCCAGACGCGGTGCCGGACGTGATCGAAAACGACGAGGCCGAGGTAAAACATCATGACCGCGTCATCCATGGCGAGATCGTCGCGGGTGCGATCGGGAATGCGCTCGAACAGGCGCACCATGTCGTAGGCGAAGTAGCCGATGGCGCCGGCCACCAGGGGAGGCAGGCCGGGGAGGCGCACGGGCTTATAACGGGCGACGCGGTGGCGCAGGAAGTCGAGCGGATTCGACTGCACCCAGGAGAGGCGGCTTTCGCCTTCGAGCACGCAGGCGCCATTGACGTAGCGGAACACCTCGGCGGGCTGAGCGCCGAGAAAAGTGTACCGTGCGATTTTCTCGCCGCCCTCGACGCTTTCCAGCAGACAGGCGTAACGCGCGCGCTTGGCCAGACGCAGATAAGCTCCCACCGGGGTGAGCAAATCGGCGGTGAAGGTCTCGTAAACGGGGACGAGATTGCCGCGCTGGGCCAGCTCGCAAAAGGTTTTGAAATCGGGCTCGATCATGGGGTGTTCGCCTGGTGTACGGCTCTGCGCCCGGACATTTTCGCGGCGCCTTTCATGGACTCGTGCGGCGAGGTGCGCGCGGACTGGCGTGCAGAAGCACGCTCCTCGGCGGCGAGAGCGCGGACGACGGCACGGCGCATGGCCGCGCGCGGGGCGCGCCGGCCCGTCCAAATTTCCCATTGCGCAACGCCTTGCGCCACAAACATCTCCACACCCGAAATCGTTTCAATACCACGGCGCTCGGCGAGATCGAGCAGCGCCGTCTTCTGCGGCCGGTAAATGAGGTCCATCACCAGGCGGCAATTCAGCTCCGCAGCTTCGAGCGGCAAAGCGTCAGCGGTTTGCTCCTCCGAATGCATACCTACCGGAGTGCAATTCACGATGGCATCGAAAAATTCGCGGCGCAACGCGCGGCGCTCGATGGTCCGGCCGTCCACCGCCCGAGCCAGAGAACGCGCCTGCGCCTTGCGGCGCGCCCAGATGGCGACGGCGGCTCCGCTGCGCGACAGGGCGAAGGCTGCGGCGCGCGCGGCGCCTCCGGCGCCGATGAGGAGCACGCGGCTGCCCGGGAGGGACACGCGGCTTTCGATGGCACGCAGTACCCCGACGTAATCGGTATTGTACCCAGATAGCTTGCCGCCTCGCACGGCGACGGTGTTGACGGCACCCACGGCGGCAGCGAGCGGCTCGCACTCGTCAAGATAGTGCAGGATGCGCTGCTTATGCGGAAGGGTGACGCTGAAACCGGAAAGGCGAAAAGATTTAACGGCAGCGATGAAGTCGCGAAGATCGCGAGGGCTGCGGTGCGCGGCGTCGCGCACGTGAAAAGGGAGATAAATTGCGTCCATGCCGCGCACCGCAAAGGCGGTGTTGTGCATGAGCGGGGACAGCGAATGCACGATGGGATCGCCAATAACTCCGTAAACGCGAGTGCGGCGGGTGGGGCCAAGCCGGGGTGGCCATTCGCGGTTGTTTTCGTGGCGAGCCTTCGCGTGGCGAGCGCCGGACGGGGCCGCAACGCGGGCAGAAGCGCCGCTGGGCCTCGCCGTGCGCGAGGGCGGCTGAGAGGCAAAAACGCGATTGAGAAAATAGACACGCTTCACAGCCTCGAGAGAAAGCTGGCCGGGAGCCGTCGCGCATCCCACTGCGGCGTAGGTGAGTGCGCTGCCTTCCCGCAGAGCGAGTATGCGGGAGGCGGCGTCTTCGGCGGTCCCCATTGCGACGGACGGGGTCGCGCCGGATCGGCTGGCGCCAGCGAGGGACGCTATTCCCATGGGCACGGCCACGACATCGCCGCTTTGGGGAACCATGGCAAGCAAGCGGCGTGTGCCGGCGAGCGAACGGCAGACAGCGGCAATCTTAACCGCGTCTCCTCCGCCACGGCGCAGGCGTCGGACGAGTTGCGGTAGCCGCGGCGGAAGGCGCCGAAAATCGTGCGCGGAAACAAGTATTTGCGCCGGGGCCAGCGCAGCGCGCAGCTTTTTAGAGCCGAAACGCTCGGCCGTCTCAATTTCCACATCGCACCACAAACACCCGGCGAGGACCGCTTGCGCCAGGATGGCGATCTCTTCTTCGACAGTGCCCAGGAATTGCCCGCCGCCGCGGCGCGTTCTACACGTGGCGATCAGGATGGGAAGCTGCCGGTGCCGCGAGCCACGCACCAGCTGGCGATGCGGCAAGAAAGACGGCCCGACTCCGGGCTGAGAGGGCGTTTCAATAGCCAGCGGGTGCGAAAGTCGATACGACGCGCGGTGCGATTGCTGGCGCGCGAGATGGCGAAACACCCAGCGCAGAAATGCCGCGCGTTCGGTGGCGTCGCAAAGGTAGTCAAGACGCAGCTCGAGAACGCGGGACCGCCCGCGCAAGCCCGTGACCAGGGAGGTCTGGCGCGCGAATTCGGCGCAGGTCGGTGCGGCAATTACCGCGCAAATCGGGTCGGAGCCAAAGATAGCTGGAATGTTACCCTCGGGTAAACCTATGGCTTTTACCATGCGGTATCAAAAGTGTAAAGCACACCGCCGCTGATCCTTGACGCCCCTAGCCCCCTTTGTTACGGTCGACACAGAGAATTGCGGCCTCGTGCAGGATCATTTTGGAGCAGTTCAAAGGAGCCCGGCAATGCCTTTAAGAGTCAGCCATCTTATTCCTTTTATTGTACTTACGCTTTCATTAGGCGGCCTACGATCGAGCGCCCAGGCGGGGCCCGCTTCCGGCATGCCGGACGGTCCCTATTGCGGAGGCGTGGTCACCACGCAGGCTCCCAGCGCTGATTTTTACGTCATTTCCGGGCCGGAACCAGACTTAAAGACGATCTGGAGCCAAGGTAATGTTGTGTACATCAATAGGGGGGCCAGCCAGGGGGTCAAGATTGGCGACGAGTTTTTGGTATCGCGCCCGGAGACCGACCCCCTCGAACTACCGTGGTTCACCGGCCAAATGATGCTGATGAAAGCAATGGGCACGTACTACGCGGATTTGGGGCGAATTCGAGTGATCACGGTGCAATCCAAGGTGTCGGTGGCGCAGATTATCCATTCGTGCGATTTCATCCAGCGCGGCGATGTGCTGGAGCCGTTCCAGGAACGACCCGCGCCGCAGATCAAACCGGCGGGGGCGCTGGACCGATTCGCGCCTGCTAACGGCAAGCCCAAGGCAACAATTGTATTCACGCGCAGGTTTGGGCAGGTGAGCGGCGTCGGTGCAATCGTTTATGCGAATGTGGGCAGCGCGCAGGGCGTGAAAGTGGGCGATTACTTCCGAGTGTTCCGCGAAGTGGGCAACACTCGCGAGGGCCTCTACCAAGTGTCCACGGACTCCTACAAGCTCTGGGGATTTGGCAGCACGCCCCAGCCCTACGGCCCCCAGGATTTGCCGCGGGACATTATCGGTGAAGGGGTAGTGATGCGCGTCGGTCCCAACGCCGCCACCATTCAGCTGACCGGCAGCACGCGGGGCATCTACTCGGGAGACTACGTCGAACTCGAATAAGGACCGCCAGCATATCGTGACAATGAAATAGAGGAATGCGGGACCCGGCTGAAATCTGGCCGGGTCTTTTTTCTTGCGCTCTTTTATTGCCCAAAGCCTGCGGCCAAGATTTACGCGGACGGCGCATTCGCTTCCGAAAAAATCTCGGCGGTAAATACAAAGATATCTGTTCCCGGATCGCGCCAGGCGTTGCGATCGAGGCCAGCTTTCTCGCAAGTTTCCTCGAGGAAACGCTCCGCAGACCAGCGACGTTCTATGGCCACCTGGGGCAGAAGCAAGCCGCGGTGATCGCCGCGCACCACCAAAAGGCCGTGGGTGCCGGCAACGATCGTTTGCGGCGATAGCGGCGAAGTCGGTTTTGAAATCGCCTGCGGCGAGGCCGGTTCTAAAATCGCTTCCGGCGATAGCGGTTGAAATTCCGACAAAACCGAGATTTCGATTGCGAGCCCCGGGAGGTCCTCTTTTGCGACCGGCGCAAAACGGGGATCGTGCGCCGCCGCACTGATGGCGCATTGCGCCACGGTTTCACCGAGCGAAAGGGCGCCGTCGGTGCGGCCGATGCAGCCGCTTAACTTTGAAAAGCAATGCAAGGTTACGAAGGCGTTTCCAGGCTCGGCCAGGCGCCCGGCGAAAACGGGCACGTCCGCAAAGCGGTGGAGCAGGACAAATTCGAGGACGACCCGGCGTGCAATGGCAAGGAGCGACCGTCGGTCGTCACTGGAGAGTGGGGGCATCCTGCGAGTTTCGACGGCGCTCGAGGAGATGTAGTTTGCGCCGCTGCTTGACGCGATCGTCCACGTGCGTCCAGAACTGCGAAAAATACTGGTACGCGGAAGCGACCGCGCTCATGGCCACAAGCCACAACAGGATGGTGCCAAAGGGACGGAAGACGGCGTGCTTTGCGCCCAGGATCACCGCGCACACCGCAAGCACCTGCAACACCATCTTGGTCTTCCCCAAAGCGGAGGCCGGGATGGTAAATCCCTCAGCCGAAGCAATATTGCGAAGTCCCTGCACAGTAATTTCCCGGCCGATGATGATCACCGCCATCCATCCGGGCACCAACTGCATTTCGACGAGCGAAATAAAAGCCGCGGAGATCAGCAATTTGTCGGCGATGGGATCGAGCAAAATGCCGAGCGTAGTAACCTGCTCGCGCCGCCGCGCATAATAACCGTCGGCCCAATCGGTGGCTGCCGCCGACAGTAAAATGAGCACGCCCCAAACCGCGAAGTTCATGGGCACGCCAAAAAAAATAAAGTTTGGCTGGCGGGTCAGAAGAACGACAACCAGCAGGGGAACAAAAAAAATGCGCAGTATGGTAAGGCTGTTGGGCAGGTTCATGAAACACCGGGCTGGGGCGCACACCGGAAAACAGACGCAAGCGATTGATCGGGAAATGTCACTGTAGCTCACTATAGTCCCCGGTTTCATAGCCGTCAACGACGGCTATATGCCCCATCAGGGGCAGTAGCCAGGGGCAATCGAGCGTTATGGGGAACACATGTGCACGTAAATAGCGCGTTTTTGAGGCAGTGCGAAGCCGGGGCAGGCGTACGGCTCTTGCTGTAGAACTGTGCAAATCAACTTTTGCCGTATTTGCGGCTTCTTGATCGGAGCGCCAGTATCAAGTTCCATAACAAGATCGTTAAGTATCCTACTTTCAGAGTATTACGAGATTATTGGTCGCGAGAGAAAACGCCTGAAGGGGGCGACGGAAAGGGATTGCCTCGGAGGTAAACAACGATTTCCACATGAAAATCCACAGTTTTAGCCCTTATTTGCTCGAATTATCAGGAGCGATTCATCTACTGGGTGATTACAAGTTGGCTATGCGTTTCTCTTGCACCCAGCAAAGTCCAGCTTTCCCCGCGCGATGACCGCGAGAACCTATAGTATCGTTTCGTTAATTTTCGCTCGCGCCTTGCGCAAAGCGTTTTTATGCTCGCCGACGGCGGATGACTCGGGCCCGGGTGCATCAAGATGCAAACGCCGTGCCAGCGATTCCGGCAGATCGGCATCGAGGTGCATTTTTACGCCGCGGACTTCGCTATGCCGCACCCGCCCCAGACCGTGCACGAGCGCGAGCGTGCGGCCATCGGCAAGCGGCACGGAAAAGCGCAAACGGACCAGCGGATCAACGGGCATGGCCGTATCGACGCGGCGCAGCAGCTCATCCAGCCCGACGTTTTTCAGCGCGGAGACATACACGTTTCCGTCCCAAGAAACGAGCGCGGCAAGGGAATCCGGATCGAGCCGGTCGATTTTGTTGAACACACGAATGCGCGGACGGGCGTCCACGCCCAGGTCCGCCAACACCTTTTCCACTTCGGCATCCTGCTCGGCTTGATGCATATTTGAAATATCGCTGACCTGCACGATCACGGACGCCTGCTGCACCTCCTCGAGGGTAGCGCGGAAAGCCGCAAGCAGCGGTTTCGGCAAATCGCGGATGAATCCCACGGTATCGGAAAACAAGGCGCGGCGGTTGGAGGGCAGCCGCACGGCGCGCACCGTGGGATCGAGCGTCGCGAACATTTTCGGCGAAACCAAAACATCGGCGTGACTAAGAGCGTTGAACAGCGTGGATTTCCCGGCATTGGTATAGCCGACCAGCGCCACGGTGCCGAGCGGCACGGCCTGGCGGGCCTCGCGACGTAGAGACCGCTGCCGCCGCAACGCTTCGATATCCTGGCCGATGCGGCGAACGCGCTCGCGAATGCGCCGGCGATCGGTCTCGAGCTTTTGCTCGCCTGGGCCGCGCGTACCGATGCCGCCACCCAGACGCGAGAGATCCTTATCGCTTCCCGCAAGGCGCGGCAGCAGATAATTAAGCTGCGCCAACTCGACCTGGAGCTGGCCTTCGCGGCTGCGCGCGTGGCGCGCAAAAATGTCGAGGATCAATTGGGTGCGGTCGATGACGCGGCAGTCAAGCCCCCGCTCGAGATTGCGCTGCTGCACAGGCGTAAGATTGCGATCGAAAACGACCAAGGGGACCTGGTGCGCCGAGGCTTCCGCGCGAATCTCATCCAGCTTGCCGCGGCCCACGAAAGTTGCGGGGTCCACCGCATCGCGCATTTGCAGGATGCTGCCGGCCACCACGGCGCCCGCGCTACGCGCCAGTTCGGCGAGTTCGGCGAGCGACTCGCGCGCCGTCTCCGCCGAGCCCTGCGCCGCGCCGCCCGCGTGAGAAGTGCGCTTCACGCCCAGCCCTACCAGGAGGACGCGCTCGTGCGTTTCGGTGCTTCGTGGGGTCTTCATTCGGGCAGGCGGGCGGCGAATGCCAACTCATGCGAGAAGCGCGAATCGCGTTGGTCGGGAAAGAAATTAGTCACGGAAGATTGGCGAACAATGTTCTGATCCCCGCACTCATTATACACCCGCGCACCACTGACGAGGCGGTGGAACTCCAAACCCCGCGAATGAATTTCAGTATTTCGCGTGCAGGAAAAAGGGCTCGATGCGATAGCGATTACAGACCATCACGACTTCGACGATACTGGGCTCTGGACGTACGTACTTTGCGCAAACCGCTAGACGCTTATTCCGGATCGTCTCGCCTGCACTTCAACGCCAGCAACTCTGAGTCGATACGTAAGCATGTCTGCACTCACGCCATATCGGCGTGCCTTGTCACGTGTTGCGCCCCCCAACCGCATGATCGATAACAATGCGGGTCTTGGCAGAAGCAGGCAACCTGCCAGCCAATTTGCCTCCTCTTCTTGCGTTGCATCATGGGTTCGAAGTAAGAGCTGCTGATCCTCGCCAACATCGAGCCGGGTCGGAGTATGCGCCAATAGAACATGAGCCAACTCGTGTGTGAGATCGCTGTTCTGGCGCGCTGGGGAATGGGCCGAATTCACGATGATCAAACTTGTTCCCGATAATCGCAGCGTCACAGCCGACCAACTATCAGGATCACGACGCAATAATATTTCGAGGGCATCCGCGGGGCACCCTGGCACGTCCTTCGGCGCCCAAATCGTTATGCCCAGGATTTTGGCGAGGTCTTTGGGATTTAGTGGATCAACTGGTCGCAGTCCTAGTTCGGTACGCTTTTCAAGAGAAACTCGTTCGCACCACGCTTTGAATCCGCGCTTGAACATAATTACTAAGAGCCATGCGGCTCCGTCATCAAAGCTCGCTGTGCCGCAAGGATCATTTGCGCTAAGGCCTGTGCCGTGGTGGGATGCAACGCTTGATCTTTTCGGAAGTGCACTGCTGCCGTGGGTCGCTTTAACATAACTTCTGTGATTCCCAGAACTTCAGCGGGGTCCACCTTAACCCATTGGCAGATCATGCCGAACGTTCTCGAGGTCAGGCATGAAGCCGCGTTCGACGCGGGACAAGGTCGCCGGACTGACCCCGATTTCCCGGGCTACCTCCCTAATGCCACGACCTCCTCTAGCGGTAGCAACTCTGCGGCCAAAAATCTCGATGTTTTGTTTGACTGTTTCTTTCATGATACAAGTGCTTGACAGGAGAAACGGGGAGCCATATACTGTTTCATATGTTAGACAGTATCACATCTGCGTGGGAACCTGTCAACGGGGTCGGCAAACAATCAATGTTTTGGGGCGTCATCTCTCGACAGCCCAATTACTGAGCCAAAGCACGCTCGGAACCGAACATGGTGCACTTCATAAGCACACTAGCTAACGATATTGAATATTACTGGCTCGTTGAAACAGCGGTTATCGTCGTTGGGATCGTTTACGCCATTATTCTATGGGCGCGCGGCGTGTTCCCGGCGCTTCTTCGTCTCGGAAACGGATTGGCAAGGCGCAAGATCGCTCTCTTCGCGAAGAGCGATAATGCGTCTAGCTTAAAGCATCTTTTAATGGATTCCAGGCTTTTTAAGGAACGGAACATTTGTGAGATAACAAAAAAAGAAGACGTTGGCCGAGTCTCAAGGGGCGACGTTGTATCTAGTCTTTTGGCCCGATTGCGCTACCTACATAGATGACATTCTGCAGCAGAAACCTGACAGTTGCGCATTGATCGTATACGCGCCGTACGACCAAGGAAAAATTCCCGACGCTCAAATGAAGCTTTTGGATGGTAAGCGCCATTCTGCAGTTACGAATTTCCGCGGCAGGCTCCTCAATGACATCATCGGATCTCTAATCACAACCAGCTATGCACAAAACTGACCTGAATTCGAAGTATAGGCAGTACGTGAAAAATAATCTCTCCCCAACAGAGACGGAGCGGACTACCGTCGGAAGGATCTATGACGCGATTAGCGCTGCGTTTGGAAACAGATGTTTGCTGATCGGCTCGTATGCGCGCTTCACCGCTGGCCGCCCAATCCATGATGTGGATGTCCTGTTTTTAGCTGGGGATTTCGATCCACACCACTTAAGGCCGCATTCCGTACTGACAAATGTTCATTCTCTCTTGGATCGGCAGTTCGTAAATCCAACCAACTATCAGATTGCCATTTCTGAACAAAGCCATTCGATTACGATCGCATTTCGTGACGGCGAGAAGGAAATCTTCGCCGTGGATATTGTTCCTGCGTTCACGTCTGGAAATAAGGATGAGTTTGGAGATGATATCTACTGGGTTCCGGAAATCGTTTTGGTGGCAAAGCAACAAAGACAGGCACGCTACGAGATATTGGCCAAAGCAAAGCGGAGCGAGATCGAATGGTGGCTTAAGTCCGACCCGCGTGGATATATCGCAGTAACCACACAACTGAACTCGACCAACTCAGATTTTCGTAAAGCTGCTAAATTTATAAAAAGGTGGAAATACAGTTGCTGTACCACCCATGTCGCTTTTGAGTTCAAATCATTCCACATGGAGCAGGCTCTTTTTGAAATTTACTCAAGACGCCCGGACATCGAGATCGCCGACGCTATTTTCGAATTTTTCTGCGCGATTCCGGAAATAATCGCAAGGCCTCAAATTCGGGACAGAGCAAATCAAACTAGATTCATTGACGAATACCTGAACGATTTAACCTCTCTTCAGAAGCAAACTATCATACAGGCACGGGATTTTGTTTTGATTACACTCGAGTACCTCTCGGAAGCATCTGCGGTTTCAGATTTGCTGACCGCTGGACTCCACAAAAGAGCAAGTGCGGCGGAAGAATATCTGTTCGACTCCAGGATCCCGGTTTTCCTCAAACCGGGTAAGCAGTTGCGTATTACTGGCAACGTTCTGGCGCGACAAGGTTTTCGGCCTTTTGTGCTGGACTTGCTCGGCATTATTAACGTCGACAGAAGAATCAAATTTGATGCGAGCGTCGCCAACAGCTTGGATTACGATTTGCTGAAATGGAAAGTTAAGAATGACGATTCTTCACTGGAGCCGCGGGGCGAAATAACAAATCATAATACCCGAAACAATCCAGAATCCACGCGGTACAAGGGGGCTCATTTCGTCGAGTGCTACGCTGTGAGGGATAACGTGTGTGTGGCTAGGGCTCGGCAGAATGTGGTGCTTAAATCCGCATGAACGACAGGAGGATATTGTCCTCTTCTGCCGCTAACGGGTGACGGTATCGTGAGCAAAAAACGCTCTTCCATCCTCGTCTCTTTGGCCATTAGAATAACCCTTCTAACTTGTGTTAAAAATTAGGTGATCATCGCTCTTTGCCCTTTTAAAAACTTAACGTTAAATTCTCGTCAGTTCGAGCCACAATCCGTGAAGAAAACCAAAGCTTGAAAAAGGGGCTAAAAATGCAACGGGAATCCGCGCAAAACACGCACTCTGAAATCGTGGAATGGTTAATCGAATTTGGTCCCGTCACCCCTACCGCACGCGGCGATGGTTGCGACGCGACTATCGACGTAGAAGTATTCCAAGGCACAGAAGAAGAAGCCAAAAAAAGAGGGCAGTTCTTGTGCGACGAATACATAAAAACATTACCCAAACGGGATAAATACTAACGAATGTCGTCGAACGGGAAGCAAAGAATATCCCCTCTTCAACCCGGATTTCGGCGCCTTCAATGTTGGATATTCCATCAAAAGACAGCATCACGGTTAGTGGACCGGTTCCTGAACGATTGAGACCAGAACGCAATGACTCACTACACGTTGAGTGGTGTTACGGGCGGCGCCGCGTCGCTGGCGAGGTATCGTACAACTTCGGCGGCCACCGCTGCGACGATTTCGGGGTCGTCGCCGAATCCCGCGAACCAGTGAACGCCGGGCTCTTTGCGAAACCAGGTAAGCTGGCGCTTGGCATAATGCCGCGTAGCCTGCGCGATCGCCGCGATGGTTTCGGGCAAAGGCTTTGCTGATTCGATATGCGTGCGCAGTTCGCGATAGCCGATAAATTCGAAGGGCTTCGTCGCGACAGGGAAAGCGCCCGGTTGTGCAAGCGGGACCCCGTTAGAATCGGGGCTAGTATCGGGGCCAGCATCGCGAATTGGCGTCGCTGCCGAGTGGGAATTCGGCGCTTTCGAAGACGCGAGCAGCGATTCCACCTCCGCGCGCCAGCCGCGGTCGAGCATCGCGCAGGTACGCTTTTCGATGCGCTCGTACAACAGCGTGCGGGGCGGGTTCAAGCCGATCTTTAGCGGCACGTAACCCTCGAGCGGCACGCGCCCCGCGCGATATACGTCGCTCAGCGGCTGGCCCGCGAGGAAACGGATTTCGAGCGCGCGCACCAGTTTTTGGCCATCCTGGGGAGAAATGCGCGCCGCCGCCGCGCTGTCGACGCGCCGCAGCAGGCGGTGAAGGTGGCTGGCGCCTCGCCGCGCGGCGATGACCTCCAGCCGCGCGCGAAAGGCGCTCGATCGCGCCGGCGCATCGGAGAGGCCGGCCAGAAGCGCGCGAAGATAGAGGCCGGTGCCGGCCGTGAAAATGGGGAGGCGCGACCGGCGCCGCAGGTCCGCAAGAACGTCGACGGCGCGCCGGCGATAATCGGCCGCCGTGAATAGTTCGGCCGGCTCGATCAAGTCCATCAAGTGATGAGGAACGCCCTGGCGTTCCTCGGCCGTGGGCTTGGCGGTGCCGATATCGAATCCGCGATAAACCTGGGTCGAATCGCAAGCGACAATCTCGCCGCCAAAACGCCGCGCCAGGGAAACCGCGAGCGCGGACTTTCCAGAGGCTGTGGGCCCCACGATGGCGATCAAATGAGTCACTGGAAGCGTGCCCCTAGATATTTCCTTCGCGCTTGGTCCGGCGCCGGTTGCCGGGGCCGCCGCCTTGGCGAGGCTTACGGGCGCCGCGGGCCGGCTCAGCGAAGCTGCCCATAGCGGATCAGAAGATAGATCAGAAAAATCGCGGCGAGCAGCAAAGCGCCCAATACTTGTGCGCGACTCGGCTTCACCTGTAAATAATTCCGGCGGGAGTGCTCACGAATGATGCTCACTGCGCATTCAGCGGCATATTGTAAAGGAAGATAAAACGCAGCTCGATAAAAGGCCCGCTGAAAGCGGGTGGCAGCGGCTCGAATGGCGTCGATGCGCGAATCGCGGAGAGCGCCGCGCGGTCGAGCGGCTCCTTTTGCGATGAGCCCATCAACAGGGGCTCGGCATCGGGCACGATCCCATTGCGCATGATGCGAAATTGCAGGACGACGCGGCCACGGTCGCCCAAGCGGGCCGACTCGGGCATGATCGAGAACCAGTTGCGCTTCACGCTCGCGACCACGCGAGCGAGGTAGTTGGTGAAATCGACACCCTCGGTGGGCGTGAGCATCTCCAGGGCGCCGCCAAGTCCCTGACCACCTCCACCACCCGGGCCACCGCCGCCGGGTATCTGACCACCAAACTGTTGCGTGGTCCCGCCGCCGTGCAAAGCACCTTCCGCGGACTCTTCGAGCGAACGGCCGGGCGAACTCGATCGTGGGAGAATGAGGCCGTTGTTATTCGATGGCGCAGGCGACGGCTGAGGTTTCGGCTCCTCAATCGTACCGCGCAAAAAATCCGGAGGCTTGTTGGAGGCTTGCGTCTGCGGCACCTGTGGAGGAGGCATCTCCGGCGGCGCCTCGACTGGGGTTTCATTGCGCACGACGTGTTCAGGAACCTTTGGTCCGGGAAGCGGCTGGATCTCGCCGGGCGCGATTTTTCGGATCACGCGAGGATCAACACGAATCGCCGGACTCGGCGCAACGCGTGGAGCGGGGGTGCCGCGCACGTCCGGGGGCATGTAAATGAAACTGAGCTGCTGCCGCGCCATGTCGATCTGCTGCTGGGTGGGGCCGCGATAGGGAAACAGCTTCGATTGAAGAAGAATAAAGATAATGAACAGCGCGTGCGCGGCAATGGAACCGGTGCGCGCGATCCAGTTCCAGTCCCGCTTGGGAGCCTCGACCGGCTCGACCATCAAATTCACATCGCCGGTGGTCAGAACGTCGGGCTCGAGACCCTCGGGGAGCTGATCGAGGGTCACGCGGCCTTTGCCGTGAAGTTCGACCACGGGCAATGCCGCGGGGACGGTGACGCGCTGATCCATGATCGTGAGCGGCGCGTAGGGCGGATGCACGCTCGCAGGATCGAGCGGAGTGGCGGGCATATCGCGCGGAATTACTTGCCGGGAGGCCAGCACGTCGAGCGGAAGGTGCGCAGGAATCGAGGTGCGTGTATCGAGGATGAAATGGGGCAGATTCGCAGCGACGATGGTGCGATCGTCGAGCAGCGTGGTGAGACGGCGCGGAGGCGCGTCGGGATTTTCCGCCGGCGGGCGCGCGTCTCGCGGCACTAGAGAGCGCGGGATCATGGATTTGCCTGTTGGGATGCGAAAGCACCCAGTTGGACGCCGCGGCCATGTTCGAGGATGCCTGCCATCACGCGATCCGCCAGCGCCAGGGCGCGCCGGCCCGCAGCCCCGTCCACGACGGGCGCGGTTCGGTGGCGCACCGCGTCCAGGAAGGCGCGCAGCTCGCCTTCGAGCGGCTCCTGCGCGCGAACCGGAATTTGCTCAAATTCAAACTGGGGCTGCGGTCCCGGCTGGCGCACGCGAATGCGCAGCGCGTCTTTTCGGGCGTAATCGACCGAGATGTATTCGTGCTGCTGAAAAAAGCGCATCTTGCGCACGCGTTCCACCGAGACGCGGCTGGCCGTCACATTGGCCACCGCACCCGACGGAAATTCGAGCCGCGCGTGGGCGATGTCCACCTTATCGGTGACCACGGGAATGCCCAGCGAGCGAACTTCGGCGGCGGGCTCTTTAATCAGTGCGAGCAAAATATCTAGATCGTGAATCATTACATCGTACACCACGTCAATATCCAAACTGCGCGGGGTGAACACGCCCAGCCGATGAACCTCGAAATATAGCGGCCGGTTCACCACGGGCCAAACCGCCACAATGCCGGGATTGAAGCGCTCGAGATGCCCAACCTGCAGGATGCGCTCGTGGCGCGCGGCGGTGGCGATCAGCAAATCGGCTTCGGCAAGTGACGCAGGCTATCGGTTTTTCAACGAGCACGTCGATGCCTTGTTCGAGCAAGCGGCAGCCGGTGCGGGCATGCTCGACGGTGGGCACCGCCACACTCACGGCGTCCACATGGCCCGCGAGCGCGTCCAAGTCCGGCAAAACCGACGTCGCGTATTCCGCGGCGACGCGCTGGGCCCTTTCCGGATCGATATCGAGCACGCCGACCAATTCCACGCCCTCGATTTGCCGATACACGCGCGCGTGGTTGCGGCCGAAATCGCCGGCGCCGATCACGGCCACACGAATGCGGCTCGACCGGCTGCTTGGCGGCGTGTTCGGCGGAGAGGTTTTCAGAGTCGCTTCGCAGCATTCCTGTCACCGGCACGTCACTGAACTGATAACACCATCCAGAATTCCAGCACCCGATCGCAAGCATTTCGCCGGCAAGCCATTCGCCTGCGCGGGCGAGATTACTCCTTAGCAGGCTCGCGCGGCGTAGCCGGCGCGTCCGAGGCAAACGCCTGAATGGCGATGCCCGCCGCATCCGCCAACTCGATCAGCTTGGCGCGGTCGAACAGCAGGGTCCTGCCGGCATCGATGGCCAGAGCGGTGGCGGCGGCGGCCTTCATGGCTTCGACGGTGCGGCAACCCACAATGGGTACATCGAAACGCATGTCCTGCCGGGGCTTAGCGACTTTGACGACCACCAGCGGCCCGCCGGCGGCCACGCGCCCGGCGCGCTCGATGGCTTCATCGGTGCCCTCCATCGCTTCGATGGCCACGCATGCGAGGTCCCGTATGACCACCGTCTGGCCCAGGTCGAGACCCGCGATTTGCCTGGCGATTTCGCGGCCGTAAGCAATATCGGCCGATTCCCGAGCGTCGGGCGCGCGACGTCGTCAGCACGCCGGGCTGGGGCACCAGCGGACGCAGAAATGCCGTCGAATCCACCAGGCGAATACCTTCGCTTTCAAGCATGCTGGCCACCGCGCCGATCAGTGAATCGGTATTTTTTCGCGGAAGCGAAAACAAAAGCTTGGCCAGCTTCCAGTCCGGCCGGATGGAGCTGAAAATTTTATTGTGCTTGACCTGTCCGGCCATTACCGCATGCGTCACGCCCTCCTGGTGCAAGCAAATCGATCGTGCGGCTGAGTTCGCCCAGGCTCACCCAGTGCAGCCGCCGCGCCACGCCGGCCAGTTCCGGTGAAGCCTCTTCACGAAGCGCGATGACCGCCATCTCGATGCCCTGGCTGCGCGCCGCCTCGAGAACCAGAAAGGGAAACCGTCCGTTGCCGGCGATGAGTCCCCAGCCGTGCCGCGCAGCTTGCGCGGGAAAATCCTTTTCGGGCGAATTGGCGGCGGAATTCATGCGCGAGATTTATGGCGCTGCAATTTGCGACGCGAAAGTATCATGCGACGTTATCACGCGGGGGGCGGAGTGGCCATGTACCGTCTAGCGGCCGCCGGCTGATTCGTTACCTGGTGCGCTTGCCCAGCTGCGCTTCATTTGGTCACTCCTTTATTTGGTCACCCCGCGCTCGGCCGATTCGATGAACGCGATCAGCTCCGCAACGTCGGCCGAACCGTTGAGGGTCGCGCGCATCTGCTCGATCGCCTGCGTGGTATTGAGTTTCGAGCGCAGCAACAGCCGGTAGGCGCTCTCCAGGCTATGAATGCGCTCGTCCGGAAAACCACGGCGTTCGAGACCGATGGCATTGACGCCGTAGCAGCGCGTGGTGCGCTCGGTGACCACGCGCGAAAACGGCGGCACATCCTGGGTGATGACAGTGGAGGCGCCAATATACGCGTAACGCCCGATGCGGCAGAACTGGTGCACCGGAGAAAATGCGCCTACCGTTGCGAAATCCTCGACGATGACGTGGCCCGCAAGGGTGGCGCTATTGACGAACAGCGTGTGGCTGCCGATGACGCAATCGTGACCCACGTGCGCGTACGCCAGAAAAAGATTGTCGCTGCCGATGCGCGTGATGCCGCCGCCTTGCGCGGTGCCGCGGCTTATCGTGACGCACTCCCGGAAAATGTTGCGATCGCCCGCTTCGAGCATGGTGCGCTCGCCGGCGAATTTCAGATCCTGCGGGTCGCCGGCAATCGAGCAAAACGGGTGCAACACATTCTCAGATCCGAGCCGCGCGGGGCCCTGCACGATAGCGTGCGGATGGAGCATGCAGCCTGCACCCAGCTCGACATCATCTCCCACAATCGCGTACGCGCCCACCCGCACACCCGCGCCAAGACGCGCGGTCCGGGAAACAACAGCTCGAGAATCGATCTGGGCGTCCATTTTCTTCAGGGAACCCATTTCTTCACGGAACCAGGCTGCCGCGCCGAGAGCATGGGCGCCGGCACCCCGCCATTCGCAGGTGCCGGAAGGGTGTCGCGAGTAAAACGGGCGGGCCACTTTGCGGCGGACCATTTTGCGGCGTGAGGGGCGCGTGGCGGCGTTAGTTGATGAGCGGAAGCGTTCACTCGTCCGAGCCGGCGGGACCCACGGCCGCCGGCAACACCATCGCCGGCACGCCGGCCGATTCGCGGTCCACCATCTTGCACATGAGCGTGGCCTCGGCGGCAAGTTCACCATTGACGGTGCCCACGCCGCGCAGCTTACAGAAATTGCCGCGCCACGAAATGACGGTGACTTCCAGCCGCAATTGTTCCCCGGGAAGCACCGGGCGACGGAAGCGCGCATCGTCTACCGCCACGAAGTACAACAGCTTGTGCTCGCGGTCGGGAACTTCCAGCAGCAAAAGCAGGCCGCCGGTTTGCGCCATGGCTTCGATGATCAAAACCCCAGGGAGTATCGGCTTGCCCGGGAAATGTCCCTGAAAGAAATGCTCGTTGATACTGACATTCTTGATGCCCACGATGCGCTTGAGCCGCTCCATCTCGAGTACTGCGTCCACCATGAGAAAAGGATACCGGTGCGGCAGGATGCTTTGGATGGCATTGATGTCCAGAATCATGGAGCCGGGCGCCGGTTTGGCCTGATTTCGACCGGTGCCGTTATCTGGTGCACTTGTTTTCATTGCACGCATTATAAGCGAAACCTTACGCTAGGCAAACGCAGTTGTCGGATTTTGTACGTGCCGTTGGTGTGCTTCCGCATCCTCTCGCCCTCAGAATTGTACGAGCGCCGTTTCTTGACCACGGTAATGATTCAGGGCCGCCGCAGATAGGTGCTGCGAAGATATTCCGCGGTCGCGCGGGCAACTTCCGAGTAATCCAAGTGTTGCGCGCTTCGCAATGCAGCTTCCGGCGTAGCCTCCACAGCCACCCGTTCGAGCAGGCGCTCGATGTCATCCGGGCCGCTCGCCTCCATGGCTTCGACGATAGCGAGCGACCACGAATAAGCGTGTCCCACCACTTCAGCCGGCAAACTCATCCAGGTGCCCTCCAGCAGCGTTAACGAGGGGTCCTCGTGGCCATCGTACAGCGCTACCAGCGCGGTCGCCGAATCTCCTGAGCGCTTTCCCTCCATCCATTGCGCCAATCCCTCTTGCAGCCAGACGGGGGACCGCCCATGCGTTTTTTCCGTGACGAAACTGTGCGTGAGCTCATGCTTGAGCACTCGCGCCAGCTCGGGCGTCACGGTCGCCAGCCCTTGCACCGGAATGCGTATACGGCCGTCGTTCAGCGCGCCCACCCAGCTTGGCGCCCGCGTGATATCGCCAAACGCCTGGCTGGTATAGAGAATCACAGCGACTGGCTCCCGCGGTGCGAATTCCAGGTTTTGGGAAATGGATTGAAAATCGTCCTCCAGCACCAGCAGGACGGCGCGAGCCAACTCCGGTGCGGCGCTGCCGTTATAACGGAGCACGAAATGCGGACTCTCGCCTTCCAGGTAGTTGCTTTCGACCTCCAGGTCCTGCTCGGCTTTTGCGAGCGCTTTGGCGACCTCGGCATCCGGCCGAAGCTGCTGCGCGCGCTTCCACTCCTCTACGGCCTGCGGCAGGCGGTTTAGGCCGTAGTCCGCCCAGCCTGCGAGCTTGGCGGCGTCGGGAGAATCGGGCGCTGCGCGGCGGGCACGATTCAAAAGGTCGAGCGCGTCAGTATATTCGCCGCGCCGCAAACGAAGGTAAGCGACATTGAGCAGCAGCGGGACTTGCCCCGGATCGAGCGCCAGAGCCCGCTCGGAATGCGCCAACGCCGTTGTGAGATCGCCCCGTGCGAAACTAAAGTCCGCTGCCGCAGAATGGGCCGCCACCGCTCGGTTCACCGCTTCGGATGAGCCGCTGGCAGCCGCGGCGTCGAAGCGAGCCAGCGCCGCCCAGTCGATCGCGCCGTCATGCACGACTTCGCGAGCCACTGCGTCCATGCCGGGGCGCTCGTCTTCTTTGAAGGGTGAGGGCGGAGGAGCGATGGGCAAATTTGCGGCTGCCGCATTCGACTGCGGGTAAACGACGTCCCCCAGGTCGTCTTTCTCGATGCGCAGGACGAGAGATTCCGGAATCGTTATGCGCCCTGCCGAGGTCTCGCAACTTACCTTGCCGTATTCGCGCGTCACGTTCTCGCCAACAATTCGCCGCCCATTCTTGAGCACAATAGTGTCGGCGCACGCGCCGGCCGGCCAGCACGCGCCCAACAATACTGCCAGTACCGCTGAGGAGCCCCAGCCGCATAACGGCTGTTTCGCGGCGCGGATTCGAGACCAGCCCCACATAACAATGAGGATGTTAACAGCCGTGGCCGACGCGCTCACGAGGCATTGTTGAGCCCATGCTCAATCCGGCACAGGAGCGGTCTCAAAAAGAAAGGGCGCGCTTGAATTCAGCGCGCCCTTTTTCTCGATATCGCTTTCGAGGGATTAGGGTTTGTGGTTGCTCAGCGTCGCTTCAACAATTCCAACCGTCAAGCCGACTGCCAGCACGAGCACCACGATAAAAATGAACCGGTTGCGTCCCGCAGATAAAACCGACGGTGATCCCGGGGGCACGGCCGCCGCTGCCGCTCCCGGAGGTGCGTCGGGAGGCAGGATCAGCATGCGGTAAGACGCTCCCTCAGGAACAATCTTGACATCATCGTCCATCGAAACTTCGAGCGAGCCTTTGCGGGCGAGCAAAAGCAGTTCGCTGGGCGAAACCATCGTGATTTGCGCCGAAGTCGCTCCCGAAGTGTTCGGCCGAATCGTGGCGCCATCAGCGGACAGTCGGAAACTTCCACCTGTCACCGAAGTAAGGACCACAGTTCCGCCCGTCAGCGTCGCCCCTAAGCCGTCAGAAAACTGGTGGATGGTCGCTGAGCTATGCGGCGTCAGATACGCCTGGGAGGTCCCCAGCCCGACTCGAAGCGCGCCACCGGCATCGGTTGCCAGCCTGTCACCATCGAAAACCGTCGAACCAATAACCGCGGAAGTCGCACCGATATCCGCGTGATCGGCTTGCAGAACGACACCCAGAGCGGGAGCAGCAGTGGCGGCAGGTGTGGCCATAACGGGAGCCTGCACCAGAGCCATGCTTATGAGTGCGGCAAGCAAAGACTTAGCAATCATGCGCACGTATACCCTCCCCACGACAGAGAAACCCACGGCTAGGTTAGGGTTAATCTCATGCCTCTGTCAATACCGGAAAGTGATAAATGTTCTGATGGCCCGCAAATACAGTACCACCGGATGGCTTCTAGCTGGCAGCCGACCCTGTTTCACTGGGGCGGGTTTGCAGCGTGCAGCATGGCATCACGCGCCGCTTTGAACTCAGTTCCAGGCTTCCATTCGGGCATGATGCTGCTATTCGCAGCTGTATAACCCACCAGGAAATAGAGCTGAGAGTCCTGCACCGCCCCACTCATCTCCCAATCGGCTTCAATTTTGTCCGCGGGCTTATGATACAGCTCCGCTGTATATCTATCGCGTGTTTTCAATCCCCAGCCAGCGGGTTTCCCGATGAAATCGATACCCGGGTCCGGGTCAAAGGCCGGAACCCCGAGCTTGGCAAAGCTGAAGTGATCGGAGCGATAAAAAAAGCCCTTTTCAGGTTCGGGATCGGATTTGACGACTCGCCCCTGGCTGGCGGCCAGGCTGGCAACCAGCTCGTCAAGCGTGGAATTGCCCTTACCGATCATGACGATATCGGATGTGCGGCCATGCACATTCATGCCGTCCATATTGATATCCAGCAGCGTGCGCGCCAACGGGTACAGCGGGTGTTCGGCATAGTAACGCGAACCAAGCAATCCCTGCTCCTCCGCGGTCACGGATAGAAACAGGATGCTTCGCCTGGGGGGTATGCGCAATTGCTTGTAGGCGCGCGCGATCTCCAGCAGCGCGGCGGTACCCGAAGCGTTGTCCACCGCGCCGTGGTAAATGCGGTCCCCATTGACCTCCGGGCCGACGCCAAAGTGGTCCCAGTGGGCGGTGTAAATCACATAGCTATCCTTGAGCGTCGTATCGCTGCCGGTGAGCCGCGCAATTACATTATGCGAATCAATCACCCGCAGACGATTATTTACGGTGAGCTTTGCGTGCATTCCCAGCGGTACCGGGCGGAACTCGCGCGTGGCGGCCGCGGCCGTCAACTTCGCCAGATCGAGGCCTGCCGCGCGAAAAAGCTTCTCCGCGGTATCGTGCGAGAACCAGCCCTCGATGGCCAGCCTGCCCATATTTTTATCCGGCGTCGAAAGATCAAACTGCTCCACGCTCCAGCTATCGCGCACCACTTCCCAGGGATACCCCGCCCGGTCGGTCTGATGAATGATGAAGCAGCCCGCCGCGCCCATCGCCGCAGCCTTCTCAAATTTGTACGTCCAACGGCCGTAATACGTCATCGCGGCACCACCGAACACCTGGGGGTCGAGTTGACCGGCGTTGTGGGGATCGGGCACGGGAGGATCGTTCACCAGCACCACGACCACTTTGCCGCGAACATTCACGCCCTTGAAATCATCCCATTGAAATTCGGGCGCCTGCACGCCGTACCCCACAAAAATCATGTCGGCGTCGGCAGTGCTGCTCTCGGCGACGCGCTTGGTCCAGGCCACGAAATCATCCTGAAATTTCGGGTGTAACGCGAGCCCGTGACCCGTGACTGAGAGCTTCATCGCCGGATCGGGGGCGATACCCACCAGCGGCACGCTTTGCAAATAGGTGCCGTCGGGATTGCCGGGTTCGAGGCCGAAGCTGCGATATTGGTCTTGCAGATACTGAATAGTGAGCTGTTCGCCCTTCGACCCGGGCCCGCGCCCTTCGAACTCATCGGAAGAGAGCGTGCGTATATGCGCGAGCAAGCGGTCGCCGGAAAACGAATCGAGCGCCGCGGCAGGCGCGCTTGGCGCGCGCGAACATCCCGCCATCGCGCAACCCGCCACGATTACCGCGCACCCGATTGAGATCGCCTGCCAAACACCTCGCACAGGCCACAGGGCCAGCCGATGTGCGTGTTTTCGCATCCCCGTATAGTAGCCCTCCCGCGCCGGCTTAACCACCGAGTAAGTCTCTATATCCTTTTTTGCTGGGCGCAGCCTCTCGCGCTCCCAACGCGAGCCACGGGTGCGGGCTGTACTTGGCAGCCCGCGCAATAATTGATCGAGATGTTAAAATAGAACATGCTCGAATCGCGCATTCTGAGCGCCTATACGGGTGCGGGCTCTGCTTGGAGCTGGTGCAATACGGGTGCGGGCTCTACTTGGAGCCCGTGCAATAATTGTTGGCGTAGGCCCCGCACCCATAATCATCCCGGCCATCAATGCCGCAGCGCTAAAGGCCGCAGAATCACATCCTTATGAGAACAGCAGAAGGAACTCCCATGGAATCACATCCTTACACAAAACCTAGGGGGGTAGGCCCCGTAACCACCCAGTTAACTCCCGGCGCGGACTTGACGTCGGCCTCTCGCGGCCACTTAAGCCGCCCGCAGTTACAACTGGGTTACAATATTTACTCAAAATATCGAGCGCGCCAACGGCGCCATGAGGGCCTCGTGATTCATCGCTTTGTCTTTCACAACGAACAGTTTCTCCCCATCGAAGAAGTACGCTTGTCACCCGGACAGGCCGGCCTGCTCTGCGGCTGGGGCCTCTTCACCACGATGCGCATCTTTCATGGCGAGCCTTTTGCATTCGAGCGCCATTGGCGCCGCCTCGAGAAAGACGCGGGCCGCACCCGGGTCCCCTTCCCTTTCGATCCCGCGCGAGTGCGCGGCCTGTTGCGCGAGCTTGTACAGCGCAATAACGTGCAGGATGGCGCCGCGCGCATTTACGCCATTTATAACAAAATTGGGTTCTGGCAGAGCGACGAAGCCCTGCCTACCGTAGATCTTCTGCTATACACTGCCGGGCTCCCCCCGCGCCAGGAGTCGGTGCGCTTGGCCACCGCCGCACACGGCCGGCATGCTGCGTCGCCGCTCGCGGGTGTCAAAGTCACGTCCTGGCTCAACAACGTGTGGAGCCTGCAGGGTGCGCAGCAGCGCGGATTCGACGAAGTGATTATGCTGAATGAACGCGGTGAAGTCGCCGAGTGCACCGCCGCGAATATTTTTTGCGTGCGCGATGGACGCGTCCTCACGCCGCCGCTTTCCTCGGGCTGCCTGGAAGGCGTCACGCGCGGCATCCTCCTCGATATCGTAGGCCCCGCGGAGGGCGTGCGTTGCGAAGAAACGCCGCTGCGTCTTGAGGATTTTTACTCCGCCGATGAGGTATTCATCACCTCCACTAATCGCAATCTCCTGGGCGTCGCCGAAATCGACGGCCACCTCTTCCGCGCCGCTCCAGGGCCGCTCACCGGCCGCCTCGAAGACGCGTTCAGCCGCTATATGGTGGAATACGCCGCGGCGGCTTCCGCCCCGGTACCGGCAGCGGTACCGTTAAAGTATTGACACAAGCTAAAATTTTGGAGATATGATCTGGCGCGTGAGACCTCCCCTCTCGACGGGCCGTGCGGCCAGCGTGGTTCTCGCCATGACTATGATGGGCATAGCAAGCGTTCCCATCCCTGCGCGCGCCCAGGTGAAGCCGCATCAGGCTACAGGAGTAGTGGCTACGTCCGCTCCCGCGCAAGTCGTCATCCTCAAGAAATTCGGGCGCAATCAAGTTCGTTGGACTTTCGTGGTAAATCCCAAGACCGCATTTGACGGTAAGGCCGCGAAGGGCGCGCGCGTGCGCATCATTTATCATGAGGAAAAGGGGCTGCGCATCGCCGACCGCGTCAAGATCCTCGAACCAGCGCCCTCCGGCGCGGCCCCTCCCACGCCCGCCACCAAAGCAGCGCCAAAAGCTCCCGCGCCTTCGGCGCCCGCGCCAAAGCCCGCGGCTCCGCCTGCCACCTAAGGTGGCGCACACCGAACTCACCGCTGCGCGCCATGGTGACCGACCACACTCCATCCGAACTCGCGCGCCAGTTTTTGGCGCTTCACCACGGCCCTAAGCCGCTGGTCTTGCCAAACGCGTGGG
The DNA here is from genome assembly GCA_963719845.1 of uncultured Acidobacteriota bacterium. Lineage (GTDB taxonomy): Bacteria > Acidobacteriota > Terriglobia > Acidiferrales > UBA7541 > Palsa-189. The sequence goes on along the minus strand of CAVRDM010000019.1, from coordinate 35,813 downwards.
ACGTCGCCAGCGCCCGTATTTTCGAGCAAGCGGGATTCCCCGCCATCGCCACCACCAGCGCTGGCATCGCCAACAGTCTCGGCTACCCGGACGGCCAGAAAATCTCGCGCGCCGAGATGCTCGAGGTGGTGCGCCGCATCGCCCGCGCTGTGAACATTCCGGTCACCGCGGATATGGAATCGGGGTACGGAACGAGTCCCGAGGAAATTGCCGAAACCGCTCGCGAGGTGCTGGCCGCCGGAGCTGTGGGCATGAACCTCGAAGACATCTCCGGCGCCTACCCACCATCTCTCGCCGATTTAAGCTTGCAGACGGACCGCATCAGCGCGGTCGTCCAGGCGACTGAAAGGGCAGGCGTCCCCTTCGTCCTGAATGCGCGCACCGATATTTTCCTCGCGGCTCTTGGCCCCTCGGAAACCCGCCTCGCACGCACCATCGAGCGCCTGAACGCTTACGCCGACGCCGGGGCACGCTGCCTGTTCGCTCCCGGCGTAAAGGATAAGGAAACGATTGCGCAATTGACGCGCGCCGTTCGCGGACCGCTGAACGTGCTGGCGACCGTGGGCACGCCGCCCGTGCACGAACTGGAAGTGCTCGGCGTGGCGCGGGTGAGCCTCGGCTCTGGGGCCATGCGCGCTACCCTCGGCCTGCTTACCCGCCTCGCTCGCGAACTCCGCGACCAGGGCACTTTCTCCTCTATGAACGACGGCGCTATCACCTACGCTGAAGCCAACCGGCTGTTTGAACGCTAACTAGGGGAGCACCCCCCGTTAGCAACTTTGTTCTCCGTCCCGGGTTCAAATAAGTGTCCGGGGGTAAAGCGTTATAATGATAGCGGATCACCGCGAGACAGCTGTGCTTCTCGTCCCGAGGACGAAGTCGTGATGCCGCGTAGAAACCGCCATCGCTTGAACGGTCCGTGCCGCGTGCCAAGCTTGCGCGGGCGTTTCGTTGCCGGCGCAACGCTCCTGCTGGTGGCGCTCCTCATTTGTCTCGGCCTGCAAACTTTCGGAAATCGCGTTACGGCAGTGGAAGCGGCGCCGCCAGGTAATGGCGCCGGCAACGCGAGCTTCCCAGGCAAGCTCCCCATCACCGAGTTGACCGAGGATGAGGCCATCGTGCATGCCCTCAACCGGCTGGGCTACGGCCCGCAACCCGGCGAGGTCGAGCGCATGAAGCAAATGGGCCTCGAAACCTGGATCGCCCAGCAGTTACATCCCGAAAAAGTCGACGATTCCGCGCTTGCGGCCAGGCTCGATAATCTCGCGGCCCCACAAATGACCGCGCAGGCCCTGCTCGCGCAATATCCGCAGCCTGACGCCGCTGCCAAGCGCCTGGGCATCACCGTCATCGAATACCGCAAGCGCATGGACGATCTCGCGCACCCTCCGCAGGGCACGCGCCCGGCGCCCAGCGCGCTCCCGCAGGAAGTATTGAACGAGCTGGCGCAAGCCAAACTATTGCGCGCGATTTACAGCCAGCGCCAGCTCGAGCAGCAGCTCACCGATTTCTGGTTCAACCATTTCAACGTATTCGCCAATAAGGACCTCGATCTCTGGCTGCTCGCGCCCTACGAGCGCGACGCGATTCGCCCTCACGCCTTGGGAAAATTTCGCGATCTGCTCGAGTCCACCGCCAAAAGCCCGGCGATGCTCTTTTATCTCGATAATTATTTGAGCGCCGATCCGCGGGCCTTTGCTCCCAAGCACGCATCTCCCGTCAAGCACTCGCCGCCTCCCAAACATCCCGCGGCTTCCCATCCACTCCCGCCTCTCGGCGGCAAGCGCGGTCTCAACGAAAACTACGGCCGCGAATTAATGGAGCTGCATACCCTGGGCGTCGATGGCGGTTACACCCAGCAGGATGTCATCGAGGTCGCCCGCTGCTTTACCGGATGGACCATCACCGACCCGCGCGCAAATCCGCAATTCTATTTCGATGAGCGCCTCCACGATCCCGATCCCAAACGCGTCCTGGGCAAGAATCTCCGCGCCGGCGGAATTAAGGACGGCGAACAGGTGCTCGATCTGCTCTCGAAAAATCCACGCACCGCGCACCACATCTCATTCGAATTGGCACAGCACTTCGTTTCCGATACGCCTCCCGAGTCGCTGGTCGCTCGGATGGCCAAGGCCTACCAGAAATCAAACGGCGATTTGCGGGAAGTAATGCGCGCCATGATCTATTCGCCGGAGTTCTGGTCGCGCGAGGCATATCGCGCTAAGGTCAAAACGCCTTTCGAGCTGGTAGCCTCAACTGCGCGCGCGCTCGGAGCCGATGTCGACGACGCCATGCCGCTGGTTGGCTGGGTCGGCCGCATCGGCGAGCCGCTATATCAATACCTTCAGCCCACCGGCTACTCCGACAAAGCCGGCGCCTGGGTGAACACCGGCGCGCTGCTGAACCGCCTCAACTTCGCCATCACCCTCGCGAGCAATCGCGTCGCAGGAAGCGGCGTCCAGTTGCCGCCGCTGCTAGGCACCGAGTCCGCCGACGACCCTTACCAGGCCCTCGATCGCGCGGTGAGCGTATTTCTAGCCGGCCAAGTTTCCGACGCCACGCGCGCCACCCTTGAGAAAGAATCCACCGATCCCCAGGTCCTCGGAGCAAAACTAGCCGCCCCCATTCGCCAGGCCAACCTGGGCGTGATCACCGGCCTGGTCCTGGGCACCCCCGAATTTCAGCACAGATAGCCGCATTCGGCGGGGCGGCGCCCGATGATGAACTTATCGGTTAACTGACGGCTAAACTATAAGCGACTCGCTCCTGTGTTTCTCGTCTCTCGCTCCTCGGTTCTTGCGGCTCGGGCCTGCTGCCGTCCCGCTACATTGAATTTCGCGCCTTTTCTCTATACGCTGCTCTCGCGCCGGCGGTTGGGTAAAGCAACCTCTTCGGCTGGCATTGGACTCGCTTCGGCAAGGAGCGTCGGAGCCGCCGCGCCTCTGTTTGGCGTGCCCATCTGATCCCTTTTTCTGCGACCTTTTTTGCCAAAGGTGGGTGGGGTTTTACCGTTCAAAATTAGGAGCCTGTGCGTGTTCTCTCGCTTCACGACGTTCGTGCCGCCCGAAGGTATCAAGATTATTCTGGTGCTCTTCCTCTCCTTCCTCATCGGACTCGACCGTGAAGAGCGCCGCACGGTTGAAGCCCTGGGCGAGCAATATATTTTTGGCGGTGTGCGCACTTTTCCGCTGATAGGCCTGATCGGCTACGCGCTAACGTTTTTATCGGGGCCGCAGATGGTGCCGATGGTCGCGGGGTTTGTGGTGGTGGGGACATTTCTCGCGCTCTCCTACAAACACAAGCTCGAGAAGTATCGAATTCGCCGGGGCGACCACGGAGGTCTCCGGCCTGGTGACTTACGTTATCGGCGCGCTGGTGTCGCGCGGCGAATTTTGGATAGCTACGACCATCGCCATCGCCGGCATCCTGCTGCTCGAATTGAAGGACATGCTCGAGAGCTTGTCGCGCCGACTGCCGGCTTCCGAAATTCTGGCGTTTACCAAATTTTTGTTGCTCACCGCGGTCGTCCTTCCGATTCTTCCCAACCGCAACTTCGGCAGCTTCGGCTTTAATCCCTTCAAAGTCTGGCTCATCGTCGTGGCTGCCTCCGGCATTTCCTACGCCAGTTACCTGCTCCAAAAGCTGCTGAAGGGGCACGAAAGTGTCGTTCTTGCGGCGCTGCTTGGCGGCGCCTACTCGTCTACGGTTACCACGGTGGTCCTCGCCAAGCGCGCCCGGCAGGAGCAAGCATCGCATCTCTACGCCGGCGGAATTCTGATGGCGGCGGGCGTAATGTATCTCCGGCTGCTGATTCTGATCGGTATTTTCAACCACGATCTGATGGTCCGCCTGCTCCTCCCTTTTGCAATTCTCGGCTGCGGGGGGCTCCTCGCGGGATTCCTGTGGTCGCGCCGCCCCGATCCCGCCGCCCGTAGCGCCCCCAAAGACCTCGAAATCAAAAACCCTCTGCAGCTTTCCGCCGCTTTTCTATTTGCTCTTCTTTTTCTGGTGATGCTTGCAGCGACACGTTACGCAATTTTGTACGCGGGCCGCGGAGGCGTCTACGGCCTCGCCGCCCTGACCGGCGTTTCCGATATCGATCCGTTCATTTTGGGATTGACGCAATCGGCCCACGCGGCTACTCCCGTCGCGGTCGCCGCGAACAGCATCGTGATTGCTGCCGCGAGCAATAATCTGGTGAAGGGCTTTTACGCCTACGGCTTCGCTGGACGACGGGCGGGCATGGAAGCGCTGGGGCTGCTAGCGGCACTGGCTGCAGTCGGCTTGCTGCCGCTGGCCTTTTAACTTCGGGGGTTCTGGCTTCGGGACGGTGGCATCTTCTCGGCATGGCAGCGCGGACGCGCGATATGATGGAGCGACAGTGCGAGATCACCAAAACATGTTCGCGGCAGCCAACGTTTCCGCCTCGCTGGCGATGCGAAAACTCTCTTTAAGCTTGGCAGCAATTCTGTGCGTCGCCTCGGGGGCGCTGGCGCAAGGCAATGCCCCCGGCGGCCGACCGGCGTCCGCCGCGCCCGCGGCCAACACCTGGCGCTTTGCGGTTTCGGGAGATTCACGCAATTGCGGAGACGTGGTCATGCCGGGAATCGCAGCCAGCGTGCTTCGCGACCAGGCCGAGTTTTACTGGCACCTCGGCGATTTCCGCGCCATTTATGATTTCGACGAAGACATCCTTCACCAGCCGGAGCACCTCGGGAAGCCGCTGGTGATCAGCGATTACGAAACCCTGGCGTGGCCTGATTTTATCGACAACCAGCTCGCTGCCTTCGGGTCGCTGCCGGTGTTCCTGGCGCTCGGCAATCACGAGATTGTGCCGCCAAAAACGCGCGAGGAAGCTCTGCCGCAATTTGCCGACTGGTTCAACGGTCCCGCCATCGCCCGGCAGCGCATCATCGACGATCCGCACGATCATCGCATGAAAACTTACTATCACTGGATCGAGCGCGGCATTGCGTTTTACACGCTCGATAATTCCACTCCCGACCAGTTTGACTTGGCGCAAATGAACTGGTTCATGCACACCCTCGCAAAAGACTCGGCCAATCCCGGGGTCACCACGCTGGTGGTCGGCATGCACGAGGCGTTGCCCGACAGCATCGCCGCAGACCACAGCATGAACAACTTCGCTGCGGGCACCGAAAGCGGCCGCCAAGCCTACGCCCAATTGCTCCGCGTGCAAAATGAAGCCCACAAGCGCGTGTACGTGCTTGCGAGCCATTCGCACTACTTCATGGATGGAATCTTCAATACCGAATATCTGCGCACGCACGGCGGGGTGCTGCCCGGATGGATCGTGGGAACCGCGGGCGCGGTGCGCTACGCGCTGCCGCCCAACGCGCGCGACGCGCATGCCGCGGAGACCAACGTGTACGGCTACCTGCTGGCCACCGTTTCGCCCTCAGGCGAGATTCACTTCGATTTCAAGCGGCTTGCGGAAAAAGACGTGCCCGCCGCCATCACCAACCGCTACAAATCCGCCTTCGTGCACTGGTGTTTCGCGGAAAATAGCCAGGCACGCTGAGCCGCCCTCGCAAATTCCCGCAGTAATCCGCCTAATCCGCCGAGCCAGCTAGGCGCGCAGGTAATCCGCACGCCAGTTTTTCACCCGGCGCTTGATTTCCTGGCGGTCGGTCAGCTTTTCCTGCAGCACTTGCTGAGCCAGCGCCGCGAGCTCCGCGTCGCTTGCGAAGCGCAGCCCTATTAATTGCGCGACCGTGAACTCCCCGATGCGCGGTTGAAACTCCCCTGGCAACACCCTGGCCAGGCGCAGCTCCATCTCCAGGCGAATCACGCGGTCCTGCACCTTGAGCGCAAACGTGCGCGCGCACAACGCGAGCACCATGAACGCCACGGCCATCAGCACATTAAGAATTGAGCCGAAGGTGAGGCCATATCTCAGGCGCACCAGCGACGAGATGATGTTGATGAGAAACACGGGCAGCACGAACATGTGGAATATGGGGACGAGCTTCGCGTGATTTTTCAGGTTCTGCTCTTTTTCTTGGGCCATTGCGGCGCCTCCTTGGCCGGCGATTTACGCGGCTATCCTAACGGATGGGTTCCGGGAACGAAAAGACGGGGTCGATATCTACAGGAATATCGCTTTGCGACGCCAGCGTTTTCGCCAGATCGGGGGGCATACGATCGTATTTGGCGAACCAGGCCTCCACGCGCCGGCGGTCACCGGCAGCTTCCATCTCGAGCAGCTCCTTCGCCAGCGAGGCGATCGCGGCGGGCACGCGCACCATGGCGATGGCATAACGGCCCGCGTCAGCAGCGTTGGGTGCCGCTCGCGTGATGACACCCTGTTCAACCAAGTAGTTGAACTCCATCATTTCCGCCCGGCCGTGAGCCTCGGCCACGCCGAATCGCACCGTGCGGAAAATGCCGCCGATGTAGGAAGCGTAGTATTCCGCGCGCTTTTCTCGCGGCAGCGCGCCGTGCTCGATCAGCCAGTCCAGTCCGAACATTCCCACGACGTCGGCTTTGGCTTCCTCGAGCGCGGAATACGCGGGCCCGATCGCTTCATTGATCTCCACGCGCCCGCCGGCATTCCCGTTTTTGTTCCCGCCGGACGCCGGCGCACCTTTTATAGGAGCTTGCGGATTTGTTCGCGCATAGGCCGGGCCAAGCTCGTGCGAAATTTCATGCATCATCGTCGTCGCCAGGTAGCCCTCGCCCGACGCCAGCGCCGCCTGATCGGGACGCAGGAGGCGTTTCGCGAGGGGCAGCACGACGTAGGTGACGCGCGCATCCATAAAATTCTTGAAGAAGATTTTCTTCGAGCCCTTTTCCTGGTGGATGCGCGGGTCATTTGGCAAATTGTCCGCGACAGCCTGGTAGCCGTGCCGCAGATCGCCTGCGCGGAACGGGGCGTCCATGACCTCCATCGGCGACTGGTGGCCGGTCTTTGAGGGCCGATCTTCAGGAGCGAGCGGCAACGCATCTTGAATGGCCGGAACGTATTTCTGGAAAACGGCGAGCTTGCGGCTCTCTTCTTCGTTGCGAACCAGCACGGCCGCCCCGTAAGAAGTCTTTACGCCGAGCAGATCGTCAAGGTAAACCTCGTAGGGCGCGAAGATCACGTCGAACTTGGGATTTTCCAGGCCCAGCCAAGCAATATCGCTCGCGTAATAGTCGTCGTCGAGCAGCGCTTTGGCGCGCAAGCGCAGAAAATTCGCGAACTGCGCGTCATCGCTCAGCGCCGCCGCTTCGTTCAGCGCGGAGGCCGCAGGCTCGAGCCACTCGCGATAGGCTACATGGTAGGGCACGGCCACGAGACGATCCGCGTCACGCCGCACAACCGTGTGCGGATCGTACAGCGCCGCTTTCTGCTCGGGATGATTGCGGACGTAGGTTTCCATCTCGTCCCGTGTTAGACCGGCGGGGTAGAACCCACGGCCGGGCGGCATGGCCGCGGCGCCGACAAAGGGCTCGTTGTTACGGATCAGGTCGAAGCGGCTGCCATTGATCATCAGATATCGTCGGAGCGCGATGTCGGCGGGAGTCTGGCTCCCTTCGATCGAGCGCAGCAACGCCAGCCCTTCGGGATCGCTTTGCCGCCAGAAAATGTCTTCGAGGTATTGCGCGGCGGCCACGAGTTTGCCCACCATCTGCTGCTCGCGCGCAGAGAGTCCAGCCGAATGGAAGGGCATGGACACGCGGCGAAACTTTACCAGGCGCTGTGCGAGATCGGGCGCGACGCCTAATTTGTCCGCGGGCGCGGTGAGCGGCGGACCGACCGGGGGAGCTGTTGGCGAAGCGGGCGCGGGCCGCGTAGTTTGCTGGGGTGCGATCTGTGCCACCGTGTCCGCGGCGCTGTGTATCATCGCGGGACGCATGACGTGGAACAATTCGAGCGCGCCAGCGCCTGCGAGAGCACAGGCCAGCGCGATGGACAGCCGGGAGAGCATGGCGGAATGCATTCTATCAGAGCCTGGCGGTTGTGGCGGCGGCGAGGTAGAAGGCTACGCGGGCGTTGCAAAGAAGCAGCGAAAAATCCGCGTCAGTCGGCGGAAAATGCCCCGCGAATTAGTTTTCTCTCCCGGGATAAATCGGTATATCAGAAAAGGTATGGCCTATTTTCTTTTCTGCGTAAAAGAGCGTCTGGATCGGCCATTCAGTGGTACTTTGGTGGAGGCACATTAACGGTTCGAGCATATGGGCGTTTCTGCGCGCGACCATACTTACTCATGAGTCTGAAAACATTCGTCTCCGAAGCCCTAACCGACTTTTCGACCGTTGCCGCAGTCACCCCCAGTTCAAAGTATCTGGCCTACGCGATGCTCGAGCATCTGCCGCTGGCGAGAACGCGAGTGGCGGTGGAATTTGGGGCCGGAACGGGCGCGATCACGCATGAATTGCTGGCGCAATTGCCGCTCGACGCGACGCTATTCGTCTTTGAAATTAATCGGCGTTTCTACGATTGCCTGCGGCGAAATATTTCCGATTCGCGGGTCGCGCTAATCCATACGAGCGCCGAAAATTTGGACACCGAACTCCGCCGCCGCGGCGTGGAGCGGGTGGACGCGGTAGTGTCGTCGCTGGGCCTGGCGTTCATGCCCGGCCGCGAGCGGCACGCCCTGTTTCAAAAGCTTTTGCCGTTCCTGCATGATCGCTCGGTTTTTACGCAATATCACTACATTCACGGCTTGCAATTCGTGGAGGGCCGCCTGCGGCAAATGCACATGGCGCCGCTACTCCGGCGCTACTTCAATTCAGTGGAATCGAAAATCGTCTGGCGCAATTTGCCGCCCGCCCATGTTTTCACCTGCCGCACGCAGCGGACGCCGAAGCATCATTGCTCTTCCCTAATTACCTGAAGTCTCCAGATACCACGATGCCATCCCTGAGGTCTTCATCGGGAATCGGCCTCGGCCGGTGCACCCCTGCCATCTTAGGGCCTCCCTTGAAAAACACCACGCGACAACTATTTTCAAACTATTTTCACCCTCCGAATTTTCTGCTAGGCTCCCCCCCTCAGGACCCGGGAGGATTTCGATGGCTGCCTATGACCAGGATGACTTGAACAACGCTGCCTTGTGCGTTTGGAAGGAAGCGCGAGGCGACGGACCGTTGGCAATGAATGCCGTTGCTCATGTGATTTTCAATCGGGTCGGGGCGCCGGGATTTGGGGGCACGCTGCACGATGTAATCTACGGAAAGAACCAATTTTCCTCTATGAGCATAAGCACCGACCCGGAATATAACCTGGCGGCTCCCGACCCGACCGATCCACAGTATCCCTCTTATCGCACGGCGATGAACATCATCAAGGGCATCGCCGCGGGCACCGAGAGCGACCCGACCGCTGGCGCGCTGTACTATGCGAACCTCGCGGAATGCACCAGTGGATGGTTCTTTCATCACATCGTGAGCGATCCTGCGAACCATCCCCTGCGTGCGACGCTCGGGCATCAAGCGTTCTATGCGTAAGAGTTCCGGAAGTGCAGCCGGTGAGAATTTAACCAGGGCCTCTCCAAGGCCGCTCGAAACGCAATTGCTCCTTTTTTCCGCGATTGTTAAGTCTTAGAATATCAGCCCATGAGCGCAGCGGCGGTTGCGAACCCGGCCTCCGATCCCATCTTCGAGCGCCTCGAAGAACAGATTAGCTGGTATGACGCAAGAAGCCGTTCGAACATGCGGTGGTACAAGCGGCTCAAACTTTCGGAGATCGGCGCCGCCGCGATCATCCCCCTGCTAGCCGCATCTCATATCCCCCAGGCGGCGATCGCCACCGGCCTACTGGGTGTGATCGTTACAGTGTTTGAGGGCATGCTGCAACTCAACCAGTTCCATGAGAATTGGATCAGGTACCGGTCCACTTGCGAATCCCTCAAACACGAAAAATACATTTATTTGGCGAATGCGGGCCCCTACGCGAATCAGGAAAGGCCCCGCGCGTTATTGGCGGAACGCGTGGAATCACTGGTCTCGCAGGAGCACGCCAGGTGGGCGACCGTGCAACAACAGGACCCCCAAGGCAAGCAGGCCTAGCCGGCGGCTCGATCAGCAAGCCATCGCCTCGACACTCGACCAACCAGTCCCGGCCGAGTGGAGCGGCGCCGCACAAACTGGAGATCTCCGGTGGGCTTAAGGAATGCAAAGTGAGCGGCATCTTTATCAGCTATCGGCGGAATGATTCTCAGGGCGAGGCGGGCCGTTTGTTTGACGATCTCGCCAACCACTTCGGCGAACACTCGGTGTTCATGGATGTAGCCGCCATCGAAGCGGGACGCGACTTTCGTAAAGCCATTGAAGAAGGCGTCGCCAAGTGCGGCGTGCTCCTGGTGGTGATCGGCTTGGAATGGCTCGACGCGAAAGACGGGGCTGGAATACGCCGCCTGAACGACCCTTCGGATTTCGTGCGCATCGAAACAGCTTCCGCCCTCAAGCGTGATATTCCCGTTATTCCGGTTCTGGTGCGCGGCGCCAGGATGCCGTCCGCCGAGCAGTTGCCGCCGGAACTCAAGGAACTTGCCTATCGCAACTGTAGCGAGCTGACGCATGCGCGGTGGAAATCGGACGTTCAACTGCTTACCGAGGCACTGCGCCGCCTGCTGGCAGACAGTGGCGAAGCTGGAACGCGCGCCCCGGCCGGCGCAGCAATATCGCCGACCCCGCCGGGCGACCCTGAAGCGACAGGGGGCGCAGAGGGAAGTTGGCCGCGAATCGATCCGGCTGCTTTGCAGCGTGTCAGCCGGGAGCTTGCGCTGCGCATTGGTCCAATTGCTGACATCGTCGTGAACCGCGCGGCCTTGCATTGTAAATCGATAGAGGACGTATATCTCAAAGTCGCCGAGGAGATCGACTCCCCGGACGAGCGCCAGAAATTCCTTCGTGACAGACCGCTGCTCCCTCCACGTTCGCTCCTCGATACAACGGCAGCCGCGGCCCTGCCCAGTGCGGCAGGGTCTTCGGAAGGGTCCGCGCGATCAGCAAACCAGGACGGACCGTCGAAGACGGTTTCTGCAGCGAGCGAGACACAATCGCGGGTTCGACGGAAGTACGCAGTGTTCGCGATGGCAGGGATTGTCTGCCTGATCGCAATTGTCGTTCTCGTTACGCGATTCGCGCCATCCAGAGGGGCAGGCACGTCTCAGACACTACCGGCTTTGGCACAACAGACGCATCTAGCGGAGTCTGACGCCGTTAAAACTGGCGCGCCTACATTGGCGGCAGCTTCTGCCGAAAGCGGCCCATCTGTTCCATCGCCCGGCGCAGCCGATGGAGGCGAATCTCCGCCTGCGCAGCGGGTTCACGTGCCGCAAGAAGTGTTTAAGAGTTTGCTGACCCACACCGTCTTACCCGTTTATCCCGTTCTGGCGCGGCAGGCTCATATTCAGGGCCTGGTAGTATTTGACGCCGACATTTCAAAAGACGGCACGATCGAGACGCTTAAGGCAGTTAGTGGACCTCCACTGCTGCTACCGGCGGCGCTCGAGGCCGTTAAACAATGGCGGTACAAGCCCTACGTCGTGAACGGCAAGCCGGTTGCCGCGAGGACCCAGATTGTTGTGGACTTCGCTCTTACCGGCGGTTAGGTGCTGCCCCGATCGACAAATATAAATTACCCCAGCATCTTTAAGGCCTTCGCCAAGCTCATCTGCATGCGGTTGAAGGATGCAGTTACACTGGCGATCTCATCGCGGCCCCTGACCGGCAAAGACGGCGGGTGGATCTCCCCCTTACTGACGCGGTCCGCTGCTTCGGATACCAGCTTAAGCGGCCGAATTACAATATAGTAAACTGCGGCATCCAGGACCACGACCGTTGCGATTAACGTGACGAGCAGATAAATCACCAGAAGACGAAACGCCTGTTTGGCTTTCTGCAACGGCAGCGACATCGGAACCGAAACGATCTGCGCACCCACGATCGCGCCCGGTTTCCAGCCAAAGCCATTGCTGGACCCGTACGTGGCGATCATGGCGGGAGGCGCCGCTGCAGGACTACTGTGACATTCGAGGCATGGGGGCGTCACTGCGATGGGGGTCGCCAGGTACATCGAGGGTCCCAGAGGAGTGTCCCGCTCCCCCGTCAGTCGCTTCTGATCGGGATGTTCACGCAGATATCCGATCACGTCATTTTCCCAATCGGCGGCGCGATGCTCCGGATTGGTGGGGTTGAGCGTGGCTTCCCGGTAGGCGTACTCGGGATAATCCTGCCGGAGCTTGTTGAAAATAGTGATCGCGCCGAAGGCCGGCACGGTCTCGGGGAGGAAGCGCTTCTGGTGTTGGGGGTTCTGCTGGAGCAACGGCCCGAGATCGGAAGAGGTGTAGTCGCGTACCGATGTCGCACTGGCCATCATCAACTCGGCTTCCTGGAGGACTTCGCGGCGGGCATTGCTGATGAGGAAGCTGTACATGACTTGTGAAATGATCAGGCCGCCCGTCAGGAATAACACCAGCAAGATGAGATTAAACTTTGTCAGCAGCTTCATTGGCGGACCCCTTTGCGCCTGGAGGAAGTGATCAGCAGGGTAGAAGAGTGTGGACCCATGGAGGCTAATCGTACAGAATTTTAGGTTCCAAAACGAAATGTCATTCTCAAAACTTTTGTGGCGAGAATTGCAGCTTGCGCGCCATGCGCGCGAGGAAAATGCGTGTATTAAAATCCACGCCTAGTGTAGCATCCCGCAAGTTCATTGAATAAGTGAGGTCGCCACATTAGCCGTCAAAGTCTTTGCTTCCAATGAAAACTATGCAATCTCGCGCGAGGACTTATTCAACATATCTCTCCGACGCGACACTAGAAGGCAGGGACAATATTGCCGCCCGACGTGGGAGGCGTGAGGCCGTCTGCCCCGTCGTTATGTTTTCCGCGCCCTTGGCGGACATATACGAGTGACGCCGCGTTCTCCTTACGCCCCCGGTCGCGACTGCAGGCCGTGCGGCCTATTGCAGTGAAGCATTGTCGATGACGAAGCGGTACTTCACGTCCCCTTTGAGGAGGCGCTCGTAGGCTTCGTTGATCTGCTGGATGCGGATCATTTCGATATCCGCGGTGATTCCGTGCTCCGCGCAGAAATCCAGCATCTCCTGGGTTTCACGAATGCCGCCGATGGCGGAGCCGGCGAGACTTCGCCGGTTCATGATCAGATTGAAAGCCGCGACAGCCGCGGGTTTCTCCGGTGCGCCGACCAGCGTCATGGTGCCGTCGAGCTTCAACAGCTGGAGATAGGCGTTCAGGTCGTGCTGGGCGGAGACCGCGTCGAGGATAAAGTTGAAGCTGTTGGCATGCTTGCGCATCTCGGCCTCATTCTTGGAGACGACGACTTCGTCGGCGCCAAGGCGAAGCGCGTCCTTGGTCTTGTTAGGAGACGTAGTGAAGAGCACTACGTGGGCGCCGAAAGCGTGAGCGAATTTCACGGCCATGTGTCCCAGGCCGCCAAGGCCCACGATGCCGACTTTTCGGCCTTTGCCAACCTTCCAGTGACGCAAGGGCGAATAGGTAGTGATGCCCGCGCACAGCAGCGGAGCGGTTCCGGCGGGGTCCAGTTTGTTGGCCACCCGTAGCACGTAAGCTTCGTCAACTACGATGCTCTCCGAATAGCCGCCATAGGTGACTCCGCCGAGAATTTTGTCCTGGCCGTTGTAGGTCAAGGTTAAGCCCTGCTCGCAATACTGCTCCTCCCCGGCGCGGCAATTTGCGCAGACGCGACAGGAATCCACCATGCAGCCGACTGCGGCGATGTCGCCCTCCTTGAATTTCTTTACCGCGCTCCCGGCCTTAACGACGCGCCCGACGATTTCGTGACCGGGCACGCACGGATAGGTCGTCGGCATCACCTCTTTCCACTCGTTGCGGACCTGGTGCAAATCCGAATGGCAGACCCCGCAGTAGAGAATTTCGATTTCCACGTCCTGCGGGCGCGGCGAGCGCCGTTGCAGCGTGAAAGCGCGCCAGACCCGAAGATGAGCTCTGCGCCGAATACGCTTTCGCTGTATAAGTCTGTACTTTCGAGGGGCTTTCTTTTTTTTCCGCCGCCTGTTGCGCTGCTTCCGTCATATTTGCATTCCTCCTGGTTTCAAAAGCGTGACTCGCCTGGAGACTTCGTAAACGCGTTAGATGAAGCACCAATGAAATTGGTAACACTCGGGAATCGGACCGGCCAGTCATTTGCGATGTCCGACAGTCGGATCCTCGAATCAAGGGTCCTTATGACCCTGCGGCACTCGTGGCTGAGCGGTGCGGAAGGCCGTGCAGATATACAACGTGCTAAAGGTTTAGACTTTGGACACTTTTTCGCACTTTTCCGCACAAAGCCTGCACCCTAACGGCAAAGGCAAGCGTCCATTTAGTGAGCGGCTTTGTGCGTCCGGTTCGTTACCCCGGGCGCCACACTCACCCACAGGAACTCGACTAAGCTGCACGATTTTCCGGGGGAATCATCCTTACTGAGAGGACCTAACGAATGCGTATTGGCAAAAAGCAATTCATTTCCGGCGTAGCGGTTTTGACACTGACGATGCCGGTATGGGCCCGCACTTACAAGCAATCGATGCCACTCCAAAAACAGGCCACCATCGGAAGCGCCCAACTGAAGCCCGGGGAGTACCAGTTGACGGCTGATGATGCCAAGACCGAACTCCATGTCCTGCAAAACGGCAAAGTCATCGCGACCGTGCAGGGCCAGTGGATTAAGATTCAAAGGCCTCAAGACTCCACGGTTCTTTCCGACGGGGACAAGATCACGCAGGTACAGTTCGGCGGAAGCGACCAGGCCTTCCAACCGCAGTAAATCCAAAAAGGTTCATTCGAGGGAGAAAGCGAGGGCGAATTTTGGTTCGTCCTCGCCCAACTTCCCAACGCGATTTTCCAGAATTCTCCAATACCTGTAACCCAGCGCCTGCCAGTGCATGGCGGGATCGCAGGAACTTGCGTACGTTCTCGCGAGCGAGCTTCTCCGCACCGGGCCGTCAGGGTGGGGTGCTGCCGCAAAATCTTGCGCGCAATTCTGTTGCGTGGCAACTTTCTCATGTTGCAGATTTGTTGTCTCGGAGACCAGGCCAGCGTAGGGATTCACTGGTGGAAGAACCCTTAAATCGGAGATTGGGGATGAAGCGACTCGCAGGAATTCCGGGCCACCGCCGGAAGGCATATATAGGTGTGTTCGATTCCCACAATTTGACCGAATAGCTGCCGCTTCCTGGCAGTGCGTGGCGGACGCGAATTGCGTTATGATGCAGGTCTGCAAGGCCGAGAGGGGATTTCCTATCCATGTGCGCTGTTTCGAAGAATTCACTGGGCTCGCGTGACGCGCTGAAAGTGGGCGACCGAGAGTACGAAATTTACCGACTGGACGCGCTCGAGCGGCGCGGCGTCGGACATGTCGGGCAGCTGCCGTTTTCGATTCGGGTGTTGCTCGAAAATTTGCTGCGGCAGGAAGACGGCCGCTTCGTGCGGCCCGCCGACATTGAGGCATTGGCGGAGTGGCAGCCGGCGTCGGCGACGCGCGCGGAAATCGCGTTCATGCCCGCGCGCGTCCTGCTCCAGGATTTCACCGGCGTTCCGGCGGTGGCGGACCTGGCGGCGATGCGCGACGCTATCGCGTGGATGGGCGGCGACGCGAAAAAAATCAATCCCCTGCTGCCGGCGGAGCTGGTGATCGACCACTCGGTGCAGGTGGACAAATTCGGCAGCGACATGGCGTTCGCGTTCAACGCCGAAATCGAGTTTCAGCGCAACGTGGAGCGGTACGAATTCCTGCGCTGGGGACAGAAGGCGCTGCGCAATTTTCAGGTCGTTCCTCCGGACACAGGGATCGTGCACCAGGTAAACCTGGAATACCTCGCGCGCGTAGTATGCGACACGTCCCCCGATGGGCGTGCGGCCGCCTATCCCGATTCGTTGGTCGGCACCGATTCACACACCACCATGGTGAATGGCCTGGGAGTTTTTGGCTGGGGCGTCGGCGGCATTGAAGCCGAAGCCGCCATGCTGGGCCAGCCGCTCTCGCTCCTGGTTCCCGACGTCGTGGGATTCAAGCTGCATGGACGGTTGCCCGAAGGCGCGACCGCCACCGACCTCGTCTTGACGGTGACGCAGATGCTGCGCAAAAAGGGCGTAGTCGGACGCTTCGTGGAATTTTACGGTACCGGCTTATCGAGCTTGACCCTTCCCGACCGCGCGACCATCGCCAACATGGCGCCCGAATATGGCGCGACCATGGGATTTTTTCCCGTGGATGCGGAAACCCTGGCCTATCTCCGCTTCACCGGCCGCACGCCCGAGCGCGTCGCCCTGGTGGACGCCTACACCAAGCTCCAGGGAATTTTCCGCACCGACCAGACCCCCGATCCGATTTTCACTGATACGCTCGCACTCGATCTGGCCAGCGTCGAACCCACGCTCGCCGGTCCGAAGCGTCCGCAAGACCGGGTCCCGCTACGGCAATCGAAGGCCGCCTTCGCGACCGCGATGGAGGGTGTGGCGCAAAAGCACGTCGCGGTGAAGAGCAACGGCAACAGTTTTGAGCTGAGAAACGGCTCGGTGGTGATCGCGGCGATTACCAGTTGCACGAATACGTCAAACCCGTCGCTCATGCTGGGCGCCGGGCTGCTCGCCAAAAAAGCCGTGGAGCGCGGGCTGCACTCTAAGCCCTGGGTGAAGACGAGCCTGGCGCCGGGGTCCAAAGTGGTCACCGATTATTTGCAAGCCGCGGGGCTGACTCCGTTTTTGAATGAGCTCAATTTCAACCTCGTGGGCTACGGCTGTACCACCTGCATCGGCAATAGCGGACCGCTGCCCGAGTCTGTGGGAGCGGCTATCAAGGAAAACGGCTTGGTGGCCGTTGCCGTACTGAGCGGAAATCGCAACTTCGAAGGGCGCATCCACCCGCTCGTGCGTGCCAATTACCTGGCCTCGCCGCCACTGGTGGTGGCCTACGCGCTCGCGGGACGCATGGATTTCGACATGGCCAGCGAATCCCTGGGGAACGACAAGGATGGCCAGCCGGTTTTTCTGCGCGACATCTGGCCCACTCCGCAGGAAGTGGAGAACACGGTGCGGTCTGCAGTGACTACGGCGATGTACAACAAGGAATACGCCGAAGTGTTTCAGGGAGACCTGCGCTGGCGCAGCCTGCCGGTGCCCGAAGGCGACCGCTACGCGTGGGAGGAGAAGTCCACCTACATCAAGCGGCCCCCATTTTTCGACGGCATGCCCAAGGAGCCGCTGCCGCTCGCCGATCTTCACGGCGCGCGCGTTCTGGCGGTTCTGGGGCACAGTGTCACCACCGACCACATTTCCCCCGCGGGATCGATCCAGCCTGACGGGCCCGCGGGCAAATACCTGATCGCCAACGGCGTAAATCCGGTGGATTTCAATTCGTATGGGGCGCGCCGCGGCAATCATGAAGTGATGATGCGCGGAACCTTTGCGAATATACGATTGCGCAACCTGCTGGCGCCCGGTACTGAGGGTGGCTGGACGCTGCACCAACCCAGCGGCGAGAAGATGTCCATCTTCGATGCGGCGATGCGCTATCAGCAAGAGTGCGTACCGCTGGTGATTCTCGCCGGGAATGAATACGGAGCCGGATCCTCGCGCGACTGGGCGGCGAAAGGGACCCTGCTACTGGGCGTCAAAGCCGTGATCGCGGAAAGCTACGAACGCATACACCGTAGCAATCTGGTAGGCATGGGCGTGCTTCCCCTCGAGTTCCTGGCGGGCCAAACTCCCGAATCGCTGGGATTGACGGGGCATGAAACGTACGCGGTGGAAGGCGTGAGCGCCCTCTCGCCGCATGCCCCGGTTCGAGTACGCGCACGGGACGACAAGGGCACAGAAAAAGCCTTTGACGTCCTGGCACGTGTGGATACGCCGGAAGAAGTCGCCTATTACCGGCACGGCGGAATTCTGCCTTACGTGCTACGCCAGATGCTCTAGGGCGAAGTTTCGTACCTCAAGACTTCGGACTCCGTAGCAGATTCGGCCTGTGACCACAGTGAATTGCGCTATCGGGCAATTTCCAACGACGCTTCCCATCCTCAACTAATCGTTCGGAATGAGTCACAAATATCCCCGCCGATCTCTCGGGGGTTTCTCTTTGAACCACAAATCTAGCGAAAGAGTTTCATAGTGAAACACGTACTGGTACTCTGAAACGCGGTCACAAACGCGCTCCCACGAAGAGCCTGTTTCTTCGACCACCAGCATGCAAGCGGCCAAGGAGTCTTGGGCATGAAGCGAAAGAAGCTCGGAGAGGTACTGCGCGAGCGCGGCAAGATTTCACTGGATGACCTGCAGAACGTTGTGTCCGATCAGCAAGGCAAAATGCTCTACCTGGGAGAAATTCTGCTGGAGCGCGGGCTAGTGTCGAAACTGGACATTGCGGCCGCTCTCGAGGAAGTCTCGCACTTCGCTTACTTGGATTGTTCCACAGTCATCGCCGACGGGCCGGCATTGGCTCTGGTTACGCGCGCCGTGGCCGACCGCTGTATGGCATTGCCGATCCGCTTCGAAGGCAAATCGCTGGTCGTGGCCATGGCGGAGCCGCAAAACCTAGCGATCGTGGCGGAGCTGCGATTCACGGCCGGAGTAGACATTGCGCCGCGCCTCGCCTTTCGCTCCGAGCTGAAGGACGCCATTCAGAGACACTACGCGCCGAGAGAACGGCCTGGAGACAAAGGTCCCACATCGTCCTCGACCAAAGAAGTAGTGACCATGGGTATGCCGGACATTAAATTCGAGGAAATTGAATTTTTCTCGACCAGTTCGCGGCAGAGCAACCAGGAAGCCATCCAGGAAATGCAGGCGGACCTGCGGCAGCGCAAGACGCCGGCGGTGCAATTGGTGTCGGAGATGATTCAGATGGCGCTGGCCAAACATGCCAGCGACATTCACATCGAGCCGCGCGCCTATCAGACCTCGGTGCGGATACGCGTGGACGGAGTCTTGCGCGACCTGCAAAGCATCCCGCGCGGCCTGCAGAATTCGCTCGTGTCCCGGGTAAAGATTTTGTCGGACATGGATATCGCCGAGCGCCGCAGTCCCCAGGACGGGCGCTTCATGGTGCAACTGGGCACCCGGCAGGTGGACCTGCGAGTTTCGACGCTGCCTACGCAGTACGGCGAAAAGGTGGTCATGCGCCTGCTCGAAAGCACTGCGCAGGTGACCACGCTCCGTGAGTTGGGGATGTCTTCCGACGTGGAAGAATTGCTCTCGGATTTGCTGGTTATACCGCAAGGAATGATCTTGGTGACGGGCCCCACCGGGTCGGGAAAGAGCACCACGCTGTACTCGGCGTTGAACATGCTGCGCAAGACCGCCGTCAACATCGTCACGGTGGAAGACCCGATCGAGTACGTGCTGCCGGGGGTCAACCAATCCCACGTAAATACCAAAGCCGGCCTGACCTTCGCGGGCTGCATCCGGTCGATCCTGCGGCAAGATCCGAACATCATCATGGTGGGCGAGATTCGCGACTCGGAAACAGCGGAGATCGCTATGAAGGCGGCGCAGACCGGGCACATGGTGCTTTCGTCGTTGCATACCAATGATAGCGTTTCGGCGATCGTGAGGCTGCTGGATTTGGGAGTGCCTGGATACCTGATCGGGTCTTCGCTCACCGGGATTCTGGCGCAGCGCTTGGTGCGCAAGCTGTGCTCCTGCCATTCCATTGAACCGGCAAGCGACGAATTCCGGCGGCGGCTGGTGCGCATTGGGGTGCAGCCTCCGGAAATGATGGCGGTTCCGCTCGGTTGCCCAAAGTGCGACAGCACCGGCTATCTGGGACGCATTGGCACATTCGAGTTGCTGAATTTCGACGACAGCGTGCGTGCAGCCGTGCGGGTGACGGCGCGCAGCGACGAAATTCGTGCGATGGCGCGGAGCCGCGGCATGCGCACGATGCAAGAAGACGCGCTCAGCAAGCTGTATGCCGGCTTCACCACGCTTGACGAGGTGGCGCGCGTAATTTCGTTCGAGGCGATCTCGAAAGCCGATTGCGTCAACTGTGGCCAACACGTGCTCGCCGCATACCGGTTTTGCCCTCACTGCGGAGTCCCGCGCGTTCCGGAAGTCGCCCTGTCCCGGCCGGCTTCGGAACGCCGGGTCCTGGCGGAGTCGCTGCCCTGATTAACACCGCGAATTCCCGATAATTAGTTCTTGGCGGGCGGGTCACTCAGCCGCGAGGCGCTTTGCGCGCGACTCTCGCGGCTACTCCAACTTGCCGTCGTGGCGCGTCCGGTCCCGCGGGGAAACGGTGGGCGAGGATATAAAGAAGTACAACTCCCGCGACCCCGGAAACCACGCTCGCGGCCTGGGCATTCGTCAGACCGAAGAACGAGCGCGGATTGATGCGGATGAACTCCACCAGGAAGCGCGCCACCGCGGTGACTACCAGGTACCAGCCGAAAACACGCCCAGGCGGGCTATTTTTTTCAATGTCACGGCGCCCGATACGCCACAGAAAATAGGCGATCGCCACGGCGGCGAGAAATTCATAAATGGGTGTCGGATGCACGCGTTCGGTTGTAGGAACCAGGCCATTCGGAAAACTCATGCCCCACGGCAATGCGGTCGGCTTGCCGTAGTCGCCGTCCCCGGATATGAGGCACCCGATCCGGCCGATACCGTAGCCCACCGCCGCTGCGGGCGAGGCCACGTCTAACATCAAAAGCGTTTTTATGCGCTGGCTGCGCGCGAGCAAAACCAACGCGATAAATCCGCCGATCACTGCGCCAAACCACGCGAACCCCGTAGTGCTGAAAAGCAACGGCCACGGATTCGCGAAGAAGTCCGCAGGGCTCTCCAGCAGATGGTAAAGCCGCGCCCCGGCGAGGCCCGCCAGGCCCGTAGTGCCGATGATAGTTTCGGCGTCGATGGAAATATTCCGGCGGCGCAAATCGGCGCGCATCACAAAAAACGCACAGATCAGCCCCGTGGCTACCAGCAGGCCGTAGGTGCCGAGCGTTAGGGGGCCAAGATGGATGAAAGGGTACATTCAAGAGCCCAGGGCGCGGCGTACCGCGTTCCATGGCAGGGTAAACACAGTCAGAGGGTGCGACCACAGGCGCTGCGCCATCAGCCACCCATGAAGGCGCGAGCGCTCGAGGCCGTATGCAGTCAGGCGATGCGTGGCGTCATCAATGGTATAGCGATGCCACCAGCCACCGATCATCCCGCGATTCTTGACGGATTCCTCGCCGCTCCACGTGCTGCCCGCCGAGCCCGCGGAGTGCGCGGAGAGATGCGCGTAATCGTGATTCTGGTGCACGGCATTGACCACGCGCGTGGCATCCACCACGGCGAAGCCGTGCGACCGAGCCCGCCATACCAGGTAGTTGTCCCAGAAGCCTCGTCCAATGGCTAGCGGAAGCAATCCGGCGGCAAATCCCCGCGTAAATACAAAGTAATCGATAAACGTGGGTGGCCGCAGCACGTTGTCATTATGAGCCCGTTCCACGAGAGTCTGCTGCCAGCCATCCGCGCTGAAGTCCCAGGGCGCGCTTAGCTCCACATCCCATCGGCGGCCGATCATCAGGAAATTTCTAAACGCGGCGCGCACTCTCTCGACTGCGGAGACGAAATCGCCGGTGAGCATGATATCCGCATTGACGTACGCAATCACCGAGGCGGTAGCTGTGCGTTCGCCCCGCGCGAAAAAATCGTCGAGCAGCGGCGTGCCCAGTTCGTTGCGTGCCCCTCCAGGCTCATGGCGCACGCCAAGATCGCCGGCGGCCGCAGCCGTGCCCTCTTCGTCGCCGAGCAGCAGAATCTCCGGCCGCGGCTCGAGGCGCGTCCAACTATTAATGGCATTACGCTGAATGATATCAATATGCCCGCGGAATGGTTTAGGGATCGCAAATATCGAAAATGCTGAAGAAGGCGATGGGGGCCTCTGGGTCATGGCGCCTCTCGGAGGCCGCAAGCACCCCCGCCGAGCCTCGCCCCGAGCCGTACATCGTTTTCGGCCTGGTATTCCGCGATCACTTCACGCGATTTCGGGAGGTCTCGGACTCGATTCCACCTGCGGCCGGCGCCTCCGAGGGCGATTTGGATTTGACCTTGGTCTTGGACTTGGCGTAACGCAAACCGCGGCTGAGCCGCCGCAAGAGCTTGGTTACTCCGGTGGGGTCGGTAGCCCACAGATCATCGGAAGCCGCGATCACTGGTTCAACCGCCGGCGCCAGCAGCGGGGAATCCAGATCGAAAGCAGCCGCCGCCATCATGGTGCGAATGCGGTCCAGACCGACGACACGCTGGAAATTCTCGTGTTCCGGCAATTCGAGAAAGCGGTAGACGCGCGGAAAGCCCGCGAGAAACGCCATTTTGATCAGCGCGCCCTCGGAGGGATAGCAGCTGACGGCGCGCAAGCTTTGGTCCTCACCGGCCGGCTCGTCGCAGATCAGGAGCAGCGGCGTTTCTTGCGGGAGACAAATGCTTTCGACCAGTAGAAGTTTGGCGGCCAAAGCGTGCAAGCTCCGCATGGCCCGAAAGGGATTTTCCAGGTGATAGAGCAAACCAAACGAGAGAACCAGATCGAAGCGGCCCAGGGTGGCGAGTTCCGGGTCTTCCACATCGGCCACGCGAAAATCGACGCCCGCGTGGCGCCGGCGCGCCTCGACGACGTTATCTTCGCGCGCGTCGATGGCGATTACCTCAAATCCCATATCGCGCAACGAGGCAGCGAAATAGCCGACCCCGCACCCCAAGTCCAAAGCCGTCCGCAAGCCTAGCTCCTGCTTCCATTGCGGAAGGAAGCGGCCCAGGAATTCGCGGCGCGCGGACATGAACGCGGCCTGCCCGGGATGATCGAAGATAAAAGGCTTCACCATTGCCCTTCCTGGTTGCCAGTCAATTGAAGTATCGATGTTTAACGCTCACAAAGGGAGACATTGTAGCCCAGACGGGCGCTCCTCCGGTATCGGCGCGCTGGTGTGGCAAATTCGTTGTGCCGCGCGCAGCAGAAGCGTACGATGCACCAACCAGGGGATTAACCTTGGAATCCATACTAGGACAAACGTCGTGCGTGTCGGCATAGGGAAAGTCGGTCTGGCGCTCTTGTTCATCTCCGCATCGGGGGGGGAGAGCGACGTATAGCCCCGGCCCGCCGCCGAAGAGTTCTCTGAACACCTACGGTCCGCATGGCCAGGATCGCTTCACCTACGACGCAGTCCAGGTGGATGCCCACGGGACGTCTTTGCATGTGACGTTTGTAGCTGAATACGACGGCAAAGACTATCCGATCACTGGGGACCCGACACGCGATGCTATTTTCGCGGAGCGCATAGACGCCTACACCACGCGTACCACCAACAAGAAAAACGGAAAAATCACGACGGCGTCCTTGCGGGTCATCTCCAAAGATGGCCAGACCATGACGCTCACAACCACCGGCACGAACGCCCAAGGCCAGCCGGTGAACAACGTCACAGTCTACGAAAGGCAGTAAAGAAAGGCCGGGCTGAGGTGCGAAGATTTTGACTCTAGCGATAGACGGCGCCATGGAGAGGTGCTCTGTGCGAAAGAATCTAATTCCGGTCTTCGCGGTGGCAATCGGTCTGCTCATTGTTTCGCGCCCGGCATTTGCGCATCACGGGGCTGCGGGGTATGACATGACGAAGATCATCACCCTCACAGGAACGGTAACAAAATACGATTGGAGCAATCCCCACATTTTGGTGTACGCGGACGCGAAAGATCCGAATGGACCCATGCAGCATTGGTCGCTGGAACTGGCCGCTCCTCTGCTCATGGAGCGTCTCGGCTGGACGAAAAACTCCATCAAGTCGGGCGACCATCTGGTGGCAGAGATTCATCCTGCCAAGAATGGCGCACCGATCGGGATCGGTGGGACCGCTACCTTCCTCCTGAAGTTCGAGGTCAACGGTACCCCGCTCCCCCACCTTTGAAACTGTGTGATCGCCCTTGGGCCTCGTGGCAGGGGAGGAGTGGTACTATGCGGAATCACCTGGTAGATACTATTCGCAGCTTGGCTATCCCTGCGACTTTGTTCTTGGGCTCACCTCTCTTGCTGGCGCAGACATCTGAGCTGCCGAAAGCAGCGCATTCCTCAACCGCCCAGACTGCCGCTCAGGCGTCCGACCTCTCCGGCATTTGGGCCATAACAACAGGCCAACCGAGCTGGGACCCCAGCGACCCCCCAGGCAAAAAGCCGGATCAACTTCCCATGACGCCGTGGGCTCGGGAAAGATTCCGCACGGCCAGGCCTGCCTTTGGAGCCAACCAAACGTTCGACAACCCAAACGATCCAACCGAGAAATATTGCGATCCGCCGGGCCTGACCCGGCTCTATAATTTTCCGTGGCAATTTACGATCGTTCAAACCCCGGCCAGTGTTTTCATACTCTTCGAGTACGTTCATGTTTGGCGTGTGGTCACCATGGATCGCCCGCATCCCAAGGATCCCGATGCCACCTGGCTCGGGGATTCCGTGGGCAAGTACGAGAACG
Source organism: uncultured Acidobacteriota bacterium (assembly GCA_963719845.1). Taxonomy (GTDB): domain Bacteria; phylum Acidobacteriota; class Terriglobia; order Acidiferrales; family UBA7541; genus Palsa-189. The sequence goes on along the minus strand of CAVRDM010000019.1, from coordinate 11,370 downwards.
GCGCACTCGTCATCGACACGATCGGTCTGAGCGACAAAACCTGGCTGGATTTAGTGGGACATCCGCATAGCGACGCATTGCATACCGTGGAGCGTTTGCGGCGGCTCGACCATGACACCCTGCAGCTTGAGCTCACCATCGAAGACCCCAAGGCCTACCCGAAATCCTGGACGTCAAAGAGAATCTTCAAGCTGAGCTCGGTACCACTCGGGGAGACGATGTGCTCTCTGTCCGAGATACAAGCTTTTCAGAAGAACATTATGGATCGTACGGTGCCATCCCCGAATGCGAAGTAACCCGGGCCCTGCCTAATCCGCAATGTAGTCGATCCGGGCTATTCGATCAGGGCCGGTCAACTGGCATAGCGAGCTGGGAGAAATATCGACTTTCCTTTAGCAAGCGGAAACAGTGGCGGGCCCCTCACGATCAAGGAGCCCGTGACCGCCTTATCAGGATGCCAGGGCCGATAAAACCCTGGACTTAGCGGTGGCCGCCACTCGACCGACCGCCCCCACCCGATCCCCCGCCGGACGAAGGTCTGCCGCCGCCCGAAGATCTGCCGCCACCGGAATCGCCACGGCCCGAGTTCCCGCCTCCCCCACCGCGATAGCTGGGGGCGCTTTGGTGACTCGGGGCACTGCGGTAGCTCGGCGCACCTTGGTAACTCGGCGAACCGCCGCCGCGGTAGCTGGGCGCACCATAACTGCCACCCCCGCCACCGCGATTACTCGGCGCTGGAGCGCTTTGATAGCTCGGCGGGCGATAGCTGGGTGCGCTGGATCCTCCGCCTCCGCGATAGCCGCGGCTGGCATCGTTGCCGTAGCTCGATCCTGCTGAGCTGTGTTGATTAACAATCGGCTTGCTCATATCCAGCGGCGGCCGATAATTGCCGCTCTGCGATGCGCTGTTACCGCGGCCCGACGTATCGGCACGCGGTTGCGAAGAAAATCGTTGCCACCCTTCGCTTGCTTGACCTTGTCGGCCACCTTCTGATCCTCCCTGCTGCTCCATGCGCGCCGACGGTTGCGAGTTTCCTCTCACGCCTTGCTGTTGTTCACCGGACCCAAACCGGTTCCATCCCTGCCCGGTCTGCCCCTGCACCTGGCCAGTCTGCACGCGGCCCGCAACTGGCCCTGCGCCCCCGGACGCCCTCCCCGAAAAAAAACGCTGCTGGCTGCTAAACCGCGCCGATGCCGCCGCCGATACTGGCCGGTCGGACGCCCGCATGCTTTCTCGCGATGGATTGACCGGAAGCCCGCCTGTCATCATGCGTCCGCTACGGAACTCCGACGCGCTTACCGCGCGCGCAGAAACCCCGCCCCTGCCGAAACTCCCAGCCGCCACACCGGAGACACCCGCACGCAAGCGATCGTTGCCGGATAAATTGTTCAGGTTCGAGAACCGATCACCACCGTGCAGCGGTCCGATACCTCCACGGAAATTGTTAACGTTGTGAATATCGACAACGTTGAACCGGCCCCCATACGCGCCCCACCACGGGTGGAAGTAGTCACCAGGCCCGATAGGCAGCCAGCCGATGGACCCAAATCCGCCGCCGAATCCAAATCCGAAGCCTACGCCGCCGCCTCCGAACCCGAAGAACGACACATACGCTGGCGCCCAGATAGGACGGTAACCACCGTACACAGGACCCGGCCACCACGCCCACGATCCGCCGTAAAGAAACCAACGGCCATAGTGATAGGGTGCCCAGCCCCACGGCTCCTCAGAAACCCACGTCCAGCCGTAATAAGGCTCGTAGACCCACCGGCCCGCCCGGTACGGCGCCCACCCGGGGTCCACGTTAGGCGTCCACACCGGCCCGTAGTCCGGAACTTCCGACCAGGTACCATGCCCATCAAGGTCGCCTGCACCCGTGTAATAGCGATTGGTGTGCTCGTAGCTCTGGGCATTGTAAATAATATTGTCGCGATCTTTGTTCCACTTATCCCAATCATCATTGGAAGGTCCGTCGGTCACCCGATATTGGGCGTCGTTAGCGGTGCCATGAACGACGATGCTCTGTCCTTTGTGCACTTGAGTGCCGCCCTGGGGTGTAGAAACTTCGGCGTCGCCTTCGCGAACCGCGATCATCGTGTCGCCGTTCGGATTCACTTCGATGCGATAACGCCCCTCGTGCAGCGGGCGAATGGAGACGTTGGGAGTGTCGATTTCCACGTCCGCCTCCGAACCCTTCAGCACCGAATAATTCGCCAAGCCTTGCGCAATCTGCACCTGAATGCGCGAGCGCGTCAGCGTCATGAGATTCGCTTCCGCATTGGAATCCAGCCGCAAAATATTTGCGAAGTCGAGTTCCAACTCGCCGCGCGAGTCACCACCGGTAGAAATCTTGTCGCCGCCCATCAAAGGCGTGTTCAGCGTCACGGCGGAAATGTCATTGTTGTCGCCGCGCTGCATCGAAACGTCGCCATGAATAAAGCTCGCGCGGGCCACGCCGGCATCGCTCTCCGTCTGTTGCTGCTGTTGTGATTGCGGGCCGCCGGGACCCCCCTGGTCCCCAGGATATGCCTGGCCGTTGGGATATGGCTGGCCAGGCTGTGGCTGCCTGGGATATTGCTGGTCCGGATATTGCTCCTGGCCGTCGGGCGGCGCATATTCCCGCTGCTGCGCGTTCCCAGTGCGAATACCCAGGAAGCTCAGAAACAGAATCGCCAAGACGGAAGCCGTCTTATTTTTCATCGCCCATCTGTTTTTCACAGCACACCTCTTATTCTCAATGCCCTACGAATCCCCGTATGGTTAGGCAAATCGAAGGCCAAATACCTCGCTCATTATTATTCTCAAGCCTAACTAAATAAATTGTTTAGCTTTGGTCAGCCCTTAGGAGCGCGCCGCTCGCCGGTTATAATCCACCGGCAGCGGTGGTTTTCAGCCACTTGCTCGTGTTATTCCTGCGTTTCTTGCGTCTCTTTCGTGGGTTCGTCGGGGATGCCTATTTTCTCCAAACGATAACGCAACGCATTTCTCGACAGCCCCAGCATGCGTGCCGCTTGGCTCTTGTTTCCGTTCGCCCGGCGGTACGCTTCGCGGATAATCTCATCTTCCCACGCGTCAAGCGTTTTGCCCTCCGGCAGCAACGGCGACGCACCCGAGGATTTTGTGCGCGCGGTATCCAGGTGGATATCCGCAGGTTCGAGCACCGGTCCGCGGGCCAGCGCGCACGCGCGTTCGATGACGTTTTCAAGCTCGCGCACATTGCCGGGCCAGTGAAATGCCATTAATTGCTCGATGCCGCCGGCGAGACCGTGAGTGGCTGGCCCGCCGCCCCCTGCCAGAAGCGCGTCAGAAACACCTTTACAAGCTCCGGAATATCTTCTTTGTGTTCGCGTAGCGGCGGAATATCGATCGGTACCACGTTCAATCGGTAATAAAGATCCTCGCGAAAAGTTCCGTCCTCCAGGGCCGCCCGCAGATCGCGGTTCGTCGCAGCGATAAGCCGCACGTCCACCTTGATCGTGCGCGTGCCGCCCAGGCGTTCAAATTCGCGCTCCTGCAAAACGCGCAGAAGTTTCACCTGCGTGGCTGGCGGCACGTCTCCGATCTCGTCCAGGAACATTGTGCCTTTATCGGCGAGCTCGAATTTGCCCGGCTTGGCTGCCGCGGCGCCCGTGAAGGCCCCCTTTTCATATCCAAAAAGCTCGCTTTCCAGCAGATTTTCGGGGATCGCGGTGCTGTTAATCTTGATAAAAGGGCCGGAGGCCCGGCTGGAGCGCTCGTGGATCACGCGTGCGATCAGGTCCTTGCCGACGCCGCTCTCGCCACCCAACAGTACCGTCGACGGCGTGGGTGCGATGCGATCGACCAGCGCCAGCACTTCCTGCATCTTGGCACTGCGTGCCACCACGTTGGGATAGCTGTAACGCTGCCCCAGCGCTTCGCGCAGCGAGCGGTTTTCATCGCGCAGGCGCCGCACGTCGAGCTCTTTTTCCACGGCCATGCGCATTTCCGCCAGCGAAAACGGTTTCAACACGTAATCGCTGGCGCCCGCCTTCATAGCCTCCACCGCCGTCTCCACCGATCCGTACGCCGTCATTACGATTACGGGAAGGGCGGCATGCAGGCGTTTGGCGGAGTGCAGAAAATCGAGCCCGCTTGTCCCCGGCAGCTTGAGATCGGTCAGCACGAGATCCACGTGTTCGCGGCGCAGAAAATCGAGTCCCTTTTCGGCATCCTGCGCCGAGAGTGTCTGGAAACCCGCTTCGGCAAGGTCGAGTTCCAGCAGGCGCCGCATGCGCGCTTCGTCCTCGACGATCAGGATGGTGGGTTTGGGTGTCAGCGAAGGCATAGGATCATCAGGGGAATACACTCAGCGCGTGAGTTCGGCGTGGGGAACCGGCGCGGACTCAGTCGCCGCGGGTAAGAATACGACGAAGCAGGCGCCTTCCGCCCCCCGGGCTGCCAGCGCGATCGACCCGTGATGTTCATCCACGATTCTCGATACGATCGACAGTCCCAGGCCCACCCCGCTTTTCTTCGTGGTTACAAAGGGATTAAAATCGGCTCGCGTAGCTCGGTGGAAATTCCGGGGCCGGAATCGGCCACGCGTACCTCAATTCCGGGCCTCGCCTCCCGCTCGGCCCGCGAAATGGAAACGCGCAGCGTCCCTCCGCCCTGATCGCTCATGGCTTCGTACGCATTTTGCGCCAGATTGACGAATATCTGTTCGCAAAAATTATCGTTCAGGCAAACCAGCGGAAGATTTGCATCGTAGTGCCGCTCCACCTTTATCGGGGCGCCGCTCCAATTAGCGGCGACTGCCCGGAGCGCGCGGTCGACGACTTCCGGAAGCGTTCCGGGTTTGAGTTCCAGGTGCAACGGGCGCGCAAAATCGAGGAATTGCGTTACCAGAGCGCTCAGCCGGTTCACTTCGGCCACAATGTATCCCGCCAGCTCGCCGGCCAGTGGCTCGGAGTTCTTGACGCGCTCATTGAGCATCTCGGCGGAACCCTTGATGATTCCCAGCGGATTACGAATCTCGTGCGCCAGACCCGCCGAGAGTTGCCCGAGCGCCGCGAGCCGTTCGGAGCGGCGCGCTTCGGCCTGAGCCTGCTCCAGCCGAATGTTTGTTTCGGCCAGTTCTTCCGCCACCGTCTGATAGCGCTGGGTCTGGCGGCGGTTTTCCACCGCGAAGCGATTGACCACAATCGCGGCGAGAAAAAAGAACAGGATGCGGATAGCCAGTTCGGCAATGCCCCCCGGCGTGAGTTGGTATTCCTGCAGCGCGGGATATAAATACGAGCAATACGCCGCGGAAGCCATGAGAGTCCAGAAGAGCGTGCCGAAGGGGCCGAAATAAACGGCGGCAGTCACCACGGGCAGATAAAAAATCGGATAGTAACTGCTGTTGATTCCAATCTCGCCGGTATGGCTCAAGAGGAGCATCGCGAGCAGGATTTTTACCAGCACCACGTAACTTCGCCCGCGACGCGGCAGGTACTGGATGACCTGGCCTTCGGTGAGTTGCAGGATGCCGATGGCCACCAGGATGAGCTGCTTGTGAACCTCGCTAACGGGCGGCAGGATCGCGAGGCCCACAAGGAAGGCCAGCCCTAGCAAATCCATCCAATTGCGACTGGTGCGGTGAAACGGCGGCGTAGGCTCGTGTGCTGGCATGAGTGCTTATGCGCTCATCGCTTATCTTAATCCCGTGCAGCCTCAAGCCGGTTGCCCGCTTGATTTGACCGGCTAGGCCGGTGGGCTTAGGCCCGTTGAATGCCCTTTGAACGGATACCACGCCGTCCGCGCGCTTGGTGGCGCTTCGCGGATGCCGCGGAAATCAGCGGTTGGGGCGATCCTTTTTTGAATCCGACTTTTGATCCTGCCGCGACGCCTTCTCTTGTGGGTGTACTTCTTGGTGTTGCTGCTGCCACCCGCGCTGTTTCGCGGCGTCATTTTGTTGCTCCCCGGGAGTCGGCGAATGTACCGGAGGAGCTGGCCTCAGCTGGGGACGATTTGCCTCTGGATTTGGTGACGGCTGCCGGTAAGCCGGCGCTGGCGCTCCTGGAGACGCTGCCTGTGGTGGCTGCGGTTGGGACGGACGGACAACCGCGCCATTAGGAGCGCGATCGTTCGGCTGCGGTGGCTGCAAGACGCGATTCGGCGCTCCATTGGCAGTTCCATTGGATGCTCCGCTAGGTGCCCCGTTTCCGCCCCCGTTCGCATTAGCCGCCCCGTTAAAGTTGCGCCCCCCAGGCACATTTGGCTGCCGGTCAAATCGGCCCGCGGGCAGCGGAGGCGTGTTTTTCACTACCGAAGTGCGGTTCAGAATTGCCGCCGGAGGACGCACCGTCGCCGCGCGGCCTGCCCCTAACATACTCGCGTGCTCGGGCTGTATTTGCACCGCGCGAGAGACCGGAGCGGCAGCCAACTCTCGTTGCGGCACGTTCGCGACATTCGCGGCGATCGGGCGGGCGTTGACGAATGTCTCATGCGACACGACCGTTACGCCGCCTCCCACGCGTTGATTGACGTACGTCACGTTGTTCACGTTCGTATTGTGGTACACATTGACGACCGTCGTTCGTTCCACCACTGTATTCGTCACGTTTACCCGCGTAACGTAAGCTTCGCTCACCTGGTAAGGCGGCACGTAAACCTCACGCGGCCCCAGCGGAAACCATCCCACTCCGCCGCCTCCGCCAATCGCTACCGAAAAATTGAACCCCGGGCCCCCTCCAACCCACGCCACTAGCGCGGGAGCGTAGACCGGCCGCACCACCACCGGCCCTGGGACCCAGCCCCACGTTCCCGCTACGAACGCCCACCGGCCGTAATGGAACGGAGCGAAACCCCACGGTTCATCTTCCACCCACGTCCAGCCATACGGCGGGATCCAGGCCCAGTGCCCGTACCGATAGGGCGCCCAGCCCACCGCCACCCCATTCGGATACCACACCGGGCCGTAATCCGGAGTCGTTCGCCAAACGCCGTAAGTGTCCAGGTCCTCAGAGCCCGTCATTTCCGGGGAAACGTACCGCGCCGACGCCAGGTGATCTTCGCGGCGGTCCCGGTCCGCCGCCCAGCGGTCAAATTCACCTTGGGGCGCCGCATCCGCATCCACCAAATCGTAAGTTAGCGAATCGGTGCCGGTAAACGTGGCGCTCTGGTCGGAAATCAGGCGATAAGACCGACCCCCGCCGGTGACTTCGCCTTCCCCTTGCATAACGGAAACCCTGGTCACGCTGTTGTCGGGATTTACGTCGAGGCGGTAATCCCCCGGTCGCAGCAACGTGAAAGCCAGATTGGGCGCGTCGATTTCAAACGTATCGGCAGGATCGAGCCGCCGCAGCCGCACGATCATCGCTCCGGCGGAGAGCTGCACTTGCACGATGCTATCGCTTAGGTTCAGAAACGAGATTCCCGTTTGATGATCCAGGCGGATCGCGGTCGAGCCCACATGCAGCTCGGCGCGTCCATCGTTATCGTCCCAAAGGCGATCCCCGGTCGTGATAGGACGATTGGCGACAGCGGCCACCCAGTCATTGTCTCCGCCACCTGCCGGCTGGAACGAAACATTGCCCTGCAGGAAGTTGATGCGCGCCACGCGGCCCGAAGGGTCGTCGTCCGCGCGCGCGGAAACGCCAGTTATCCCCCCAAGCAACGCGGCCATCAGCAAATACGTCCAGAAAAAACGTCTCCCCGTCGCTCCCATTGTTCTCATTATGGTGGTCGTTCTCATCATGCCCTCCGCGTCGATCCGACTCCCAGCCCCCCAATTGGTCCTATTGACTTATTGTAGGGCTGGCTGTGCGCACCTCGGTATCATCTTTAAATTTTCAAACCCTGCACCCGACGGTAAGTTTCAGCCATTTTGGTTCCTCAGCCTTGCGCCTTTCGACACCCTGTCTCCAAAGCAGCAGCGTCAGCCGATTCCTATGTTCTTCCTATTTGTTGTTTCTGTTTGCGCGCCCATGTTTTGTGTCAGCGCACCCTTTTTTGTGTTTGCAAGCCTATGTTTTGATGCACCCCCATGTTTTGTTCCAACCCCGTCCCATGTTTTGTTTGCACATTGATACGCGCCCTGAGACGATTATGATAGCGGCCCCGAATCGGACTAAGCGCGAGTAGGCACAATCACGGCCGGCCACCAAGGGAGCGACAAATGCCCGGCTCATTCGACGTCAAACAAGGCTCTGGTCTTTTCGAGGCGCTAAAGATTCGCGGACTCACGCTCGACAACCGCATCGTGGTATCGCCCATGTGCCAATATTCGTGCGAGAACGGCTTCGCCAATGACTGGCACCTCGTCCACCTCGGCAGCCGGGCCGTCGGAGGCGCCGGCTTGGTGATGGCCGAAGCCACCGCCGTAACAGCCGAAGGCCGCATCAGCCCGCAAGATCTGGGCCTGTGGAGCGACGCGCATGCCGAACCGCTTCGCGCATCGCAAAATTTCTGCATGCGCAAGGGAGCACGGCAGGCATACAACTGGCGCATGCGGGGCGCAAGGCCAGCACCGCGCGCCCCTCGGAAGGAGGCGGCAAACTCCCCGTCAGCAAAGGCGGCTGGAGCGAGGTGGTGGCCCCCAGCGCCCTGGCATTTTCGCCCGAGTACCCCATGCCCACCGCGCTCACCGAGGACGGCATCCGCACCGTGGTTCGCGCGTTTGGCGAGGCTGCGCGGCGAGCGCATGAAGCGGAGTTTCGCATCATTGAGATTCACGCCGCGCACGGTTATCTGCTTCACGAGTTCCTATCGCCCTTCAGCAACCTGCGCACCGACCGCTACGGCGGATCGTTTGAAAACCGCACCCGCATCGTTCGTGAAGTCGTGCAGGCTATACGGCTGCACTGGCCCGAACGGCGTCCGCTTTTCATCCGTATTTCGGCCACCGATTGGGTCGAAGGTGGATGGGATGTCGAGCAGTCCGTCGAACTCGCCCGCCAACTCGCTCCTCTCGGCGTAGACTTGGTGGATTGTTCCTCGGGCGGCAATATAGCCGGCGCCAAAATTCCCGTGGCTCCCAATTACCAGGTGGGCTTCGCGGAACGCATCCGGCGCGATGCCAAAATTTTGACCGCTGCAGTAGGCATGATTACCGAACCCCTGCAGGCCGAACAGATTCTCCGCACCGGCCAGGCCGATCTCGTGGTCCTGGCGCGCGAAATGCTTCGCAATCCTTACTGGCCCCAGCGTGCCGCGAAAGAACTCGGCTACCCGCTGTCCTGGCCCGTTCAATACCTTCGGGCCGCGCCTCCAGGATCACCCGTGCGCCAGCCTGCCGGCAGCGCGGACCGCGCAGAGGCAGACGATGCGCAGGCGAGTTTTACTTCTTCACCGTAAGTCCCCGGCAACCCGGAAGGTTCACGCGCAGTAGGTTCGTTTCGCCTTTTCCAGCATCGTCCGGCATTCGATCTGCCCCAGCCTGTAGCTCGGGTCGTCTCGGCGCATTATGCCGTGCGACCCGAGGGTTTTGCCTCTCAGTCACCGCTGGCCGGTTAACCTATTCTCCGTAACCATCTAAAGCTCCTTGAGCCCGCGTGCGCTCAGGAGCGCGCCGCCGCACCCCTCCCGCGCGCCGACGTGTTAGTTTTCAGGAACGCCAGCGTCAAAGGCCAGGCTTCCGCGGCGGCCACCGGATTGTAGCTCGCCCGTTCGTCGCAAAAGAACCCGTGGTCGGCGTCGGAAAACTCCACGTTGACATAAGTTTTTTCCGCGGCTTTCAAGCCCTCCGTCACCGCCTGCACTTGATCGGGACCGATATGCTGGTCGCGTCCTCCCCAGATCAGCAGCACCGGCGCCTGCAACTCGCTGACCCGGCCCAACAGGCCCGGCCCGCGCGGCCCTGGAGCGATGCCGCCTCCGTAAAATGACACCGCGGCCGCCAGCGGAAGTGTCAGGGCCGCCAGAAACGACGCTCGGCCCCCCATGCAAAATCCCACGGACGCACAATTCTCGCCGGCGCCCTGACTCCGCAGCCAGTCGTGCGCCGCACGCAGATCCGCCTCCATCGACGGATCCCGCAGGGCCCCCATATGCGCCATTGCCGCGGGGAAATCGTCGTAGCGCCCTTCGAATCCCGGGCCGCTGCGGTGAAATAATTCCGGCGCGATCGCCAGGTAACCTTCGCGCGCCAACCGTTCCGTGACGCCGCGAATATGAGAGTTCACTCCAAACGCCTCCTGCATCACCAACAGCCCTGTGGTACTGGGCGTTGCGGGCGCGGCCACATAAGCGCGCATCGATGTTCCGTCATTTACCGGCAGGTTTACGTACTCGGTTCGAATGTCCATGGTCTCCTCTTTTCATGTGATGGCCAACTTGGCGCGAAATCATATCACGGCCTGCGCGAACTCTTTTTTCCTTCGTATCTGGTCCCTATCTCGACCCCGCGGCTGCGCCTCTTCCTTCGGAATTCTCTATTGACGGGCTGCAGTTCCACCTGTATGTTTGTTGCTGTAATGATCTATCGCCGTTCCAGCAGCCTTCCATCGCCTTCCGGCAGGCCCTCCTCTCCTGTTGTTGTTGAACTAGTCTTCGTAGCCGCTGATCCGCCGGCAGAACTGGCTTCTGCCTTACCCAAAATCCAGCAACGCCCCGGCAACGGGAGCTTGAAAAATCGCTCAACGCAGGCCGGCTTTTATTTGCAAATTCAGTTGGGGGGCGGGGATGAACGTTCACGGCGGTCGGGTCCAGATTATCCGCAATATCGCAGCGGGCCCCCATACGAATATTCTTTGCGATTCGCCGCGCGCTTTCTCTCGCGAATCGCGGCCGCATCGTTGCCGGCAGCCCTCTTTCTCCTCTGCGCCGCAGTGTCTGCGCACGCCCAGGGCGCAGACTCCATCGGCGGCACCATCGTGGACGCGTCCGGCAGCGCCATCCCTGAAGCCTCCGTGAAAATCACCAACGTCGAAACGGGTTCCGCGCGTACCCTGGTCACCGATGAAGCGGGACGCTACGAAGCTTCTCTCCTCGAAGTTGGAAATTACGAAATATCCGCCGAAAAAACCGGCTTCGAGCCCGCACAAGCGCGCATCGCCTTGGTGCTCGGGCAGCGCGCCGCTGTGGACCTCACGCTTTCCGTCGCCGGCCTCACGCAGAACGTGCAGGTCCAGGAAACGGCCATCGCGGTAAACGCCACCACCGAAGACATCTCCGGTCTGGTGAGCGAGCGCCAGGTGAAAGAACTTCCCCTCAACGGCCGCAGCTACGACCAATTGCTCACCCTCAATCCCGGAGTGGTCAATTATTCCTCGCAACGTGCCGGCGGCATCGGCACGTCGAACTCCGTGGTTGGCAATATGTTTTCGGTTTCGGGGCGGCGGCCGCAGGAAAATCTTTACTCGTTCTGAATGGCGTGGAATACACCAGCGCATCCGAAATGAATAACACCCCCGGAGGCGTGAGCGG
>CAVRDM010000018.1:0-101842 GCA_963719845.1 uncultured Acidobacteriota bacterium | reverse complement strand
GACAGGGGTTCATCGCCGCGGCCAGCATGAATCGGGCCGGGAAAGTGACCGAGAGCGCGGCGCGGGCGATGGTCACCGCGCCTTCCTCGAGAGGCTGGCGAAGCACTTCGAGGACGTTGCGCTGGAACTCGGGAAGCTCGTCGAGGAACAGGACGCCGTTATGACCGAGCGAAACTTCGCCAGGCCGCGGGATGGCGCCTCCGCCGATCAAGCCGGCATCGCTGATCGTGTGATGAGGCGACCGGAACGGCCGGGTGCCCACCAAGCCGCCCCGCTCTTCCAGCATTCCGGCGACACTGTGAATACGCGTGGTCTCGATGGCTTCCTCAAGCGACATCGGCGGCAGAATGGTCGGAATACGCTTGGCCAGCATGGTTTTCCCGGCGCCGGGGGGGCCGAGAAAAACGATATTGTGGCTGCCTGCGCAGGAGACTTCGAGTGCGCGCTTGGCCCCCTGCTGGCCGCGCACGTCGCGGAGGTCCACCGAATATTGCGCGGCCTGCGCCAGCAAGCCCTGCGCATCCAGGCGCAGAGGCGTGGAGGACTCCGGGGAGTTCACCAGATCGACGGCTTGCGGAAGGGATTTGATGGGGTAGACGTCGACGCCGTCGACCACGGCTGCTTCCGGAGCATTTGCCTCCGGTACTACCAGGGAGCGGATGCCCCGCTCGCGCACGCAGAGCGCGGCGGAAAGCGCCCCGCGGACGGGCCGCACGCTGCCGTCGAGCGAAAGTTCGCCCAGAAAAGCGTAATCGGAAAGCGGCTTGCCGAAAAAAGTTCCCTGGCATCCCAGGATGCCGAGCGCCATCGGAAGATCGAAGGCCGAGCCTTCCTTGCGAATGTCGGCCGGCGCCAGATTGACGGTAACGCTTTGCGGCGCGGGGAAGTCGAAGCCGCAATTTTTGAGCGCGGCCTTGATGCGCTCGCGGCTCTCTTTAACGGCGATGTCGGGCAATCCGACTACGTTAAAATCACCCATGCGGCCGGAGCCGACATCCACTTCGACTTCGACCTGGTAGGCGTCGATGCCAAACACGGCGGCGCTTAGCGTTTTGAAGAGCATGCGGTGAAGGAACCGGGGGACCCTCGCGCGAGGAAGAGTAAACCAACTGGAGGCGGTACACCAGAGTTACTAACCTCATTGGTGAGTGTGGTTTCTCATGGTGTAACTCCAGACGACCAAGAGCCGCCGTCCAGGCGCTGGCGGGCGAGGAACGGCCAATCGGTGCGGGCGAGGAACGCGCGAGCAAGGCGCTGAAAGCGGCTTCTGCGGCCGGGGAGGACAATATGAAGGCGGCAAGACCGGGATGCGGGAGTTCAAGACGTTCGTCGCAAGAGGAGCGAGCAGACCAAAGATACAGATGCAATTCCCTTTGGACATCGCGTCATTTGTTGCGCGGACGCGGAATCATTTCAAGGGCTGGGTCGAAGTGGTGTTACTGATCCCATGACACAGTGTGGGTGCACCGATCTTACGCTGGTCGCCGCTCGCTACTTCTCGCCAGGCGCCAGAACGCCACGAGACCCAGCAGGCCGGAGCTCAGCAATAGAAGAGAACTGGGCTCAGGAACGGGGTTCACAAACGTTTTGAAATGCGTGTCGACGTCGCTACCAACCCAAGTCACTCCATTGTCGAAACTATCCACGCTCTCTCCACCAGGGTAGAGATTGCCGGTTGCGCCGGTCCAGATGCCGACGGCGTTGCCAGGCCCGTGCGGTGGCGCTCCCAGAAAATCGACAACAATCGCGTATTCCACCCCTGGCACCTGCGTAATGGCTTGGGTAAACGTGATAATGTCGCTGAGGCTGAATGCGGTTGTGCTCGTTTGTCCTAGAATAGTGGTGGTGGGTAACCCACCCATCACCGTACGAATCTGCACGTCGAGGGGGAAGTGGTTGCCGCTGAACTCGGATATATCGACTGATACACCAGCGAGCGTCCCCAGCAGTCCTGCGGTGTAGGTCTGCCCCACGAACGCGGCAGCATCGTTAATCTCGTTTCCGAGATTATCACCCGAAGTGAACGACTGGTCCAGGGTGAAGCTGTCCGCGAAACTCGGTCGAGCAGAGAGAGCGAAGACGAACACGAGCGGCAAGCAAATACGAAGGAAATTCTTCATGGCCTCGCCTCCGGAAAGGGATTTTGCGGAATCATTTCAATGGCTTGACCGAAAAAATGATCCAGGGGCCGTTCGCTTACAGTCACCACGTTGCGGTGGGTTCCGGCGCGGTATCTCGCAGCGCGAGACTAGGCGATTCTCTTCCGCCGCCAAGCTCCCACCATCACCAAGCTCAGGGCGCCGGTACCGAGCAGCAGCAGGCTGGAGGGCTCGGGAACGGTCGAAACCGTCGAAATATCCAACGTCAGGTCCTTCCCGGTAGAAAGCGTCCACTTGGTGCCGTTGCTGAGGGGCAAGAAGTAACTACCTTGCGCGAAAGTGGGTGCCGCAGTCGTCCCGGTGAAGAATTGGGGGCCGAAAAGGTCAAAAGTGCCGGCCGGACCCTCGATATTGCCATCAAGGGCGCCTCCTCCAGCCGAAGTGCCGATAAACCAAAGAGTTTCAGACACGGTCGTGGTGGTGCCGTTCCTGTTCTCCAGGAGGCTGACCGGATCAACGGCGAAGTTAGCACCGCCGTCGAAGTTCACTATAGATGGGATGGGCGATGAAGGGAGCGACCAATTGATGGTGTTCGTCCCGTCGCTAAGGGTAAAATTATCAATCGAGTCTGCTCGCGCGTCAGGAACGCTGGCCAAGTGGAAGAGTCCAACCATGGCCATTGGCAAAAGCGTAAAGTAAAGCAATCGGAACCGGCCAGCCGCCCCGACACCCGGCTTCCCCAATTGCGCTCTATGGGTCCATGTGTTTCTCACGGTACCCTCCCTGAACAACTGTGTTGGAAAGCTAAATTGCCCGACTTGATGGATGACCTGGTTGCGCGAGTATTGGCCACGGCAACTATGAGTCAATCAGGTAGTTGCTGTATAACAGAAAATGTATTTGGTCGCGTCCAGCCTTCCCCGACCGGGGGACAAGACCGGAAGGACGATGAACGCAGCAAGACCAGGATGCGACGTGCCTGTTTCGCGCCGGCGAATGCTGAAGGCGGGACTGGCAGCAGCGGCGGCGGGCGCCGTGGGGACGCGGGCCGAGGGGGTTTCCACAAACGCAAGCAGCACAGACGACCGCGGCCACCGGGCAGTCTTCGAGCGTAACCCCGGCGTATCAAAAACTCCGCTTGCATCATCCTGTAAAATAGAAGTATGGCTCAGACAAAACGCCATACAGGACACGGATGGTCCTTCTTTACTGCGGCGGCCAGACAAGCAGTTCGCGAGCGACAAGTAATAGACTTGCGACCGCATTTTGCTTATCAAAACGGCATGCGCAGCCAGAAACCTTTTAGAATGACATCCTTGCGAGAAATCGATCTGCAACCCTCATGGAATGATATCCTTACAAAAAACATAGGGGGTGGGGGTATGTACCATTTTCTAACCACCCAATTCTCGCCTCCCCCCAACCCACGAGCAGACTGGAACCCAACCGGCGTCGCGCACGCCTGCATGGCGATGCCTTGTGCGTCACCACTCCGCGCGCAGGAGGCGCAAGGCAACTGGTGGCACGGCGCCGCGCATTCTGAAGCTATGACCGCCGCCGCGGAGGTTACCATCGTATGCTCAGGGGTTTAGACCCAGTTCATACGCGAATCAGGGTATTGTTTGCTGGCCTATTTAGCGTTGTATTGGGGGCCAAGTGTCCACCAGCAGAATGACTTAGGTCGGGGACTCAGCATACATCAGGTCTAAATGGCTCGAGCGGCGCACATCGGCATTATCTTACTGAGCGTGATGGCCATTCTGGTCGTCGGCGCGGTCATTGCTTTGCCCATTTTCCTTTCCCACTTCTTAAAGCAGAACCTCACCGCTGTCCTCCAGGAGCGATTCGACAGCCAGGTCGAAATGAAGGGCCTGCAAGTGATGGTCCTGCCGCACGTGTATGCTTCGGCGGAAGATATCGTGCTGCGATATAAAGGACGCACCGACGTTCCTCCGCTGATGATGATTCACAGGCTGAGCATTTCGGCCACGATTCCAGGATTGCTGAAAGCCCCTCGCCACGTGGACAAGATCGTGATACAGGGTCTGCAGATTCACATCCCTCCCAAAGACAACGTTCAGCCCTCTCCTGTAAAGCAGCCGGGTAAGAAGTTTGCACCCGACGTTCTGGTGAACGAAATCGTCTCGGACGACGCCCTGCTAGAAACGCTGCCGAGGGATCCGTCAAAACTGGCGCGCGACTTTGAAATACATAGCGTGGAACTGCATTCCTTCTCATTCGATCGCCCCGCGTCTTTTCACGCCATCCTTACAAATGCCGTCCCGGTGGGTTCAATTGATTCGGAGGGGCAGGTCGGACCCTGGCAGTCCGACCAGCCCGGGGACACGCCGCTGGCGGCGACCTATCGCTTCTCGAACGCCGACTTCTCCACGCTGAAAGGGCTTTCGGGCACTATGTCATCGACCGGAAAATATTCCGGCACGCTCGATCGTCTGGACGTGGTCGGCGATACGGCCATGCCCAATTTCGCGCTCAATGTCAGCGGCAACCCGCTACCGCTCACGACGCATTACGTCGCGGTGGTCGATGGCACCAACGGAAACACGTACCTAACCTCGGTGGAAGCGCATCTGGGACGCTCCCCGATCAACACCAGCGGCGAGGTGGTGGGCGTGCCCGGAGTTCCGGGCCGGCACATTTTGCTTGAGGCGGTGTCACGCAATGCGCGTATCGACGATTTCCTGCACCTGGTGGTTAAGGGCAAACAGCCGGTGATGACGGGCGCCGTTTCGCTGCGCAGCAAAATCGAGATCCGCCCGGGCAAAGGCGATCTGCTCGAACGCCTGCTGCTTAACGGCCAATTCGGCATCGCGAACGCGCACTTCACCGATCCCGGCACCCAGAACAAGCTCGATTCCCTAAGCCGCCGCAGCCAAGGCCAGCCGAAGGATGAAGATATCGAGGACGTTATCTCCAACCTGCGGGGCCGCTTTATCGTGAGCGGCGGCAAGGCTAGGCTCAGCGGTCTAACCTTCAATGTGCCCGGCGCAAAAGTCGAGCTTGACGGCGAGTATGACATGCAATCTGAGATGCTTAATTTTCACGGGCATTTATTGCTTGATGCCAAGCTTTCACAAACCGTTACCGGCAAGAAATCGCTGCTTCTAAGGTTCGTCGATCCGTTTTTTAAACGCGCGGGCGGCGGGTCATCCATCCCCATCAAGATCGTCGGAACCCGTTCCCAGCCCGAGTTCGGGCTCGACCTCCGTCATCACGAACCGAGCCGCGCTTCCAAAACGGCGCTGGCGACCGGCGTTTCTCCGCAATTTCCCTCGCGCCTGCGTCCCTGAAGCGGGCTGGTCGGACCCGAGATCCAAACGAGGGCTTCCGGTGTCTTTTTGGACTTCCGCGGCACGCTCGAGTCTTTACATCGTTCGGTCCCGCGGCCTATAGTCTCGAAGGCTCGCCGTCGCCGCGCACTCCGGCAACTGAAAGAGGATCGGCAATGATGCCCGTGCTGATAGTAATTGCGTTGTTGGCGCTGACGATCGTTTTCATCTATAACGGCCTGGTGCGCCTGCGCGTGCAGTGCGATAACGCTTGGGCCGACATTGATGTGCAGTTGAAGCGCCGCTACGATCTGATCCCTAACCTGGTGGAGACGGTGAAGGGTTATGCCGCTCACGAAAAGGGGACCTTCGACGCCGTCGTTTCCGCGCGCAACCAGGCTATGTCCGCGCAAGGCCCCGCCGCCAAGGGCCAAGCCGAGGGCCTGCTCACCGGCGCGCTGCGCCAGGTCTTCGCGCTTGCCGAAGCGTACCCGCAACTGCGAGCCGTCGAAAGCTTCACTCAATTGCAGCAAACGCTCAACCAGATCGAGGACACGCTGCAAAACGCCCGCCGCTATTACAACGCCGTCGTGCGCGATCTAAATACGCGGATCGAGCAGTTCCCTTCCAACATGGTGGCCAACATGACGGGCTTCAAGACGCGCGAATTCTTCGAGATTACGGCCGCTGCGGAACGCGAAGTCCCGCGCGTCAGCTTTGGCGTTACGCCTTCCTGAGCCGCCTTCCCATGGAAACCGGTGACACGCAGCTCGCTGGCAGGCGTTTCGCCTTACGCGCTTCTCGTATAACTTTCGGCCGTGCGGCCCTGCTTGCGGTGCTATTCATCGCCGCGGCGGCGCTGAATGCCGCACTGGCCTCGCCGGCGTTCGCGCGAGAGCTGCGCATCCGCAATTTTCATGCTGCGCTCGACGTACTGCCCGACTCCTCGCTCGACGTCACCGAAACCATCCGGGTGGAGTTTATCGGCGCCTGGCAGGGCCTGTACCGCACCATTCCGGTGGAATATCCCGGACCGGCAGGATTTAACTATTCCCTGAACCTGGCGGACATCACCGCCACAGAAGAGGGCGGATCGCCCGCGTCCAAGAGCGCGACCTCGTCCCTGCGCATCGAGCGGCGCCGCCAGGGAGCGAACCTCGAGCTCAAGATTTACGTTCCCAACGCCGACGACACGACGCGCACCATATCCCTGCACTACCTGGTGCGCAATGGTTTGCGCTACTTCGCGGATCATGACGAGCTCTACTGGAACATTACCGGCACCGAGTGGGACGTGCCCATTGAAGCCGCGAGCGCCCATATCATTTTCCCGCCCGGCATCACCCGCTTGCGCGCCGCGGATTATTCGGGCGTGTTCGGTTCGCGCGCGCAGGATGCTCAGGTAGAAATTCTGGGCAGCAATGTTGACGTGCGTTCGGTGCGCCCCCTGGCTTTCCACGAAGGTATTACGATTGTCGCGGGCTGGGATAAAGGCTTCGTGCATGCCCCGGACACTTCGGAAAAGATTCGGCAGTTCCTCGATAGCAATTGGCCGCTCTTCGTACCCGCGCTGACTTTTCTGCTGATGTTATGGCTGTGGTATACGCGCGGGCGCGATCCGAACGTCGGCGCGATCGCCGTGCAATACGAGCCGCCCGAGGGCCTGACGCCGGGCGAAGTGGGGACCCTCGTCGATAGCCGGGCGACGATGCGCGACATCACCGCCACGCTCGTCGATCTCGCGGTGCACGGCTACATCGTCATTGAAGAGCGTGACCAGGCGCATCTGCTGGGCTTGTATTCCCAGAAGGAATATGTGTTCCACGCCAATAAGAAATCATCAGAACTGGGCGCCCTCAAGCCCCACGAGTTGATCTTCTTCGCCGGACTGTTCGCCAACGCCGCTTCCGACCAGGTCACGCTCTCCGAACTCCAAAACAAGTTCTACAAAAACCTCCCCGGTATTCGCATCGCCATCTTCGATTCCCTGGTCGAGCACGGCTATTACGTTCATCGCCCTGACCGCGTGCGGCAGAGCTTCCTGGCCGGCGGCCTGATCATCGGCGCGATCGTTTACGGAGCAGGCCTCTATGCCGCGCAAAGGCTGGGCATGCAGTCGTTGCCATTTTCGATCGCGGGCATTCTCACCGGCGGCATCGTCGTGGCATTCGGCTGGTTTATGTCCGCGCGCACCGCCGATGGCGCTCGCGCGCTGCACAATGTACTGGGCTTTGAAGATTTTCTCGGCCACGTGGAGGCCGATCGAATGGACCGCATCGCGCAGACGCCCGCCACTTTCGAAAAATATCTTCCTTTCGCGATGGCCTTGGGGGTTGAAAGGAAATGGGTCGGCGCGTTCGAGGGAATTTTCACCCAGCCGCCTAATTGGTATCAGGCGCCGCCCGGATCGGTGTTTCACCCCATCGCCTTCGGCCACAGCCTCGACGCGATGTCGGCACGCGCCGGCCAAGTCATGGCTTCGGCGCCCCGCAGCGCCGGCTCTTCGGGTTTCGGTGGAGGAGGCAGTTCGGGCGGAGGTTTCGGCGGCGGCGGTGGCGGCGGATTTTAGCGGCGCGCGCGCTTGAGGAGGAGCGGTTCCTTCACCACGCCAGCTTTGAGTGCAGCATTGCCGGCACACGGTACAAGGTCGCGGCTACATTGCCCGCAGCCGCAAGGTCGTCATGGTTACTCGCGCCGGTTCGCCGCGTGCGCTATGCGAAGTCATTCCAGCTTCTTTATTGCCGCGTCTGCAATTCCTCGACGCTGTGCGCTACATGATGGCCGTTTTCATCCTGAAATTTGACGCGCACGTGATCTCCCAGGGAAATCCCCGGGACGGGAACAAGCAGCGAAAATTCCTCACTCGCCATTGCTGCGGCTTTTTCAGCCGACGCGGCGTCCGGCCTTAACTGCAAGCGGCTCCTGCTGATTTCCACTACATGGCCGACGAGAGTGTGCCGCGCGCTTTCGGGAGCTCCGCCTCTGCCGCGCAACTGCCGGTACCATCCTGATTCGCGCAGCGATTCGTCCTGCAGATGGCGTCCCCAGCAGGCCATGAGCGTCGCGCGGTTGACGTACCCCACCAGCTTGCGTGGATTGGCGCGTTCCACTACGGGCAGCCGCCCCACATTGTTCACCAGCATTTTCGTCATCGCTGTAAATGCGCTCTCATCGGGATATGTGACTACCAGCGAGCGCACACCCGCGTCTATCACAGGCACCTGCCCCGCTGGATCGCTTTCGAGTACCCGTAAAACATCGCCTTGCGTGACGATTCCTGCCAGGTTCCCTTCCGCGTCAACAATCGGCAGCGCGCGATGCCGCGCCACCCGCGGGTCTCCCGAGGCGAAGCGGTCGGCCACCGAGCGCACCGTGTCCTGCGGAGACACCGTGGCCACGCCTTGCGCCATGATTTCGCGCACGCGCACTTGCTTCAGCACGTTGGCCTCGTATTCCTGGTGAGTATCGAGCCCGCGCCGCGCCAGCTTTTCGGTCATGATGGAATTGGGCAGGAAGCGGATGGCGATCGCGTCGGCGATCACGCACACCAGCATCAGTGGCAGCACCGCGTTGTAATCCCGGGTTATCTCGAATGCGAATACGATAAATGCGAAGGTCGCCCGCGCCGCCGCACCAAAGACTGCTCCCATAGCCACCAGCGCGAACGCTCCGGGGGCCAAACTGGCTCCCGGCACAACGCGATTGAGGCCCATCGCGAAAACACCTCCCAGCGCCGCGCTGGCCATGAACATCGGCGCGAGCAGCCCGCCCGAGGTCCCGGAACCGAGTGAAAGGACCAGCGCCAGAGACTTGAAGATCGCGATCAGCAGCAGCAATTTCCAGGTGAGGCTATTGTTCAGTATGTCGGAGATCGTGTCGTAGCCCACGCCCAGCACTCGTGGCACGAAAAATCCGATAATCCCCAGCGCCAGCGCCCCAATCGCGGGATGCCATAGATCGTCAATCGGCAGGCGGTCGAACTGGTCCTCCACCCAGTACAGCACCTTAGTGAAGCCAATCGCCGCAAAACCGCACACCACCCCGAGCAAAACGTAATACGGCAAGCCCCGCGGAACTCCGAAATCGGTGGGCAGCATGTGAAACATCGCGCCGCGTCCCAAGAGCATCAGGTGCACGCTGGTGGCGAGCGTGGTCGCAATCACCAGGGGAATGAAGGACCGCGCGCGAAATTCAAACAGTAATAACTCGATGGCTAAAATGACCCCCGCAATGGGCGTGTTGAAGGTAGCCGCCATCCCCGCGCCGGCTCCGCAGGCCAGCAGCACCTTACGCTCAGCCGCGGTGGTAGAAATAATCTGCCCCACCACCGAGCCGAACGCTCCGCCGGTCTGTATGATCGGCCCCTCGGCGCCAAACGGACCGCCGGTTCCAATAGCAATGGCCGCGGAGATCGGTTTGAGGATCGCGACCTTGGCCTCTATGCGGCTTCCGGACGTCAGCACCGCTTCCATAGCTTCCGGGATGCCATGGCCCTTTATTTTTTCCGAGCCGTACTTGGCCATCAGGCCGACGGCCAGTCCGCCGATCAGGGGTATGCCGATCACCCACGGCCCAAGCTGATTGGCTTCGGGGCTGCGGAAATGGAACGACCACACGTGGTAAAAGGCCAGATTGGTGAACAGCCCGATGAGGTTGTACAGCAGGAACGCAATCACGCCCGCCGCAAGTCCTATGGCCGCTGCCAGTAGAGATACAAATTCTAGCCGGTACCCGGCGGTGGACTGCTGCTGCGCTCGCGCGCCCGGAATCACTGCATCATCGTTCACGAACTGTTCCGGCGACTTTTATTTGGGCGCAGTTGCTCGCTGCCAGGCGCTTGCCGCGGCCGCTTGCGGGCGGTCGGTTGCCGGTTCGCCCTGCCGTTAGCCGAAGCGCCGATTACGGCACTCAGGGCGCGAGCCAGCGCCGGACCGCTTTCGGCCATCTCCGCAATGCGGTGCCGCACCAGCCGGCTCAGCAGTTTGTCGCCACGAGGGGTTACCCGCAGCAAGACTGCGCGCCGGTCGTTCCTCGATCTCTCGCGGCGGAACAAGCCCCGCTTCTCCATGCGATCCACCAGCTCGACTGCGCTGTGATGGCGAATCTGCAGCCGCATCGCCAGCGCCCGTATGGTCGGCTCCTGGCCGCTGGGCAGGCCGCGCAAGGTCAGCAGACCCTGATATTGCTGGGGCTCCAGCCCCACCGAGCGCGCGGCTTTTTCGCTGTTGTTCAGGAAACGCCGAATCAAAAAACGAAACTCGGCAAGTGCCCGGTATTCCGCAGGAGTCATGGCGCGATTTCTCATGCTTGGAAATATTATATCGTAAAGCGATAGTTCCGAGTCCCGGAAAAAGTCATTAGCGTAGGAGGGGTAAACGTTCACCGCACCTCGTGAGGGCGTGGGCGGCGATTTCTAGTTCACGTTCTTTTTCACGTTCAGGTTCGCGTTCTGACGGGCGGTCAAAATATCTTTTCCGAGTCGATTAGGATCGTCACCGGCCCGTCGTTCACCAGTTCCACTTCCATGTGCGCGCGAAATACACCCGTTTCCACCGGCACGCCCAACCCTTGAAGGCCGCGCACATATTCCTCATACAGCGGTTCGGCCTCGGACGGCGGAGCGGCGCGATCGAAGCCGGGCCGGCGGCCGCGCCGCACGTCCCCATACAGAGTGAATTGCGAAACCACCAGGGCGGCGTGGCCACTTTCGAGCAGCGAGACGTTCATCTTTCCCTGCGCATCGGGAAAGATGCGCAGTTGCGCCGTCTTTTCGGCCAAATACGCCGCTGCTGCAGGCGTATCCTCTTTCCCCACACCCAGCAGGACCACCACGCCCGCCCCGATCGCCCTGGGTCGGGCGCTGGGGCCGGCTACTGCAGGTGTCGCCGTTCCGCGCACTTCTTCTTCAACTACTGCCACCGCTGCTCGCCGGACGCGCTGGATCACCGCGCGCATCGTTCTGTCCGGGCTATCCGGGCCGCCCCGGCTGCCCCGGCGATCATGCGGTCACTTTTCTGCGCGTGCGGTTATTTTTCTTGCGCGCGCCACGCCTCAGCACTTTGCCGCTGCGCGCACGTTTTGGTCGCGGCGCACGCTGGCACCGGGGACAAAAAAAACTGCTGCGCCCCGCAACAATCGCACGCCGTATCAACGTCCCACACCGGAAGCAGGGCGAGCCTTCGCGGCCATACGCGCGATGCCGCTGCTGGTAGCTTCCCGCATTACCCTCGGCATCGACGAAATTCGAAATAGAGGAGCCGCGGTGCCGAATCGCGGCGCGCAACACCTGCCCGATAGCTTGGCGCAATCGCGTAAGTTCCGCGTCACTCAACTCCGCCGCCAGCCGCGCCGGATGAATGCGTGCCTGCCACAGGCTTTCGTCCGCGTAGATATTTCCCAGTCCGCGAAATACGCGCTGGTCCAGAAGGAGCGCTTTGATTCTGGCTCGCCGTCCCGCCAGCTGCCGCTGGAAATCCGCAACGGAAATTCGCAGCGCGTCCGCGCCTAATTGGCCGCGAAACGCCGCCATCATCGGCTCCGGCACCAACAGGATGCGCCCGAATCGCCGCACGTCGGTGTAGCGCAGCTCCGTGCCATCGTCCAGCTCGAAAAAACCGTGCGTGTGAGGCGCTGGCGGCTCGCTCGCCTCGCGCACGCCGAGTCTTCCCGTCATGCCCAGGTGCACGATCAGGTTCACGCGCGATTCGGAATTCCCGGCACTTTCCACCGCCGGCCGGGTCGCCGGTTCGACCGGGGCTTCCGCCGTGGGTTCTGCCGCCGGCGCGAGCTCCAAATGAATGAACTTGCCGATGCGCTCGATGCGGACGATGCGCTTACCCGGCAGTGCCTCGCCCAGCGCAACGGGATCGTCGATGAAATCGGTCTTCCCAAGCCGCACCGCCACGATACTGCGTCCGGGCAGCACCAGGCGCAACCCGCGCACCACCGTTTCAACTTCGGGAAGTTCCGGCATCAGCAAAACAGTAGCACACCGCCGCGGCACCAGAGGGCGTTCTGACGAGACGACACCGGCCCCCTTCGGTGAATGGACGCGTCGAATACGCGGCCCAAATGCGCGGCATAGTTGCGCGAAACAGGCGTACTTAGGGGAGTGGCAGGCCGGGGGCCGCAACGATTCCCGCCATGCGCAGGATTTCCTGGTACTCTTCATCCGGCACGGGAGAAATAATCAGGCGCACGTTTTTGAGGAATTTGATCTTGCGCAACGCCCGGTTGCCGCGCAGCTCAAGGAGACTCACCTGCCGGGGCAGCCGTTCCAGAGCGCGCAGGTCGGCGACCAGGTTTTTGCTGTCCTTGTCGTGCGGATCAGGGTAAGGATCGCGCGTCACCTCGGCCAGCGCATAAAGCGACCGTTCAGGGGCGGCATGGTAGCAAAGGACGCGATCGCCGTGCCGGACCAGCTTGAGCTGCCGCATGGCATCGGGCCGTGAACCCGCGCCGCGCCACATCTCCTTACCCTTCACAAATAGCGTATCCCAATGATAATTATGGGGGTCCACGCTAAATAGCCAGTGATTGCGCTTCGACTCAGGACGGTTCATAGAGGGTGAAGTGATCGCAAATCCGGCCCGAGCCGGATAAAAACCCTGGAGAAACAGTGCCGCACTATACACGGGACTTAGCCGGAACGGTGAAAAAAATGGCTACCGGACCCGCAAATGTTCGCTGGAGTGTATATTTTTGATTAAAAACAAGATACCAAGAGCCCTCGCGATTGCCCGACCCGAGGTCCTATTCGTGGTCGTCGATCCAGATGTCGTCTCCGCGCACCTCTACCGTAAAACATCCCACGCCGACTGCGGAGTTTAGCGCCGCTTGGCCGGTCGTCACGTCGTATTGCCAGCCATGCCAGGGGCAGGTGACGGTCTTGCCGCTCAAAACCCCCTGCCCGATGGGTCCCCCACGGTGGAGGCAGGTGTTGTTGATGGCATAGAACTTACCGTCGACATTGGCAATAGCCAGTGTTTTTCCATCCACCTGGAATTCCCGAATCGTTCCGGGCGGGATTTCATCCTTCCGCGCCGCACGCAGAAAGGCCATCTCCAAAACCTCCGGTTGAACTCTTTCAAAAGGCGAGTGTTGCCAACCTTCCGGCGTCGGGCTGCCCCACTTCCCGCTTCAGGTGCGGGCTCTACTTGGAGCCCGTGCAATTAACGCGGCGAAGGCGTTTGCGCCACCATCACGTTGCGCTTGAACTGTTCCACCATCTCGGGGTGCAAGCGCACCTCAGTAGGACGCTTCGCGAGCGACATCTGGTCGATCTTATCCTGCAATTTGAGCAGCGCGTAAAATAGACCTTCCGGGCGCGGCGGGCAGCCCACGACGTAAACATCCACGGGCACAATCCGGTCCACTCCCTGCAGCACGGCGTAAGTGTTGAACGGACCACCAACGCTCGAACACGCGCCCATCGAAATGCACCACTTCGGGTCCGGCATCTGGTCCCAAACCCGGCGCACCACCGGGCTCATCTTGAGCGTTACCGTGCCCGCCACGATCATCAGGTCGGCTTGCCGGGGCGACGGCCGAAAGACTTCCGCGCCAAACCGGGCCATGTCGAAACGGGCCGTGGTGGATGCAATCATCTCAATGGCGCAGCAAGCCAAGCCAAACGTCAGAGGCCAAATTGCAGACTTGCGCGCCCAGTTGAAGACGTAGTCCACCGACGAAATCATGAAATTCTTCTCGAACCGATTGTCCAGTACGCCCATGAGGTTTCTGACTACCTCCAAAAGCAGGCCAGTATAGCGCTCCGCCCGTGTCCAGTCAAAGAGCGTGGTGCTGGCGAAGACACCGATTTGGGCCGCGAAAAGCGAGTTGGCATCCAGGTATTTCGATGTCGGGAATTTCAGTGATGTTGTGTGGGCCGAACGCGCCAGGAATGAACTAGAACAAGCGGGCCTTCATTCCCTCGTAATTCACAAGACCCGTTTGTGGCTGAACTCCTACCACGTTGTAGTAGGCCCGTATTCGGAAGCCGAATCGGTGACGGCGCAGGAAGACCTGGAAGCGCGTGGGTTTAAACCCCGATTATTCAAATAAAAACGCAAAAGGAACTCATAGCAACCTATTTGGCCGTGGGTTTAGGTTCGCCCGGGCCACTATAGCGCAAGATGAATAATCCCCACTGTTTGTCGGTAATGTAAATGTTGCCGCGCGTATCGACAAGCACGTCCTCAGTTTGGTTCACGAGCTTTGCCGGCAGCGGCCCTAAACGCTTCACAGGCGTGGGCGGAATGAACCACCCCGTTTCCTTGGGCAGGCGCGGATCGGCGACGTTGAAAACCCGCAAACCCGCGTTGAAGTAGGTCAGGTAGATAAGGTCTCCCTGCTTCTCAACGTCGGGCAAGTGATATTCCAGATTGACATTATGTGGCCCAAAGCGGCCCCCTTTGTCGCAGAAATCGGTATAAGGCAAGCCCTCTGGAGGTGCCGGCACCGGAAGTGTGGAGATCATCTGCGGCTTGGCCAGGTTCTTGATATCGATCATCGCGTTCAGGTCGAGAGGCCCCGTGCATGTCGGGGCTTGATCGGGCGTGTCACCGCCGCTCCCCTCTGCGTGGGCGAACAGGAGCTGCTTGCCAGGAAACAGCGAAACATCGTGCACCGACTGCCCTCCTCCTTTAAATGGTGGAGAAACGTCTAAACGCCCGATCATCTTGGGATTCGCGACATCGCTAATGTCAAGCGTAACGACAGAATAGCCATATCCGAGGTAGGCTTTATTCCCGTCAATAATAGCGGGGCCATGAAAGGAGATCGGCTGGGGTGGCGCGGGTTCTCCTTCTTTTTGACCCGGTAGCCAGAAACGCCCCGCCTCCTTGGGGCGCGCAGGATCGGTGATATCCAGGAACACCAGTATCTGCCCCCTAAAGCCGGGCATGTTGGCTGCGAGATTTGCGTATTTGCCCCCAGGGTAGCCAATGCGGTGGATGCCGGTGCTTCCCGTCTTCCATTGCGAAAGGCGCTGGGGGTTCAGCGGATCGCTGATATCCCATATGAGAACACCTTCGTCGTTGGGCTTATTGGGATCGTTGCCCCAGATCGCCGAAGATTTTTGCAGCGCTGTGAGCATGATGTTGTCGTGAAGTTCCATCTGAATGGTCCAGGTGTTTTCCGGGCCGGGGATAAACTTCAGGTATTTCGGATTGGCAGGATCAGTGACGTCAACGATGCTCCAGCCGTGATTCCAGAGATGTCCCAGGTACAAGTACCAGCGCCCGTTCACTTGCTTGATGGCGATCTTAAAAGCGCCACCATGTCCATCAAGATCGCTGTAACCTACGGGCATCATGTTGCTCGCCACCCAGCCCGCCGGGATCCGCTCCGCGGCGGCGGGCAATGAAAGCGCGCCCACAACCAGCACGGTGGCGATGACGGGGGCAATCGCACTAGAAGTTCGGTCAAGGAGTTTGAGGAGAGTCCGCATTGAACCTCCGATCGGGAGAAGGGGCCTATATTAATCGTGTGAAGCAACGTTCGCAAAGGCCGCATTGCTACTTGCACGAAAATCTTTCCGTTAACGGGAACTATCTGGTTCGGGTTTCTTGGTCACAAAGCCGTAACATACTGCAAAGTCTAGACTTATTTCATTAGAATGCCGCGGGGTCTGGCATGTTTCGTGCAGGCTATGAGACAGGGATGATTTTTTGTAATTTAATCCTAAGGGTCAGGCGAATATCAACCATGAGCAGCACAGTGCAGGCAGGAAATCTTCATATCGGTTATCGATCACCGGCCGCGCCGCCTCCCGATGCCGGGGCGTGGAAAAGAATGATGGGGCAGAAGCCGGTGGCCGCGCGGTTGGATTTGTTACCTGACGCTAAGCTGAGTCGCGGAGCCTTGCTGACCAGCACGGTATTTCAGGTGGTGCTGGCGGCGTTTTTAGTGGCGCTGCCGATGTTTTTTCCGCAGAAACTGGCCACGCAGATCATGTACGAAGTGACGCCGATTGCGGCTCCGGAGACCGCGGTGGCGCTGCCGCCCAAGCCGCCCGTAGTGCGCGCGCGCGTGCAGCCTACACCGCCACCGATCGAACAGCCTCAGCCGGTGCATGTGGCGAAGCTGATTGCGCCGCGTCCGCTGGTGGCGCCCAAGCCCAAGCCGGTTCCAGTGCAGACTCAGGAAGCGCCCAAAGTTGATCAGAACTTCATCGCCGCGAAATTCGATCAGCCCATGGACCAGCCGGCACGCCCGCGTGAGCCGGTGAAGACCGGCACGTTGCCTACCACCGGGAGCGCCGCGCCAGCCACGGTCAATCTGCCCATTGAGAAAGTGCAGACCGGAGGCTTTGGCGATCCTAACGGGATGCCCGGCAATGGCGATCCCAACAAACGCGCCACTATCGCGCACCTCGGTTCACCCGTGCTGCCTCCCGGGCCGGGTTACGGCAACGGAACCGGCGGCGCGAACGGAGTTCGCGGCACGGTAGCGAGCGCCGGCTTTGGCAATGGCGTGGCCCTTCCTCCGCCGGGCGGCAATGGCGGCAGTGGAACCGGACGGACCGTGCAGGCGGGCGGGTTTTCCAACTCCGCGATTACCGCCGAGGCTCCCAAACCCAAGCAGGCGGAAGCCGTAGCGGCGGTGCAACCGGTGGAAATTCTGGCCAAACCTACCCCGCAATACACCGAGGAAGCCCGCAAATTAGGGCTCGAAGGCGAGGTTTTGGTACAGGTAGTGTTCCCCGCGACGGGCCCGGTCCAAGTGGTACGCGTCATCAAGGGATTGGGACACGGACTGGATGAAGCCGCTATGCATGCGGCAGAGCAAATTCGCTTCAAGCCGGCCCAACAAGACGGCAAACCGGTGGATTTCCCCGCCACCGTGCACATCGTTTTTCAAATCGCATATTAGTAGCTAACCTTGTGCGCTCGTGGCGCCTGAGGTGTGAGCGTTTTCTTTGCAAAAACCACTCGAGAGTCAGATCATCAGGATTACGGCGGCCCATATGAACCGCCTGGCCTGAAACCCACGTGGCTGCAATGCTTGACCCATTCTACCCAGCGCCGTAGTACTCGCGGTCAGACGGTGTCGTCAGCCGGCGACGTGCCTACGACCTCTTTCATCGCTTCCTTGACGGCTTTTTTGACCACTTTCTTAACCGCTTGCTTCACTCTTTTGTCGGTAAAAGCTTCTTGACCAGCCGCCGCGACCACTTTTTTCACCATTTTTTTCACGCTGGTCGCCAAGGGGGGCATTTCTTTCATGAAAAGCTTGACAGCGTTTTGCATGTTTCGGTTGCCATCGAGTGTAGTCTCGACCCGCTCCAGGTTGGTCTCCGAAGGAATCCAATCGCGCTCAAACGTAGCTACCAGGCGGCGGACAACGACTGGATCGCGCACGATCAAGCCCACTTCCCGCCGCGAATCCAGTTCCAGTTTGCGCAGGCTTTGACTGCCTACGAAAGCTTGATGGCGGTCGCGAATAATCGTGCGGGTATGAAGCCTCATGGTCGAGAGATTTTGCGAAGCGAGCCCTTTTCCGCGTTCGCTCACCCGGCCAATGATTTTGATGTCCACGCCGGCCTTGGCGCGCTCGCTCAAGAGGCGCAGCATTTCGGCATCGGCAATTTCGGGGTCGTAAATCAGCAGTTCTTTCTGCGCTTTCTTGATGAACGATCCGAGTTCCTTGCGGGCGTTCACGGGACTGACGACGAAGGTCGGCAGTCCAGGGGTATAGGGCTGCCGGGTGGTGTCGGCTTCGAAAAGCTTTATAGCTTCCTGAACGAACCGGTGGTTGCGAGTCACTATGCCGAAACCGCGGCTATGTTCCATATCGAGGGCGGTGTAATTAAAAGAGAGCACATACAAAACGCGGCGATCGATGATCATCATCTTGTCGTGATAGCGCACCAAATCGTTGGCCGTGCGCGCCACCGTGACACCGGCATCGAGAAACCGCATCTCCAATTGCCGCAGGTTCTGCTCGCCGCCGCGGTTGGCGTAGGCGATTAGGGCGTGCACAAAAACTCCGCGGCCGACGGCGGCCTTCAGCGCCGCTTCGATTTCCTTCCGATCAAAACGAAAAATAACGATTTCGACGCTCTTTTTGGCGCCCTTGATGGCGGATACAATGGGGGTAATCCGGTCGTCCGGTTGAATGAGTAGTTTCAATTCAGTCCGCTCTGGCCTGGGGCCCTGATTCGGCGAAGCGTCACCCCGTGCCGAACCCAAACTGCAACGGTGTCACGAGCCTACGGTGTCCGGCAGCAAAAATCAATCGGGCGAAATGATCGATTGCACCTCA
This sequence comes from uncultured Acidobacteriota bacterium, assembly GCA_963719845.1. Classification (GTDB taxonomy): domain Bacteria; phylum Acidobacteriota; class Terriglobia; order Acidiferrales; family UBA7541; genus Palsa-189. Next base: position 83,187 of record CAVRDM010000018.1, on the reverse strand, counting down.
CTGTTAACCTTGGATTGCTTTGCCCATCGTCCCGTATTAGGTTGTTTAAGGGTGAAAAACGGAGGGTTGATGCGGCGTGCCGGCTTGTTCCTGCTGTCTCTGGTGTTGACTACGGGCCTTCTTGGCGGAGCAGCATCGCGCGCTCAAGACGACAAGCCCAAGAAAAGCAAGACCTCCGAAAAAGAGGAAAGGGCGGCCGCGGCGGCCGATCTGCCGGCCGTGCTGTGGCGCGACCCGGGTGATATTTCAACGCGCGACTTGATGTACGGCATCGGGGGGAAAGAGAACGCGCCGGCAGAAAACGCGCAATACAAATTCGTTAAAGAGGACTTGAATGGGACTTCGACGAAATTTTACATAGAGGACAGCGAGGGCGTGCAGTGGCTGCTGAAAATGGGCGAGGAGGCGAAGCCCGAAACCGCCGCGACGCACCTCGTGTGGTCCATGGGCTACCTGACCGATGAGGACTATTACTTGCCGCAGATACACGTGACGGATATTCCGCATCTGAAGCGCGGAAATAAAGAGATTCCGGCCGACGGAACTATTGCCTCAGTGCGCCTAAAGCGCCAGGACAAGGGCGAGAAAAAGATTGGGAACTGGAGCTGGTTTGACAACCCTTTCGTGAATACCAGGGAACTCGACGGTTTGCGGGTGATGATGGCGCTGATCGATAACTGGGATTTAAAAGCGGATAACAACAAGATTTACAGTGAAAAAGACTTGGAAAGACGGTATGTCGCGAGCGATGAGGGGGCCAGCTTCGGACGCACCGGAGGGGTCAGCACACGCTCGAAGGGAAACCTCAAAGACTATCAGGAAGCGAAATTCATCGAACGCGTTGACGGGGGCTATGTGGATTTTGTCATGGCCACCCGACCGCTGCCACTGTTCGCCCCCTTCGAACCCCAAAATTTTGCGCAGCGGAGCAAACTGGAGGCGGTCACCAAGCATATTGCACGAGCAAATGCCAAGTGGATCGGTGAGCAACTTTCGCACCTGACTACGAAGCAGGTGGGCGACGCGTTTCGGTCCGCGGGGTTTTCAGATGAAGACGTCGAAGGATACACGCGGGCCGTGCTGGCGCGAATTGCGCAGTTGAACGCGCTTTAGGCCATCGCGGTTCTGCGGCCTCTCTAATCGGCCGGCTTGGGCTCGGGTGGCGCTTCGCTGACGCTATACATCTCCTCGTAAACACCGCCTGCGGCCATCAATTGCTCGTGTGTTCCCCGCTCGACTATCGTGCAATCCTTAGCCACGAAAATGACGTCGGCGTTGCGAATTGTCGCGAGATGATGGGCGATAATAATCGAGGTTTTGCCTTCCATGAGCCGCTCGAGCGCCTCCACCACTAGCTGCTCGGAGGAGGCATCCAGGCTCGAAGTCGGCTCATCGAGGATCAATATTGGAGAACCGCGCAAAATCGCGCGCGCGATAGCAATGCGCTGGCGCTGCCCGCCGGAAAGAGTGATGCCCTTTTCAGCGGCCACGGTGTCATATCCCTCCGGCAGTTTTTCGATGAATTCGTGGGCATTGGCCAGTTCTGCAGCGCGCACGATCTCGCTGCGGCGCGCTTCGGGTTTACCGTAGGCAATATTTTTCCATAAGGGCGCGCGGAATAGCAGCGTGTCTTGCAAAACAAAACTCATCTGTTGGCGCAGGGAGCGCAGCGTGTAGGAACGGATGTCCTGGCCGTCAATTTTGATCACGCCGGATGTGGGGTCGTAAAAGCGGGCCACCAGACTGATGATGGTGGACTTTCCGGCGCCTGTGGGACCCACAAATGCCGCGGTCTGGCCCGGTTTTATCTCCAGGCTGACGTTCTTGAGTACCGGGGTATCCGGCTGGTAAGAGAACGAGACATCTTCAAACTTAATGTCTCCGCGGAACCGCGGAGCACGGCGAGCCCGCGGCAGATCGCGGACGCGGCTTTCGGTTTCGAGCACCTCCTTGATGCGCTCGTAACCCACGGACGCTTTTGAAACGGTATCGGTCATCTTGGAAAGATCGCGCATGGGCTTATACATGTTGCTGAGATAAAGTACGAATACGACCAGCGATCCCGCGGTCATGCGGCCTTCCAGCACAATGCGCGCGCCATACCACAGCACCAGGCAGGTGCCGACCGCCACAATCACGTCCACAATCGGAGAAAGCCGGGCTTTAATGGCGCGGGCGCGCAACGCCATTTCCACGTTCTCGAGACTTGTTCCTTCGAAGCGTTTCTCTTCGTAGTCCTCGCGGGCAAAGGCCTGGACCACGCGAATGGAAGAAAACACCTCCTGAACGATGGATACGAGTTCGCTTTCCTTTTTGCGCACGTCTCGAGAGGCTTTTTTTATCCTGCGCGTATATAGGTAGACGACCACGAACAGAGGGGGAACAACCGAAAGCGCGATCAAAGTGAATTGCCAATTGATGATGAACATCACCGTGATCATGCCGGCGATTGTGACCACGTCTACCACAATGCCGAGCATGGCCGAAGTCAGGAAGTCCTGGATGGCCTCGATATCGCTGGTCACGCGGCTGATCAGATCGCCCGTGCGGGCCTCATCGTGTTGGGAGAGCGAGAGCCTGTGGATGTGGTGATAGAGGGTCCGGCGCAGATCATGAGTCACCCATTGCCCTACGCTCGTGGTCAGGTATTTTTCGCTGTAGGTGCTGACGGCGCCAATTAAAGCGATGATGGCCACGGCAAAAACCGCAACATTGAGGATGGCGAGCTGACTGGTACCGGCCACGCGGTGAACGATCGAGGCCAGCCAATCGGGCATGTGCTTGGACTGCAATACATAATCGAGGACGATCTTCAGAGGCCAGGGCTCCATCAGGTCGGCGGAAGTCTCTCCCAGAACGGCAATGAGCGCTAAACTGATGGCCGGCCAGTAAGGACGCAACAGGTGAGACAGACGCAGGCGGCGTGCGCCCCGAACGGTTGGTTCCTTGACCGTGGTGGCGACGGTGGTGGACATGATTGTCTTCGAAAGGTAGACGCGACTGTTCGAGCTAAGCCTTGTCCCTGTTGCCTGAATTCTAGCCTACCGCAACTCCACAAGCGCCCGCATTCATTGCAGGCATGTTCATACGCCTGCAAATCATCCCGGCTTTACACGCGCAGGCTCTTCTAAGATATTCACTAGACAGGAGAAATCGTCAGCAGAAGGTCTTTTGCTTCCACGCGCTCATTGGCCGTCACCAATACGCGTGTAATGCGGCCCGCGATGGGTGCGGAGAGGTTTGACTGCATTTTCATGGCGTCGAGGACCAGCAGCGTGTCGCCTGGTTTTACGACCTGCTCGACGTGCACGGCGATGCGCGTTATTACGCCTGAGGCGGGGGCGGCGACATGGCCGGGGTCTGCGGGATCGGCCTTGGGATGTGTTCGGGCGGTCACTTTCAGCGCCTGGTCGCGAATGCGCACCTCGCGCGATTGCCCGTTCAATTCAAAAAATAACGTGCGGGTGCCGTCGGGATGCGGCACGCCGGCCGTAAGAAACTTGATGATCAGGGACTTTCCCGATTCTATCTCGACGCTGATCTCTTCGTCGGGCCGCAGGCCGTAGAAAAATGCCGGCGTGGGGAGCACGCTTACATCCGCATAGGTCCTGCGAAAGGCGGCGTATTTCGCAAAGACTTCGGGGTATAGCAGAAAGCTGAGCAGTTCGTCGCGAGTGACGCCACGCCCAATTTTCTTTTCCAGCGCCTGCTGGGCGGCACGGAAGTCGACTGCTTTGAGATTTCCTCCCGGCCTGCCGCGTTTGGGTTTCGCTCCCCGCAAAATGATGCGCTGCAGCTTAGCCGGCCATCCTCCTGGAGGCGTTCCCAGAGCGCCTGCGAACATCTCCACTACCGAAGTTGGAAACGCCAGGCTGTTGTGCTCGTCGAGGGCCAGAAGGTCGTCGGGCTTCATATCGCTGGCCATCAGGAACAGGGCCATGTCGCCGACCACTTTGCTTGACGGAGTGACCTTGACGATGTCACCAAATAAGCGATTCACAGCGCTGTAGGTCTGTTCCACTTCACGCCAACGATGGCCCAAACCCATGGCCGCAGTTTGTTCGCGCAAGTTCGTATACTGGCCGCCCGGTATTTCGTGCTCGTAAAGATGCGCGGAGCCGTAGTTGGGACCCGAGTCGAACGGCAGATACCAGGTGCGCACGGCCTCCCAGTAGTCGGAGCAATCATTGAGAGCGTCGAGATCGAGGCCAGTATCGCGCGGCGTGCGGCGCAAGGCGGCCACCAGCGAATTCAAATTCGGCTGGCTGGTGCCGCCACTCATCGCCGCCACGGCGGCGTCCGCGACGTCAGCGCCCGCGCCGGCGGCCATCAGGATGGAAGCCGCGTTCACGCCGCTGGTGTCATGCGTGTGGAAATGAATTGGGATCGCGACTTCCTGGCGCAAGGCCTGCACAAGCTCGCGGGCGGCATACGGTTTGCACAGGCCAGCCATGTCTTTGATGGCCAGGAAATGCGCGCCCATTTTTTCGAGTTGCTTCGCGAGTTCGACGTAGTAACGAAGCGTGTACTTGGGACGTCCTGGATCGAGAACATCGCCCGTATAGCAAATCGCCGCTTCGCAAACAGCCCCGGTCTTGAGAACGGCGTCCATCGCTACGCGCATGTTCGCGATGGAATTGAGGGAATCGAAAATGCGGAAAATGTCGATTCCCTGGGCATGAGCTTCGCGCACAAATCTCATGATTACGTTATCCGGATAGGAGGTGTACCCGACTGCGTTGGCGCCGCGCAGCAGCATTTGAAAGCAAATGTTGGGGATACGCCGGCGCAGTTCGCGAAGCCGCTCCCAGGGATCTTCGTGAAGGAATCGGAGCGAAACATCAAAGGTCGCGCCGCCCCACATTTCCAAACTGAAAAGATTCGGCAATCGCTGGGAGATGGTATCGGCGGTCGCCAGAAGGTCCTGAGTGCGCACGCGAGTGGCCAATAAAGACTGATGAGCATCGCGAAAGGTCGTATCGGTGATCAGTAGACGCTTCTGGCGTCGGGCCCAAGCGGCGAAGCGGACAGGGCCCAGCTCTTGCAAAAGCTGCCGTGTACCGGCAACAGGCGGCTTATCCCTAGGCGAGAGCAGCGGTGCAGGCTCGCAACTCTCCGGCTTGTTCTTGCCTTTTACCTCCGGGTTGCCGTTGAGTATGACCTCGCCCAGGTACGACAATAATTTGGTCGCGCGATCACCGCCGCGTGGAAGGCGAAACAATTCGGGGGAATCGTCGAGAAATGCAGTGGTGACCTCACCCGACTGAAACCGCGGATGATTGACCACGTTTTCAAGGAACGGAATATTCGTTTTTACACCGCGAATGCGGAATTCGCGCAGCGCACGATCCATTCGGCGGCAAGCGCCGCGAAGGGTGGAATCCCACGAAGTAACCTTCACCAGCAAAGAGTCGTAATAGGGCTCAAGAGACGCTCCGGCATAAGCCGTGCCGCCGTCCAGGCGAATGCCAAAGCCCGCGGGCGAACGGTAGGTCGTAATTTTGCCGTAATCGGGCGCGAATTGATTTTCAGGATCTTCGGTCGTAACGCGGCACTGCAACGCCGCGCCGTTAAGCAGCACACCCGCCTGCCGAGGCAGGGCTAAAACGGGGCCGTGGAGTTCATGTCCCTGGGCCACGAAGATCTGAGCGCGAACCAAGTCGATGCCGGTCACCATTTCAGTGACGGTATGCTCGACCTGGATACGCGGATTCACTTCGATGAAGTACCACTCCTGAGAATCGACATCTAAGAGAAACTCGACCGTACCTGCATTCCGGTAATGGACGGCGCCGGCAATACGCACCGCGGCATCGCATAGCGCCCGGCGCAGAGCCGGTTGCAGATTCTCCGCGGGAGCGACCTCGACCACCTTTTGATGGCGGCGCTGCACCGAACAATCGCGTTCCCACAGGTGCAGAGTGTTGCCATGGTTATCCGCGAGGATTTGCACTTCAATGTGGCGGGCGCGCCGCAGATATTTCTCGAGGAAAACCGAGGCATCCCCAAAGGCCGACAGCGCCTCGTTTTGCGCCTCCTCCAGGCGGGATTCCAATTGGGAAGCTTCCATGACGACGCGCATGCCACGGCCGCCTCCGCCCATAGCCGCCTTCAGGATTAGCGGAAAACCGATCTCCCGCGCCAAACGACGCGCCTCTGACGCAGATTTGACGGGCACGTCGGTGCCTGGTAACACGGGCACGCCTGCCGAGGCGGCCACCTTGCGAGCCGCGGTCTTATCGCCCAGCAGTTCGAGCAATTCCGCCGTGGGACCGATAAAGGTGACTCCGGCGTCGCGGCAAGCCCGCGCGAATGCCGGATTTTCGGAAAGAAACCCGTACCCTGGATGGATGGCATCGACTTTCTTGGCGCGGGCCAACGCCACAATGCCGGCGATGTCGAGGTAAGCTTCGACCGGTCCCTTGCCCGCCCCAATCTCGTAAGCCTCATCAGCCTTGAACCGGTGCAGGCTGAGCCGGTCTTCATGAGAATAAATGGCAATCGTACGCAGGCCTATCTCATTAGCGGCGCGGAAGATGCGAATGGCGATCTCGCTGCGATTTGCAGCCAGGATGGAGCGTATTTCGGGCATAGAGGTACGCTAGTCATTGTCAACGGAAGCAAACAACTCTGCAAGCACCAGGTGCGTGGCGGCAGTCGCCGCGCAAAGTATTTTTCTCGAATTGGGCTTGACTGTTTGAGGAAATTTGCACTGGAAAAGAAAGGTCGAGAGCCGCACCGCGCCTCCCCACAACGCTAATCATTCCAATTCGGCGCGAATCCTGAACTCTCCGGTGGACCGGTCCCAGCTAACGTGCAGGATATTCGGCTTGCAGCAAACCTGGCAATCTTCCACATACTCCTGCGGCCGGCCGGCGGCCGCGTCCACCGAGGTGTCATTCCACTCCCCGCATCCGGCGCACTGAAACCCTGCTGTCAACGCACCCTCTCTTGAGGTGGGATTTTCTCATACCGCGTGCATTATCGACGCGGCCGTGGATGGGAACCGTGCCGCGGTTCAGGTATGATTTTCAGGCCATGGACATCATTCTCAACGACGCCGAAACAAGGGTTCTGGGCGCCCTAATGGAAAAAGAGTGCACCACTCCCGAATACTATCCCCTTTCGCTCAACGCGCTCATCGCCGCGTGCAACCAAAAATCTAATCGTGATCCCGTGATGATGCTCGATGAAGGCGCGGTGCGCCTGGCGCTCCGCAACCTAGAAGCCCAGGAGCTTGCCGGACCGGCCAATACCAACGACAGCCGCGTCAAGAAGTTTGAACATCGCCTGGGCGAAGCTTTCAACTTCACCCGTCCCGAAGCCGCCATCCTTTGCGAATTGTTGCTGCGCGGCCCGCAAACTCCGGGCGAGCTTCGCAGCCGCGCGGAACGCATGCGTCCTTCCGCTCCAGGGGGGCGCCCCCAATCGGCGTTGTTTGACAGCCTCGATCAAGTTCACCAAGCGCTGCAGCACCTGATGAAACGCGAACCGCCGCTGGTAAAGGCCCTTCCCAGGCAGCCCGGCACCAAAGAAGCCCGCTACGCACAATTATTATCCACTGATGCGCAAACGCCCGCGAGTGAGGCGACGGTGCCGGTAGTGTTGATCCAGGACGATGCCCGTAGCAGTATTCCTGCGGGAAGCCAAACGGGACTCGTCGACCGCATGGCACGCCTCGAAGAAGACGTCACCGCGATACGGCGAGAAATTGCCAGATTAAACCAGCAGCTAGCCGATTTCCGAAAGGAGTTTGAGTAGCGTCTGGCCGGAACCGCAGCGTCGTGACCCTACGATTCTTTCGGCGGAACGGACTGCAAGCTAAGCATCGCTTCTCGCGGCTGCCGCGTCCACCGGATCTCGGGCCGCCACGGTTGCCGAACTAAATTGTCTAGACCAGGCGAGCGCCGCTTGACCCAGACTGATGCCCCGTCATTGGTCGGAACGATGCTGTTCGTATAAACCTTGAGAGGAGTAGCGAGCAGGAGCGCCTTGACATCCTGCAACAGCAGTTCGTTCTGAAAAACACCTCCAGCCAGAACTACGGTATCCGTCCCATAAGCTGGACAAAGCTGTGCCAGCGCATCGCAAAGTCCTTGGGCCACGCCCCTATGAAAGGCGCGCGAAATTTCTGCAAGATTGCGCCCCCGCAACCGATCGTTGGCGATGCTTTTCAATAGCGGAGAAAAATCCAATTCATGGTCCTGGAACGGGAATGGGTACGCATCGGCAGCGGGAATATTGCGACCGCTTTGCTCCAGCCATACGGCCGCCTGGCCCTCATAGCTAACTTCGCCCGCGAATCCCAGGAGCGCAGCGGCCGCATCGAAAAGCCGACCCACTGAAGTCGTCATGAACGTCCTACGCCGCCAGAAAGTAGCGCCAGAGATTGCCCATAGCGGCGGGGGAAAATTAAAAGGAGGGGCGGTCACGTCCCGGCATACCTCCGGTCGTTTCCGGGATGTCGGAAACTTTTTCGGTGGCGAAAACCTGGTCCGCTTGCCCTGAAGTGCCACATTGCAAAATAGCACCGCCGGGGTGTACATTCGCCGCTATCGGGACACCAGGCGGCTAATTTTTATTCCAAGATGCGGCAGCGTTACCACCCGTCGGGGGAGGAGCCATGAGAGTCCCGTGCGCAACCTATCCTGGTATTGAGAGCTTCCTCCTCACTTCGTTCGCGCTGCTCCATCCCCAATTCCCAGCAACGCCATCGAAAGGAATTTCGACCCGATCTGCTGACAAAGAAAAATCGGAGGAACAGTGTCATGAAGGCACATACACACAGGATTGCGGGGCTCGCTCTACTGGTACTTGCGGCTGCGCTCGCGCCCGCGGCGGTTTGGGGCGGTGTTACACGAGTTGAAATCACCACCCGCCAGGATGTGCTGAACGGAAAGTCTTTTGGCGCCGTGGGGCCCTACGAAAAGCTGGTCGGCAAAGTATATTTCGCGGTGGACCCGAACAACCCGCATAACAAGATCATCGCCGATATCGACAAGGCGCCACGTAACGCCCAGGGCCAAGTCGAATTTTCCGCCGATCTGTTCATCCTGAGGCCAAAGGACGCCTCGCGCGGCAACGGCGTCCTATTCTTTGACGTGCCCAACCGCGGCGGTAAGGGCCTGCTAAGCTCATTCAACCGCGCCAAAGGATCCGCCGATCCGACCACCGAAGAAGAATTCGGTGACGGCCTGCTCATGCGCGAAGGCTACACGCTAGTATCGGTCGGCTGGGAATTCGATATTCCCAAGAAGCCGGGCCTGGTTCTGCTGGATGCGCCGGTCGCCACCGAGAATGGCAAGGTTATTACCGGCTGGTTGAAGCAGGGGCCGTGGTTTATCCCCGCGAAGAAATCTGACTCCTACGATTACGTTTCGCAGGATTTTGCCCCCGCTTATCCCCCACTTGATCCCAAGGATGCCGCCTATCGCTTGACCGAGCGTCCGGCACTGGTATCTACCCCCACCCTCATACCTCGCGAGGACTGGCAATTTGGCCGCCTCGAGAATGGCCAAGTAATCTTCGATGCCAACTGGATCACTATGAAGGGTGGCTTCAAACCTGGCATGGTCTACCAGCTCGACTACGAATCCAAGAATCCGCCCGTTGCGGGCGTGGGATTCGCCGCCGTCCGCGACCTTGCTTCGGCCGTCAAGTACAATGCCGACGCCATCGTCCACGGCAAGTACGTGTACACCTTTGGCGCATCTCAGGTCGGCCGCTGGCAGCGCCAGATGGTCTATGAGGGATTTACCATCGACGAGCAAGGCCGGAAGGCCGTGGACGCTCTCTTCATCCAGACCGGTGGGACCGGCCTTGGTAGCTTTAACGAGAGATGGGCCCAGCCCGATGAACTGGGTTCCTACACTCAAACTAAGTTCCCCATCCGTTACGAGACTACGACCGACCCGGTAACTGGCAAGCGCGACGGACTCGGTGCACGCATCCCCGCAGGCCTCGAGCCTAAAATCTTACTCGTGGACACCGAATCGGAATTCTACGACCGCGGCCGCGTCGCGACCTTGCGTGCCGTGTCTCTTGACGGCCGCACCGATCTGCCCGACCCGCCGAATATGCGTATTTTCCTCCTCGCCGGAGCTAAGCACGGGTCCGGCACATGGCCTCCGTCCGACACTGACGCGCAACAAACCAAGGTTGACCCGCTCGACTATCGCTGGGCGCAGCGTGCCTTGCTCGCCGACCTCGACAATTGGGTCAGAAAGGGTGTTACGCCTCCGGCCAGTCAGCACCCCATGCTTTCCGATCACACTGCAGTCGCGCACAGCGAGATAAAATTCCCGGACGTTCCTGGCATACAGTGGCCCTACCACGTGCCGGGCGGCTTTCGTGCCGATCTACCTGCCGGACCGATGGCGATGTTGCCATTCCTGGTGCCCCAGGTGGATAAAGACGGGAATGTAATCAGCGGCATTCGTCTTCCCGAGCAATCCGTGCCGCTCGGGACCTATAGCGGCTGGGCCTTTCGAAGTGAAAGCGCCGGCGAGCCCAACACGCTTGTTTCCATGGCGGGATCCTACATCCCGTTCGCCAAGACCCGTGCCGAGCGTCAGGTGGCGGGCGATCCCCGGCCCTCCATCGAAGAGCGTTACCCGAGCCGTGAAGACTACCTTCGCCAGGTTGAGGCGGCCGCAAATAAGCTCGAACAGGAGCGCTATCTTCTGAAAGAAGACGTCAAGCCGATTGTGGATGCCGCCGGGCAACACTGGGATTGGAGCATGTCCACGGCGGTGAGCCGCGCCGCACGCAGCCCGCAGCCAAAAGAATCGGAATGAGGAATTGACGGGCTTAAGCAACAGCAGCCGGCGCGGAGAGATCCGTCCTCAAACCGGTAACTTACGATGCAGGGCCCGCGATGCTTGGGCGGGACTTCGGCCGCGCGGGCCCTGGTCGGCGCAAAGCTGAGCGCGCGGCGGTCAAATCAAGCGATTTGTAAATCCTTAAGGGAGACAAAGGCGAATATCATGAAGGAACTCGGTAGGTCGCAAGGGCCGACCGCGCGCGCCGTGGCGATGATAGCCACCGCGGTCGGCGCGGTTGCCGTGGGCGCATTTGCGATCGGCGCGTTGGCGATTGGGCGTCTGGCCATTCGCCGAATCGTGATCGATAGTGCCGAATTAAAAAACCTCAGAATTGAAGATCTTACGGTGATACGCCTTCGCGCCGCCGAAGTCGTTATCACCGATTCGCTCGAAGTGCCCGGAAACGACGTCCAGCGTAAAGCCTCGCCATGAATCACCCACGACGCCTGGAATCATGCCTCTGGATGTTTGTGGAAGGAAATCGCATCTCATTGCTGGCGACAGCGATATATGTTTTTGACATGGACCTGGGAAACGACCAACCACCACGAGGCACGGACTTGTCCCCGTGCCAGCGCAGCGGCATAACTCGTTCTAGGGGAGAACGAACGCGGGCAATGTCACAGCTTGGACTAGTACTTCAGGCCGGGGAAAATACCCAATCAAAGCGCAGTATCCGAAGAAGTTTGGTCTTGGAAACCTTTCCTCGCCACCCGCAATTCGGATTTGCGCAAGCGATCTCCTCGTCGGCAAACATCCTCATTGCCTCGTCCTCCGACAGCGATGCTTTCGAACACTTGCGCTGCAAGTTGATGCTGTGCTTGCTCTTGGGGCATTCGAACACAACTTGGTAGGCGTTGCTCATGAGTTATTGTAACACCTATCGACTTTTTTCGCAGGTGTGCTATACTGCGTTTGCGCTTAATAGTTCGGTTGTGTTGTGCGGTCCCTCTGGTTCGGTACTTGATCTGAGAATACCCGCCCACCAGTTTCCTCCGTCCGTTTTCAGCGTAAACCTAAAATAAGACTGGCCCGAAAGGGGCCACGATGGCCCGGCAATCCATGTGGGCGTCAGCCTCGTTCCCCAGCAAGAAAGCAAAATGCAAAACTTTTCAGAATTACCCCTCTCTTCTTATATGAAGGAGAGATTGGCAGCGGCAAAATTCTCTATTCCTACGCCTATACAGGCTGCCGCAATCCCGGAACTGATGAATGGCAAGGACGTGCTGGCTACGGCTCAGACCGGAACGGGCAAGACCCTCGCGTTCCTGCTCCCGATCATGGAGAAACTCTTGATCAAGGATGCTCCGGGAATCGCCGCTCTGGTCCTGGTGCCCACACGCGAATTGGCCATGCAGGTCGTCGAGCAATTCAATGTCTTGCGCGGCAAGCGCCTCCAGCCTGCGGCCCTCGTGGTCGGCGGGTTGTCCGAGGGACAGCAACTGACCTCCCTGCGCAGGGGTGCGCGCCTCGTCGTGGCTACCCCCGGGCGGTTGGAAGATTTTCTCGATCGGAGGCTGATCCAGTTCAGCGCGTTGCACACGCTCGTGCTAGATGAGGCGGATCGTATGCTCGACATGGGATTCCTTCCTCCCATTCGCAGGATTACCGCAGCTTTGCCAAAAGAGCGGCAAACCATGTGTTTCTCAGCGACGCTCGAGGGCACCGTGGCACACCTGGTGAAGGACTATTTGCGCAATCCTGTACGCCTGGCGTTCGGATCGACGCTCAAGCCTTCCGAAAATGTGCGGCTGCAAGCGTATGAAGTGTCACTCGACGGCAAATCGGAGATGCTACGCCGCCTGCTCGCCAAAGAAAGCGGCCGGTGTCTTGTATTCTCGCGCACCAAGCGAGGAGCCGAGCGCATCACCACGAACTTGTCCCGCCAGGGCATTCACGCCGCCATGATCCATGGTGGCCGTACGCAGTCGCAACGGACCGCGGCGCTTACCGGATTCCAGCAAGGGCGCTACCGCGTGCTGGTGGCTACGGACGTGGCCTCACGCGGGATTCACGTTCAGGACATCACGCACGTCATCAACTACGACTTGCCTGAAATCGCTGAGAATTTTATCCATCGCGTCGGTCGCACGGGGCGAGCAGGCGGCAGTGGCTTGGCGTCGACTCTGTTCTTGAGAGAACAGCGAACGGAATTATTCCAGTTGGAACGCACGCTGGGTATCCGCATCGAGAGAATGCCGGCGGAGCTGGGTTCGTTCGCAAAAAACGAGACGCTCCGCGAAGGTTTTGCGGCCAAGAACGTCGCCGTCCGGCAAGCCCCGAATCGCCTACCGACGCCTCTCAGGCGCAAAAGCGTTCAGTTACCCGGAGAGTTCCTGCAAATGCAAATGGAAGCTTAGGCGCCGGTGCCGGTCCAGTACTCCGAGGTGATACGTCTCGCGGGTGCGGCGGTCCAATGGCCGCCGCACTTTATAGCGCGGCAGTTTGTACGCTTACACTTGTCCACATATCTGCGCACGGCAAAACTTGCCGTCCCGCCTGGACCTAAATTTCCTACTAATAATCGTCTTTGGGTTTGGGCTGGTAAAAGCCCTTCGGAGCCTTGCGTGTATGCGCCAGCCGATAATTGTCCAGCTCCAGGTCGGTAATCGGGAAACACGTGTTGGTGGGCTGGCTCGTATCCGTGGCGAGTTCGCGGCGCAGTTTTGAGGAACAGAGGTCGGGCGCATCCTGATAACGAATGCGATGGGAAACGAAAGCTTCGTTCATAATGGTGAGCGTGAACTCGCGCATATCTTCCTTCGCATAACGCACCTGAAACGTATATTCGCGCGCAGTCTCTTTGCATGCAAAGCCCATATACTGCATCAGAAACATGTCGCTCATTTTTTGGTTGGGTGCATCTGGCTCCGGCATTCCCGCTAGCTTACGGCGTTGAATTTTCGCTTCTTAACAGATCGCCTGGGCTTGATTCCAGCCGCGTGTTGCATTGGACTTCCCGCGCGTAACTTTTGTTTGTCTCTAGTCTGGGTATCTCGATTTTTTTCCAACCGCATGGGGTCGGCTCGAAAATGAAGTGGGTCCCGTAAATTTTGCAATTCCCGGTAGTAGTAGAGCGGGGTCGGCCGTTTTCCGTTGAACCTCAGCTCTCTTAAAAAACTCAGCTCTTTTTCGGTGGCATTGCCGCTCAGAACGCCGTCCCGCAGAAATCGCTGGAACCCCGGTTCCTCCCCGGAAGGCCACTCCGCGTCTTTTTCCACAAACGCGAATTTCCGGGAATGCCCCGGAGCCAGCCTCCGGTTTAACGTGATTTCCATCGCAAATGTCGCGAGATCGATGTCCCAGGATTCAATCAGCGGGTCCAAAAAGGAATCGCAACTTTCCACGGAAACGTTAAACACATCGGTATCCAGAAATTCGAGAACGATCACCCGCATCTGTTCGTAACTTCGCCCGATCAACTGCGCCACCAGGTGCAGCCAATTTTCGCTCTCGAGTTCCTCCTTGGCCGCTCGCTTGACCACATCCAAGAGCTTTTGCGTGAGCAGGCGCTCGAGTTCGCCGAAGGGCTGTTTTTCAAAAATCGCGCGTATTTGCCCTTCTTTTCCCGGCGGGCATTTCCGCAAAATCAGCTCGCGAACTTCCTTTAGCAGCGGCGCCGGAGGTTGGCCCAGCGTTTTCTTCAGTTCTTCCTTACGCTCGTCATCGGCCAGCTTCGACAGCCGCCCGGCCGGAAGCTTCAGGAATTTGCCCATCTTTTCATAAATGTCGGTGCGATCGGGCGCCGGTGGCAATTTCTTTCGGGTCAGCAGCTGCGAAACGTAGGACTCCGTAACCTCGGCCGCGGCGGCCAGGTCCCGTTGCTCCAGTCCCAATTCTTCCAGCCGCTGTTTGATCGTTAGACAGACATCCAACGGAGCGCCTCCCGGCAATTTCATCGGAGCGGAGTCAGTGCGACTTAACCAGATTTACTTAACTAGTGAAATAGTCTCCGATTTACATTGACACGTCAAGTTAATTTATCTATGTTAGTTAAGTTCGCTGGATGTGCTTCCACCGTCCCGCAGGCGATCTCTCTTGAAAATCGCCCGCCGCTGGACGGCTCCCCTCCGCCTCCGAACCCAGTCCTATCGGCTTTTTTTGCTACAACCGGAGGAACCAGTCCAATGCAATTAGATCAGGCGCTTCAGTGGGCAGTCACTCTGTCCTGGGACGACTTAATGCAACCGACTGCGGCTCGCTCGATTCGCGTCGAATACCTTTGCGAGCCGGGACGCCCCCTCGATCATCTGAGTGTTTGGTCGGTTAACGCCGGGGGCTATCAGGACCTGGTGTGCGACTACTGGACCTCCACGTTTTCGGCGCATTCCGCCGGCGCGAGCTTCGCAGGCCGGCACGTTTCCGACAAGCTCGCGCAAATCCTGGAGTGGATCATGAAAAACCAGGAGCAGTTGACCCGCGCTTTCGATGCCGGGCGTCACGGCCTGGTTTTGATTTACCCGCCGACCGCCCAGGAATGTACCGAAGCAGCGGCCAATATGGACGCGCTCGTAATCAACTAGCCGCACGTTGGATCAGTTAAACGGAGGAATGATGTCTCTTCTCACATGGCTCATGCTTGGACTGGTAGCCGGCTGGCTCACCGGCCGTTTCCTGAACGGCGGCTCACCCGAGCCGGTATTTGATATTGTGATGGGCATCGCCGGCTCATTGCTGGCAGGATTCATCATGCGCGTCACGCCCTCGCCGGCACAGAACGGAATCTTCTATTCCACATTGGTTGCGATTACCGGCGCTGTAGTCCTGACCGGGCTCACCGGCTATGCGACCGGTAGAAGACGCCGGGCTTATATCTCCCAAGCCTGATCCCCTGCACTCGCGATTCATCCGCCACTTCAAAGGCGGCCAGTTTAAAAGCAGCCGCAAGAAATGGAACCGTCGCGCGAACAGCCGTAGGAAACGAACGCAATCTGAAGGAGACTAAAAGGTGCCCTTAGACATTACCCCGCTGCACGACCGCGTACTAGTAAGGCGTCTTGAAAAAGAAGAAATCGCGAGAGGCGGGATCATCATTCCGGACACCGCGAAAGAAAAGCCCCAGGAAGGCGAGGTCATCGCGGTGGGCGCGGGCAAAATCGAAAAAGGCCGGCGCATCCCTCTGGACGTGAAGGTAGCGGACCGCGTTCTATTCGGCAAATATACGGGTAATGACATCAAGCTCGATGGGCAGGAATACCTGATTCTCCGCGAAGAGGAAATCCTCGCGACGCTCCCTGGCACGGCAAAAGCGGCGTCCGGCAAAAAGTAGCTCCCTAGGTTTTCACAATCTTTTTTTGAAAACAATATTCCCATTACCCTGGAGGGTTAATAGCGATGGCCAAACAAATTGTGACTGGTGCGGATTCACGTCAAGCGATTTTACGAGGCGTAAACATTCTCGCCGATGCCGTCAAGATCACGCTCGGCCCCAAGGGCCGCAACGCGGTGATTGAAAAAAAGTTTGGTGCGCCGGTCATCACGAAGGACGGCGTTACCGTCGCAAAGGAAATCGAGCTCCCGGACCCTCTGGAAAACATGGGCGCGCAGATGGTCAAGGAAGTCGCTTCCAAGACCTCTGATGTTGCCGGCGACGGCACCACCACCGCCACAGTGCTCGCGCAGGCCATCTTTCGCGAAGGCGTAAAAACTCTCGCAGCCGGCGCAAATCCGATGGCGCTCAAGCGCGGCATCGAAAAAGCCGTGGAAGTTGCCGCCGGCGAGCTGAAGAAATTTCGCAAGGACGTGAAAGGCGACATGATCGTGCAGGTCGGCACCATCAGCGCCAACAACGACAAAGTGATCGGCGGGATCATCGCGGAAGCGATGAATAAAGTCGGCAAGGATGGCGTCATCACCGTGGAAGAATCGAAGACCATGGAAACGGCGCTCGAAGTCGTCGAAGGAATGCAGTTCGACCGCGGCTATCTTTCTCCGTATTTCGTTACCGCTCCCGAGCGCATGGAGTGCGTGCTCGAAGACGTCTTCATTCTCATCCATGAAAAGAAAATCAGCTCGCTGCGGGAGTTGCTTCCATTGCTCGAACAAACCACCAAGATGAACAAGCCCCTCCTGCTCATCTCCGAAGATGTCGAGGGTGAAGCGCTCGCCACCCTGGTGGTGAATAAGCTTCGCGGAACTCTGCAGTGCGTCGCGGTCAAGGCTCCTGGCTTCGGCGACCGCCGCAAAGAAATGCTGGCAGACATCGCCGTTCTCACCGGAGGCCAAGCTATCAGCGAAGATCTTGGCATCAAGCTCGAAAATGTGAAGGTCGAACAGCTCGGCCGCGCCAAAAAAGTCGTCATCGACAAGGATAACACCACGATTATCGCCGGCGCCGGCAAGCCCGCCGAAATCGCCTCGCGCATCAAGCAGTTGCGCACTCAAATCGAAGACTCCAGCTCTGACTACGATCGCGAAAAACTGCAGGAGCGCCTGGCCAAGCTGGTAGGCGGCGTGGCTATCATTAAGGTGGGCGCGGCGACCGAGACCGAGCTGAAGGAAAAAAAGGCTCGCGTTGAGGACGCCATGCACGCCACGCGCGCTGCCGTCGAGGAAGGCATCGTGCCCGGAGGCGGCGTCGCCTTGCTTCGCTGCATTCCCGCACTCAATAAGCTGAAGCTGCACGAAGACGAAGCCATCGGCGTCAATATCGTGAAGCGCGCTCTCGAGGAACCCGCGCGCCAAATCGCCCAGAACGCCGGCTACGAAGGCGCCGTAATTGTCGGCCGCCTCCGCGACTCCAAGGAAGAAAATTTCGGATTCAATGCCGAGACCGGGGAATTCGGCGATCTAATCAAGGCTGGCGTAATCGATCCGGCTAAGGTCACTCGCCTCGCATTACAAAACGCTGCGTCCATTGTCGCTCTCATGTTGACCACCGAAGTTCTGATTGCCGATATTAAGGAAGGCAATAAGATGGCCCCGGTCGGAGCGGCTCCTGGCGGCGGAATGGGCGGCATGTACTAAAACAAAGTACGTCCGTGAATATCCGGCGGCGAGCAGCGTTTTTACCGCTCGCCGCCTTCGTTTTTTTCTCCCACCGGGAACGCACCGTTTCCCCGCAGCATCGCAAAACCCCATCGCAATTTTAGCGCACGTTGACATCTAGGTGCCCGCAGCCCCAAAATTTACTCCAAGCCCCGCAAAAATAGTTTGCATGGTGGACCACAGCCAAGACGATTCCGCCGGCGCTTGACAATCGCCACTGTCTCAACGGTTTTTTCGATTATGCGAATGATTCCGGCAAGCGTGACATCTACCAGCCCCTGGCTCGCGAACTTCGATACCAGCAATTCGCCTTTGAGCACTTTTTCGAGGATGCGGTGTGCCCGCCGAAGCGAACGCCAGCTTGCACCAGGCTGCTTTCTTAAGGCCATTTTTCCGCGTTTTGCCGCGAGATCGCTGGCGGCCTTATTTTCCCGGGTGTTCCAGGTGCAGGAACTCCCGCGCCACCGCCGCCAGGAACCTGCCGCCCCAAATCCCCACCAGCAGCAAGGTTCCGAACAAAATCACCGCATCGATGCTGGCGCGCCCTTCCCTAGCCCAATAGACATCTTCCAGATTGAGCCAGAGCGCGAATTCATCGAGCGTGAGCGCGGCGCCTGCGCCATACAGCAAAGACAATGTTCGCCCCGCTAGGACGGAGGTTGGTTCGCCGGCACTCCCGGCCTCGACCAGCCACCCGTACCCCACCAGGAGCAGGATCGTAATTCCAAATACCAGGTGATGGATGTGCCGCCCGTGAACGTATATGTCATGAAAGGGGCCAATGTGGTGATAGTTGGAGTATGCAATCGTACGCACGCCTGCGAACGTCAGGAAAAATGCTATCGCCGCAAGAAACAAACGCCTCCGCGGACGGTCTGGGATGTGCTCGACGAATAGCTTGCTGATCCGCGGATGCCGCAGCACCAGCAGCAGCACCACCGTAATGACCACCACGGTGAGTCCGATGAATATCGTGCGATCAAACATGATCTCGCTTGGCAACCGGCGCCCCTTCAAATCTGAATGCGCTCTCGAGCTGCCCGGCCGCAGCGCAGCGCCGCACCGGTTATCCCAGCTCGGCGCGCACTGCGGCGAATTGCGCAGTCGCAAATTCCAGGTCCTCGCGGTTGTGCGCGGCGGAAACTTGGATTCGGATCCGGGCCTTCCCCTTCGGCACCACGGGATATGAAAATGCCACCACGTAGATTCCCTTTTGCAGCAGCCCCTCGGCCATCTTCGCCGCCAGCGTGGCATCGCCAAGTATCAGGGGCGTAATGGGGTGTTCTCCCGGCAGAATATGGAAGCCCCGCGCCGTCATCCTGTCGCGAAAAAATTCCGTATTGGAGCGCAGCCGTCGGCGCAACTCGCCACTATGCGCGAGTAGTTCGAGTATTTTGAGCGAAGCCCCCACCACCGCCGGAGCTACCGTGTTCGAGAAAAGGTAGGGACGCGACCTCTGCCTCAGCAGCTCGATGATTTCCTTCCGCCCGCTGGTATAGCCTCCGCTTGCTCCGCCTAGCGCTTTGCCCAGCGTGCCCGTAATAATATCCACGCGTCCCATCACTTTGTGGTGCTCGTGCGTCCCCCGGCCATTTTCTCCCAGGAATCCCACCGCGTGGGAATCGTCCACCATCACCATGGCGCTGTACCGCTCCGCCAGATCGCATATCTGGGGGAGTTTGGCGATATAGCCGTCCATCGAGAACACACCGTCGGTGGCCACCAAAATACGGCGCAGGTGCGCGGCTTCCTGCAACTTCGCTTCAAGGTCCTCCATGTCGCCATTGCGGTAGCGAAAACGCTGCGCCTTCGACAGGCGTATGCCGTCGATGATGCTGGCATGGTTCAGTTCATCGGAGACAATGGCGTCGCCCTCCTCCAAAATGGTCTCGAACAGCCCGCCATTGGCGTCAAAGCACGAGCTGTAAAGGATGGTATCTTCCATCCCCAGAAATTCGCTCAGCCGGCCTTCCAGCTCCTTATGAATCTCCTGCGTCCCGCAGATGAAGCGCACCGATGCCAGCCCATACCCCCAGCGTTCCAGAGCGTCCCGGGCGGCCTGAATAACCTCCGGATGGTCCGCCAGGCCCAGATAATTGTTGGCGCACAGATTCAGGACGCCCTTCTCTGCGCGCAGATCGACGTGCGCATTTTGCGCGCTTGCGAGTACGCGCTCGAATTTGTACAACCCCGCATCTCGAATCTCGCGCAACTGGGTTTCATAGGTCGCCTTTACGGGTTCAAACACTCTTGACTCCTGAACGCCTTCGCAAAATACCTTACGCCTGCCGCAACCCGCGCCAGTCCAAAATCACTTTGCCGCTTTGGCCCGACTTCATCGCCGTAAAACCCTTTTCGTATTGGTCCCACGGGAACCGGTGCGTGATCACACCTTTGATGTCCAGTCCCGATTCCAGCATCACCGTCATTTTGTACCAGGTCTCATACATTTCGCGTCCGTAAATGCCCTTGATCGTGAGCATGTTGAAAATCACCTGTTTCCAGTCAATAGCTATCCTGTCGCTAGGAATCCCGAGCATCGCAATTTTCGCGCCATGGCTCATGTTCGCGAGCATCTCGCTAAACGCACTGGCGTTACCCGACATCTCGAGGCCGACATCAAATCCCTCCTGCATCCCCAATTTTTCTTGAACCTTGGCCAGCGGCGTTTCCAGCGGATTCACTGCCAGGGTTACTCCCATGGTCTCGGCCAGCTTCAGCCGCGTCGCGTTCACGTCCGTGATCACCACGTGCCGGGCGCCCGCGTGCCGCACCACCGCTGCGGCCATCATTCCGATGGGCCCCGCCCCGGTGATCAGCACATCTTCACCCAGCACTGGGAACGACAGCGCCGTGTGCACAGCATTGCCGAAAGGATCGAAGATTGCCGCTGTTTCCAGATCTACCCTGCTGCTGTGCCTCCAGATGTTGGTCATCGGCAGCACAATATATTCCGCGAAAGCGCCTGCGCGATTGACGCCCACCCCCATCGTGTGCGCGCAAAGATGTCGCCTTCCCGCCAGGCAGTTGCGGCATCGGCCGCAGGTGACGTGGCCCTCCCCGCTCACGATTTCGCCCGGATGAAAATCGTTGACGTTCGAGCCCGCCTCAACAATCTCTCCCACAAACTCGTGGCCGATAATTAGTGGGATCGGAATCGTAGCTGCGGCCCACTCATCCCATTCATAAATGTGCAGGTCAGTGCCGCAGATTCCAGTCATCAGGACGCGAATCAGCACATCATTGATGCCTGGTATCGGCACGGGCGCGTCCTCGACCCACAGACCACGTGCGGCGCGACTCTTGACGAGAGCTTTCATACGGGACTACCTCCAAGAACATTTTCGCCGCGTCGACCTGGCCGTTGCCAACTTTTCGGCGCTCCTGCGCGACGTCACTTTCGCTCTTGAGACTCCGTTCTTGCCTCGTAGCACTTTATGATATTCGAACTTAAACCACGCCTTCAAACCACGCTTGATAGCGTCCTCGCTGCGTTTAGCTCAGCGGCTGAAAACCACCAGTTGCGCTGGAAATCCACCGCCGCGCTCCGGATGGCCGACGGGGCATTGAAAGGCTTGTGTCTAGTAAATCATTGAAAATACGGTAGTTTTGGCCTACGAGAACATGATGCGTTTGGCAGCCCCGTTGCATCCCATAAGCGTGGATCGAGTTGAGAGAGATTGATTTCGGATCTCGGAAGGGTCCAACTTATGAAATACCTAAAAATTATTGCTCTTGCCGGTATTTGCCTCTTTTCAGTATCGCTGGCACACGCCCAAAGACTCTCAGTCGGTATTGGAGTGGGGCCGGTCTACGCTAGTCCGGGGTATGTCGGCCCGGCTCCGGTGTGCGAGTACGGCTACTATGATTATTATCCGTACGCGTGCGCTCCCTACGGCTTCTACGGGCCGGAATGGTTCTCAGGTGGCGTCTTTATCGGCGCCGGCCCATGGTATCGCGGCTACGGCGGTCGTGGGTTCTACGGCGGCCGTGGGTTCGTGGGCCGCGATTATGACCGTTATGCAGGCCGCGGCGGATCCGGCCAAGGCTTCGTGGGTCGTGGCGACGCCAATCGTGGTTACGCCGGGCGCGGTTACCCCGGTGGAAGCTACGTAGGACGTGGTGGCGGTTCGTACAACTACGGCGGCGGTGGTTCGCTCCGCGGCGGCGGCTCTTACGGTGGTGGCGTCAACCGCGGTGGCGGCGGTGGTTCGTACCGAGGTGGCGGTGGGGGTGGATCGCGCGGCGGCGGTGGTGGACACGGCGGCGGCGGACACCGATAAGTTCTATCGGCTAGCGAACGGCCGGCAGCACCTTGCCGGCCGTTTTCCTTTTTGGGGGACTCATTCGCGCAAATTGCCGCGTGTCCGCATTCACGAATCGTGAAATACACGTTATAATTAGTGGTTTATGATTTCTGTAAATAACATCTCTATGCGCTTTGGCGCCCGCCGCCTGTTCGAGGACGTCACCTGCAGCTTTCTGCCTGGCCGCCGCTACGCCATTAGCGGTCCCAACGGAGCCGGTAAGTCCACTTTCATGAAGATCTTGACGCGCGAAATAGAGCCCTCCAAAGGAAGTATTACGCGCCCCAAGAAAGTTGGCGTCCTGCGCCAGGATCAGTTCGCTTTCGACAAGTTCCGCGTCATCGATACCGTGATTATGGGCAATGGCTCGCTTTGGAAGGCTCTCGAAGAGCGCGACATGTTGTATGCCAAGCCGCCCGATCAGCTTACCGACAAGGATGGCATGCGCCTCGGCGAGCTCGAAGGCATCGTTGGCGAAGAGGGCGGCTACACCGCGGAGGCCGATGCCGCCATTTTGCTCGCAGGCCTGGGCGTCGAAGACGCGCTGCACGAGCGCAAAATGAGCGAATTGCAAGGTGGACAGAAAGTCCGCGTGCTGCTCGCCCAAGCCCTCTTCGGCAATCCGCCGGCGCTGCTGCTCGACGAGCCCACCAACCACCTCGATCTCGATTCCGTGCACTGGCTGCAGGATTACTTGTGCGCCTATGAAGGCGTGCTCATCGTGATTTCACACGACCGCCATTTCCTCAACAGCATTTGCACGCATACCGCCGATATCGACTACCAGACCATCATCATGTACACCGGCGGCTACGACGACATGGTGATCGCCAAGACGCAGATCCGATCCCGCATCGAAGCGGAAAATGCGCAGCGGGATAAAAAAATCGCGCAATTGAATGAATTCATCGCGCGCTTCTCGGCCGGTACCCGCTCCTCGCAGGTGATGTCGCGCAAGAAAGAAGTCGAGCGTATGCAGACCGCCGAGCTGGCGCGCTCCAATATTCAGCGCCCATATATTCGGTGGGACATGAAGCGCGCCTCGGGCCGCCATCCGCTGGAAATCAAGAGCGTCGTGAAATCCTACGATGGCGTGAAGGTGTTCGCGCCGTTCACCGCGAGTGTTTCCCGCGGCGAAAAAATCGCGCTCACCGGGCGTAACGGAGCCGGCAAAACGACGCTCCTGAAGTCCCTGCTGCGCAACGCCACCGGATACATCGAAGACTCCGAGCGCCAATTCCCCGTCGACGGCGGACAGGTGATCTGGGGCCACGAAGCGGCAGTGGGATATTTCGCGCAGGACCATACCGATTCGATCACCAAGGGCCTGACCACGATCGAATGGCTGCAACAGTTCGATCAGCAGGCTTCGCAGGAAGAACTGCGGGGGCTGCTGGGACGCATGCTTTTCAGCGGCGAAGAAGCTCTGAAGCCCACGCAGGCGCTATCGGGAGGCGAGTCGGCACGGCTGATTTTTTGCCGGCTGATGCTGCAGAAACCGAATTTTCTGGTGCTGGATGAGCCGACCAATCACCTGGATCTGGAATCGATCAACGCGCTGAATGTTTCGCTGCAGAAGTATGAAGGGACGGTTTTGCTGGTCACCCACGACCACGACGTCATCGATGAAGTGGCTACGCGCATCTGGCACTTCCAAAACGGCCGAATCGAGGACTTCAAGGGGCCGTACGCGGAGTACCTTATCTACGCGCAAGATAAAGCGACGGTAGGAAGGTAGCCCGCGCAGTTCCCGGCCGCCCTAGCGCTTGTCGTTATCGGTATCGCGAGTCTTGTCCTGTACTTTGTCGGAAGCCTGACCCGTCTTTTGAGCGGACTTGTGGATCACTTTTTTGGTGTCCTTTTTGGTTTCGTGACCGGTTTTCTTCCCCGCTTCTTTAGTGGCGTGACCCGCGTCTTTAATGTCCTTCCCAACGCTCTTATTGTCGTCGCTGTTCTGGGCACGAGCCGCCACTGGCAAGGCAGCCGGCAGGATCGAAAGCGCGACGATCAGAACGCCCTTTAAAACGTAAGCTAATTTGGCCATGAAATCCTCCTCCAGGTTGAATGCAACCGCTGGACTTTAGAGCCGATACCGCCTTACCCCCAGGGCACTTGCATGTTTATCAGAATAAAGTAGTTGGCAAGATAACAGTTCATAAAGTATTGAAAATAAACGCGATAAATCGCGCGGTTGACTCCCACCGCCAGGGACACAGTCTGAAATGGCACCCACGGGAGACTTCGGCACGACGGAGCAAGACGGCGACAGGACCACACACCACACTCACACAGATCAGTTATTTTGGCAACATATAAATAAATGGTAATCGCTTCAAGAGCCTCAGGTTCAGTTCGAGGTCAGACGGTTTGCGGGGCCCACGGAGACCGATGCTCGCACCGGAACCTTGAGGCTACATACCCACACAAGACCATTTAGGGGAATCTGCCGATTACTCTCTCCGCTGAATCGCGGTTAGATGGCGGGGTGCGCAGACCGATCCCTTGGTGCCCAGGAGTTTCCGGCAGGCGCCTAGACGGAGAGGCAAATCTAGAGGACCAATTCACAATTGGGGCGATTGAAAGCCCACAGGCTGGCTGGTACTATTTCGCGCAAATGGTCAAGAGAAAGATTCGCGCCCACTTTGGCGGCTACCTGGCCCATGCCGAAGTAGCCTCTTACTCCATTCTCGGCGTGTTGCTCTTTATCACCACGCTGGCGAGTATTGCCAACGCCGGCAAAATGCTGTGGGACGGCCTCGGTCACTGGCAGATTGCCGAGCAGACGTTGCGCGTACTGGACCAACTGCTGGTCGTGCCGATGCTGGTGGAGATTCTGCACACTGTTCGCACATCCATTCGTTCGCATTTTTTGGTCACCGAACCATTCCTCGTGGTCGGCCTCATCGCCTCGATCCGGCGTATCCTGGTGATTACCCTGGAAGCTGCGAACATCACAAAAGCTGAGTTCTGCCGAGAATGCGAATATATTTCGAGCCAGCATGATTCAGCTTGCCTTGCTGGGTCTGCTCGTTCTTATTTTGGTATTTTCCATCATACCCTTGCGTCGGTTCGCGCGCAAAACGTGTTCCGCGCCGGCGTAAAAATAACCTTAAACTGCACTAAATAGTGAGCACAAGCTCTACGCCAGCAGGATCGGTAGCCGAGTGGAATGAGTTATCAGCATAAGGGTCATTTAGTGAATGATAGGAAGGTTAGAGCTGGAGTTGACTCGACGGATTCGCGAGCGTATGTTTGCGCAGATCGCAATTGACTAAAGGGGCGGACATGGGTGGATTAGTGGCTTGCGTGCGCGCATTAGCGCTCTTCTTGGCGGGAGTGCTTGTCGGTACTTACATGATGCAGGCGACTGCCGCCCAGGAGAACAGAAACATGGGTCTCCGGCTGAATCACGTAGGGATCGCCGTCGATGAGAAGAACTTTGACGAGTCGCTAAACTTCTACACGAAAGTGATGGGTTTTCGAGTAGCATTCCGGTTTCCCAGCCCGGATGGCAAGCCAACTACGACGTATCTTCAGATCAGTCGTGACACGTTCTTGGAGGTCGCACCGGCCAGTGCAAGTCTTCCCGCGGGGATCACGCACATGGGCATTGAGTCTCAAGACGTGAAGGCCACTATCACGAGGCTTCGGCAGGCCGGCGCGATGGTTGCGGACGCTCGTGTCAGCGGTCCAACCAAGGCACTGCTGTCAAACGTTACCGATCCTAACGGCATCAGGTTAGAGCTTATTGAACTTACTCCCGAGTCGCTCCACAGAAAAGCGGAGGAGGCTTGGAAGTAGGACCTGCTGCGAATGTCGTGGCAATCGCTTGCTAAGTGTGTCGAACCGTCCGATAGGACTTGGTAGGGGGAAATGTTTTTTTGAGGACGGAGGAGCCTCATGAGAAGCGGGCTCATGGCAATTTTCGTTCTGGCTATTGGAGTTTTTATCGTTTCGCTTCCGCTGTACGCACACCACGGCAACGCGGCATTCGACTCGGGGAAGAAACTTATCATGAAGGGAACCGTCACAGAATGGTTCTGGGCCAATCCGCATTGCTTCCTCCAGTTCGACGTGAAAGATGATAACGGCCAGGTGGTACATTGGGTTGCAGAGACTAGCAATCCGCCCGACATGGTCAATCATGGTTGGAGCAAGGCGTCATTAAAGACTGGCGATCAAATTACCGTCACTGTCCAACCGGTCAAGAATGGCCGCCCCATCGGGCGTGTCACGGAAGTCGTGCTTCCCAATGGCCAAATACTGGACGGCGGATTCAGTCAAGTACCTCCCTCTGGCACCAAAGCGAAGGGAAACTAGACTCACTGATTGGAGCTGTGCCTTACTGTCCGGGATAGTTTTGCGGATTCTTACTTCAAGTCGGCACCGCAAGGAATGCGGCCGTCCATGAACACTGCGACCTTTCTGATTCGCCTTGCTCCACGGGTTCTCCAAGAAGCTAAGCAGCATTGAGTTGACGTCGTCTGTGGATAGAGAAGTGCGCCGTCCCTTGCGGCAATACGTCGGGATGGGCTCGACGCTACTTGGGTGCGTCCACGGCAGCAGCGGGGTTGGCAAAAAGCTTGTTATACTCCGCCGTCTCTGACGGTGAGCATTCCATCTCGTGAATATCGAAACTGGGTGCTTGCAACCTCAAAGGCAACTTGTCCAGGGCTACCCAAGGTTTCGTATACATCTTCGGGTCGGTAATCTTGATGGACATCTCCAAGTGATCGGCGTCCACCCGGTGGTAGGTTTCTTCCACCTGCAACGCGTCGCTGTGCGGACGACCCGTATTATCGAGCCAGGTTCGGTCATCAAACCCGGTCGTGTGGGCCACGAACGTGTAGTCATCCACCCACTGGCCAGCCGAGTATCCCCACCACCTCGCTTCCGGGGGATCTTTAGGTGTCCAGCTTGGTTGTTCGGGATCCTTAGGTAGTTCTCGCCCGTCCGTCCAGATGACGCGCCATTTCTTGTTAAATTCATACAAGATCAACACCTGGTTCGGAGTCTGTACAATCTCGCTGGTCCTGAAATTATGCAGAACGATGCGCGGAAACCCCTGCGGATCACAGCCTGGCATCGGATCATTCGTTAACGCCGACGGAACCATGGTGACTCCAAAGGTTGGCTTATGGGCCAGGAACGTTTCCCGCCCTAAAGGAGTGTAAGGTAACTCATGTTCGGGCTTCCCGTCTGACGGCATCGCCTTGGCCCCAGTGGCCTGAATTCCGTCCCCCGGCCCCTTGGCGGGTTCCCAAGTCCCAGACAGGCTACGGATAGGAGCCGGCCCCGACTTCCGGCCTTTTGAGTCAAAGTCATACATAGCTCCTGGCTGCCGAGGCACTTCAGCGTCTTGAGCGCGCATAAGAGGTGAAACCAGGAACGCAATCGTCGAGAATACGGTAGTCAGTACCATCGTCGATACCACAAAACGCTTGGGCATTGCGAGTTTCCTTCCGGAGCTTAAACTCCACTCTTCGTTCGAACCACCGCCTGACACCTACGCATTCTTTTGCGTCGTACTTCAGGAAGCAATGGGGATTGGCCCAAAACCATCCCGTGACGGTTCCCTTCACAGTAATTTGTTTTCCGACGTCAACCTCGGCGCTTCCGTTGGTGTGCCGCCAGCGGCACTGAAGTAATCAGAAGGCCAACAGACGCAGCGAATACCAGAACGTATCTATTTCCTTTCACTGTTTGGCGACAATGTTCGGTAGCTTCGTATTCAGCCCACCCTCATTGGCCAGAATTTAGCCATTGGGGAGCACGACCTGCCGGACACAGCCCACCGGCGGTGATCCAGAAAGCTAACAACCGCAGCGAATGTCCTGATAAGCCCATTTCTCGTCGTGATCGCTTCTATTTAATCAATATTCTGAGGTATCTTTCCACCGTTAACTCGAATCTTGGTGCAGACAGGCTTCACCTTGCGGCTAACACAAAGACCCGCAACATATCACCGAGGCTCGCTGGCCCGGAACGGCCCCACTACTTGGGATAATCTTCCGACTTCGACCCGGCCGACCCGGCTGCTGCGCCCGGAGCCCCTCCCCCTCCGGTGCCCAGCGTCTGGCCGTTAGGGAGCACAACCTGTAGGACGCGGCCGATCGGTCGGCCATTCTTGACCGGTTCCACAGTGACAGTAACCTGATCGCCGGGCTTGAAGGACTGCTTGCTCCAACCACGGTTAACCATGTCCGGCGGATTGCTTGTCTCTGCGACCCAATGCACCGCCTGGCCGTTATCATCCTTTACGTCGTACTGCAGAAAGCAGTGGGGATTGGCCCAAAACCACGCCGTGACCGTTCCCTTCATAGTAAGTTTCTTGCCAGTATCGAACGCTGCGTTGCCGTGGTGTGCGAATACGGGGACCGAGACAATCGAAGTACAAGCAGATAGAGCAAAAACTATCAAGAACTTACCCTTCACAGGTGACCTCCTAACCTTATTGGCACCGCCGCATCTTCATCGCCAATTTAATTTAAATTTAACGACGCCGCGACGATCGAGCGACGCCTTCCGGCGCAAGGCAAATGCATTTCTATCATGCTCAGACATGTGCGATGTACATGTCAGAAGTACATAAACTTTGCCCGGTACTTGCGCCCTGCTAATGCCAGGGTTCTCGAGCGAGTTAACTTGGTTGACGCGCCCGCGCCCGCACCACACGAAGCAGACGCACAGAGGAACCTGCGGCAGACCAATTGCGATTCCAGCCGAGACCAGTACCAGCGCAAACTTAGCGTTCCGGTGCGTGGCTGTCTTCGCCGCTAGCCGGGTTGCCAATTAACCGGTTATATCTCTCCAGTTCGGACGGCGAGCAGTACATCTCCATCACGTCGGCATGGGGGTCTTCCAACTTCATTGGGAATTTGTTCATGGCCACCCAGGGTTTTGTATACATCTTCGGATCATCAATCGTCACGGTCAGCTCCAGGCGATCACGATTCACGCGATGGAATTGCTCTATCACGTGCAGAGCATCGCTCACCGGGCGGCCAACAGGATCCATCCAGGTTCTGTCATCCCCCATTGTGCCGATCGTATCGACGACGAGCGTGGTATCGTCCACCCACTTGCCAACCGAGTACCCGTAAAACCTTGGCTCTCGTATTTCCTGTCCGACTAGTACGCCTCCATCAACCAACTTGGGGAGACCTCGCCCATCCGTCCAGATGATGCGCCAGGTCTCCCCATATTCATACAAAACCGCTACTTTGTACTGGTCTTGCATGATCTGCGTCTCGCGTAGGTTATAGAAATCCGTGCGCGGAAACCCTATCGGCTCGCACTGATCCCTTGGATCATTATAAAACCCCGGAAGGACTGCATTGATGCCCTCCAGTGCATGATGTGACTTGAAGGTCTCCAATCCTAAGGGAGTGTACGGCAACTGATGTTCCGGCTTCCCGTCATCAGGCATGGCCTTCACTCCAGTTGCCTGAATTCCATCTCCCGGCCCACTGGCCGGTTCCCATGTTCCAGAAATATCATGGCGGGGGGCAGCGGCTGGTGCCGCTTTCTGATCCCTTGGAGCGGTCTCACCGAAGGCAAGGGTCAGCATTGCCACCAGGCCCAGGATCAAAACCGTGAAGCGACCTAGCATTTTCGAGACCCCTTTTGGGGATTCCAGGTGGCAATGGGCGTATGGGAACCAAAGATCTGACTGGCTCCGCGTACTGTTTTTTTCTACATGCGCGAACCGTTAGACCTTTTTACTACTGGATTGACATGCGTCCACACCAGAAATGTACCAGATTTGCGCGCGAGGGCCTACTTCCAGGCCTCCATCGCTTTTCTCATGAGTGAGCTCGGAGGCTGTTCAACTAGCTCTAACCTAATGCCATTGGGATCGGTAATGTTTGACAGCCGCGAGCCAGTTGGACCACCGGCACGAGCGTCGGCCACCGTTGCGCCGGCCTGTCGAAGCAGTGTGATGGTGGCATTCACGTCATCCGACAAAATGCCAATATGCGTGATTCCTGGAGGGGTGTTAGCATTCGCCGGTGCCATCTCCAAGAACGTGTCACGATTGATCTGAAGAAAAGTCGTGGTCGGCTTTCCATCCGGACTGGGCAGGGCGTATGCTACCCGAAAGCCCATC
This sequence comes from uncultured Acidobacteriota bacterium, assembly GCA_963719845.1. Classification (GTDB taxonomy): domain Bacteria; phylum Acidobacteriota; class Terriglobia; order Acidiferrales; family UBA7541; genus Palsa-189. The sequence continues at coordinate 52,960 of CAVRDM010000018.1, read as the reverse complement.
ACCTTCGTGTAGAAGCTCAGTGACTCCGGAAAATCCTTGACCGCAATCCCGACGTGGTTTAGCGTGACACCCGTGTTCTTGTTCTCCTGGGCGGCGCTGGGCTGCATCATGAGAGTCCCGACAAGGATTCCGGCCACGAAAACCGCCAATCCACGCACGTAAACCGCTAATGCACGCATGTCTACCTCCCTTGCCGGCCCCAACATACGCTCGCGATTTTGTCGAGTCAAGTTCAAAACCACCAAGCAGTTTTCGTTGCTGGTTGAAGTGAGAGCTGATGGACTCAGGCAGTAGGAAGTCAGTCGCGAGGCTAACGGAACGTGGCGCTGTCTGAGAAAACCGATTTCAGGTCTTCAGAACTCGCAGCAGGCGGTTAAGATAAGGGTGTATGCTCCCAGGTGTCGGAGGCGAAAAGGTAGGGCCGCGAGCGCACAACAAATCGCCGGACAGTGCAACCCAGTTCGGATACCTGCCGGTAGTCTTCCAAGTGTCCGCTTCGCTGACACTTGCGCCAGCGGCGGATAATCTTTGTCCGAAAGAAGCCACTTATGAACATCAAGACCGCGTGTCTGATAGGATTTGCGCTTACGTTGCTCAGTGCCGCTTCGGCCCTGGCCCAGCAGTCCGCCGTGCCGGCAATTCCAACGCCCGTTTGTACACTCACCCCGGCGCAGATCGAGACCAGCAGGAAGGTGGCGATGGATTTCGCCCGCAACACGGGTGCGGCTAAGGTCGCCCTGGCCGATCCGAGCTACATTCAGCACAACCCCGCAAGTCACAAGCGCGCCGAACAGGACCATCTCACCGACTTCGAAGAATTTAAGAAGACCTTCCTTGCGCAGGCTGACCGAGGTGGCCCGGGCGGCGGCGGAGCATCCACCGGCCCCCAACCACCGCAAGGAAATCCGCTGGAGTTAGTGGTGGCCCAGTGCGAAGTGCTCACCATTATTCACAAGACATATCGTCAGGATCCGACAGCGGAGCCGGGCAACTTCTACGAGGCCTTTACTTTCGACGCGTATCGCGTGAAGGATGGGAAGGTTGTCGAGCATTGGGACGACGCCGTAATTAATCCGCCGGTACCGGCTGGCGCAGGCAAATAACTGCGGAAACTTAGCGCCGTATCGATCCGAGCAAGAAAGCGTAACGTTGCGTAGAAGTGACGCGATGTCCCCGCTGAGGCTGGAGTCTCGTCATGCAGAATCCTGAAAGAGCGGCGGGCCGACTAACCAAAATTGAACACGAGAGCTCTCGAGCGTACCATCCGATGGTGGTGGTAATAGATCTGGGGTTCGTTTTACCAAGGCTGGGCTGCACCTTTGCGACCTTTCGGGAAATTTCGAGGCAAATATCATGGCCAATAACTTGGCAAGAGTCAGTTGGGCGATACTGATCGTGCTGTTCGCTTCTCCTATGGCAATAAGTTTGGCGCAGAACCCAACAGACAAGCCGGCCAGTTCTGGCTCTACTGCAGACGAAACGGCCATAAAGAAGGTTGTCGCCGGCTTCAGCGACGGCTGGAACAACCACGATGCGCACGCAATGTGTCTTTCGCTGGCCGATGACATCCAATGGGTTAGCTGGCGCGGCGAGATTTCCCACAGCCGCGAGGAGGTCGAGGACCAGCACGCGACGCTCTTCGCCGGACTATACAAGAACACGCATCGCACGGACACAGTGAAGTCTATCCGCTTCTTCACGCCCGAACTGGCTTCGGTGGACAATTACTGGACTATGACCGGGGCCAAAACGCGTGAGGGCGCCGACTGGCCTTACCGCGAGGGCTACGTCAATTACCTGATGGCCAAGCGCAATGGCCACTGGGTGATCATCGTCTCTCACACCGCCGATTTCAACGCCAAGGCCCCCGGCCCTGCCAATCATTAGCTATTTATGGTTATCGGTTGACGCTTAGACCCAGCCAATTGAGACGCCCTAAAACACTGTGCATTTATTGGCCTCTCGTGACCCTAGGATATCTATGAAGATACGACAGGCTTTGATCTCGCTTAATGAGAGTACCCGAGAACGGCCGAAAGCACGGCAACATGGACACCCCGGAATCACGGTGGCACGCGGCGACATCCGTTCAGCGAAATTTGACTTGGTGCTTCTGGACATAAACATCGCTGGGTGACGGGACTCGAAACCTGCAGCTAGATTCGGGCGGCCTCCGTACCATCATGCTGATGGTCCGCAGTGCAGGGAAAGACCGAGTAGAAGTCCTCAACGCCGGTGCCGATGGTTCTGTAACCAAACCGTTCAGCAGGTCGGAATTGCTCGCTCGCATCCGTTCCGCACGAGAGATACCTATTTCAAGAGCAATACTATTGCCAGTTATTTATGGGACAGCACACTCATCTCATGAGTCATAAATAGCTTTCATAAATAAAAAGATTGGTTATCGTGGATCGCGATCGCTGGCCTTTCGCGCTACGAATGCCAATGCGATTCTCAACAGGATTGCCCGGTTCGCTTCCCGTACGCTGGCTGCGCATGGCACAAACAATATGCAAGAAATCAGTGAGGCAGGAGACTAGAGCCTCTTCTTCATTTCTCCATAGTTCGTGTGAAAGCGCTCTTCAAATGCCCTTCGACATGCGCGGCGATTTAACTGCTCCAAGCGCAATCGCTCTGGGGCCGGAACAAGGCATTGACAGCGGCCCAAACATGTTGCATAACCGCGTATACGTAAACGTAGGGGAGGTACCAAAAAGTCATGTTCAAATCCAAGAAAGCTGTCGAACGCCGCGCGTTCTTGAAAGGCGCCACGGTCAGTGGGGTGGCGAGTCTAGTCGCCAGTACCGGGGCCATGGGTGCTCAGCCGTTCCTCGCACCCGCGGCTTTGCCCGTGGACGCCGCGACTGAATCCTCTGGCGTGGACGTTCTGACCACAGATCGTCCAGGGTCCGACTTCATGGTCGATGTAATTAAGTCGCTGGGTTTCGAGTACCTCGCCGCCAACCCGGGATCGAGCTTCCGCGGATTGCATGAATCGCTCATAAACTATGGTGGTAATAAGGCCCCGGAGTTCCTTACCTGCTGCCATGAAGAATCGTCGGTGGCCCTCGCGCAGGGCTATGCTGAGGTGGAAGGCAAACCGATGCTGGTATTGGCTCACAGCACGGTGGGATTGCAGCACGCCGCGATGGGAATCTACAACGCCTGGGGTGGCCGGATCCCCGTGTACATCATACTTGGCAACACGCTCGATGCCACCCAGCGGCGTCCGGGTGTGGAGTGGTACCACAGCGCCCAGGACGCTGCGGCGATGGTTCGCGACTATACGAAGTGGGACGATACGCCGATGTCACTAGCTCACTTCGCCGAATCCGCGGTACGTGCTTACAAGATCTCCATGACTTTGCCGATGTCGCCCGTCGTGTTGGTGGCGGATGGCGGGCTCCAGGAAGACCCGATTCCTAAGGACGCCGTCCTGCGCATCCCTAAGCTCACGCTCACCTCTCCGCCGCAGGGCGATTCGGGCGCGGTGGCCGAGGCGGCGCGACTACTAGCGGCGGCCGAAAATCCGGTGATCGTCGCGGGCCGTGTTGGCCGTACGGAAGCCGGAGCCGCGCACCTCAACGAACTTGCCGAGCTGCTCCAGGCGCCGGTCATGGGTGCTGGTGGTGGCGCGAGGGTGGACCGAACCAGCAAATCCAGAACGCCGATGTGATCCTAGGGCTGGATGTGCCGGATTTCTGGGGTGTCGTGAACTCTTATCGTGACCAGTTGCACCGCAGCTCACAACTAAAGACCCGGAAAGATGCCAAGCTGATCAGCATCAGTACCGCCGACCTCTATATAAGGAGCAATTACCAGGATTTTCAGCGCTACACGGAAGTCGATCTGGCCATGGCTGCCGACTCGGAAGCCACTCTCCCCTCCCTCATTGAGGCCGTCAAGCGCCTGGCCAATGCTGACCGCCAGCGCGTCTTCCAGGAGCGCGGAAGCAAATTGGTCGACGACCGTAAGAAAGCATTGGACCGGGCGCGCACCGCAGCGACATACGGATGGAATTCGAGCCCCATTAGCTTGCCGCGCCTGTCTGCCGAGGTTTGGGAGCAAGTCAAAAACGAGGACTGGGCGGGAGGATTGGGCGGCTATCCGTGGGTTTACAGCAAACACTATCAGCGTAGCTACGGTGGAAGCTCAGGGGGCGTGGGGTATGCTTCACCTGCGGCGGTAGGCGCCGCACTGGCACACCGGAAGTACGGTCGTCTCTACGTCCACCTGCAAAACGATGGGGACCTCATGTATGCGCCCGGGGTCATGTGGACGGCGGCGCACCACCGTATTCCGCTGCTGGCGGTAATGCGTAACAACCGCGCTTATCATCAGGAAGTCATGCATATTCAACGCATGGCCGATCGGCGTCAGCGCGGCATCGATAGAGCCGGCATCGGCACTACGATCGTGGACCCCAATATCGACTATGCCAAGGTTGCGCAGGGCATGGGCTGGTACGCGGAAGGGCCGATAGACAATCCCAATGACCTCGGTCCCGCTATCAAGCGCGCGCTTGTCGCCGTCAAGCGCGGCGAACCAGCTCTGCTGGACACCGTCACTCAGCCCCGCTAAGCCCAAGGGCGGTTTGAAAATAGACCGTTAGAGTGGGGAGCGCGAAACAGTGAACGGAGAGACTTGTGAAACAGTTTTCTTGCAGGTCGCCGTTTGAGAAATAAGGAGAGGAGCCGAGTGATGAGCGCACGTGTGCCGCACCTGATCCACGGGGTTGGCCGTATGCGTTTCCTTGCACTGGCGGGCGCTGCCGGATTGCTGATCCTGGGATACCGCAATGTCCTCGCGCGCGAAACCACCCCGGCTGCTCAACGCGTCAACTCCCCTGCCGGCAACGCTGAGAATGGCGGGAAGGTTTTCTCCAGCGAGAAGTGTGCGGACTGCCATGGCAGCCAAGGTGAAGGTGGGAAGGGCACGATTGCGGGGCCCCGGGTAGGCCCCCCCAGGTTTGCTCTAGCGATGTTTGTCGATGCGGTACGCAACGCGAAGGCCCCCATGCCGTCTTATTCCGCTAGAGATATTTCGGACTCCGTGCTGGCGGATGTTTATGCGTTCTTGAAGGCCGCAGCACCGCCGGCCCAAGGCAGCGCGGGTACGGCCCCGACCGGGAACGCCGATAATGGCAAGGCGCTTTTCGCCAAGGCGGGCTGTTACGAATGCCATGACACTCAGGGTCAAGGCGGTGCTGGGACCGGACCACGACTGGCGCCGAACCCGATCGCATTCTCCGCGTTCATGACTCAATGCCGCCAACCTGTGAATGAAATGCCGCCATATACCAGCAAAGTATTGTCCGATGCGGAAGTCGCGGACATTTACGCCTTTTTGCAGTCGATACCACCGCCGCCGGCAGCCTCGAGTATTCGCTTGCTGCCCTAGCCGCCGAGAGTCCGCAAACCTCTCAAGTACGCTTGATCGTTGCACGCATATGGCAGTACCAACGTAAGCCTTCGCGATAGTTGAATCGGCAGAAGCCGAACCCTACGAACTCGCATCGGAAGCGGGTGTCTTTGGGGGATCAAGCTTGACAACTATAAGGTGCGGAAGTAGAAGTACCGATAGCTTGCTTGAGCTCATATCCGTTGCTGGATGAGGGGGAGCGTCTCAAATGCGAGATCGTTTTGTTATTGGTGTGGCGGGAATGGCTTTCGCTGTTCTGGCCTTTGCTTACGCTGCCCCCACTCAGCAGCAATCAGCGGTGGTGAAGACTCAAAACGCACCTGCCTCCGCTCCACGCCGCGACCTTACCGGAACTTGGGCGCCGGCCAATGGGCCGGGCGATGGAATACAGGCGAATGGCGTTAAGGCGATGCCCAACGACGGAAAGCCGGAACACCAACTGCCCTTCACTCCTTATGGCTTTAAAACGTTTAAGTCTCACAAGGCGCTCGAGGGAGTGGATGCAGTCCTCCCCGGATTTTACGACGATCCCCGGGATAAATGCGAGCCGATGGGGTTCCCGCGAGCCAATTTTTACAATCTGCGAGAAACCCAGATAATGCAGAACGAATACAAGGTTGCCATTCTGTATGAATATGCGGAAACGTGGCGCGTCGTCTGGACGGATGGGCGAGAACTGCCGAAGGTCGTGGATGGCGGGGTACTCGTGGGGAAAGAAGTAAAGGAACCTCGGTTCTATGGCTACTCGGTTGGCAAATGGACGGACGATAACACCCTAGTTGTCCAGACCGTTGGGATGATGCCGGAAGACCGGGTCTGGCTCGATACTGCTGGTCGGCCAATCAGTGACGTTCTGCGCGTGGAGGAACAATACCATCGCGTGAATCATGACCGCCTGGAGCTGACCGTGACCATCGACGATCCGAAAATGTATACCAAGCCATGGATAGCCATGAATAAGTTCCCTATGCGACTGGAAGATCCCCGCACCGACGTCATGGAGATGTACTGCTCGCCCGTAGAGATGGAAAAGTATAATAAGTTATTTGGCAATCCTTCCAGCGGCTCAGGCAGCGCTGCGCCTGAACGTTAGAGGCGCACAGGCAATGGCGATGCTCACAAATAAGACTGGAAACTGCCTTGTGAGCGGACTAAGCTTCTTACGATAATGTTCGGAGGTTATGGGAATGAAAACGAGAACGATCTCGATGTTCGCGCTGGCTATCGGTCTCCTGATGAGTTCAAATCCTCTATTTGCACACCACGGAAACGCTGCGTTTGAATCCGGCAAAAAGGTTACTTTGAAGGCCACGGTTACAGAATGGTTCTGGTCCAATCCCCATTGTTTGCTTCAGTTCGATGTAAAAGACGACAGCGGCCAGGTTGTACATTGGATTGGAGAGACCCAGAACCCGGTGACCATGGTCAACGGGGGTTGGAGTAAGCAATCTTTCAAGCCAGGCGACGAAGTCACTGTCACTCTGGAACCCGTAAAGAACGGACGTCCGATGGGACGTATCGTAACGGTTCTCCTGCCTAACGGCAAAACCTTGGACGCCATGGCAGGCGTGGCCCCCCGGGTGCCCGCGGATTCGGGTGGGGGTTCAAAGTCAGAAAGTACTCCGCAATATTAATATTAAAGCTGGGCTTGGCAGTCGCCACTAAAGGTAGGTGCGGAGCATTCTACCCGCCCATTACTGGGCGATTCGTGGTATTCCTCCCGCTACTAAACTGCTGGGGCCTTTGCGACCGTTGTGGAACGGCCCGCTGACTGTTCTTCAATTAACCTAGGGGCCTCGCCTTGGGCCAGCTTAGAACAAGAACTTCAAGCCAAACTGTATCTTCCGGGGCCCGCCGGTGCCAACGATGGGGCTGTTCACCCCAACCTCGGACGTTTTCTGCGCTTGGCCAAATGTAGAAGGCGTGCTAAGGGTTGCAACCGGTGTGAAATACTGGGTGGTATTGGTGACGTTGTAGATCTCCGCCCGGAACTGGGCAGTGACCTTTTCCTTTATTCCCCAGCTCTTGATAATCGACATGTCCCATTCCCAGAAGCCCAATCCGTAGATGTCATAGCGGCTCATCGTTCCGAACGTGCCCTGGGCCGGCGGCACAATGACCGAGCTGCCCATCATGTAGCAGCCGAGTTTGAGGAGTGATGCGGTTCCCGTCGTGCCGCCCGGGCCGGTCTGTTCTAATGCAGCAGCATTCAGACACGCCGTTGGAAGTCCAACCGTGCATATGTTCGTCCCATTCACTTTCTGGGCAAAGGCGGCACTTGCCATGGGCGAGACGTAACATGGTATGGCCGTAGGGCCGCCAAAATTTTGAAAGGCATGGGATCGCCTGCAAGCGCCCACCGATCCTGCGCTTCTCCGGTTCCGCTTAGATCATCGGCTGCGTCGGTGGGGTTTATGGGTCTGCCGGAAAATACCGAAACAGTGGATGTGAACTGCCAGCCCTGGCTTGTTCGGGTCCGCCGGCAGGATAGCCGCCGTTTTTGGCTGGTGTAATACGCCATCTGGTCGGAAGTCTGACGCGAATACTAGTTCACCGTTCCGAAATGAAGTCAAGCATGGGCCGCTGTCCAACTCGATCCGGCACAGCAACTTCCGTCAAGTGCCAAAAATATTTTTTAAATCTCTTGTGCCTTGGGCGGAAAGATCGATCTTTCGGCAATACGTGCGATTGGGACGAGAACGGACAATTAACAAGATTCGCAGGAGTATCCCCTCGAACCGGTCGAGCGTCGTCTTAAAATCATGTATGCTCTCGTTCAGAATATGGGCGCATGTTGTGTAAAATGGATGCGTGATCTAGTGTTCTCCGTCAAAAACCACAATGTGTACTCAAAGATAGCGGGCGGCGAGCGAGGAGCGCGATCGCGGCAGAGAAAGAGAATTTCTCGCTTGATACAGATTAAATAGTAGTGTAACAAGGGCGTCGAAAATAAGGTGGACGTGACAGCTTTCGCGGATTTATTGAACTGGTTACAAGGTGTCGGTTGTCGGACTGATGAGCAATCGACCCACGCCAAGCGGGATGTGCTTCACTCCACGACAGAGCCATAGAAGATTGAGTCTGGACCAATAATGGGAGGCAGTATGATGCCGGGTTCCAAGCACCGCGTCCTCAGCGCCTTAGCAGTGACGATTGCGTCCTTGTGGAGCATTGCATCGGCAGGCGGCCAAGCGGCGCCTCAGCAAGGGGCTCAGGCGACTTCAGCAGATAAGCCCATCATGGCCGAGCAGGCTTTCAAGAACGTCCAACTGCTCAGAGGAATTTCTGTAAAGGAATTCATGGAGACGATGGGCTTTTTTGCCGCGTCCTTGAACGCGAACTGCACTACTTGCCACGGAGATGCCAGCTCCGGTAGCTGGGATAAATATGCCGACGACCCCCCCCTGAAGCAAACGGCGCGAAAAATGATCGTAATGATGAATGCCATTAATAAGAGCTACTTTGGCGGTAAACGCGAGGTAACTTGTTATTCATGTCACCGCAATGCCGATCACCCCAAAATCACGCCGGGTTTAGCGGAGCAGTACAGCAGCCCAGTTTCGGAAGAACCCGAAGAAATTACCGAGCAGGCGCCTGGAGCGCCTACTCCCGGCCAACTTTTTGACGCGTATCTTCAAGCGCTCGGAGGGGCGCAGAAGGTTGCCACCCTCACGAGTTTTGTGGCCAAAGGATCCTATCAAGGCTACGACGATCCTGCGGAAGTCCCCGTGGAGATTTATGCCAAAGCTCCCGGCCAGTTTTCTCAGACCGTACACGGGGCCAACGGAGACAGTCACTGGGTTGACGACGGCCGCACCGCCTGGGTGGCCCAATCAGCGGTCGACACGCCAGTCCCGCTTCTAGCGCTGGGGGCAGGCGACCTGGATGGCGCGCATCTGGAGGCGAAACTTTATTTCCCTGCGCAGATCAAACAACTCCTAACTAATTTGCACGTGGGCTTTCCTATCAGCGGTGTCCCGAGCATTCTCCCGGATACCGTCGGATCAGGAATTGACGATCGTGACCTCAACATCATGGAGGGAAAGACTGCGGCCGGAAACAACGTTAAGTTGTATTTCGATAAGAAGTCCGGACTGCTCGTGCGCATGGTGCGCTACACCAACTTACCCATTGGCTTCATTACGACCGAGATCGACTATTCCGACTATCGCGTCGTTTCTGGAATCAAAGTCCCGTTCCGTGTGACGAAGACGTGGGTAGATGGGCGGTCGGTGACCGTCTTGAAGTCGATACAACTGAATGTGCCGGTGGATGCCACGAAATTTCTCAAACCAGCCCCGCCAGCGCCTGCTAGCGCCGCACTTCAATAATACTTGGCGGCTTCGCAGCACTTTCGGATCGCAGGAGGACGCTAGAAAGCGAATAGAAGCTGCAGGTAGACTTGGCGATTGGCTGCACCTTGCGAAAATGCGCCGCCTGCGAATGCGTTTGGCTGTCCAAATAAACCTAGTCCTGAAGTATGTTGTACGGGTTCGAAGGGGAACTTGTTGGGCCGGCCGTATCGCTGTTAGCGTAATTCAAAGCGTAGTAGCCGTTGAGTGTTAAGTTGCTGGACTCGCCTGCCGCGATTTGCACCGCCTCTTTCTTATACGCCGCGAACCCCGGCACGCTTATGTCTACGGTGTGGTGCCCGGCGTCAGATCCTTCACGTCAAACGCGCCGTTTTGGTTGGCCTTCGCAATGGTTGTCTGCCCCCCGGGACCCGTTACGGCGATGGGCGCGTTCGGCACCGCGCCGCCCAGGCCACGCGTGCGAATACAAATTGTCCTCGGCGCTGAAAGCTATGTTTATCGGCTGCCCCAAGAGGGCCTGCCGCTGCGTATGGGCGTGTTCCCAGGAGCACCACGTTACGGCGCACCTTCGCCGCCGGCATCTCCGCCGCCGATATTCCATGGTGAAAGCGTCATCGCAGCCTGTCCTCCCCCGGGACCGGCCAGAAGGGGCTCGACGCCTCCCAGCATCATAATGGCGGTCACTCCTCCCGAACTGGTGCCTTCGGTGGAAACAATCATCACCGCGTCGCCTTTTTGGAAGTCGGAGAGCGTGCCCTTGGGCATGCGGTTTACCATCTGCTGCAAATCCGCCTGCGCCCCGCCCGCCGTCCGAGCGCTTTCCCCTGCGGGAGCAGGTGCTCCGCCTTGCGTATTCCCAGCGGCAGTCGCTTTCAATCGCGCCGCCATGCCTTGTGCTACTTGCGCCGGCAATTTTACGGCTTGCGATTGTGGCGTCACCTTTACAAGTATCGGCTTCTTGCTGATCAGGTCATTCACCGTCACCGCATTTCCCGCCGCATCCACCGCCGTAATGATGCCCGCAATGTTCCGAAAAACGCCGGAAACAATCTCTTCCGCGTTCAATTCGCTTCCGTCCGCGCTGCGGCTACCGCGTGCGCGTAGCTGATCTCCCGGCTGGACTTGCTCCAGCGCGCTGGGTTTCGCGTCGTCGAATTGCACCGAGTCCGGCGCGTAACGTCGAAATATCGTGTTTTTTGCCGTGTGGATGGCTATTGTCCTGGTCCCGGCGGCGGCCGCCGAAATCGTAATCGTCCCGGTTCCCGGATCAACCCCCTTTACCAGCCCGCCGATACCCCGCTTTTGCCAATCCTGCCGGTCATTTTCCTGTTTCGCGTCGACATCGGAGCGCTTCATGGCGATGATGGCGGCGGCCAGGAATGATTTGCCGTCGTCTGACGGCTTGCCGCGCACCAGGATGCGGTCGCCCACTTGCAAATCGCTTAGCTGAATCTTCGGCGCGTTTTTCAAGTCTGTCTGTCCGGGAGCCACACGCACGATTTGGGCACCATCCTGCACCGCCACGCTGACATCTGCACCGGAGTCGGGCTTGACGGTTATGGCACTTCCACTGATCGTCTTGACGGCGCCGACCACCTGCCGAGGCGGAGTTGCCGCCTGCTGCTGCCCTTGCGGCCGCGGAAGGGGATTCGCGAAACATAAACTCGCCTGACTCAGGCTCGCTGCGAGTGTCAAGAAGGCGACGACGAAACCCGGTCTTCTGCTCAAATTTGCGGACATAGAACGTACCTCGCTACAACAGACGTGCCACGAGCTTTATACGTTGCGTTCGGTATCGTGTCCACGTCAATCTACACCGGCATCGCGGTTTCCCGCTGCCTCGACGAACAGGTAAGTACTAAAACTTGCGTACTTGAATACTGGGTGTTCAGGCCTATTGCACGCGGTTCGTTCTTGATGCGAATCTCATTTGCGCGCTCGCCAGCCGTTTGAGCCGCCAGGAGATTCGCCTTGAGCCGGATTTTCGACGCCGTTAGAAGTGCCGACCGCTCTTTCATCACACGTGCGCGCTCCTCGGCGAGCGATCGTACGCCAAGCGTGCCCGCCACACCCGCCGCACCTGGCGCCGGCGGCGCGCCGTCCGTCCTGAGCGTGTCCAACCCCCACCCGAGCAGCGTTCCAGTCGACGATCCGGCGAAGTCCACGCATCCGGCGCATCACACGACGCCCTCTGCTGCTCAGAATCCTATCCCGGCTGGCGCCTTCGCGGTGGTCGGTGTCGCCTGGGAGGCGGCCGGTCCCGATAGAAATCCGCGTGTGCGCTTGGCCGAAGCGCTCAAAAAGCAATTAACCCGCGTCAATTTCAGACACACAAATATGAGGCAGGCCATCGTTTATGGAAACGATCAAACCGACACGCACCCCCTTTCCGCATTGCGCAAAAAATACCGCTCGAGCGGCCGCTTCTGCGAGTTCCTGTTCTTGAACGAAACCAGCCGCGCAGCTTGCGAGCAATTTGGTATTCGGCTGAAGATTCTCGACATGGTCGAGGAAGATGCTATTCCTGGACGCCGCGTCGCTGTCATTCGCGAACCGTACTTTCCCGGCGTTTGACACCCGTGCTATTTGGCGATCTTCTGCGCCGAGCCGCTCGCCCGCGCGCAGACCTCCGATTCCTGATTACCCGGATACAATCGCCCGGAGGCTTTTATTGTGGACGACTGGCGTTAGAGAAATCGGGGCGGCATGACGTGGCGTACCAAGCGACAAACCTGGATCGTTCGGTGCTGTGAACGATTCATTCGGATTCGGTTTCCTCGCCCAAAGATTTCCCCGCCCCAAGGTATTGGGCCACGTAATCGTGCACCGCGGCACCGAGGGGCGTTATGCTCTCCGCATAGCCGCAGGCGCGCAGCTTGCCGATATCTGCTCGAGTGAAATATTGATATTTGTCTCGGATGGCTTCCGGCATTTCGATGTATTCAATGCGCGGCTCTCGGCCAACAGCGGCGAACACCGCGCGAGCGAGTTCGTTCCAGGTACGGGCTTCGCCTGAACCAATATTGAAAATTCCGTTCGTGGCCCGGTTCGCGGCCAGATAAAGGGTCATCTTCACGGCATCTTTCACGTACAGGAAATCACGTTTCTGTTCGCCGTCGCCATAATCCGGCCGGTAACTTTTAAATAAGCGGATTGTGCCGGTCTCCTTGACCTGCGTGAAGCTTTTGAGCACCACGCTCCGCATATCGCCTTTATGGTCCTCGTTAGGCCCGAATATATTGAAGTATTTCAAGCCGATCACGCGGTCCAGCCAGCCCTGTCGCCAGGCGTGCAGATCCATCAAATGTTTTGACTGGCCGTACGGATTCAGCGGCCGCAGCGATGCGAGACCCCGCGGGTCGGTATCATCCATCTCCGGTCCCGCGCCATAGGTGGCTGCCGAGGAGGCGTACACGAACCGCGCTCCGGCCCGCAACGCATATTCGGCGAGCGTTTTCGAGTACTCGTAATTGTTGCGATGCAGATAGTTCACGTCCATTTCCGTCGTCGAGGAGCAGGCCCCCAGGTGGAAGATATAGTCGAATGGTGCGAGAGAGCCCGACGAAAGCCGCTCCAGCGCGGCGTACGGATCGAGATAATCGATAAATTGCAGGGCCCTTAAGTTATGCCGCCGCTCCGCCGGTCAGCAGAAGTCGGCGATTACCACGTTCGAGCAACCTTTTCTATTGAGAGCCCAAACCAGCGCGCTGCCAATAAAGCCTGCGCCTCCGGTTACGAGCACTCGGCTCTGACCCCAGACATTTGTTTCTTCGATGGCGGACTTCATCTTTGGAAGGGAAGCGAGCAGTTTGCCCGAGATCGTGATCGACCGCCGCCGGCTGCTCCACGGTAATTTGCCGGGTGGTCCACACAAACCTTATTAACGTGAACGCCCGCAAGTATATCATTCGTATACTATAGCCAGACTAGGAGCAGTGGGTGCCGCACCCTTCGTTTCTAAGGGTGCGGATTTTATCTATGCGCAGCCCTTTGCCCCCCTACTTGGGACGATGCGGTCTCCACTTCGAATCTTCAGCTGTTATCGCCGCTGTCCTTATCTGGGAACGAGGCGGGCGCGCAATCGGTTTGTGAAAGTCCTGGACAAAATTCGCGTCCGCTGCACATTCCCGCTGATCGGTTACGTGGTTACGCCCGAGCACATCCATCTGCTCATGGGTGAGCCTCCCAGGGGCGACCCCTCCAAAGTCTTGCAGGTCCTGTAACAACAAGTTTCACGAGCCTTAAGAGCAAGACGCAGAAAGCCGCTACGCCATCAGATGTCGCTGCCGTTCGGCGACGGGGAAGCCCAAGGCCATCCCAGCTTGAATCGCCTTTGGTAGCACAGTCATTCTTTCTTCACTGTGTTCTTAGCGGCCATCCGGCCCCGGGCACGCCGATCTCCCGAATCGGCCATCATCCAGCATCGCCGCGGCGCCTTTGGTAGCACAGTCATTCCTGGCTGTGCACTCGAAAGATTGGCCCACAGAGCAGTTAGTCGTATCACGAAAATGGCGAGAACACTTTGATCGCGATTCGAGTTTGCCGGTGCACAGCGCAACGAAAGAGCAGACTCAGCCAAAAGCCAACACCACACCCTTAGAATCTAAGCATGACCCACGACGGCAGCCACACCTATTATTACGACGCCGAAAACCACTTGATTCAGATCGACGGCACATTGGGCACTTGTTCCACTGCGACGGCGTGCTACGTGTATGATTACGCTGGACGCCGAGTGCAAAGGACGCAGTGCAGCGGAACTCCGGCAAATTACCTGTACGACTTGGACGGGCGGGTAAACTCGGAGATCGACTTGGCACAAGGCTCGTTTGATAATTCCAATCATAAGCTCGGCTGGGTCGCCAGTTATATCTACTCGGACGGCTCTCTACTGGCCGAGTACGCGAATAGCACCACGTATTTTGTCCATCAGGATCACCTCAGCTCCACGCGCCTTCTGACCGACGTTAACGGCTGCGTGGTCGACAGCCTTGATTATTTGCCTTACGGCGAATCCTATTTCTACACTCCATCCTGCTCGGCTTCCGCCATTAGTCTCAAGTTCACGGGCAAAGAACGCGACGCCGAATCGAATCTTGATAATTCCCAGGCTCGTTACTACTCATCGCAGCAGGGACGCTTCATGTTGGCCGACCCCGCCGGTATTGCAGCCGTCGACCCTTCTAACCCGCAAACCTGGAACCAATACGCCTACGTCCTCGAGACAAATGGCATTCCTAATGGATTACAGATTCCGACGTTAGGCCTGCCCGGCCTGATTATGCCCGGTAACGGTGGTTGCACCTACGGCAGCGGTAGTTGCGGCCGGATCATATTTGGGTTTCAGGGTCCAGCCATTCCATCGGAGGTGGAGGGTGGCGCGGACGCTCTTGCGTGGCTGATACGCCTGATCTGGCCTATAACCCTGGCAAAGGGCGGCGCGAGCCAGAATCCTAAGCCTACATGGGTCAGACAGGTTCCTCGCGCGGGCGAGACCGCGGATGAATTTACTCAGCGAGTTTGCCGGGAGCGTTACCCTGAAGATAATGGCGCTAGTTGTGGTAAGGGTGGTGCGAGCGAATATAATAGAATTAGAAAATGGGCTCAGGATTGGATTAAGAGGCATAGCAGGTGAGAGAGATGACATTGGCTTCAGGATTGAAAGAAAAAAGTAGTAAGAAGTCTACAGCACCTATGTCAATCGATGTCGTGTACCTGCTTTGGCATACTGACGCATACGGGGATGAGAAATTGATCGGCGTCTACCGGACGGAAGCGGATGCTCATGCAGCGCTTGAGCGAACGGATGCAAAGCCTGGATTTTCGGATAAAGGCGGCCTATTTGAAATTGCGGATTACCGCCTGAATAAGGATCACTGGACTGAAGGTTTTGATCGGGATCCTCTAGATTAGGAATTGTCTGATTAGATGACGGCGTCGGCTCCTTCGACCGAGTAGACTGCGCGGCGACATTGGTTGCACCTACGGCAGCGGCAGTTGCGGCGGTGGGATATATGGTTTTATAAGCTGCGCCAGTGGAGGCTACCCGAAGTGGTCTAGTTACACGGACTACTTGAATTGGCTTTTGCTACTCGAAGGTCCGGGCCATTTTATTGACCAACGGTACGCGATTGGTTCTCCTTTGGGCCGGTGGAGGTGGACGCCGCGTGGTATCCCGATCACAGCCCACGCTGGGGACGGGTGGCCCAGCCTCTGATCCAGAACTTCGGGGTGCCCCTCGATAAGAACGAAGGCGTTGTCAAGGCGCAGTTCTGCTCCTCAGTGCTTTGCGCACCGCGTGGTTGCCAGAGCAGGGTGGAGGACCAAGACTCTGGAAATCTCGCCGTGAATCACTTCTCGGTGGATCGTTCCACCAACCATCGATACGGCCCGTCACTTCGGCCATGATTCTGCTATGCGAATCCCGATCTACAATCGGGACGAGAGCGCCCAATCAATCCTGCGGTCTAGCTTTCGCCGACCAGGGGCACCCGCGAGCTGCTCTCGATACGAACGATCTCCGGATACGGCTTTTGCGTGCGCAGCATCCAGTAGAGTCGAATCGCCAATTTCCGGGCCGCCGCCACCTTGGCCACACCCTTCGGCTTGCTGTGGCAGCGATGCAAATACTCGTTGCGCATTCCCGGATCGCAGCGCACCGCAATCTGCGCCGCCTCCACCAACAGCATTCTCATAAACCGATTCCCTTGCTTGCTGATCGATCCCAGGCGCTGATGTCCGCCCGAACTGTACTCTCGCGGAATCAGTCCCAGATAACTAGCCACCTGCTTGCCGCGCCGAAAACGGGAAACATCTCCCATCGTCAGCACGAAGGCCAGCGAAGTCACCGGCCCCACTCCCGGCTGGCTCAGCAACAGCTTCGCCTGAGAGTTTTCCTTCGCAGCCTGCTCCACCGCCAGGTCCAGCGGAGCGATCTGCTGGTTGAGCATCGCCAGCAACTTCAACAGGTCTTCGCGCCGCCGACTGCCCCAGGGCCGCAGCGCCAACTCGTTCAGCACCTTTTGTCCCGCCGCACTCCACAGCCGCTGCTTTCGCTGCACTCCCTGGTTGAGCGCCAGATGTTGCAACTCATTTTTCACCTGCGCCCGCACCCGCACCAGTTTGTGGCGGTGAATCAGCAACTGCCGCAGATCTTTCTGCTCGCTCGAGGGCACCCAGATCCGCGGAAATCGTCCGTCGAGCAGCAGCTTCAGCAGCAAAGCCGCATCTCGCCGGTCGTGTTTCTGCTGCCGCACATCACTGGCTCGAATCTTCGCCGCATCGCCCACCCACAACTCGTGCCCCGCCGCCGTCACCATCTCCAGAAACCACTGATGGTTCCCCGTCGATTCCATGCCGATCAGCGCCGGCCCGGAAAGCTGCCGATAGAAACGCTCGGCCTCTCCCGAACCATGAACCAACTTCTTCTCCCCCGTTTCCCCCGTAATCGTGTCCACCCAACAAACCTGTTGCCAACTAGGATGAAAATCACATCCAATAACCAGCATCGAAGGCTCCTTTCTCCCCAGATTCTTGGTCCTCTAACCAAAGAATACAGGGTCGCGAACGGAGCCTTCGTTCTTATCCAATCAGTCCTTCGCTGTTTTGGAAGGGCGGGGCCTTTTTCGGTATCGCCTTCACGAAACTCAAATGACGCATCTCCTGACGTGCTCCCATACCAGGCCCAAAACCGCAATTGTCTAAAATGTCCTTGCACCATCCTGTAAAATAGAAGTGTGTCCGAACAAAGCATAAAACCAATCGCGCTGGCCTTCCCGCTCCGGCGGGCGGCAGTCACCTCGCGAACGACAAAAAACCAAGCCGTACACCAATTTTTTAGGAAAAATCGGCGAGCGCATCCAAAAGCCTTTTAGAATGATATCCTTGCGAAAAATTCGTCAGCAACTCCCATGGATTGATATCCTTACGAAAAACACCGGGGGTGGGGGTATATACCATTTTCTAACCCCCCAATTCTTGCCAACACTGCAGCCGCAGAAGCAGGCTCAAAGCCTTTTGCCGCCGGGTGTTTCGTACCGCACATCGAGCACACGTCATGACGAAGCTACCAACCAGCCCTTCGCTCGTGATCGTCGGCCACCCCAACGTCGGCAAATCCACGCTCTTCAATCGGCTTACCGGCCTGATTCACCCGGATAAAATCGCCCGCCGATTTCCACGTGATCTGCCCCGGACCCCTGCCATACTAACGCTACGTGGGGGCTCTACGCGGGGCTTGACGCGAGCCAATCTTAGCAATACCTTGGTCTTAATATGAGCGCGATTACGCTGAAAGTTAATGGGAAGACGCACTCCCTTGACGTCGACCCCACCACCCCGCTGCTTTACGTTCTGAGCGACGATCTCGAACTCCGTGGTCCCAAGTTCGGTTGCGGACTGGGTCAGTGCGGGGCGTGCACGGTGATCGTGAAAGGTCAGGCTGTCCGCTCCTGCATCACGCCGGTGAGTTCGGTCGCGGGATCGGAAATCACCACACTCGAAGGAATAGGCACCATCGATAAGCCCCATCCCCTGCAGCGCGCATTTATCGCCGAGCAGGCCGCGCAGTGCGGTTTTTGCGTCAACGGCGTTATTATGACCGCTAAAGCCCTCCTCGATCAGAACCCGAAGCCCAGCGACGAGCAGATTCGCGAGGCCATGTCCGGCGTCCTGTGCCGGTGCTTTACGCATGTCCGCATGATTCAAGCTATCAATCGCGTACGCCAGGGAACCGCGTGATGAAAAAACGATCGCAGGCGGGCGAAGCATCCTCCCTCGCTCCTAACGCGCTGGCCGCGCTAGAACGACGCAGGATTTTCTCGCCGCGGTTTCCTCACAGGCGCGGGCGCGCTTGTCGTCGGCTTCAGTTTGCGCGGAATTATCGGGATGGCCGCCGCGCAGGATTTTGAGGGTGGGAGCGTCGGCCCGCCCGCGAATGAGCTAGACTCCTGGATTGCCATTGGCGCCGATGGTAAGGTGACGGCCTACACCGGCAAAGAAGAGCTGGGCCAGGGCATTTCCACCGCGCAAATACAGCTCGTCGCGGAAGAGTTGTGCGTCCCATTTTCTGGCGTCAACCTGATCTATTGCGATACCGCAATGACGCCCGATCAGGGAGTCACTTCCGGCAGCCAGTCGCATCCCACCAATTTTAATCACCGTAATCTTGGTCAGGCCTGCGCCACCGCGCGCCAGGCTCTCGTGCAGTTGGCCGCAAAACGTCTAGGCCTTCCCGAGGACCAGCTTACCGCTGCCAATGGCGCGATCAGCTCGAAGAGTAACCCCTCCAAGAAAGTCGGCTACGGAGAACTCGTGGGAGGGAAGAAGTTTGAGCTGAAGGTCGATCCCGCCGCCAAGCGCAAGCCACCCGCCGAGTGGACGGTGCTCGGAACCAAGGCGCAGCGACCCGACCTTCCGGCGCTGGTCACCGGACAGTTTGAATTTGTGCACAATGTGCGGCTCCCTGGCATGTTGCACGGCCGGGTAGTCCGTCCTCCGGCGGTAGGCGCAACGGTAGTCAGCGTGGATGAAAGTTCTGTTTTAGCCTTGCCAGGCGTGGTAAAAGTTGTCGTCAAGAAAAATTTCGTGGGCGTGGTAGCGGAAAAACCCTGGCAGGCGATTCAAGCCGCAAACAAGCTCAAGGTCACCTGGACCCCGGGCACGGGCCTGCCCAGCAATGCCAGTTTTTACGAATATCTGCGGAATCAGAAACCCACGCGGGATACCTTGCTTGTCAATTCCAAAGATGTGGACCAGAATCTCGCCGCAGCCTCCGACGTGGTGAAGGCCACCTATTATTATCCCTACCAGATGCACGGATCACTCGGCAGTTCCTGCGCCGTGGCTGATGTGCAAGGCGATAAAGCCACGATCTATTCTCCTACCCAGGCCGTTTGGCACCAGAAAGCGTCCTCGGCCATTCTCCTCGGGCTCAAACCCGAAAACGTGCACGTCATTTTTCGCCGCGGTTCCGGGTGCTACGGATTGAATGGCGCCGATACGGCCACCTTCGACGCCGCCTTGCTTTCGCAAGCGGCGGGCAAGCCTGTGCGCGTGCAGCTCACCCGCAAGGACGAAATGGCCTGGGGCGAAAACTACGGATTCCCATTCGTCATGGACGAACGCGCCGTGCTGGACGCTCAGGGCAATATCCTTGTCTGGGATCACGAATCCTGGTCCGCAGTTCGCGGCAACCGGCCCGGCACCGGCGCCCCCGGCAACGTGGCCTCGGGCACGCTTGCCGGTTTTCCCGCCGATGCTTTCGCGGCCCGGACCCCCGCGCCCGAGCCGCGTACCTACAGCAACAACACCAATGGCGTGCCCTCCTATTGCGCCGGCAACGTCGGCGGCACTCCGAAAGGCACCGGCACCATAAAATCGGAACGCTCGCTCACCCACAACATCGCGTCTCCATTTTTTACCGGCCCGTTGCGCTCCCCGGCCCGCCTACAGAATACGTTTGCTCACGAATGCTTCATGGACGAACTCGCCGCCCGCGCGAAAGCCGATCCCGTCGAATTTCGCGTCCGCCATTTAAGCGAATCGCGCCTCAGCGACGTAGTCAAAGCCGCCGCTAAGGCTGCGAATTGGGACCCGCGCCCCTCTCCCCGCCCGCAAGCTCCCAAGACCGGCATCGCCACCGGCCGCGGAATGGCCTGCGTTGCCTACGAAGGCGACAACGGCTTCGCCTCCCTGATCGCCGAAGTCTCCGTCAATCGCGACACCGGAGCGGTCAGCGTCACGCGCATCGTCATCAGCAATGACAGCGGCCCCATCTCCAATCCCGACGGTCTGCGCAATCAGATCGAAGGCGGCGCCCTCCAGGGCATGAGTCGCGCCCTCCGGGAAGAGGTTACCTGGGATGACCAGAAAATCACCTCGGTCGACTGGCAAACCTATCGCACGTTCCCGCTCGGCTTCGACGTACCCAAAATCGAAGTCGTGCTCCTCAATCGCCCCGACCATGACGCCACCGGGGCCGGCGAGACCTCCATTACCATCGTCGCCGCAGCCATCGGCAACGCGATTTTCGACGCCACCGGCGCGCGGATTCGCCAGGCTCCCTTCACCCCGGAACGTGTGAAGGCGGCCCTCGGCGCCGCCAGCTAGCTCCTCGTTATCGTCGGATCCGCTGGCGCCCTCGAAGCCCTGGAATCTCTCGCTCCTCTCTGCTCCGCCGCCTTGGCGCCCGCTCCGGCGAGAAACCCGCCGCGCAATACCACCAAGAGGCCGGCCTCTTCGACCGTCACGTCGAAACCATCCGCCAGATTTTGATTCGTAATGAAGTTATCGAAGCCTGGGAAAAGCGAGCCTCTGCCTGAGGTCGCTGCCGGTCTTGCCGGTGCCTATCGTGAGGCTTAGGGCCTAATGCGCGTTCGCCCGCTGTTGCCCATTGTCCGGGCCGGCGCCAGCCTTGATTTGTACGGTGGCTTTCACCACCGTCCCATTTTTACTGGATTTAATTTTCAGCTCGCCGCCCAATTGCGTCAGCCGTTCCTTCATCCCCAGAATGCCCACTCCAAAGGCCTGTTTTGCGCCGGTGCCCGACAATAATTCCGGTGGCAGGCCTCTGCCGTTATCACGGACCTCCAGCGTTATCCCGTTCTCGGTCTGGGCCAGTTCGATCCGCGCCTCTTTGGCTCCCGAATGCCGGTGAATGTTGGTGAGCGACTCCTGAATCACGCGAAACAGCGCGAGTTCCACAGGCTGCGGCAGTCGGCCGAATTCCGCCGGCGCCAGAAATTCCACCGGAATTTGGGCCCGCTCTGAAAAACTGTTGACCATAGACCGTGTCGCCGAAACCAGCCCCGTCTCGTCCAGCAGCGGCGGGTGCAGCACGTGGGACAAGGTGCGAATATCCTGAAAGGCCCCGTCAATCATTTCCATGGTATCGAGCAGGCGCTTGTCGGTCGGCGCGGCCCCCGACGTCTTCGCGATCGAATCCAGGAACATCCTCGCGGCCGCCAGTTTCTGGCCCGTTGAATCGTGTAAATCCCGCGCGATTCGCCGCCGCTCCTCGTCCTGCACTCTCATCAAGTGGCCGGAAAGCTGCCGCAGGCTCTCTTGGGACTGTTTTTCCTCCGTAATGTCCGAGTTGATCTCTAAAATCACCGCCTGCCCCTCGCGTTGCGGCATCAGCGCCCAACGGCTGCTCACGAATCGCCGCTGGCCGTCCCGCCGCGTATGCGCCAGCTCGCCTTCCCAGTGGCCGCTGCTGTCGAGTTCCGCAAGGATCTGCACGAACGGAATCGGAAATTCAGTATTCAGCAGCTCGTGCGTCGTCTTCCCCAGCGCTTCTTCTTTTTTCCATCCATACGTCTCTTCCGCGCCGCGATTCCAGTATTGTATGTTGCCTCCCAAATCACGGACCATCACCGCATCGTGTGCCAGATCGAGCAGCAAACCCTGCGTCCGCACCGAATCGTTTTGCCTTCGCTTTTCCGTTACGTCTTCGATCGACAGGAATAGCAGGTGTTCTCCTGCATTCGGTGCGATCCGCCGCGCGTTCAGAACCATGATTCGCTCGCCGATACGCTGGAAGCTTTGGCGCACTTCGAAGTCGTCAATGCGCGTGCTTTCCTTCGTGATCGATTCCAGCAACTCTCGCAGCGCCGGTATATTCCACTGACCGTCCCCCAATTCGTAGATCAGCCGGTTCTCCGTCTCGTCCTTGGACGTCCCGAAATGGTTGTAGAATGCGCGATTCGCGACGAGCACCCGCAAGTTGCTGTCCAGCACCAAAATTGACTCCCGAGCGTTCTCGATCAGCGTATCCGCGTAGGCCTTCGTCTCATCCAAACTTCGTTTCAGGGTGTCGATGTCCTCAAAGCTGATCACCGCTCCATCGATCCGGTTGTCCGAGGTCTTGTATGGCCGGGCTCGCATCATGTACCAGGTGCCGTCCAAATCGCGCACTTCGCGCTCGCGCAGCAGATTCGCGTCGATCGTTTCCCGCACAATTTTGTCCAGGTTGGCCGACTCCAGGTTCGGCCGAATCTCTCCCAGCCTCCTGCCGATGTCGCCCGGCAGCAGGTTCAGCAGTTTTTGCGCCGGAGGTGTGAACCTGCGGATGCGGATATCATTCGTCACCATAACCACGGCTATATTTACATTGCCGAGCAAATTGAGCAGGTCGTTATTGGCCATGCTCAATTCCGCGTTCCGAATTTGCAGCTCTTCGTTTACCGTGGTCAGTTCTTCGTTACTCGACTGCAACTCCTCCTTGGCCGTTTCCAGTTCCTCGTTCGTGCTCTGCAATTCTTCGTTCGAAGACAGCACTTCCTCGTTTGCAGTTTTGAACTCTCCTAGTGTTTCTTCATGGTCTTCGATCAGCGTTTGCAGCTCCCCTCTAAGCTGCCGTACTTCGCGCATCAGCCGCTCGGTCTCTCGCGATTGCGAAGCGCCCTTGCGATAGGTTTTCGCGGCTCCCTGCTGGCCATTGCCCCCGGCCGGGGCGGCCCGCCTCTCTTGGAAAGCCACCACGTAATATCGTTCCTTCGGGTTGCTCCCCACAATCGGCATCACCTCCAGATCCACCTCCCGTGTTTGTCCTTCCGGTCCGATCCGCACCCCTTCCTTCCGAACCGGCATCTCTTCCTTCTTCGCTTTGTTCAGCGCCGCTCGCAGGTCCACCAGCAGCCCTTCCCGCGCCATCTTCGCGAGGCTGAACGTCGGGTGGCCGTCGGCCGGCTCCAGATACGCTCCGGTCTTTCCTCGAAACTGGACGATTTCCAGGTCGGAGTTCAGCACGATGCTCGCAGGCAAAAACCTGTTAGCGAGCTGCCGCTCCACCTCTTTTTCCACGCTAACAGCCCTGGGAGCGGCTCGCGATATTTTGGCGTCCTCCGGCGCTCGAAAGGAATTGTCAATGGCCGTAAAATAAGTAATCAGCCGCGCCGCATCCTTCTTTTTCTGATAAATCCGGTATTTTTTATCGAGGGGTGTGAAGTAGTCCGCAAACGTTCCCAGGCTCTCCGAGCCGCCCAGCATTAAGTACCCCCCGGCCTTCAGCGCGTAATGCAGCGCTGGGATCACCCGTTTTTGGAGTTCCGGGCCGAGGTAGATAAGCAAATTGCGGCAACTGATCAAGTCCAAATTCGAAAAGGGCGGGTCTTTGGCCACGTTCTGCCTGGCGAACACGCACACTTCCCGCACAGCCTTTTGGACTTGATACCCTCCCGAAACCGGCGTGAAAAAGCGCTTCAATCTTGCCGGAGAAACTCCGTCCATTTCCGCTTCTCCGTACAGGCCCGCCCGCGCTTTGTCCAGGATGTTATCGCTGATGTCCGTGGCAAAAATCTGGATGCCCGGGGATCGCATCGACCCGCGCGCCTCGCCCTGCCAGATGTATTCCATGAGCGCGATCGCCAGCGAATAGGCCTCCTCGCCCGTCGAACATCCGGGTACCCAAATCCGCACCGGAGGCGCGTTCGCTTTGCGGTCCCTCAGAAGCATCGGAAAGATTTCCCGCTGTAGCGTCTCGAACGCACCCGCATCCCGGAAGAACCCCGTCACGTGAATCAAAATCTCCCGGTACAGCTCGTCCAGTTCTCCGGCCGTATCCTCCACGAACCGAACGTAATCTTTAAAGTTTTCGATCTGATTCAGCACCATCCGGCGCTTGATCCGCCGGTGGAGCGTGGTCTGTTTGTACTGGGCAAAATCGACTCCCCGAGCTTCACGGATCATGTTGAACAGCGGTGCCAGCTCCACGCTTTCCGCGATCTCCGCGGCCTCGAGGACTCGCGCTACGTAAGGGTGTTTTCCGATTCTCACCAGTTCTTCCGCGATTCCTTGTGGGCTTAACACGAAATCAACGCACCCCGCCGCTACCGCGCTGTGCGGCATGCTCGCGTACTTCGCCGTGGTCTCATCTTGCGCGAACGTGATGCCGCCGGCCTCCTTGATCGACCCGCATCCCGATGTCCCGTCCGAAGCAGTTCCCGATAAGATCACGCCAATGGCTTGGTCGCCGCGTTCCTCCGCCAGCGAATGGAAGAAACTGTCGATCGGCCGGTGCTGTCCGCGGCCCATAGTCCGCGTGGACAATCGCAGAAGTCCATCGTTGACGATCATGTCGGCGTTCGCCGGCATCACGTAAACGTGATTGCGCTCCACCACCATCCCGTCGGTGGCTTCCATCACCGAAAGTTTCGTCCGTCGCGAAAGTATCTCCTCGAGCGCGCTGTTGTGGGTGGGGTCCAGATGTTGCACCAGCACGAACGCCATGCCCGTTTTCTCCGGCAAATTTTCTAAAAGCTCGGAGAACGCCTCGAGACCCCCCGCGGATGCACCCACGCCGACGACTGGAAACAAAGGGTTACTGGCAGGGCGGGCGGCTGCCCGAGGGGCTCGTTGACCCTCCCCTCTAGCAGTCTGTTTTGAAGACTGATTCTGCGGTTTCGGCTCGGGAGCGCGCTTTTTCCTTTGCGGCTTTCTCACTGGAGAACCCCGTGCATCTCGATTTAAAAAATTGGCTGCGCCCGCCGCAGTTTTTAGGCGCCGATTCCTGGTGACGCCTCACATGTCGCGTGCGCGATGGGAGCGTAGATTCGCTCCGCTCGGGCCACCGCGGCTAAGGCGCCGCCGAGATCCACCACAAAACTTTTGCCACGATCCGCCATCCCGCCCGGTTTCCCATGACCACCGCGCGGTGATCCCGGTTTTCCGATTCCAGCATGTCGAATTTCGAGTATCGCCGGAATCGCGAAACACACAGCCCCTTCTCCTCGTGGGACACGATCACAATCTTCCCGTCCAGTTTCGCGCGGTCCGTATCGGACGAATCCACCGCCGCGATGTCTCCGTTGTGAATCAGCGGCTCCATGGAATGGCCGTTAATCCGTATCAGGCTTGTATATCCCGGATGGGGGCACCAATCCTGCGGCGCGCCCATCACGGTCCGCGCCGGTATTCGGCTTAGATTGCTCCGCTTGTCGCCTTCGCCGCCGTGCGTTCCGGCAGTCGCCTGTAACACCGGAATGTGCACCATTTTAGCCTTGGGACCCGCCTCCGCGCGATCCATCTCCGGCTCCCCATTGGCCGGAAGCTGTTTGCGCTCCCGCTCAGGCAGCACCCGCACCACATCGCTGCTTTGCAGTCCGGCCTTTTCCCAGTAAAACCAGCAGTCTGGTTTTCCGGCCAGTTTACCCAGTTCGATATAATAATGCGCGCTCGGCGCCACCCGCCCTTTTTCCCACCGCGATACCGTCATTGCCGAACAGTCCAGCAGGCGTGCCAGCTCGCTTTGCGAAATCCCCATGCGGGCCCGTAAGTCTCGGGTCTGTTGCGCCCATTCGTTTGCGCTCCGTGGTTTCCCTGTGATTCTTGCGGTACGAGCTTCCCGGATGTGTGGATGGAAGTTCCGACCCCCCATGTGGGCCTCCTGTAGCCGAACTAGTAAATGTGATACGCCTGTTTTCCTGCAGAGTCCAGCAGCAATTCCCACCGGCCAGCTCACGATCCGCAATGCCCAGGGGTCTATATTATCACTATTGTCACTTATCTACGGGCCGGCTAAATTTGGGTCGCAGCCGCGCGCTCGCCACAGTCGTTCTTAGCGCGCGGGGGTTCGGAGTTCGCGCCGGGCGCATCGATTTCGCACGAGGAATGATGGGAAATGCAATCCGGCAAAGAGAGCGAAACGTTTATCTGCGGGACTACGGTAAGGAGGAACGGAAATTCCGGAGGAACTCAGCTCAAACCCAGCAAGGCCTGGGCTTGGCTAATAAGCGTGCCGGCGCCTTCCGACTTCGATACCACCGCGTTGATTCCCGCGGCGCGCGCGTCGCGATCGGCCACCACGTTCCTGTGCATGGTGAACAACAAGATCATCGCCGACGGCTTCATGTTGCTTAGTATTCGCGCTGACTCCAACCCGTTCATCCCCGGCATGGAGAAATCCAGTACGATTAGGTCGGGCTTTAGTTGCCGCGCTTTCTCAATCGCGTCCCGGCCGTCCACTGCTTCTCCGCAGACCTCGAAGGCGGGCTCGGATTCAAATAGGCACCGAAGGCCCCTACGCACCATTTCATTGTCGTCCACAATTAGTACGCAATTAGCCAAAAGAGGACCCATTTAGTGGAAACTTACAGCCACACACTGACAATATCTGACCGCCAAAGCAATACCCTCGTTCATGTAGCTGTTTGGGTGGAACTCGAAGGCGCCGGCGCCTAACGGGTCTTTCGCCCTCCGCGCGCCTTTAAGATTGGCCCCCCGGCACATCCACCATTTCGGCATTCCTTGGCTTATGTTTCTTCCCTCAGTCGCCCGTGGCCCAACGCGCGGCCTCCGGCCTTATCACCGGGACCATCCACCCCAAGCCGGACGCCTTCGTTCCCGGACCAAATCTTTCTAGGAGCACGGGCCGGATGATCGAGGTCCACAGCGCGTACAGCTTTGGCGTGGGGTGCAAGCCGTCCGCGACGAACAAGTCCTCGGGCAGGTTTCCCTGCGCGTCGAACATCGGTGTCGCCACGTCGAT
Source organism: uncultured Acidobacteriota bacterium (assembly GCA_963719845.1). GTDB lineage: Bacteria > Acidobacteriota > Terriglobia > Acidiferrales > UBA7541 > Palsa-189. The sequence goes on along the minus strand of CAVRDM010000018.1, from coordinate 25,741 downwards.
GTATTCCACCCGCTTCTGCGTGCGCACAAAATCCTGCATCAACTTGTTGGCCGCTTGCATTTTCGGCCACTCGTGCCAGCGCAGCTTAGAAGGCTTGATCGACATCACGTAAATAAAGGTCTCCGGCGAGCCGGCGCGCACGATCTGCACGAATTGTTTGAAGTCGTTGGCCACGCTTTCCGGCGTCTTAGGCGAATTCGCGGCCAGATCGTTGTCTCCCGCATACACCACCACGGCGCGCGGGTGATACGCCACCACGATTCTGTTGGCATACTGATCGACGTCGGTGTACTGCGACCCCCCAAACGAGCGGTTCATCACCTCGAGCGGCTTCATATCCGCGGCGAGCGTATTCCACTTCACGATGCTGGAACTTCCCGTGAAGACGATGCCGCCGAGCTTCGGCGGATTGGCCCGATCCGCCTCTTCGAATTTGCGGATGGTCGGCTCCCAGTCGTGTGCCTTGGCTGGGGCTGGCGCGGGCGCTGCGCCCTGCGCCGGTAACGCTCCCGCGGCGCTCGCCGGTAAAGCGCTCTGGGCCTCGACAGTTGACGTAAAACCCCATTCGCGTGCGCCGATACCGGCACAGAGTGCCAGACCGAAGATTGCGAGGGCAAGATTGCTGTAGGACCTGCGATTTGGTTGGCTCATGGAGCGAAGCCTATACCCGACGAGCAAAAACAGCAACGCACATTGCCACGTCGCGGCAGCCCAATATTCGCGCCTAATGCGGGGCGCATTTGCCACGTTTGATATAATAAAAACTGAGAGGGCGTGCGGCCAAGGTCCGTAGTGCTACCGACCTACGATGGCCTGCTCGGCACATGCTGCCGCAAGGTTTGCATCGCGTTGTGCCCCCGCGTATCAGGAACAGCGTATGCGACCCCGAGCCTTTTTAGGCATCGAACACACCTATAGCAACAGATTGAGACATATGCCCTCGCGGACCTACGGTCCGCCCGAACTCGGCCCGTCGCCGGAGCCTTATGTGGATCGTTAGACTCGCCCTCAACCGTCCCTACACCTTCATCGTGGTCGCGCTGCTGATCGTGCTGATGACGCCCCTGGTCCTGATGCGCACGCCCACCGATATTTTTCCGGCCATCGATATCCCCGTAATCAGCATTGCCTGGAACTATAGCGGCCTTTCCCCCGAGCAGATGGAGGACCGCATCGTCTCGAACTACGAGCGCTTCATGACCACGGCCGTCGATAACATCGAGCACATCGAATCGCAGACCGTGGCGGGCCGCTCGGTGATCAAGACTTTCTTTCAACCCGGCGCCGATATCCGCATCGCGCTCTCCCAGATCACCTCGATTTCGCAGACGATTATTCGCCAGCTCCCTCCCGGCATCAGCCCGCCGCTCATCATCACCTATTCCGCTTCCGACGTGCCGATTCTGCAGTTGGGAATGAAGGGCCAGGGTCTCTCCGAACAGGAGTTGTTCGACTACGCCACCAATTTCGTGCGCAACCAGATGTCTACGGTGCCGGGCACGGCCATTCCCTGGCCCTATGGCGGAAAGCAGCGCCAAGTCTCGGTGAACGTGGACATTCCCGCGTTGCAGTCCAAAGGGCTGTCTCCGGTGGACGTGATCAACGCCATCAGCTCGCAGAATCTCGCGCTGCCCGCCGGCTCGGTGAAGATCGGGCCCACCGAGTACAACGTCGAGATGAATGGCTCGACCAACACCATCGCCGCGATCAACGACCTGCCCATCAAAATGGTCAATGGCGCCACCATCTACGTGCGCGACGTAGCCTCGGTCAGCGACGGCTTTTCTCCCCAGATCAATATCGTGCGCATGGATGGCCAGCGCGGCGTTCTCGTGACCATTTACAAGACCGGCAACGCCTCCACGCTCGACGTGGTCAAGAATATCTACGCCAAGCTGCCGCAAATCGCCGCCGGTCTTCCGCCGCAACTGGTAATCACGCCGCTCTTTGACCAGTCCATTTTCGTGCGCGCCGCCGTGCAGGCCGTCATCCGCGAAGGCCTGATTGCCGCCTGCCTTACGGCGCTGATGATCCTGCTTTTTCTCGGCAACTGGCGCAGTACTCTGATCATCGCCATCTCCATTCCCCTTTCCGTGCTCATCTCCATCTTCGTCCTCAGCGCGCTGCACGAGACCATCAACATCATGACGCTCGGTGGATTGGCCCTGGCCGTCGGTATCCTCGTCGATGACGCCACCGTCGAAATCGAAAACATCAATCGCAACCTCGCGCAAGGCAAGGAAACTGTGCGCGCCATTCTCGACGGCGCGCAGCAAATCGCCGTGCCCGCCCTGGTCTCCACGCTGTCGATTTGCATCGTCTTCGTCCCCATGTTCTTCCTCACCGGCGTCGCCAAATTCCTCTTCGTGCCGCTCGCCGAAGCCGTCGTCTTCGCCATGCTCGCCTCCTACCTGCTCTCCCGCACTCTCGTCCCCACGCTGGCCATGTATCTCCTCAAGGGCCATCGCGGCGAGGAGTACGCCACCGGCAACGATATTTTCTCCCGCACCCAGCGCGGCTTTGCCCACGGCTTCGAGCGCATGCGCGAGCGCTATCGCGGCGCGCTGGCTTTTTGCCTCGCGCACGCCTGGATGTTTATCTTGCTCTTTCTGCTGTTTTGCCTTGGCTCGGCGCCCCTCGGCTGGGTTCTCGGGCGCGATTTCTTTCCCAGCGTAGATGCCGGCCTGATCCGCATGCACATGCGCGCCCGCGCCGGCCAGCGCGTCGAGGAAACGGCGCGGGAGTCCGATCAAGTGGATAACCTGATTCGCCGCGTGATTCCGCCTGAAGACCTTGGCAACGTCCTCGACAACATTGGCTTGTTCAACAGCACCATCAACACCACCTATAGCAATTCCGGCGTGATCGGCGAGTCTGACGCCGAAATCCTGATCGGGCTCAAGCCCGGCCGCAAATCCTCCACGCGCAATTACATCGATCAACTGCGCGAGCGTACCGATGAAGAATTTCCCGGCACGCAGTTTTTCTTCCAGCCCGCCGACATCGTCAGCCAGATTCTGAATTTCGGCGTGCCCGCGCCCATCGATATTCAGCTCATCGGCGCCGACCAGCAGGCCAATTACCAGATTGCCCAGCAGATCAGCAAGCGCGTGCAGCTGATCCCCGGCGCGGTCGATGTGCACGTTCAGCAATTGTTCGCCGCGCCCACCATATTTTTGAATGTGGACCGCAGCCGCGCGCTTTCGGTGGGCCTCAGCCAGCAGGACGTGGCCAACAGCCTGCTCCTGACGCTCAGCTCAAGCTTCCAGATCAATCCTTCTTTCTGGGTGAACCCCGCCAACGGCATCGAATATAACGTCGCGGTGCAGGTGCCCCAGTACAAGATCGATTCGGTGCAGACCCTCGACAATATCCCGATTTCCTCTTCCGCCACGCGCACGCCCGAGGTGCTTGGCAACCTCGCGGAGCTCAACGTAAATGCCGAGCCCGCGCTCATCACCCATTACAATAATCAGCCCATGATCGACGTCTACGCTTCCGCCGAAGGACGAGATCTGGGCGGCGTGGATGGCGACATTCAGAAAGTCCTGGCGGATTTCGGCAACAAGCTTCCTCGCGGCACCGAACTTGTGCGCCGCGGCCAGGTCTCGGCCATGACCTCGTCGTTCGCGGGTTTGGCCGCCGGTGTCGGCATCGCCGTCGTCCTGGTCTATCTCTTGATCGTCGTGAATTTCCAGTCTTGGCTTGATCCCTTCATCATCATTACGGCGCTGCCGGGCGCGCTCGCGGGAATTCTGTGGATGCTTTTCCTCACGCACACCACGCTCAGCGTGCCCTCGCTTACCGGCACCATCATGTGCATGGGCGTGGCCACCGCCAACAGCATCCTGATGGTTTCCTTTGCCCGGGAGCGCATGACCGAAGGCCTGAACTCCACCGACGCTGCGCTCGAAGCCGGCTACGTCCGCATTCGCCCCGTGCTGATGACCGCCATGGCCATGATTATCGGCATGCTGCCGATGTCCCTCGCGCTTGGTGAAGGAGGCGAGCAGAACGCTCCGCTGGGCCGCGCCGTAATCGGCGGTCTGATCGTGGCTACATTCGCAACCTTGTTTTTTGTTCCGTGCGTTTTTTCCCTAGTGCACCGGAAGCAAAAGCCGGGCACTTCGCTAACTGCCGCAGGCGCGGCCGATGCCGCATCGCGGCATTAAGCCATATTTTCTAGGAGAATCCCGGGATGACCGTGACCGATCAAGATACCCAGCGCGATATGCGCCCCTCGCGAGCGCCGCATAGCGGGAACAATGACGAGCGCGACGAGCATGATGGAAACCGCCGGAACGGCGGCCGGGGCCGCATGCTGCGCTGGTTTCTCGTAGTGTTTCTGATCTTCGCGTTGCTGGGCGCCTACGGCCTGGTGCAAAGGCGCACCGAGCACCGCGTGCTGGCCCAGCAGACCGATCGCCTGGCGGTTCCCTACGTCTCGGTAATTCACGCCACCAGCGTGAACGGCGATTCCGAGATTGTGCTTCCCGGCAACATCAATTCGTACGTCAATTCTCCGATCTATGCCCGCACCAATGGTTACATCAAGACTTGGTACAAGGACATCGGCGCCCACGTCAATAAAGGCGAACTGCTCGCCGACATCGATACTCCCGAAGTCGACGCCCAGCTTGCGCAGGCTCGCGCCGATCTCGCCACCGCCCAGGCTAACGTCAAATTAGCCAGCTTGACCGCCGCCCGCTATCAGAACCTGCTCAAAAGCGATTCCGTCACCCAGCAGGAGGTCGACAACTACAACGGCGATTTCGCGGCAAAGCAGGCCATGGTGCAGTCCTCGGAAGCCAACGTGAAGCGCCTCGAGGACCTGGAGTCGTTCAAGCACGTCTACGCGCCGTTTGCCGGCGTCATCACCGCGCGTAACGTGGATATCGGCATGCTAATCAACGCCGGCAACGGAGGCATTTCCAGCAAAGAAATGTTTGATCTCGCGCAGACCGATCCGTTGCGCGTTTACGTCGCCGTGCCGCAGAGCTACGCTCCCTCAATCCGCACCGGCCTCAAGGCCTGCCTCGAGCTCAGCGAGTATCCCGGCCGTAACTTCTGCGGGCAGGTGGTGCGGACCTCCGATTCCATCGATCCGAACACGCGCACTCTGCTCACCGAAGTTGATGTGCCCAATCCCGTCGGCACGCTGATGCAGGGCGAGTACGCGCAAGTTCGATTCGACGCCAAATTGGCCGGCCAACGCCTCATCCTGCCCATCAACGCTCTGCTGTTTCGGCCCGAAGGCACCATGGCCGCGGTGGTCGGCCCCGACAACCGGCTAACGCTGAAAAAGTTGACTACCGGCCGCGACCTCGGTAACAGCCTCGAGGTTTTGGACGGACTCACCGCGCAGGATGCCGTGGTAATCAATCCTCCCGACGCCCTGGAAAATGGCGAGCAAGTCGCAGTAACCGCAGGCCAAAACGCGGCTCCAGCGGCCGCCCCCCAGGCGCCGCCCAACAATATCAAGAACTAATCCGCAGCTAACACGCGGCGGTCTGGCCAGTCTTTTGCCCTGCTGTGACCAAGAGTCACGCCTTGTGTATCCGTGCCCCGAGCCATTTCATCGGCAGCCGGCGTAGATCGAATTCGCGCGCAAAACCAGAGCCTCAGCCGGCGATTCTGCGCGAACGTTAATTGATTTTCTCCAGGCCGTCATCGGTCAGTAATCTATTGCTGCTAAACCTTGCACCAATGTTGCATCCGGGGCCCGGCTTATTTCTGTCTGATCTGCAATCAAGAAGGGTGTCGCGCCAAGCGCTTCGCCAAAGGTGCGCGAGAAAGAAACACGGCTTACGCAAGAGATCGGAGAATCGCCAATGAAGAATGGCCTCGTCGGGATGCGGGGAGTCCGGTACGGTACAAAAGCGGTGCAAAGGTTTTCGCTGCTAGTCGTTTTTGCCGCAATCGCCTTCGTTTTATTTGCTTTTAGTTCCCTGGCGTTTGCGCAGGTTGAAACGTCCGAGGTCCTGGGTACGGTTCGCGATGCGTCCGGCGCAACGGTGGCGCAAGCGTCGGTCGTCCTGGCAATCAGGGTACGGGCTTAGAAGCCAAAACCACGACGGACGACAACCGAGACTACGACTTTCTGAACGTGCAAATAGGCGTCTACAAGCTGAACGTCGAGCACGCTGGCTTCTCCCCGGTGGAGACTGATGTTCGTGTCGACGTCGATGCCCGCCAGCGGGCCGACGTAACGCTGAAGGTTGGCGGGGTAACCGAGGCCGTAGTCGTCACCGACACATATCCCGCAAGACAAGTCCAATCTGGACTCAAGGCGATCTTCTAACCGGGTGAGCGACTAGCGGATGACCAGGCGGGTACGTGCATGGTCGGGAACCGGCGCCGGCCATCCGGCAACCAGCCGTAATCTTCAGACCGTCTTCATCCACGCGACGCACCGCGCCAGATGCTGGTGCATTTCCTCGGCGGTGGCCCCATGAATGCGCCCGTGCCCTGGCAACACCCATGCAAATCGATACGCGAGCAATTTCGCCATCGAGCGCGTCTGTTCCGCCCACGAATACCAGCACACGCTGCGGTGCGCCCGCAGCGTATGCAGCTCCGGAGACCACGACAAATGATCGCCCGTAAATAAAACCTTATCGCGGTACAGCAGCACCTGGTGGCCACGCGTATGCCCGGGCGTCGGAATCGCAACCAAATCCTGGTCCAGGCGAACCGCGTCGGCGCCCGCGAGGATGCGCTCGACGCCCAGCGCTGCCGGCGCTTCGCCCTGGTGCATCACCCGCGGACAATGAAAATGGGCCGCGAACTTCGCGTGATCGGCGATATCGTCGCGGTGCGTCAGGAACATCAGCCGCACTCCACCCATTTCCGCAATGCGTTTCACCAGCGGAGCCGTGAATCGCGGCGAATCCACCAGCACGTTGCCGCCGTCTTCCTCCGGCCGCACAATCAGGTACGCCCACGCGCCAAAACTGTCTTCGGAGGTGAAGCCGCAAAAATAGATGTTGTCCACCACTCGCGACGGAAACGCCTCCACGGCCGCGCGAGCGTTGCGATGCGAAACCGTTCCGATCGACGCCGTAGGGCACGCCACCAAGGCCATCAGTGCGCGCTGCACTTCCCCCGCATGGAGCGGCTGCCGGTACACACTCGACTGGTCTCCATGATCGTGAAACGTTTCGGGAGCAATCTGCCGGCACGCGTCACAATCGATGCAAGTCGAGTCGACGTAGAAATCGCCGGGAATGTTTTGCGGAAGCCTCTGTTCCAGTTGGGCCATATGAGACGGGTGCGGGCTCTACTTGGAGCTCGCGTAATAATTGGATTCGCGTCCAGTCTAGAAGTCTCCAGGGGTTGCCCCCGTTGTAGCTCGGGTCCTCCGGCGATTTTTTCCGGGGACCCGAGGTTTTTCAACCGCTCTCCTCACGGCGAAGACGTTCACGGTTGCGGGCTTTACTTCCAGCCCGCGCAATACGAGTGCGGCCTCTACTCGGAGCCCGCGTCATACGGGTGTGGGCTCTACTTGGAGCCCGCGTAATAATATGTCCAATCGCGCTCCACAAGCCATTTGGAATGATGCAGTTACAAATGCCTACAATCGCAATAGCCTTGTAATCATACACTTACAAACTGGGGGGTATAAGCCCACGTTAATATGTTACCCAACTCCAATCGTGAACCAAAGACGGCACGGGTACGGGCTCTACTTGGAGCCCGCGTAATTTAACGACCGGCGGAACACTTGGGCCATCGCCCATTGCCCGTTCCCCTTCATCTCCGCCCCGCCGAATCGCTACGCCACAAATAAATTCGAACAGATTAAGGTCCACCAAAACGGGGCAAAACTCAAACACCTCATGTGATAATGAGCTTTCCGCCATGAAGTTATTTGCGGAAGTGCTGCCTTGGACGGAGGATGCCCCATGGGATTGCGCGCCCGCCAGCCTCTGCTGATGTTCTTCACGATGTTAGCGATATTTTGTAGGACACCGTTCGGCTTTGCGCAGGATGCGAACTCGGCGTCACAGACCTCAGCGCCCATCCGGCTCTCCGTGGACTTGCAGGACGCGCCGCGCCGTATCTTCCACGCGAAGCTTGATCTTCCCGCCCGGCCGGGTCCCCTGAAACTTTATTTTCCGAAATGGATTCCCGGCGAACACGCTCCTGACGGCCCAATTGCCGACCTGGTGGGACTTAAATTCACCGCCGGAGGCAAGCCGCTTCCCTGGCGTCGCGACAATGTGGACCTGTTTACATTTCAGATCGAGGTGCCCGGCGGCGTTAATTCGGTTGAGGCCACCTACGACTATCTGTCGCCGGCGCGGGGCGAGGGATTTTCCGCCGGCCCCTCCGCCGATCCCGTGATTGCCGTGCTCGAATGGAACCTGGTGGTTCTTTATCCCGCCGGCGCGCCCAGTGACACTCTTACTTATCAGGTGAGCCTGCGGCTGCCGCAGGGATGGAAATTTGCTACCGCACTCACGGTCGCAAAACAGAAAGGCAACGACGTCGATTTCGCTCCCGTGCCGCTCAACACTCTGGTGGATTCGCCCGTGCTCGCCGGCCTTTACTTCCGTTCGGTGCCGCTGGCGCCCGACGTTCAGCCGCCGCATCACCTGAACATCGCGGCCGACAGCGCGGCGGCACTGGAAATGACGCCGGCCCAGATTGACGCGTACAGCCGGCTGGTGCGCGAGCAGGGCGCGCTTTTCGGGGCCCGGCACTACGAGCATTACGACTTCCTGCTCTCGCTCACCGATTACTTCTACCCCAACGGACTCGAGCATCACCAATCGAGCGACGAACGCGCGCCCGAGCGCATGTTTCTGAACTCCGACACCAACGAATATCTGAACTCCTTGCTGTCGCACGAATTCACGCATTCGTGGAACGGAAAATACCGGCGACCGGCGGGCCTGGTTACGCCGGATTTTCAGCAGCCCATGAAGGATGATCTCCTTTGGATTTACGAAGGGCTGACGCAGTACATCGGGGAAATGATCGCCGCCCGGTCGGGCCTGCGGACCCCGGAGGACTATCGCGAAGCGCTCGCGGCCATCGCCGCGTCCCTCGATCACCTCCCCGGGCGCACCTGGCGCACGTTGGCCGATACTGCCGTCAGCGCGCAGATTCTCTATGACGTTCCGAACAGCAACTGGGCTTCGTGGCGGCGCAGCGTGGATTTTTACGACGAGGGCTGGCTGATTTGGCTCGAAGCCGACGTGCTGATTCGTCACGATTCGCACGGTCAAAAGTCGTTGGACGATTTTTGCCGGCGGTTTTTCGGCGCGCCGAACACGCCGCCCCGGGTGATTCCCTATACGCTCGACGATGTGATCGCGGCGCTCAACGACGTTCAGCCGCGCGACTGGCGTGCCTTTTTCCGGACGCGCGTCGATGAGCTCAACGAGCACGCCCCCCTCGGAGGCATCGAGGGCGGCGGCTGGCGAATTGCCTACACCGCGAGCCCGAACCAGCACATTCGCGCCAGGGAGAGCGTGGATGGAGATATGGAGCTGAGTTATTCTCTGGGCCTGACGCTGCATGTCGAAACCGGCGAAGAAAATGGACGCATCTCCGACGTGATTCCGGAAAGCCCGGCGGCCGAAGCGGGGTTGGCCCCGGCCATGCGCCTCACCGCCGTGAACGGCCGTGACTTTTCTTCCGACGTGCTGATCGATGCCATACGCGCGGCGCAGGGCAGCAAGCAACCCATCGTCCTCACGGCCAACAATGGCGGATTCGTGCGTACATTCGAGATCAAATATTATGGCGGCGAGCGCTATCCCCATCTGGAACGCGACGCCATAGCCCCCGATTTGCTTGGCGACACACTGAAACCCCTCACCGCAAACAACAACACCGGGAAATAGCGCCCGCTTTGCCGGTTCAAAAACCCACCGAATTGGTGCAAGCCTTGGGCCGCTGGAGCCTGACGGCCCTGGTAATCAATTCCATCATCGGCAGCGGGATTTTTGGGCTGCCCGCGGTGGTTGCGGCACGCCTGGGCCGGGCGAGCCCGTTTGCGTACCTGCTTGCTGGCGGCGTTGCAGGAATCATCATGGGATGTTTTGCCGAAGTTGCCTCGCAATTTAGCGCTGCGGGCGGGCCCTACCTTTATGTACGCGTGGCTTTCGGCCGGTTCTTAGGCCTGCAAACGGGATGGCTGGGCTGGCTCTCCCGGCTGTCAGCCGCGGCGGCGGCGGCCGATCTCTTCAGTACCTATCTTGCGGTTTTTTGGCCCGCTTCCCAGCAACGCACCGAGCGATTGCTCGTCATCATTCTCCTGATAGCGACCCTGGCCGTAACGAATATCGTGGGCGTCAAATCTGGAGCGCGAATGTCTAACGTCCTCACCATTGTAAAGCTAGCGCCGCTGGCGCTATTTACGTTCGCGGGACTGATTTTTTTGGCGACGCATTTTTCGGTGCGGCATGGCCCAGCGGTGTCGATAACTCATGTCGCACCTTCAGCCAGCGACTGGTTTGAATCGGCGCTGGTTTTGATCTTCGCCTATGGTGGATTTGAAGGGGCCATGGTGCCGATGTCGGAGGCCCGCGACCCCCGGCGTGACGCGCCTTTTGCGTTGGGGACGGCTCTCGTCGCGGTCACGGCGCTTTACGCGCTGATCCAGATCGTGGTGGTGGGCCTGGTTGCCGATCCGGGCCTGACGGACCGGCCACTCGCGGTGGCCGCCGGCATTATTGCCGGTCCCGCGGGCACGGCGTTCATGTCGGCCAGCGCGTTGATCTGCCTGTACGGTTATTTGAGCGCGCAGATGCTGCACACACCCAGACTGACCATGGCGCTCGCCGAGCAGGGAGACTTCCCGCGTTTCTTCGCGGCGATAAACGCGCGCTTCCGCACACCCGCTCCCTCCATCCTGGTGTATGCGGTGTTGCTCGCAACGCTGGCCGTGGCCGGCAATTTTCGCTGGAACGTGGTGCTTTCAACGGTGGCTCGCTTGTTTACTTACGGCCTGGTTTGCGGGGCGCTGCTCGTATTACGCCGGCGAAATCCGGACGCCAAGGCATACCGGCTTCCCGGCGGGCGTATTTTTGCGGTGCTGGGAATCGCTTTCATGGCCGTGCTGGTAACCCGGATTCACCGCAGCGAATTTGCCGTGATTGTGGCCGTCGCCGTTGTGTCGCTCTTGAACTGGTTTTGGTCGCGCGCAAGGACCAGCGTGCCGGTCGCTACGTTAAGCAGATGACCCTTACGCCTGCCGATTTGTTCCCGACTTAGCAGCGCCCTTTCGGCGCGAAAGTGTGCATCACCCGAAATCTGTGCTGCGGAGTTGCTACCGCAACAAGTGTTGACCGATTGAGGAACCGCGTACAAGAACGGCGCGCGCCCATCTCCCGTACGGCTAACATTGAGCCTGCCATGTGCCGAATTGAACCAGAGCGGCGCTCTCGTCTCCTAGGGGAATTTTAGGGTGAGCCTTTCGATCAAACGGCGAATCAGCGTGGGATTCGGCTTGGCCCTGATCATTTTGCTGATCATCGGGTCGGCCTCCTACCGCAGCATCAGCGAGCTGGTGAAATCGAGCGATGAGGTATCGCGCGGGAGGGACTTTATCGCAGCGCTGGCCGTGGTTTCATCGGATATGAAGGACGCCGAAACCGGGCAGCGCGGATACATCATCACCGGCGATGACCGATACCTGCAACCGTACCGTGAGGCGCGCAACTCCATAAGCGGTGACATGGCGGGCCTTGAAAATCTGGCAGACTCTCCCAATCAGCAGCAATTGTTTCACATGCTCGAAGCCGCGATCTCCGCAAAGCTGGCTGAGCTCACTCGCACGGTCGAGCTGCGGCAGAGTCAGGGATTTAACGCCGCCTCAGCGGAAGTGGATACCCACCTGGGCCGCAACCTCATGGACCAGATCCGCAAATCGGTGGCCACCATGCGGGTGGAAGAGCAGGCCTCTTTGAAACAAAAGCAGGATGTCGTGCGGGCCGACGCGCAACGCTCGGTTCTGATCATATTGGTGGGCCTGGTTTTTGCGTTCACTGTTATTCCCTTTTCAAATGTCATCATTCAGCAGGAAGTGGCTCGCCGCGAGCGATTGGAGGAAGCGCTGCTTCACGCGAAAAACGATGCCGAACGCGCCAACCATTTCAAGGACGAGTTTCTTTCCACGATGAGCCATGAGTTGCGCACGCCCCTGAACGCAGTCCTGGGTTTTTCCGATCTCTTGAAGGAAGAACGCTACGGCCCGCTCAATCAGAGACAGCGCCGGTATGTCGACCACATCCATACCGGCGGCGATCACCTGCTCAAGTTGATCAACGATATTCTCGATCTCTCGAAGATCGAGGCAGGGCGCATGGACATCGTTTTGGAGGATACCAATGTAGCGGGCATATTCAACGAAGTGGCTGGATCTCTACGGCCGCTGGCGGAAGCCCGGCGGCAGGAACTGGAAGCGCTGGCGGAACCCGGCTTCGCGGTTCGCGCCGATCCTACGCGTTTCAAACAGGTACTCACCAACCTGGTGGCTAACGCCATCAAGTTCACGCCGGACGGGGGACGCATCACGCTGGCTGCCGAGAAGGCCCGCGATAGATTAACAATTTCAGTGCGCGACACCGGGCCGGGTATCTCCACCAGCGACCACAAAAAGATATTTGAAGGATTTTACAGGTCGCGCGAGAACGGCAGAGCGATCGAAGGCTCGGGGCTCGGGCTCGCCATCACCCAGCGGCTGGTGGCCCTGCACCACAGTAAGCTGGAGTTGCAGAGCGAGCCGGGCTCGGGAAGCCGCTTTTATTTTACGCTGCCGCTCATCCCACACTTCTCCCGGGAAGCGACGCCCGGCAGCCTCCCCGGAACGTCAGCCTTTCATCCCGGAAAAATCCTGGTGGTGGAGGACGATCCAGGCTCTGCGGACCTGATTCAGTCGCATTTGACGAGCAGCGGTTACGAAGTAGTGGTGTGCAAAGATTCGCAATTCGCAGTGGCCATGGCCGCGGAACTGCAGCCCGGGGCGATTACCCTCGACATCTTGATGACGCCGGTCACGGGATGGGACCTGCTGGTCAAGCTTCGCAACGATCCGCGCACCGGTGAAATTCCCATAGTTGTCGTCACGATTGTCGATCAGCGCTCGCTGGGAACTACGCTGGGCGCCGATGAATACCTGGTGAAGCCCGTGGAGCGTGCTTCCCTGCTCGCGGCGGTCGATCGCTGCATGCGAAGCCGGCGCTGCTCCGCGGCCCCCAATGACGTGCTCGTAGTCGAGGATGATACGCAAACCCGCGAGGTGCTTTCCGAAATGCTTGCCCAGCAAGGGTATCAGGTGTCCACGGCCGAGGACGGCGCGCAGGCCCGCGACAAAATCGCGCGCGCGCTGCCTGCGCTCGTGATTCTGGACCTGATTCTGCCCAAGGTGAGCGGGTTTGAGCTGCTGTCGGAATGGCATTCGGCGCAGCGCACCGCCGCGATGCCCGTGTTTATTCTGACCAATAAGGACCTTAGCTCCGAGGAAGAAAGTTACTTGCGAGCCCACGCGGAATCACTGGTCAAAAAACAGGTGTACTGGAAGGATACGCTCCTCGTTCAGATCCGCCGCGTGCTGGCGCAGCGGCAGTCGCTGTGCGAATCGCGAGATCCCGTGGAACTTTGCTCGCCGTCTGGGCAGGCTTCACCGGCGGAGCCTGCATGAAGCCCCACATTCTAGTGGTGGAAGACAACTGGTTGAACGCGGAACTGCTACGCGATTGGCTGGAATTGCGCGACTACCTCGTGGTCGCGGCGCACGACTTGGCCCAAGCCCGCGCGGCCATCGACAGCACCCGGTTCGACGTCATCCTGCTTGATATCCGCCTCGGCGACGAAGATGGCGCAACTTTGGCCGCATGGATACGGCGGCAGCCCTTGCACCGGAATATCCCGGTGATTGCAGTGACGGCGCACGCCCTGCCCGCCGAGCAAAAACGCGTGATCCAGGCCGGATGCACCGCGTACATTTCCAAGCCCATCGATTTTGGCCGCTTTGGCGATTTGCTGGCACGCTGGCTCGCCAACTCGCCCAATCCCGCGCCGCCCTCTTCGACTGCATCTAGCAGTTCGACGACGCATTCTCCCGCGCCGCCCCAGCACTCGGGACAAAAAGCCGGCCCACCTTCACGGCTTTGAGCGTAGAACTTCCCCGTTATTCCGGTCCGTGGATTGGACTCATTTAATCGGCACTTGGCGCGCATTTGTGCTGCCCGTTGGAAATGCCCCTGTAGCTCAGGTCGTCCCGCGATCTTCGCGGGCGACCTGAGGCTTATTGGCGACGTGACCCGTGGTGTGCCCGCAACGACGCACATCCAAACCAGCTACGCAAGCCGCGCGGTTCATGCCATGATTTGAGCGCGGGAATCCAATTTGGAACTACCGGCGAGGAACATCATGAAACCATTCAACGTGGCGCTCTCGTTTGTGGCCGCCTGCGTGCTCGCAATGAGTTCCGCACACGCTCAGCAAAAACGCTCGATGACGTTCGACGATCTAATTTCCATGGAGCGCGTCAGCGAACCCGCGATTTCGCCCGACGGGCGCTGGGTCGCCTATACGCTGGCCACTCCCATCCTCGCCGAAAATCGCACCACGCGAAATATTTGGGTGGCAGCGACGGCAGCCGGCACACCGCCCCGCCAATTGACCTCCAGCGGTGCGGATTCGCGGCCGCAGTGGGCGCCGGATGGAACGCAGCTGGCATTTCTCTCCAGCCGCGGCGGGTCCACGCAGATCTACCTACTCTCCTTCGCAGGCGGCGAGCCGCTGGCCTTGACGCATCTTTCCGGCGACGCCGATAACGAGCAATGGTCGCCCGACGGACGCACCATCGCTTTCACTTCGCCCGTCTATCCGAATTGCAGCGACGACGCCTGCAATCGCCAGCGCGACGATCAGAACGAGAAAAACAAAGTCAAAGCCCGCGTTTACGACGAACTTTTGTTCCGCCACTGGACCCACTGGAGCAGCGGGAAGCGCAGCCACTTGTTCGTCGTTCCCGCCCCGAGCGCCTCCTCAGGCGCCTCCGCGGGCCCTCCGGCTGAAGCGTCCCGCGTGATTTGACCGCCGGGCGCCGACTACGACGTGCCTCCTGACGAGCGCGGCGACGCCGGCGACATCGCATTTTCACCCGATAGCAAGGAGCTTTGCTTTACCGCCGTGACCGACCGCCCGGAAGCCACCAGCACCAACGGCGATCTTTTTACCGTCGCGGTGCCCGACCTCGCGCCCGGCGCCAAAATTCAGGCGCCACGAATCCCGGCGCCGCAAATCCCGCAGGCGCCGCTCCCGCGAGCGCTCCCCGCCGCATCACCACGAACCCGGGCTTCGACGGACACCCGGTTTATTCACCGGATGGCCGTTTCATCGCGTATCACGCGCAGCTCACGCCCGGATACGAAAGCGATCGCTGGCGGCTGCTGCTGTACGAGCGCGCGACGCAGAAAATCACCAACTTGACCGAGAATTTCGATTTCAGCATCCAGGGAATCGTCTGGGCCCCCGACAGCCGCAACCTCTACTTCGTAGCCGAAGACCGCGCCGAGCAGCCGATTTTCGAGATGGCCGCCACGCCGGGAAGCGTGCCTCGCCAAATCGCGGCCGCAACGTATAATTCCGACGTCACGGTGAGCCTTAACGGAAATATGCTGGCCTTCACGCGCACCAGCCTGGTGATGCCCGCCGAGGTTTTCGTCGCGGGTGCGGACGGCGGCAACGTTCGCCAGATTACGCATCACAACGACGCGCACGTGGCGCTTCTCGATCTGAATCCCCCCGAGCCGTTTTGGTTTGAGGGCGCGGGAGGAACTCGCGTCGAGGGCCTGCTGGTTCGGCCGCCGCATTTCGACGCCTCGAAAAAATATCCGCTGCTGTTCCTGGTGCACGGCGGGCCCCAGGGCGCGTGGACCGACGCCTGGGGCTACCGGTGGAATGAAGAGTTATTCGCGGCGCCCGGCTACGTCGCGGTGATGGTCAACCCGCGCGGGTCGACCGGCTACGGACAAAAATTCACCGACGACATTCGCAACGACTGGGGCGGCAAAGTATACGAGGACCTGATGAAAGGCGCCGATTACGCCGCTGCGCACTACACATTTGTAGACGCCCAACGCATGGCGGCCGCGGGCGGCTCGTACGGCGGCTACATGATGGACTGGTTTGCGACGCACACCGGGCGGTTCAAAGCCCTCATCAGCCATGCCGGCCCTTACGACAATCAAAGCATGTACGGCGAGACCGAAGAGTTGTGGTTTGTGGAACACGATCTCGCAGGCACGCCCTGGTCGAATCCCGAAAGTTTTCGCCAGTGGTCGCCCAGCACCTACGCCGCGGCCCTGGGCAAATTCAAAACTCCGACACTCGTCATCGGCGGCGAGATGGATTATCGCGTGCCCTTCACGCAGGATCTGCAATTCTTCACCGAGCTGCAGCGGCAGGGCGTGCCCTCGAAGCTGGTCATCTTTCCCGATGAAGGCCACTGGATTCTGAAGCCGCAGAACAGCCAGCTCTGGTATCAAACGATTTTCGATTGGCTCGCCAAATACTTAAAATAAGGCGGAGTATCTAAATTAAAGCGCGGTAGTTGAAATAAGCGGCGTATCTGAAATGAAGGACGCGCGTCGTTGCGCCGGACCAGCTAGAACTTCGTGACTTCGGTGAAGTGAAAGCCGCGGACTTTCATGGCCGGAACCACCATCTCGAACGATTCCTCGCCGGCAGCGCGCACCGCCGGGCCCAACTGCTCAACATTGCTGAGCATCTCCAGAATGTTTTGATTGAAGCGGAAGTTGCGCACGCCGCCCGCGATGCGCCCGTCTTCCACCAGAAAGCTGCCGTCGCGCGTCATCCCGGTCAGCACTTTTTCGTAGGGGTCGACGTCGCGGATATACCACAGCCGCGTCAGCAGGATGCCGCGCTCGGTCGAGGAGATCATCTCCTCCACCGGAGTCGTGCCGCCCTCGAAAACCAGATTGTACGGCGCCTCGCCATATTCATTGGGCAACGGCAGGCCGTGGCCGGTGGGCTTGGTCTTCATCTTTTTTGCGCTGGCGCGCGAATAAACCAGGTTGCGCAGCACCCCCTGCTCGATCAGCAAAACCTGCTGGCGCGGCAACCCTTCGCCGTCAAATGGGGCCCCCGTTTGCAAGGGATGCGTCACATCGTCGCGCACGGTGATGTTATCGCCCATCACCTTCTTGCCCACGCGCTTGTTGAAGCAAGAGCGCTGATCCCGTATCGCGGTCGCGGCAAAATCGTAGAACAGGAACCCGACCAGATCGAGCACCGCCGCGGGTTCGAGGATTACCGTCCAGCGGCCGGTTTCTACTTCGCGCGGCGCACGCGAAGCCGCGGCCTTGCGGCTGGCGCTCGCTCCCAGCTCCGCCGGATCGATGCGCTTGATGTCGGGCGAATTGGCCTTGGCCCACCCGGAGGAATCGGGTTCCATCATGGTCACCGAAAATTCAGCGCGCGTTTGCCGATGCGCCGCAAACAATCCCCGGGAATTCGCCAGCGCCATCACGGAAGCGCCCGTGGTGAATATGCCCGCCGCGGTTTGGTTGGCGGCGGTGGCCACGCCGATGGCTCGCGCCACGGCGCGCGCGCGATCTTTCGGAGTGGCTTCGGCGGTTTCGGCGAAGTACCGCGTCACGCGCGGATACTTTTGCTTGCCGAGCATGGGCAGCAGGTCGGGGTGCTTCGGCTGGCTGCGGGCCAGCGTCGCAGACGCCGCGACGACGCGGCGCAGTGCGGCCTCATCAATCTTGTTGGTAGTGGCCCGCGCGGTGCGTCCGTCGAATACCGTGCGCACCGAAACGCTCAAATTGCGCTCGGCGACGTTCTGGTGGATGGCATTGTTCGCGAAACGCGTGAGCGCATCCGCCCCCGCATCGATTTCCACTTCGGTTTCATCGGCGTCGGAAAGCGCCAGGATGCGCTCGGCCAGACGGCGCAGCTCGCCGTCAGTGGGCAGGTGCGCCTCGGCCACGGCGGGCGCGTGGCGAGACTTGATTTTGCGCGGAGGCGTCATCCCTTTGCAAAGGCGACGCCCACGCGCACGTTGCGAAAACGCGAAGGCGCGGCCCCGTGTCCGGTGCCCATCGTCTGCATGGGCTGGCCCTTGCCGCAATTCGGCGTGCCCCACAGCGTCCAGTGGTCGCGGGAACAGATGGCGTCGCAGCTATTCCAGAATTCCGTGGTGATGCCGCTATAGCTCGGATGCTTCAGCATCCGCCCTTTTTTGCCGTTCTTGATCTCCCATCCGATTTCGGTCGAGAACTGAAAATGATAGCGATGATCGTCAATGGACCAGGACCGGTTGGTCTCCATCAGAATTGCATCGTCAGTGTCGGCAATCAAATCCTCGTAATTCCACGTCCCCGGCTGCAGGCTCACGTTGGTCATCCGAATCATGGGCAGGCGATTCCAGCTTTCCGCGCGCATCGTGCCGCCCCCGCGCCCGAGGCCAATCACCGGAGCCGTCTCCCGATTCGATAAATAGCCGGTGAAAAGCCCGTCCTTAATAATGTCGGTGCATTGCGCGGGCACGCCTTCATCGTCGTAGCCGAAAGTGCCCAGGCCCGGCCCATGCTCGAGACGCGCGTCCGCCACCACGTTCACAATATCCGACGCGTACCGCAGCTTCCCCAGCTTCTCGAGCGTCAGGAAACTCAAGCCCGCGAAGTTGGCTTCCATGCCCAGCACGCGATCGAGCTCGATGGGATGCCCGATCGATTCGTGAACCTGCAAGCCCAGTTGCGAGCTTTCGAGAATGATGGTGCTTTGGCCCTCGGGACACTGCACCGCGGAGTGCAACGCCACCGCCTCTTCCGCCACGCGCGCGGCGTGGCCCACCAGGTCGAGTGAACTGATCAACTCGTAACCCGCAAGCTGGTGCTGCCCGCCGAAACTGCTGGGATAGGAGCGCTTCTGAATTTCGTCGCCGGCAAAACTCATGGCCATGATGCCCGCGCCCGATTGCATCTTCACCTGGTGAATGCGCGATCCCAGAGTCGAGGCATACCACTGCTCGAGCCGCCGGAATTGCATGGAAGTCTCAGCCAGGGTGACGCCCTTGATTCGCCGCATCTCGCGGTCGGCCGTCAGCAGCAGATCGAGCTGACGCTCCAGCGGAATCTCAAACGGGTCTTGGATGAAGGGATTTTGCCAGGTATCCACGAACGCCTCTTCGGGCGCCATGACAATATCTTCGCGTTTTGCGAGTGCCGAAGCGCGCGCAATCGATACGGCGTATGCCGCGCAAGCCTGCACGCCTTCGTGCGTCAGCCGGTCGGTTGAAGCAAATCCCCAGCAGCCATTGGCGATCACGCGCAGACCCAGGCCCAGCGACTCGCTTTCGGCGAGATTGCCCACTTCACCATTTTTTGTGGAGAGGTCGCGCAGGCGAATATCCACCACGCGAGCGTCCGCGAAGGTGGCGCCGCGCACGCGCGCGGTATCAAGCGCCAGGTTGGCCCATTCCTGCATCACGGTGGTATAAGAAAAGATCGAGTGAGCGCCCCGCAAAATTAACGCCAGGGGGCGCTCCGCGTGCTAGGTGCCTTCGGACCAGGAGGCGAGATAGTGCTCCTGTTCGGGAGTCAGTTTGTCGACGTGCACGCCCATCGATTCGAGTTTGATTTTGGCGATGTGCTGATCGATCGGCTCGGGCACCGGATACACCTGCGGCTGCAGCTCCCGGCTGTGCTTCACCATGTATTCCGCGGCCAGCGCCTGGTTGGCGAAGCTCATATCCATCACGGCGGCGGGATGGCCCTCGGCGGCAGACAGATTCACGAGCCGGCCCTCCGCCAGCAGGTAAATTCTGCGCCCGTCTTTCATGGTGTATTCGTCGACAAAGGGCCGCGCGGGCTTCTTACCGCTCGACAATTTCTCGAGCGCGGGGATGTCAATCTCCACGTTGAAGTGCCCCGAGTTGCAGATCACCGCGCCTTCCTTCATGCGCTCGAAATGCTCGCCGGTCAGGACGCTCTTGTTGCCGGTGACGGTAACGAAGATGTCGCCAATCTTGGCGGCTTCAGCCATGGGCATCACGCGGAAGCCATCCATCACCGCCTCGATCGCGCGCGTCGGATTCACCTCGGTGACGATCACGTCGGCGCCCAGGCCCTTGGAGCGCATGGCCACGCCTCGTCCGCACCAGCCGTAGCCCGCGACCACGAATTTCAATCCCGCGAGCAATAAATTGGTAGCGCGCAGGATGCCGTCGATCGTGGATTGCCCGGTCCCGTAGCGATTGTCGAACAGGTGCTTGGTCAGCGCGTCGTTGACGGCAATCACCGGATATTTGAGCGTGCCGTCCTTGGCCATGGCGCGCAGGCGAATGACGCCGGTGGTGGTTTCCTCCGTGCCTCCGATCACGCCGGCCACCAGCTCAGGACGCTTGGTGAGTAGCATGGTCACCAGGTCCGCGCCGTCGTCCATGGTCATTTGCGGCTTGTGATCGAGGGCCGCCTCCAGGTGCGAGTAATACGTCGTGTTGTCCTCGCCCTTGATGGCAAATGTGGGAATGCTGTAGTCCTTCACCAGGCAGGCCGCGACTTCATCCTGGGTCGACAGCGGATTGGACGCGCACAGCACCACTTCGGCGCCGCCATCGCGCAGCGTGATCGCCAGGTTGGCGGTTTCGCTGGTGACGTGCAGGCACGCGGAAACGCGCAGGCCCCTCAGCGGCTGCTCCTTGATGAATCGCTTGCGAATCGATTGCAGCACCGGCATCTGCTGATTGGCCCATTCGATCTTGCGCTTGCCGCGCTCGGCCAGGGCGATATCTTTGACGTCGCCCCCGAGGGAATGCGTAGTTGCCACGGGTGCCCCCAATCGATTTCGAAGATTTTGCCTAACGGTTGCCTAACGGCCCGCAGCAACGGGCGTGTGGTGCGTCTTGCCGCCGCTTCCTTGCGGATCGCTTCCGCCTTGTCCGACCGCTCCCAGGTGAAGGTCGGCTCGGTGCGGCCAAAGTGGCCGTACGCTGCCGTCGCACGGTAGATCGGCCGGCGAAGGTCGAGGCTTTCGATGATGCCGCGCGGAGTAAGCGAAAATGTCGCGCGGATGAGGTCGGTCATCTGCTCGTCGGGAATCGTGCCGGTGCCGAACGTATCGGCCATAACGGAAACCGGTTCGGCCACGCCGATCGCATAGGCCAGTTGCACTTCCACGCGCTTGGCCAGGCCCGCCGCCACCAGATTCTTGGCGATGTAGCGGGCCATGTAGCACGCCGAACGGTCCACTTTGGTCGGATCCTTGCCTGAAAAAGCTCCGCCGCCGTGACGGCTGAAGCCGCCATAGGTATCGACGATAATCTTGCGGCCCGTCACCCCGGCATCGCCCATCGGCCCCCCGACCACGAATCGTCCCGTCGGATTGATGTGGTACTTGGTGCGTTCGTCCACCAGCGCTTCGGGAATCACGCGGCGGATCACCTCGTTCATGACGGTCGCGTGCAACTCGGCATTGGAAACCTCGTCGCTGTGCTGCGTCGAGATCACCACGCAATCCACGCGCGCCGGCCGGCCATTCACATATTCCACGGTAACCTGCGACTTGCCGTCGGGCCGCAGAAACTTCACCAGTCGCGACTTGCGCACTTCCGCCAGCCGCCGCACCAGCTTGTGCGCCAGCATGATCGGCAGCGGCATCAATTCGTCGGTCTCGTCGCATGCGTAGCCGAACATCAGCCCCTGGTCGCCGGCCCCGCCGGTATCCACGCCCATGGCGATGTCCGGCGATTGGCGCTTGACTGAAGAGATCACCGCGCAAGTCTCGGCGTCAAAGCCGATACTTGGCGCGGTTATAGCCCACGTCGCGGATGACGCCGCGCACGATTTCGCTGTAGTCCAGAATGGCGGAGGTGGTGATCTCTCCTGCAACCATGGCCAGGCCGGTGGTCACCAGCGTCTCGCAGGCCACGCGTCCCATGGCGTCTTCAGCCAAAACCGCGTCCAGCACGGCATCGGAAATCTGGTCGGCTATTTTGTCGGGATGTCCTTCGGTAACCGATTCCGAAGTAAACAGAAACCTGCGCTTGTCTTGGCTCAAACTCGTGGCTCCTTCGGGGATCCGCTTGGCGGCTCTACCCTGTTTATACTCAACGGTTTACGCGTTTCATGTTAGCGAATTGCAGGCCCGCCGGCGCGATGGAAAACGCTAACATACGCCCCTAGCTGTGTCAACGCATTGCGGCTTAATTCTGCGCTGGCACTCCGCCGAACACGCGGCGACTGACACCGCCTACTCTTCCTCTGACGCCCCGCTGTCGGCGCGCCTGCGGGAACGATTGCCTTCCCCGCCCGCGCCAGCAAGAAACGTGCGGATGAACGGGTCGATGTCGCCGTCGAGCACGCGGTCCACGTCGCCCATCTCGAATTTCGTGCGGTGGTCCTTGATCAGCCGGTACGGCTGCAGGTGTAGGTGCGGATCTGGCTGCCAAAGCTGATATCCAGTTTCGATTCGTCGAGTTTGCGCGTCGCCTCCTGGCGTTTCTCGATTTCCAGGTCGTACAGGCGCGAGCGCATTAGCTTCATGGCCATCTCGCGATTCTTGTGCTGGCTGCGCTCCGCCTGGCATTGCACGACGATGCCTGTCGGCAGATGCGTGATGCGCACCGCGGTCTCCACCTTATTTACGTTTTGCCCGCCGTGCCCGCCGGCGCGGAATGTGTCGATCCTCAAATCTTCCGGGCTTGATGTTCACCTCGATGCGGTCGTCAATTTCCGGAATGACGAACACGGAAGCAAATGACGTATGCCGCCGCGCGGCCTGATCGAACGGCGAAATGCGGATCAGCCGGTGCACCCCGGTTTCGGTGTGCAACAAGCCGTAAGCGTTTTCGCCTTCGATGCGCACGGTGGCCGACTTGATCCCCGCGCCCTCGCCGGGCTGCGAATCCAGGACGGTTGAGCGGTACCCCTTGCGCTCCGCCCAGCGCAGGTACATCCGCAGCAGCATCTCCGCCCAGTCCTGCGATTCGGTGCCGCCGGCCCCCGGCTTGATCGTGACGATGGCGTTCAGGCGATCGCTTTCGCCGGAAAGCAGCGTGGCGGTTTCGAGCTCCCCGATATATTTATCGGCGTCGGCGACTTCGCGCTCGATTTCGCGCAGAGACGCTTCGCGCTGCGCCGCGTCGGTCTCCTCCCGCGCCAGATCGAAATACGTCTCGATGTCGCTGACGATGCGTGTGAGCTTATCTTCGGCGGCGATTTTTTCCTCCGACGCTTTGCGCTGTTGCAGGATGCGCTGAGCCTCTTCGGGATCGCTCCAAAAATCCGGCTGCGAGGTTTTGGCCTCGAGACCGGCAAGCAATTCGCGATGGCGGGGGACGTCAAAGATAACTCCGCACGAGGTCGATGCGCTGGTGCAGTTCGTTGAAGCGATGCTCTAGGTCTTCGAAAATCATGGCTGCTCGCCAATCCTTCCCGGAATTATCTCCCGCGATTCAATTGCGCCGGTGCACGGGACTGCGCCTTTCCAGCCTGGCTGATCGCTAAAGCAGCGCCGATCGCCAGCGACAGCCACGCAAACCAATCGCCCCAGCGCGTATACAACGTCAAATCGCTGCGAAATCCGTAGGGCGCGTCCAGCTCGCCGCGCACATCCGGCGCCATGCTCGCCACCATGCGCCCGTACGGGTCCACCGACACGGTGAAGCCGTTGTTGGTATCCCGCAGCAGCCACCGTCGGTTTTCCACCGCGCGCACCCGCGCCATCAGCAAACTCTGCGCCGGACCCGACGAGCGCCCCAGCCACCCATCGTCCGAAATGTTGATCAGCAACTCGGCGCCGTTGCGCACGAAGCGGCGGACCTCATCCGGGAATATCGCCTCGTAACAAATAAAGACGCTGAAGCGCCCTCCCGGCAAATCGCCCACCGCATAGCGCGTGCCCTTCTGAAAATCGGCCGCCAGCGCGGTGAGGTCCTTCGCCAGCCACCAGAAACTGCGCCCCGGCACGTATTCGCTGAAGGGAACCAGGCGCATCTTATCATACAGAAATTCCTCGCGGCCGGCAGGGTCGAGCAACGCCGCGCTGTTGTAAGGCGCAAGCGCCACGACGCCATGCGCGTCGGGCCCGGACTTCCCAGCCGCATTTGGCTCCGGCTTCCAGTCGATCACGCCCACCAGAAAATCGCTGCGAGATCCGCGGGCAATTCGTTCGGCGCGCTGCACGAAGTTGGCGCGCTGCATCGAAAACGGGGCTGGCACCTCCGGCCACACGATCAGGCTGGGCCCCTTCTCGCCCGCAGCACCGGCAGCGCCCGCGGCGATCGACAGAGCCTCGATCTGCGCCATGTCCCCGCTATGCTGCGCGTCCCAATCCGCCGGGTATTCGGCGAGCATGGGCAAGTTGGTCTGCACCAGGTGCGCCACCGCGCTCGGCTGCGCCTGCGGCACCCATCGCGGCGCGAATAGCGCTACGCCGATCAACGCGAGCGTAACTCCCAGCCAGGCCGCCGCCGCAGCGCTTTGATGTGAAAGCGGATGCGAATGCAACTCCCGCTCGGGCCGCCTGCGCGTCGCAGGAGCGGGCGCCGGGTACGCAAACACCGCGCGCAAGAACCACACCAGCAGCGCCCCATACGCCGCCACCAGAAAAGACAACCCGTAAACCCCGGTCACCGACGCCACCTGCGCCAGCGCCAGGTTGTGCGCCGCGACGTAACCCAGCAGGTCCCACGGGAAGCTGAGCGGGCCCAGCCGCGATCGCAACAATTCCGAACCCACCCACAGAAACGGGGCCGCCACCAGCGCGCGATCCGTTCCTCGCTGATCGACGCTGCGCCGCGCCATCCACGCCACGGGCACGGAAAAAGCCATATTTACAAGTGCTTGCTGTATCACGAGCAGCGCCAATACACCCGCGGCCTGCCACACCGGCAGCGGCCCGTAATGCCGCATCACCGTATAAATCCACGGGATCGAAAACGCGTAGAACGCCACCCCGTACGCAAATCCGCAAAGCGCCGCCTCCCACAGACCCGCGCCCAGAACGGCGAAAATCAATCCCGCGGCCGACAGCCAGCCCACCAGCGGCACATTGTAATTGGGAAACGCGAGCGCGAGCGCCAACCCGGCCAACAGGGCGAGCACCGGGCGCCACGCGCGCAAACGAGCGATCACCCTGATATTCTATCTTGAGTCCATCGCCACTCGCGAACTGCCACTCGCCTCTGGCGATCGACGCCCACGCGACCTTCCATTCAACGGCGCACGACGTGCCTCATCGCCTGCAGAAACATTAGCGTGGAAAAGTGTGGAAGCACCACTCATCGCGTGACCATGATCTTGAACCCCTGCTCCTCGAGCTTTTCCCGAGCCCCATTCGCCAACTGGGCATCCACATAGGGCCCCACCCGCACGCGATAAAAATGGTCGCCATCGGGCGGAGTCACAAACGCCGGAAACTTCTTTTTTTGCAAAGCCTGCGCCAGCGCCACGGCATCCGCTTGCCGCGCCACTGCGGCCACCTGCAGCACCGTCGAGCCGCGCGGAATCACCGGCGCTCCAATCCCCGCGGACTTCAGCGCCGCCGCCTTTAACGCACTTGCACCTGCTGCAGTATTCGCTTCGGAGGAACTTCTCCCGGCCCCGCTCCCGCCGCCGCTTCTGTAGTACGACTTGTCGCGACGAGACGAGGACGTTCTGCCCGCCGCCTTGGCGGCCCCCTTGCTGGCGCTGGCCTTCGAGCGAGCGATTATGGTTGGCTGCTTTTCTGACGGTTGCCGTGCAGTTGGCTG